>CP070631.1:1921362-1928764 GCA_020356045.1 Candidatus Latescibacterota bacterium
ACATCGAGATCCTCGTAACTCACGACGGGGAGGTCGTCGGTGTCTTTTTCCCACACGGTAAGCGTTCGTTTGAGCCAATCGCGGTCGTTTCGTTCCGGATGATCCTCACGGGCATGAGCCCCACGGCTCTCGGTCCGTGCGGCGGCGCCGACGGCCGCGCACACGGCCAGCTTGATCATCATGGGGACGCGGATCGCGTCGACCAGTTCGGGATTCGACGACCGAATCTTGTTCTGGACGGCGACATTCCTGCTCCTCTTGACCAGGTCCTTCAGCTCCTCGACGGCCTTCTCGAGATCGGGACCGTTACGAAAGATGCCGACCTTGTCCATCATGATCTTCTGCATCGCCGCTTTTAACTCGTAAACATCCTCACCCGAGGTGCGGTCGATGATCGCGGTGATCTTTGCGTATTCGCGATCAATGAAGTCTTTGACCGTTGACGTCGGAATATCGACCGTGGCGCTCTCGCAATAATCCGCGACGAATTCGCCGACGATCATACCGGCGACGATGGTCTCGGCAACCGAGTTGCCGCCAAGCCGGTTAAAGCCGTGCATATCCCAACAGGACACTTCACCCGCGGCAAAGAGTCCATCGAGCTGACGGCTCATTCCCGTATGGTAAGTGCGGATCCCGCCCATCGAGTAGTGCTGGGTGGGGCGGACGGGGATGTACTCGGTGACACAGTCGATACCGAGGAAGTACTCACAGATCTCTTTGACCTCGCGAAGGTTCTTTTCGATATGTTCCTTACCCAGCAGCGTGATGTCGAGCCACAGATGATCACCGTAGGGAGAGGGAACACCCTTGCCCTTTCTCATGTGCTCGGTCATCCGGCGGGACACGACATCACGTGAGGCGAGCTCTTTCTTCTCAGGCTCGTAGTCGGGCATAAAACGATAGCCGTCGACATCCTTTATAAGACCGCCATCACCACGGCAGCCTTCCGTGGTCAGAATACCCACGGGGACGATTGCGGTGGGGTGAAACTGAACGGCTTCCATGTTGCCCAACGCAGCGACACCGGTCTCCAACGCGATGGCGGTTCCGATGCCCTCGCTGATGACCGCGTTGGTCGACACCGAATAGAGACGTCCGTACCCGCCCGTCGCAATCGTTGTCGCCTTTGACACATAGGCGATCAACTCGCCGGTGATGAGATCGCGGACCACGGCACCGTAACATTTCGACCCGTCGTGGATCAAAGCGATGGCTTCCTTGCGTTCGTGAACGGGGATTCCGAACTCGATCGCTTTGTTATCGGCCGCATAGAGCATCGTGTGGCCGGTGCCGTCCGATGTGTAACAGGTGCGCCACTTCTTGGTGCCGCCAAAGTCGCGGGCGGTGATGAGTCCGTGTGCCTCGTCCTTTTCTTCAATGGTGACACGTTCCGCGTTGATTACCACCGAGCGGGGACCTTTTCGCACCCGTGACCAGGGCACACCCCACGTGGACAGCTCGCGGACAGCCTTTGGCGCGACCTGGGCAAACATTCTTGCGACGTCCTGATCGCACCCCCAGTCGCTCCCTTTTACGGTATCGGTGAAGTGGACGTCTTCGTTGTCCCCTTCGCCTTTGATTGTGGCGGCCAGGCTACCCTGCATACCGCCCTGGGCGGCGGCGGAGTGCGATCGTTTCGCCGGGATCAATGACAGGATTATGGTATCGAGCCCGCGTTGTTTGGTGGCGATCGCCGTTCGAAGCCCTGCCAGTCCGCCACCTATAACCAAAGAATCGGTGTATACGACGTTCATCCCACATCACCTCCCTGGTGTACGGCTGATGTTTGGCCCGTCGGCGTGTATCGTTCCTCCGGGTTGTCACGTTGTTCGAGTCCAATCTTTACATACACTGCAAATGTAATTATTCCGATAATCAAGAACGCAGTAGTCAGCGTGGTCTTTATCCGTTTGAGTCTTTTGCGCGTCTTCCTGGGATCCTTACCATCAAATGGACCCCATTTCACGGCAAGTCTGTACATTCCGATAGTGCCATGGAGCTCGACAGAAATGAGAAGAATGAGGTACAAGGGCCAAAAGTTCCCGGTGACGAACCGGTTCGCCGACCCGTAGGGCCCAATCGAATCCGGTTGGCTGATCATGATGTACAGGTGCACGGACGCAAGGAAAAACATGATAAAACCTGTTACCGCCTGCCAGTACCACAGGTTGGTATCCGAGTGCTTCATCATCGCCATTTGGTGCCTGTAAATACGATGTTGTTTCCATGAAATCGGGAACTTACGTAGCGCGATTCCGGCGTGGACGATAAAGATGGCAAACACGATGATTCCGATAATGCTGACGAGAACCGGGTATCCGTGCTGCCAGCCATGCAGAAACTTGAGTTCAAAGAACCCGGTAACGTAAAACATGGCATCCTTACCAAGCAGGATGCTCGAGACCAGGATGAGATGGACCCACATGAACAGCCCGAGTGCCAAACCGGTTAGACTCTGCGTGACGTCGAGCCTCGCGGGCCATCGGCTTCTGTTCCCAATGCTTTCAAGAAGGTTCTTCATCACTCTCCTCTTTCCAGCTGGAAATGATGTTTAATAAAAGGGAGGGTAATCGGTTCAGTGGGACATCTTAGCAGAATCGGCGGCGAATTGCCAAGACCCTGTTTTCAACGAAAGTCAGGTTCGCCAAACTCGATAGCCTGAAAGACGTAAAAGGACATGTTTTTTTCCCACGCATCCTCCGACAGCCCCGCTTTGCGGCACAGGTTTGCGAGCATCTCATCACGATCCCAACCTTGCTCGACCGCAACGTAGGGCAGAAAGACGGCGGAGCGGCCGTTTTTCTCGATCATCACCCCGTCCCGACCGAGGGTAATGTCTCTGTAGGAATCCACCTGAAGATAGGGTGTCAGAATAGAGATCTCGATATCGATGTCGTTGAGCTCCGTGGGTTCCAGGGGAGGGAAACGCCGGTCGTTGAATGCCGCCTGCAGCGCGCAATTTCCAACCACCTGGCACAAAGGCAGGTCATCGGTCATGTGACCGATGCAGCCGCGAAGCGCCCCCTGTTTTTTCAACGTTACAAACACACCGCGATCCGCGCAGAGTTCGGGGCTAAAACCGCGTGCGAGTGGAGCGGTGTCGGAGGACAGATACTGCCGGATGGTTTTGCGGGCGAAATCGAGTAGTGCCCGTTTGCCGGCCTCGGACGGTTCGCGCATCGCTGTGCTCCCCGTTGGTGCAGCCACAAACGGCTCGAGCCGGTTTGTCGTCTCCCCCCTGGAGAAGGACACAGCCGCATACCCAACCACCCGGTCATGCTTGCCAATAGCCGTATCGCCGGAGTTTGCATAACTTATTACTTGAACTCCGTTTGCGTCGTTAGCTTCAGAGGCTGCTAGAGCAGTCATCACCGGTCCCGCACCACACGCGCAGGTGACAAGGTTCTCAGGTCCATCGCGCAGCTGATCCCGCGTCGCCTCGCGAAACGCTTCGGCGTCATGGGAGAGAATCGTCTCCAGGGTTGACCGGTCGATTTCACAGGCGTCGCGGTGGGTGGGGTAGTGCGAGAAATCCGTGCTGGCGACAATGAGCGCGTTGCGGTCCTCGATTTTGTCCGCAAGCGTTTTTCCAAACCGCCGGCAAAGATCGAGATCGGGTCTTCCAATGATCGCAGTAACAATTTTTGCCCTGGGCCAAAGCATCTGAACAAAGGGGATCTGGACTTCAACTGAATGCTCGCGCTCGTGAACGGCCGGCTTGAATGTAAAATCTTCATCGGCCGCGGTGAGTTCGGCGGCAAACGCCTCGTCGATCTCGACGATTCCCAGTGGTGTTTGGTAGCCGCTTCCCGCGTAGATCGATACGTCCCTGAATCCACCCGTCGTGTGATTGGCCCCGACGATGATCACAAGATCGTAGTCGTGGCCCTGTGCTTGTTTGAACGCATCCGCTGCTATCTGTCCCGAATACACGTATCCGGCGTGAGGGGAGATAATCGCAACCGGCTTGTCAGCGGTCGGGGTGATTGCATCTTCGAGATAATAATCGATCGCATTGGCCAGACGCACGGGGTCGGACGGATAGAACTGTCCGGCTACCGCCGGCTGTCGGACACCGGCAGCTCCCGCACCGGCGACACCGGCAAGTGTGAGCACGAGAGTCAGGACGGTCAGACGGTTTGTGTTCATCTGTGAGAGCTCCGTGAGATTGGACGTTTGAACGCGCATTACGAGTATACGGTGACAGGCGGCAAAGTCAATACCGACAGCAACGCGCCAAAGGGTGATTTGGGTTGATCTTCGTCTGACCGGGCCGTTACGCTCGCAGGACAATGACACGGCGGTGTGACCGGACGTGCCGATCCCGGGTCGTTGCAAACGCCGATCGAAGGGAGATCCATGGGCCGATGGCTACGACGGTTTGTCTATACCGCTTGCTTTAACGCACTCTTGGTTGGCCTGTCGGCGTGTGTGGACACCTCCGCCGTCAGAAGATTCGCGACCGTTTCGTCGACGGCAAGTGAACAGTTCGAAGAGATTGCCGACGATCTGCCGGCTGCGTGCATGCGGCAGCACAGGTATCTTGCGCTTGCCGACTCTCAGATTACGTTGGAGGGTGTACGCAGCCGGGCCGAAGAGAGTTGTAGCGACTATGTAACGCTCGCCCGGCGGCTCAACGGTGCCAACCAAGTGCTGGTGAGCTATCTGAAGGCATTGGGCAAGCTTGCAGAAGATAAGCTCGTTGTCTATGACAAACGCATTGAGGATGTCGCGGACGCGCTGGCCGACAATGACATGTTCGATGCGGAAAAGATCGGAGCGGTGGAGAGGCTTGCCGCCACGCTGTCAAACGCTGTTGCGGGTGAGTGGCGCCGCAAACAGTTGAAGCAAACCGTCGAAGAAGCGAATCCGGACGTCCAAATTCTGGTGGCCGCGCTACGTGATGTTATCGACGAGGACTACACGAGGCTTCTCGACGTCGAGGGTGAGGCCGCAAAACATTACTATCTTGGACAAATCAAGGAGTATGGTGCCGGTGAGCCGCTGACCGTCCCGCTCGTGTTTGAAAAATGGAGAGAGGCGGATTTGGCTGTGCGCGACAAGCAGGGCGCCGCCGCCTTGTCCGTAAAGATTCTGGATAAGATCGCCAAAGGACATCAGAAGCTTTACGACAACCGGGATAAACTGAGCTCCAAAGAGGTGCACAGCCTGCTGATGGAATACACAGTCGTACTCGAGGATCTCGTCTACGATTTCGAAAAGCTGCGCGATGCATTCTAAAATCGGGAGTTAAAAATGGCGACACTTTCGGCCGCGCAGGCC
Source organism: Candidatus Latescibacterota bacterium (assembly GCA_020356045.1). Taxonomy (GTDB): domain Bacteria; phylum Krumholzibacteriota; class Krumholzibacteriia; order WVZY01; family WVZY01. The sequence goes on from CP070631.1 coordinate 1,926,649, forward strand.
AGGGATCTTGCACGTCTGTATCACGAGTTGGCGACGACTTTGGGACGATACCGGTTTGACAATTGGGACGATCTGACAAAGGCCCGGCGCGCGTCGATCGAAGCGATCGAAAGGTCGCTTTTATCTGCGTCCTCCGACTTTACCGTGATAGCGATAAACCTCGCGTTGGATGACGTGGACCCGGTGTTAAAACGGATCAAACGAGTCACAAAACGAATGACCGCGGCCGTTAAAAAGCTCAAGAGGACCGACAAAGTCATCAGGATGGCAGAAGCGGCGGTAAAGTTGACAGGGGCAATCCTCTCCGGAGCACCGTCGGCGATTGCCTCCGCGTTGGACGAGGCGATCCGAGCGTCGAAATGATCGGGTGGAGCGGGTAATAGGAACGGCGCGCTGAGAGATACGGTTATTGGCGCCGCGCCGGGGAGCTTGACGGTAGTTTGTCGTTTATGCTAAGAGTTACCACAACCGCACGGGAATTTGGCTGAGATTGTGCACGTAGGGGCGCGAACCGCACCAACGATCGCCTACATCGATTGTTGTTGGTTCAACGCGTCACATTGACGAGCGCGAATGGTAAGGTTTTCTATCATGAGGGAGAATCAGATGACAAGCCGTTTTGTAGTCGCCGTTGCCGCCATCGCGGTCGTCTGTATGTTTAGCACAGATGTGATGGCCGTTAAAACATGGGAAACGGGAATCAAGGCAGGTGTTCAGACCACCAAGCTCAGGGGCGACCAGATTGGACTGTTTGTGAGCGTTCCACCAACGATCGATGTGGCGGGACCTGTCGGCGACAGCAAGATCGGATTTGTCGGCGGTGGGTTTATCCGAAGAAATATCAACGATATGTTTTCGCTTCAGGGCGAAGTGTTGTATTCGCAAAAGGGTGGCAAGGGTAATGTAACCGGGACGGTAGAATACCAAGCCGAAAACAACGAGATTTACCCTGCGGATGTGGATGGTGAACTCACAGTATCCCTTGATTATGTCGAGGTTCCGGTGCTGGCGGTGTTCTCCTTCGAAGCGGACGAAAGATTCAGCCTGGTTGCCGAGCTGGGGCTGTCGTTCGCGTTTAGTGCAAGGTCGGAGATCAAGTTCGAAGGTCAGGCGGTCATCGATCAGCCAAATTTTTCGGCGACAATCAGAGATTTTAGTCGGACGGCCAAAATTGGCGGTCACATCCAGGATTTTGACCTTGGCGGGGTCGTAGGCGGTGGAGTGGAAGTTTTGGTCGGTGATTACATGCTCTATTTCGATGCCAGGTTGGTTTTTGGTTTTACGTCGATCGATCAAGATGGCGAGAAGGATGTTCACAACCAGGCCGTCTCAATATTCGCCGGTTTTGGTATCCCCTTCGGCAGCGAGATGTAAGACTCCGAGAAGGAGCCTCGACCATGCGCGTCACGATGGCGCAGCTCAATCCCATTGTCGGTGACGTCGACGGCAACGTTGGGGCAATTCTCGATACGCTACACATCGCTGCCTCCGACAACGCCGACCTTGTCGTGTTTCCCGAGATGATCGTCACGGGGTACCCGCCAAAAGATCTCCTCGAATTTCCCGGTTTCCTGTCCCGGGTCGACGACGGACTGGCGAAGATAAAGGATGCATCAACCAACTTCCCAACGCTCGGAATCGTTCTCGGCGCGCCCACCCCAACAGGACTTCCTGATGGCAAGGCCCTGTACAACACTGCGTTTCTGATCGCCAACGGTAGGGTCAATTCCACACAGTCAAAAATGCTTCTTCCAACCTATGACGTTTTTGACGAACCAAGATATTTCAGACCGGCTCCGGATAACGACGTTACCGTGTTCAAAAACGAAAAACTGGGTATTTCTGTGTGCGAGGATTTTTGGAACGAGCCGGACCCGTTCAACCGCCGCCGGTATCCGCGAGACCCGATCGAAATGCTGGCTAAAAAAGGTGCGACACTGATGGTCAACATTTCAGCGTCACCGTTTTCGGTGGGTAAGGAGGAGGTGCGGTACCGTCTAATCCGCGATCATGCCTTGGCCCACGGGATCGGTTTTATTTCGGTCAACCAGGTTGGCGGCAACGACGATCTGGTTTTTGACGGTACAAGTCTTTTTGTAGACAAGAACGGCGACGC
>CP070631.1:1928864-1931175 GCA_020356045.1 Candidatus Latescibacterota bacterium
CCCGCGCACCGGACTCCCCAACGCGGATATCTTCCACCACGGGTAGCGGCATTTCCGGGCCGTTTACCGCGCGCGCCGTTTGAGCTCCGCCCGGTATTAAACGTTCGCGTAGCATCGACTCCAACCTATTGTCGAGCGTTGCCGCCCTGCCATCGCCGGCATTCGGCACCCGCTCGCAAAAAAACTTTTCCACTACCGGCCGTACTTCCGCATCCAGCACCACCGAGTAGCGAACCGCCTTGATGTCGGCGGAGAGCTTGGGAACGGATTTGCCGACCGGTATCGTCTTGAGAACTCGAAGACCATCGGGAAGGTGCGCATTGTATGTGGAGACCGGGCCGTCGAAGGGCGTCGCGAGAAATATATCCATGTACTCGTCGAGACTCTCCCAACCGGTTCGAAGCGACGGTCCAAACGAAAACAACGGGTGCGGATTGAACCCCTGGGAGAAACGCATGGGCACACTGCCGGCAGCGAAACAGCGCCGGAAAATACGCAAGAGATCCCGATGCGACGTAAATCGAATCGGCCCCCGTTTTTCGTACCTTATCCTGAGACGCACCCTCAGTTCCCTGGTGTCGACCTCGTTGCCGGTGTTATGCGTCGTTCGATAGTCATTACACGACGGGTGCCCACACCCAATGGCGGCACGCCCGGCGGTCGACCGGTGGTCTTACGATCCCCACGGAGCCTTGGATTGTGCGGGCGGTTGAGAAGAGCTTGCGGTTGTCCCTCAATTATCCGAAGGGTTTACCGCTGGCGAGCAAAACGCAGTGACCCGTGTCCGGCTGGACACGGTTTCGAGTTTGTTCAACGTCGGACCGTGTGGACGAATTCATCCCTGTCTTCCACCCTCGTCCTCATCGATTCCCCATTTACCGCTCCCGCAATACTGCCGCTTTTTCGAAACGGCCGTGTTTGCGGGTCGCCGGTGTTCCGACATGACATGAATCCCGGTCCGCTAGGAATACCGGTGTCGGGGTATTTACCCAAACGGGATATCTTGCTCGCGGCAGGAAGGGCGATAGTGTGAGGATCCCTCGCGAGCTTTGTACCCGACTTCCGGTGAATCTTATCCACGTTTATTCAATTACGCTTTTGTTAAGACGTGAAGAATCTTGAAACTCGAATAATTGCCTGGTCTGCTCGGCCGATTGGCCGGTGGCCATCGACGTTAAATCTCTTTCCCCGACCCAAGTGGGTCGATTGCCCCTTGTGTATTGAGCTCCGTTTATAGGCCGGCGCACAAGTTTCGCCGGCAACGATTGCGCGTGCCCCGGATCACCTCCCGCACCGGGTGCATTTTCCCGGTCCTCCTATCCCGACGAAGGGCGCCGCGGGTATTCACTGGTTCCGTTTGGCTCCGCGCGTTGACTGATGGCCTTCGCCCCGGGGCAATTCGCGACGTAAAGTCTCAAGCACTATCTGTGCCCGATCGTTGTGGTTGTGTTAATCCGTACCCATCGATCGGGTCTAACGCCGCAAAGGCCGTTTCTCACCGCCGGTTCTCCATCTCGACCCCACCCATCCCCGACATTCAACCGGCCACGTTGATCCGCTCAGTGGCAAGAAACTGGTACCCTTCGTAATTCGGGTTGAGAAGAAGACCTCGGTCCCTTTTCTCTGTAACCGTGATCTCTTCCGTGACCGTCTGGGCTTGGGCATCCGACTGAGCGCGTAGCGCCAGATACCAACATGTACCCAGCGTGGTCACAACCACTGGGGCCGTCTCCAGCTCGGCTTCGAGCTTTTGAGCCATCGCTTTCTTGGCAGTCGGATCGAGTCCTTCCACCAAAACCTCTGTCCGGTAAACCGGAACTGCCTCCAAGATAACCCGATTCGTACCTTGTTGGCTATCAAAATCTTCCGCCATCGCCCCGGCCGCCTCAAGCGTCGCCCGGGCTTGGGTCTCCAGCCGTGCCCGGCACTCCACTGGATCCACTCCGTCATCGAGCTCGCCTCCATCCCATCGGCAGCGGAGCACATGATTGTGTTTGTTACGGTTATAAAATGTGCTCTGTGTCGACAGCACACGTCTGAGTTTGGCGACCGTTTTGTCCGGGTTTGGGCTTTCGATCGTGAATGCGTAGCTTTCCAGACGCCTCAAACCCAGCAAGCTATGTCCGTAACCCATTTTGTCGCGCAACGTCAGAAACGCCGTGCTCGCGATCAAGTCGACACCCTTGAGAAATACGTCCAATGTGACCTCGATTGTCACGACGCCAGCCCCCTTTTGAGCGACTCGAAGAAACCCCGCCCCGGACCAGGTGCGAAAAGCAACTCGCGTTGACACTCCGCGCGCGCTCGAGCC
>CP070631.1:1931275-1934447 GCA_020356045.1 Candidatus Latescibacterota bacterium
AGCGAAAGACCTCAAGCTGCCTTGCTTGCTCTACGCCGCAAGGTGGTTCGGTGTAGAGTAGGGTCGTGGTGTTTGCGGCGACCACCTCGCAGCACTTTGGCCACACAGCAAAGGGTGTACCAAACTGCTTGCACCATCTTTCTCAAAGCCGCATTTGCCGCATACCAATGCGGGTTATCTCGGTCATGCGTCCCGTTTGATTCGATGGTTGCGAATCGGTATCCGTGTTTTCCCGGTGCGGCGTGTTGTTTCTCAGAGTGGCGAGTAGGGATCAGCCACATGGATTGGCGTCTTGCACGCCAGATGCAAAATGACCGCTGTCGCACGGCGATGGAGCGGCGCTCTCCAATCCGGCACGCAGGTGGGGTGGGCGGACCTCTCAGAAAGGGCCCAGTATCCAGTGATCCGGCCGGTGGTGCTGGGGGGGAGGTCCATCCGAAAAGATGCTTGACTTTTCACAAGTTATGCCGTAAAAGTTAAGAACGTTCTGTGGAATTCGAAGATTCAAAGGAGGCCAGCACATGACAAAAGCCGAAATCGTCGAGGACATCGCCGGCAAGACTGGTTTGACCAAAAAAGATGTAGCGATGGCCATGGATCAGTTTTTGGAATCGATTTCAAAAGCTCTCGCCGACGGGAAACACTACGAGATCCGCGGCTTCGGCACGTTCAAGGTAAAAGCGCGAAAAGCGCGGATGGCGCGGAACCCGCGGACAGGGGAGGCCGTACCGGTTCCTGACCGCAACGTTCCCGTTTTCAAGGTGTCAAAAGAACTAAAGGATATGGTCTCCAACGCATAACAGGCCTCACGCAGCTCTAGCCAACTCATATCTGACACCCTGTGACAGTTCAACTTAGGACAGCGATTCAATGTCGAAGATAGTCGATCTTCGGAGCGATACCGTTACGCGCCCTGTTCCCGCCATGCGCACGGCTATCGCCGAGGCGGAGGTGGGCGACGATGTTTTTGGTGATGACCCGACCGTAATCCTTTTGGAGAAACGAATAGCGGAGCTTTTCGCCACGGAAACGGCTCTCTTCGTACCCAGCGGCACCATGGGCAACCAGGTGGCGCTTGCCAGCCTCACCCAACCGGGTGATGAGATCATCCTCGACCGGCAATGTCACATCTTTAACTATGAAGTCGCCGCCGCACCCGCACTTTCCGGTCTTCAGTTCAATCCGTTGGATGGAGACGGGGGCGTCATCACGACGGACGACATCGTCCCGCACATCCGTCAGCGTGACATTCACGCACCGGTTACGCGGATTATCGCGATCGAAAACACACACAACCGTGCGGGCGGTCGCGTGTTTCCGCTCGACGAGATGAAGCGAATCCGCGCGCTGGCAGACGAACGCGATCTGGTCGTTCATCTCGACGGCGCCCGGCTTGCCAACGCGGTTGTAGCGTCGGGCATTCCGTTCAAAGAATACGCAGCCTGCGCCGACACGGTGAGCATGTGTTTTTCAAAAGGGCTTGGTGCGCCGGTTGGATCGGTTGTGGCCGGGGTTAACGCGACAATCGACAAGGCGAGAAGAAAACGGAAACAATTTGGCGGCGGGATGCGCCAGGCCGGTATACTGGCGGCGGCCGCTTTGTATGCACTCGACCACCACATCGACCGGCTTGCCGACGATCACGCCAACGCCAAACGTCTCGGAGCCGCCATCGACGCCATCGATGGTTTGGATCTCGTATACCCGGTGGAAACCAACATCGTGATTTTCCGAGTCGATGATGGATACGACACGGTCGGCAACCTCCTGGCGCGGCTCGAAGCCAACGGAGTTTTAGCGGTTCCGTTTGGCAGCGACAGGGTACGAATGGTTGCGCACCTCGACGTGGACGCCGGCGATATCGCTCGCGCGGCGGACGTGCTTGCCGGCCTGGGACCGGCCAATTAGCCGACCTTGAATTGGCAGAATGTGCGTATGGATGACTCGCAATCCAACACCTCCACCGGAACCCTGATCCTCGTTAGCACCCCGATCGGCAATCTCGGGGATATGACCTACCGGGCAGTGGAAACGCTTGGGAATGTGTCGGCGATTCTCGCCGAGGATACACGCCACGCGCGAAAGCTTCTTACGCACTTTGACATCCAGAACGAGCTGGTGCCCTATCACGACCACAACAAAGAGAAGGTCACACCGGGGATCATCAAACGGCTTCGTGACGGCGAAACACTCGCTCTGGTGACGGATGCGGGCACTCCGGGCGTGTCGGATCCCGGGTATTATCTCGTCCGCGCCGCGGTCACCGAGGGTGTGCCGGTGACCGTCGTCCCCGGTGCAAACGCGATCCTGCCCGCTCTGCTGTTGTCCGGGTTTCCCACCGACGCATTCATTTTCGAGGGCTTTCTCCCGCGGAAAAAAGGAGAGCTCGAACGCAAACTTAGCGCGCTGGAGGACGAACGGCGCACCGTTGTGTATTTCGTGTCACCTCACCGGTTGCTCAAAGTTCTAGAATCGATCGATACGGTACTTCCGTCACGACGGGTGGCCGTCGCACGCGAGATCACCAAGCTTCACGAAGAAGTCAGGCGGGGCACCGCAAAAGAGCTTATCGACTGGTTTACCGCCCACCGAGTCCGCGGGGAATTCGTATTGGTGATCAGCGGGCGTGCAAAGGAGAAAAGTGTCAAAAAGGACAAATACAAATAGCCTTGACGCTCCAGTAGAGCTGGGGTAGCGTGGCCACTGCAAACCGCAACGACATGCGGTAACGCGACATGACTCTCGACAAACAAACCATCAAAGACAAAACACGACGAATCCTCGATCCGATTGTCGAGGGGCTCGTATCGCTTGGCGTACCGCCCATTTTGATATCGGTTCTCGGTTTGATTTTTAGCTTCTACGGAGCGATACTGGCCGCCAAAGGGTCGTTGTTTTGGAGCGGGATCTGGCTGCTCCTGTCGGGAGTTTGCGATATCCTCGACGGCTCCGTGGCGAGACGCAGCGGTCGCAGTTCGAAGTTTGGTGCGTTTATCGATTCCACATTCGACCGCATCAGCGAGCTAGTCTACTTTGGTGCCATCCTCGTCTATTATATCAACAGATCCGAGACATATCCCGTGACGATGTTTGTCGTCATCTGGGTGGCGATGGGTGGTTCGATCCTGGTAAGCTACGCACGCGCTCGGGTGGAGGGGTTGGGTGAATCGTG
>CP070631.1:1934547-1939272 GCA_020356045.1 Candidatus Latescibacterota bacterium
AGCGTTGGCAACGACAGCGTCTCGTACAGACCTGCCATTCGCCCGCCAAGATAATTGCCAACCGCAGAGGCCAAAAACCACACCCCCATCATCAAACCGGCCACTCGTGCGGGGGCGAGTTTTGTCACCGTGCTCAAACCCACCGGGCTCAAGCTAAGCTCCCCCATCGTGTGCAGGAAGTAAGTGGCAAAGAGCCACCCTGGACTTACGCGGCCGCCTTTTACCGAGAAATACGCCGCTGCGACCATCACCAGAAAACCCATACCGACGAGGAGCAGACCGGTGGCAAACTTGCTGGGGCTCGACGGCTCTTTTTTGCGTCTGTTGAGATACAACCACAGCCAGGCGAAAACCGGGGCAAACAGGACGATAAAAATCGCGCCAAGCGACTGAAAATACCCCGCGGGAAATTCCCACCCAAACAGATCGCGTTCGGTGTTGTCCCGGGCGAAGAGGTTGAGCGACGAACCGGCCTGCTCGAACGCTCCCCAAAATATTGACGCGCACATAAACAAGATGACGATCACGATGATCTTGTTGCGCTCTGTCGGTGTCCAATGACCTACTTTGAAAATCCACGCAAATGTCACAACAGCGATAATGGCGAGAACGACGCCAAAGGCATCCGATATGCCCTCGGCGGTGATGTTGGCGATACCCGTCGTCTTCAAGACCGCGATGACGGCGATGACGAATGCGAGCGTGCCGATACCCAGCACGAAATTGCGCACTCGCCGCTGTTTGTCCGCCTGGTCTTTGGCCGGCGCCGGATCGCGGCCGGCATCGCCCAAATACCGCGTTCCGTAGAGAAACTGAATGAGACCAAAGATCATACCGACACCGGCGGTGGCGAACGCGAGATGCCAGTTGACCTTTTCACCAATCGCGCTGCAGATCAGCGGTGCGATAAACGCGCCGATATTGATTCCCATATAATAGATGCTAAACCCGGAATCACGCCGTGGGTCGTCGTCGCTGTAGAGCTGACCGACCATGGTACTCACATTGGGTTTCAAAAGACCGGTGCCAAAGGCAATGACAGAGAGCCCAATGTAGAAGGGAACCAGACCCGGGACGGCGAGCATAAAGTTGCCGCCCGCGATCATGATGCCGCCCAGCACCACCGCCCTGCGGTGACCGGTTAGGTTGTCGGCGATCCACCCGCCGGGCAGACTGGCCAGGTAAACACACGACGTGTAAAGCGCGTAGATCGCGCCCGCCTTGACGACGGCAAACCCGAGCCCGCCGTCGAGGCTCTCGGCGGTCATATAAAGGATGAGAAGCGCCCGCATTCCGTAGTAACTAAAACGCTCCCACATTTCGGTAAAAAAGAGCGTCGACAAACCGCGAGGGTGACCCATCCATTGTTTTTCTGTATCGGAAATGACACCGGTGTGAGGCATAATGACAATCCTTGTCGGGTGTTCGAATGACTCGGCCGAGTACGGGTTGGTGTTCGCCAACCGAAAATGTGGACGGATTGTACCGAACCACCTACAATTAGTCAAGAGAAGTCATTGAAATACATGGGCTTCGACCGGTTAAGACCTTTGCGGCACGGCATATGGAAAAACGAATCCGCGCCGGCAGCGTGGTGTCGCACGAAGACGGTCCAGGACTGTGCCGGTGGCGTGGCGTCGCACGAAGACGGTCCAGGACTGTGCCGGTGGCGTCGTGTCGCAGGAGGACGATCGAGGATCGCAAACGCGGGCCGTGAATACGAACCGGTGCCCGCGCCGATCGATGATCCGTGACGGGCGGTTGACATCCCGAAAGAGATGGCGAAGAAGAAAAAGATAACGCTCGAATGTTCGGTGGATTCATACCGGTCGGGTTGGACGGTGGTGGAATTTCTCGCGCACCGCTTCAAGTACCATACACCCGAGCGCTGGGCCCAACGCGTCACTGAGGGATGGGTGCAGGTGAATGGCGCCGATGTTGAGCCCGTCCAGGTCGTCAACAAGAATGATGTAATCTCGTACACGATCTGGCATGCCGAACCCGAGGTAGATTTTCGTTTTGATGTCGTTTACGAGGACGATTTTATTTTGGCGGTGTCCAAATCGGGAAACATCCCCGTGCATGCCAGTGGGGTTTATATCCGGAATACGCTCATCGCGACGTTGAAGAACATCTATGGCGATCATCTGAACCTCGCGCATCGTCTGGACCGCGAAACCAGCGGGATCGTGTTGTTGTCAAAAGATGCGAGGACCGCGCGCGTGTTGGGCAAGATGTTTGCCGACGGCCGGGTTGACAAAAGCTATATCGCCGTCGTTCATGGTGTCGTGGCGGACGATCGGTTTGAGGTTGACGCGCCGATCGGCAAAACCACCGAAGAAGCTACCGGTCGATTTGATGCCGACGCGCTCGACAGTGATCTCAAAGACGATCTGCCGCGATATGTGCCCCGGCGGCTCGTCGATCGTGAAAAGGGCAAGCCTGCGGTAACCCGGTTCGAGGTGATCGAGCGACGCCGTGGGTTTACCGTTGTGCGCGCTCATCCCCTTCAGGGACGAACCAATCAGATACGGGTTCATCTCGAACACATTGGGCATCCTATTTTGGGCGATAAAGTGTACGGCCCGTCGGTGGGCGATGAGGTGGACGGCGCTTGGGTCGCCGATAAGGTGGACGGCGCCGTAGGCGATAACTTGTACGGCCACGTCGGCAACAATATAGACGGCCCATCCACAGATGTGGGAATTGGCGAGAGCGGTCAACCGGCCGGTCCGGAGAATTTGGCGCCGCTGCCGGTTCAACGACAGGCGCTTCATTGTGCTGAGTTGGTGTTTGACCATCCCGTAACCGGTAAGCCGACAAAATTGTCCGCCGAGCTCCCCCCCGACATGAAAAAGCTGATCTCAAAGCTGCCGGTGGATTGACGTGGCGGCGATCGACACCAAACGTGATTCACGATTTCGCACCGGTGTGGTTCTGCCCATTTCGGCGGCTCACTTTGTTCACGATATCTTTACCGCGCTGATCGCACCGCTGCTTCCGCTTCTCATTCAGAAGTTCAGTCTAAGCCTCACACAGGCGGGTTCGCTGGTCTTTATCATGCAGCTCCCGTCGTTGCTCAATCCCATTCTGGGATCGCTAACCGACCGCTACAAACTTCATCGATCGCTCGTCGTGATCGCGCCGGGTGTGACCGGGACACTGGTATGTCTGATGGGTCTTGCTCCTGGATATGCGGGCTTGGTTGTATTGCTCCTAACCGCCGGGTTTAGCGTGGCGGGAATCCATGTGGGGGCGCCAGTATTGATCAAAGCCAACGCGGGCGATGCGGTGGGCCGCGGGATGAGCTTTTTTATGGTCGCCGGCGAGCTGGCGCGCACCGTGGGTCCGCTGGTTGCCGTTCAGCTTGCCGCATCGTTTGGCGTGGGTGGATTGTGGCGGGTGATTCCTGTAGCTGTTGCGTCGTCGTTGTTGCTGTGGTGGCGGCTCGGATCCGTGCCCGAGTACGAACCCGAGGGGCAGCCGTCGCAATTGTTCGCGGTGTGGCGATCGATGCGCCGCATCTTCGCCGCGTTGGTTGGGATTCTCGTCGCGCGGGCGTTTATGGGGGCGGCGTTGACCACGTATCTGCCGACGTTTATTTACGGCGAAGGTCACAGTCTGTGGTTGGCCAACATATCACTGTCGGTGCTCGAACTAGCGGGTGCGGCGGGCGCCTTGACCGCGGGCACGCTCAGCGACTTCCTCGGCCGGAGGCGGGTTCTCACCTGGGCCGTTTTGTTGGGCCCGCCGCTGATGCTGTTGTTTCTGTTTGCCGGAGGGCCGTTACGGCTGATTGTGTTGGTGGCGCTCGGGTTCGTCACGTTGTCGACCACGCCGGTCTTGTTGGCCGTCATGATCGAGAACTCGGGTGCCAACCCGGCCGCGGCGACGGGCACATTTATGATGATCAGTTTTGCGATTCGCGGGTTGATCATTTTGATCGTGGGTGGAGCCGGTGATTTGTTTGGTTTACAGGCCGCGTTTGTCGGCTGCGCCATCCTCGCGGTGTTTGGACTGCCGTTTGTGTTTTTGCTTCCGCAAGATCGTAGACGCGTTTGATGACATTGCGCATGCGTTTGTGCCGGAAGTTACTCGCCGAAATCTTACCGATATCGGGTAATTATCGCTCGGCGCGCTGGAGGGCCAGAAGCTGGAATCCACTGCGGCCGCTCGTTAGGCGGTAGGCGTGACGATGAGGATGAAGCTCCCAATACGCCCGATTCTTGGCAGCACCGAGGTCGCGCACGTAGAGAATAGAATCGCTCAGATCGGGTTTGGCCGCCGGCCAGGAGTGAACCCAACTGGCGTGGGGCGAGCGTTGAATTTTCGACACAAACACAAGGGCAGGTCGATCGACCTCATATTCCACCAACCGCAACGGTTCGGCCACTCGGTTGCCCAGTTTGTAAATGTGAACGAGCTGGGGTGGCCAGAAGACAACGGCCGCGCACAAAAACGAACCCAACAGGAACGCGCCAACGGGCCCCACTCCAAACTTCCGAACCGCACACCTGATTCCCAAAACGATGAGCATAATAAACGGGAATATCAATTCGTACGTTTTGACAGGTCCCGTGTCGTTTACCCCCGTAGCCCAGTAAGGCACAGCCGACAGAAAACCCACAACCAACATGATCACCGCTCCCAAGGCGAGCTTTTGGTCGCTGAAAAACGATTTTCGTCCCGCGTTAACCGTGGTTTCTGCTCGCATACATGCGAACA
>CP070631.1:1939372-1941486 GCA_020356045.1 Candidatus Latescibacterota bacterium
GGCTGGTGGGACAGGACGGTCCCACGCATCACGGCGTCTTCGACATCGGGTATTTGCGGATGGTGCCAAACTTTGTGTTAATGGCGCCAAAGGACGAAAACGAACTTCGGCACATGCTCAAGACCATGATCGACTACGACCGGGGACCCATTGCGTTGAGGATGCCGCGTGGACGCGGTGTGGGTATCGACTTGGATGCGGAACTCGAGGCGCTCGAGATCGGCAAGGCCGAGGTGCTGCGCGAAGGCAAAAAGGTCGTTATTCTTGGCTACGGGAACTGTGTGCATCCCTCGTTGGCCGCTGCGGCGTTGCTCGAGGAAAACAAGATCAAACCAACGGTGGTCAACATGCGGTTTGTCAAGCCGCTGGACACCGCGCTGCTCGATGAGCTGATGAAAAGCGAGCCCATGGTGCTCACCGTCGAGGAAAACGCGCGCGCCGGTGGGTTTGGCAGCGCCGTGCTTGAGTATCTCGTCGACAACGGATACGAAGCCAAAAAGATCAGAAACCTGGGCATTCCGGACCGGTATTTGGCGCACGCACCCCATGCCGATCTTCTCGCCGAAATCGGGCTCACTCCGGAGAATATCGCTCAAACGGTGATCGAGATGGTCACCTCAAAGCGGCGGTTTCTGCGCGCGGCCGGTGGCGGTGGATCGAGTTAGAATGATTCTGGAAATGCGTGGGTCCTGTGAACCCGGGCATCCCGAGCGTCTTCGTGTGAGGGAAGTCGGGTGGCATCGGCCCGCGAGGCTTGCCCGACAGCGGTGACCACGCGTTGGATTAACGCGGCCACACAGATGACAAATCCCAAATTCAAAAAAATTGGTGTTGTCGCCAACCTCAAGAAGAAGGAAGTCAAACCGATTTTGGCGGATCTGGTGTCGGGGTTGGTGGACGACGGGTTCGAAGTGTTTGTCGAGCCGCGCACGCAACCCTTTATCGATCCAAACGCGAATGTCGAGGTCGGAATCTCACGGGGTTGCGATGTGATCTTGTCGCTTGGCGGCGACGGAACGATTTTGCATGTGGCCCGTCAGTTTGAGCGGTTTGAGTTACCCATCCTGGGGTTGAATGTGGGACGGCTCGGTTTCTTGGCGGAGACGTTGGGCTCCGATATAGTCGACAAGCTCAAATCTGGTCGTTACACGATCCAGGACCGGATGCGGATCAAGGGCCGGCTGATGGAGGGTGATGTCATCGTCAGCGGTTTTAGTGCGCTAAACGACATTGTGGTTCACGGAGCTGGCTTCTCGCGAATGATCCACGTAAAGACCACCATCGATGGCACGCCGTTTAGGGACTACCGGGCCGATGGCGTGATCGTGTCGACACCCACGGGGTCGACTGCCTACTCGCTGTCCGCCGACGGTCCGTTAATGGCACCGACCATGGAAGCGATTCTGGTGACGCCGCTCTGTCCGCACTCGATGAGTGCGCGTCCGATCGTTCTCGACTCAAACGAAACGATTAAGTTTGAAATCAGCGGCGCACGATCCCGAATTACCGTCACCGTGGATGGGCAGGAGGGGAGCTACATGGGCAAGGGACAGTATCTCATGGTGGAAAAAAGCCAACGCGTCACGCGTCTGGTTGTTCCCGACGACTATGATTTCTATAGTCTCCTCCGCGAAAAGCTTTAGTTGCTGAGTGCCGACGCGCGCGAGAACATTTACCGATGCTCAAAACGCTTCGCATACAAAATCTTGCCGTGGTTGAAGACGTTACGTTGACGTTCCACAGCGGCCTCAACGTGCTTACGGGATCGACCGGCGCGGGAAAGTCGTTGATTCTGGGCGCGGTCAATTTTTTGCTGGGCGAGCGGGCCAGCGTGCAGGCTATTCGTGCGGGAACGGATAAAGCGTTGGTCGAGGGTGTTTTTGACCTCGATCGTCCGCCGGTGGACGCATTTGTTTATGGCGGTGTTGTTGAGGGCGAGCCGCTGGTCCTGCGGCGTGTGGTGTCACGCAACGGCCGCAGCCAGGCGCAGGTCAACGGCAAGACGTGTACAATCAAACAGCTTCAAGATATTGCACGGCAACTCATCGAGCCGCACGGTCAAAACGAGCAGCTGCGGTTAAAAGATCCCTTAAATCACGTGGCGTATCTCGACA
>CP070631.1:1941586-1951408 GCA_020356045.1 Candidatus Latescibacterota bacterium
AGACCGATTTTTACCAGTTCCTCGTCACAGACGCGGACGCCGCTTATTGCGATCATCCCGAGTCTCACCCCGACGACCATCCCGACAGAGTCACGATGATACCGGCGGCCACACAGATCACGGGAACGGGAAAAAGGTGTCGAAATGACTGCCGCCAAGCGGTGAGATAACAGCAGAGCGGCATGGTGATCGCCGCGACAATAAACAAGACACTGGCGATTCCGGAATTCGAGATGATAATGCCGCCAATCCTCGTGGTCGCGCCGAATGCCAGATTGATGAAACCCAATCCAAAGAAAGAGATGTGCGCTAGCCGAAGCATACGCCGCTCAAAAGACGCATAGCCGCCGGCCCAGCTCTCCCGATGAAAGAAAACTCCCACGCCAGCGCCCGCAACGACACCGCAGAGGATGCCGACCCAACCAGCGATTAGATTGATCTCACCCACTTTCATACGGGAACATCACCGCGTAATCGTCAGGTAGAAACTCATCGCCCCCTCTGTCGTCTCCCGGCCCAATGCGAAAACATTGTACCGGTTGATGAGCCACCGGTCACCATTAACAAACATGAACTGTTCGAACTCATCCATCGACCCGGTATCGCGGCCACGGATCCCAAAGTCATACGATCGGTGAACCCAATCTGGTAGATCTGCGTACGCCTGCAGTCCACCGGGATCATCGACGAGCGAGTATCTCACCCGCAACCAAACCGTATCGCTCACCGCATTCACAGTGGCCCCGTCCGCCCAATATCCCGATCGGGCAAACGGTTGCACGTACGATGGGTCTTCGGATCGGGTAAATGAATATAACCAGCTTTTGACGCCACCTGTCGATGCTTCTTTTGGATGATCGCGGCCGGAACCGCTGATCAAAAAGAAGAAATCCCTTATGATCCAGATGTTGGGCGGATCGGTCAAATCGAGCGTGTCCCCGCTGGCGCCATGGAAGTTCGCTGGATTCCACCAATCCCAAACGATGCTGTCACCGTCACCGGCAACCGTTCCATCGTGGTGCTCGATCCCAAAATCGTCCAGCATCGGAGGAAAGTTGCCAAACACCCGCACGGCCGCAGGTGTGGGATCAACACGCGTGAACTCGTCGACCGCCCTGACCCTGAAGAGATACTCGGCGGTTCCCAGATTCATGCTGGTCGAGTCGTTGGTCCCAAAGTAGTTGTTCTCCTCTCCCCACTCGGGAAGCCAGGCGGTTGTCTCTCCCGCGCTGGGGACCTTCGATGAGCGCCATTTGAAGCTCTTCTGGTACCGGATGCACAGATTGACCATATCCTGACAGGCCGATGTGTCCGTATCCGGGTTGCCGCGATACAGGACATTGATCCAGCTGCCAAACGGCACCGTGTCGAGCACCGTATCGGTGATGTCGAGCCATTCTTCGTGCTTTTGATTGTTAACATAGTATGTATTCAGAATACCGAGAATCTCGGTGTCCGGTCCACGCCGGCGATCCACCGGTGGATCATCGATGTCGACGCCGACGATCCAAACCCGGTCCTCCGCTTTGAAGGGTGTTCCGTCCGCAAGAAGACCGCTGACGACGAGAGTGACCTCATCCCCCATCGCGGCGGTTCCCAGCCACTGGGCGACAGGTGCCATGTCAAACTTCAGATTGAGATCGTCGTGTCCGTCCGCTCCGCTCGGTACGCAGTTGGGATCCTGGCTGCCGTCGGGAATGGTGGTCGAATCCCAGATGCGATACTGCCCCGGGTTCAATCCCACGTCGGCAAAATCGGTGGTGTTGAGCGTCACGGTACCAAGCTGGATACCGGTGCTCACGTCCAGCGCCGCCGACCCCGGCAGCGTGGCGGACAGGGCATCACCGACCCACGGGTTGAGTTGATTGGGGCACTCCCCTGGCAGTATATCGAGTGTCAAACTCACCGGATGCGGCGTCATGTTGATCTTGACTGGAATCCGTGATCTAAAACCACTGTTGTCCATAACCTCCACGGTAAACGTATGCGTGCCGTAGTAAAACGTGCGTACGGACGAGCACGTGTCGCCGCCATCAAAGGGTGTCCAGTCCACATCCCATTGCGAGTCATCGAGAAGATTCTTGATGTTCCATCCGTAGCGATATCCGATCACCACCCCGCAATACGCAGATGCATCGGCGTTCCAGCAAAACTCAATGGGCACACCCGCATCGACGTCCACAATCGTCAACGGCGTACTGAGTGTCGACGTGACGATCGGACCGACAAGATCACTGGTCAACGTGAGAATCGGCCCGGTGGATCGCGCCGATACGAGAACGCGGATCGCATTGCGTCCAAAATCAAATTCCTGACAGGCCGTCGAGTCCACGTCCCACCCGTGAACGGCAAACACATACGGCCCGTAGTCCAGAGGGGGTGTGGTCCATGATGTGCCAATATTGTTGGCCGGGTCGTAAGTTTGCCAGGCGCTCCACTCGGGTGCATCGGGGTTGTTGCGGATATAATCGAGTGTCTCGTCCCAATTGTGATTAAAGGCACTGGTGCTGACGAGGATCCACCGCACCAGATCCGGATCATCGGCACCCGCGATGGTCTGCCACTCGAATTCGGCAATCGGCGGTATCAACGCCGGATCCATTCCGGGACAGTTGGGGACGACGGCCTCCAGAAACGGGCAGGCGCTGGCAGCCCCGTCTTTCGCTGGCCCGCGGGCACCTCCATGGTCGCCGGCGACCGGGTTTTCGATAGCGGGACGATCCGAGGATTCACAGGAGAAAATAAGAAATAACAATAGGATAGCGGCTGCGAGATTTCGCATGATCCCCCCTTGGGTGTGCGCCAGGCTATGGGGCAGTGGGATACTCAAATAATACTATCTTGCGGGGCGATTGTCTACACAGAGGGGTAGCCGCCGTCGGGGGCGGCCGCGAAACCACGCAGACGGAGAATACAAAAGACATGGAGTTCGAAGTGTGATACCAGTTTTGTCGTTGCGCTCGCGGGCACGGGGTTGTTTCTTGTTTTCATAACATCCGGGCGCACGCCAGGTTTCGCAGGCTCGATCCCCAGATAACATAAGCTCAAATGATCAAACGAACCGATCGATTTCTGACCGTTCTTCTCGTTCTCTCTACGGCTCTTTGCGTTGCCGGTACCGCCGTGCCGTCCGCACACGCACAAGCCGGGATACGTGATATTACTGACGATGAGATCGCCATCACGTTGGACTTGTTGTTGCAGTCCCGGACCTATGACGCGATGACCTACCTGGATTCGCTGGAATCCGAATGTGCGGGTGAACCGTTGTTCATGCTCACCCGCGCCCGTGTTTTTCAGAATCTGGTAACCGCCGTCGACGACCGGACCGATCGCGCAAAAGAGTTGTCCCAGCCGGCGCTTACTACACTCGAGGCGGTCGTCGACACGTGCACCAAACGGGTCAAATCCGGCGACGACGACCCCAAACTTTTGCTCTACCGGGGATGGGCGCGGATGCAAAAAGCCCACCTGCACGCCCTCGCGCGCGCCTTTTACACGGCGGGCCGCGAGGCCGGACGAGGCAAAAAAGATCTCGAAAAATACCTGGAACTGCACCCCGATGATCCAACCGCAAACGGTTTGCTGGGCGCCTACCTCTACTTTACCCACGCGGTTCCAAAGGTGTTCAAGTTCTTGTCCAAACTGTTGTTTCTCCCAACCGGCGACCGCGAGCGGGGTCTCGAAATGTTGGACCGTGCCCTCGTCGGAGATGGACCACACGTGATCGACTATGTCCTTACGGTAAATTTCATCCACTTTTTCCTGGAAGGCAGAATCGAGGAGAGCCTGGCGAATACCGAGGAGCTGTTGGTGCGGTATCCCCACTACCCGCGATCCATGATGGCGTTGGCGATGGCGGGACCATACGTCCCCTCGCGTTATCCCGAATATAATACGCTCATCAAACGAATGATCGCGGGAGTCAACGCCGGCAGCACAAAGAACATCGACTGGAACTCGTTGTATACCGTAATGGTATACCGAGCCTATGCCGACCGTTATTTGAGCAATCCCAGGCTCGCCGAGGCACGATTCAGAAGCATCATTCACGAGTCGCCCGATCATCCAGACTGGGTGGAAGGATTCGCGCGTTTTGAGCTTGGCCAGATCTGCGCCGGTGACGGGCGCGCCGGAGAAGCGCGAGAATTGTTTGAATCGATCGTCGACGACAAGCGGCACGAGCGTTTCCGCGATTCGGCCAAAAAGATGCTCAAAGACTTGGAGAAATACACCGGTGTGACCACCACCCCGGTGGCGTGGCCCGACGGGCTGTGGATCGAGACGGTTTACCGCTCGGGACCCGATTCGCTCGAGGCCCTACTGCCGCGGTTTGAAGATCTTGCACAGGTGTCGCTGCCGGCAGCGTTTTACACGGGTGAATGTCTGATGCTGTTGGAGGATTTCGCCAACGCCACCGGTTGGTATCAACGTGTCGTGGATTGGAAATCCCCCGCATGGCTCGACACGTATCGATTGATCGCTTCCACACGGATCGCGGAGATTCACGCGCTGAACGGCAATTACGAACTCGCCGCGGAATACCAGAAGCGCGCGCTCGATTTCTATCACAACGAGTACCGCGTCGATTGGATCATCGAGGGCCGGCACGGCTACTTCGAACGACTTGCCAAAGGCATGGAAAATCTCCCTGCACCCACCCTTTTCTCGCCTTCTGGGTTGGGCACCAATTCGATGCGCGGCGATTGAGCCGTGTCGACAAATTTGGAATCATCAAGTATAATTCTCGGACTGAATTCGCATAAAAGCAGGCTGAAAATATGTGTCTCAAGGGGAAAATCGAAGCGCCAAAAAAGCCGGGGAACTTCCAGTGCAAAAAGTGCGGGGCGGTATCGAAGCAGAAGGACAACATGTGCAAACCGGCAAAAATCAAGAAAACCAAGTCCAAAAAGAAGAAGGCAGCCAAGAAGAAAACCAAGACCAAAGGCGCGAAGTCAGATAAAAAGAAAAGCAAAAAGAAGAAGAAGAAAACATAGACCGTGTCGTTTACCTACGGTCCTGTCTCCGTCGGATGGTTGCCGGCTCCCGGTGGCCGTGGTTTCCGGCACGCCCACCGCTCCAAACCCACACACAAAACTGCTTGAAATTTATCGCTCCGTTTCCGTTCAACCCGTCGTAATTATCGTGGCAGGCTCGTTTTACCGCGAGCCGGCCAATGGATCCGAAAACGTGCGAAGGAGGCAGCATGCCCACCGATGACGCAAAACAACAAGTATCGCGCCGTCAGTTTCTCAAGTTCTCCGGTGCGGCGGGCGCCGCGCTAGGCGTGGGAAGCATGGGTTTGTTTGGTTACCAGGCAGGGAAAGATCCATCGAGCTACACCGGCTGGAAATCGTTTGAGGGCGGTGATCAGACATTTGACCGCGCAAGGTTCGAAACGAATTCACCGACATATGAAAAGGTGGGTGACACGAGCCGGATCGACGCGCGCACCGAAGTGGTGTTCTCTCGCATGGGTTACATCTTTCGTTCCTACAAAGACGAGACGGGCATCGAAGGGCTTCCGCAACATGTCCAGGCGTACTACAAAGCCCACCCAGAAGATCTCGAGCTGGATCTCTATCTCGTCCGCGAGCTGTATGCGCTTCAACGGGAAGATGACAAAAAACACGGTGACGCGTTCATTCTGGCCCAAGCCTGGTCCGACGCGATGGCAGCCGTACAGCCTCCACGGATTAGTGAACCACCCGAAGTGGCCGATTTTCCAAAGACGAAGGGTGACAGATATCACCGCGGCGATCCGGACTCGCCATACAAAATGAAGAGTCCGCAAAACACATCCAAGCTGATAAAAAAGATCGCGCACCAGCTGGGTGGGACGCTGGTCGGAATCGCCACGCTCAACCCCGACTGGGTGTACCGGTATCCTACACGCGGCCGCGGTCTCGATACGGATAAACCGTTGGAAGTCCCAAAGCACTGGCAATCCGCCATCGTCGTGGGCACACCGATGTCCTGGGATCCGATGTACGCCAATCCCAACTACGGCACATCGGATGACGCGTATTCCATCGCCCGCATTATCGGTTTTCGGCTGGCGGCGTTTATCCGCAAGCTCGGGTACGCGGCGCGCCCACACACACCGGGTTTTTCGTACGATGTGGCGGTTCCGCCAATCATGGTTGACGCCGGTCTTGGCGAACAGGGCCGTCACGGCGTGGTCATCACACCCGAACTGGGCTGCAACATCCGGCCCACGGTCGTCACGACAAACTTACCGCTACAGCCGGACAAGCCGATTGACTTTGGCGTGCAGTCGTTTTGTTCGACATGCAAGGTGTGCGCGGAGCAGTGCCCGAGCGGTGCCATCCCAAAGGGTGGCAAAACGGTCGTGCGCGGATACAGACGCTGGCAGGTGCACGCAGCCAAATGCCATAACTTCTGGAGCTCAAATCTGGGCAATATGGGGTGCCGGATCTGCGTGGCCGTTTGCCCCTATACACGAAAGGCAAACTGGCTCCACAAGACGGCGCTGCAGGTAACCGCTAACGACCCGACCGGTGTGTCCCACGCGGCGCTTACCAAAATGCAAAAGCTCTTTTACCCCGGACCCAATCCGCCGGACTATTACATCCCGTCTCTCGGAGGTAAAAACGCATCATATCGTGAACCGCCCTGGTGGCTCCGAACCGAGGATTTTGTCGAACTGTAAAAGGAGGCGGACATGGCGTTTTTTACCGGCGGATTGTTTTGGTTTATCGAAGGTGTGCTGGCCTGCCTCGCCGTCGTCGCAATCAAGATTTGGACTCAGGATCGCGGAATTGCCATGCCGTGGTGGAAATGGCTGCTCACCGCGTTGTGGTTTTGCCTGGCGGGCTTTACCCTGGCCATGATCGGCACGAGTTTGGGAGAAGGCGAACCGCGGGCCGCGGTGATGGGCGGTGTCGTTTTCGGGGTCGTCACAGTAGTAACAGGAGTAGCATTTTGGCGGGTACTCGGGTTTTCCCGCGCTCAACCTAAAACCAATGACCACGCATGAGTCTCAAACTCATCATCGTTCTGTTGATTCCTCTGGTGTTGATCGCCGCATGGGTGGCGGGAGCGCGCCGGATGCAGACCCGCCTCGAACCCCACCTCATCCAGGTTGTGCCTGGTACCGTCGAACTAAAACCGCTGGGTGACGGGAGCTTTGCCGCGCAAGCGGACGAACGTGTAGTCGGTTACGCCCGCGTCGATCAGGCCAACGGATACGGTGGTCCGATGCGAATCGCCGTAGGCATCGACACTACCGGGACGATCGCCGGTGTGACCATCGTGGACCACAAAGAAACGGAAGCGTATTTCAGAAAAGTGTTGAGCGGCAACGGTCCCGGCAGCTTTGTCGGAAGACATGTGTCCGATCCGATCGAACCGGGAGTCGATGTGGATGCGGTTACCGGCGCTACACAGTCAAACCTGGCTCTCGTAACAGGCGTTCGACAAGGTGCGCGAACGTTGGGCACCAACCAGCTCGGATTCGACGTACCCGCCGCCGATCCGGTTCGCTTTAGATTCGGGTGGGCCGAGATCGTCCTGTTGATGCTTTTTGTCACCGGTTTTGCCGGAACGTATACCCAGGTTCCGGGCAAGAAACCACTCCGATGGATCTCACAAATCGCCGCGCTGGTTTTAATCGGTTTTGTCTATGCCATCCCGATCACACTGACCCACATCAACAGTTTGCTGGTCGGATACCTTCCCGACTGGCGGACACAATTCTACTGGTATCTGCTGATCATCGGTGTTCTGCTTCCCGTCCTCCTGACAGGCAAACGGCCTTACTGTGGGTATGTGTGTCCGTTTGGCGCCGTCCAGGATTGTCTAGGCGCCGTCGGGGGCAGGAGAAAGAAGATCCCCGAGGTGATTCAACGGTGGCTGGGGTGGTTTCACGCCGTTCTGGTTTTTGCCGCTATTTTTGTGGCGCTTTATACACGAAACCCTGGACTCACCAGTTATGAAGTCCAGGGTTCTTTGTTTGATCTGACCGGATTGCTCTACCAGTTTGTTGTGCTCGGAGTCGTATTGGTCCTCTCGCTTTTTATCGCGCGGCCCTGGTGCCGGTTTCTCTGCCCCATCAACGGTGTGACGCGTTATATAAAAACGGCGCGTTCGAGTTGGCGCAACCGTGCCAAATGAGATCATCCAAACCTCCTTTTCCCCGCCAAGACGAAAGGCCGTCCGGCGGTGAATGTCACATGGACATCATCGCCAAACGGCCTCTTTCATAAATCCGCTTGTGTCAAACACCGTGCAACACCGCCGGTGTTCGAGAAGCAGATCGACTATTTACTCAACCGCGGTCAGCTCGGATGTCACCGTACCGCCACCCATCATCGGGGGCAGCTGCATGACCGACCGGACTTTGTGCCCGGTGTCCTTGCTGATAAAGATCGTTCCGCCGCCGGGCTCGCCATCCATATTCTTGAGCTCGACTTTGTACGCTTCGAATGTGCCGGCGGGAACCGTGACGCTTTCGACCCCTTCGACCTTGACCGTCATCACCTTGGTCGCCTGCGACAGAATGTCAAAGGTTCTGAGCGTGGTTTTGTAACCGGGCGCCAACGGGAGCGACGCGAGCACCAGCTCGAGCGCCGTTTCGCTTCCGTAAACCGGGGCTTTGAGCTCGGTATTCAAGGGCATTTCCCTGCCCGGCATAACGATCGCACCATTAATGGACGTCTCGGAATAGTTGACCTTTACGGTCGTACCGCCCTGCTTCACACCACGGTACACGGGGAGCAAAGACTTATGGTCAACATCCATCGTGTCGGTCGCCGCACCCATCGGACTCGACTGTTCGGAGATGATCCGCCACACATCCTGATCACCGCGCTTGGTCTCGGTGCAGCCGACGGCCACCTCGAGATCAATCTCCTGACCCTGCACCGCGGCCTTGCTCGCATACGTGAGCTTGGCCGGTTTGAGGTTGCTGGTGTCGACGGCGGGCAGCGGAGCCAGCATCGCCGCTTCGATATCACCCTCGGGCTTTTCGAGAACAACGGTCTCTACCGGTACCCACATGTCGTCGAGCGCCGTCTGGACGCTTGGTTTGACGTCTTCCTGGTGGCGGCCGCCGAGATGCTTGGCAAAGAACTTCTCCATCGCCACACGAAACGCGGTGCGGTTGTCGGCGCCGGCAAAACCGTGCCCTTCATCCTTGGCCACGAGATATTCGACATCGTGACCCAAATCGCGCATGGCAATCACGATTTGCTGCGACTCGGGCATCTTACAGCGCACATCGTTGCCGCCCTGCGCAACCAAAAGCGGTTTCTTGATCTTGTCGGCCGAGAACAACGGCGACTGCCGCTTCATCCGCTCGACATCTTCGGGGTTGTCGGGATCACCAACGTGCTCGTTAAAGAACTTGCGCGCGGTTTCCCAATAGGGCGGGATCGACTTGAGTAGCGTGACCAAGTTGCACACACCCACGTAATCGACACCACATGCGTACAGATCGGGGGTAAACGCCAGACCGGCCAGCGTGGCATAACCACCGTACGATCCACCATAGATCGCGACCTTGTTGGGGTCAGCAATGCCCTCGTCGATCAGCCATTTGACACCATCGGTGAGGTCGTGCTGCATCTCCTCGCCCCACTTGCGCTTGCCCGCGTTAAAGAACGCCTTGCCATAGCCGGTGGACGACCGGAAGTTGATCTGAAACACACCGTAGCCGCGGTTGGCCAAAAACTGCGCCTCGGGATTGTATCCCCAGTAGTCACGCGCCCACGGGCCACCGTGCGGGTTGATGACCACCGGAATGTTCTTGGCCTTGATGCCCTTGGGCACGGTGAGATAACCGTGAATGGTCAACCCATC
>CP070631.1:1951508-1958331 GCA_020356045.1 Candidatus Latescibacterota bacterium
AATTTTATCTGGCTCTTCCTCTTTTACAAAGAACCCGAAGGACGAACATCCGCGTTGGCGGAAGATCTCGCGGCAGCCGAAAAACGTATCGCCGAAGCGAGCCCGCGGCCCCGGCCCGAAAAACAAGCCCCTCCGCAGCTTGCCGCGGCTGCGCTTCGCATTCTGCCTACGTTTATCGCCGCGGGTTTCCTTCTGGGATGGGTGCCGTCACTGGTTGGGCTTGCTGGCATCGTGGTCCTGGGTGTGCTGATCCGTTTGCTGGTCGCCGTCGTTCCGGCGGATGTGAAGCTGCTATTACGCAAAACGGGTGAGGACGTGGTCGAAGTATTGGGCAACGGCGCGTTCTTTATCGTCACCATGGGGTCGATCTTCCTTCTCATGCTCGCCGGCGGCGACTGGGTGAGCTGGGGCAACTGCGGGATCCTCGCGCTGGTGTTGATCGGCGGCAACTTGATACTCGACTTCGCTGTTCTAAGAGGCCGCGACAACCGTGAGGGGTTGTGGCAAACCGCACAGATCGGCGACTGGCGGTTTGTGCTGTATCTGTTGATCCTCGCGGGATTTTGGACCGAGTTCAACCAGCTCTTCATCACCATGCCCGAATACATCCGTGATTACACCGACACACACGACGTGCTCACGTGGCTCGCCGGTGTGTGCGCATCGTTGGGGATGACCGGTTGGGCCGATGGTATACGCAGCGCGATGGCGTCGGGGTACCATATCAACCCCGAGTGGCTGGTCAACATCGATGCCGGCGCAATCGTGGTTTTTCAGGTGATGATCTCGGCCGCATTCGCAAAATGGAAGCCGTTTACCACCATGATCGTCGGCACGATCATCACCGGCATCGGGCTGTCGTTTGGCGCCTATGGCGACCATGGCTGGGTCGTAGTGGTAGCGATCTTTATATTCGCTATCGGCGAGATGATGGCCAGTCCAAAGAGCCAGGAATATGTCGCTCGCATCGCGCCCAAGGCCAAAACCGCGATGTACATGGGATA
Organism: Candidatus Latescibacterota bacterium; assembly: GCA_020356045.1. Classification (GTDB taxonomy): domain Bacteria; phylum Krumholzibacteriota; class Krumholzibacteriia; order WVZY01; family WVZY01. The sequence goes on from CP070631.1 coordinate 1,952,513, forward strand.
CTATTTTGTCGCCATCGCGCTTGGTAATTTGTTTGCCGGAATCCTGTCAGGTCAGATGTACGGGCACTTCGGCCGTGACGTCCAAGATCCGCGGACGATGTGGCTCATATTTGGCGCCATCGGTTTCGTCACCGCTGGCATTCTTTGGCTCTACGATCTTCTGGTGGTCAGACGGAGGCCGATTGAAGAGGTCGAGTAGCCGCGTGATCCTCGATAGCTCTCGTTTTGAGGGAGAAATGTCGAGGACAACACACACAGGGGGTCGATTAGTTTGATGGAAAAACCTTTTGATGAATTCGCGGAAAAATATGACGCGTGGTTCTTGAAAAACAAAAACGTTCTTGGGTCGGAGGTGTTGTTGATCAAACGCTTTCTGACCAAACCAGGTAAAACGCTCAGCGTAGGGTGCGGCAGTGGGCTGTTTGAACACATTCTCAGGACCGAACACGACATCGACATCAAATTTGGCGTCGAACCCGCCGCGCAATTTGCCGCTATAGCGGAAAAACGGGGGATGTCGGTCAAGATCGGTCACGCGGAAAAGCTTCCCTATGACGATGTTGAGTTTGACACCGTCTTGCAGAACGGGACACCAGGGTATATCGATGATTTGGAGACGGCGTTCCGCGAAGCGTTTCGAGTGTTAAAACCGGGCGGGCACATTGTCGTCGCCGACGTCCCTGCGGAGAGCTCGTACGGGCTTTTGTACCGGCTGGCTTCGGTTATCGGCACCTGGGATGACGCCAGCCTCAGCGCGCTGGCGCCGCGGCACCCGTATCCCATTGAGTTTGCCGCCGCGGCACGTTGGCGGATCACGGCGGACAAGGTAGGGCTTCTTCGCACCGCGGGTTTTGCCGATCTCGAATACGCACAGACGCTTACCCGGCATCCCAAGTTTTCCGATGACAGCGTCGAGGAGCCTGTGGAGGGATTTAACCGCGGCGACTACGTCGCCATACGCGCGCGGAAACCCTGATTGCCCAAACGCACGACGGGCCCGCCATGACGAAGACGGCCGCATAAGGGGCCATCCGGTGCTTGGATTGTCTGTTTCCCTTCTCCGCGCTAAAGTGTTATTGCTTAGATGCTGGATAACCGCAGCATGGTGACGATTACATGCACGGCTGATACCACTTACGCTTTACTCACATTATCAAACAAGAGGAGAACGGGATGGCTGTCTCGATACAGAGCACGCGTATTTTTGCTTTTTTGGCTATTTGTTTGCTCTTTCACCCCGCAGCTGCCGCGGACCAACCCACCATCGCCGGTCATTGGCAAGGCACCATAAATATTCCCAATATGGAGCTCGAGATTCTGATCGACTTCGCCCAGGACGATCAGGGCGAATGGACGGGGACTATCGATATACCGGCGCAGGGGGCAAGGGGACTCGCATTGAAGGACATATCGTTTGACGGGTCCAAAGCAACCTTCAAAATCACGGGCCCTCCCGGTGACCCGACCTTTAACGGGACGCTTTCCGATGACGGCACCGAGATAACCGGCGATTTCGCACAGAGCGGTGGATCGTTCCCGTTCACGCTCACACGCGCCGGTGACACCAGACTAAGCGATGTCGGACCTTCTTCCGAGGACGCAATCAAAGCCATCGATGAGTTTTTGACAAAGAGCCTGGACACGTGGAATGTCCCGGGAGCGGGAATCGCTGTCATCAAAGACGGTGAGCCGATTCTGGTCAAAGGCTACGGTTACCGCGACATCGACAAAAAGCTCCCGGTAACCGAGGATACTCAATTCGCCATCGGGTCGGCGTCAAAGGCGTTTACTACGCTCATCCTTGGCATGCTCGCCCAGGAAGGAACCATCGATTGGGATGAGCCGGTGCGGACCTATCTCCCCACTTTTGAGCTCGAAGACCGATTCGCCAGCGAGCGGATGACAACCCGCGACCTGGTCTGTCACCGCTCGGGTTTGCCCCGTCACGATCTGATGTGGTACGGATCATCGATGTCACGTGAGGAACTCGTATCGCGTCTGGTCTATCTGCAGCCGAACAAGGATTTTCGCACCGAATTCCAATATCAGAATCTGATGTTTTTGACCGCCGGTTATCTGGCCGGCCAGGTAACCGGGACGAGCTGGGATTATTTGGTCACCCACCGCATCTTCGAACCGCTCGAAATGAATAACAGCAACACATCGGTCGATGACCTGCAGCGAGCGCCCGAGCACGCTATCGGATACCAAGAGAAAGACGACGATGAGTCCGATGTCAAAAAAATCGAAGTGATGCCCTACCGCAACATCGATAACATGGCACCGGCCGGATCGATCAACTCGAGCGCGGCGGATATGGCCCGCTGGGTTCAACTCCAGCTCGGCCAGGGCACCATCGATGGCAAACAGATCGTCGCCGCACCGACCATCCAGGAACTCCACCGGCCTCACATCGTTGTGTCGGGCGGAATGATCACCCAGCTCTTTACCCAACCCGAAATGCCGCACATTATGTACGGGCTCGGTTGGTTTGTGCAGCCTTACCGCGGGCACGAAATGATTCACCACGGAGGCAACATCGATGGCTTCTCTGCTCTGGTTGGATTTATGCCAAAAGACAACGTTGGCGCGGTGATTCTCACCAACCTGAACGGCACGCCGTTCCCTACCGTCGCGATGCTCGGTATCTTTGACCGGCTCCTCGGTCTGGAAACCATCGAGTGGAACGACCGTTACCAGACCATTTGGGCGCAGCTCGAGCAAGCGCAGGATCAAGCAAAAACGCTCGAGGATATCAACCGCAAGAAAAACACCAAAACATCGCACCCTCTGGATGACTACGCAGGCACATATACTCATCCGGCATATGGCTCGCTAGCCGTCAGCAAAGACGGCAAGAAACTGACCGGCGCGTACAACGGCATGTCTTACCCGCTCGAGCATTGGCACTACGATGTATTCGAAACCACCGGTTACCGGTTCGAAGGGATCAAGCTCGCGTTTCTCACCAACCTTAACGGTGACATCGACCGGCTCTCGGTCGCGCTCGAACAAACCGTTGACGCCATCGTGTTCAAAAAGGAACCGCCGAAAGAGATGTTCGAGCGTGATTTTCTCGAACAATTTGTCGGGGAGTACGACCTGATGGGGATGACGGTCACCGCCACGGTACGCGATGACAACGTCCTCATCATGACGGTCCCCGGTCAACCGGTGTTCGAGCTCGAGCCCTATATGACCACTGAGTTCAGGCTCAAAGGGTACGACGATTACTCCGTCAAATTTGTGATCGAGAAGGGCGAGGTCAAACGCGCTGTCTTTATCCAACCCAATGGCGTATTTCCGGCGGATCGAAAGAAATGAGTATTCGACGCGCCCGCGGTTTTCATAACTGACTTTGCGACTTCGGCAACGTCTCCCGCCGGCATACGCGGTTTCTGCTATACTTACAGGTGAACCCCCAATACGCGCGAGCACACACGCACAGCCACGGGAGGGCGCAGCATGCGTAACCTGCTAATTTCAATCGTATTACTTACTGTCGCAGCCGTTCCGGCTTTGGGCCAGTCCAGCTGGATCAGCATGTTCTCCGACATCGGAGGTACGGACTGCAACCTTCCCGATGTCACACCGCAACTGACCCCGTATTACGTCGTGCACTACATGTACACCCCAGAGGGGAGCACCGCCAGCCAGTTCTGGGCACCGCAACCGTGGTGTCTGGGCGCAATCTACTTGTCCGACACGGCGGTATTTCCCGTTACCATCGGGAACTCACAGGAGGGCGTATCGATCGGATACGGTTCGTGCCATACCAACCGCGTCCACGTATTGACGCTCAATTTCTTTACTCAGGGCACCTCACCCAGCTGTTGTTGTTATTTTGTCTATCCACACCCAGCGTCGACTACCGGCGAGGTAGAGGTCGTTGACTGCAACAATAATCTTGTGACCGCAACCGGCGGTTGGGGGTACGTTAACGCAGACTGGGTCAACTGTGGATGCTGGGTCGGCAATCAATCCGGGGGTAGCGGGCCCGCAGGCCCCTACGGGTGTATCAACGATCCGATCGCCGTCGAGCAGGCCACCTGGGGCAAGGTCAAATCGCTGTATTCCGACTAGATCCGATCGCCAACCGCCGTTGTCATTCCGCGTCGTTGGACGTTTGTGGTAGAATCCACTTGTCACTGGTGTACCCACGAGCGCCCGAACATCCAGCATGCGGAGAGAGGCGATGACAAGCGATACCGGCGGCCAACAAAAAAACAACGACAACACACCGACCGTCAAGTTCCGGCGGCGCCCCATTCCCAAACAGAAGGTGTCCCCCGGGCTCTTGATACTCGCCACGGCGCTTCTCATCGCGATTATCCTGGTGCTGCGCTGGGTGTCCCAGCAGGGTTGAACCCAAACGGCAGATGGCCGCGCTCAGAGTGAGCGGCTACGCTCAGGTGACGCGGATGCGGCAAGAATACGGGGGCAGCCCGGCCACTCGCAGACAGGTGCGTTGATGACAGAGCAAAACCCCGAACACACAACCGATATTGTATCGGCAAACCTGCTCGTCTTGATCGATGAACTCTCCACCGAGCTCCACCCCGACAAATCGCTCACCCAATCCACCACACTGGACAGCTCGCTCGACAGCGACCTCGGACTGGACAGTCTTGCGCGGTTGGAGCTTCTTGCCCGAGTCGAGCGAAGTTTTGGTGTCACTGTACCCGAGCGCGCCTTCGCCGATGCCGACACTCCGCGCGATCTTCTGCGTGCGATTCAAAGCGCGCAAAAAACGCGAAAGCATCTGCGGGTGCCAAAGGCCAAGCCAGTCAAACTCGAAGACGCGGTGGAGGCGCCCCACACGGCCCAAACGTTGGTCGACGTGCTGCGCTGGCACGCCCATAACCATCCAGAGCGGCCTCACGTCCAATTTTATAACGATGAAGGCCGCCGCGATGTGCTCACCTACAAGGACCTGCATGACAACGCAAAGCTGACCGCAGCCGGGCTTCAAAATCGAGACCTGCGGCCCGGTGAGCCCGTCGCGATCATGCTCCCGCCCGGTCGCGACTACTTTTTTAGCTTTATGGGAATCATGCTGGCCGGAGGTATTCCGGTACCGTTGTACCCTCCCGCACGGCCATCACAGATCGAGGACCATCTCAAGCGGCACATCAGCATCATGGAAAACTGCGCCGCTGTCACACTGATCACCATCCAAGAGGCACGGACGTTTGGCCGCTTGATGCGATCGCATTCAAAAACGCTCCGGCATGTCGTCACCATCGAAGACCTGACAACCGATGGCAGCGAGTTTCTCGAACCGGTTGTGGGAAGCGATGACATCGCCTTTCTGCAATACACCTCGGGCAGCACGGGCAACCCCAAGGGGGTCATTCTCACACACGCCAACTTGCTCGCCAACATCCGTGCGGCCGGCGCGTGGATCAACTACGACTCGACCGATGTCACCGTGAGCTGGCTTCCGCTCTATCACGACATGGGGCTCATCGGCGGGTGGTTTTGCTCGTTGTACTACGCGGGTCTTCTCGTAATCATGTCACCGATCGATTTCCTGGCACGGCCCGAGAGGTGGTTTCAAGCGATACACCGGTACCGCGGTACACTGTCGGCGGGCCCCAATTTTTCCTATGAGATTTGTCTCCAGCGGTTAAAAGACAAGGATCTCGAGGGACTCGATCTGAGCTCGTGGCGGGTGGCCTGCAACGGTGCCGAGCCGGTTGGCGCGGATACCGTCGAACGGTTTTGCGACCGGTTTGAAAAGTTCAACTTCCGCCGTGCCACCATGATGCCCGTCTACGGTTTGGCCGAAAACTCGGTCGCGCTGACGTTTCCACCCT
>CP070631.1:1958431-1959974 GCA_020356045.1 Candidatus Latescibacterota bacterium
CCGGTCCCTTCACGGTGACGCTCGAGTTCTTGAATCAGAACGCGAATGACCCTTTTGCACCCAGCATGGTACATGACGGCAACGGTTGTCAGGGTGGCACGAATGTCGTGTTTGCCATCCCCGGCGGTTGGGCGGACGCGTGTCTACTCGGCGTGACCGGTGACTGGGTGATCTCGGTCTACTATGAAACGTGCCCCACGGTGCCGTGCGCGGTGAACTGCCCACAGGGTGACGCGGACGGTGTGATCGGGATCTCCAACAAGAGCCCGGATCTGGATGGCAGCGGTCTGGTCAACCTGGTCGACCTGTCACTGTTTGCCCAGGTGTGGCTCACAAACGACTACTGCGCCGACTTTGACTGCGACGGCGCAGTAGCCCTCGTCGACCTTTCGGTTTTTGCCCAGCATTTCAATCACTTTGGAAATCCGGGGGTGTGCAATTAAGGGTCTATAACCGAGCAAAGTGGCAGGTTTGTGATTGGCTCGTAGTGACCCATAACACCCTCACGCCGTGGTAGGACCGGGTCTGAATTGTTTTCACCCATCACGCGCTATTTGAGCAAAACCAGTTTCTTGGTGCCGGCGAATCCGTTTGCCACGAGTTTGCAGTAGTACACACCGCTCGAAACAGATTGCCCATCGTCATTCAAACCGTCCCATATTTCAGAGAAACCGCCTGTCGTCGGTGATTGCACCTCGCTGACCAATGTTCTCACCAGCTGACCAGCGACGTTGTATATTCGGAGAATAACCATGCCACGCTCGGCGATCGAGTACCTGATCGTCGTTGTTGGATTGAACGGGTTTGGATAGGCGTTATTTAGTCGATTTTCATACGCAACCGTTTCGATACCTACGGGGTCACCGACACCCAGCCCAAACCATGTGAGAATATCTCTCAGATGAATCACCCGGTCCATGTTGGCCTGCGGGACTTCTTCGTCATCGCGGATAAAATTGTAGCCAAACCCGGACAGAACCATTCGCGCCGTCGTCGACTGTGCGGTGGGTGTCGCCTGTGCGAGCACCGCCCCACTCGCCGTCGCCGCGTACGCCATGGCCTCGAACGCGGTGCCCAATGGCATTGCGACATCGAAATCGTTCAGAATCGGACAACCGCCGACTGCAATCATCGAAGACGGCCCAATTGGGGAACCCATCGACTGAGCGACCAAAGGTGAGACCATTTCGCCATAGGTTCGGTGGTCGCCGGAAAGGAGAATGTAGTTCATATAGGTGCTTCGTACGGCGATCGCATTCGCCCCGGTTAGCCCGACCCATTTCTCCGCAAAATCATCACCGGCAACGTAGATCCCCGGATTGTCCGGGTCGCCGTCGAGAAACGTTTTGAAAAGTCCAAAGTCATCCGGTTTCATCCCGCTATTGCCACCACTCCACACTCCCCCGTCTCCGGCGAGACCGTCGCTGAGCTCGCTCGTGTTCCATAGGATAATCTGATAGGGATCGATGATCTGCTGTTGGACGTTCTTAACCCGCGACGCCAGCGTATTGCCGACGAGCGATGACGGGCCCAAGACGTCGTA
>CP070631.1:1960074-1963958 GCA_020356045.1 Candidatus Latescibacterota bacterium
ACGGGCGAAGCGGTCAGAGATTTTCAAACCGCAACGGGGGCGAAAACAGAAGAGGGTTAACCCGAGATCAGCAACGACGCCGGTTACACCCCGGCCGCGCCAGAGGTTCGCATCATGACCGTTCACGGAATCGTCGTTAATGTTACATCGGCCAAGGATGTCGATGGTGTAACCATACTGAAGGTAAGCGGTTACCTTGACACTACCACCGCCGGAGAGCTCGAGACCGCGTTGTACGGTCTGCTCAAAAAAGACAGTTACAAAATTGTAATCGACCTGTCGGGCGTAACATATATCAGTTCAGCCGGTTGGGGAATTTTTATAGGCGAGATCAAGGATATCCGCAACCACGGTGGTGATCTCAAATTGGCGGGGATGGTGGGCGATGTGTTTGAAGTCTTCCAATTGCTGGAATTCCAGTCCATTCTCGAGGCCTATCCAACCACCGACGAGGCCGTCGGCGCGTTCGCAAAAAGCAGTTCCACACGGGCCTAATCGCCCTCAAAGGGGCGAATCCAAGGATTCGGACACATACCGGCATGGCCGTTGGGGATGCGTGCGTCCTGGGGGAGGCACCCGTTGTATCGTTGCCCGAATGGGCATTTTGCCCTTAACCTAAGTCCGCCTAACACCTATATTTCTAAACAAAAACCACACCCTGCCTCCCAAGCGGCAGCAACGTACGAGTGATTCGCCGTGGGCATGGCCAGGGGGTGTGGCGTCCCCCAAACTCGTTTATCCCAAATCATGGTGCCGCTACCGCAATGGGTATGAGCTTCAACATCGGCTTTTTTGTCATCGCGCTGGCGTTGGTGTTGGTCGGCTATGCTGCCTATCGCAGAACTATGCCTCCGGTAACGGGCCGACTGCGCATGATCTTGACGGGGCTCCGAATCACGGCGTTTGTGTTGCTGGCGGCGTTGCTCATGGATCCGCGGTTTGTGCGCCGGGCCGATATCGAGATTCCCGCGGAGGTGGTGGCCCTAATCGACCGCTCGGCAAGCATGGCGCTTCCCGCATACGCGTCCGCAACGGGATCACCGGCCACGCGTTTCGAGGAAGCTGGCAAGGCGTCCAGCGAACTACAGGAGATTGTCGAGTCGCGTGGGGGCCACTATCGAGAAGTCTATTTTGCGGGTGATGCGTGGGTCGCAGGGGTGGACTCGATCGCTCCCGACGGTCAGGGGACCGATATCCGGCGGTCACTCGAGACGGCGTTTAAAAACCATGAAGGCGAAAACATCGCCGCGTTTGTGGTCTTCTCCGATGGTGTCGAGACCGAAAGGCAGCTGGTGCGCAAACCCATTCCACCGGTGACGGTGTTTACCATCGGCGTGGGTGACACGACCGTTCCCGAAGATGTTCGTATCAAGGATGTCGACTACAACAGCGTTGTCCGCGCGCCGTCCCGGAGCACCATCAAGGCCACGATCGAGTGTTTGGGAGGTGTGTTTGATTCGCCCGGTCGAGTGAAGAAAATCAAAATCCGTTTGATGGAAAATGGGGCGACGTTGTTCGAGACGGACACGCTCGTTACGGTCGCCGAAAGAGAAATCGTTCAGGACATTCCGGTGGAGTTTCCAAAACCGGGACGCAGACAGTTCAGGCTTACGGCCAGCGTCGACGGTTTTGACGCCGAGCCCGAGAACAACTGGAGGGATATCGCCATAGTTGCGGAAAAGGCGGGTGTACGGGTATTGATCGTCGACCAACTCCCTACATGGGAGCTCAGCTTTCTTGCCGGGTTGCTCCGCCGCGACGATACATTCGAGTTCGACCTCGTATCGATCGCAGCAAGCGACGCGCTTGTTGACATGGAGAGAATGGTTGATGGGTCGGAGATCGCGAACAATCTCCGTGCTTATGATGCGCTGGTTCTTCTGTCGCTCGACGTCGGATATATCAATGACTCGGTAGCCGCCGCCATCAAGCGTTTTGTCCGTGAGACCGGTAAAGGCCTGCTCGTTCTCCCCAGTCCATCGTCTCTGTTCGAACGCCCGGCGGCATGGAATCGGCTGGGAGAGGTGCTCCCGGTCAGGGGAAACCCGCCCTATCGGTTCACGCTGCAATATACACATATTCGTCCCGGTCCTGACGCGGTATCCAACGTGATCACCACACAGCTTGTGCCGCGTCTGAGCCAGTCGGACTGGCAGCAACGGAGTCCATTGCTGGGTTATTATGGACCATTGGCCCCCAAGCCGGGCTCTGAAGTTCTTATCGAGACCGTCGAAACCGGCGCCCCAGCCTGTGTCTTTCAACGGGTTGGAGAGGGACGGGTCGCGTTGGTGAGCGTCGGTCCGCTTTGGCGTTGGAAGTTTCTGTCCGATAACGATCCTGTCTACAACGAGTTTTTCTCGAGAGTGCTGGATTTTCTCTCGCGCGGTGACGAGACCGAACGGTTTGTTATCAAGTCGAGAAAAAACATATACGACTCGGGTGAACGCGCCGTCCTCAGCGCAGAGGTGTTCAATGAAAAGATGCAGCCCGTGACCGGCGCGCCCGTGCGTGTCGAGATTTCTCGGGTGACCGGCGACGGTGAAGTTCCGCTCGAGATTTTTCCCATGACTCGGGAAGGGTCCGACAATCCACGTTTTAGGACCGAGCTGCCGCCGCTGGGTCCCGGACATTACCGGGTTCGCGGCGAAGCGGACTTGCCGGGACGGACGCTCACATCCGAGCCGCTGGACATATCGGTGTCGGAGGCATCGGTCGAGTTCCAGCGGGTGCATCAGGATCGTTCCAATTTGATCGGCATCGCACGGCAGGCGGGCAGCGGAGCATATTTGCCGCTTGCCGATGCCGGCAGCGCCGTCGAACGGATTCCATTGGAGAGACGCTTTGTGCGTTCGACGTCAGAGCTGTCTTTGCGAACCAGCGCGGTGATATTTGTTCTGATCGTCGCGTTGCTGAGCCTGGAATGGATCATCCGCAAACGAAGCGGGATGATTTAGCCGGTCAGATTTTTCTTTTATAGGAACCACCGAGGAGGTATAATTCGGTTCGTGGGAGGTGGTGGTTGTGCGGTGGTTAATCTTCTCTTTGTCCTTTCTGTTTGGTCTCGATTCATCTTTTGGTCAGGTCCTCCTCAACGAGATTTACTACGATCATCACGGGCGGGATGAGGGCTACGAGTTCGTCGAGCTCATCAATTGTTCGAACAGATCCCAACCACTCGACGATTTGCGACTCGAATTCCACGACGGCGCATCGGTGGGCTGGGTGACGATTTGGGAGGGCCAGCCGGGCGAACGGGTAGAGGAGTCGGGAGGGCTCTTTGTTATCGGCGGCGATAGCATCGGATCGTTCTGTGACGTTATTAAACAGTTAGGTCTTCAGAACGGCCCCGACGCGCTTCGTCTCGTCGGAACCGTTGGCGTGTTGGATCTCGTGGGCTACGGCGATCTCGATGATCCGCAGTATTACGAGGCGGCAAGCGCGCCGGATGTGCCGGCAGGTTTGAGTTTGGCGCGAGTTCCCGACGGCACCGACACCGATGTCAATGCGGCGGACTTCATGGTGGTCGAGCCGTCACCGGGTCGATTCAATGTTCCCCGTGACGATGTGTTGATCCGGTTGGCCATGGGTACGCCTGCGCGGTTTGTGTGGCCGCACGCGACGACAGAAAACGTTGCGATCCGGCTTTTCAACAATGGATTGCGATCGATCCCGAGGTACGCGGCGGTGGTTCAAATCGGTGATTCCACACGCCAGGGTGTGCGAGTGTTGGGTTCGATCGCCAACGAGTTCGATATCGCGTCCGGTGACAGCGTCGATGTGACATCCGATGTATTTCTTGGTCACGGTTATCACGTCGTGTCGGCTGTTGTGACCTACCCCCCCGACGAACGGTCAGATAACAACCGGCTTGTGCTGGTCAGACG
>CP070631.1:1964058-1966683 GCA_020356045.1 Candidatus Latescibacterota bacterium
CGCGCGTGGCCGCCGCGGGTCAAAAACAGATGGCGCGGTTGAACACGAACACACGCTACCTCTACCCCGAATTGTCCGATTACGCGGAGCGGATTTGCGCGAAGCTCCCCGAGAGTCTCGATACGTGTTTTTTCGTCAACTCGGGCAGCGAGGCCAACGAGCTTGCGCTGCGACTGGCAAGAACGCATACGGGCCGGAACGATGTTGCCGTTGTCGATGGCGCTTATCACGGACACACCGGTACCCTGGTCGATATCAGCCCGTACAAATTCATGGGCAAAGGAGGAACGGGCAAACCCAAACCCTGGGTGCACGTCGTACCGCTCCCCGACGGCTATCGCGGCAAACACAAGGGAACCGATACGGCCGCCGGCCGGGCTTACGGCGACGAAGCCGGCAGGGTGATCGAGCAGGCAAAACGGCCCATCGCCGCGTTTATATCCGAGTCGCTGCTGTCGTGCGCCGGCCAGATAATTCCACCGGCCGGATATTTTGAACGCGTGTTCGAACACGTTCGCGCGGCGGGAGGCGTTTGCATCATCGACGAGGTCCAGGTCGGATTTGGACGCACCGGGATGTACTTCTGGGCATTCGAGAGGCAAAACGTGGTTCCCGATATCGTCGTGCTCGGCAAGCCGATGGGCAACGGCCACCCCATGGGAGCGGTTATCACCACCCGCGAGATCGCCGCGTCGTTTGACACCGGCATGGAGTTTTTTTCGACGTTTGGCGGTAATCCGGTGTCGTGCGCGATTGGGATGGCGGTTCTGGATGTGATTCGCGACGAACGTCTGCGGCAACACGCACTGGTAACCGGCACGAGGTTTCGCGATGGACTCCGGGCACTGATGGACGACCACACCATGATCGGTGATGTCCGAGGTGCCGGGTTGTTTATCGGTGTCGAACTGGTCCGCGATCGGGAGACGTTGGAACCAGCTACCGAGGAAGCCGACAAATTGATCAACCGGCTCAAATCGCGCGGCATTCTGCTCAGCACCGATGGCCCGTATCACAATGTTCTCAAAATCAAACCGCCGATGGTGATTACCAACGACGACGTCGATATGGTCGTACGGGCGTTGGATGACGAGCTCCGCGGTCTGAATTCGGGAGACCACGCAGCATGACCGGATCGGGCGCGGACGCAATCATTTCGGTCGATGGCGTCAGCAAACAATTTGCCACCGTTTGCGCCGTCGACGACCTCTCTTTTCGCATTAAACGCGGGAAAATATTTGCCCTGCTTGGACCCAACGGGGCGGGTAAAACAACCCTCGTGCGAATGCTGGTTGGCGTCAACAAACCGGACAGCGGCGTCATTTCTTTTTATGACGACAACGGTGTGTCGTTCGGGCTCGAAAACCGAGCGCGATCCGGTTTGACGTTTGGCTATCTGCCCGAGGAACGCGGTCTTTACTCCGACCAGCCGGTTTTGCGAACGCTGGTCTATTTTGGAGTCCTCTATGGAATGTCGCGTCCCAAGGCGAGCGAGGCGGCGGCCGGTTGGCTCAAACGATTTGACCTTGCCGAACGAGCCGGCGAGAAACTGGAGGCCCTGTCCAAGGGCAACCAGCAGAAAATCCAATTCGTATCGGCGGTCCTCCACCGTCCCCGGCTGGTCATTCTCGACGAGCCCTTTTCGGGTCTGGACCCCCTAAATCAGGAGCTGTTCCTCGACATTATCGGCGAACTGAGAAGCGAAGGGACCACGGTTCTTCTCAGCGCACATCAAATGAATCTTGTTGAACAGATCGCCGACCACATCCTCGTGATCGACCAGGGGCGTGAGATACTCAGTGGAACGATGGCGGATATCCGCGCCCAGGCCGCCAGCCGCGACAAAATCATCTTTAGTATGGAAGACAATCGTAACGCAACGGCGCTGGAGGCGCACCCAACCATACGCAAAGTGGAAAAGATGCCCGGCGGCGAAGTGATCGCGTGGCTGGAGCCCGACGCGAAACTGGCCGATGTGATCGAGGTCATTGCCGCTGATTTTCACGTCACTTCTATCAACTCGGCGAGAGTGAGCCTTCATGAGATTTTTGTCGACACTGTCGGCCGCAAGAATGGTGGTACACGGTGAAGCAGATCTCGCGCACATTTGATGTGGCGCGGTGGGAGTTCCGCCGGTTTTTCAAACCCAGAGACTTCCTTTGGGCGATCGTCTTTGTGTTTGCGGTCTTTCTGATTCAAAAGGTGGTAAGCGATCGCATCGCCAAGGATGCCGCGGGCCCGCGAACTATCGCAGTGGCCAGCATGGAGCTGATCCCCCCGGGCGCTTCCGAGCATGAACGATTTGTGTTCCAGCCGGCGGACGGCGGCGAATCATCGCTCAAGGATGGGCTCCGCGACAAGGCATATGACGGTGCGTTGATTTGGCGCGACCCGGATGCCGTCGAGCTGCTCGTTCGGAAGGAGGCTCCATGGCAAGGCGAGCTCCTCGCACTGCTGACCGCGACTCGGCAATCTCAACGTTTGAACGAGAGCGGTCTCACTCCTGAGAAGATTACCGCCGTGTCGGCCCCGCTCGATATCGAGACAACGCTCGTCGCCGGCGACGGGGTATCCGCCCGCGCCAATAAGATCAGCGCGCTGGTGATGGTTGTGCTCATGCTGGTC
>CP070631.1:1966783-1970698 GCA_020356045.1 Candidatus Latescibacterota bacterium
AAATCGCCAAGTTTCTCGTCGATTCCCACCTCGGGCGGTAACAGCTCCCCGCCTTTGTGCCCCTGAGCAAACACTACGGTCCCTGCGAACAGGATTGCCGCAGACAGAGCAAGCACCAGGGCCTGCAAGGGTCGCATCATTTTGCCTCTCGATAAACGCGTCACGTCTGAGTGAAAAGTCGTGTAAGTCCAAATGGATGGATAATTTGCGTGCCTTCTCGGCGGAGTGGCCGAGCATTCAACATAGACCGAATAAGGGGTTATGTCAAGCCCCTTTGGACCACCAGCGCGGCACGCTCAATCCGTGGATTCTCCCAACAAGCCCAACATATCAGCAATGACGGTGGTGGGGAGCTTACAGGCGTAATTCATACACACATAAGCAGTTGCACGCCCATCAATCGCCCGGTGCGGCGCGACGAACTCGGCACCCCCCTCGATGTCGGATCCGTCGCTATCATTCGGCTTGAACAGGATCACCGACGACGGCAAGTATCTCTGATATATAGCGTTGCGCATATCACGCGTATCGGTTCCTCCAGGGTCACCGACAATAACCACCTCGTACGACGGCCCCACGCCAAAATCGACCGCTGCCATGAGCAGCGTGTGTGCCGACGGCCCCCGCGTGACATCGGCGTGGAACACGCGCCCGATCTGGCTGGCGAGCTCCTCGAGTTCGGCGTCTGCCGTCATTCGCCCCAACCGCAGTAAGTTGAGTGCCGCGACCGAATTGCCCGATGGCACGGCGCCGTCATAGATCTCTTTGACGCGCACGATCAGTTGCTCACCGTCCTGCGGGGTGAACCAAAAGCCACCGTTGTCCGTGTCCCAAAAATCCCGCCGCATGTCGGTCGTCAGCGCGATGGCCGTTTTCAATCGCCCGATGTCAAAGGTCGCTTCGTAGAGTTCGATCAATCCCCAGACAAAAAACGCATAATCATCGATACTTGCTCGTTTGGCCGCTTCACCATCCCGGTATCTGTGAATCAGACGGCCGTCGCGGTCGCGCATTTCCTCGAGGATAAAATCGGCAGCGCGTCCGGCGCGCCCCGCATAATCTGCATTGTCGAACGCCCGCGCCGCCTTGGCCAACGCGGCGATCATCAATCCGTTCCAATCGGTTAGGATCTTGTCGTCCTTGTAGGGCCGCGGCCGCGTGCCGCGTGCGGCGAGCAGCGTCTGCCGGCAAGCATCGGTGCGATCTCGCAGATCGTCTTCGGTCACACCCTTTTCCTTTGCGACCGCGGCCAGCGGACGGCGCAGAAATAAAATGTTCGCCGCCGCGATCTCTTCAGAAAAGTTGCCTTGAGGTTCGACGCCAAACAGATCGACAAAGAAACGGCCCTCACCTGTCCCCAGCAGATCGACAATCTCACTCTCGGTCCACAAGTAGAATTTGCCCTCGATTCCTTCGCTGTCCGCGTCCTCCGCCGAGTAGAACGCACCTTTTTCGTCGGTCATATCGCGCAACACGTAATGAATGACCTCTTCGGCCACCCGTTTGTAGTCGTCCTTCCCCGTCGCCAGATAGGCTTCCGTGTACGCCATCACGAGTAGCGCCTGGTCGTAGAGCATCTTCTCGAAGTGCGGAGCGAACCATTTCTGGTCGGTCGAGTATCTGTGAAAGCCGTACCCGAGATGATCATAAATCCCGCCCGCTGCCATTCGCTCGAGCGATTGCTCAACCATCTCGAGCGCCCTCTCGTTTCCGGTCCGTTTCCAATATCTCAACAAGAAAAGAAGGTTGTGCGGTGTGGGAAACTTGGGGGCGCTGCCAAAACCGCCGTTGGCTTCATCGTACCTTTGGGACATTTGATCAAACGCTGCGCTCAACACATCCGCGCCGAGCGGCTCATCGCCCGCCCGCCGATCGAACATCCCGCCCAAACCCTCAGTGATCTTTTGTGCATGCTGATGAATTTCGTCCCGCCGGTCCCGCCAAGCCGCTTGGATTTGCGGGATGAGCTGCAACATCCCCGTGCGGCCGTATCGATTGTCCCTGGGAATGTACGTGGCAACAAAGAACGGTTTCTTGTCCGGCGTCATAATCACCGTCAGCGGCCATCCACCACCACCGGTCACCAGCTGAGCCGCCATCATGTAAACGTTGTCAATATCGGGTCTTTCCTCGCGGTCCACTTTCACGTTTATAAACGCATCGTTCATCAGGGCAGCCACCGTCGAGTCTTCGAACGACTCGTGCTCCATAACGTGACACCAATGACAAGTCGAGTACCCGATGGATAAAAAAACAGGTTTGTCCTCGCGCACCGCGGTCTCGAACGCTTCATCGCCCCAGGGGTACCAATCGACCGGATTGTCCGCGTGCTGGAGCAGATAGGGGCTCTTTTCTGCGGCCAGTCGATTCCGACCGGTGTGTGATGTCTGGTGGGTCATGGTAACGGTTCCCTCGGGTTGGCGACGATCTGGTGAATCATCCGAACATCCGGCCGCAGCCAACGCGAGCATCACCAGCAGGGTGTGGATTGATTTATTGCACGAGTTTGTCATACCGGGCCGCAGCCCGCGGGTTACAAATTGGGTGCGGCACCCCCCGACCTGTCGAAGGGCAATATAACTTTGCGCTTAGCCAAAACCAAGAACTATCAACGCGGTGGGAGCGGTGGGTTAATAGACACGGACATTGAGGAAGGTGGTCCGGCCGGCAGTGATCTCGATGTCTTCGATCAAAATGGTCTCGTCGTCCTCGATGAAATAGCCGTAAAGCGTAAGCTCTATATCGTGGGTTCCTTCGGGCAACACGAGCCTGGCCATCCGAATCGTTTGCGGCAGCGTCGCCCAGCTTCTCGTGTCGGCGGATTCGGTGGCAAATCCAAACGCGTTCACGAGCCACCCTGCCCACACCTCTTTGCTTCCCGCTGCCTCTTTCGCCAAATATTTGGCCAGCGCGCGGGACACCGTCTTGAGCAGGATCATACCTCGCCGCGCCTCGAACGCCTCTTGGGTGAGCCGGTCGATATTCTCCACGACCGGCGCCCTGGCACCGCGGGCGCGGTCATCGACATAGACACGCACACCGGCATCCATAAACGGCTCGGGCGATCCCACCAGCTCGGGCAAGGCCACACGGAGCATGTATGACACTTTGCGACCGGCATCCACGGGCACTCCGTGCCGGTCGACCAGCACCAGCGCAAAGTCATCGCCACCGATGTCGTCGATTTCATCTTTGTAGATCGGGATCACGATATTTTTTTCGATCTTGTACGACGTGTATCCGGATTCGATAAACAGATTGAGGGCGCCGTTTCCCGTGTCAACACCGACCGTGTCGCAGCCCCCGACGGAATCCCTGTAGGCGGCCGCCATCGACAGCTCGCCGCGTGCTTCCGCAACCGTGATGAGATCACAGTAAAGCGATCTTGGCATCTCGATGTCATAACGATCTTCGAGCTGTTTGAAGGCGCCTCGTGCTGCCCGGAGCGACACGCTCGCATCGTTGAGTTCTCCGTTTACCAGATAAACCATCCCGGTCAGGTACTGAAGAAACGCATCATTCGAGTAGAGCGAATCGGCTTCGTCGGTAAACGCCGTCAGCCGGTTGTTGAGCTTGCGGCATTCGACGAGCGCGCCCTCGGGATCGTCGAGATACAGATAGTTGAGGATCTTATAGTAATGTATCAGGGCGGCCTCGTGCCGTTCGCCCCGGTATTTGAGCACGTTGTCGCTCGTGAACAATGACCCAACCACACGGCTCAGGCTCTTTGTGTATAGATCCTCGTAGAGATCTTCAGCAGATTCGAGCGCGAGGTTGCTTTCCACCCACTCGTTGTCATAGTGGAGAATGAGGCCTTTCTCATAGAGATAGAGAAGCTCCGAAGTGGATTTGTCTATTTTTTCGACAAAGCGAAGCGCCGATTCGTAGTCCTGGTCGATCAGATCGTCTTTGACT
>CP070631.1:1970798-1972058 GCA_020356045.1 Candidatus Latescibacterota bacterium
CGCGTGGGATTCGTCTGGCAGCTCGTCGCCGTATTGGTTCTGGTGATGGCAATCGGCGGAACCATGGCCTACTCCCGTTCTCCCTTACCCCTTGTAGCCACTATCGTTGGGATTGCCGTTGCCTCCGCCATCTTCGCGGCTGCAACTCCCTCGCCGCCTCGGGCATTTCCCGAATTCCCGGATGGTCACGCACAGCCCATCCTGCTTGGTGAGTCCCAACCGGGATGGGGCGTGGCCGTAGTCGATGTATCCCACGGCGGCCACTTTACTCTACGCGCGTGGAAGGACATGAGCATAGGCGGGCTTCAACTCAACCTGGCGCGTAATGGATATTTTCCCTTGATCCGGGATGAATTCCCCTTTGATGACCTTGCTGCCGGCGCGGAGCTTCTCGTTCTGGTCGCCCCGACACGACGGTATTCCAAGAAGGAAATCGACGCTGTAGAAAACTATGTAGATTCAGGCGGCAGGTTGATTGCCTCCGTCGGGTTCGAAGAACTCGACGGGTCGAACAAGTTGCTCGAAAGATTTGGGCTCTCGGTGGCAAACATTCCACTAGGCCGCTTCGAAATTCCATTACCGTCCGACACACTCGGAGTGCTCGTTCACGAGGGATGGCCGGTCGAGTTCGATAATACCGGGACGCCACGGGTGCTGTTATCGAACTGGGAGCTACCGTTTGCCGTTGCCAAGTCACATGGGCAAGGCGAGGTAGTTTTGATCGGAGACAGTTCCTTTTTCCACGATGTCAACCTCGAGACGCTCGATCACTATTTTGCCGGCAACGTGGCGTTTCTGAGGCAGCTTACCGAGAAAGGACGTGCACAGTGACGCTTGTATGGCTCGGCATACTGGTGCTGGCGTTCTCTTGGATGCGTTCCCTCCCCGTCTTTTTCACGCTGCAAAACGCGTTGCCCTGGGTTGCCGCTGGTGTCCTGTTGGTTGTCACGGGCATGCGAAATCTTCGACTCTGGAACGCGCCGCCCAATAGAATCGTGTCGGTCATCGTTTTGATCACCGCCGTTATTGGATTCGCCTGGCTCGACGGCCCGTTTCGAGTCGGCTTCTTACTGTTGGGCGTCGCGGCGGCGCTGACCCTCGCTCCGATCCCAAATACACTTCAACAGTGGATCGCTCCCGGACTGTGGGTATCAAGTTTTGTGTACCTGATTCAAGCAGCGTTTGTGCCGCTGTTGTACGTTTTCATGGCTCGTTACCACGCCACCGCCGAGATACCATTTCTGCACGATACGCTCCCCG
>CP070631.1:1972158-1973404 GCA_020356045.1 Candidatus Latescibacterota bacterium
GCATACACCCAGCCTATCGAAATGCGTGTGAACGAAATGGTCGCCGGTATCCGAACCGATCTCGGCATCAAGATCTACGGCGACGATTTCGACGAGCTCCTTCGCATCTCAAACGATATCCAGCGTCTTCTCACGACGGTCGAAGGAGCCGAAGACATCTCCGGTGAGCAATTGACCGGTCAACCGATACTCCGAGTCCGCGTCGATCAACACGCCATCGCGCGGCTGGGCGTCGCGGCCGATCGGGTTCTCGAGATCGTAGACGCCGTCGGTGGGATTGCTGTGGGCGAAATCCAGGAGGGTGAGCGCCGTTTTCCACTCGTCGTCAGGTTGCCGGACGAATTACGTGAGAACCGGGACGCACTGGCTGCGTCGCTCATTCCGACCGAAGCGGGTTCCGTGCTGCCGTTAGGGACGGTGGCTCTGGTGGAGGAGACGGAGGGCCCCGCGACCATTACGCGCGAATGGGCGCGGCGCCGGACGCTTGCCCAATGCAATATCCGTGGTCGCGACATGGGATCGTTTGTCCGTGAGGTGCGTCAACGAATCGAGCAGGAAATCACCATGCCGCCGGGCTATACAGTCGAATTCGGAGGACAATTCGAACAGCTCCAAAGGGCTCAGGCACGGTTTCGGATCGTTGTTCCGGCAACGCTACTTCTCGTTTTCTTCCTCCTCTATCTCAGTATGCGCCGGCTTGGAGATGCCTTGATTGTCTTTACGGGTGTCCCGCTGGCCGCGGTGGGCGGTGTGCTTGCCCTGTGGTTACGCGGACTTCCGTTTAGTGTCAGCGCCGCCGTCGGTTTTATTGCTCTTAGCGGGATCGCAGTCCTCAACGGGCAGGTGCTGGTGAGCACGATTCGGCGGCTGTTATCCGATGGGAAGAATATGATGCAAACGGTCCGCGCCGCAGGACGCTTGCGTCTTCGCCCAGTTTTGGCAACTGCTATTACGGATGCGGCCGGTTTTTTTCCCATGGCAGTGTCGGTCGGTGTGGGTGCCGAGGTGCAGCGACCTCTGGCGACCGTCGTGATCGGCGGGGTCCTGACTTCAACGTTGTTAACCCTATTTGTTTTGCCGCTTCTGTTCGTTCTATTCGAAAGGTACTTGAGCAGCAGTCCGGATTAGGACGTCTGAAACAGGTTCGCGTCGTGTCCGCTGGTCTCGTTTTGACGTCTCTAATGTACGGGATGTGAAGTAGACTCACCCTGCGTTCAATAGTACAATCGCCGGCATGCGTCTTGTA
>CP070631.1:1973504-1996801 GCA_020356045.1 Candidatus Latescibacterota bacterium
AAAGCCAAAAAGTCAGATGTGAAGAAAACCGCGGACGCCCCCGCCGCCGTGGCAAAACCCAAAGTGGGTGTTAAAGCCAAAGCCAAGGCGGTGCCAAAGGCCAAGGTGGTCGGGGAAGCTGCAGCGCAAAAGCCTGCTGCAAAAGTGGTATCGAAGAAGGAAGTTACGGAGAAGGCAGTTTCAAAGAAAACGGTTTCGAAGAAAGCGGTCGCCCGGGAGCCAGCGACGCCAAGAGCTGCTGCGCCAAAACCCGCCGAGCGGAAAAAGGAAGCCGCGGCGAGAAAGCCAGCAGAAAAAGCAGCTGTGGGAAAGAAGCTGGCCGCCGTGCCCCCGGTGAAGAAGCCCCCCGAGCACAAGAGACCCCACACAAAACCAACCGCCGGGAAAAAACCCGGCGACCGCAAACGGCCACAGAAACCTGTGAGTGAACTTGTGATGCCGGGTGGCAAGCCCATTAGCGGCCGGCCGGCGCCGGCTCAGCGCAAACCAAGGCGCCAAAAGAGAAAAGATCCTGTCGACGTCGAGGCTCAACAGAAAGCGGTAAGGGAGAGCGTCAGACGAACGCTGGCCAAGCTCGAGACCACGCGGCGGACAAAACGGCGTAAGGGAAAACCGCGTGAAGACGTGGAAGTCGCCGAAAAGCCGGTTCAGATCGTCGATGCCATCACGGTGCGCGAGCTTGCCGACGCGTTCAAGGTCGAAGCCAACGACGTCATTCGTGCGTGTCTCGACCTCGGATTGCCGGCGACTATCACGCAGGCGTTGGAGCGAGAAACCGTCGAGCTGCTTGCCGAGGAATTTGGCAAAAACATCGAGTTTGTCGCTGACGAGATCGAGAGCATGCTCAAACCAGAGACGGAGATCGACGCCACACGGCTCCGCCCGAGGGCCCCGATCGTTACCGTAATGGGACACGTCGATCACGGGAAAACGTCGATTCTCGATTATATTCGCAAAACACGAGTAGCCAGCGGAGAAGCCGGTGGGATCACGCAGCACATAGGCGCGTACCAGGTAGAGATAAACGACGGAATCATTACGTTTATCGACACCCCCGGCCACGAGGCGTTCACCTCTATGCGTGCCAGGGGCGCACAGATTACGGATATCGTTGTCCTCGTGGTCGCCGCCGACGACGGCGTCATGCCTCAGACGATCGAGGCCATCAACCATGCCCGCGACGCCGAAGTGCCCATCCTCGTTGCGGTCAACAAAATCGACCTTTCGGGAACCAACCCCGCACAGATCAGACAACAGCTCACCGAACATAACACTGTTGTGGAAGAGTTTGGCGGTGATGTGATCGCCGTCGATGTGTCGGCAAAGACGGGTGTTGGGATCGACAAACTGCTGGAGATGATTCTTCTTCAGGCGGATGTTCTCGAACTCAAAGCCGATCGAGAGGCGTCCGCACAAGGCGTGGCCATCGAGGTCAAAAAGGAGGAGGGGCGCGGGATTCTGTGTACGGTGCTGGTGACGCAGGGGACCCTTCACGTAGGCGATGTTTTTGTGGTCGGTCAGCAGTATGGCAAAGTCCGGGCACTCCTCGACCACCGGGGACGTCCAATCAAGAGCGCTCTGCCGGCTACGCCAACGGTTGTGCTCGGGTGCAACGGACTTCCCACCGCTGGTGATCATTTCGTCGTTGTTGGTAGCGAAAAAGATGCGCGCGATCTAAGTCTGCGGCGTCAGGAGGCTTTCAAAGAGCGCGAGAGAAGAACCACCAAGAAACTTACGCTCGAAGAGCTCTATTCGCAAATCGAAAAGGGCGAAGTCAAAGAGCTCAAGCTAATTGTAAAAGGCGACACAAACGGATCGGTCGAGGCGCTAACGGAAAGCCTCTCGAGTCTCACCGCCGGTGATGTGAGTGTGAAGGTCGTCCACTCCGGTGTCGGCGTGGTGAACGAGTGGGACGCACTGCTTGCGGACAGCTCTGACGCAACCATCATCGGTTTTGGGGTCAAAGTGTCACCAAAGGCTCAGGAATTGGCCGAACGAGAAGGTTTGGATATCAGATCGTATGACGTGATTTACGAGTGTATCGCCGAGGTAGATGAGGCATTGCGGGGACTGCTCGAACCGGTAAAGGTCGAGCGGGTCGTGGGACGCGCGGAAGTTCGGCAAGTTTTCAAGATTTCCCGGCTCGGGTTGATTGCCGGCTCACTGGTGGTCGAGGGATCTATTACGCGCAACGCCGAAATCAGAGTGATACGTGATGAGCAGGTGATTCATGAGGGTAAGATCTCTTCGCTTAAACGTTTTCAGGATGACGTGCGCGAGGTCGCAAAAGACTTTGAGTGCGGCATCGGAATCACCGGCCTGAGTGACCTCAAAGAAGGTGACATAATCGAGGCCTTCGTAATCGAGGAACACGCGCGAGTTATTTGATCCTCTTTCAGACCGATTTGGTTCGCCGAATCAAATCATGGTAGTCAAGCTCCTAACAATCGATCTCCACTTACCTGGCCGGTCTTCTCTCAAGGAGAAACGATTTGTTTTGTCGAGCGTGAAAACACGCTTGCGGCGTCAGTTCAACGTCGCAGTATCGGAGGTAGACCATCACGACAAGTGGCAGCGTGCCAAGCTGGCAGTTGTTACGGTCAGCGTGGACGGTGCCATGGCCGAGTCTACTTGTGATAAAGTTATCAAGTTCCTCGAGCGGGACCACCGTCTCGCCGTTTTGGAATGCATTCAGGAAATTCGCTAAACCGGGTGGTCTGCAATGGCGCGGTCATTCCGCAAGGAAAGGCTCAATGAGCGGCTCAAAGAGCTTCTTGGCGAGCTGATCCTCAATCAGATAAAAGACCCGCGAGTTGGTCTGGTGACCATCACGTCGACAAGCGTTGCGCCCGATCTCACCGTGGCAAAGGTGTATTTCACCGTCATGGGAGACGAGGAAACCCGAAAGGCCACTCGTCAGGGATTGGAGAGCGCCAAGAGTTTCCTGAAAAAATCCATCGGGCGCGAGCTAAAACTGCGTCAGGTTCCCGAGCTTCGGTTTGTCTACGATGATACGCTGGATCGTTCGATGCGAATCGAAGAAGCCTTGAACAAGATCCACGAGGAAGAAAACGACGATTAAAATCTCGAGAATTGAAGTGACTGGTATGACCGAGTTCGCCGACAGAGTTTTTGTAATAAACAAACAACCAGGACCCACGTCGTTCGATGTTGTGGAGGCGTTCAGGCGGGGAGCACGGATTAGAAAGGTGGGACATACCGGGACCCTCGATCCGCTTGCTGGCGGCGTGTTGATTCTCTGTTCGGGCAAGGCAACGAGAGCCGTCGAGCATTTTATGGATCTAAGCAAGACGTATGAGTTCGAGATCCGACTTGGCGTCGGGACGACGACGCTGGATGCCGAGGGTGACGTGACCGAAGATGTTGCGTGTCCAGACCTGAACGAGAGGGATGTGCGGGCCGTTGCGGAGAGTTTTCTCGGCGAGTGCGTCCTCGAGCCCCCGGCGTATTCCGCTATAAAACGAAATGGGAAAAGGCTCTACGAGCTGGCCAGGGCGGGGGAGGTACCTCGGGTCGAGGGCCGCCGTGTGAACATTTATGCGTTCGATGTCAAGCGGGTTGAGCTTCCCGGCGTGAGTTGCCGGGTGACGTGCTCGCGGGGAACGTACGTCAGATCGCTGGCACGTGATTTTGCGACAAAACTTGGTCTGCCGGCCCACATACGTAATCTTGTCAGGACGGCGATCGGACGGTTCCGGATCGAAGAAGGTTATTCGAGCGATCTTGTCGTCGCCGGTGATCTGTCCGGTTTGCAGGGGTTGACGATCGCCGACGCGCTCGACTTTCTGCCCGGATTTGTAATCAACCAGACAGCGCAACGCGGTCTGATGAACGGCGTGCTTCCCGGGTTCAGCGATGTTCTGGAAACGATCGGTGTTCCGGATGATGACAGCGCAATAAGACTTCTCGACCAATCAGGCCAGTTGCTCGCGATTGGCAAACGAGGAGAAGGCGCCGCGAGGGATCGGCTCAAGTGCGTGGATTCTTACAGGCTTTTCGCGGATAACGGGAGGCCGTGAAATTTATGTCGCGTCCTGTGATAGCGCGGTCAATCGAAGACGTCAGGCAGTTCGCCCCTCGAAATGGCGCTGTTACCCTGGGCGTTTTTGACGGGGTCCACCTGGGGCACGAACAAATCATCAATACCCTCATTCGCGCCAGGCGCAGAGACGGAATCGACGGGTGTTACCTGATCACCTTTGACCCGCATCCGCTCGTCGTCACCCATTCGAGGATGATGCCGCCCATGCTGACGACGACGGATGAGCGTGTAACGCTTCTGTCTCGATTCGATCTGGATGGCATTCTCGTTCTCCAGTTTACCGAAGATCTCGCCGCACTCGACTATCGGGTTTTTCTCGATCGATATCTGATTAAACCCTTTGACCTGAAATACCTTGTGCTTGGTTACGATTGTCATTTCGGCAAAAACAGAGAGGGTAGCCCGGAACGGGTTAGCCAAGATGCCGCCAAATACGGGATCGACGTGACTGTCGTTCCGGCCGTACGACAAAGTGACGAAATTGTGTCGAGCACGAAGATTAGAAACGCGCTCATCGAAGGTGATGTCGAAAAAGCCAAAAGATTTCTCGGCCACCCGTACCTGTTGTCGGGTCGCGTCGTGCGTGGGCATGGGAGGGGACGCGATCTCGGTTTTCCAACCGCAAACCTGCTCATTACAGATCCGTACAAGCTGTGGCCGCCGCGCGGGGTGTACGCTGTCAGAGCCGACGTAGGTGGCCGGCTTCTCGACGGAATGATGAACATCGGACGGGCGCCCACGATGAAATCGCTACCGGAAGACGCGCGGGAGACCGAGATTCATATCTTTGGATTGAAGGACGACCTCTACGGCGCCGATCTCAGAGTGTATTGCCACAGCTATTTGCGTCGTGAACGGCAGTTTGATTCGGTAGACGACCTGATTCGGCAGCTCAAGGCTGACCGCGTCGAGGCGATGAACAGGTTGGCCGTGGACTGACCCGGTGGCGGGCCGGTCAAGCAATGCTCCGAAATGGCGGTTTTGGGCATTTCCATGGGGGATTTGTGCACAAATATTGCTTTACAAGCAATATCCGCTATGTTAGCTTGTCAGCGACTTGAAATAGTATAGCGCGGCTTGGGCTGTACCCCACACAATGGCTCAGGCTGCTGCCATCGTGTCGCGATTCTTTTGAAGGAGGTGCATTGACGATGGCACTTGATGCAGACCAGAAGATGGCGATCATCTCGAAGTACAGACTGCATGAGAAAGATTCTGGCTCTGCCGAAGTTCAGATTGCGCTTCTTACCGAGCGAATCCGCCAGCTGACCGAACACTTTCAGGCTCACAAAAAGGACCACGCTTCCCGACGCGGACTGCTGAAGCTCGTCGGCCGAAGACGAAAGCTACTGGATTACCTGAAAAACAAAAAGGTCGAAAACTACCGAGCGCTGTTGAAAGAACTAAACTTGCGGAAGTAGTTGGTTTTTCGCTTATCTCTCCGAGCAATTCGAAACTTGGTAGGTTCAAATGACAAACGTCACAACCGTGGTCAACGGAACCACATTCTCTATTGAGACCGGCCGACTGGCCAAACAGGCAGACGGGGCAGTGCTGGTGCGTCAGGGTGACACGTTGGTTTTGGTCACTGTCGTATCGAGTCATAATCCATCCGACAGGGACTTTCTGCCTCTTTTTGTCGAGTACCGTGAGAAGTTTTACGCCGCTGGACGAATCCCGGGCGGCTTCTTTAAGCGAGAAGGCCGACCCGGTGAAAAAGAAACGCTCGCAGCGCGTCTGATCGACCGGCCGATCCGACCCTTGTTTGCCGAGGAGTATTGTTACGAAACGCAGATATTTGCGCAGACACTTAGTTATGACGGGCAAAATCAACCCGACGTGCTCGCAATGACCGGCGCTTCGGCGGCGCTTGCGCTCTCCGATATTCCATTCCCCGATCAGATTTCGGGGGTGCGTGTTGGCAAGGTCGGCGGAAACTACGTTATCAATCCGTCTGTGCAGGCCATGGACGAGAGCGAAATGGATATCATCGTTGCCGGTACCGACAGTGCAGTGATCATGGTCGAGGGTGGCGCAAACGAAGTGTCCGAGCAAGATATCCTCGACGCGGTGACTGCCGGCCATGAAGAAATCAAACGGCTCAACGCGCTCCAGCGCGAGCTGGTGGAAAAAGCCGGCGCAAAGGCAAAACGCGAGCTGCCCGCGCGTGAAGTCATCGAGGAACTCGACCGCACCATCGAAGAAAGATATCTGGACCGGATGGACCAGGCGATCCGGATCGAACCCAAGCTCGAACGCCAGGACGCCGTTCACGCGATTCTCGACGAGGCGATAGAGACCTTTGCCGAGGAGTACCCCGAAAAGGAAGGGTACATCGCCCGGCAGGTCGAAGAGATCGAAAAGAAGGTCATGAGGAAGATGGTCCTCGACGAACGTGTCAGGGCCGACGGCAGAAGCTGGACGGATATTCGGCAGGTGAGCTGCGATACGGGTTTGCTCCCTCGGGCCCACGGTTCCGCCCTATTCACTCGCGGAGAGACGCAGAGCATTGTTGCGCTCACCTTGGGTACCGCACGGGACGAGCAAATGCTCGATACCATCGAGGGTGAAAACTGGAAGCGATACATGCTCCACTACAACTTCCCGTCTTTTAGCGTCGGAGAAGTCAAGCCGATACGCGGTCCAGGCCGCAGGGAAATCGGACACGGCGCCCTTGCCGAACGTGCGCTCAAGCCGATGATTCCCAACGAGGACAAATTCCCCTACACGATTCGAATCGTGTCGGACATTCTCGAATCCAACGGATCCAGCTCGATGGCGACGGTTTGCGGCGGAAGCCTGGCGTTGATGGACGCCGGTGTTCCCATCGATAAAGCCGTTGCGGGAATCGCGATGGGTCTTGTGATCGAGGGTGACAAGGTTGCGATCTTGAGCGATATCATCGGCATGGAAGATCATCTTGGAGATATGGATTTCAAGGTGACGGGAACCGCCTCGGGTATTACGGCCTTCCAAATGGATGTAAAGGTCGCGGGCATCAGCGAAGAGATTTTGCGCTCCGCACTCCAGCAGGCCAAAGCGGGCAGGGAGCACATTTTGAGCGTCATGAACCAAACGATCTCCCAACCGCGTGAAGAGATTTCTTCGTTCGCGCCCAAGATCACGATGATCAAGGTCGCTGTCGACAAGATCCGTGAGATCATTGGCCCCGGTGGCAAAGTAATCCGGGCGATCCAGGAGGAGTCCGGTGCGACGATCGAGGTCGACGACGACGGTACCGTCAAAATCGCCGCTGTTGGCAAGGAAGCCAGCGATCTGGCACTGAAGCGGATCGAAGAGATTACGGCGGAGGCCGAGGTCGGTAAGATTTATGAAGGCGTCGTCAAGAGTATCGTCAACTTCGGTGCTTTTATCGAGATTCTTCCAGGCAAAGACGGACTCTTGCACATATCGGAGATCGCCCACCGGCGCATCGACAAAGTCGAGGATGTGTTGAAGCTTGGTGACGTGGTCCGCGTCAAGGTCATCGACATCAACGGTGACGGCAAGGTCCGGTTGAGCAAAAAGGTGCTCGAAGAAGGGCCCAGGGATCGGGATAGGGACAGGGATAGGGATAGAAATCGGGACCGAGGCAGATCTCGCAGACGATAGTCATCCTCCGATGGTACCTACTTCTTCACTGTATCCCACTGTAAAAAGATACGTGGGCGACAACGGGGTTACTGTCCTGCACCAGGACAACCCGTTCTCGCGCACGTTCTGTATTGGTGTCTGGATCAAAACGGGTTCGAGGGACGAAGGGAAGGGGGAGGAAGGGCTCACGCATTTCCTCGAGCACATGCTTTTCAAAGGCACGCCAAACCGCACCGGATACGAAATCTCGCAGGCGATAGAGAAAGTGGGCGGTTCACTCGATGCGTTCACCACAAAAGAACAGATCTGTGTGTATGCGCAGGTGCTGAGCGACCACGCCGAGCTGGCCGTTGACATACTCGACGACATGCTGCTGAACCCCGCCTTTCCGCCGGCACAAATCGAACTCGAAAAACAAGTCGTTCTCGAAGAGATCCAGGATGTTATGGACGCGCCTGACGATGTCATCCACGATCTTTTTGCATCCGAGGTATTTCCGGGTCATCCGCTGGGCCGGCCGATTCTTGGCTCGCCAGAGTCGGTTTCGAGCTTTAACAAGCGAAAGCTGGTGCGTTACGCGCGAAAACATCTCTGTACAGACAATATTGTCATTTCGGTTCTTGGTAAAACGAATCGCCGACTTCTCAAACGAATTCGCAACGATGCGTTTCGGTTTCCCGTGGGTGACGTCAAGCGTAGCGCCCGGAAATTCAAACGCTACCAGCCCGTTCGAAGACACTACAGACGAAAACTCCATCACCAGCATCTCTGCATCGGTGGCCGCGCCTGTTCCTATGTTGACGGGAGGCGATATCCGCTTGGTGTTTTGACGACGCTGTTGGGCGGCGGAATGAGCTCACGACTGTTTCAGAGAATCCGCGAGGAACTCGGTTTTGCGTACTCGGTGTTTACTTACACGGAGGCGGCAAGAGATGTTGGCCTGGTTGGGACCTACATGGCGGTTAGCCCGTCCAACGCCGCAGTGGCCGTGAGGGAAGTGTTTAGCGAGCTCGAAAAAATCAAAACCGGCCGTTTTAGCGATGACGAGCTGGGTGACACCAAGGAACAGCTCAAGGGAAAGATCTTGCTCGGGTTGGAGACATCGGCGGCAAAGATGATGCGGAACGCAAGAAACGAGATCTATTATGGCCGCCAACTCACGGAACGCGAGATCATAGATGGTGTGAACCGTGTGTCACGAGAGGACATCCTCGAAACTGCCGCCGATCTTCTTGACAGCAACCGCAATACGATCGTCAGCCTCGGTCCCTCGGCCGCCGGCATTCGTTCCCCACGATCTTAAACACTCCGCTCATCCCCCCAACAGAAAAGGCGGGCGATGATTATTCGCTCTCTCATTCGCGCGAATGCGTATGACAGTACGGTGCGCGAAAATCGAGCGCAAATAATCATCGCCCGCCTTTTGAATTGTCGCAGTCTTACAGCGGCAGGCGGCCCAGCGGCAGACTGAACGCGTCGGCAACACCTTCGCAGGTCAGCGCGCCATCGTATGTGTTGAAGCCTTTGGCCAAGGCCGGGCTGCGTCTGGCCGCCTCTAGCGGGGCCAGATCGGCGAGCTCGAGAATGTATGGCAGGGTCGCGTTGGTCAGCGCCGCCGTACTCGTTACCGGTACCGCACCAGGCATGTTGGCCACGCAGTAGTGGACGACCCCGTCGACCACATAAACCGGGTCGGCATGTGTCGTCGGCTTGCTGGTTTCCGCGATGCCGCCCTGATCGATCGATACGTCGACGATCACCGCACCTTTCTTCATGCGTTCGAGGTGACCTCGTTTGATCAAACGGGGTGCCTTGGCACCGGCCAGCAGGACCGCGCCGATCACCATATCGGCCTGCTCGAGCTCCTGCTCGATGTTTGCCGCGTTGCCGATCAGCGTGGTCAGGCGTCCGTGGTAAATGTCGTCGAGATATCTCAGTTTGACCGGATCGATGTCGATCACTACGACGCGGGCGCCCATCCCCATCGCGATCCGGATCGCATTTTTGCCGGCGGTCCCTGCACCGAGCACGAGGACGCGTCCCGGTGCCACACCACTGACGCCGGACAGGAGGACCCCGCGTCCGCCGTTGGGCGCCTCCAACGCCCAGGTCCCCACCTGGACGGATAGCCGGCCGGCCACCTCGCTCATGGGGATGAGGAGCGGTAGCGATCCGTCCTCGAGCTCGATCGTCTCATAGCTCACAGCCGTCACATGGCGTTTCATCAATTCTTCGGTGAGCTCCCGCGCTGCGGCGAGATGGAGATAGGTGAACAAGACCAGACCTTCGCGAAGGCGGTCGAACTCTTCGGGCAACGGCTCTTTGACCTTTACCACCATTTCCGCCTCGCCCCAGACCTCGTCCGCCGATCCCAAGATTTTGGCGCCGGCTATCTCATAATCGCTGTCCGGAAAACCGCTCAAAGCGCCCGCGGATGTTTCAACGATGACTTCATGGCCATGGATCCGCGCCGCTTTGACCCCTTCGGGAGTCATTGCCACACGCGCCTCGTTTGATTTAATCTCACGTGGGATACCGATTATCATCTACGCCTCCAATGTGGGGTTCGATAAAACTGTCAACTTAGAGATTTGACGCCGAGTGGAAAATTACCTGAACCCAGAACGCTAGCATATCCAAGCCCCGCGATCAAGCCCTTCCACGGACACGGGGCGGACTGAGAGACATGGCTTTTGCCGGTATCATCGTTGCGATCTTGTTAGTCCTCTATCTGACATGGAGGATACGTTTCCGATACCCGCCGATCGGAACCCCTCAGGCGCTTTGTTATCACAAGCTGTCCGATCGCTTTTGTTTCGAAGGTACCTGGATGACCCGCAAACGGTTTCTCGATCAGATCGACCAGCTCAAGAATGCCGGTTACCGTTTTGTCGATGAAGACGAGTTTCTTTTGGCAATCTCCGGCCGAGCGCCAACCAACGACAAGCGATTGCTGCTCACATTTGACGACGCGTACGAGGAGCTTTTCAATGTGTACCTCGAGCATCTTCGGCCTCGAGAGGTACCCATTCTCGTTTTTATCGTGTCCAGTTACGTGGGGCGGGAGAATACCTGGGATTTGACCGGTGGGCGGCGGCGCTTCAAACATCTGTCGTGGGATCAAATTAAGGCGATGGCGAAGGCGGGGGCGCGGTTTGGCTCGCATGGCGCAACACATGCCGATCTGACCACTCTCGATGCCCGAAGCCTTGACGTCGAAATTGCCCGGTCCAAAACGGATATCGAGTCGGCGCTGGGCGTGACCGCCCGCTCGTTTTCGTATCCCTTCGGCCGCTACGACCAACGGGTCAAAACAGCTGTTGAGTCAGCCGGTTACGAAGCTGCGTTCTCGTTGTACCCAAAGCACTGCAACGAAATCGTCGACCGGTTCGCGCTGCGGCGCAATGGAGTCTATATAATTGACACACCAAGAACGATTCGGTGGAAGCTCGAACGGTCGCCGGTGTACTGGTTCGAGGAAATGAAGTGCCGGACAATCAACGGCATCGCCGTTCTCACACCGGTAATCAAACGGGTGTCTCCCGGTCGCGGGAGCTCCCCGGGCCCGGGTACATGATACCAAACCGCCTGCTGTGGTAATACCTCGACAGCCAGATCAAGGGAAAGACGAGAGTCAGATACAACGGCCGGGTGGCAACCGCCGCGAGGGTAACGATCAACGTATTTGCCTGGATCACAAACGAGCTCATGCGGGTGCTCGGTTTGATCGCCGCAACCGCCGTGACGGGTAGTGATACTGCGGTAATGGCGACGGCGGTGGGGCTCGCGGTCAAGATCGCCGCCGCCACGGCCAGAACATGCAACACCGCCGCGAGAATCACGGATCGGTTGACGCCTATCAGGACGGTGGTGCTGATCTTGTTCGCGGCGCGATCGCCCTCAACATCCAAGACGGTCGTGTGAAGAAACGTCGATGCGACCAGAAACATGTATGGGGTGGCAATCCATGCGCCGCGCGAAATCGACGCGTCGCTAGTGTTGTATCCGATGACGAACGCGACACCTCCATACCCGATGGCATTGGCCAGCAGATCGAGAAATGGTCGGGCGCACAGACGCACCGGAGGTACGGAGTAGAGAAGCGACAACAGCAGCGCCAAGAAGAGAGCGACGCGCACCTCGGGGTCCGTTCGATGGAACAGGTGCGAGGCGGCAAGGAAGAACACGACGGCCATCAGCACGACTGTTCGTGTTTTGAAGACACCGCGGGTCAAAAAGGGACACTTGTCATTCTTCTCGTCCGACTCTCTGTCAAAGACCTGGTTGAGTAGATAGGCGGTAATGAGGATGGCGGTGAGACACGCGAATGGCACCATCGGCGGCAGAGTCCACCGCGGGCCAAGCGGTGTGTTGGACGCTGCTGAAACGCCGAGTAGAAAGAAACTCCAAGCGGGAATAAGGATAACGGGACGCAGTACAAAAAGAAAATCACATATTCTCAAGAATGTGCGCAAAACCCCAGTGCAGCCGTTTGAGTGGCGGAACGAAGCGCAGACGGTCAGAGAAGAGTAAATCGGGTCCCATCGGGTGTCAAATAGTATCTAAATTCAAACTGGCTGGCTCGTTCCATCAACGAGGCTGAAGCGATGCCGGCTGTTTCGAGGTCCGCGATGGTGGATGGGTAAGACCCGTGTGTTGCTTTGTACATTTCGAGAAACCAACGGAGCTCCGCTTCGGCCTGGTTTCGCTCGATCGCCGTTGTGACTTCGGTGTCCGTGGCGGGTTTTCCGGAGAACGTGGGCAAGACCGATCGAGAGTTCCAAAATCCCGCAGCCAACAAGACCATTATCGACACCACCAGCGGCAACGGGTTCTTGCTTGGTCGGAATCTGATTCCTCGTCTTTTGGCGAGCTTGGTGCCAATGGTCAACTCCGGGTCGGGGATACGGCTCTTGGCTACTTCGAGCAAGTTTTTCTCATTGAGGAGCTTCAGTGCCTCGTACACCTCGAACCTCGGAAGCATCGCGTGAGCGACCAAATCGTCGATTGATCGCTTTTCGGAGAGCATGCCGATGACAACCGACTCGTTCGAGGTCAGATCTTCTTTTTTGGGAAGTCTGCCTCGTTTCTTGACAAGCGTCGATCCATCGGAAAATTCCTTGAGTATCTGTGGGTATTCGTCGATCCGCCTCATGCTTTCCATGAGCAGACCCTCGATGTTGAACTCGCCCCAAAGCTTGATACCGTTGACGACGTCTCTGCCGGGAATGAATTTGTAGCTGCCCTGCTCCCACGTGAGGATGTCGTGTACCGTTTCCTGAATATGGTTGCGGTAATGCGTCTCCATCGCCTCTTTGGTGAGCAGGTTTTCCGAGACGATGACTTCGGTTACGTCGAGTTTCGATTTTTCAGCGATGTCGGTGAGTCGTTCGAGTTCTTTTCGTGTTATCACTCCGTATCGGGTGAGGTAGTCCTTGACCGGGTCGCGGCTGCCCCGGCGCCTGTCCCTCGTGGACACAATCTTGCCTTCATGGAAGAACAGCTTTGTCGAGCTGCCCTGCCGGGTCACCGTAAGCATCCCCGATTTTTGTTGGACGGCGATGAGCTGCAGGATCTCGGAGATTCCAAATGCTGTAAGGTTACCTTCGAGTGACAAGTTGACCCCCGGCGGCTACGCGGCATCTGCCGAATGAGCCGATACGTTTTTTGTGTCGTTCGCGGTTTTTGCCGATGGTGCGCCCCGTTTTGATCGGAACTTGCCGCTTTGTTTTCCCCTGATGGATAGTACGTACGCGAGACAAATCCCAACCGCGGACAGGACTGTTTTCCACAAATGCGATTGTTGGGTGACGGCCAACGGATCTCTCACGATCGATCCCTTTGTATACAAGAATACGAGCGACAACGAACACAAGCCCGCTACCAAAACTCCCCGCAAAATCCGTTCGTAGTAAACGTCGCGTACGCCCGGCAGAATCATTGTTATCAGCCTCGCCGATTTTCGGCGCCGGACGAGAAAGGATTGGCGTTTTTGTCTCAACAGAGCCTCGACGACTCGTTCCGAAGATACGCTCTCGATGGTTTTTGCGCATTGCTCGCAAAGGCTCATGTCGCGATCATCGTGCGAGCAGTTCTCGCACGTCAGCCGTCCACAGTTCGAACATTGATAGGTTAACGATGCCGGGTTGACAAATCTGGAGAACACGACCGCCGCGGTGAGCGCCACCAGCAGAACCCACGCGCCCACGGACAGCGGTACCCGAGCGAGAGGCAAGGAAAACGCGCTCAGCTTCTGTTTTGGCATCGCCCGGGCTTCGGCAAGTGCCAGTTTCCAAAGCTCTGTTTTCGAAAACCGTTTTGGCAGCACCGTGATCGAATCGAGAACCGGAGCAGCGTACACACCCTTTTCGAAATCGATGCCCGAGTTGGCGGCGATCTGCAGTGATCTCGACGCCTTTTTCATGAGCAGCGTTTTGATGTAACCCTGCGCGAGATTGAACTGGCACACGGGATCCAAAGGATAGATGTCCTCCGCTTTTCTATATCCCTGGAGCGCTCTCTCATAATCTCCCTGGAGGAAATGAACATTTCCGAGATTTATGTAGGCCATGCTGCATTCGGGGTCGGTTGAGATCACCTCAAAGAGATGCTCTGACGCGTCGCGGAACCGTTTGCCTCTCAGGTAGAGCAGCCCCAGGGCCAGGTCCTTTTCCGCTTTTGCCGACGGTGCGGGCGTCCTCTCGATCGTTTGGATCAAATGATCGTTTGCAGCAGAGTCGTTTGCACGGGCGATGAGCGATGACATCGATGTCGGGTTGGATAATGTGGCTGCAAGCCGCACCGGCAGATCGAAGATTCCGATCAAAACGAGCGGCGTTATCAGAGCGACGATGAGTATTCGCTCCCTGCGGTGCATAAACACCCAGGTTATCAGAGTGACATAGGCAAGAATCGCTATGGGTCCCGGCACCAACAGCAGCGGTACCGAGAGAATCAGGAAAACGGCGAATCCGGGAGCAGCGGCGTTCAGGCGTTTTTGAAGAATCTCTTTGAGTTTGTGCGCCGCGTAAGGAAAATATTTGATCGCGTAAGCAGCGGACACAATGAGTGATAACGTAAAGAATACGAGTATCAGCAACGCGGCACCGTTGAGCGCCATGAATCTCTGTGAATCAAAGCTTCGCCACAGCGCGCCCAGGGCCAGCATGAAATAGAAAGGCGCGTCGAGTTCGAGGGCGCGCGCCTTTATTCGTGCCAACGTAAAGTAAACATCCGCGTAGTCGGGATCATAGAGCAGCGAGCGGTGGAGCTGCTCGCGAGCCAATTCTCCATTGCCCGCGTCGATCGATGCGAGCGCGTCGCGGTAGGTGACTTGGGCGAGGACCGGAATCTTGACCGCGCCCTCGCTGACTTTTTCCTCGAGGTAACGAGCCCGGTGGATGTCATCGACAGCAGCGGTCGCCGCCGAAGCGGCAACGGCAACGACGACGACGATCGTGCAGATTGCGATCAAGGGCCGGTGTTTGCTCCTCAACCGGAGACTCCTTTGCACGGGGCGGTTTTGCCAAGGCTCCGGAACCTGCTGAATGACCGCGGTTCCTGCCTTGAGTACGAGGTTTAACTCTTTTGAAGTTAAGGGGTTGGGCAAAAACCGTGCCTAAGATTCAGCCATTCTGCCCGCGTGGGAAGATTGATCAAAACCGGCGGCGCAACCACCCTAAGTCGTTGTTAAATAGTTTTTTACACGGGAGTGCCGCGCCGGGCAGAGGCGGTGCGCATCCTGACGTTCGATTGGATGGATCGGGTGGGCGACTCGCCGTGGCCGGAACCCGGCCAGGACCCTGGGCGTCGGTCCACGACGGGCGGCTCGCTTCCAAATCGGCTTTTGCCGCCGGTTGGTCCGTTGTGCTATGATGGGTGGCTGACAACAAAATCCCATAAACGCTATCGAAGGGCGGGTCTCCCGGATATGAAATTATCGGCGTATATCTCTGAACTCTCATCACATGTCGGTGCTGAGGTGACGCTGCTCGGATGGGTTCACAACACACGATCCAGTGGAAAGATCAGGTTTGTGATCCTCAGGGACGGGACGGGATATGTTCAAACGGTTGCCGGCAAAAACGACGTGTCTGATGAGGAGTTTGATCTGCTAGGAAACATCGGTCAAGAATCGAGTGTTGAGGTAACCGGTGTTGTTCGCGAGGACAAGCGGGCACCGGGAGGGTACGAGATCAATTTGACCGGAATCAAGTTGATCTCGGCGGCGGAGGATTACCCGATCACGCCAAAAGAGCACGGGACCTCGTTTCTTTTGGATATGAGACATCTGTGGCTCCGAAGCCGAAAACAGCATGTCGTCATGAAAGTCAGACACCATGCAATCGCAGGGATCAGAGATTATCTAAACAACAACGGGTTTTATTGTCTGGACACGCCGATCTTTACACCGAACGCGTGTGAAGGAACGAGCACGCTCTTCGAGACCGATTACTTTGGGGACAAAGCATTTCTGTCGCAGAGCGGTCAGTTGTACAACGAAGCGACAGCCGCGGCGTTTCGGCGCGTGTATTGTTTCGGTCCGACCTTTCGCGCAGAAAAGTCGAAAACGCGCCGGCATCTGACCGAGTTCTGGATGGTCGAACCAGAGATGGCCTTTGCCGACCTCGACGATGTGATGGATGTGACCGAAGGAATGGTAGAATACGTGGTCGGCAGATGCGTTGACATTTGCGGGGAGGAGTTGTCCGAACATCTCGGACGCGACTTGACCAAACTGGAGACGGTCACGCGTCCTTTTCCCCGGCTTCGCTACGACGATGCCGTCGCGTTGCTCCACGATAAGGGTGTCGACTTCGAAAAGGGTGGAGACTTCGGCGGTGGCGATGAGACGATAATCAGCGATTCGTTCGACAAACCCGTATTTGTCCATCGATATCCCACGGCGGTCAAAGCATTCTATATGCAGCCGGATCCCGACGACCCAGAATATTGTCTGTCCGTCGACCTGCTCGCTCCCGAAGGATACGGGGAGATCGTCGGAGGCGGCCAGCGTATCCATGACATCAAACTCCTCGAAAAGCGAATCCGCGAGGACAAACTGCCCGAAGACGCCTTCAAGTGGTACACGGACCTGAGGCGGTTCGGGTCCGTTCCGCATTCAGGTTTTGGGTTGGGTTTGGAACGGTTCGTGTCATATATCTGTGGCCTAAATCATTTGAGAGAAGCGATACCATTCCCACGGCTCATTAACCGCCTCAACCCCTGAACGGCGCATAGGTTTATTTCTGGAGGCCCACAAAAACATGCAGCGGGAACGTAACCTCGTCATTCGAGGGGCGAGGGAGCACAATCTCAAAAACATCAACCTCACGCTTCCTCGAAATCAACTCATCGTGATCACGGGATTGAGCGGTTCGGGGAAATCGTCGTTGGCCTTCGACACGATTTATGCGGAAGGACAAAGGCGCTACGTCGAAAGTCTAAGCGCGTACGCACGTCAGTTTCTCGGTCAAATGGAAAAGCCGGACGTCGATCGCATCGAAGGGCTTTCTCCGGCCATCTCGATCGAACAGAAAACCAGCTCGCGCAATCCCAGATCGACCGTCGGCACGATGACGGAAATTTATGACTACTTGAGGTTGCTTTTTGCCCGGGTAGGTTCGCCGCATTGTCATCAATGCGGCCGCGGGATTTCACAACGTTCGACGGCGGAAATTCGAGAGAGCATTCTCGCCCGTGCCAGCGGCAAGCGAGTGATGATCCTCGCGCCGATCGTCAGGGGGAGAAAGGGTGAGCACCGCAAGGTCCTAGAGCGCGTTCAACGGGATGGTTTTGTCAGGGTCAGGGTCGATGGCGACATATGCGAAATCGAGTCCGTGCCCAAACTGAACAAACAGAAAAAACATGATGTCGAGATCGTAGTTGACCGCCTCACCGCTTCGGCCAAGAGCGCCAAGCGTATATCCGATTCGCTGGAAACCGCTGCGAAATACTCCGACGGTTTGATCACGGTAGTGTTCACCGGCGGCGATGAAGTTCTATTTAGCCAGCACTTCTCGTGTCCGTACTGCGATGTAAGTTTTGGCGAGCTGAGCCCGCGGATGTTCTCTTTCAATTCGCCGTACGGTGCCTGTCCGGAATGCGGCGGTTTGGGAACACGGATGGAGTTCAATCTCGAACTCATCGTTCCCGACGAATCGCTCACTTTGAATGATGGAGCGCTGGCTCCGCTGGGAAAACTCAAGGGCGAATGGGGAAGGTCGCAACTCGAGGCGCTTGGCGATATGCTCGGTTTCGACCTCGATACGCCCTACGGATCGCTCAAGGAAAAAGCGAAGAAAGCCATTCTCCACGGTACGGACAAAGAGATCACCATCAAATTTGATTTGGAACGGATGAAGGGTGAGTACCGGTCGTCGTATGAGGGTCTGATCCCGTGGTTGCGGCGCCGGTATCGTCAGACAAGCTCGGAAAGCGTCCGCAAGTGGATCGAGTCGTACATGAGCAACGACGCGTGCTCGGAGTGCGCAGGATCGCGTCTCAAACCCGACGCGCTGGCTGTGAAAATCGGGGAGAAAAGTATCGCGGACATTTGCAGTCTCAGCGTGGGCGCTGCTGGCCGGTTCTTCGCCGGACTGGAGCTCGGCGGAAACGATCTTGTTGTCGGTGAGCCGATTCTAAAGGAGATCACCCACCGGCTCCGTTTTCTGGGGGATGTTGGGTTGGGTTACTTGACGCTCGACCGGAGTGCCGCGACACTGGCCGGCGGGGAAGCGCAACGGCTGCGGCTGGCTACTCAAATTGGCTCGAGACTTATGGGCGTCCTCTATATTTTGGATGAGCCCAGCATCGGTTTGCACCACCGCGACAATGGCCTGCTCATTCGCACGCTAAAAGAGCTCCGCGATTTGGGCAACACGGTGATCGTCATCGAGCACGATCGTGACACGATACTCTCGGCCGACTATGTTGTTGATCTCGGTCCCGGTGCCGGTCTTGGTGGCGGTCATATCGTCGGAGAAGGAACCGTCGACGACCTCAAACGATTGCCCAATAGCCGTACGGGAGCATATCTCAATCTTACGGCTTCGGATCTCGGCAAACATACGCCAAGACCGGGCAACGGCAAGATGCTGGTCGTCCGCGGTGCCCGCGAAAACAACCTCAAGAGCATCGACGTCGAGTTTCCTTTGGGTGTATTCACCTGTGTCACCGGTGTCAGTGGGTCGGGTAAGAGCACATTGGTCAATGACATCCTTTTTCTTGGACTCAAGCGGTACTTCAGGCGGGGACACGTGTTCCCCGGGAGCCACGACGCGTTGGAGGGTGCCGAGCACATTGACAAAGTGATCGACATCGACCAGTCACCAATTGGACGGACCCCGCGCTCCAATCCCGCGACCTACACGGGCCTCTTTACCCCGATTCGGGATCTTTTCGCGCAGCTCCCCGAGAGCCGGATTCGGGGTTACAAGAGCGGTCGCTTCAGCTTTAACGTTGCCGGCGGGCGATGCGAGAAGTGCCAGGGAGACGGTTTGATCAAAGTGGAGATGCACTTTCTTCCCGACGTCTATGTCAAATGCGAGGCCTGCAAAGGAAAACGATACAACCAGGAAACGCTCGAGGTGGCGTTCAAAGGACACACGATATGTGACGTGCTCAACATGACGGTGGAAGAAGCCATGGAAATATTTGCCAACATCCCCGCGGTTAGGCAGAGATGCGAAACGCTGGTCTCGGTCGGTCTTGGATACATCCATCTCGGTCAGCCGGCGACGACGTTATCGGGAGGCGAAGCCCAACGGGTCAAACTGGCCGCCGAACTGTCAAAACGTGGGACCGGAAAGACGCTCTATCTTCTCGACGAGCCAACAACAGGACTTCATCACGATGACGTTCAGATGTTGCTCGATGTGCTCAATAAACTTGTGGATAAGGGAAATACGGTGGTTGTTATCGAGCACAACCCCGATGTAATATTGGCCTCCGACCACATTATCGATCTCGGGCCGGAGGGCGGCGACGATGGGGGTCGGGTGGTCGCCGCTGGGACGCCGTCGCAGATCATGGAATGCGGGTCATCCTACACGGGTGAGATGCTCCGGGACGTCAGCGGTCAACCCACCGTAGCAAATAAGTAATGCGGAATATTGGAGATCCCGACAGTGGTTCGAGGAGACGTGATGACGAATATCAAACGGACGCCGCTCGCCGATGTCCACGAAACGTTGGGCGCCAGAATGGTCGAGTTCGCCGGCTTCTGGATGCCGGTTAGTTACGGCGGCATCATCGAGGAACATCTGGCCGTGAGGGAGCGAGTTGGACTCTTCGACGTGAGTCACATGGGAGAGTTCATTGTGAGCGGCGCGCGCGCGCGGGAGTTTGTCAACCAGATCATTACAAACGATTGTTCAAAACTCGAGCCGGGCGCGATACAGTATACGGCGATGTGTTGCGAAAACGGCACCGTCGTTGACGATTTGCTCGTGTCCGCGATCGACGGCGACCGGCTCATGCTGGTTGTCAATGCATCCAACATCGACAAAGACTGGGAGCATATCGCCGGTTTTGACCGGCCCGGCGGTGTGGAGATCGAGAACGCAAGCGACGGCTTCGCGCTGCTCGCCGTACAGGGCCCCAAGTGCCGAGAGGTTCTCCATTCGAGCCCATTGTTCGACGGACTAAAACAGCAGATCGACAAGATCCCTTACTACCGTGGTTTTACCTTCGAGCATGACGGATCGGAAATCTTTGTGTCGCGAACCGGATATACGGGTGAGCTTGGCTTTGAGATCTTTCTCCCCTCGGTCAAAGCGGTAACCTATTGGAACGAAATACTCCGCACCGGCAGCGATTTTGGTATCAAACCTATCGGTCTTGGCGCCAGAGACACGCTTCGCTTTGAGGCATCATACTGTCTGTACGGCCACGAACTCGACGAGAACACGTCGCCGCTCGAGGCGGGGCTTGGCTGGGTCGTGAAACTCAAAAAGGAGCAATTTTGCGGAATCGACGCGTTGCGAGCCGAGAAGAAAAATGGGCCGGCGAGGACCCTTGTTGGATTCGAACTCGAGGGCAGAAACATTGCCCGCCAGGGATATGCGGTATTGACTGACGGAGTGGCCGTGGGGCACGTTACCAGTGGGGCATTCGCCCCCGCGCTGGCCAAGAGCCTTTGCATGGCCCTTATTAAACGCGACAACAAAAACCAGGAGAGAATGTTCGAGATCGAAATCAGGAATAAAAAGGTGCCGGCCAAGCTCACGCCGCTTCCTTTTTACAAAAGCCGTTCGAAATGAGGAAAGGAGCAGAGAATGGATTTCGACACCATGCGTTTTTCCAAAGAACACGAATGGGTCAAAGTTGATAACGGCAGCGATGTTGTCACGGTGGGGATCACCGATTATGCGTCGGGTGAGCTAGGGGATATCGTGTACATCGAGTTTCCCGAGACCGGCCAGGAAGTCAAAATTTCGGAACCCATGGGCACTATCGAAGCCGTCAAAACCGTGGCCGATCTTTTTTCGCCGGTCACGGGGACTGTAAAAGAAGTCAACGGAGCGGTAAACGACGACCCGGGTATCGTCAACCAGAGCCCTTACGGAGAAGGGTGGTTTGTCAAGATTGAGATGTCGGACAAGAGTGAGCTGGAAGGGCTTATGGGCAAAGCGGAATACGACCGGATGGTAGGAAAAGAGTAATATGCCATATCTTTATCACACCGACGACGACCGGCAACGGATGCTCGAGGCCATCGGCTTGAGCTCCGAGGACGAGTTGTTCGCTTCGATTCCCCAGCGGTTCTTGATCGAGGACATGCTTCCCATTGGCCGGGGGTTGGCTGAGTACGAGACGCTGGGTTTCTTCAAGCGTCTCGGCGACACAAACCGCCCCGCCGGTTCCACCATCAGTTTTCTCGGCGGCGGGATTTACGATCATATCGTTCCGTCCATTATCAAACATCTGTCGAGCCGATCCGAATTCTACACTGCCTATACGCCGTACCAGCCCGAGGTGAGCCAGGGTACCTTACAGGCCATCTTCGAATATCAGACGGCGATTTCTAGGCTCACCGGTCTGCCGGTTGCCAACGCCTCGATGTACGACGGCGCGACGGCGCTGGCCGAAGCGGCGCTCATGGCCGCAAGGATAAAGCGCCGCAACGTTCTGCTCTGTGCAGAGAACGTCAATCCCCGGTACAAAAAAGTTCTGCAAACTTACACGGCTGGACCCGATCTGTCGCTGGAAATGGTGCCCGTCGGCCTGCGCGGAGACATTGATGTCGATAGACTGAAGCCGATGCTCGGCGATCACGTCGCCGCCGTGTTGGTACAAACGCCAAACTACTTTGGCGTGCTCGAATGCCCGTGGGAATACCGCGATGCGATCAAGGATTGCGGTGCTTTGCTCGTTGCTTGCGTAGATCCCATATCGCTGTCGGTCGTGCGCCCGCCGGGAGACTACGAAGCGGATATCGCGGTCGGTGAGGGGCAGAGCCTTGGTAACGATATGAACTACGGCGGTCCGCTGCTCGGTTTTATGGCCTGCAAAAAGGAGTATGTTCGCTCGCTTCCTGGGCGGCTGGTGAGCGAAACAAAAGACGTCGATGGTAGAAGGGCGTTCGTTCTAACGCTTCAGACCCGTGAACAGCACATTAGACGTGAGAAAGCGACATCGAATATCTGTACCAACCAGGGTCTTGTCGCGTTGCGTGCAACGATGTACCTGTCGATACTGGGCGACATCGGATTCCGGGAGCTTGGCAAGCTTTGTCACGCCCGCGCGTACAAACTTTCGAGCATGATTGCGGAGCGCAGCGGTTTGGAGATGAAATATGACGGACCGTTTTTCCGCGAGTTTGTTGTTCGGTGCTCGACGGCTGCAGACGATGTCGTCGCGCGCGCGCGTGAGGCGGGCATCCTTGCGGGTATCCCACTTGGAAAATATTTTGGGCCCGAGTTTAGCAAGGACCTCCTTGTTGCCGTCACGGAAAAACGCACCGACGAAGATCTCGGGAAACTCTGCGACATAATAAGCGGTGATTGAAGGAACATCGAATGCGAAAAACGATCTATGACAAAAGCCGCTCCGGACGCCGCGGGTTTCGCTTTGCCGGCGAACCTGCCCCGGAACCGGCTGCTATCCCAGACGCCTATTTGCGTGCGCAGACCGCTGGGCTTCCCGAAGTCAACGAGCCGGAAGTGGTAAGGCACTTTGTTGCTCTCTCGACGCTCAACCACCACGTGGATAAGGATCTCTATCCGCTCGGCAGTTGCACGATGAAATACAACCCCAAGGTCAATGAGGATGTCGCCGCCATGCCGGGATTCGCGGGGCTCCACCCCGAGCAGGGCGCGGATGATGTTCAAGGTGCTCTCGAGGTGATCGTAACGCTCGAGAATAAGCTCTGTGCGATCACGGGAATGGATGCATTTTCTCTGTTTTCCGCCGCGGGAGCGCACGGCGAGCTGTTGGGAATGTTGCTTGCCAAAAGGTATTTTTCAGACCGCAAAGAGACCCGCACACGGGTGCTCGTACCAGACTCCGCTCACGGCACCAATCCGGCCAGCGCCCACCTCGTCGGATTCGAAAACAAGGCGGTTCCCTCGGGCGAGAACGGCGAGGTCGACCTGGACGTTTTGCGCACCCACCTCGATGACGAGACCGCCGTGTTCAT
>CP070631.1:1996901-2007773 GCA_020356045.1 Candidatus Latescibacterota bacterium
AGAACGGTATCCGGTCAACCTATTGCGCGCTCAGCCAGCAAGGAGTAACCCGATGGGCAAGAATCAGCGCGAGTTCAAAGCGTCCGAGGTCCTCGAATGGTGGCGTACGGGTTCTCCGATAATTCGTGTGGAGACGGCCACGGATGTGCTGCCCGGTGGTTTGTCGGCAGCGATGTCACCCATGATGGTCAACTGGAACGCGTCGCCACGAGGTCACGGGCCAAACGATTTCTATCTTGTTCACAACGTCAACGTGGCATCGAATCCGATTGAGGGGACCACGCTGTTGGCCACGGTGCGTGTTCCCAGCGCTGGTGTCGAATCCGTGCAGTTCGTCATGGTGCTCACAAAGGTGGGCAAACGCAAGACCGACGCAGGTCACGCCCAACTTCGGTTTGTCTTTAAGGAGGCCAGCCGGCCGGTGGTGGTCGACAGAGATGGCAAGCCGGTTGCGCACAATGCCGAACTCGGAGATCTCGTCTTGAGCTGGGAGGCATGGCGCCCCCCGGTAACCGGGTTTGACCCCGTTGCGGGGCTGGACCCAAAGACCTATGCGCTCACGCTTCGGTGTTTCAACGGTGCTGTCCGATGTCTCAGTGACGCCATTCTCGATCGACCCTGGTCCTGTTATCCACTCAAGTTGCCCGACGTACCCCACGCCGCCGACGAGTTGTTGTATGTGAGTTTGTTGCTGGGTGATGCCGTGGCTCGTCAGACGATCCACAGCATCCTCGACAAACGGATTGAACAGGGCCGCAACACACCCGGTGATTACAGAGAAACCGAGGCTGAAGAGTGGGCGGAGCTCAAAGCCCTCAGTGAGCAACAGGAGATCCCCGAGAATCCCATCGGTGACATACTTGGTGGTAAGGTGAGCTACCACCTGCTATTGCGGTCATGCATCACCATGGCGCTGACCTCGATCGATTGGGCCAACACGCGCATCCACCGGCGGGCCAACCTCGGTGACCCCAAGCGGATCCGTATCGCACCAGAATCATTTCCACGGTTCCTCGATGACTTGGCCCT
This sequence comes from Candidatus Latescibacterota bacterium, assembly GCA_020356045.1. Taxonomy (GTDB): domain Bacteria; phylum Krumholzibacteriota; class Krumholzibacteriia; order WVZY01; family WVZY01. The sequence goes on from CP070631.1 coordinate 1,997,931, forward strand.
GAGCAGACGGCGTTCGGCGTTGGTCCGAATCCCTGCAGCACTCCATTGGCTGGTCAAAAACCAGGCGGTGATCCCGGGCAAATCCTTCGAGCTGCTTGATGAAGTGGGACTGCTCGAACGTAAGGAAGGACGCATCGTCAGATGGGACTACGAGAATCGTGTCGAGAGCCCATATGGAAAACCCAGCGAGCATCTCATCTATTGACACCACGGGTGCGATCAAGATACGACAACCACGACGACGAGACTGTTTGACGACATACCTATCGTGTTGGCGAGGTGATTCCAGCGAGCTCGGACACCGTCACCACTCGATATCCCCGTTTGACAACGCGTGGGAGCACGTCCTCGAGAACATCGATCGTTTTGCGGCGTGTCGAGTAGCCGTCATGGAGCACGAGGATGGCACCGGGCCGGACGCTGGCCATGAAGTGGCGTCTGGCGATACTGGGAGGAAGGTGAATATCCAATGGATACTGGCTGGCCAGACACGGCTGGTAACCTTCATCGAGCATGATCTTGACCATGCGCCGGGTGATCGATCCCGAACCTGGCCGGCACCATTTGACTGGACCCTCGGGGCGTATCAATTCGTCGGTCTGTCTCAGCCTCTCGCGGAACTCCTTTGCAGACAAACTCGAGCTTCTCCTATCCATGTACAAATGATTTCCCAATTCGTGTCCGCCGGCACGAATTGCCTCCACCAGATCCGGGTGTTTGGCGGCGTGCGATCCGATGACAAAGAATGTCGCCCGTGCGCCGTGCCGTTCGAGCACCTCGAGGATTCCCGGAGTCACATCGGGGTGGGGGGAGTCGTCAATGGTAAGAGCGATCGCCTGCGCGTTCGTATCGATATAAAACAAGACACCCGGATTGTGGGTGGCGACCACACGCAGGATCCACCGCGGGGGGCTCACAACCAGAGTCCACATCGCGGCGAGAATCACGATCGGAAGAATTGCAGCAGTGACCCAAAACACCGTTCGGCTTTTTGGCATCCGTTTCACGATCACCGGATCAACAAATGGTCACGGTGTCCCCAAGGTGTTTCCGATTTCATCGAGTAGTGGCGCTTTTTGGGTTTACCGTTCTCCTGCACCAGCAGACCGGCGTCGTTGAGTGCCCCCGGGATTTTTCCCGGTATGGCCGTTGGATTCGCTCGAACAAATTTGAGGGTTCGGGGAGCGCGCGCAAAAATGCCGGCGATGTCGGCGTCCGCCAGCTGGGCAAGCCATTCGGGCTCGTTTTCTATATTCGGTGTCTGCGTCGGGCGCATACCTCGGTGCGGTACTCCCGCATCGATCAACCGCGCGACAGCGACATCGATACTATAGAGAGCCATCGTCGCACACGAACGAATCAACGACTGATACCCCGTTTTGCCCGTCATGTCGACGCGAGAATCATCGACGGGCGGTTTTTCGTCGGCCGACCGGGATTTGAGCGCGCGCCATTGCGCCAACGCATCGGTACCACCGGGAGCGGCCTCGGGTCCTTGGGTGGCCCACTCGTCCTCCGCCTGTTCAAGCATGCGGCCGATCGAGTGGCGGGCAGCGCCGTCTCCCAAAACCATCGCGACCTTGAGCAGCTCTGCGAAACCTTTGGTGTTTCCCGGGAGCTTTAGAAAATAGGTATTCCAGTCGCGGGGGCCGAGTGCGTCTTCGAGAAACCGCTGGTGGCCCGAGTACGCGCGCATGGTGAGTTCGAAATTGCGGTGATCCATCCCGGTGATGATATCGAAGTCGACCCCGGGAGGCCGCCATGCCTCCCAGGATAGTACGAGATCGCCCAGGGTCTCCGCCTCGCCGACAGTCTTGGTTGACCCAACGAATTCGGCACCGCCGTCTTCGAAGATGAACCGGATTTGACCGTGCGATATGGCCTCGGGGCCGCCGAGGGGAACGTTGATATACTCCACCGCCTTGACAAGATGGGGACGGATAAGCGCGGTGCGCAGCACGGTGACGCCCGACACGGGATTGCCGCCATGATTTAGATTGCGGATCACAAGGTAACCATGTTCGGAAAGGTCCGAGCGTTTCCAGTCGACGAGCATCGGCGACATCGCCGCGGAGAAACCGCCCGGGAGCACGTCACGAGTCGTTTTCACCCTGTACACCACGTCGGTGTTCTCGCTGTAGGCAATGACGTCATTTACATCGATGGTTTGTTTGTCGAGACCGGTGATTTCGGTGACCGGCACGGTTTTTCTGTCGCTTTTGAACGTCATGAAAACGAGAACAAGCGCAAACGCTACGACGAACGCGATAAAGATTCGAGCTTTCATGAGTGCCACCTCGACCGGCATAGACTCACACAACTCACCATTGGTTTATTCTGGCCGAAGACCGAGGTTGAAGACAGACGAGTCAACGGTGATGATACGTCTCGATGGTTTGTCCAAGTGAATGTGGATCCTATCGCCGTACTTCGACAATCGTTTGAGAAGACCAGTCAGGAGCTCGAGCTGCTCCTTTGGAAAGTCCGCTATGTGAATAGAGACCGACGATCGCGTCTTTTGCATCAAATGCTCGACGTGCCCGCCGATACTCTTTAACGAGACAGGCTGGATACGGCCGTTCATCGATATGCGTACCGCGGCCGCTTTATGCGCGAACTCACGCATCGTCACGCCGAGCGCGCCTTGATGACGCCGGTGTCCAAAAACGCGCTTCATTCTGGCCACTTGCCGTCGGACGCGTTTGCCATCCCCCTCGAACTCTCTCACAAAATGACGGTTCACATAATCCCGCATCGACAAACCCGTAATCCAACTCGATATCACCACCGGAATCAATTTGGGTTTTCCCCAGGGACAGGATCGGAAGAAATGGAACAACCGTGAGAAACCGCCGGGCAGCAGTCCCCGAACAAAAAAGCGTTGTAGCAGCCACAGCTTTTGACGCAGCGAAAACTCGATCTCCAACGGCGGATGCGTGAAGTGCCGCACTTTGTTTCGAACGCGGGTCGATATGCTTCGATCGCTAAACAGCCGGTAGTGGAGCGAGCTATAGCCGTCCACCATTTGGCGGTATGTCATCCGTTTTGGGACGAAATTGGTTCTCAACTTGGAGTTGTCGGCGGCAGCCTTGCTCGGGATGAGCCGTTTCTCTTTTTTGAGCCGCTTGTACAAAGGAGTTTTTGGAATCGCCGTCAACAAACCGATCATCGACATCAGTATGCCCGATTTCTCGATAAACTCGTTCTGTTTGTCGAATACATCCGCGGAGTCGTTGTCAAATCCGATGATAAATCCGCCCAGAACATCGATGCCGTACGAATAGATTTTCCGGATCGACGCGAGCATGTCCCGGTTCAAGTTTTGTGTTTTTCCTGTTTCCTCGAGCGACTCGGCGTCCGGCGATTCGATGCCGATAAACAACCACTTGAAGTTCGCATCCCGGAAAAGTGACAAAAGCTCCTCGTCGGATGCCACATTGATGGACGCTTCGGTTCCAAATACAAACCCGTGCCGGTGCTTCCGCTCGTATTCCGCCAGCATTTTCAACAGCGCCTTTGCGCATTTTTTGTTGCCGATCAAGTTGTCATCGACAAAAAACACCGAGCTGACGCCATGGTTTCGCAGCTCATCGAGCTCGCTCTCTATTTGCGCGAGGGGTTTTGTCCGGGGTTTGCGTCCAAACATGACGATGATGTCGCAAAACTCGCAACGATAGGGACACCCTCTCGAGAACTGAACACTCACAGCCTTGTATTTGTCGAGATCGAGAAGATCAAAACGCGGCACCGGCGAGTCGGCGAGAGAGACGTTGCCGGTCTCGCGATAAAAATGTTTTGGAGTCCCCGCAATGAAATCCCGGCAGAATTCCGGCCAGATGTATTCGGCTTCGCCGGAGACAACCGTGTGCGCACATGATTCGTAATCCTCGGGACAAAGAGACGCGTGGCTGCCGCCGGCGACGACGTAGTAACCACCACGTCTAAAGAACGACAACAGCTCTTTTTGCCGTTCGTACTGCACGCTCATACCGCAAACGCCGATGATGTCCGCATCGGGTCGTAAGGGGATTGTGTGGACGTTTTCGTCGATAATCTCAACGTCCCAGTCATGCGGGCAAAGCGCGGCGACCGTAGCCAGTCCCAAAGGCGGGTTAACCGTCCTCTTGGTGGGCAAGAAATTGTCGACCGCCCATTTGAGGCTCCAGAAGCTCTCGGGGAATTTGGGATTGATGAGGAGCAACTTCATAGATCGTGACATCCAGTTGCGTCCCAATATAACAGAACCCGCTGGCCAGAAGGTGAAAAAAGGGCGGCACCCCATCAGTTTCCGATGACCGTTCCGCTGCTTGATAAATCCGGGCTATGGCGGTATACTGATTGACCGACGCCCGAGAGTCGAATCGCTCATAAAGTAATGTAAAACAAATGCTTGTGTCAAATATAACCGGGTCGCCGGTTGCCGGCGTAACCTTTTGCCACAGCACGGGGCATATCGATTCCTGGATGCCGTTCGACTCGGATATCGCTTTCCACCAAAGGAGTAAGCCGATGAGCACCAACGACAATCTCAAAGACGCATTTGCCGGGGAGAGCCAGGCAAACCGAAAGTACCTTGCCTTTGCCAAAAAGGCCGAGACCGACGGGTTTCCTCAAGTTGCCAGACTCTTCCGCGCGGCGGCAGCGGCGGAGACCGTTCATGCGCATGCGCATCTGCGCGCCATGGATGGCGTAAAATCGACAGAGGAAAACCTGAAAGAGGCAATCGCGGGCGAGGGTTTCGAATTCAAAGAAATGTACCCGCCTTACGTTGCCAAAGCCCAAGAGGATGGCGACAAACGGGCCGAGATCTCGTTCAAGAACGCTCTGGCCGTGGAGGAGACTCACCACGGGCTGTATTCCGAGGCGCTCAAATCGGTGCAGTCGGGGCAGGATCTTCCTGCTCAAAATGTCCACGTCTGCGAGATCTGTGGTCACACACACTATGGTGACGCCCCTGATCGCTGTCCGGTGTGCGGTGCCCCGGCCGAACGTTTTGCGGAGATCGATTGACCGCACGGCTGATGATGCCGCGGCGATGCGATTACGGACGTGACTCCAAATACCCTACGGTGGTGATGGGGAAAGGGCGGCGTCACGAACGCACATCAATAAATCCTGGCCCAGGCGAAAGGATCGAACCATGCAGGAAAGCGGATCGACGGTGTGGGTTTGTGTGATTTGTGGTTACGAGCACACGGGTGATCGGCCGCCCGATGTGTGTCCCGTGTGCGGGGCCGATGCTGACCAGTTCGAGAAGAAGCGGCTGCCCGCCACCGCCTCCGAGAAGAAAACTGTCGGGCCCGAGGGCGAATATCTCGGAGAGTGGGAACGGAGCGACGACGAGTTCGAATCGAAGTACGCTCGCATCGCAGCTTTGGCAAAAGGTCATGCGAGCGAAGTCGCCCCAATGCGGACGCAAAAGACGTTTCCGGACTTCGAGACGATCCTCTTTCGTGGTGCACAGCTCCACCGCATGCCGCTCAACGAGGATCAAGCAGTAGCCACGCAGACGGTAATCGGACCCACCGCCAAAGTTCCGCTCGACATCGCGATTCCCTTTTATGTGTCCCACATGTCGTTTGGCGCGCTGTCCCGCGAGACCAAAATTGCGCTCGCGCGCGGAACCACGATCATGGGCACCATGATGTGTTCGGGCGAAGGCGGCATGCTGCCCGAAGAACGCGCCGAGGCCGACCGCTACGTGTACGAGCTTGGGACCGCCCCTTTTTCACACAAGGAAGACGCGATCAAGCAAGCCGACGCGGTGGAAATCAAGATCGGTCAAGCCGCAAAACCCGGTTTGGGCGGTCATCTTCCTGCCGACAAAGTTACCGACGAGATCGCCAAAATCCGTGGGATCAAACCCGGCGAGGATTCGATTTCTCCGGGCCGGCATTCGGGTATCGATAGTCTCGACGATCTGCGGAAACGGGTCGCTGATATCCGCGAGGTTTGCGGCGGCCGTCCGGTCGGCATCAAGTTTACGGCCGGCCACATCGAGAAAGACCTGGAGGTCGCGCTGTCGGCCAAGCCCGATTTTGTCACCATGGACTGCCGCGGCGGTGCCACCGGCGCAGCACCGGTGTTTGTCAAAGACAACGTATGTCTGCCGCCAATTTTTGCCATTCGGCGCGCGCGGCGCTTTCTGGACAAAGCGGCGAGCAAGGTCACGCTTTGTGTGACCGGTGGATTCCGTGACGCAGCTGACATCGCAAAGGGTTTGGCGTTGGGCGCCGATGCAGTAGCGCTAGCCACGGCGTCGTTGATTGCTGTTGGGTGTCAGCAGTACCGGATTTGTCACACCGGACGGTGTCCGGTGGGAATCACCACGCAGGACCCGGAGCTTCGTGCAAGATTCGAGGTCGATAAATCGGTGGACCGCTTTGTCAATTTCTACACTGCGACCAAAAGAGAACTGGAGATCTTTGCCCGTATCAACGGTCGGGCCAATGTGCACGATCTCGATATCACCGATCTCGTTACCACCAGCAACGAGGTTTCGCAAAATACGGATATCGAGCACGTCTGACCGTCCGCCCACGCCTGTCATACCTTGATGTTCTGTTCTCTAATCCGAGGGGAAATGTCTATGCCGTTGATCCAGGAAAAAGTCAAACAGGCCGTATCGATTCTCGAAGAGATGAATATCGACTGCTGGATCACCTTTGTAAGGGAGAGCGCACTCAACGGTGATCCCAGCCTGCCGTTTCTCACAAGCGCCGAAGTGACTTGGCATTCGGCGTTTATCATCGAAAGGGCAGGGGGTGCGACGGCGATCGTCGGTCAATACGATAAAAAGACTGTTGAGGACACCGGTGCGTACGACAATGTCATTGGGTTTGTGGAAGGCATTGGCGATCAGCTTCAGGGAATACTAAACAAAATAAGCCCGGACACCATCGCGCTCAATTTCTCGGAGGGCAGCGAGATCGCCGACGGGATCACGCACGGTATGTTTCTTACCATTCGGCGGTGGCTCGACGAGATTGGGATGGCGGACCGAATCGTAAGCGCAGAAAGGGTGGTGTCGGCGCTTCGGGAGCGCAAGTCACCGGCCGAGCTGGGTCATATACGTCACGCGATCCGGATGACCGAAGAGATTTTTGACGCCGTGTCGTCGTTTATCGCGCCGGGGAAAACCGAAAAAGACATCGCCAGTTTTATGAAAGCGGAGGCAAAAAAACGAAATGCCGGAATGGCGTGGGAGCCGACGGCGTGCCCTGCGGTTTTTACCGGTCCCGATACGGCAGGTGCGCACTACGCCCCGACAAATCGAATGGTCGAACGCGGGCATGTTCTCAATATGGATTTTGGTTTGCGGTCGGGAGAGTACTGTTCGGATATGCAGCGTACGTTCTATATTCTCGACGATGGTGAAAGCACGGCTCCACCCGATGTGCAACAGGGGTTTGACACGATACGAGAGGCCATTGAACAGGCAAGGTTGGCGATGGCCCCGGGAGTGCTGGGCAAAGATGTGGATGCGGTCGCACGAGGGATCATAACAGCGGCGGGATATGATGAGTATCCGCACGGTTTGGGGCACCAGGTGGGCCGTTTCTCGCACGACGGTACCGCATTGATGGGACCCCCATGGGAGAAATATGCTGAGAAGCCCTTCAAACCGCTCGAGCCAAACATGGTGTTTACCATCGAGCCGCGGCTGACGGTTCCGGGCCGGGGGATAGTGACCATCGAAGAGATGGTGGTGGTCACGAACGATGGCGCCGAGTACTTGTCGCACCCGCAAACGGATTTGATATTGATCGGTTGACGAGGAGAGCTGTAGTGGTGCGCGGCATAATGCGACCTCGCATACTTTTTGCCGTTACGTGCATTTTGTGCGCGGCTTTATCATGTACGCGGCATCGTGCGGAGACCCTGGATGACGCACCGGCCGAGGCGGGTCCGGTTCTCTCGCAGCTGCTAAAGCTCCCAGGGGTGACCGTCGAATCGGCCGTTCCCGATTCCGGGTTTGCCGCCGCGTACGCGATCCGGGTGCGTCAACCGCTCGATCATAAAAACCTGGGGGGCGGTAGCTTTGACCAACGGGTGATATTGTCACACCGTGATTTGGCCGCCCCCATGGTGATGGTTACCGAGGGTTACGCGTTGGGACGCAACTTTGTACGTGAGCTGGCCTATATGCTCGACGCCAACGAGCTCCGTATCGAACACCGGTACTTTGGCGAATCCAAACCGGATTCGATGGATTGGCAGTATCTGTCAATCGAACAAGCCGCTGCCGATCATCACCATGTCGTTGAATTGTTCGCATCGATTTATGATGGCAAATGGGTAAGCACGGGATGGAGCAAGGGCGGGCAGACCTCGTTGATCCACAGAAGCATGTATCCCACCGATGCCGCGGCGACCGTGGCCTATGATGCACCACTCAACCTGGCGTTGGAGGAGCCACGTATCGATGCGTTCTTTGACCGCGTTGGCGACGTGTCGTGCCGCGAGCGTTTGATCGAGTTTCAGCGGTTGGCGCTGCGCAACAAGGATCGGCTCTTACCGTTGTTCCGCTGGTACACCCGGGGGCGTGGGTACGCCTACTCTGTTGGCGAGGAGAAAGCGTTCGAATACATCGTCCTCGAGTATCCCTTTTCCTTCTGGCAATACACGGAGGCGAAATGCGTTGATATTCCATCAGATAGCGCGTCGGCCGATGACATGCTCGAACACCTCCGTGATGTGGTATCATTCTGGTCCTACTCGGACCACGCGCTGGACTCGCCGGCAATGTACCAGTTTTGCACCGAGCTTGGGTACTACGGTTATGTGACAAAGAACGTGGCCGATCTTCTGAGCGATGCGGACTATCCGAATTGTGCGTATGCGCCGCGGAACGCTACGTGCGTTTACGACCCGGAGCCAATGCAGCGATTGAACGATTGGCTCAAAGAAAACGGGAACAACATCATCTATTTGTACGGCGCCAACGATCCCTGGTCGGCGCCGGCTGTCGAGATTTCGGAGACAACAAATGCGGTGGCGTATTCACTTCAGGAGGGGAACCATTTCACGTTTATCAACGACGTTCCCATACAAAAGAGGCAAGAAATCGTCGCGCTGTTAAGGAGCTGGCTCGAGTGAGCGGGCGGCCATAACGCGATCGATTTGGCGGCGTTGGAAAGGGGTAGAATGACAAACCGACACTTGATTCATCTTGTTGTGCTAACGATTTTGATCGTGCCCGGTGCGGCAGTCGCGCAGGACACCCACTACTGGAACAATCAGTACGGGCCCCGGGCGATGTTACTGAGCGGCGCGGTTATCGGCAGCATTCAAGACATGAGCGGGACGTATTACAATCCCGGAACCCTGGGGTATATCGCCGAACCCGAACTGCTGTTGTCGGCCAACATCTATCAGGCGACCAGACTGAGGATCGATGAAGGCGCCGGCGAGGGCATCGATCTGGAAACGTCGAAGTTCAATTTGCTCCCTAATATGCTGTCCGGCGCCGTTCGGCTGACCTGGTTGGGCAAAAACAAAATTGCGTATTCGCTGCTGACGCGGCACCGTTTTGACGCCGAGGTGAACGGCGCCAGCGTCACGCGGATCGATGTTCTCAACGACGACGGTGTCGATGAGGATTTTGCGGGCGGAATTCTCAATTCGGGTGATGTCAAAGAGCTGTGGGCCGGTGTTACCTGGGCACGGGGCGGGGTCGGGAACAAGGTTGGGTTTGGCGTGACGACCTACTTATCGATACGCGATCAGAGTGTCGATTCCGAAATCTTTGCACAGGCCCTGACAGATGCGGGGGACATGGCCCTCGTCTACGATATCAGTAACTATTCCTTTGATGCATACGGCCTGTTGTGGAAGGCAGGA
>CP070631.1:2007873-2016114 GCA_020356045.1 Candidatus Latescibacterota bacterium
TATTTGATCCAGGCAATCAGCATCGATCTCCATAAAGCGCTGGGCGCTTTTATTTCGCTAATCGTCGTAAATTGCATGATTCTTGGCCGTTCCGAGGCTTTTGCCTCGAAAAACAACGTGGGTAAATCGATGCTCGACGCGTTGGGGATGGGTTTCGGGTTTACCATTGCTTGTTTTAGCTTGGGACTTGTTCGTGAAGTGCTCGGCGCGGGTACCCTCGCCGGTTTTCAGGTGCTGCCCGATAGCTTTGAGCCGTGGTCGGTCATGATCCTGCCAGGCGGCGCATTTTTTGTGCTCGGAGGCTGGCTGCTTTTATTCAACTGGCTGGAAGAACGAAAAAAGGCGAGGGCATTATGAACACGGCCTCACCGCTCCAAATCTTTTTGGATGCCTGTTTGATCAACAATTTTGTGTTGGCGATGTTTCTTGGCATCTGTCCGTTCCTGGGCGTATCGGATAAGACGGACAAAGCGGTTCGCATGGGCGCCGCGGTGACCTTTGTCATGCTGGTCAGCTCGATCTGCGCGTTTGGCATTCACAAAGCGCTCGTGGCCATCAATGCTCCCTATCTCCATTTGATTTCGTACATCGTTGTCATCGCCTCGGCGGTTCAGCTCGTCGAAATGTTTATCAAGAAGTTCAGCCCGGCCTTGTTCAGAGCGCTCGGTATCTTCTTGCCGCTGATCACCACCAACTGCGCGATCCTCGGCGTGGCCCTGTTTCAAACCAACCGTCAGTACGATTTTCTACAGTCGCTTTCGTTCGCGATTGGTGCGGGCGCCGGATTTACGCTGGCGCTGCTATTTATGTCGGGGCTTCGCGAAAGACTCGAGCTCGCCGATGTGTCGTCGGTCGTCAAGGGCGCTGCCCTGACGTTGATGATCGCCGGTGTGTTGTCGATGGCCTTTATGGGTTTTGCCGGAATGGGAAAGTAACGATGATCTATCACATGCTCATCGCCGTATGCGGAGTCGTCGGTCTCATCGTGGTCTGGGTCGGTGTCCAGGCGGTTGTGCGGCGAGAGTCGGCAGAATTTGTCGGCGATTCGGATGTGCTGGCCTGCAGATCGTGCGGAACACCGGACGCTTGCGACGGTTGCGTCCATGCGGATCCGCTAAATTCCTCCTCTTGATCCCCCCCTTTAGCTCCTGTTTTTTATCGCTGCGACCGTCGTGCGGAGATGGCGTACACGCCCAGCGAGCGGCTCCCGCCGGCGTACGCCGGCGGCCTATCGAACGCGCTAGACCTACCACCTACTATTTTGGCTATGAGTGAGCCCAGACATAATTGTATAGCCACCCACATTTCATCGCCGCAACAATCCCATTCACCCCGCTAAATCATTCCTGATATAGCAGTTGACGTTTGTGGCGTTCGTATGCTACAATCTCGGTCGCAGTCTCGGGATTCAACTATCGCGGGAAACATCATATGAACCGGATTTCCCTGCAGTGCGACTCCCGGCCTTGGGGGGGCTACATCTTTGACACTTTCCACAAAGTGCGCAGCTTCGGCCCGCGCCCTCTCCGCGTCCTATCTAATCAACTCAAAAACCGGCAGTCGGCTGTTTGACCCAGATATCGAAAAAAGCCACCCTGTGTACATAACCGTGGCTGTGGCAGCGGGCTTCGGTGTGTGTCGATTCTAAGCACCCCCGCCCGAATCGTTTTGAAGCTTTTTGCGGTTCACCCGAGATCGTTTTCAACGTATCTCACTTCTTAACATGTCGAGACCTGGGGGAACGAGCATTACAGAACTGCTTTTCCCGCCGGAAAACCCGAGCAACATAGGAGCCCGGGTAAGTTTCCCACCTCATATCGTGGAGGTCGAGTTCGCGGTTAACTGTTATTAACAAAGGAGACATCATGTTTCCCACCGTCCGTCTACCTTATCTCTCAATTGTTACGCTTTCGATCGCGCTCGGGTTATGCATCGCCGTTGCGATGCCCGTGCCGGTGCAATCGCAGCCGGTTTCGTGTCCGGCTTCCATGAGTCACTATTGGAAGCTTGACGAAACGACTGGTCCTCCGTTTGCAGATCATTACGCCGGGACCGACGCGACCTGCACCAATTGCCCGACATCCGTCGCCGGTATCGTCAATGGTGCCCAAGATTTTAACGGGTCCAATGACGAGGTGAACGCGCCAAACGACGGGTCCTGGGATTGGGGCAAGGATGACAGTTTCTCCATCGTCTATTGGATGAAGACGAGCGCCAGCACGGCGGGCAACCGCGTGATCGTGGCAAGGGACGACGCCGTCAACAGCCTTCACTGGTGGGTGGGTTGCGATGACAACGGCACAGTTCGATTTCAACTGCGCGATATCAACGGAAACGGCGCCTACATCGGAAACAAGGGTAGCGCGTTGAATGACGGCGTATGGCATTTTGTCGTGGCAGTCCGGGACAACGACGCCGATATGAACCGAATTTATGTCGATGGCGCAAAGATCGACTCCGCCAGTCACGATTACACGGCAGGTTTTGGCGGAACCGCCGATCTGAATATCGGCTACATCAACATCGGAGGCCACTATCGCTTTGACGGTATCGTCGACGAGGTGGCTACCTTTGACAAGGCCCTAACCGATGCGGAGATCATGGCTTTCTACAACGATGGGCTTTCGGGCACAGGATATTGTGGGGTGGAAACCGTCGCGCCAACGATCATATCGATGGCGGTCACCGACGCAAAGGTGGGACAGCTCTACACATATGACGTGGAGGCCATCGGCACACCTGCTCCGACCTTTCAGCTCACCACGAATCCAGCGGGAATGACCATCGACGCAAACACCGGTGTCATTCAGTGGACTCCGGCTTCAGCGGGTAGCGAGCCGGTAACGGTCGTGGCGACTAACTCGGCGGGAACCGACGACCAGAGTTTTACGATCAATGTCACGGAACCACTTCTCTGCCCCGATGGCGTAGTCGCCTATTGGAAGCTCGATGAAACGAGCGGGACGAGTTATGCGGACTCCTACGACGGCAATCATGGGCAAGCGTCCACCTCTGCACCGACGCCCGCAGCGGGAATCGTAGGCGGCGCACAGGATTTTAACGGAACAAGCGATCGTATTACGGTTGATGATGATCCCTCGCTCGACTGGGCGGGTAATCAAAGCCTGACGATCGAGCTATGGGCAAAATTCACAAACGTGAGCGGTCAAAACAAGGTGATGATCGGACGCGATGATGGGGGCGGTGGACGGCCTCACTGGTGGATTGGTGCCCAACAAAACTCCGGCAAGGCCATGTTTGTGTTGTTCGACACAAATAACAACGGCACCTATATTGTGGGCTCGACGTCGTTGAACGACGACAACTGGCATTACATCACCGCCGTCAAGGATGAAAGCGTCGATCGAATCCGGCTCTATGTGGACGGTGTCAAGCAAGACTCGGCGTATCACGATTACACGGCCGGTTTTGAGGCGACGACCACCCTCGGGATTGGCTATATGGCGTACGCAGGGACGCCCAACTATTTCTATGCTGGTCTGCTGGATGAAATAGCCCTTTACGGCAGAGCCCTGGACGACATCGAGATCCAGCAACACTACACAAATGGTCTAGCAGCGCTTGAATACTGTCCAGAAAGCCACGTCGCACCATTGATCGTGTCGGTACCCGTGACTAGCGCATCTGTTGGGGTTCCTTACTCCTACGATGTAGATGCGACCGGTGTTCCGGGTCCGCAATATTCGCTGTTGTCATCTCCCGCGGGAATGACGATCGACACGGCGACCGGTGTGATCGACTGGACACCCACTGCCGCCGGCAATTATGCGGTGGAGGTCAGAGCCTTTAATACGGCGGGCGCCGATACCCAAAGCTTCAATATCGACATCCCGGCAACGCCGGTCATCACGTCCTCACCTGTAACCGAGGGAACTGTTGGTGAGCCTTACACATACGACGTCGATGCCACCGGTTTTCCCGCACCGACCTACGCGCTCCTGACACAGCCCGCCGGAATGACAATCAACCCAACGACCGGTGTGATTGACTGGACGCCCGCCGCCACCGGCGACTACGCCGTCCAGGTGAGGGCGTTCAATACCGCCGGGGCGGACAGTCAGAGTTTCGACATTCATGTCGGCGAACTTTTGCTTTGTCCCGAACTCATAACGCATTACTGGGCGTTTGACGAGACAACAGGCCCTCCATACGCGGATGACATCGCAGGGACCGACGCGACCTGCACGGCGTGCCCGACTCCCGTTACCGGGACTGTCAACGGCGCCCAGAGCTTTGACGGCACCAGCGACGAAGTAAACGCGCCAAACGATGGGTCCTGGGACTGGGACAAGGATGACAGCTTCACGATCGCCTACTGGATGAACACAAGCGCGAGCACAGCAGGCAACCGGGTCATTGTTGCACGAGACGACCCCGGCAGCGCTCTGCACTGGTGGGTCGGCTGCGATGACAACGGCACTGTTCGGTTCCAACTGCGCGATACCAACGGCAACGGGGCTTACATTGGCAACAAAGGCAGTGCTCTGAACGACGGCGTGTGGCACCTTATCACCGCGGTTCGCGATAACAGCGTTGACATGAACCGTATCTATGTCGATGGGGTGAAGGTCGATTCCGCATATCACGATTACACGGCTGGTTTTGGTGGAAGCGCCAACCTAAATATCGGTTATATCAATCTCGGCGGCCACTACCGGTACGAGGGCATCGTCGATGAAGTGGCAACGTTTGACAAGGCGATGACGCAGGCCGAAATACTCATCCACTACAATAATGGATTGATCGGCAAGGGATATTGCTCATTTGAACCGACCGCACCAACGATTACATCGACACCCGCCGTCGATGCGGTTGTCGGACAGCCGTACGCGTACGATGTCGATGCGTCAGGTTTGCCGGCGCCAACATATGCGCTGACTGTTTATCCTGCGGGCATGACTATCGATACCGTCAGTGGTGTCATCGACTGGACGCCCACGGCTGCCGGAAGCGTTCCGGTAACGGTGGAGGCGACAAACTCCTCCGGGACCGACACTCAAAGTTATACCATCGTTGTCACCGAGCCGCCGTCGTGTCCCGAGGACATGATCTGTTTCTGGAAGTTTGACGAGACGAGCGGAACCGTCTACGAGGACTTCTACGCCGATCTCGATGGACAGGCATTGGTGTCCCCACCAACACCGGTTGCGGGAATCGTCAACGGTGCACAGGATTTCAACGGCACCAGCGACCGCGTCACGGTTGATGACCACGCGGCGCTGGATTGGGCGAGTGACCAGAGCATCACTATCGAGCTCTGGGCAAAATTTACGAATGTCAGCAGCCGCAACAAGGTGATGATCGGACGCGATGATGGCGGCGGCGGAAAACCTCACTGGTGGATAGGCGCCCAGCAAAACACCGGTGCAGCAATGTTCGTAATGCTCGACTCAAACGGCAATGGGACCTACATCATCGGATCGACGTCATTGAACGACGGTGAATGGCATCATATCGCTGGTGTCAAGGATGATAGCGTCGACCGTATCCGTCTCTATGTGGATGGAGCCAAACAAGACTCCGCATATCACGATTACACAGCCGGTTTTGGAGCATCCACTTCGCTTGGGATCGGATATATGGCTTATGGGGGAACACCCGATTATTTCTACGACGGATCGCTCGACGAAATCGCTATCTACGGCAGATCTTTGAGTGACGCTGAGATCGAGCAGCACTACACCGATGGGCAGGACGCAATCGACTATTGTACCGGGTCGACCGTTGCCACGTTACTGCGTGGCTATACCACCTACGTCGTGGAGTCTCAAATCGTCATAGGCTGGGAGCTTTTTGCGACCGATCCGTACACGCGTTTCGTCGTTATGCGCGCGGAAGGACATGACGGACCCTTTGTCGAGATCGTCAACCCCGCGATCGACAGAGCGGTTCTGTCCTTCGAATTCACGGATGATGACCTCAAACCCGGATCGTCTTATCGTTATCGGGTGGACGTAATCGACGAAAACGGGCGATGGGTACTCTTTGAGACCAACGCGCTGTCGACACCGGCTGCGGTGTTGACCCTGCATCAAAATCACCCAAATCCCTTTAACCCGAACACGACTATTCAGTTTTTGCTCCCCGAGAAGGGTCATGCCAGCCTGAGCGTTTTCGACGCGCGCGGCCGACGGGTCGTGGACTTGATAAATAAAGAAATCAGCGCGGGACCGCACGAAGTTGTGTGGGATGCGAAGGACGCGAGAGGAAATGCGGTTAGTTCTGGCGTTTATTTCTATCGTCTCAGGGCGGGCGACAACGTGCTTACAAGAAAGATGATACTGATTAAATAGGAAGTTCTTGTACGTATGGGAGGTTTTGCCAGCTCGGTTGCGATTTTGTTGTCGTAAATCGCGACCGGGCTGCCTGTCGTGACGAACAGCGGTCCCGCTCCCAGAAGCGGTAGGCGACTATTCAGCAGCGCGCCATCCATGGGACGTGCGCCAGATAAGGGATCCGGCGCTTTGATTTTGTCGTAAAGGCCAAAACGGTCGAAAATCTTACCCAGGAGAAAACCATGACATTCAGACAACTGGCTCGGCATCTGCTGATGGCAATTAGCTTACTTCTCCTTCTTAGCGGTGCCCTAAGCCCGGGACCCGAAATTCAAAACCTCTCCTTGACCGCAACCTCGCCGGGCAATTTGACGACGGATGATTTGATCTGTAATTACGACCTTGCGGGAACCGCGACTACGGCCGCAACCGCCTGGTATAAGGACGGATCTCCGGTCCATGCCCTTCTCATGCCTTTTGAGGGCGGCGCAGCCAACGCGCTCATGGATCACTCGGGCAATGGGCAGACCGCCACCGCCAGTGGAAGCCCGGTGTGGAACGCGACGGGAGGTTACGGCGGCAATGGGGCGTTTGAATTCGATGGCGTCGATGACTTTTTGGCGCTTCCGGACGCGGCGGCCCTCGATGTCGATTATGTCACGCTTGCCGCGTGGATATACGTCGACAGCTTTCCAAACGCTGCACGGATCATCTCCAAGGAGACGGGCACGACTGAACCCTACTCGATTTATACGCTCATGCTCACCGGCACAAACGACGACCAACTCGAGTTGAGAGTCGGTGTGGGGGGATCGCGATACCGCCTGATCGGTGGCACACCCGTGCCGGGTGGGCAATGGGTCCATGTCGCCGGCACGTACGATGGCAGCAACATGAAGATATACGTCAACGGTCAAATCGATGAGACCTTCCCGTTGGGCGGTCCATTGATGCAAAACGACAACAACGTCCGGATCGGCTCCAGCGAGTTTTACGGAAGATATTTCAACGGCCGCATCGACGACGCGAGAATCTATGGCTACGCGTTGTCTGCAGAGCAAATTCTGGCGTTATACAACACAGGACCCAACATTATCAAATACACTGAAACCGAAGTTGGTGAGCTGTGGCACACACGTGTGACGCCGTTTTCGTCGACGGAAGCGGGATCCACGTATGTGTCCAACACGGTAGCGATCGAGGTCGATTCGGTTCCGCCGGTGATCACGTCTACGCCGGTGACCGACGCGTACGCCGGGTGGCTGTACACCTACGATGTCGATGCCTCCGGATACCCCTTGCCGACGTATGCGCTTCTCACCCACCCCGCCGGAATGTCGATCGATTCCACCAGCGGCCTGATCGAATGGATTCCGACGGCCGCAGGAAGCGAGCAGGTCATCGTCGAGGCCAGCAACAGCGAGGGTACCGATCAGCAAATGTTTACGATTACCGTCCAGGAGTCTCTCGCTGTGGTCAGAATAATGCCACTTGGCAATTCGATCACCTACGACAACCACTCAGGCGATATTCGCCCGCCGGAAGAGAGGATTAGTTATCGGTATCCGCTTTGGCAGCTGATGACAAATGCCGGTTACGATTTCGATTTCGTCGGCACCTTATCGGCCGGTGGCACTTTCTTTCCCGAACCTGAAAACGATGGCCGTCCCGGATGGACCGACGCTCAAATCGCAGATAGCGTCTATACGTTCCTACAAAGAAACCCGGCCGACGTCGTTCTCCTCCATATCGGCACGAACGGGGTGCATCCCAGTCCTGACGATGTCGAGGACATACTAAATGAGATAGACCGTTTTGAGTTGGATTACAGCATGTCGATTTGGGTGGTTCTCGCCAAGATCATCAATCGATCCAACTATGACGCGACTACAACCAGCTTCAATACTAACGTCGAGGCAATGGCGCTAGCTCGAACTACCGACCA
>CP070631.1:2016214-2021932 GCA_020356045.1 Candidatus Latescibacterota bacterium
AAGGTCCGACCGGTGATCAATTTCCTCGCCTGTCGCCTGCTCCGGCGACATATATGCCACCGTCCCCACTGTCATTCCAGTTTTCGTCACTTTCGTCACGCCCGCGAGCTTGGCTAATCCGAAATCGAGGATTTTAACGATTCCCTTATCGGTCACCATAATGTTGGCCGGTTTAATGTCGCGATGCACCATCCCCGCTTCATGTGCCTCCGCAAGGCCTTTTGCCACCTGAGTCGCGATGTCGATGGCCTCATCTACAGCCAGTGGTCCCTTAGCGATCTTATCCTTGAGCGTTTCCCCCTCGTAGCAATCCATCGAAATAAAGACTCGCCCGACTTCGGTTTCGTCGATTTCGTGGATCGTGCAGATGTTGTGATGCTGTAGAGCAGAGGCCGCCCGCGCTTCATGGATAAAGCGTGTCTTGGCATTTTTGTCTCGGGTGAGTTCGAGCGGCAGGAACTTGAGGGCGACCGTTCGTTTGAGCTTGGTGTCCTCGGCCCTGTAGACTACCCCCATACCCCCGGCACCGAGTTCTTCGAGGATTCTATAGTGAGATACGGTCTGCCCAATCATCTCGTCCCCCTGAGACGTTGGGTGTTCGTATTCGGAAGCGTTAGCCGAGGATGGTTGTCTGCACCAAGGGATATTCTAGCAGGAATCGGTCGAGATTCAAAGGGGGTAGTTGCCTAGCATGCAAGGGGTTACGAATTGCGGGTTCCATACGGTGTTACTGTAAGAAGAAGAACATACCAATCGACCCGATAGATTCATCGGAACCATGATATTGAGTTCGGGTGGTATTTGTGGAAGGCACGCCTATCCGCCTATTCGCTTGCAGCGATATCATCCCTCAATCATGTCGGTCCGCGGCCCCATCATTCCGAGATATCGTACTAGTATTAGGGTCAGGCCCGCGACGAGAGCGGCAGCAAAACAGATCGCCTGTGATAGCGTGAGCGGTCCGATGACGGCGTCGAGTTTTTCGGGTGCTCGGAAGAATTCGGTTATTGGTCTGCCGATACCATACAGCATTACAAACCACACCAGTAATGTGCCTCTCCATCGCTTCCCGTCCAGCAACATTAAGACAACCGCGACAACCACTAAGACAAGAATCTCATAGAGTTGGGTTGGGTGCAGAGGCACACCGGCTGGGGCCGTTCTTTCGGTGCCGCCTTCGGGAAAAATCACGGCCCACGGCAGACTACAAGCTGCCCCGTAACAGCATCCGTTGACGAAACAGGCGGCTTTGGCAAAAATCATCGGCACAGGTAGTGTCAACACGACTATATCGAGCATACTTCGTCGGTCACGAGCCAACAACAGAGTCCCCATCGATGCAATCACGAGGTAGACCAGCGGACCGCCCCACATGCCTGGCTCCATATAGTAACTGGGATCGAAATAGTTGAGCCAGTCGAACCGGTTGTTCATGATATCATAGAGAATTCGGGCACCGGTGTTCATGCTCCAGATATAACAAAACCCCAGTGCAATCCCGTTTCTGATCGGAATCTTTCTTCGACGACAGAGCCACATGGCCAACAACACATGCGTCGTCATACTCAGAGTGTATAAGATCGCATAGGCTAAGATGCCGTTGGTATCGCGCAACATAGTTGTATTTCTTGGATTGGGTATGGCTTCTGAAAATACTGTCCGCTTTGCCGCTTTTGAGCTCGCGATGAACTCATTATATCATGACTCTAGTGATATTCGTCTTTTTTCGCCCGCTGTTTTTTTGCTGAGGTCCCACAGGCGTCTACTTCGTCCGCCTTGAGGCAGACGGCTAGGTGGTGACGAGGAAACTTGTGTTGATCAGGTGAGACTCGACGGGCTTGTGTGTCTTCAGAACTGTTGCCTAGAAGACACCGCGTCGGCGGGTCCGCCAAGTCCAAGGTGGTTTAGCTACCCCACCCAGCTATCCGGACGGGGCGCTCGCTGAAGAACAACAGATCAGCAAAGAATCTCCCGATTGCGATTTACTGGGCGGTTTTTAAGTGTAAGATAACCGTAAAATGAGGGTCTCGGGCGGAACCGCCGAATCGCGCAACTCTTTGTAGCATTTGGAGCTGATCATCGGCATCGAACCGCCGATCAGCTCCATTCGAATCCACTTGTCCTCTTCAAGGCTTATTTCAAAAGCACCATCTTCTTCGTGAGCGTTCGCTTCCCCACGGTCAGGCGGTAGAAGTAAACGCCCGTGCTGACCGTGTTTGCCTCAGCATCTCTGCCGTCCCATACAACATGATGACTGCCGGGTGGAACCAACTGCGACGTCAGCGTCCGCACCAACGTCCCGTCGGCCGAATACACATCCAGACGGACATTGGTCCGTTCCTGAAGGGTGAAGCGAATCGTTGTTTCCGGATTGAATGGGTTGGGGTAGTTCTGACCGAGCTCGACTCCAAAAGCAAGTTCATCCTCTATACCGGTCGCCGAACAATCGGCATCGTTCTCGTCGTAGAGATTGTCCCCATCGTTGTCGAGACCCGTGCCGACCGCACCCAAAACGTCCTCCGGGTAACCCGGTGCCGGGTTGCATGCTGAATCAGGGATGTTGGGGTGACCGGTTCCGGGATTGGCATAGTACGGCGGAAGAACATCCTCGCCGACCGGCGTAAACGCAGAAGGATCCGCATCGGGGTGGCAATTGAGGCAGGATGTTACGCCGTTGTTATAATGATGCTGCCGCAGACCCGCACCCGTCACACCCGCGTCCCCTTCGTTCCGTCCGTGACACCCAAGACAACCGATGGGTTCGAGGCCGTCCCCGCCATCGGACGTTGCCAGGTATACCGGGCTTTTGCCGGGACTCGTATGGCAGATACCGCAGTCGTTGGAACCGATCAGGAAATCGCTGTGGCCGCTCATGAGGTCCGTGCCCCAATTCTGACCATCCACGTTTGATATGTACGTGCCGGAATTGTAGTCTCCGTGGCACGAAACGCAGCCAGACGCGTAGTCCGGATTCGCAACCACCTCTCCACCCTCGATGCCAATGAGGACTATCGCCCCCAGCACAAGCAACCCAATCAAAACCATGCTTGGCACGTTCATGGGTCCCCTCCCTTCAAAAACAAGGACAGGATGCCGCGGGCAGAGGGGACTGCCATTATACAATATCGAATGCGCAAACCCTAGCCAAAACCAAATTCCCGCGCGTTGTTCGGCGTGCCGAAACTCCCAGACCAACGGCCCAAGCAATAGTTCTCAAACGGTTTCCCTGGCCCACTCCGCGCAAACAGACCGAGCCCCCGATTGAGCGAGATTGGCAAATATAAAATGTAAGATAACCGTAAGATGGGATTCGTCGGGGAGTGCCCGACGTCGCGACTCTTTAAAAACATTGGAGCTGGTGAGCGGGATCGAACCGCTGACCAGCTCCACCCGATTAGAAATGCTGGCTCGCGATCTATTTAAGAAGAACCATCTTCTTCGTAAGCGTCCTATTCCCCGCGGTCAGGCGGTAGAAGTAGACGCCCGAGCTTACGGTGTTGCCGCGTGCGTCTTTTCCCTCCCATCGGACCGTGCGTTTGCCGGCATCTTGCGGTTCGTCGACCAACGTCCGCACCAACCGGCCTCCGACATCGAAAATTATTAGAGAGACATCTGTTCCATCTTTATCAATGTCATAACGGATCACGGTCGTCGGGTTGAATGGATTGGGTACGTTCTGGTAGAGTGCAATTGTTTTGGGCGGCCTGAAATCCTCGATTCCCGTCACGTCCTCAGGCCCCTGGCGATCACTCTCGTTGCCATGAATATCAACCACCGAGAGGCTGTACGAATACCGCCAGCCTTCTGGAACCGGGTCCGTCCAGCTGGTCGCAGTCGTTGAGTGCACCAACGTCTGCGTGCCTGCTGCCAGATTGCTGGCGTTGGTCGACGGTGATCCCTGAGGCCCTTCCGGTGCACCTGAAGTCGCCTCACGATACACGTTGAAGTGCAGAAAGTCGTTGTCTTGGGAGGGTCCCCAATTCAAGACATTTCCCTGTTCAGAGTTGTACGTGACACAGAACCCATGCGGTTCGGCCGGCGCAATGTTATCCACCGAATACCCACTGTCCGGAGGGCTGACAAAGTAAACCGACGGGGTTGTCGTCTCGGCCGAAATCGTATACACCGAATACGATACGGTGGCCGACGAATCAACGAGGGTAGGCGCCAAAGCGATGTAGTGTTGTTGTTGATGTCCCGGCGCGTTGACAACGACTGCCCACACTCCCGGCGGGAAACTATTTGCAGCGGAACCATCTGAAACCAAGTAGTAGTGATCATCCCACGACACGAGTTGAGAATTGTCTCCGAATCTCGGTAAACTGGTGACCGCTTCAGCCAGCGACCAGTCGACTTCGGTGTCGATGGGCGTTCCCTTATCCCGTATCATTTCTCGCACAGCAGCATCATCCACACGCCTGTACAGTGTGTATCCTGTAACGGGCAGGCTGTCTTCGTCGGCGAAGTCATAGAGGGAACGTCGGAAGTAAACGTAAACCCATCCACCCTGATCGTTCGCGACATCGACGACGGAGTCGATCATCGCGTGCTCGAACAACGGCTCATAAAAGGCAGTAAAGGTGGTGTCGGTGTAGGGGATCGTGGCTGTGTGCGTCGTGTCGCCTCCATCACTCCAGTTTATATAGACGTGCAACGTGTCCCCTTGATACTGTTTGGAGCCGGCGCTGAGCGAGCAAACCGACCCCGGCAGCGAATTGAACTGTTGTGGCGATGTGTACGGAGTTCCATCGATGTCGATGCTCAACCCGGGTGGATCCGTCGCAACCGTCACGAGTACCGAGTCGCCGGGAAACGCATAGAGACCTCTTAAAATATCGTACAAATGATGGGTCTGATCCGAGGTCGCCGCCGGGCGGTCATCCCTCATGTAGTGGAAGCTGAATCCAGAGAGAAACACACGCGCGATCCCGCCTACTTGGTTCGGTGTTTCCTGCGCGATCACCGCACCGTGAGCGGGATTGTTCGAATACGCCATCTCCAGAGTGGCGTTGCCGGTGGGAGTGAGTACATCGAACGTGTTGATCACCGGACATCCACCATAGGCCACGACGGTATCGGGCGCTGCCGCATGATAAAAGCTCGAGGTCGGCTGGCCGACGACCAGTGGTGAAATCGGCTGTCCAGCGGCGACGTGATCGCCGTTGAGAAGATCAAAGCCCATGTAATCGCTTCGTAGGTCCGCCGCATAGGTGCCGGTCAGACTTACCCACTCCTCGCCGATACCATCCCCAGAGATATAGAGCCCGCGGCTCCCAGGCCCCTGGTCGATAAACTCATAGAGGATCCGAAAGTCATCCGCTTTGTCGGGGTTCCCACTCCCATCACCGATGGTTCCGTCCGACCATTTACCGGAATTCCATATGATGGTTTTATAAACAGATGCTAGTTGTTGCGCAACATCGACTACACGCGATCCAAGGCCGTTCCCGAGTGCATAACCCGGTTGGTTGACATCGTATCTATCTGGCGTTATCCCTAACTCTTCAAACGCCTGTGCGAAATACGTGTGTGCCGTGTAGCCTTCGTCATCCACATAGAGAATTCCACACGAGTCGGTCAGTGCATTTGCTGGGAGGCAGGTCACCTCCATCGGATTCGACCGCACTATCGCTTCGTCATGAACAACTCCCGCTGTCTGGCTCCAGTAGGCGGTTCGACCCAGGGTGTCACGCGCCGAAAAATAGTACCAGATCGTGT
>CP070631.1:2022032-2026021 GCA_020356045.1 Candidatus Latescibacterota bacterium
AACAAAGCTCTGAAAAGTAGACTGGACACGAGCATCTCGGCGGGTTATATCCGAACGGGCGGGCGGCGGTCCACCGACAAGCCGGGTTTCTTCCAGTCGCTCCCCGGTACGACCACGATCCGGGTGTCGCCGCGCGTAACATACAACTTTACCAGGGCATTGAACGGTTCGTTTTTTATAAACTATTCACGTTCACACAGTGATGCATCGAACCAAACTACCACGCTCGTTCAAATTGGCCTTACGGCGGTTTTCACGTTCTAATCCGGGACGCGAGGCGCTGCTGGTCGGTCTAACCGGAATTCTATTGGCCGCTCTGCTGCCGGTTGCCGGGTGCGATGGCAGTGAACCGGCCGAGTTCACCGGCGAGGCGGCCTGGCGTTATTTGATCGCGCAATGCGATCTCGGACCTCGTCCGCCTGCAAGCCCCGCGCACAGACAGTCGATTCGTCTGATAGCCAAACATCTCGAGGCTCAGGGGGCGGTCGTATCCTTTCAGCGGTTCGAGCTCGCGGACCCCTATTCGGATCGGACGCTCGAGCTGATCAACATCATCGGTTCGTTTTCGCCCGAGGAAAGCAAACGAGTGTTGCTCGCGGCGCATTATGACACGCGACCCTGGGCCGACCAGGAGGAGGTGGACAGCCTGCGGCAGCAGCCGATCCTCGGTGCGAACGATGGGGCAAGCGGCGTCGCCGTGTTGCTCGAATTGGCCGATATCGTTGGGGAACACCCGCCGGAAGGGACCGGTGTAGACCTGGTTTTTTTTGACGGAGAGGATTATGGGAAGGCTGAGGATCTCGACCATTTCTTGCTTGGGTCAAAGTACTTCGCGGCGAATCTCGGGGGTTACCGTCCCCAGTGGGGCATTCTTCTCGATATGGTCGGTGGGGCGGGCGCCCGGATCCACCAGGAGGCCAATTCGTTGGCCAAAGAACCGGAACTTACCAGGGCACTGTTTGCCCGCGCCGAGGCTCTCGGGCTCGACGTGTTCGTGGCCCAGCGCGGCCAGCCGGTCTACGACGACCATATCCCGTTGCTTATGGCGGGGATCCCGATCGTGGACCTCATCGAGTTCCCGTACCGGTACTGGCACACGCTCGACGACACACCGGACAAGTGCTCCAAGGAGACCCTCCGGCAGGTGGGTACCTTGGTGGCCGATTTCCTCTATAATCGGTAGTTTACACTTGCGGCTCAACGGCATTTCTGGTATTTAAATAGGGATGTATGAAGTGGGCGCGGGGGCCCACTTTTTTCATGTCCCAAGCCACGCTGGACACTGTCTCTCCGTTGCGTGAAATCCTATGGACAACAGGGTGCTTGAAGAAATCGTCGCGCGGGAGCTGGAGGCATTGGGGTATGAATGCGTCAAGCTGGAAGTGGTAGGGAGTCCGAAGAACCCGATCGTTCGGTTATACATCGACAGGCCCGGCGGTGTGAGTATCAAACATTGTGCGCAGGTAAGCCGGGCGATTGGTCTTGTTCTCGAGGAAACCGATCCGTTTCCCGGACGGTACCTTCTCGAGGTGTCGTCGCCGGGCAACAACCGCCCCCTCACCAGAGAGGAACATTTTGTTCGTTTCAATGGGCGCGAAGCACGAGTCCAGTATATCGATGCGGACGCGGGTAAAAAGACATATACAGGGTATATACGATCTTGTATAAATGGTTTGCTGGAATTGGACACAGAAGATGGGGTGCATCATATCAAGCTCTCCGATATCCTGAGTGCCAACCTGCACGGACAAGAATACAAAATCGACAAGAAACGAAAGAAAAGTAGAAGGAAGAAGGACGGCCGAAAATGAACGTACAGTTTGCCGAGGCGTTCAACAATCTGATCCGAGAGAAAAGGATCGACAAAGCACTCCTGATGGAAACGCTCGCCGCCGGTTTTTCATCTGCGGTCAAGAAAAAGTTTGGGAGCGCAGCCGAGATCGAAATTGAAGAAGACTCGAACGGGAATATCGCTTTGTATCTCGTGAAAAACGTTGTCGAAGAAGTCGAAGACCCGTCCATTGAACTCACCCTGGATCAAGCGCAAGAGCTCGATGAAGAAGCGGAGCTTGGCGGTGCCGTCAAGATTCACCTGCCCTTTAACGAGTTCGGCCGCAATGCGATTCAGATCGCCAAGCAAATTCTAATGCAAAAGATAAGAGAGTTCGAAAGAGAGCGGACGTTCGAGGAATACAAAAATAGGGTAGGCGAAATCGTTTCGGGTTCGGTACAGCAGATCGATAGAAGCGGAATCTTGGTTAATCTCGGGAACGCCGAGGCGACGATGCCAAAGAAAGAACAGATCCGGCGGGAACGATACAACCAGGGGGCGTCGATCCGATCCTGTATTATCGACGTCGACAAAGAAGCCAAGGGTCCGATGGTCGTGTTGTCGCGAACCAGTCCGGAGTTTCTCAAAAAGTTGTTCGCGCAGGAAGTTCCGGAGATTTACGAGGGTATTATCGAGATCAAGAGCGTCGCCCGTGAGGCAGGCGGAAGGTCAAAGATCGCCGTGTATTCGCGCGACGACCGGGTTGATGCCGTCGGTGCGTGCGTTGGGATGAAAGGTTCGCGCGTACAGGCCGTCGTGAACGAGCTCAGCGGTGAGCGCATCGATATCGTTCCGTGGAGCGACGACATCAGGGCGTTTGTCAGCCGGGCGCTATCGCCTGCCAAAATCGCGTCGGTCCGTGTGGATTTGGAGGCCCACGGCGTACTGGTTGTTGTCGAAGAGGACCAGCTATCGCTGGCCATCGGCAAGGATGGGCAGAATGTTCGTCTCGCTTCCAAGCTGACGGGATGGCAGATCGATCTGACCACGACTCGCGAGCTCGAGCAGCGTGAACGGCTCGAAGAACACCTCACGATGTCGATCGAGGAGATGGTGGGGGTGACGGCGAGAATCGCCGAGACGCTCAAGGGTGAGGGTATCAATACGGTGCAGAAACTTGCCAAAACGTCCGATGACGATCTGTTGGCGCTGCCCGGCCTCGGACCCAAAACCGTTGCCAAGCTCAAGGAAACGGCGGAGGGAACGATCCAGGAGCTCGAGAAAGCTCTTCGCGAATTGATGGATAAAGAAAACGAAGAGCGGGCCCGTGCGAAGGAAGAGGAAAAACCGCTCTTTGATGACGACACGACAACTGCCGAGGAAGAGCAGCCGGCTGCGCGGAAGGATCTGACCGAAGAGACCCTGTTCTCTGATACGGAACCGGACGACACCGAAACGGGGAGTACCGAGCACGAAGAGGATCAGGACTCCGGTGCCGACACCAGCCCGGCGCAAGACGAAGAGGCAACGATCAAAGACGTGGAAGATGACGCCGACGCCGCCGGCGAAACCGAGGAAAGTGCCGAAGCGACTTCCGACGAGGAAACCGAGATAACGGTTGATACGGAAGACGAACCGGAAAAGAAGGAAGTCAAGCCCGAATGACGCCGTGTGCAAACGCACCGAGGGAGCAACGATAGATGCGGATTCAAGATCTAGCCAAAAAATTCAAAGTTACTGTTGATGCCCTGATCGAAATCCTTCGGGACGCGGGCTACGTGGACGCGGACAACAGTACCGTTGCTTCGTTTGATATGGTGGGTGCCATCGAGACGCATTTCAAGCGGCTCGAAAAGCGAGCCAAGGCGGCCGAAGCGGCTCGAAAGGCAAAAGAGAAAGCGGAGGCGAAAGCCGCGAAAGCCAAGGCCAAGGCAGAGGCCAAGGCCAAAGCCAAAGCCAAGGCCAAGGCGGCGGCGGAAGCCAAGGCCAAAGCCAAGGCAGAGGCCAAAGCCAAAGCCAAGCCCAAAGCCAAGCCCAAAGCCAAGGCCAAGCCCAAGGCCAAAGCCAAGCCCAAGGCGAAAGCGGTTAAAGCCAAAAAGTCAGATGTGAAGAAAACCGCGGACGCCCCCGCCGCCGTGGCAAAACCCAAAGTGGGTGTTAAAGCCAAAGCCAAGGCGGTGCCAAAGGCCAAGGTGGTCGGGGAAGCTGCAGCGCAAAA
>CP070631.1:2026121-2030561 GCA_020356045.1 Candidatus Latescibacterota bacterium
ATAGAGGGAGTGATTGGCCGTGTCGATATGGGATGGAATCTCCAATATCG
Organism: Candidatus Latescibacterota bacterium; assembly: GCA_020356045.1. Lineage (GTDB taxonomy): Bacteria > Krumholzibacteriota > Krumholzibacteriia > WVZY01 > WVZY01. The sequence continues at coordinate 2,026,172 of CP070631.1, forward strand.
ATGTCGCGGTCATGGTCGATGTAGACGGCACACTCTGCTCGCCGCCGGTTTGCGGCAAACGAGTCTTGCGGCCCGACGCCGAGGAGGCGTTGAGGGAGCTCTCCCGGGTTGCACATGTCGTCTTGTGGTCGATGTCCGGGCGCCATGTCGGAGAGCTTGTGCTCGAACAATTCCCGCAGCTAGCCCCTTACGTAAGTTATGTTGCGGGAAAAGCCGATCTGCCGTGTCATCTGATCGGTCTCGCGTATTGCATCGACGACGGTGCCGTCGGCGGTTGCGTAAAACGCGGGAACCAGGTCATCGTCGAGCGCTTCAATGGTGGCGACAAATCTGGTGCGCTCCTCGAGGCGGCGAAGATCATCGCCGACGACATTCGACGGTATGCGGAGTCTTAACTGTGCCCCAACGGCGTGGCCAATGCTCCCTCCCTCCAATCATCGGCACACAAAACGCCGTGCCAGGGCCCTCGCCGAGCGCTTTCTCGACCATTGGGAATCCAGTTGATAGCCCCCCGTTCGTCGAGTATACTCTTTTCTGTCACTAGGCGGTTGAGTGCGGTGACGATCGCGCTCCCCGGGGGGCGGAGCATCACATCGACCTGCATCACATCTAAACACAGCGTAGCTGTCCCTTCCTTACCGCCTTCCTTCCGGGTTGACGCCCCGTTACACCACATATTTGGGGAGATGAACTGTCATGTGGTCGATCGATTCCATTGCGGCGAGGTTGATCGTATTGCTGGTGGTATGCCCGGTCTTTGTTGCCGGATCATCTGTCGCGTTGGAGCAGGGCGATTATTCGATCGACACCAAATACATCGATTCCGTCGTGCAAAGTATGGTGGACGATTTGTATGCGAAGGCCCGCCAGTCGGGCGCAAAAGGGGTTCAGACCAAATACATTCGGTTTGAAGGGATCGCTTGGGAAAGTCCTGACGGTGATATCGCCGGCACCAGCACGGTTGGGGCGTATCTGGGTGGACGTGTTGAGCGTGCCCTGTCCGAGAAAAGCACGGTGTTGTCACCCGAAGACAGCGATCAGGCCAAAGGCTTTTGGGGCACGATTGTAAGAGGAAGCTACAAGGTGGGCAAAGCGGGTGTTCGGGTTGTGCTGCGGATGGCCGACAAGAGCTCCGGTAGTGTCATATCAGAAGTGAGCCGCGAGCTGGGCCTTGAGGCGTTCCCAGGGTTGTCCAAGTCGGAGCTCCTGCCACCCGTTTCCGGTGAAGCCCAGGCGCTTGGGGCGCTGATATCAAGAGCTCTTGGGGGATCGGAATCCGATTTTGCGTTGAGATTGTCGACTGACCAGGGCAACTACGGGTCATACGTCGAAGGGGAAAACCTCACGATTTTTCTGGAGTCCGACAAGGACTGCCATGTCCGTGTGTATCACGTTTCGATGAGCGATCGTAAGATGGCATTGATATTCCCCAACCGCTCCGAGCAGGACGGGTTTCTTCGAGCTGGCCAGGTCCGCGCGGTGCCGGGCGCCATGCAAGACTACGCGATTACGGTGACCAAGCCCTATGGGGTCGACGCCATTTTTGCCGTGGCCAGTCTGGAACCGTTTGGTGATGAGGAAGCGTTGCGAGCGGGGTGGGCGAAGGCTGAAGCCGCTTCTCGAGAAAAGGGCCGCGACGAGTCAAAAGATGACGACACGTGGGCGGATGATGACTCATGGGATGACGATTCCTGGGATGATGACTCGTGGGACGACGACTCCTGGGATGATGGTGGGTGGTGGGACGATGAAGATCTCGAATGGACGGATAACTATGTGGTTCGATCGAACATCAATGACCAACAAGTCGAAGAGGTAATGGCCAAAGGCCTCATGATAACCAAGAAGCCGCCCTCCACCGGCAGCACCGGCAGTCTCGAGTGGGGGAATGGATCACCCTTATCGGGCGCCGCTCCTGATTCGGGCCAGAAGGGGAAGGCACGGGCGACGTGCTATTTTTCCACGGTGCAAAAGTTGTTCTGAAAGGAACCACACACGAATTGCAATCGTTAATTGCTAGTTTCAGAATTCGGTTCGCGCTCCCGGGGGGAAGCCAGATGCGCCAACATGGAAAAAAGTCACGATGGGTATTTCATGCGATCGTAGCGGCGGTGCTTGCCACCATTTGTGCGGGAGTACCGCCGGATGCGATCAGCGGTGTGGAGATTCAGTACACACCGGAAGAATTCGTTGCGGAAAAGAAATACGCACTGATCGTTGGCATTAACAATTATGACAGCGACGACATACCCGATCTCAATTTTGCCGTCCGGGACGCCAAAGCTCTCTATGATGTTCTTGTTGACCAAGATCGTGGTGCGTTTTCCGAAGAAACCGTCGTGCTTCTAACGGATGACACCGACAAATTGCCAACCGAGCGCAACATCGGAAAATATCTCAAACGCATCGCGCGGCAGGCACAAGAGGAAGACCTGGTTCTTATTTTCTTCTCCGGGCACGGGTTTGAAGAGGGCGGGCGGTCCTATCTGGCGCCGCGAGACGCCGATCTGGATATTCTCGATGATACTGCGATCGAGCGCGACCGGTTCATACGCAAGATAGACGAGATCGATGCAAAAAAAGTGGTCGTCATTCTCGATGCGTGTCACGCCGGTGGTATTTCGCGTGGAGGCAAGGGTGCGGAGGAAGACATGGCACTGAGCGATCGCTATTACGACGAGTTTACAAAGGCGCAGGGGCGGGCGTTTATCGCGTCCTGTTCGGGTGGTCAGCTCTCCTATGAGAATAAGGAAACGGGTCACGGGGCGTTTACTGGTTCGCTGGTCCGCGGCTTGTCGGGTGAAGCAGACCGCAATCCCGAGGATGGCCTGGTGACGCTTCACGAGCTCAGGCGTTTCCTTGAGAAAGATGTGAGCGAGTGGGCGAGACGAAATGGCAAAAAGCAGCAGCCGCAAATCAACCTGGAGGGGGCAGTCGGGGATATTCCCGTAGCGCTTAATTCGGATTATCTGCATGCGGAAGCGAGACGGTTGGCTGACCTGGAAGCCGAAGGCGAGAGGTTGAGGACTGGGCTCGCCAATGAAGGAGAGCTTACTCCGGAGGAACGATCACAGGGAATCGCCCTGGTGGATAAGTATTCAAGGGATGAGCCATTGGATTCCGACGAGACTCAAATGCTTCAGATGGTCACCAACCTGGTTGACGAGAAGATCGATGTCCCCACCTATCGAGCGGCCATTATTGGGCTCACCATCAAAGTTTATATCGAGGAAGCTCCGCCTCCACAACCCAGAAGGAGGTGGTTTGTGACGCTACTCGGTGGTGGGTTCTCTCACGGGGGGGACAACTTCAGCGGGGATATCAGCTTCGCTCCGGCGGTCCGGCTTGGTTACTCCTTTGGGCGGTGGGATCTGGTCGGCGGTTATACTGGCGCCCCAGGTTCGTTGGACGATTCTTCGTACGTTGGGGAATTCGATGCCAGCCTGCTCACATTGGGACCGAGGCTCAATTTCGATATGGCAAGCCGGTTTTTGGGTTACGTCGAACTTGGCCTCGGAGGCTATCTCGGGTCAGAAGTCCGAAACGACGAGGCGAATCTTGCCGTGGATGTGGGTGCTGGATTAGACATTGGGATCCGCTCGGGATTCGGTGTGACGGCAGCAGCGTCATTCGTTTTCTCCAATGCGACGATGACGCCGCCATCCGACCCAAAGATGGCTCAAGGTTTCTACGTTGGGGTGGGTCTTACATACACAAAAATTAAATAGGGTCGAATCAATATCCGGGCGGGACATCATGAGGAAATTGACGGCAAAGATTTGTCTAACGATCGTGTCAGTCGCAGTATTGCTGGGGACTGCTGGGTGCAGCGATCCGATCGATCCCGTTGAACCGGAAAAAACCTACAGCTGGAAGATCGTGGATCACAAATTAGATTCTTACCTCTCATTCTCAGGTGTGATGGGAATCTCCGAGAATCGGGTGTTTGTGGTAGGAGGTATTCACGATGACGACATAAGTGACCTGATCGTGAAGTATGAAAATGGTGATTGGACGTACGATTTTGGGCCGCAAGAAACCTATTATAACCGAGATCACATTTCCGATATTCACATACTTCCATCCGGTTACGGATATGCTGTGGGAATCGATGGCTCGGTCATATATAGCAACGAGGAGTGGTCCAGCCGGGATTCCAATAATTATACGTCCGTGTGGGTAGACAGAGTTGACGAGGTGTGGACGGCGTCAGTAGATGGGAGAATATGGTACCTACAATACGGTATGTGGGATTATTGGGAAGAGTTTCCAGGGGAAGAGTTCTTAGACATCTACAAAATCGACGGCCAGATGTTCATCGTTGGCGCGGGGGGAGTCGTCGTACATATGGTCGGATGGGAGGCGGCGGTCGAAGTGGATAGCGGGACTC
>CP070631.1:2030661-2037225 GCA_020356045.1 Candidatus Latescibacterota bacterium
CCGCGATCCCAGCATCGGGCAAGGAATCTTTATTTTTTGCGCGGGTGCGGCAGCGGCGGCGACTATGCTGCTGCCCGGTGTTAGCGGATCGCTTCTCCAGCTGCTTATCGGCAGCTATTCGACTTACATCGCCGCAGTCAAGGAGGTCAACGTTCTGGTATTGATTGTGTTTCTCATTGGCGCCATCGTGGGGATTGTGCTTATGGCGAGAGCCATCGGTTATCTTTTCCGAAAACATTACCACTTCACGCACGCGCTCATCGGAGGGCTCGTTATCGGCTCGGTAGTGGTGATCTGGCCCTGGGATGTTGATCCACTCGGTCATGTCAAAGGACTCGTTGTCGCGGCCGTATGTGCACTGGTGCCGTGGTGGATCCACCGCCTGCAGGCACGGCTTCGGTTGGATCAACCTCTGGAATCGCAGGCGTCGTTGACGGGCGATGACGCTTCAGATTCTCGACACCCATAATGAAAACCACCGTATGCGAATTTCCCAATGATCCGGGCGAGCTCGACACCGCCTGGCAAAAGCTCGTCGCGCATGTGCGCGAGGAGAAGAGCGACGTGGTGCTATTGCCCGAAATGCCGTTTTATCGCTGGCTGGCGCACAGCAGGGATTTTAGCGCGGACCTTTGGGAACGAGCCGTCCAGACGCACGACCGGTGGATGGTGAGGCTGAACGAACTCGCACCGGCCACTGTCGTGGGCACACGGCCAACCACTGATGACGGATGTCGGTATAATGTGGGCTTTGTATGGGAGTCGGAGACGGGTGCAGTCGACCTGCACGCCAAGTACTACCTGCCCGATGAGCCCGGGTTTTGGGAGGCCACTTGGTACCAACGCGGCAACGGAGATTTTGACGTCGCCGTCACCAAACACTGCAAGATCGGCTTCTTGATCTGTACCGAGCTATGGTTCAACGTTCGCGCACGTGAGTACGGCAAGCAAGGTGCCGACATTTTAGTCTGCCCCAGGGCTACCCCGACATCGACCAGGGAAAAATGGATCGTGGGTGGTCAAGCAGCCGCGGTCGTGTCCGGCGCGTTTTGCCTGTCGTCGAATCTGGCGGGAACCACACCCGAAGGTTGTGATTTTGCCGGCACGGGATGGATCGCAAACCCTGACGGTGTGGTTTTGGGTTTGACCTCCACAACATGGCCATTTTTGACGCTCGACCTTGATCTCGGCGATGCGAGATTGGCAAAGACAACATACCCCCGGTACGTGAACGACTAGCAACGGATCCTCGGCGACTCCCATGCGGTTTTTGAATTGACTCCCGATTCTCAGCCGTCGCAGGTTCGACAGGTAGCGTGTTCAAAGTCAGGGACCAAGCAGAAACGCGGCGCCGCACGATTCATCGTGACGACCCCGCGTTTGACGGTTGCTTGGGCTGGTGGGGCACCGAGTGCGAATTACTCGGGCGGCAGCAACACGGTGTCGATTACATGGATGACGCCATTGCTGGCCTCGATATCAGTCGCTGTCACGGTGGCATTGCCCACCATCACATTATCATCCTTGACGGAAATGTCGACGCTCTGTCCATTGAGCGTCTTTGCGGAATCGAGCTTGACCACGTCTTTGGCCTCCACCTTGCCGGAGACCACATGATAGGTGAGAATCGCGACCAACTTCTCGCGGTTCTCCGGCTCGAGCAGCGTCTCGACGGTGCCTTTGGGCAACTTGGAAAAGGCCTCGTCAGTGGGTGCGAAAACGGTGAACGGCCCCTCACCCTTTAGCGCTTCCACGAGCTCGGCCTTGGTCAAAGCGGCTGCCAGCGTGGTAAAGCTACCCGCCGCCACGGCGGTGTCGACGATATCCTTTTTCGAATGGGTGTTGCAATGGTCCGCATACACGTGCGGCGCGACCATTGCGACCACGGTGACAACAGCCAGAATCTTCCATGTGTGTTTCATTTCGAACCTCCATGCGTCACGGTTAAAAAATGCCAAACGGTCTGTTAATATATGGACAATACTTGAACACCACACTAGATGTCAAGCTGAATTATGGATATTTATTGGACAATATCTTCCACTCCGGGAGTGACCTCTGATTCCGCTCGGGTTTTCGCGACAGGGTGCTCGAGCGCTCGATATGGGAAAGACGTCATGTCAACAGGATTAAGTCTCTATTTATAGGCTTGTTGCGCCCGAGCACCGGGCGCGGCCATCTGGTCTTCACTGGGGAGGGGTGATCTATTACGCCGAGGAAAGATCATCACGAAAACCGAGTCAAATCGGTTCAATGACGAGCCAATAAAACAAATACACCACCGATGGCAAACAACGCGCAAATCACCACCGGAACCGGGGGTAGATCGAGAACGATGGAGACGGCAAAACCCAGTAGAACGCTCAACCCGCCAATAACGATCACACCCGCAAAAAATCCCGCGAGGCTCCGTGCATGACGTTCCCAGATCATCGTGGGGACCGCAAGTAGACCCAGGGTCAAGAGCGGTCCAACCCAGATCACACCTGCGGCGATCAAAATGGCGGACACCGTTCGGAAAACCAGAATCGCGTAGCGCCCTTTGTCCTGGAGGCGGATGACCAGTCCTTCCTCGTCGATACCGAGGGCAAACATGACCCCCCGGAATCGATACCCCAAAACAAGAAGGGTGGCCGTGAGCAGTCCAAAGGCGACTAGACCGGCACCGCCGATTGCGAGCAGTTCCCCACGCAGCATGTGCTGAATATGCGCTTCGACATTGGTCGACACCGCGCTCATCAAGATCGTCGCGGCTTCGCCGGCGCAGAACACCGAGGCAAGAAGCGCCGCCCGCCACCGCACGGAGCTCATGAGCGTGCGTCCTTTGGCGGGTAGCGCGAGGCTGACAATCAAGATGGCCACCACGGCAGAAAAATAGAGCGCGAGCGTATTGTCCGGCGACACACCAAACAGAACCGACGCTACGATGGCCGCCGATCCTACCGGTGGCAACGCCACGCCGAGGAGGATTTCATCGCGTAGCGACAGCAACGCGCCCAACGGAGTCGCCGTGAGCGAAAATGCAAACGCCCCCACCAGTGGAACCCATGTGAACACCAGAATGGCTACCAGGTCGCTCATGACGGTCACCTCACCTCCACTTTGACTTCCCGTGTCGCCGCCACCCAGTCCTTGACATGGGACGTGATAACCATTCCCAGCTCGTCTTGGGTGCACAACCGGGTCAAAAGCTCCCCGATCCGGTCGGCCGTCGCTGCGTCGACATTGATCGTCGGTTCATCGAGCAGCAACAACTTTGGCGAGCCGACCATGGCACGCGCAAACAGAACGCGCTGCCGCTGGCCCCCAGAGAGCCAGGCGTAATGCTGAGTCGCCAACGATTCGATACCCAGATGAGCGAGCGCTTTGCGCGCGGGGCCGACCCCGCGCCCCCAATCCGTTGGATTTCCGGTTCGAACCACATCCAGCGCAGTGGCTGGAATCGAACGGTCTATTGCGGACTCCTGAGGAACATAACTCACCAGCGAGCGGGGCAGCGACCATCGAATCGTACCACTACCTTGTCTGACCAGCCCAAGAAGCCCACGGAGAATCGTTGTCTTTCCCGCGCCATTGGGTCCGGTGAGCAACACGATTTCGCGTGGACGGACATGAAAGCTGACCCTTTTGGCAGGGAAGAACAACCCGCTCCCCGTGGAGTAGCCCCACTCGGCGTCGTTGACTTCGAGAAGCGCCGCGGTCATGTTGGACTAGTTTCCTTTCTCGGCCTCTTTTAGGGCTTCGAGAAGCACCCGGAGGTTGTATTCCTGAAGATCGATAAAGGTTTTGATCTCCTTCTTGGCTCCCACCATATTGGCAAACTGAACCGACCGTGCCCCGATCCGTTTGGCAAATTTCTCGGGCAGCTTGCCACATTGCGCCTGGTGGTAAATCACAAGCTTGGTCCCGTCGGCCTCTGCCTTTTTCGCCAGTTCGGCAACGTGTCGGGCGGTGGGTTCGATTCCTGGTTTGGGCTCGAGCGTACCCACATGGTTCATCCCGTAAAAACTGGCCAAATACGACACATCCGAGTGATAGCTGACGATCGTGACCCCGTTGAGATCTTTTCCCTCTTCTTTCAACCGTTCGGTCAACGCCTCGAGCTCGATCACGTATGCATCGAGGTTGGTCTGATAGACATCGGCGTTGTCAGGATCGAATTCAATCAATGTGTAGCCGATGTTCTCCGCCATCGGTACGCCACAATGTGGACCGACGTTGAAATGCGGATTCCCTTCCGGATGCTGCTCACCTTCCGCGCGGCTGATGACGTCGGGGATATTTAGAACTTCGACGCCGTCATAGACCTCGATCCACGCTTCGTGATCTTCCATGATCTTCCGGTTGCGCGCTTCCTGAGCGAGCGCGGGCAGCCACGAGTGTTCCGCATCCAGTCCCATCGTAAGGAGCAAATCGGCGCGGTTTAGTGTGGGGATAAAGCTGGGACGCACGGGAACGCCATGAAAATCCTCCCGTCCCGATGCGAGCGTTTTGACTTCGATCTTGTCGCCGCCAATGCGTTCGGCCATCACACCGAGATCGGGGATCGAAGCGACCACCTTGAGTTTCTTGGCATCGACCGGCAACGCCGCGCAGAGAAACACGCAAAGCCAAATGAGAGCCGCCGTCTTCACCTGTCCGTGCGTGATGTAACCGTTCATCGTTGACTCCCGTGTGTGTGATAACCGATAACGCCGTCGTATTGAAACACGATCATGTGAAGCGGGTCTGCCGTGGGCGTCGCCTCATAGCGTGAAAACTCGACCGTGATATACTGGTAATGACTAATGTTCATCGTCAGGAAACCGCCGTACCGTTTTTGCTCCACGTTCGGGCCGTTTCGTGGTTCGAATACCTCGCCAAAAACACCAAACTGCCAACGCCTGTTTAGACGAAAACGGGCGTATCCAAAAGCGCCGTCTCGAGTGAGCGTCTGTTGAAATATCTGCTCGCCGCGTTTGACTTCGAACTCTTCGTTGTTGGCGAAATACTCCACCCCAAAATCCATATTGCGATAAAGGTTGGCCTCCGGGGGGGTCCAAAACACCGTGATGTCGGCTCCGAATCCGGTCTTCGAATACGTTTTGCCGGGCACCCGCTGCGAGTAGGCGTAGTTTGGCTGGTGTATGCCGCTCACACCCATGTCGACACCCCAACTCAACCCGAGATCGATCGAGGTTTTTAGCCGGAGCAAATAGGCCAGATCATCCACACCTTTGTTTGTCTTGCCCTGCACGGGCGCGTCGGGATCTTCCACCGTCGCCCGATACTCCTCTTCCAGCTCGGGGTTTCCCGGACAATGAATCTCGCCATCATGAATATGGCACCCGGGCGGCGGATTGTCGGGCCCCCATTCGCTTTCCTCGGCCGTAGGAAGCGCGTCGTGCGTGTGGCCTTCTATACCGTTGTAAACGCCACCTGTCAACTCGGTGTAGATTGGAATCGGCACCAGCCAGGACGTCTCGAGCCCATCTAGCATCAGATGGCCATCGAAATACTCGTTCATCACCCTCGGTTCGGTCGAAAAGGGCATCGAGTGGGTGTGAAACTGGTTCCAGCGGCCAAAGTTTGCGAGGTACTGCCCCAGCTTCAATTTGAGGTTGAGCGGCAGCGACGGGAACAATGCAAACAGCTCGTGGATCTCGGCACCTTCCTCACTAAAGAACGCGTTGAAATCCAGCCGGGCGTACGGATCGATAGCCGCGCCCACGGACAGCTCAGCCGATGACAGCCGGAATCCCCGTGTCGTCCACTCGGTGTTGCCATCGGCATCGCGTTCGGCATCATGAAGATCAAAACGGAGGTCGTACACAAGCCCGATGTCCGGGTTCTGCCACGATCCCAATCCGGCTCTTTGCGACTGTCCCCAGCTGATGACCGGAGTAAGAAAAACCGTGGCGAGTACGACTGCGAATAGCTTTTGTCTGCCAACGCGGATTCTCATCTGTAAACCTTCACGACTTCACCGTCGTACGAGGTGGCAAAAATATAGTCGGTCGAAGCGTCTGCCTGCCACTGGTTATGCAGCTCACCCTCGTCCGGGTGATAGCAGTAGACCATACCGGTCGATTTGGCCAGTACCCACACGTGGTCGCCATGGAAATTGATCGCAGAGGCCATGTCGGACTCGGGCAGGGTCATCGTTTTCACACTTTTGTAACAGCTCGCGTTGTCTGGATCGATACAAATCAAGTAACCGTTGGCGGTCGCGACATCGGTCGCAAAAACAATTTTCCCGCTTGGCGACAACGCGAAATTGCCCCCGCCAATATTCCAGGTGAGCGCGGCGCCGTTAATCGTCAACGCTTCGGTCGTCCGGTCTTCCAGATTGAGCAGAACGATTTTGCCGCTGTGTGTCGCGGGGCTCTCGGGTTTGTGCGGGCCAAAAGCCACCGCGAATTCGCTACCGTGATACAGAAAGTTGACCCGGTTGATGCCAGCGGGATACTCCAGAGTGTCGACAACGGCCGTTGCTTCGACATCGAGTACGACAAAACCGGCGTCAGTGGCGACAAACGCCGTCTCGCTATCGTGGTGAAACGCATCACCATGTGCGTTGACCGG
>CP070631.1:2037325-2038595 GCA_020356045.1 Candidatus Latescibacterota bacterium
GACCGGGTCAAACCGGTCCGCGTGGCAGTCACCGATATGGGGCAAAATGCCAAAAATCGACGTAACTCGTTGATTTTTAACTCCCGCCGCGGGAGTAACCCGGCCAACGGGGGGGACCGGGGAAGACCTGGCTCGGAGAGCGGGCGTGGCGACTGGGCCCGTGTCCGCCAGGCCCCGACCCAACAGATCGACGCCGGCAAACCGGCGCCCACCTCGACAGATCCCCCACCCTCCATGCCCGACGGGTCGCCCGCCCCGCGGATCGAGAAGCGATTGTTGGTTCAGTTTCTGGCCACCGAGGGATTTATGGCCAAGCTCGATGAGGTCAAGGCACTTCTTTCCAACAGGTTACCGACGGGCACATTCGAGGAGGTGTTCGAGGTTCTGATATCCGAGTTTCTCGAGCGTCACAGCCCGGAGAAACGACACCGACGGCGTGAGAGACGCATGGCCAAACCGGCAACGAAGTCACCCGGGGACACCTCAAAGCCAACCAGAGGATCCTCAAGCCCAAGACCAGCGGCCCCGAGAACCCGCTCACGACACATCCCGGCAGCGGTTCGCGACACGGTGTTTGCCCGGGACCACGGTCGATGCACATACCGCGGCAAGCGGGGCAACCGGTGTGGGGCCACGAGGTATCTACACGTCGATCATATCAAACCATTTGCCCGGGGTGGCTCGAACGCGCTGTCAAACTTGAGATTGCTGTGTGCCAAACATAATCGTCTGGAAGCCAAGCGGGTGATGGGACCCGATGTGATAAATCGCTTCACCAAGAGAGGCTGAAAACACCTAACGGGATCGAGAACCGACGTGATAAACGGCTTCACCAAAAGAGGCTAGAAGAAGCCTAGCGAGCCCATGAATCCACGCCATGAGTCACGTCACCAAGAGAGGCTAGAAATAACCTAGCGGGTCCGCGAATCCACGCCATGAGTTGCTTAACCAAAAGAGGCTAGAAGAGGCCTAGCGGGTCCACGGACCAACGAAGCGAATCGCTCCGCCAAATCGGGCCAAAGGAAGTATAATGGAACCGGTAACGGTAGAGCCAAGCTTCGGTTGACCCTGGCGCGACGATTGCCTCGCAGTCGGCGTAATGGGCTAAATCCGTCAGCTTCGGCGGCTGGTTAGGGCTCGTCTTTCCCAAAACCAATGCGCCGTTTCTTCGGAACCGGCGTCGGACTCAGTAGGTTCTTGACCGCCTTTACGACCACGATGATTTGCCTATCGTGATCGGCCAGGCGCTTCTCGAGCGCTCCAAGCTTGC
>CP070631.1:2038695-2040884 GCA_020356045.1 Candidatus Latescibacterota bacterium
ATCGAGGCGATGGCGGCGGGCTGCCGGGTTGTCGGGAGCGCGGTGGATGGCATCCCCGACATCGTCCACCACGGAGAAAACGGCTGGCTCTGCCGGGACAAGGATCCGGAGGACCTGGCCGAGAAGATCCTCGCAGCCCTCGAGAACGTTGTGGGCCCAGAGGTCCAGGGAGCGGCCCTCGCCACCGGTGCAGCGCACGATTGGCGGGCCGTCGCATCCACATACGCGCGACACTTTTCAGAGTTGACCAACCGCGAGGCGACACCTTGAACCGCGCAGAGAATTCGCCCGATCGCCCCCTCGACGTCTGGTTTGTCTGCAACGCCTGGACCGGTGGTGGCGCCGAACGTGTCGCCAGCACGATCGTCCAGCACCTCGATCGAGACATCGTCCAGCCCTCGGTCTGCCTTCTGCGAAACGACATGAGCTACCCGCTGCCGGAGGACGTCGAGGTCCATCATCTCGATTACCGAGGTCTGCCAACGTTCTTCTCCACTGCGCGCCGTCTCCGTCGACTCGTCAATGATCGACGACCGGACGTCGTCGTCAGCACCGTCAACGCCAACGCGCTTCTCACCGGCGCCGCGCTGAAGCGTTCCACCCACAGCCCCCCCTGGATCGCCCGCATCGGCAGCAGCCCCCGCCATCATGACCGTGGCCTGCGAGGCATTTCGGCACGTTCTCTGTACCGGAACGCCGATCGATTCATCGCAAACTCGGAGCGCCTGACATCCGACGTAGCTTCGATCTATCCCTTTACATCGGGCCGCGTCAGCACCATCCGAAACGCTTGCGACTTTGAGGTAATCGATCACCTTGCGAAATCACCAACAGACCTCCGGCCGCCCGACGGGCCGTTGTTGGCGGCGGTGGGCAGGCTGGTCGCCGTCAAGCGGTACGACATGATGCTGGAAGCGCTGGCAATAGTCCGCCGCAATATTCCAGCGTCGTTGTGGGTCTGTGGTGAAGGTCCCGCACGCAAGGACCTCGAGCGGCAGACCGGAAGACTCCGCCTTGGCGACGCGGTCCGATGGATGGGTTTTACGGACAATCCGTACGCTGTCATACGATCTGCTGATCTTTACGTTCTGACGAGCGACTATGAGGGCTCCCCCAACTCGTTGATCGAAGCCCAGAGCCTCGGTTTGGCCGCCGTCAGTACTCGCTGTGATTATGGCCCCGACGAGATCATATCGGACGGAGTCTCAGGCCTGCTGACACCACCCGGAAACGCCAATGAATTTGCGAAAGCCGTTGTCGCCCTGCTGAGTGACGGGAAGAAGAGGGCAGCGTATGGTCTTCGAGCAAAGGAAGCGGTACGGCACAAATTCGCGCTGAAACCAATTATTGACAAGTGGCACGCGGTGCTGCAAGCCCTGAGTGGCTCCGAAACCAGGTCAGGAACACCTGACGGAAATTCGGGGATGGGCTGACGAGATGCTTCGGTTGATTTGCCCGCTCGAAATGAGGTCTCACTAGATGTGTGGCATCGTCGGCGGCACGAACCCGGATTGGGATTACCAAGGTGCAGTGAAGGTACTTCACCATCGCGGACCCGATTCCCAAGAAACAAGATCCTTCCAGAAGCTGACCCTGGGTTTCACCAGGCTAGCGGTAATAGACACCCGCGATGTCGCAAATCAGCCGATGTCATCCATCGACGGCAATGTCTGGATCACCTACAACGGAGAAATATACGGGTTTCTTCAGCTTCGAGATCAGTTGATTGGCCTCGGATGGGAGTTTCGAACCGAATCCGATACCGAGGTCGTTCTGACCTCATACCTTCAATGGGGTGAAAGGTTCGTTGAGCACCTTGACGGAATGTTCGCGATCGCCATCTACGATCGACGTGATGAATCACTGCGGTTGTATAGAGATAGGTTCGGAATCAAACCGCTCTTTTACTATTGGGATGGACGAGATTTTGGGTTTGCATCAGAGATCAAAGGCATTCAAGGGTTTCTCAGAGGATCTTGCGGGGAAATCGACCCGACGGCAGCATACGATTTTCTGACCTACCACTACATCCCGACACCCAAAACACTATTCAAGAAGATCAGAAAGCTTCCCCCAGCTTCGAAAGTGGTTTTCGACGTCGAGAAAAGAAGGCTGGGAGGAGTCACCTCATACTGGAACTTGGCAGACGTGTTTTCCAAGCCATTCTCAGGGTCGGTCGACGAAGCCTG
>CP070631.1:2040984-2043067 GCA_020356045.1 Candidatus Latescibacterota bacterium
CACCGTAGTGTACAGCGGCGGCAAAAGTGCCGCCTCCGCTATTTGAAAGAACGGAAATGTTGTCACTGTCCCTATTCGCCACGGCCAGATCCAGGTCGTCGTCACCGTCAAAGTCACCCGCACAGACTGACACAGGCCCACCACCAGCACTGTAGTTTACAGCGGCAGTATAGGTTCCATCTCCATTGTTCCGAAGAATGGAAACGTTGTCACTTTGATCATTCGCTGTGGCCAGATCCAGGTCGTTGTCGCCGTCCAAGTCACCCGCGCAAACGGAACGAGGCCTATCACCAACGCCGTAGGTCGCAGGGGTGACATAGTCGCCATCTCCGTTGTTTACAAGAACCGAAACGTTGTCACGTTGATAATTCGCTGTGGCCAGATCCAGGTCGTTGTCGCCGTCTAGGTCACCCGCGCAGATGGAATAGGGATAATCACCAACGCCGTAGGGCAACGAGGCAAGATAAAAGCCACTTCCGGTATTCAGTAGAATAGAAACGTCGTCACTGTAGGAATTCGCCACGGCCAAATCCAGGTCGCTGTCACCATCTAGATCACCCGCACAAACCGACCTAGGCCCATCACCAGCACTATAGTGCACAGCGGCAGCGTAGGTCCCATCGCCATTGTTTCGAAGAACCGAGACGCTGTCACTGAGACGATTCGCGACGGCCAAATCCAGGTCGTCGTCACCGTCTAGATCACCCGCGCAGACGGAAAAGGGATCATTGCCAGCACCGTAGTGCGCAGCGGCAGTAAAGGTGCCGTTCCCGCTATTTAGAAGAACCGAAACGTTGTCGCTGTTACCGTTCGCCACGGCCAAATCCAGGTCGTCGTCACCGTCTAGATCACCCGCGCAAACCGAACGGGGCGCATCACCAGTACCGTAGTTCACGGCGGTAGCAAAGGTGCCCTCTCCGCTATTTAGAAGAACCGAAACATTGTCACTGTCTTCATTCGCCACCACCAGATCCAGGTCGTTGTCACCGTCTAAATCACCTGCACAGACCGACCTAGCCCCATTACCGGCACCGTAGTGCACAGCGGCGGCATATGTGCCATCTCCATTGTTTAGAAGAATCGAAACACTGTAACTGATACTGTTTGCCACGGCCAGATCCAGGTCGTCGTCACCGTCTAGATCACCGGTGCAAACGGAAAGGGGCCCAGTACCCGTACTGTAGTACACGGCGGCAGCATAGGTGCCGTCTCCGTTGTTTAGAAGAACAGAAACGTTGTTACTGTTGCCGTTCGCCACGGCCAGATCCAGGTCGTTGTCACCATCTACATCGCCGGAGCAGACGGAATAGGGGTGGTTGCCAACATAATACGTCAATGGGGAATAAAATAACGCCTCGAATGCCACAGCTCCGGCTGATGGTGACAACAAAATTACTGCAATACAAATAATGCCTTTTCCCAAGGCTCGACTGTCCCTTCTAAGGCTATTGTCCGCCTTGCCAATTTAGAACTTACGTTGATTTTATTATATCATAACCCCAATGATATCCATCTTCTTCCGAACGCTTTTCTCCGCCCAGAAGCCCCACCGTGCGTTGGTCTAAGAACTCTGCGCTGGATCAAAAAAGTGTAAGAGGGAAAGAGTAAGTTGAAGCCCGACCACCGAATCTTCTAAGTGATCGGGCTTTCGTCAAGTTTGCCAGCTCAGTTTACTTCAAAAATACCATCTTCTTCGTCAGCGTCCGATTCCCCGCGGTCAGGCGGCAGAAGTAGACGCCGGAGCCCACCTGATGGCCAGCGGCATCCGTCCCGTTCCACTCGTGTTCTTTGTATCCACCATCGAACACACCTGTTATCAGTGTCTTCACGAGCCTTCCGCTTACGTCATAAACCGCTAAAGTGGCGCTTGTCTTCTCTGGCAGCACAAACGCAATGGTCGTCGTTGGATTGAATGGGTTGGGATAATTTTGGCTGAGTGCAAGAACCTGCATTGGTGACTCGACTTCGGTCGGAGAGGCACCGTATGCTCCAACAAAAATACCGCCTTCGGTCAACTGTCCACCGCCAAAATCCGCCGGTGGTGTAAATCGACCTGTGACAGTCACCATATTCTCGTCGCGCG
>CP070631.1:2043167-2044380 GCA_020356045.1 Candidatus Latescibacterota bacterium
GCAAAAATGGGCGATTTCGCCGTGACCCATGTGGAAGACGAGATCTGTCAGGGCTGTTTTAGCCGCGTTCCACCGCAGCTCGCGTTGGAGGTGAAGAACAACGACCAGATCATCACCTGTCAGGCATGTGGACGAATTCTTGTCCACTATAACGCGTGAGTCATCCGACCCCGAAATCGGCCGCCGGTTGGTCGAATTTGTCAACGCGCTCTCGGCCGGCCTGCCGGTCGATCGGGCGGCTGCGGATGCCGGGCTCGACCAAGGTGTGTGCCGCCGGTTGCTGGATAGCGTCGCTTCGCAAATTGCGGATTCGACGGTCACCAGAGCGAAAGTAAGACCGCCGACCGGGCGAACAGCCAACGCTGCAAAGGCGGGTACCCTGACCGCATTTACCGACGGGGCCTCGCGTGGCAACCCGGGGGATGCGGCGTGTGCAGTGATATTGTTCGATGACACCAACGAAGAGCTGCTCCGAAGATCGAAGCGTATTGGGGTTGCGACGAACAACGTCGCGGAGTACGAGGGGGTGCTTCTGGCGCTCGAGCTGGCAGAAATGCTTGGTGCGAAAGAGCTCATCATCAAACTCGACAGCGAGCTGGTCGTCAAACAGCTCAACAAGCAGTACAAAGTCAAACACCCCACCCTAAAACCGCTTTTTGAGCGCGCCCGAATCATGATTGGGGGATTTCGGCGGGTGGACGTGACGCACATTCCGCGTGGCGAAAACAAACTCGCGGATAAGCTTGCCAACGACGAGCTCGACGGGAAGGCCTAGGCGTGGGTTGCGGGGCCGCCTCGTTGGGTGTATGTTTACCGTGACAGAGGGGTCGAGCAGGACAGGCGGCCGCGGGTGTCCGACGGGCACCTGAGGAAAGTCCGAGCTCCCCGGGGCAGGGTGCTGGGTAACACCCAGTGGAAGCGATTCCAAGGAAAGTGCCACAGAAAAAATACCGCCAAAGCCGCGGGCAACCGCGGACGGTAAGGGTGAAAAGGTGAGGTAAAAGCTCACCAGTGCCGCCGGTGACGACGGCAGCTTGGCAAACCCCACCCGGTGTAAGACCAAATAGGAGGGAAGAAGACGCCCCGATTCGTTTGACCCTCGGGTTGGTCGCATGAGGTGCCTGGCAACAGGCATCCCAGATAAATGGCCGCCACCCCCGCTAAGGGGTACAGAACTCGGCTTACGGACTGCTCGACCCCGGCTCATCCGCCA
>CP070631.1:2044480-2049108 GCA_020356045.1 Candidatus Latescibacterota bacterium
ATCAGTACTCCCTCTTTATTGTCTTTGATTATCTCAGCTGCCATTTTCCATTTCTCGACGTTCGTGCCGCACGTCTAACTTATCTTATATCGCAGCCCAGTATTGATGAGCTCGATCGCGTTGCCCACCTAAATGGCCTTGGATCGGACACCCCATCTGTTATTAATATGCGGCCATTCGTCGATTTCTACCGGCGGGCACCTCACGAATTGAATCTAGAAATATTGCGCCCGCTGCGATCTAAACACCTCCGACGCTAAATCTGATCCATTGGACTTCGAACACCCATCACACCATGATTTAAGACGTGCGTGTATATCATAGTCGTTGTGACACTTCTGTGGCCGAGCAGCTTCTGAACGGTCCGGATGTCGTAGCCATCCTCGAGTAGGTGCGTCGCGAACGAGTGTCGAAACGTGTGACATGACGCACGTTTCGCGATCCCGGTTCTGCGGACGGCATCCCTGACCGCCCGTTGGATCACGGACTCGTGCAGGTGATGGCGGCGCAAACCGCCGGTTTCTCGATCAGCACAGCACCTCTGGGCAGGAAAGACATACTGCCAGCCCCATTCGCGCGAGGCATTCGGGTACTTGCGCTCGAGCGCTTCCGGCATGGTGACGGGCGTTGCCGCCCGCCCATCGACGAGCCCGCCCATCTTCCGCGCATGGCGTAACTGCCTCTCGAGTAACCAGTCAACCGCCTTGGGCAGCACGGTCACTCGGTCCTTATCCCCTTTGCCTGACCGCACGGTTATTTGCCGTCGCCCGGAATCGATGTCTTTGACACGGAGCGATAGGGCCTCCATGATCCGAAGTCCCGATCCATACAGCAACGAGGCAACGGTCCGTTTGGTCCCGTCCAACTCGTTGAGAATCACTTTGATCTCGTCGCGGGAGAGCACCACCGGCAATCGCTTGGGTTTCCTGGATCGAACGATGTCCGGCACAAATCCCAGATCTCTTTTTATGACGTGCCGGTAAAGAAACAAGATCGCGCACAAGGCCTGGCTCTGCGTCGACGCGCTCACACGCCGCTGCACGGCGAGGTGCGTCAAATACTCACGGACCTCGTCGGTTCCGAGAACTGCGGGATGTTGCTTTCCGTGAAAAAGAATGAACCGCCGCACCCATTGGACGTAGGATTCTTCCGTGCGGAAGCTCATGCGAGCGGTTCGCATGGCGCGGCGGAGTCTGTCGAGGAGTTTTGGACGGTTGTATGACCGAGGCCGTGGTTCACCCACGACCGTCACGGTATAGTCCATGGTGGCGTAACAGGGGTCACCGGAGGATGCCGGCTCATATGCAGCTTCACGCGTCAATCGACGCACCCCCGAATAAAGACGCTTTCCAAAATGTTAACCTCTCAGTTTCTCAAAGTCAAGCCAACGAAAGCCATCATGAACAAAATCAATCTGTCGAACAAAAGGTGTCAACAAAGTTGACACCTGCCTGATTAACACACAAAAAAAGGGACCGGGCAGCGGTTGCCCGGTCCCTCGAGACATCAAAATCACCCAAAAACGTTATTTCGAATAGTCGTAAAACCCCTGGCCCGATTTACGCCCCAGACGGCCGGCGGCAACCATCTTCCTGAGCAGCGGACACGGCCGGTACTTGGTATCACCGAGATCTCGATGCAGGACCTTCATAATATCCAGACACACATCAAGTCCAATGAGGTCGGCTAGCGTCAGTGGCCCCATAGGGTGCGCCATACCAAGTTTCATGACCTCGTCGATGGCCTCAGCCGTCGCCACACCCTCCATGAGACAATATATGGCCTCATTAATCATGGGCATAAGAATCCGGTTAGATACAAACCCGGGATAATCGTTGACCTCGACCGGCGACTTCCCAAGTTTCTTGCAGAGGTCGACAATGACGTTGGTCGTGGCATCGTCGGTTTCGAGCCCGCGGATGATCTCCACCAGTTTCATCATCGGCACGGGGTTCATGAAGTGCATTCCGATGTAGCGCGACGGGTTGTCGACACCGGCGCCAAGAAGCGTGACCGAGATCGATGAGGTGTTCGTGGCCAAAATGGTGTCCTTACCGACAACACCGTTGATCTTTTTCCACAGGTCCTGTTTGACCTCCAGATCCTCAAAGACGGCCTCGACGACGAGATCCACCGAGCCGCATACACCCAGATCCGTTGTGGTCTCTATCCGGCCCAAAATGGCCGTCTTGTCATCGGCAGTGATTTTTTCTTTTTTGATCATCCGATCGAGACTCTTCCCGATAGCCCCGATACCACGCTCGAGAAACTCATTCTTGATATCTATCATTTTGACGTCGAACCCGGACTGGGCGAAGACCTGCGCGATCCCGTTGCCCATAGTGCCGGCGCCCAACACGGCTACGCTTTTTATTTCCATCTCGAACTCTCCCTGGTTGTTATTCGGATCGTTCCGCTGACTTCACGCCAAGCGAAATGACACGCCTCCATACAATCGAATCACATCACGAAATGAAGCGAGCCCGTCAAACGGGCCCGCTAACTTTGAACAACAGTCTACATCGACACGGTCATCGCAACGGCGTTCCCACCGCCGAGGCAGAGCGACGCGAGGCCTTTTTTGGCGCCGCGTTTCCGCATGGCATGAATCAGTGTGACGACGATCCGCGCTCCCGTGCACCCGATAGGGTGCCCAAGCGCCACGCCACCGCCGTTTACATTGACACGCTCTTCGGGCACTTCGAGCTCTTTGACAACGGCGACGGCCTGCGCCGAGAACGCTTCGTTGAGCTCGACGAGCTCGAAGTCAGTGATGGACTCACCAGTCTTCTTGAGCAGGTTACCCACGGCGTTAAGAGGAGCCATCATCACCCATTCGGGATCCATTCCGCCCGCGGCATATGCATCGATGGTGGCCATGATGGGAAGACCCAGCTCTTTGGCCTTGCTCTCGGACATTACGATGACACCGGCGGCGCCGTCATTGATCGACGATGCGTTCCCCGGGGTGACCGTCCCGTCCTTTTTGAACGCGGGGCGAAGCTTGGCCAGCACCTCTAGGGTGGTTTCTTTACGCGGTCCTTCGTCGGTATCGACGACGATGGGATCTTTTTTCCGCTGTGGCACCGACACGGGAATGATCTCGTCTTTGAAATCCCCCCGCTCCATGGCGGCCAATGCTTTCTGATGGCTGTTGTACGCATACTCGTCCTGGGCCTCGCGTGTGACTTTGTATTTCTCAGCGACGAGCTCACCAGTGTTGCCCATATGAAAATCATTGTAAACATCCCACAACCCATCGTGCACCATGGCATCGACAACCTGACCGTGACCAAGACGATACCCTGAGCGTGCTTTGAACAACAGATACGGTGCGGCGGCCATGTTTTCCATTCCGCCGGCGATAATCACATTGGCATCCCCCAGCATGATCGCTTGCGCGGCGAGCATGATCGATTTCATCCCCGACCCGCATACCTTATTGACGGTAAATGCGGCCTTATCGGTCGGAATACCACCCCAAATCGCCGCCTGACGCGCCGGGTTCTGTCCCAGACCAGCCTGCAGCACGTTACCCATAATAACTTCATCGACCTCGTTGGGATCGATTTTGGTCTGCGCCAGCAAATCCTTTACGACCTCGGCACCTAGCTTTGACGCCGACAAGCTTGCCAAACCACCCTGAAAACGACCGATGGGTGTGCGGCGCGCGGCCACGATGACAGCCTTTTCCATATCTCACTCCTTCCTCGGACAACTATCCCAATCACATAAACGACAAATAAAAATCAAAATGTGGTTCGCGACCGAACCACCCTAAAAGATCAACCTTTCAAAATCTCGTGTGCGATGATAGCACGCTGAATCTCACTGGTGCCTTCACCGATCTCGCACACCTTGGCATCACGGTACATCCGTTCCACCGGATATTCCTTGGTATATCCGTAACCGCCATGGATCTGAAGCGCCTTGTCACAGGTACGCATCGCAATCTCAGAGGCGAAGAGCTTGGCCATCGATCCTTCGACCACGTACGGTTCGCCCTTGTCGCGGAGCTTGCTTGCATGATGAACCAGAAGTCGCGCGGCGTGAATCTCGGTGGCCATGGTGGCCAGCATGTGCTGGATGGCCTGGAATCTGGAGAGCGTCTTGCCAAACTGCTTGCGGTCCTTCGCATAGTTGAGCGCTTCCTCGTAGGCACCTTGTGCGATACCAACCGCCATCGCGCCAATCGATATGCGCCCGCCGTGAAGCGTTTTCATAAACGTGGCAAATCCACCCCCACCTCCAGTTCCCAACATATTCTCTTCGGGAACCTCGCAATCTTCAAAAACGATTTCGGCGGTGCATGAGGCACGGCACCCGAGCTTGTTTTCGATCGTCCCGACTTTAAAACCCGGGTAGTCCCGTTCGATGATAAACGCGCTGATTCCATCCGCCCCTTTATCGGGGTCTGTTATGGCCGTCGCGACCAGGTACCGGGCAAGCCCGCCGTTGGTCACATAAATCTTGGTGCCGCTCAGGTAGTACTTGCCGCCCTTTTTGACCGCGCGTGTTTTTATCCCGGCGGCGTCGCTTCCCGCGTCAGGCTCGGTAAGGCAGAACGCCCCGATGTCCTTGCCGCTGGCCAGTCCAGGGAGATATTTTTGCTTTTGCTCTTCGTTACC
>CP070631.1:2049208-2051908 GCA_020356045.1 Candidatus Latescibacterota bacterium
CACCGTTCGGACCAAGAAGAATTCTATCAGCTACTCACGTACACCGATGATGTGGATCTCAACAAAAAGTTGGAGGAATGGGAGAACTTCTACAACTACAACCGACCGCATGGGGCCTTTAATGGAAAGACGCCTTACGAGGCACTGAGAACTATGTTAAAATAATTGGGAAAGCGTCTCAGCAGGTCCGGAATACCACAAGATCGAGACAACGGCCTCAACAGAGTTTTCCAGGTAGAGCGCCACCCGATCGTTCGCCTGCACCCCGCAGGCGATTAGCCCGTCGGCAATCGAATTGGCCGCGGAATCGATGTCACCATACGTCAGACGTTGACCTTGGCAAACCAGCGCAACCTTGTCCGGATCCGTCCGGGCGGACTGCTCTAAAAACTCGTTTACCAACATGACGCCTATGTAGAATTATTGATACTGGGTTTTGGATTTTATGTAGACGACCAACTTATTCAGCAAATCGAGATTGTCCGGTATCAGCTCTTCATCCAGCACCCGCATATCGAAGGTCTCTTCGATAAACTCACCAATTCTAGAACACCGGTCGAGTCAATGATCCCCTGCTCCAAGAACGAGTCGTTGTCGCCCAATCCGTTTTGTTTGCCATCAAGAGGAAAGTTGTCGATGATAAATCGTTTTAGCGCGTCCTTGACCTTTGCGTCATCGAAATGTGGAACGCCAGGCATCTGTTGGTCCTTCTGATTATCCGGTATCCCCGATAACGCGGATCGGGTTTGAGAGCGCTTGCTTGGTCGCCCCACGAGTGCTTGCACGCCCGCAAGCAACGTCGCCTGGGCAACCGTCGTCCCGCCAAAGAGCTGTCGTGCCGTGATGGTAAGCTGCGTGACCGTGTTTCAGAGGTCGAGCAGAGCAAGAGTAGTGCCCCTCCCCCTTCGAAACTGATCCACTGTGCAATGTTTTTTGGTGTGTGTGCCTCGGCGCCGGGCGCCCACAGGCTCTGCGTCGCCGGCATGGTCGTGTGTGCTCTTAAGTGTAATTATATCATAGCATTCTGATCTTTGCAGCAACATATTTTACTTCCGGAGGTCCAAATCCGGCTCGAGCAAGGGGGCGATTTCGATCGAGGCCCGACGGGTCCCGTTGACCACCGTCGCAAAATTGAGTCCCCGGATGCAAATTCCCAACCCCGGCCGCGTCTCCCACCGCCAGGCGTAAGACAATGACTACATGCGGGCGTCAAGAAACGATGACACGGGGCGATGGAGGCGGCAGTCTTTATTCAAAGAAATGGGTGCCTGATTGAGTTGACACACCCTGGCGATAATCTGATCCCCACGAGCGAGAACGTCCCTAATGCCGTCAGAAAGGCTCCAGAGCCAGTCTCGCAAAATGAGACTATGTAGCAAAGAATTGACGGCGGGATGCCACCACCCGCACCACTCGGCAACCAGCCGACAGCGGCCCTCTCGGTTTGATGGAGGGAATACCTTTTGCATCGACTCGGCTCGTAACCGATCTTTTGTCGCGCCGCAGGCATCCGATGATCAGTTCCGTCAGGCGTCTTATCTCGAGCTTGCGGCGCGTACCCGATTTTTCTCCATCCACGCAAACACCGGTCTGAGTACGATGTAATCGGCACATCGGACGGTTCCTCGATCAGCAGGGCGGTTCAGACGATATGTTGACGGGGAATTGGCATGCGGCGAGATTCGGGCGGCAGAAAAATGGAGCGGGAAACGGGATTTGAACCCGCGACATCGACCTTGGCAAGGTCGCGCTCTACCACTGAGCTATTCCCGCTCGGAGACTAAGTATATGAATAAAAGCCGATGTGTCAACCGGATTCTGGAATGGACGCCCATCGCCCACACCCGCACTTGGCGCGCTAACGTGCCGAGGTCGCGTTTGGAATGAGTATCATGCACGACACAATCCAGGCATCACTATATCCGGCACCCCTGCATCGTTCCACCAGCGCCTCGGCCTGCTCTCGCGTCGGACAGTCGCCCACCCGGACTTTGTAAACACCATCGACCATATCGACGTATGCGGACACACCGAGCTTGCTCGCCGCAATGGCCCTCACCTCTTGCGCTGACGCTTCACTTCCCGCAGCGAGGAGTTGTACACGATACCCCTGCATCGTTTTCTGCGCGGGTTTTGCCGGTGGCGGTGGAGGCTCCACATTTTGGACATCGATTCCGTCGTCGGTCACCGGCATCTCTTCGAACGTATCGACGCGGTCCACTTCTTTCCGAACCTGTGATTCGGGTAACGGCGGCACATCCCCTTCGGACTCGAGCCGATAGGGTTCGGTATCCGCCTTGGCGGCGGGAGGATCCTTCTTGGCAGAGGTGCATCCCATGATCACAACCACGCACAAACCCATCGCACACACAACCGTGCGGAACACGAACGACCCGGCTAATTCACGCATGATGCCTCCTTTTCGGTTGCCCGGGGGAGACTATCAGAGGAACCAAGGAATTGAAAGGAAAGAAAACCAAACGGAGCTACTTTGAGCGAAGCCGCCGTTCGCAGATTTCGAGATAGAACCCCTCGATATCGCGAGCGATCGAATCCCAGTTAAAATGTGTGTCGACCCGGCGCCGTCCCGCCTCGCCCCGTGTCGACACATCTTCGCTTTTTTCTAGCAGCACTTTAATTGAGCCCTGTAACGACTTGGTATCACCAACGTTAAAATATAACGCAACGTCACCGCCGACC
>CP070631.1:2052008-2059117 GCA_020356045.1 Candidatus Latescibacterota bacterium
GGATCAAAGAGGAGCTCGTACAGCTTCGCGACATGATCAAACGCACTGGCGACGCCGTGCTCGAGCGGGAAGGCGTTGAGCTTTCGTATCTGATCGGGACAATGATCGAAGTGCCGCGGGCCGCGGTGGTGGCGGATGAGATCGCCGAAATCGCCGAGTTCTTTAGCTTTGGCACCAACGATCTCACCCAGATGACCTTTGGTTTTAGCCGAGACGATTCCGGAAAGTTTCTTACCGACTACGTGAAAAAGAATGTGATGCCGGGCGATCCGTTCGAGTCGCTTGACCAGTCCGGTGTCGGTGGTCTCGTACACATCGCGTGTGAGAAAGGTCGGCAAACGAACGCCAACCTCAAGCTGGGTGTTTGCGGCGAGCACGGGGGGGACCCGGCGTCCATCAAATTTTTTGACGGAGAAGGGCTCAACTATGTGAGCTGCTCACCATACCGTGTGCCCGTCGCACGGTTGGCCGCGGCGCAGGCCACGCTGGATGTCGGTCTCAACGCGACCGTCTAGGTCGGCCCGCCGCGATTCTGTCCCCAGGCTTACAAACCGGCTTCCGCCCAAGCCGCGGAGGCCGGTTCGTTGTTTTCTCGATCCTTTCCACGATCTCCCAAAACCTTTCCTTGGCATGATTCTTGGATCAGTGGTACCCTGACCACTGTCAAATTGCGTCCGATTTGTGGGAGACAGATAGCCAATGCCGGATCTCGAAGGCAACCTTTCCGTTTTTCAACCGATTTCGGTCATGCAGATGCTGAATCTCGCCGGCGCCACCGGGGAACTCGTGGTGACGGGCGACGCCAATTCGGCAAACATCTTTTTCGAACAGGGCAACGTCACGTTTGCCGGTATCGCAAACCGCCCGCTCAAGCTCGGCGAATACCTGGTCAGGGAAGGGCTCGTGACCGAGTCCGCGCTGAACGGCGTGTTAAAAAAACACGGACGTCAAAAAAAGCGTATCGGTGATCTGCTTGTCGAAGCGGATTTGATACAGCGGTCTGAACTCGAACAAGCCGTTGAAACCCAAATAATGGATGTGATTTACGAAGTCGTCCGGTGGCAATCCGGGCGTTTCTCGTTCGAAAAAAACAAAGTGCCGCCCGCGCGCGAAATCCGAATTGATATCCCCCTCGATCATCTGCTTCTGGAAGGGCTCAAGCGATTGGATGAGGAGAGGGTAAACACCAAATGACCCGGTTTACGGTCATTCTCCTGTTATTCATCATGCTGCCTGCCTCATTGTCGGCGACGACCGGGCGCGATCTTCGTTCACGAATCATAATCGACGGATACACAACGGATTGGGAGGACGACGAATGGGTGCTCGACGCCTCGACCCGGTTTCCCGAGAGGGCCAGGGACTCGCGATGGGGGACCGATAACGACATCACGCGGGTCGGCGTCACCTGGGACAACTACAATCTCTACCTCGTAGCACCCGCGGTTACCGTCAGCTCCACGCTGATGCTTTTTCTCGACACCATGTGTGGCGGGGTCGAGGATCTGACTCACCAGGAGTTTTTTCGACGACACATCGAGTTTGGCGGGTTCACGCCCAATGTCTTGATGCGTGCCGACCGCACGACATCGGAGGTCATCGGTGGTTATCTCGACTGTACCCGCCCATTCAATCTTTTTGAAAGCAAATCCTACATGGCCGTCTATCGACAGGACGGCGTCGAGGGCGGGGCCGCAGAGATCGCGCTGCCCTGGGAAATTATCGGTGGATTCGAGCGCAGCGATCAGGGCGTGACGGTTCCATCCGGGGATACGGTGCTGGGAATCCTGGCCGCCATAACGGGTGGTGCGGGGGCAGGCGCCGGTGATGCGGCGCCCGATCCATCGGTCGTCCTCGAGAACGACTCGACACGGATCGCCGTCCTCGATAATCACATCCTGATTGAGCTCGACGGGGACGGGGATGGATTGATCGACACCGGTGTGTCTCCACGCGACATCGCTGCCTACGCGTTGCCGGCCGATGTGCTCGAAGATCCCGTACGGCAGGTGTTGCCAATCAAGGTCCCGCTAGATCGCAAGCTGTATTTTCTCGCCGAAGACGACACAGCGGAGTTCCCCGTCACACTGGATCCGCCCGACTACCAGCTGCCCGTCTATGTAACGGCCCGGATCTATTCGTCGGCGGGTTACCTCGTGCGCACGCTCGTCGAAGATGAACCCATGATGTTGTCGGCCGATCCTGTCATTATCGAATGGGACTGGAAAGATGGCGGGGGCAATCTCGTGCCCGCGGGGATCTATTTTGTTGCCGTTTCAGGGGGTGCGGGCGAGGGAACATCAAAAAACACGGCAAAGGCGGCGTTTGCCATCGCCCGTTGATAGCAGGAGCGGATGTGAACAGCCGATCCGGATCCGTAAAAAAAAACGCACTCGAATGTGACGGGCGGTGTTGGGCGCCGCGATCTTCGCACCGTGCGCGACGGCGCGTGCTTGGCGGCGCCGTACTGTTGGCCTGTTTTTTAATGCTGCCCGATCCCGCATCCGCGTTTTTCGAGCGACTCTTTTTGTCTACACGGACCCAGTCGATGGGCGGCGCGTTTGTCGCTGTCGCCGATGACGCCAGTGCTACAGTGAGCAACCCCGCCGGTTTGACACAGGTCCCGTCGGTCGAGTTTCTCTCCTCGCTATCCAGACCTTACGGACTCACCGATTTGACCGAGGCCTACATCGCCGCCGCGGTACCGACGGCGTACGGGGCATTGGGTCTGTCGTGGCACCGGTTTGCGCTCGAGGATGTCACATCGGAAGATCTTTTTACGATCTCATTTGGCAGAGATCTGGTACGGACATCACAAGACGCGTCGCTGTCGATCGGGGCCGGGATCGACATCCAGAACATCTCCTACAATGACCCCAACACGTTGAACGAGTCGAAGACGGTATTATCGGGTACGTTGGGCGTTCTTCTCAGGCCATTTCAAATGATCGGATTGGGGTATACGCTTCGCAACATCGGCGAGCCGGATTTCGATTTTGTTGCCGGCGGTGGTTCCACGCCCATTGAAATGACCCACGCAATCGGGCTGGCGTACCATTGGAATGAGATCTGTTCGTTTATATACGAGCGCGAACGCCGGCAAAACGGGAAGTGGCAGGACCGTTTTGGGCTGGAGCTTTTTGCGGGTGATCACCTGAGATTGCGCGGCGGGCTTGCCGGAACCGACGTGACGGGTGGTTTTGGTGTGGTGGTCTCGAGAGTGACGATCGACGCCGGAGTGGTGACGCATGATGTTTTGGGTACCACGTATATGGTGTCGGTGGGAGTCGCGTTGCCCCCGAGGGATGGCGAGGAGCCCACTAAATGGTAGCGCCGGGACGCATAATCGTCTGCCTCGGGATTGCCCTGGTCGGGTTGTTGTCCTGCGGTGCCGCGGCGGAAAACGGGGCTGATTCGACCCAAAGCCAGCTTCCCACACCGGCAAACGAGATAGGTTTTGGCGGCCGGTTCGAGTTCCGGCTCCAGCTCGATGAGCAATCCAACCCATTTCCGTGGAATGCCTCGACACATGCGGCAACCGACCTCTCACGGTTTATGGTCGATTTTAGAGCGCTGACAAAACGCTACGGGAGTCTCTATCTCAAGGGAGCCGCGTTTTGGGGGTTGGTCGGCAGCGATGACACCCGGAAACGATTCCGGTTCGAACAAGGCGATTATCTGTGGGCGCACGATCTGACGCATTTTGGCTATTCGGTTCGCATATTTGCCAACGAACGGCGCTTTTTTGTCAGCGATCTGATCGCCCCGCTCATTGCCGATGACCTGGCGGGCGAGACCGGCGCCAACGGCGGGGTGCGGATCGACGCGGCCACGAACAACGGCTGGGATGCGACAGCGCTCTACTCGTTGCTTGCGGATGATGTCGACACAGCGCCGGCGGTGTCCTATTTGCGCGCGGCGTTTTCACGTCGTCTCGGGACGATATCTGCGTCGTATCTCATCGAAACGCCGGGGTCCCGCGGTGTCGACAACCACGCCATCGTCAAAGCAGAGCTGATCACCGGGTATAAGAACGCGTTTGTCGTGCTGGCCTATCAACAGTCTGGATACAGGGAGTCGGGTTGGTTTTTCCCCAGCGGTAAGTGGAACTGGGGCGAATACGACGGTACAAACTTTAGCGCGGTTCTACCAGCCGGTGGGGCAGCGTTTGGCGAAGCCCGGCTCACATCGCTGCGTTGGAACGGTGTAGGTAGCTTCCGTCTCGTGTGGCGGTACGAAGCGGTACGCGAGGAATTTGTCAACCATCTTGGGTTACCGGGCACATCGCGTGTCGGGCACACCGGCGGCGCTTACTTTGTGGCAGAGAAGGCGAGCTTGAACGCAAGGCTTCGGTATATCAAAGGCACGAGATCGGTGCTCGAGACTGAAGACAACGACGCCGTCGAGGCCAGCGCGTGGGCGGCGCTCAAGAATAACATGGAGTGTTTTCTTCGCGGCGGGTTGGGGCGTATCGATGACGGGTTTATCTACGATACAAAGAAAAACTATATCCACGCCGCAGTTCGTTACCGGGTGACCCGCTTTCTTGCCGGTGCGCACGTGATGTGGAAGGACCTGGAGACGGTGTACTCGGAACGGCGATTTGCGTTTGACGGCAAACTGGCCATCAACCCGAACTGGGGGTTTCATTGGCGGTTCATCATGCGCAAGGATTTTCAGGTGGGCCAGGCATCGATCTTCCGGATCGAGTTCCGGCCAAACCAGCGTATCTTTGCCTATCTTGGCTACGGCCGCGAGTATTACGGCGACAACCCGTTTGTACTCGAGGACCGCGACATTGGGCTCACGCGCTCGCTTGCCGGGCGGTGGGTCGTCATGCTGCGGGGTGACTTTTGACGGGAGTATGTGACAAAACGCTGGTGGCCGTGTTGCTGACGTCGGTTCTGCTGCGGCCGATCGCGGCGGATGGCGCCGTGCGTGTCGCGGAGGACGAGGTGATTTTCACGCTTACCGTGCCGGATGCCAAAGAGGTGTTTCTTGTTGGCGATTTCAACAACTGGAACCCGACCATCGAAAAAATGGATCGGATCAACGGCACGTTTGAGATCTATCTGTTTATGCTGGCGGGAACCTACCGGTACAAGTTTGTGGTCGATGGCGAGTGGATCAGTGATCCCGATAACCCGCCTGCAGTGCCAGCGGACGGCTCGCTATTGGTGCTCGAAGAACGCGCCGGTATGCTCGCGTTAGGTTCTGCCGAAGAGGTAACGGAAGAAAAAGTGGTTCTTCTCGAGCCATCGGGACGGTACAGCGGCCCCTTTACATTGGAGGACAATAAAACCAGTTCAAATCAGGCGCTCGATTTCTTTTTTGACCACGGTAGCAAGTGGGCCGACGCCAGGGTCAACTTCAAGACGACCGATGACACGTGGGACTTATCCCCGCTCACGGCGACAATCGATTTTGACCGTGGTTATCTCGATCTCAAGTTTGGTGACCGGATATTCAAAGCTTTTGAGAACGACACCCTGTGGACGTCATCGGATCCGTTCTCGATGTTTGGCCGTGTGGGTGTGTTCGATTACAACGCCGGTTATGAACGCAGAGGTGTGTCGTTTGAGCTGCCGCTGGTCCTCAATCTCGAGCTCAACGGATTGTACGCGGATAAGATCGACGGGCGATTGGGGCCGCCGCTAAAGATCGGCGCCGATGTGTTTACGGGAATGGCCGGGGCGGACACGGTCGTCTACGAGCGCCGGTACACATACGAGGATGCCGACACCTGGGGTTTTGAACTGTTGGGTGATTTTGGCAGCGTGGGGTTTGGGTATACCAAGCGTGAGAACAGGGGATTTAACCCCGGGCTGTTGGTCGACGCCTTTGCCGGCGCCGGTGATGACGTCTCAGCCGCCACGTTTACCACGCGCGAGTTTTTTGACGCCGACGCGTTGTGGTTCCGCTGGAGGGTGTGGCGTACGCTCGATCTTACCGGCGGCTATGGTTGGGGCGAAGCCGATGTCCGCACCCAGGACCAATCGGGCATCTCCCCGCTAACCGTACCGTGGCTCACCATTGGCCAGGACACGCGACCGGCGGATTGGCGCGCCCGTTTCCAGAAAAGCAAACGGGCCGACGGTGCCGTCGAGTACCAGTTCGAGACCAGCCGGGTCAAGGTGTGGTACCAGTGGAACCAGTACGCATTTGACGCGATGCCTCTGAGCGCGAATGTGTCGACGCCGGGTTCAACGGCAAAGATCCAGCACATGGGGGGGCAAGCAGAGTACGGTGCGGATGGGTGGAGCGTTCTCGGCGGGCTCCGGTATCTCGATCAGGATTACGGCAACACTCCCGCAGAGTTTGACTATTTCACCCCCGAACGGAATTTCTGGCTTGACTATCTCGATAAGCTGACCGTGGAAAACATGGTGGTGTTT
Organism: Candidatus Latescibacterota bacterium; assembly: GCA_020356045.1. Taxonomy (GTDB): domain Bacteria; phylum Krumholzibacteriota; class Krumholzibacteriia; order WVZY01; family WVZY01. Next base: position 2,058,404 of record CP070631.1, read on the forward strand.
GATCTGGCGAGATCGACACAATTCTCGTTGTTGTACAAGGGTAATGAGAGCGTGCTCCCCGAGTTCTTTGGTGCGGTGCGCGAGCGGCCAGGTGTCATTCTCCTGGCCTTTGGTCTGACCACCAACGGGTTTTTCAAAACGATCGAGCATGGGATGGTGCGGTTGGGCATCGAGCACACGCTGCCAAAACGGTTCTACGCACAGTGGGATTCGCGTCTGGCCTGGTACAACAAATCGTCGTGGCAGCTCGATGCCACCTATTTCTCCACCTATCTCGAAGCGGGGTATCGGAACTCATGGTCGGAGATCAGCCTCGGGTTTGGTCTGGATCCCAACGTGCTCGACCCGGTGCCAAACGTGTACGCGGATATCGGGCGCGAGACCTATCTTCGCCGGGCGTTGTTCGAGGGGCTCACACGCGAGGATTCTGCGCTGCTTGGCACCCGGCTGGCGGAACAAGAGCAGCGTCTCGAGGATTTGCGTGTGTTAAAGCTTGAAGTGATCCTTTTCTTTTAACAGAATGGGAGTTGATGAAAACGTCGATTATGTCTGTCGGTGTGCGACTGCTGATCGCGTGGATCGTGTGTGCGGTGACGGTTTTGGGGTGTGGATATCTGGCACCGCGCAAGATGAGCTATGGCCCGGTGGCCAACGAGGATGGGGTGCTGTTCCGCTTCTACGCGCCGACGGCGCGGCAGGTACAACTGGCAGGAA
>CP070631.1:2059217-2067107 GCA_020356045.1 Candidatus Latescibacterota bacterium
GTAGGTTCCGAACGGTTCACCCCATTCCCATATCCCAGCGGTGGCGTTGTCATCTATGTCACCCACTGTCCATCCCCGGTCGCTCTCGAAATCATCCTCGAGCACGACGGCCGGCGTCCCCACGGCGAAGCTGTGCACGTCTTCCGGAGCGCCCGCGGGGTCGGTAACGCGGTTGCCGGTGATATCCTCGGCAACGATGAAATAGTCCACGACGACACCACCGGACTGTGCCGGGATAAAGGTCTCGAACTCATCGGGAACTGCGGTGGACGACATGGTGATCGTGCTCCAACCGGCACCGGCGCGATAACGGACCTGCAGCGAATCGGAGTTGAGCGATCCCGATGCATAAATGCCGGCGGAAACGCGGTGCGGGTTGGATTCGTCGGACGTATGGGCCAGCGGTTCGTGATTGATTCCCACCACAAACGGCGTTGCCAGATCCGCGACAAACGCGGCGGCGAGCTTTACCGTGCCCACGGCCAGCAGCGGTTCTATGTAACTTACGCCCACGATGTCGGCCGTTGTGTGAATGTAAGGGCTGTGGTCGTCGCTGTCCTCGTAGAACAGCAACGCATGGTAACCATTTTGCCAAAACGAGGCGTGATCGCTGGTCCCCCCCATCAATGTGCCGTCGACGACGCTCAGCTCGGGGACATAAAGCGCTCTGACCTCGAGCACTCGGTTGTACATCCATTCCGAGCTGGGGTTGTCGAGCACATCCAGATCCAGCCGATCACCCGGCGCCACGTACCCGATCATGTCGACGGCGATCATTCCAATGATCTCGTCCCCACGCGCCGCTGCTTCACTGGCAAAGGCATGGCTGCCAAGAAGCCCCTGTTCCTCACCACTAAACGCGATGAATACGATGGTGTTGTCGAATTCATAGCCGCTCAACACGCGCGCGCACTCGAGGATGCACGCCGTCCCGGACGCGTTGTCATCGGCCCCTGGGCAGATGTCGATGTCCGGCGTGATGGAGTCATAATGGCCGCCAATCACGATCATTCGGTCGGGGTGAACGCGGCCCGGCACAACTGCGACGACATTGTCCGCGGAACGGGGTCCGTAGTCGTGGAGGTAGACGCTGTCGATACCGTACGATTCAAACTGTGATTTGATCCACAGCGATGCAGCGGTACAGCTGTCGTGTTCTGTGTAGCGGGTGACGAAGTCCTGCAGTCGCTGGACAATTCCGTTTATCCTGTCGATTGAGATCGAATCGACCATAGCTTCGATCACGGGGTCAGTTTGGGTGGCAAGGGGGCGACCGGTTCGATCGAGCCCACCATCGCGCGGTGGCAGCCGCGTCGGGTGCAAAAAAACCCGGGCGATTTCGAGCCCTTCGGCGGCAAGCGCCACGGCGTCCTCGGGACGCGCCTTGATGATTCCCACCCTGCCATCGACACGAAGTATTTCCGCTTGCTGCATGACGGTTCGCAGGCGCGGTTCATCACGCGAATACACGGCGAAGTATGTGTTGCCGTGGGTGTCGTCGTCGAGGATCTCCCAGTCGAGTCCGAGACGCGACAACGTCGCCATTGATTTCGAGCCGGCGGTGGCGAGCGCATACCGGCCCATATCCCGAACCACGGTGATGCCGCTCTTTACCAAATCGGACACGGTGACGGTGTTCTGCAACTCGACTGCGATCAATGCCGGTTGGCCGGGCTGATCCGCGCCGGTCAACCCAGTTGCCAAGAGAACGGTCAGTACGACAAGACTCGATACCGATATTCGCATCAAAACTCCTGGTGGTCGGGTCAAGGTCAATATACTCAATGGTATACTTGAACTCAAAGGGAACATCTCATATTCTAGTACCAGCTGGTCTCAACCGAAGTCGACTCAACCGTAAGAGCAACTCCACGGGAGATTCCCATGTTCAAAAGATTGATCCGAATTGTCGTCACGTCGCACCTGGCGCTTGCCGTGGTGTCCTGCGGGGGCGGATCTCGGACCGACGACGTTACGGCCCGGTACCTAGAAGCCTGGAGAACACATGACATAAAAACCTTGACCGAAATGACATCCCCCGATGTCGTGCTCGAATTTGGGCGGGGCACGTTGGCTGGACGGGAGCATATCATCAACGCCGTCGAGTTTAGCGCGGGCGCCAATACAACGGTCGAGATTGGTAACATTGTCGTGCGAGGCGATACTGTCGAGTTCGAGATGGCGGAGAAAAACGATATCGTCACGGCTTGCGGCATCGAGGCGTTGCTTCACCACCCGCGTTTGATTTTCGAAGACGGAAAGCTTGTGCGAAAAGGAGAGGTAAAAGGGAACCGCACATTTAGGGTTTACGCCGAACAACTGTCGATTCTAAGATCGTGGATCGCCAAAAGCCGGCCGGATATTCTTGAAGCCATTACAGACGAGCGCGGCCGGTACAAAATCAACCGCAGAACCGGGGAACTCCTCGCGATGATGGCCAGAACCTGGCATGAGAGCAAAACCATCGAATAGACGGCGGCGACATCCCACCGGCGATTTCGGCATCAGGGGCTCAACCGACGGTTCTCAAGGAGGTCAGTGATGAAATCGCCGGCAAGATATCTGGCAATTGTGATCGCCGTTATCGGGGTGTTTGTGTTTGCCGCGTCATCCGGGGCGAATCCCGGTGAAAAAACGGTGGCGTTCTTTGCAGGTGTCAATCACTACCTCGGGGAAGGCCGTTTCTCACACAATTTCACGACACACCAGCTAAGCGAAAACGGATTGACGATTGGATTCTTGCTTCCGATCAATGTCCCTATTGATTTGTATTTTAAAGGGCAGCTTTATGTGCACGATGTCGAAGACGTCGGATCCACAACCGGCTCGTTTCCCGAGGATGACCTCTACTACCGGAACCTCGACATCTATATGGGCGGCGCCAATGAAGTGGCCATCGGAAAAAAAATCGGCCTGGGCGAATCGTTTTTTGTCGAGCCGTTGATCGGTTTTGGTGTGCTGGTCAATGTAATCTACGGCAACGGTGGGGAGGGGATCGCGTGGGGGGCTTTTGGCATCGATTTCTCCGCCCGCGGCATGTACACCATGACCCATCTCAACTTGGGTCTCCAGGTGTCCCTTCAACTGATTCCCTGGGACGGCTATTTCAACCCGGCTGATGGCAAGACGGTCAACGTGACCGCGGTGGTGTCCCGGTAATCAGCGCTCGTACAGGGCCTTTATCCGTCCCCAGCTTGCCGGTTCGGCCGCGACGGTTGGGCCACGGCCGTATATGTACACGCTAAACTCGTACGAGAAGCCGGTTCCCCCAAACTCGTTTGGATCTTGGAAGCTGAGGGCGTCCAAGGAAAGCACGATCGAGTCGACCAGCGCACCCTTGAAGTCACGTGTGGCCAATCCGAACCAGCTCTGCTCGTTTTCAATGTCGCCGATCCCGACCGTTTCGAGACGGGCGCCGATCCACAGGTTTTCGACCTGACCGTTGGTGAGCCGGTGAGCAACTTCGAGGAAATCAGGATCGGACGTCGGTGTCGCAACTTGCGATGTGCCGACATGCGACACATCCAGCCACATATCATCGAACAGGATCGCGCTTGGTGATGTGTCAAAAACAAACCAAGGTAGAATTCGATGCGGGGCCTTCTCATCCGAGCCGATTCCCAGCGCGACTGCCGCCGTCCCGAGAAGCTCCGCCGCACTGATACTTGGAATCAGAACAATGACCAGGATCGCCAGAGTGGTTCGCATGGGGCGCTCTCCTTTTTGAGATACTTCCCAACCGGCTGCTTGGCCTGGATCACCATGTGGGCGGGTGAGGGCCAGTGGAGAACAGGCGTCGTGAGTCCATATCTTACAATAAGTTACGGTGATTGTCAAGTGATTGCGTGACGGCGGTTACAATGTGTTTCGCCAATCCTCGCGATGGGGCGTTCTGCCACCGGCACGGCAGTTGATGTCAGCAACCAAACGACATCGAGATCGCCGCTGTGGGCAATCCACTCGTGACCCAACCCCGTTTGGGCCCGGTCGATCCGGGACATTGTCGGTCTAGCGTTCCCTCGTTTGACCGGTAATCGTCACGACGAGCCGGCGGCTTCTACCTCGGTTTCGGTGCTCGCAAAGATAGATGCCCTGCCAGGTGCCCATGTTGAGCCGTCCGCCGGTGATGGGGACCGTTACGCTGCTCCCCAGCAGCGATGATTTGATGTGCGCCGGCATATCGTCCGGTCCCTCGGATGTGTGGATATAATAGGGGGCGTTTTCAGGGACCATCTCGTTGAAATGGGATTCCATGTCCCGCCGCACGGTGGGATCAGCGTTCTCGTTTAGCGATAACGATGCCGACGTGTGCTGGATGTGGAGGTGTAGCAATCCGATTTCGACGTCACCGATTTCCGGAACCTCGATCTCGATTTCACGCGTGACCAGATGAAATCCCCTCGGTTTGGGCGCGAGGGTGATCGTTTTTTGAATCCATGCCATATTTGCTCCCGAGGTTTGGCAGCGGCAATTGTAACATATGCGAGCCGTCATTCGAGAGCATACAACGCGTTTCCGCTTCCAAAGAAGACCATTCGGTCATGAACGGTGGGATTGCACACCATATCCTGCGCGTCAAAACTCCATAACTGGCGCCCCGTATGTCGGTCCAGCGCGTACAGTTTGTGATCACCACCGCCAAAATACACGATGTCCCGGGCGATCGCCGGTTTGGCATAAACCTTTCCCTCTTTCCGCACGTCCCACACCCGCTCACCGGTCAACGCGTCGAGCGCGTAGAAGTGGCTGTACAGGGTGCTCAAGTACGCGGTGCCATCGGCGACTGCGGGCTCGACACTGATGGGCCCATCGGTGTCAAAGCGCCATACCACGCGTCCCGTGTCTACGTCGAGCGCGTAGGCGGTGCTGTCGTGACTACCCACATAAGCCATCCCGCCGTCAAGGCTGGGTGCGTGATAGATTTTGCGACGTGCCTTGAACCGCCATTTTTCGGTCGCGGTTGCAAGATTCAACGCGTAAACATTTCCATCCCAATCCGAAACAAAAAACGTTTGACCGACACGCGATGGACTGCAGCACATCCCGTTTTGGGTGGGAAGCGAATCGATGAGCGCCGCCGCAGTAATATCGACCATATACATGTGTTTGCTATGGCTGGTGAAATACGCGACGTCGTTGTCAACATACGGTGGAAAACAAATCGCGCCATCAACCGTGATGCGCCACTTTTCCTCGCCGCTTCGGGCATCCAATGCAAAAAAATGACCGTCGCGGCATCCCCAATACGCCACATCTCCACACAGGGTCGGGGGACCGGCGGCGGCTCCACCCGCCTCGACCCGCCACTGCTCCTCGCCCGTAGCCACATCGACGGCGTAGAAGTAGCCCTTCCAGTCGCCGAAATAAACCGTTCCGCTGTTGACAAGGGGTGGGGAAGTAACATCCCCCACGGTGTCGAACTTCCACTTGAGGTGGCCGGGTTTGACAAGCGGTTCTGTGTCGTACGCTCCCGTGTGCTGAGGTCCTCCGCTATAGATCACCGCTGCGGATTTGCCGGATGCATTCGCACCAGCCGCCACCCCCATCATCACGATCACGAACAGAAATCTTTGCATGTGTTCCTCCATTGTGCCCGTTGATTTTTGGCGTTACCGTGCGAGCCATCGTCACTCGAGCCGGTACACCTGATTGCCGCTGCAGAAAATCACTGTGCCGTTGTGCACGGCGGGCGTCCCTACTGGCGCGTCAGCCTCATATTGCCACACAATCTCCAACGCTTCGATATCGAGTGCCATTAACAGGTTGTCACCGGTGCCAAAATAAACCATGGTTTCGGCAACTGCGGGACGGTTGTATACCAAGCCTTCACGATTCAGACTCCAGCGCATGCTGCCAGTGTTCGTATCCACCGCATACAGATGACTGTCGGTTGTCGTAAAAAACGCCATCCCACCGGCGACGGCCGGTGCCCGGCTGATGCGGCCGTCCGCTTTGAATTCCCAGATCGCGTGGCGTTTGTCGATGTCAATGGCATAGAGGACGCTGTCATAGTCGACGAAATAGGCGATTCCGTTATCGATCGGTGGTGAAGAGAACCATTTCGATTTTTTGTTGGTGGAAAAGATGAGGGCTTTGCTGTCATCGGTCAGATCGAGCGCGTACAAATTGGCTCCCCAATCGACGTAGTAGACCACATCGCCGACGACGGTTGGACAGCAGCACAGATCGAAGTTTTCCTGGATACGATCGAGTTCTTTGCCCGTATTGGTGTCGAGTAGATATAGATTTTTATCGTGGCTGCAGGCATACGCGGTGTTACCCGACAACGCGGGCGGGCTGCACACACCGCCCTCCGTGTCAAATCTCCAAATCTGATCCCCGCTGGCCGCGTCAATGGCATAGACAGCGCCATTGCTACACCCAAGATACCCCACACCGTCACGAAACGCGGGAGGTTGGTAGAGTTTTGCGCCCGCATCGAACCGCCAGAGTTCATTGCCACCGTCAATGGTCAACGCGTGCAACACCCCGGACGCGGTGCTCGCGTATACCACGTCATCCACGACTCGGGGCGCGCCTGTGGTGGTTGTGTCAGCGCTGAACCGCCATCCGAGCGTAGCGTCGCTGACGAGCGCAGCAGTGTCGTATACGCCGGTATGTTGCGGATTGGCCGCGTCGGTCACAACCACAGCGTTGTCTGCGTGACCAGCGGCAGGAACCATAAAGAGAATCAACATCACAATGCACAAAGACATCGTTGCCCCCCTTGGTGGCTTGTTGAGTGAGGCTGGCGGGGAAAGTCAATGCGCTGCTGTATATTCAATCCTACACCGCGATCCGTACTTTGTCCCCGTGTTTTGGTCCCATGAATACATTCCGACCCCCGGCGTGCCATGTGCATGTATAAGACCGGAAGGGTCAAGCTCGATGGGTTTTTTGGAAAACAACAACGGCGGAAACGCCCACGCTAGAATTGGCTCGGTCAGACGATTCTGTGCTATACTCCATTAAGTAGGCCGAGGAGGAATCGTTCTTGTTGGCTCTCCGAATTGTCGTTGTGCTCTTCGTTTTCGCCGTGTTACCCGCGATGTCTTGGGGGCAAGCGACGCGTGCCGACGAAGTGCATCTGTTGCCTGGACCGGCGTTTGGCGATAGTAGTCGCGTGCTTTCACACGGATCGGGAACCGATGCGGCGGGGAGCGCATTCCGGACGAACACCGAACGACCTCTCTCGATGTATCTTGCCAGAAATTCGCGTCTGCTATTTGGATACGAGATTTATCGAGCGTCCAAGCTCGAGTGTGCTTGGCAAGGCGTGGGTGTCGGAATGACCATGGGCATGTGTGCCGGGGCGCTTGGAATGACCGCAGGAGTATGGGACGAGCGAACGTCTTGGTATATCGCTGGTGCTATGGCCGCTGTGGGAGCGATCTTTGGAGTGAGCAAGGCGGGTGAACCGCAATGGAATGTTCGCATCCGCTGGGACCCCAATCGTTGATTCGAGTTGTCCTGGTCAAGAACTGGTGATCGAGTACGCCCGCCCGACGCGTCGGGCGTTTTTTCGAAATGGGATCCCATTATGATCCGGCTCAAACCGATCTGTACAGTCATCGTTGCCATCGGAATTCTCTTATCGTGCTCAAAATCAAACAAGCCGGACGTCGTCGAATCGGATCGCGGTTACGCAATTTATTTCGATGAAGGTTTCTTTGTCAAACTCGATATGCCAAAGGAAGATGTTTGGTGGACGGTTCTCGAAGTGTTGGAGGCCTACGGTTGGCCGGTAGAATCCGCGCTCGAGGACGCCGGTACTATCCAAACCGAAACGCTCAATGTCGGTACCAACCGCGATCAGTACGCGTGCCGCGAATGGCCGGGGGCAACGGCCCGTGTCGATCAGCTTAGGGCCGCACTTCGGATTTTGGTCAA
>CP070631.1:2067207-2073521 GCA_020356045.1 Candidatus Latescibacterota bacterium
ATTTGGGATCGAAATGATCCGCGGATCGATAAGCGCCCGCGATCGAACTTCGGATGACGCGGACTCGATTCACCCCTATTTGAGAGACATGTTGTTTGCGTTTGCCACCAAGCTACCCAAAAAGCTCCCGCCGGAGGTTGTTCTAAACGAACGCCTGGTATCGTTTAGAGATGCGTCGGACGAGGACTACCTGGCGGAAAAAACGTTTGTACGCGAGAGCCTCACACCCCTCCAGAGGGATTTGATGACCGAAGGAATCAATTCGATCCATCTGTTACTCGAGGACCGGAACACCCGGATACTGCACGTCGTTGTACCCTCGGCACCCGATTGGTTTGTCACGGAGGTAACGAACGCGGTCGAGGAAACGCTTACCAAAGACGACGATCGGATCGCGTTTTTGGGACGAGTCCTCGAAATTGATGAATATGAGGGACCGGTGTTAAATACCCACAAGGGAGGCCATTACACTCCCGATTTCAACCATTATTGGGCCACCCATCTGATGGCAGCGCTCAACGACAACGGAGTTCGACTGTCTGTCCAGCCGTGACGCAGTTTTTTTCTTCAGGATTAGGAGGTCGCTTTGCGTATACATCATGAGCTCAAACAGTGTTTTTGTTTGATCGTGGCTTTGATCATTGGCCTGCTGCCGTTATTTGCCGACCCCGCCTCCGCGGATGAGAAAACGCTCCCTCCGGGGGACCGCCCCGAGCCCGACGTATTCTCGCGGATCACTGAGGCTGGGGGTGCGGCGGATCATGATGATGCAGATCATGTCATCGTGTTCGACCACGCCATAAATACTGTCAAACCAACCGGGGTCACCTATGTCGAGAGCTACGTGATTTACAAGGTGCTTACTTCTGCGGGATGCCGCGATCAATCGGTGCTGCGGTGGAATTATGATCCCCAGAGCAGTTATGTCGATGTAAAGGAAGTCAATATCGTGCGCAACGGGGCACGCATCCCGGTGGATGTGGCAAACGTGCACGATCTCCCGGCTCCGCAAGCGTGGATATACTGGATGGACCGGATCAAAACGCTGCAGCTGCCCCGTCTGCAGGTCAACGACGGCATCGAGGTAAAGGTCTTCCGCAAAGGATTTACCTACGCGTTGCTCGAAGACGCTCCAGACGACGACCGCTACATTCCTCCGATGCCCGGCGAGTATTTTGACATCGTTATTTTTGCCGATGCGGTCCCCATCGTCGAAAAAAAGTATACGCTCAGTCTGCCGGCCGATAAACGGCTGCACTCGCAGGTGTTCAACGGGCCACTGTACTCGGGCACCACCTATACGGATGACCGCACCGAGTATTCGTGGTGGGGTTTGGATCTTCCGCCGCGCCCACGCGAGCAGCGCCAGCCCGACCAGAGCGACTTTGCAACCAAAGTCGTCATGGCCACCGTCGAGAGCTGGGAGGCCAAGAGCCGCTGGTTTTTTGATGTGAACCGCAACCAGTTTGACGTCACCGCGGATATCAAGGCCAAGGTCGATGAAATCCTCGCCGAAGCGGGTGTTACCAATGCACCCGAGGATGTCAAAGCCAAGGTACTGCTCCACTGGGTCGCGCAAAATATTCGCTACAGCGGACAGACGATGGGCAAAGGTGAGGGGTTTACGCTCCATCCCGGGACGATGATCTTCGAACAGCGCAGCGGTGTGTGCAAGGACATCGCGGGAATGCTGGTCACGATGATGCGCGCCGCCGACATGAACAGCTTTGCCGCCATGACGATGGCGGGAAGCCGGATCGAAACCGTGCCCGCCGACCAGTTCAATCACTGTGTGTGCGCGCTTCGTAAGACCGATGGCTCGATAGAGATGTACGATCCCACCTGGGTTCCGTACAACAACAACATCTGGTCGCTTCTCGAGGCGGAGCAGCATTATCTCGTCGGGACACCCGAGGGCGAAACGCTTTCCCGCATCCCCTACAGCCCACCGGCCGAGTCGCCGCTCGTTATCACTCATGATGCCATCCTCGGCAAAGACGGGATGCTCGAAGGAATGTTCAAACTGACCGGATCCGGTGCGCTCGACGGCCGTCTCCGGCGCCTGGTCAGCGGTAGCCGCCGCCACGATTTGGTCAACACGTTTGCCCGCATCCTGTCACCGGCAAGCAATCGTGTAGAAGCCATCGAGTACGATTATCACAAAACGGATGACTTTAGCGAGGACATGTGGATCGTCATACGATACCGTATTCCGCATTTTGCCAAACCGGTTGCTGGTGGCTTCGAGTTCTCAAGCCCCATGATGAACGTCGTGTTGAACGACGGATCGCTGTTTCGTGCCGGCGCTACGAATTGGGGTGAGAATCGTGACACCGACGTGTTTTTGTATTACACACAGCTCATAGACGGTACCGAAAAGATCCGACTGCCGCGGGGATTCAAAGCGGTAGACCCACCGTCATCGGATGAAATCGACGAAACCTACGCTTATTTCAAAGGGACGAGCGCGATGGAAGGACGAAGCCTGACCATTAAACAGCGCGCCGAGATCCGGAGACGTCAAATACCACCCGACGGGTATGGGGGCTTCAAAAGAGCCATCGACGAGGCCAAGGAATGGGGTCAAACCTCCTACCGCATCGAGAAAGGAGGCCGGTCATGAGTCGCCTCCGTATGATTATCTGGATGTCAGCGGCCGTACTTTTCACATTGGTGGCAGCTCGGCCTATCGCCGCGTACGCGGATGCATCGATGGGAACCTCGGGTGGTCACGATCTCGATGAATTGTGGTCACACGCGCAGCAGCAGTTCGATCTTACAACCGAAGACGCCGTGCTGCTCCTCGAGAGCCGGCAGGTGTCGATTCGAGCCAACGGAAACCTGCACACGCGAGTTCACCGCGTGGTGTGGATAGGCGCGGGCGTATCGATTCGTGGGCAGGCGGATCTGCGCATCCCCTACAACTCGGCGACATCGACCCTCACCGTCAACAAGCTCCGCACCTGGCGGGACGACCGCTGGTGGCCCGACACCGGCGTAAGCGAAACGGCGGTTGTCGAGACGCTTCCCTACGCGGTTGCACGCGCCGATGATTACACCACCATGCGCGAGACCATGCTCCTTCATGATGGCGTCGAGCTGCCCTGCATCATGGAAACCGACTACGAGATCGTCGAGCGCGGTGCCGCGGCATATGGAACCGACGATCTGTGGATCTTTACACAGGATGATCCAGCGGTTCGCGTCGAACTCGTTTTGGATGTATCGCAGGGCGAATCCCCCGTCTTTCACTCGGGCAATGGCGCGCCCGAGCCCGAGATCACACGCGGCACCAACGGGCGCGATGTTCATCGTTGGGTGATGGAAAACGTCAGCCGGATGGGTATGCCTCGCATCAGCGATCCAGCCATAGCCGAACCGTATGTGGCCTGGTCGACTTGGCGTGATTGGGGAACTTTGGGAGACATCATTACAATGAGTTTTGATGAGGCGGCGGTTTTGAATCAGACGATGTCGGACACACTTGCCGCTCGACTCGAGAACGAACCCACCGACGCAGCAAAAGCGCGCGCGATTGTCGCGCTCGTCGACGAGTTCGCCCGGAGTATCCACTACGATTCCCGTTTCTGGCGGTTCTCACCACGCACCACCTCCCGCACTTGGGAAACGGCGTACGGCCATGCGATCGACCGGGCCGCTCTTGCAACGGCCTTGTTCCGCGGAGCCGGGCTGGAGGCGTCCCCCATGTACCGTTCGATCAGCGTCGGCGGCATCGACCAGGACGTCCCCGGTCTGTCTCGTTTTGGGAACATGCTGCTTCTGGTCCGGTGCGGAGCGGCATTCGGATGTTACGATCCGGACAGCGGCTCGTTCGACATGACAAGGCGCGCTCTCCGGGGTTGTGCGCTTTGGCGTCCCGACAGTCCCCGCCCACCCCACGTCAACGACCCCGAGCCGGTTAGCTTGTACGAGCTGACAATTACGATGCAGCCGGATGACAAAGCCGGCTGGAAGGGGACCGGTATAATAAACGCCAACAATCTCTTCAGTCCGTATGACGACATGGTTGGATTTGGTGGCGAAGCCCTTGCATACATTGGCCGGGTGGCCGCATCCGCGATCGACGGCGCAGCTGCCGACGCGTTTAACCCGGAATTTTTTGACGCGGCGCGGGTGACCGGCGGGTTTGGTTTTCATGTAGACGACATTGAGCCCGACTCTCACGGCCGCACGGTGATCAAACTCAACGCGCCCGCCGGAGGTGTAACAGCCCGGTTACCGTCGGATGTTCATCTTTATCGTGAAAAGCGGACATCACCGGTGATTCTGCCCGGCCCCATGACGCAACGAATCACGCTTCGCGTCAAGACCGGGGACCGGAAATTCGGGCAGATCCCCGAGGGGCGTGTCATCGAAAACAAAGCGGGGAGCTATTCGTTGAACGCCACTCACAAGGACGGCTGGATCACGATCAAACAAGAACTGACTCTCAGCGATAGCATTGTTCCACCGGAACAATGGAGGGATCTACGCACGCTTCTTCTCGAGGCGGAGGATCCGGTGGGTCAAACGATTTTCCTGGAGTAGAACAAGCGGGCCGCCTGAAAAAATCACGCCAGCCGGACAAACGAGGACCACCGGGCAACGCATTACGAGTGCGTTGCTCGGATCAGACTGGCTAGCATCACTATTTCAACAACACTAATTTCTTGGTGCTCTTAAATCGCGTGGTCACAAGTCTGCAGAAGTAGACACCGCTCGACACGTTCTCGCCGGCGTTATTCGTGCCGTCCCACTCGACAGAAAACCCGTCTTCCCTTGGTGTTTGGACCTCATCCACCAGTGTTCTGACAAGCTGCCCGGCAACATTGTAGACACGAAGCGACACGCGGCCGCGCTCGCTGATAGAGTATTTAATCGTTGTCGTCGGGTTGAACGGGTTTGGCGCCGCGTCACCGAGAAAATTGACATACACCGGCGGCAAGCCGGCGCCGGTTGGATCCGGTGTCGAGTTTTTCAGCCAAGTCAGGATGTCCCTTAAGTGTTCGACCCGTGCAGTTGGAAATCCCACGAGACGGTCGTGAATGGCCTCGTAGCCAAAGCCCGACAGCACGACGCGCGCCGTATCTCCGGCTGTGTTGGTCCTGGATTGCGAAATGACACCCGACCCCGAACCGTTGGGGTAGGCAAATTGGGTAAGCGCCATACCGGTCGGAAGCAACACGTCAAACTGGTTGATGCCTGGGCATCCACCGTAAACGATCAATGTGTCCGCGGATGGATCGCTGAAAAATGACTCCGCGCTGCTCGTCAAGGTCGGAGACACCGGCTCTCCCAACACCACCTGATCTCCGCCGACCAAATTGAAATTCATGTAGTCGGATCGCAAGGCGATTGCATTCGAACCATCAGACTCCACCCAATCCTTGCAGAGATCATCCCCGCTCAAGTAGAGCCCTGGCCCGTTTGTATGCTGGTCGATAAACTCATACAGCAGCCCATAATCGTTCGACTTCTTCCGGTGCTTGGTTCCATCTCCCAGAAGTCCCGTGCTGAGATCGCCGGTGTTCCAAACGACAGTTTGATAACAACCCGCAATCTGCGTGAGCACGTCGCTCACCCTGGATGCTAGTCCGTTGTCAACCGATGACGACGGGCCGAGCACATCAAACCGGTCGACCATATGACGGATACCGAGAGCAGCAAAGGTCTGGTCAAAATAGAGCTGTGCCGGACCACCGAGACCATCCGAGCCATCGACATATAGAATATCGCCGCCGCGCCGGTATCCGCCTGCCGGAAGTATGGTGAATTCCATGGGACTTTGGAGGATTTCGCCGAGCTCGGTCGTGGTGAAACCAGTCCCCTGACCGTGGTGGCCACGGGACCAATATGTGCGCTCACCGACCATGTTTTCAGCTCCAAAGAAATAGAAAATCGAGTCCCCCGGTGTGAGAACCGCGTCGTTCAAATCAAAACAGTACCTGTTTTCGATAAAGGCACCGGTAGATTGGAACACTGTATCCATCCGGAAGCAGTACCACATGGTTCCGGACTGCATCAGGCTGTCCACCAGAGGGAAACGGTCGCCGATGACTCGCGTTTCGGGCGCCTTCAAATCGGTCCCGGATTTGCCCGGCTGTCCGCTCGGATGCAGTGCCACATACGCATAAACGGCCGGTCCCACACCACTCCAAGAATCTACCGCAAGCCCGTCATCCGGGTCGTCCACCGTTACGACCACCGAGTCTCCGGGCAATATGGCGGGATTACTCCAGCTCAACACGTCCTGTGCCATGTCGGCACGCGCGTTACCCGCCAGCGTTCCGTCCTCGGCAAAGTTGTCCTGGAAA
>CP070631.1:2073621-2078182 GCA_020356045.1 Candidatus Latescibacterota bacterium
TACCCGGAGGCGACGGAGAAAACCCTGTCGTTCTCGGACAAGCCGCTTCTGCTTTACGAGGGGACGGTCTATATCGGCATCCGCCTCGACGTGGCACCCGAGAGTCAGCCTGGCGACCAGAGGATCGAGGTGAAGGTCACGTTTCAACCCTGTGACGATGAAAAGTGCATCGCACCGGAAACCAAAACGCTTAGCATTCCGATTCGCGTGTCATCGGCGACCGAAGCGATCGATGCCACACACCCAGAGGTGTTTGCCAACATCACGTTTACCACTCCCGGCGATGCCGACGACAAAGGTGCGGGGAGGGGCAGAGTCGGGGCGATTATCGCGAGCCGCGGTTTGTTCTTTGCCTTTTTTATGGTTTTTTTGTGGGGACTGGCGCTCAACCTCACTCCGTGTGTCTACCCCTTGATTCCGATCACCGTGGGATATTTCGGCGGTCAGAGCGGTGGCAGGACAGGACGCACGTTTTTGCTCGCCGTGATCTACGTTTTTGGCATGGCGGCGATGTACTCGACGCTCGGCTTGATCGCGGCGCTTACAGGGAGCATCCTGGGCACGGCGCTCCAAAACGAGTTTGTCGTCGGCGCGGTGGCGTTGGTCCTGATCGCCCTCGCTCTCAGCATGTTCGGTGTGTACGAGTTTCGTGTTCCTGCTCGACTCAGCGGGTTCGCGGGCACGTCAAAACAGGGTTTTGTGGGCGCCTTC
The DNA here is from genome assembly GCA_020356045.1 of Candidatus Latescibacterota bacterium. Lineage (GTDB taxonomy): Bacteria > Krumholzibacteriota > Krumholzibacteriia > WVZY01 > WVZY01. The sequence goes on from CP070631.1 coordinate 2,074,333, forward strand.
TTGATGGGATTGACGGTCGGGATCGTGGCGGCGCCGTGCATCGGACCATTTGTCCTGGCGCTTCTTACCTTTGTCGGCGAAAGCGGCAACCCCGTGCTCGGGTTTACCATGTTTTTCACGCTGGCCATCGGGCTGGGCCTGCCTTTTCTTTTTCTCGCCGTCTTGTCTGGGAGCATCTCAAAACTTCCGCGGTCGGGCGAGTGGATGGAATGGGTCAAAAAGCTGTTTGGGGTCATTCTCATCGCAATGGCTGTCTTTTTTCTCGAACCGCACATCGGTGATGTCGCCTACTTCGCGCTAATGGGCATCCTGCTCGTTGTCGCCGGCGTGTATCTCGGTTTCATAAAGAAGATCGAGGCGTCGAGCTTGTTCTTCCGGGCGTTCAAACGGTTTGTCGGGATTGCGTTGCCGTTGCTTGGCCTCTATCTCGTTCTCGCGCCAGGTCACATCATCGCCCGCGGAGCGCCCGAAGGCGGGATCGTTTGGCAAGAGTTCGATACCTCTCTGCTCGAAAAAGCAAAGGCCGACAGCCTGTACGTGCTTATCGATTTCTCGGCGGAGTGGTGTTTGCCCTGCAAAGAGCTCGATCACCGAACCTTCTCGCAACAGGATGTCGTGGATGCAACTCTCGAGTTTGTGCGGGTTCGGGCGGATCTCACCGACACGGCGTCGCCCGCCGTGGCAAAACTCAGAAAAGAATACAAAATCAAAGGTGTTCCGACCGTGGTATTTCTCGACAAAACAGGCAAGGAGCGCGAAGATCTCCGTGTGTTTGGATTTGTCGATGGTGACGAGTTTCTCGGACGTGTAAACAAGCTAAAAAGCGGAGGCTAGCCGCCGTATTTTCCCGCGTGACAGGGGCGCGGTACGGGTCATATACTCGGAGCATCATGAAAATCGTAAGCTTTGGCCCCAGCGGCCAGGAGAAACCGGGAATCGTACATCACAACCATGTGATCGATGTTTGCGCGGTCGATCCGTCGTTGCCGGATACGGTCCGGGGCATCCTCGATGCGGACGCGCTGCCGCGGCTCGGGGAGCTATTGAAAAAGGCCGATACGCTTCCCCCTCAACACCGCAAACGCCGAGACGGTCTCCGTATCGGACCGCCTGTAACCAACCCGTCGAAAATAGTCTGCATCGGTCTCAATTACAAAGATCATGCGGAAGAGCAGAACCGCAAACCGCCAGACTGGCCGCTGACTTTCGCCAAAGGGCCAAACGTTCTCATTGGTGATGGCGAACCGATACCGCTGCCCCACGGTGTTACTCAGCTCGATCACGAGGTCGAGCTCGCCGCCGTCGTCGGTCGTCGCGCCAAGAATGTGCCGCTCGACGACGCCAAAGAGTATGTCGCGGGGTACTCGGTTTTTATGGATATCAGTGCGAGGGATGTGCAGTACAAAGAAAAGCAGTGGTTCAGAGCCAAGAGTTTTGACGGTTTTGGCCCCTTCGGACCTTGGCTGACCACCTGCGATGAGGTGCCCGATCCGCACAGGCTCGATATCAAGCTCGATGTGAACGGCGAGACACGTCAAGCGAGCAACACTCGGCACATGATCTTTGATGTGTTCTTCCTGGTTCACTATCTGTCGCAGAGCATGACGCTGGAACCGGGCGATATCATATCGACTGGAACACCGTCGGGAGTCGGTGTTTTCGCCACACCGCCCCGTTTTCTCAGACCTGGTGACGCTCTCAAAGCAACCATCGAATCGCTAGGTACTTTGAACAACGTGGTCGTCTGACATGCCCAGAAGTGGATAAAGACACACACACCCATACATCGGACGCCGGCGCGGTCCACTCCGGAAACGGGCCGACGCCACCCCTGAAAAAAATCCTCGTCATATCCCCGTGGGCCAGCCGATGGTCGCTTGGAAGCGGTGCGGGAGTGTCCGACGACTACAACTTCATCGACAAGTTCACGAAGAGCGGATACGAGCTGCACTTTGTCGCCCCGCACGGCGACAACCCCTCCGAGCTACCATTTGACAATCTCTATATCCACGGGTACCCCGATTTCTTTGCCGCCACCTCGAAATGGCCGACGGGCTTGAAGCGCCTGCTCTGGCCGGCGCTGTTCAATCTGATCGTCACAGTGGCAGCGCTGCGGATCGCCCGCCGGGTCAAACCAGATTTTGTTCTTGGACACTCGCACTACAGTTCGTTCCCGGGTTTTGTTACCAAAGAGCTGATGCGATTACCCTCCGGTGTAAAACTTTTTGGGGTAATGGATCTCGTTCACAACGAATGGCCCACCTGGAAGTACTATTTCAAGAATATCGAGCAGATCGTCGCACTCAAGTTTCCACACGACGTCTGGCTGATCCTCGACGACGGAACCAAAGGCCGTGAAGCAGCCCTGAGACATGGGGTGCCCGAGTCGAAGATCCAATGGTTGCCAAATGGCATCAATCTCGAATGGATAAACCAAAACTATAACGAGCGGACATATCGGGACCGCCTCGATGTACCTGCCGATGCGGTACTCATTCTTTTTCTTGCACGACTTGTTCAATCCAAACGGCCGGAGATGGTCTTGCACGCGATTCCAAGAACCTTGCAGCTTGCATCGAAGCAGTGCGTATTCGTCTTTGCCGGTGACGGTCCAGAGCGCGGAGAATGTGAACAGCTCGCCCGGACCCTGGGCGTCGAGGCCGTGGTCCGATTCGCCGGGGCCGTCCCCCACAACGACGTTCCCCAACTCATGGCCGCGTCGGATATATTCGTGTCTACCAGCAGTTTGACCAACGCGGCGATCCCCACTTGCGAGGCAATGGTATGCGGGCTGCCCGCCGTCGCGTTTGACGTCGGCGACACGCGAAATTTCGTTCTCGACGGCGATACCGGTATCGTTGTGAAAGACGGCGATGTGGCGGGTCTCGCCGAGGCGTTTGCATGTCTTGCCGGCGACCCGGGCAAACGAACGCGGATGTCGGATCGGGCGAGACAGATTGCGGCGGAGCGGCTCACCAGCTGGGAACGTCGCACCAACATGGAGCTGGAAATCATTGATCGGATCATCGACTCCCGCTGAAAGGAGTTCGCAATCATTCGTCCGAAAAAAAACCAGCGGCGCCAAGCGGCGCCGCTGATCTGCAACTGCTATCGATCGACAACTGCTAGCCGATGACCGGGCCTTCCTCCACCCGGGTCGACACGATTACGTTTCATTGATGAGTTTAGTAACCGCGTCTTCGAGCTCGCGGCCTCTTAACGACCGGTAACGAATCACACCTTTTCTGTCGATCAAATATGTGGTCGGAATCGAACGCACCCGGTATTTCTGCGCGACGGTGTTCTGCCAGCCCCTGCCATCGAAGTACTGCGGCCAGCTCATTTTGTTGGTCGCGATGTATCGTTCGAGGGCATTCTTGTCGCTGTCCAGCGAGATCCCGATGATTTCGAAGCCCTTTTCGTGAAACTTGTTGTGGATCTTGATCACGTTGGGCATCTCCACCTTGCACGGCACGCACCAAGTCGCCCAGAAGTCGAGCAATACGACCTTACCCTTGTAGTCGTCCAACGAAATTCGTTTGCCGTCCAGTCCGCTTACGGCGAACGGGATAGGCTCCTTGCCCGTAGCCAGCTTCTTGAGCACAGAGATATCCGCCAGCGTAGCTTGAGCCGCCGCCAAATATTGAGGGTTCAGATGAGGGTATTTTTCTACAAACACTGTATAGTGTTTTTTGGCCTCATCGTAATTACCCATATTTTCGTAGGCCTTCGCGATGTAAAATCGGGCATAGCCGGCCTTCTCTTCGTCGACGCGATCATCCTCCAAAAACTCGTTGAAATACTTTACCGCCAGCTCGTTTTTGGACATGGACGTGTAGACCATCCCCAA
>CP070631.1:2078282-2082265 GCA_020356045.1 Candidatus Latescibacterota bacterium
CATTCTCCTTTCCGTACGGCAGACACGACGACCGATTTCCGTCTATCGGTCGAACGGAGGTTGCAGTACACCTTTTTCGGTAATCCACCCGGCGATTAGCTCATGGGGTGTGACGTCAAACGCAGGGTTGTATGCCTCCGCCTCTTCAGGTGCTACGATTACTCCACGATACTGTTTCACTTCATCGGGCGACCGTTGCTCGATTGGTATATCCGACCCAGTGGCAATCGCGGTGTCGATCGTGCTCGAGGGCGCGGCGACATAAAACGGCACTCCAAAGCGTTTGGCAACGATAGCAAGATTGTATGTACCGATCTTGTTCGCGGTATCACCGTTGGCCGCGATTCGGTCCGCGCCGACGATCGCGCAGGCGATCTTTTTCTCACTCATCAGCGACGCCGACGCGCCATCACATAGAACAGTTACCGGGATTCCCCGGTCGACGCACTCCCAGGTGTTCAACCGTGCCCCTTGAAGAAGCGGCCGGGTTTCGTCGGCATACAAATGGACTCTCTTGCCGGTTTCCACCGCGGAAAAAACCACAGCCACCGCGGTACCATACCCGCTCGTCGCCAAACCGCCCGTATTACAGTGAGTGATGACGTTGTCACCGTCGTTCAAAAGCGCCGCGCCGTGACGTCCCATCGCCAGACTCATCTCGATGTCTTCGTTGTAGATCGCTTGTGCTTCATTGTAAAGCGCCTGCAGCATCGCCTTGGGGTCATCCCAGACCCGGGCGTAAATCTTTCTCATCCTGTCGATCGCCCAACCCAAGTTTACCGCCGTTGGACGCGTGTCGCGCAGGATTTTTGCGTTTATGTCGATGTACTGTTGGACGGCCTCCACCGTCGCGATTGCGGGAAACGCGTCGAGGTTCGTACCATCGGCATCGAAGTACCACGTGTCGTGTTGCCGCCATTTTTCTTCAACGGCCAACAACAATCCATACGCGCCCGCCACGCCAAGCGCCGGTGCTCCTCTGATACGCAACGCCTTGATCGCCTCACAGAGATCTTCGACACGGTTCAAACGAAGGATCTTGTACTCGACAGGTAGCAACGTCTGATCGATGAGCTCGACAGCGCCCTTTTTCAAAGCAATCGTGGGTAGAATCTTCATGAGTAGAGTCAAACCTTTCTCAACAGATCGAACAAGAGTGTCACAGGAAGCCCGACGACATTGTAAAAACACCCGTCAATAGAATGAACCAGACCGGCTCCAATACCCTGTACGGCATAGGCACCGGCCTTGTCCCGGCCTTCTCCGGTCGCGACGTAGCGTGCGATGTCGGTATCGGTCAAATTGCGGAACCGAACCCGTGTGGTCTCGCGTCCGTAGAGGTCGAGACCGGTCGTCTCCCGCCGAACGGCCACACCGGTGGCAACTGTGTGCTCCCTGCCGCTCAGCCTTTCTAGAAATCGGACCGCCTCGTCATCCCCCCTAGGTTTTTCCAATACGACACCATCGATGGTCACAACGGTGTCTGCGCCGATGACTATCGCGTCCGGATGCCGGGCCGCGACATCGGCCGCCTTTAGCCGGGCGTGGATTTCGGCTCGTTCAAAGGGATCATCGCTCGACACCCCATTTTCCACATGATCGCCAGCTGGAACAATCCGAAACTCAACGTTGAGCCGCTGCAGAATGTCCCGCCGACGCGGCGACCGAGACGCCAGAATCAGATTGCGCTGACTCTCCTCCGGAAGCAGAGGATTCATTCCGCCTCCTTGTCGAGGATAAAGGTAACCGGCCCGTCATTGACCAGGTCGACATCCATGTGCGCCTGAAACTCCCCGGCCTCGATTTCAAAGCCGGCCTCGTCGCGAAGCACCTGAACGAAAAAGTCGTACATGGTCGCAGCGGCATCCGGCGGCGCGCTCTTGTCAAAACCCGGGCGTTTACCTTTCCGGCAGTCACCGTACAAGGTGAACTGCGACACGACGAGCACACGACCGCCGACGGCTCGGAGGTCCCGGTTCATTTTGCCGTCTTCGTCTTCGAATACCCGTAACGAAATAATCTTTCGTGCCATCCATCGAATGACATCCTCGGTATCCGTTCCGGTGAATCCGACAAGCACGAGAAATCCACGGTCGATTGCTCCGATCCGCTCCCCATCAACGCTCACCGACGCGCGGCTGACTCTTTGGATCACTGCTCTCATCATTCACTCCTCGTGCTCGCGCATATCCATCACTTGAATCTCCGGGTAGTGCCGTTCGAGATAATATCCCTTTTTGATTGTGACGGCCAGATCGACGACAAGCCCGTACACTGAATCGAGCCCAATACCGCGCTGGGTCCAGTTGAAGAAGATCCCTTCGGCGGTCCCTCCTTTCCGGTCACGCAGGTGGAGTTTGAGATGACCCCTGCCCACCAGGCGGCTTTCCGGTGTAACAACCACCCCGGGGATCATCCACACGGGGCGCTTGTTGCCGCTGCCAAAGGGCTCGCAACGCGCAACAAAATCCACCAGCTCCATCGTGCATTCACCCAACGAGAGGTTCGTGTCTATACGAAGCGGGGCCATAGATGGAACGGCCTTCGCAGCGTCGTCCAGCTGCGCTGCCAACGATTTGACAAACCCATCGACGTTCGACTTTGTGATCGTCAATCCTACCGCCTGTGCGTGGCCGCCATAACGAACCAAATAACTGCCGCAACGATCCAGTTGATCTTTGAGGTGAATCCCCGGGATACTGCGACCGGACCCTTTGCCCGTGTCACCCTCGACACTGATCAGAACTGCGGCTTTCCCAAACTCGTCGACGATCCTCGAGGCAACGATCCCTAAAACACCTTCATTCCAACCTTCGGCGGCAAGCACAAATCCCCCGCGTTCGTCCCTGTCAGCCAAACCGTCGATCATCTCTCTGGCCTCGCCGTAGGTTTTCTCGGTAAGGAGCTTTCGCGCCTTGTTGTCCGCTTCGAGTACTCGTGCAAGATCGGCAGCCTCTTTTTTGTCATCCGTACAAAGAATCTCGAGTGCCGGTTTTGGATTCGAAAGTCGACCCGGCGCGTTGAGCCGCGGCGCAAGAACAAAACCGATGTGGTACGAGTTGATCTCGGGTTTGTCGAGGCCCGCAACATTTTTTAGTGCATCGAGCCCGACCCGCCCCGACGTGTTTATCAACTTGAGGCCTTCTCGAACGAGGTAGCGGTTTTCGTCGGCCAGCGGGGACAAATCGCCTATCGTCGCCAGCGCGAACAGATCGACTAGTTCTCCGAGCGGCACCCCGCCGCTCACTCCGCGTGATTCCAACGCGGCTATGAGCTTGAACGCCACTCCGGTACCACAGAGCCCTCGAAACGGATACCGATCGTCCTTGTTCGATGGATTCAAAATGATTCCATGCACGTCGCCGTCGGCGGGGTATTCGTGGTGATCGCAAACAATGACATCGATTCCTTCGGATTCGAGCCGTTGTATCAGCTCCCCGTCCGAAGTTCCACAGTCGACCGCGATGAACAATCCCACACCGTTGTCCACGGCCCAGTCGACTGCTCGATCGGCTATCCCGTACCCATCCTTACGCCGGTCGGGCAGAAAACGAAACACGTGCGGGACCCGGCCGCGAAGAAAATGATAGAGCAACGCGGTACCACAGATGCCATCGACATCGTAGTCACCGTGCACGAGTATTCGTTTGTTTGTCTCGACGGCGGCGCATACGCACTCGACTGCCCGCTCCATAGCCTCAAAAAGAAATGGGTCGTGAAGGCGCCGTTCGGTGGGGTCCAGATACTCCAGTGCCGACTCGGTATCGAATTCCCGCGACAAGAGAAAACGCGCGGCCGCCGTAGGGATATCAAACCTGCCGGCCATGCGGGCGACGGTACGGGGATCCGGTTCGGGAAACCGTTCCCAATTGAATTTGTTCAACGTTTTGGCCAAATTGATTGCTCGTAAAGATAGTCTGACAGATGAGCCGGGACCGAGCAGGCCGTAAGCCGAGTTCTGTTCCCCCTTGCGGGGGCGGCGG
>CP070631.1:2082365-2088471 GCA_020356045.1 Candidatus Latescibacterota bacterium
GCAGCGCCTGCCATCACGCTGTCGCCACCGTTTCCAAACCCCATAACCGGCTTTGCAGAAATAGCTTACACCGTTGATGATGGCGGTGCGGTTACCATTATGGTTTACGATGTCAAAGGACGCCGCGTCGCGACACTCATCGATGGCGCACGAACTCCTGCAGGTTCCGGCCGGGTTCGCTTGGACGCCCGCAATCTTGCCTCCGGCGTTTACTTTGTTCGTATGCACACGCCGTCGGCTGTTCTCTCCCAAAAAATAACCGTGGTGCATTAGCCGGATTAATCGGAGCTTCCTGAAGGAGAAGTTGTTGGCGCCGGAGCTGGTGTTTCCACCGGCTTGCGGCCGACGAGCCGGAGGCCGAGCGCCTTGAGGTCTTCAAAAATCACGTATAACGTCGGGACGATAACCAGTGTGATAAAGGTGGCGAACACCACACCAAACCCGAGGGAGACCGCCATGGGGACGAGGAACTTTGCCTGCACGCTCCTTTCGAGAAGAAGCGGTGTGAGGCCGGCAAAGGTCGTGGCCGAGGTCAGAATGATCGGTCTGAAACGGGAAATCCCCGCCTCACGAACCGCCTCGAACAGCGGAAGGCCTTCGGCACGGCGACGGTTGATAAAGTGAACGAGAACGATGCTGTCGTTAACAACGACACCGGTCAATGCGACCAGCCCGAACATCGACAAAATCGTGAGATTGAGCCGCATGATCAGGTGCCCCCACACAGCGCCGACAAAACCAAATGGAATGATAGACATCACGATGAGTGGCTGAATATACGAGCGGAAAGGAATCGCCATCAACGCAAAGATCATGATCAATGCAAACATGAATCCCCGCATCAGCCCCCGCATGCTCTCCCGCTGTTCACGCTGTTCACCTTCGAGCGAGTACCGGACACCCGGGTAGTCGGCGAGGATCGCCGGGAGCACATTTGACCGCAGATCGGCGAGCACTTCGGCGGCGTTTCCTTTTTTCTGATCGACGTCGGCGGTGACATTGATCGCGCGTTGACGGTCCACCCGTTTGATAGACGAGTAGCCGCGGCCAAGCCGTGCCTCGGCGACAGTTGAAAAGGGCACCTCGCCACCATCCATCGTCCGGATCCGCATGTTTTCCAGATCGCCGATGGATCGCCGCTGCGACTCCGGGTACCGGACCATGACGCGAACGTCGTCGCGTCCCCGCTGGATTCGTTGGGCCTCTTCGCCATAAAATGCCTGACGCACCTGGCGCGCGAGGTCAAAGAGCGTGATTCCGTAAGCTTCCGCGGCAGGTTTCACCGAGAGCTTGACCTCCTGCTTTCCCGTGCGGAATGAATCGGTGATGTCCAACACGCCGCTGTACTTTGCCAATTCCAGCTTGAGTCTGTCGGCGACCTCCTGCAATGCGTCGATATCGAGACCGGTGAGCTGCACGTCGATAGGGTCGCCTGCGTGGAAGATGCTCGACGTAAACGCGAGCTCAACCGCGTCGGGTATGGGCGGCGTCGCGTCACGCCAGCGTCTAACAATCTCCGCGCTGGTCACGTCGCGTTCCTCCGACGGCTTCAATTCGATGGCGATTTCGCCAAGATGACTTCCCGAGTAGGCCCCGACAGCATTGACCGGACCTTGCCGAGCGCGCAACGGCTGATCACCAATCGCAGTGAATATGTGATTAACCGGTGGCCGTTCCCCCTCAGATGTTTCGGCTTCCAGTTCGTCACGAATCTTGAGGGCGCTCTCTTCGAGGATACGCATCGCTTCCGATGTTCCATCGATCGACGTGCCCGGCGGCATTTCTAGTGCCGCCGAAATAAAATCGGATTCCACATGTGGGAAGAACACAAATTTGATCCAACCCGCGCCGACCACACCCAAAGTGATCAACAACGTGGCTGTGGCAAATGCAAACGTCGCGTAGCGGAATTTGATACCGGTTTCCAATGAAGGCCGGTAAACGCGGTCGATAAACCAGTTGAGCTTGTCTTGAAACGCGCTCTGAAACCGCCGCCAATACTGAGTTTTCGTTTTCTCTTTTTTTGATTCCCGGATGTGCGAAAGGTGCGACGGAAGGATGAGCAGCGACTCGACGAGGGAAAAGATAAGAGTGGCAATTACAATGATGGGGACGACGCGCATGAACTTACCCATGATCCCGGCGACAAACAGAAGGGGAACAAACGCCGCGATTGTCGTGAGCACGCCGAATATTACCGGCATGGCGACCTCGATGGCTCCACGCGATGAGCCACCGTGACCATGATCACCCTTTTCGTGACGTTTGAAAATGTTCTCACCAACGATGATCGCATCATCGACCACAATTCCGAGCACGACGATAAACGCGAACAGCGATAACAGGTTGATGGTTACACCGGTGGCGGGCATCAACCAAAAGGCACCGAGAAACGAGATTGGAATCCCCAGGCTCACCCAAAAGGCGAGACGGAATTTCAAAAACAACGCCAGAATGAGAAATACGAGAATGTAGCCGTTACGCGCGCTTCGGATCATTAGATCGAGACGACCCTGGAGAATCCTCGAAAAATCGTTCCACGGGGTGAGCGTGACACCGGCTGGCATGCGCTGCTGTGCCTCGGCCACGTATTCTTTGACTTTGTCGGCGATGGCCAGCGGGTCTTGATCACCAACCCGATAGACGCGAACCCCGACCGCTGGCTCACCGGAAAAACGGGCGGACTGATCCGTCTCGGCAAACCCGTCGACAACCGTCGCCACATCGCCAAGAAGCAGCCGCGTCCCGTCGGGACGCGTAAAGAGGACCAGTTCCTCAAACTCGCGGCCGCGGTAAGCCTGGCCCTTGGTTCGGAGCAAGACCTCACCCCCGCTGGTGCGGATCGATCCGCCGGGCAAATCGAGAGAAGACCGGCGGATGGCGTTTGCCACCGCATTGAACGACAGATTGTGCCGGCGAAGCGCCTCTTCGGAAATCTCGATCGATACCTCGTAAGGGCGGGCCGAGACCAATTCGACCTGAGTAATACCGTCGAGCGCGGACAGCTCGTCGCGGACACGCTGACCAAGCGTCTTGAGCGTAAGCTCATCGATGTTGCCGGATACCGCGATATCGATGACCTGACGCCGGTTGATCACCTCGGCGATAACCGGTTTTTCCGTTTCCTCCGGGAACGTTTCAATGGCATCGACTCTCGCCTTGATGTCGTTTAGCATTTCGCGCGGGTTCTCGCCGTCTTCCAACTCGACAACCACGGCGCCCACACCTTCGGCCGATGTCGAGGTGATCCGCTTGATGCCCTCCAAATCCTGGATGGCTTCCTCGATTCGAACCGACACCCCCTCTTCGACCTCTTCGGGAGCGGCACCGAGGTACCTAACGGATATCGTGATCATGTCCATGGAAAACTCTGGAAAGATCTCCTTGGTGATGCTCGGTATCGTCAAAAGCCCCGCTGCAACGATCAGAGCCATGAGCAGATTGGCAACGACCGAGTTCTCTGCAAACCACTGGATCATACGGTTCATCGCTCGTTCTCCGTCTCCGCGGCTGCGGTAGCTGATGTATCCGGCGGTGCGCCGGCGTCGCTCCCCGTGCGCACTTTCATCCCGTCCGTCATGGCTTCGAGCAGCGACACGCAAACGCGGTCGCCGGCACGGAGTCCACCGAGGATCACCGCGTTCTCACGCCCGATGCGCCCGACTCGAACATCTCGAAACCGAAGTCTGTTGTCGTCGTCGACCACGATGATCTGATCGTCGTCACGCATAGCCGAGCGGGGAATGACAAACGCGTCTTTGATGACACGGCCGCTTATTTCGGCATCAACAAAGAGTCCGATGGCGAGCGGCATGGGATCTTCACCTTCACCTCGTCCGTATGGATCGTCGACCTGAGCGATGGCGTGGACCATCCGGCTCACTGGATCGATTTCGCCTTCGACGCGGACGATACGCCCGCTCCAACTATGGCGATCTCCCGCGAAATCGGCGTAAAGCGTCACTTCCAGCCCCGTCTGCTGAGCGTGCTCGCCGCGATAGTTGACTGGAAGATCGAGAAACGCTAGATCGGAATCCGGTATCGGCAACCGCACCTCGACATAGTCGACTGCAAAAATGTGGGCAACGGCGATTCCCGGCGATACGTATTGCCCCACGTCGACCATCTTTTGTCGAACCCGTCCGGCAAACGGGGCTCGGATCCGCGTTCGATCGAGATCCCGCTGCGCCTTTTCCAGGGCTGCTTCCGCGGCGGCCAGCGCGGCGAGCGCTTCCTGAACCTGAAGCTCCCGGGTAGCCAGCGGCGAATCTTTTCCGCCACCCAACGTTTTCCATTCCTCACGGGCGACCTCGGCCTGGGCTTCCTCGAGCTCGGCGCGCACCTTTGCCTGGGCGACCACCCCACGCGCGGAAACGACGGCAAGCTCATAGTCGCGCGAATCGAGCCTGACCAAAACGTCACCCTTCTCAAAAAAGCCCCCATCGGCGAATGATGGCGCGATCGAAACGACACGACCCGCAACTTCTGGCACGAGCGCAGTTTCGGTCCGTGGTTTGACCGTGCCGTGGGTAGTGACTTTGAATTGATGATCGGTGGGCTCTACCGTCACGACCCGTACGAGCGGTGCGTAGTCTTTGGCGGGGCGCGTCTCAACTGGCGATCTGGATTTTATCAAGGCCACGGCAACAACGGCGCCGACTGCCAAAATCGCGAAGGGTAAAACAATTTTGAGTCGTTTTTCTGTCAACGGTTGTCCTCCGTTTTCGAATCATCCTGGTCCTCTTCGGCGTATTTGTCGAGAAACTGTTTCCATTCGGTGTTCAGATCAAATCCGCCGCCGAGGGCGAGATGAAGATTCACGCGCGCGTCGAGCCGTTCTCGGCGAACAACGAGCAGCTCGCTTTGCGAATTCAGGTCACGACGCTGAGTCTCGAGAACCGTGATGTAATCGACGATACCGGCAGCGTACTGACGTTCGGCGAGCATCCGTGCCGCGGCGGACTGCTCTGCGGCGTCGGCGGTGTTGGCTTCACGGCGCGCGATCAGTTCTTCGGCGACGATCGACGACTCGACCTCGCCAAAGGCGTTGAGAAGTGACAACGCATACTGAGCGAGAACCTGATCCGACGCCGCTTCGGTTTGGTCGAGGTTGGCCAGGAGTCGGCCTCCCTGGAAGATCGGCTGCGTGAGCCCCGCCGCAATGCTCCATACGCTAAAATCGCCGTCGACCAGATCCTGGAGCTGCTCGGTTAGCGTACCGGCGCTCCCTGTCAGCGTGATTCTTGGGAAAAACGCGCGGCGTGCTTGTGACACTCGTTTCTCCGCGGCGGCAAACCGCCGTTCAGCGGCAAGAATGTCGGGCCTCCTCAGAAGAATGTCGCTGGGGAGCCCCGCGGGAATCCCGCTGTCGAGCTGCGGAAGGTCACCGGTGCTGGACAAAGCTCCAGAAGGATAACGTCCGAGTAGTATCTCCATCTGGCGTGTCAATCGATCGAGTTGCTGACGGCGAAATTCGAGAAGCGCCTCGGCTGCATAGAGGTTGGACAACGCCAGCCGGAGGTCCAATGACGACCGCACACCTTGTTCGTACCGGCTGCGCACGTAGTCGGCCGAGGTTTGAAAGCTTTTGACCGTTTCCTCCGCGAGCTCGAGTTGCAGCCTTGCTTCGATCAACGCGAACCACGCCTTGACCGTTTGTCCCGCGATCGACAATCTCAGTGCGGCCAGATCCGCCCAGCTCGCCTCGAGATCCGCCAATGCGGCGGATTGTCCCGAGCGGATGCGTCCCCAAAGATCCACCTCCCAGGCTACATCGAGCGATACGCCAAATGACTGCACCGTCGTGGGGATGACCGGGGGTGCGCCTTCTATGGGAATGCCGATCAAATTCTGTTTTCGTTTGGATGCATCGAACCGTGCGTTGGCCTGCGGCCACAAATCTGCTCCGGCAAGTTTGGCGAGTGCGGCTGCGGCATCGACGCGGGCGGCCGCCGCCATGATATCGAGATTGTTTAGCAGCGCCTCGTGAACGAGGCTGTCGAGATCTTCGTTCCCCAACGCGACCCACCACAGCGTCGTGTCGCCTTCGACGGTCAGTGTATCGGCTGCCTTGGGTGCCGTCCAATCGTCGGGAACATCAACCTCC
>CP070631.1:2088571-2093358 GCA_020356045.1 Candidatus Latescibacterota bacterium
CCCCGAACTGGTCGAGGCAAAAAAGAACGGTGTCCCCACGATTCCGCGGACCGAGATGCTTGCAGAGCTGATGAGGCTCAAGTTCGCCATCACGGTGGCGGGATCGCATGGCAAAACCACGACGACATCGCTCGTGTCATCCGTGCTGGCTGAAGGCGGGTTGGATCCGACCATCGTCGTCGGGGGCAAACTCCGGGCCTCGAGCAGCAACGTCCGGCTCGGCGGCAGCCGTTATCTCGTGGCTGAAGCCGACGAAAGCGATGGCAAGTTTGTCCAGCTTCCCTCGAGCATCGCGGTGATTACCAATATCGACCTGGAGCATCTCGATTTTTATCCCGATCTCGAGGCGATAAAGGATGGGTTTGTCGAATACGCCGGGCGGGTTCCTTTCTACGGCTCAGTGATCGTATGCGTGGATGACGAGAATGTCCGCTCGATTCTGCCCCGGATCCGAAAACGCAAGGTGACGTACGCCATCGACGAGCCCGCCGATCTGCGGGCGATGGTAAATCGGCGTGACGAGACCGGATGTCACATAACAGTCTCTGACGGTGACGAAACGCTCGGGGATATCCACGTGGGTGTTCCGGGCGACCACTATGTCCGCAACACGCTCGCAGCGGTCGCCGTGGGGCTGGAGCTCGATGTACCGTTCGACATCATAGCCAAAGGTATCGAGTCGTTCCAGGGGGTCGGTCGGCGCTTCGAAGTCAAAGGTGAGGCGCGAGGCGTCATGGTCGTGGACGACTATGGGCATCACCCCACGGAAATCGCGGCGACGATACGCGCGGCACGCGCCAATCTCAAAAGACGGGTGTTTGTTCTTTTTCAACCGCACCGCTACACCCGGACGCAGGCGCTGGCCGCTCAGTTTGGAACTTGTTTCGAGGGCGCACATGCGGTTTACGTGACGGCTATCTATCCGGCAGGTGAGAAACCAATTCCCGGAGTTACATCGCAGCTGTTGCTCGATGCGATTCGTGAGGCGGGTGATGTCGAAGTGGAGTACGCGGGGTCGTTCGACGCGATGATCGATGGTGTGCTCGAACGGCTCGAACCGGGGGATATGGTGTTGACCCTCGGTGCCGGCGATATCTTCAAGGCGGGGGAGCGGCTGCTCGAACGGCTCAAGGCTGGCGAATGACCAAAGACGAGTGACGACAGACAAATGACACTGACCAACGATAAGACCCATCGCGACCGGCTCCTCGCCGATCTAAAAAGGATCTGCCCCGGCGCGATCCGACAGTCCGTTTCGATGGCAACCCACACCACGATTGCCGCCGGCGGGGACGCACGGTACTTTGCCGTTCCGTCCGACACCAAAAAGGTCGTCCAATTGGTGCGGCTGGCCAAATCGCGGCACATACCGTATATCGCCGTGGGTCGCGGTTCAAACCTTCTCGTCCGCGACGGCGGCTTTGATGGAATCGTGATCAAAATCGCAGATAACCTGCGTGGGCTTCGGGTGCTGACGCGCACGGCCCATGCCGAAGCCGGGGTGTCGTTCACGCGGCTCGGCAAGGTTCTTACGCGCGAAGGCCGGCCGGGTTTCGAATTCGCCGTCGGGATTCCGGGCACCGTTGGCGGCGCCGTGACAATGAACGCGGGCGCGTGGGGTCTGGATATCGCCGGTGTGTTGAAGAGTGTAAAGATCGTCGACGGTGCGGGACGGCTGGTTACCCTCACTACCCCTGAGCTTGGATTCGGGTACCGCCGGAGCCGGCTCCCCAGGGGATCAATCGTGCTGTCGGCGATCTTCTTTTGTCCGCCGGGGAGAATCGACGAGGAGGTGTTGAAGCGTTCGCAAAGCCGAGGCGATACGCAGCCGCTCGCGCAGAGGAGTTTTGGCAGCACGTTCAAAAACCCCACGGGTGGATTTGCCGCCAAGATGATTGACCAGTGCGGTTTGAAAGGGACGCGACGCGGCGGTGTGATGGTGTCCGAGAAACACGCAAATTTCCTCGTCAATATCGGCGAGCAAACAAAAGCGAATGATATCGAGGATCTGATGCATTGGATCGTGGAAAAGGTCGAGGATCGATTTGGAGTGACACTTCAGCCGGAGGTGAAGATCATTGGCGATCGTTAGAACAAAACGACAGAGAAGAAAGGCCCGCAGAGCCGTGCTCAAACGTCTTGCCGCCGCGGGTGCCATCGGGTTGGTGATAGTGATGGTGTTCCAGTTTTACAGCTTTCTGACCACCAGCGACAAGCTCACCGTAACTTCCGTTGTGTTCGATGGGCTCTCGCGGGTGGACTCCGCTGAGGTGGACAGGCTCGTAGCGGACATGCGGGGGCAAAATATCCTTTTGCTGCCGCTGGAGAAGTATATCGAGCGGTTTGAAGGACACCCCAGGCTGAGAGGCGTTCATCTCAAAAAAATTCTTCCCAACAAGGTCGTTTGTACCGTAGAAGAGAGGGAGCCGGTCGCCCTGGTCTGGGCCAATGGGTTCCATGAGGTGGATGATGAGGGGATGATCATGACGTCCGACGAGCTCACCGAGCTGCTCGATCTGCCCATCATCACCGGTCTGTCGCTCGATTCGGTGCAGGAGGGTACGTATTGCCGGGAAATCCGGCTAATCGAGTCGCTGGAGATCCTCAAATTGTGCAAACGATTTGGCGGGGGGTTCGCCGGAGATATTTCCGAGTTGAGGGTCGGCGAGTCCGGAATAAATGTTGTCTCTTTGAAAGAGGGTATGGTATTGCTGCTCGGAGATTCCGATCACGAGAGCCGGCTGAAAAAGTTCTTTCTGATCAAGAATACCATCTCTAACCGGGATGAGACGGCGAGGTTGGTGGATTTGCGTTTTGAGGACCAAGTGGTCCTCAGGAACAGCATTTAGACGGAAGGTAGGTGAACATATTGAGAACCGACGATTACATAGTTGGAAGCATTGATATGGGAACCACCAAAGTCTCCGCCATCCTTGGTGAAAGGACTGGAGACGGTGTCCGTGTCATCGGCGTGGGGAACGCCCCCGCCGAGGGGCTCAAACAGGGTGTTGTGGTCGATATCGATCGGGCGGCCGGGTCGGTCCGCAAGGCGGTCAGCGATGCCGAGCGCATGGCCGGTGTGGTGATGAAGGTGTACAACGTCGGGGTGGCGGGAGAGCACATCCGCAGTATGAATAGCCGCGGTGTGGTCGGAATCCCCAGCCACGACCACGAAATCACCCGCGACGACGTCAACAGGACGCTCACTGCCGGACGGAGCTTCGCGCTCCCCGCCGACCGCGAGATTCTCCATACGCTCCCCCAGCAGTACATCGTCGACGATCAGGGCGGGATCCAGGAGCCCTGCGGAATGTACGGGTCTCGTCTCGAGGCCCGCGTCCATGTCGTTACCGCCTCGAAACACGCCCTCGATAATGTTGCAAAAACTCTTGACAATTCACGGCTAGAAATCGGTGAATTGGTGCTGGAGCCGCTCGCATCGAGCCACGCGGTCTTGACGGATGACGAACGCGAGATCGGCGTAATGCTCGTCGATATCGGTGGCGGCACTACCGACGTGATGATCTACAACGAAGGCGGTGTTCTCGCCAGCGGTGTGATCGGAATCGGCGGTAACAACATCACTGCCGATGTAGCCTACGGGCTGCGGACGGCAATGAAATCGGCGGAGGAGATCAAGATCGAGCACGGATGCGCGTTGTCCGCCATGGTGGATGACAACGAGCGGATCGAGGTCCCCGGGATCGGTTTCAGGGAAACGAAGCAGGTCGGAAAACAAGTTTTATCGGCGATAATCGAACCCCGAGTAACGGAGCTCTTTTCGTTGATAAACGACCAGATTAACAAAAACGATTTCAAGCGGGCCCTCGGCGCGGGGGTGGTCCTCACCGGCGGCTCGTCGATGTTGTTCGGAGCCAGGGAGCTGGCCGAACAAATATTTGACCTTCCCGTACGGGTCGGTACACCGATAGGGGTCCAAGGGCTCAGCGAGGTGGTGAACCACCCGATGTACGCAACCGGGGTAGGCCTCCTGTTACACAGCGATACTTCCGAAGAGGGGCGGCTGCAGCGCACGTCTTCCCAAGTGTGGTGGAGACAATCGGTTGCCCAGGTTCGGAAGGCAATAGCGAGTATCATCTAGCTCTAAGAAAGGAGAGCGGTTATGGGGATGCGTTTTCACCTGGAGGAAGAGAAGAGGCTTACGGTGCTCAAAGTCGTGGGTCTCGGGGGGGCAGGCGGGAATGCGGTAAACCGGATGGTCACCAACGGCTTCACAGGTGTTGATTTTATCGCTGTGAACACGGACCTTCAGGTGCTCAGAGGCTCGACCGCTCAACAGCGGATTCAGATCGGGCAAAAACTCACGCGGGGATTGGGGTCGGGCGGGGTGCCGGAAGTCGGCCGCCAGGCGGCCGAAGAGAGCCGGGATGTGATCAAGGAGAGCCTTCAGGGCGCCGATATGGTTTTTCTTACTGCTGGTATGGGTGGTGGAACGGGGACGGGAGCGTCGCCGGCCGTTGCCGCCATAGCGCGCGAAACCGGGGCGTTGACCGTCGGAATCGTTACAAAACCGTTCTTTTTTGAGGGTGATCAGCGCATCGCGCAAGCGGAACGGGGAATCGACGAGCTCAAAAAAGAGGTGGATACGCTCCTCGTGATCCCGAACGACAAATTGCTTTCCATAACCGAAGAAAGCACCCCGCTGCTCGACGCGTTTTCGATGGCCGATGAAGTGTTGTGCAATGCCACGCGTGGCATTTCGGATCTGATCACCGAAACCGGTGTCGTCAATCTCGATTTCGCCGATGTAAAGAGTGTCATGCGAA
>CP070631.1:2093458-2095967 GCA_020356045.1 Candidatus Latescibacterota bacterium
AGAGTGAGCTTCTGTGTCAGATAGAGCCCTTGAACATCGACCCGGACGAGCCTCCCCTGCCGGATCTCGACACCTACCGCCGTCTCGGGGAGCACGGATATTCCCAGCCCCTCCATCACCATGTGCTTGATCGTTGCCGTGTTCGATGATTCCAGCGCGTATTCGACGCTTAGCGACAATCGTCTGAAATAGGCGTCCATCATCATCCGCGTCTCCATCCCCTCCTCGTAACCGATAAACGGGTAGTCCTCCAGGACAGCCGGTTTGACTGGGGACCGCTCGGCCAACTCGTGCCCCTGCGGCGCGACCAGAAACATCTTGGTCTCTTTTAGCGCCAGGCTCGAGAGCCCCGTGTATTTCCGGTTTGCCGACAAAACGGCGAAGTCCGTCCTCCCGTTCTGAACCATCTCGATGACTTGTCTCGCCGAGCCCGCCTCGATACCCACCTTGACCTCGGGGTATAGGTCCTTAAACGTACGCAACAACCGGGGGAGCGTATAAATGCCAAAACTATTGATGGTTCCGATGGAAAAGGTCCCGCTGATCCTGCGCTCCATCACTTCCAGATCGGTCCAGATTCGATCGACATCGTGAAATATCTCTTCCGCAAATTGGAACACAACCTGCCCGGACTCGGTGAGCTCGACACCCGTCTTTAGGCGGTTGAATAGTGTGTGGCCCAGGTTGGCTTCGAACTGGCGGATCTGCACGCTAATCGATGACTGCGACACCCGCAGCTCTCTGGCCGCGTTGGAAAAACTGCCCTGCCGCGCAACTACATAGAAATAATAGAGATGATTGAAATTGAGCGGAAGCACCGGTCCGCCCCCCTTTTGTGAAACTTTCCGCGCCCACGGCGGTATAACTTGATGGCAGCAGGCACAGATCAAGATACTATATACATTGTATATATTTCAAGTTTATTTTTTGTATTTTACATATATTCCATGGGAAACTAAATTATAGATGTGAAACCGGTGCCGCGTCGAGCACATGCGGCAGCCGCTCTGTAAACCTCAGGCATCACCCAATGATTTGAGAGCACACGGCACCGGTTCAACAACGTACTCATTCTGCAGCAAAGAAGAGAACACAGGACAAGGGGAAACGCGAAAACCAGTATTGACACGGAGTCCCCACCGGACAAGGGTAGCATGTCTCGGCCCCCGAAGATGTGCTACCTTTTGTCTTTTGGATCGTTTTTGCCAGTGGTCTCACAACCCGTCGCGCCGCCCCCCATGTCCGCATCACCAACCGCAATCCCCCGCACGCGTGGCTACGCCGCCGCTTGGTCCACGCATCATTAGCCGCAAACTAACCTCGCGCGTCGCCGACTTGACCAGGAGCTACTCGGCGGGCCGCGGCGTCATCTCGTCCCTGCCAGGCAACCCGTCGCAGACCTCTCGGATAACCCGCATGGCATTGCCCCCGAGAATTTTTCGAATCGAGTCCACCGGAATACCGTCCCTGAGCATCCGGTCGGTCAGACGCGGCAAATAACTTACATCGCCCATATCGGTGGGCATGCTCGGTACCCATCCGTCAAAATCCGATCCCAATGCGACAAAATCGTCGCCTACGGTTTTCAACAAAAACCGAATGTTTTCGATCACGCAGTCGAGCGACCTGTTGCGCGACCGGGTCAGATACCCGGGGTGGAACACAACGCCAAGAACTCCGTCTTTTTTGGCCACGCGTTTGGCTTCGTAGTCGGAAATGTTTCTCCACATGGGTTTCATGCTTTGAAATCCCGTGTGTGACACAATCGGCGGCTTCTTGCAAAACTCGACCGCGTCGAGAAAACTGCGGCTGGCCACATGAGCAAGATCGACGATCAACCCGGTGGCTTCCATCTTTTCGATCAATGCATAGCCCGCCTCGGGCAACCGTCGTTCGCGCCAGCGCGCGCGCCTGTTCGGATACGCCTTGGGCGATCGAGTCAGATGCGCGAGACCAATCGACACCAAACCATGACGTTTGAACGCTTCGATCTCTTCCAACTCACCCCGGACACCGTGCGCACCTTCGAGCGTGAGAAAGAATGCGGGGACCCCCTTTTCCCTGGCTTTGAGAATATCGGCCCCGCTTCGCGCCATGACGAGCTGCGTTCGCATGGTCCCGGCCCACCGGTCGACCTTTTGGATCGCCCGAAGCACCGAGCCTCTCCGGCGGAGTATGTTTAACGGAATCACAGGGGCAGT
This sequence comes from Candidatus Latescibacterota bacterium, assembly GCA_020356045.1. GTDB lineage: Bacteria > Krumholzibacteriota > Krumholzibacteriia > WVZY01 > WVZY01. Next base: position 2,095,660 of record CP070631.1, read on the forward strand.
TAATCCGATCGCGGTAACCCCACCCTCCCGCAGCCGCGGGATATCGACATGATAAATAAATGGGCTCCGTGGAAACGGGTTACGATGCCGCGCGCCCATCCGGTAGCCAAACATGAATACCAGAAAAAGGGTGTCCGCGTGGAGATCGATTACGATCGAGTGTTCGTGGATCTGCCACGCCTCGCGCGAGATATCTGGTGGCGGTTTCATGTGTTTACCGCTAAGCAGATTACAACGATTAAGGCATAACAGAAAAGCAAAAACATATGCGACCCGGTTGAGCGGCTCGTTTTAGCCGGTGGGTTCAC
>CP070631.1:2096067-2100737 GCA_020356045.1 Candidatus Latescibacterota bacterium
ACATCGGGCGAGACGATGGTCAGATCGGGAAGATTCTTTGCCTTAATGTGCTCAAGCATCACCGGTGACGCAAACAGATTGTCAGCCTGGATATCAAAAAATCCCTGAATCTGCGCGCTATGCAGATCCATGGTCAGCACACGGTTGGCCCCGGACACGTCTATCAATTGCGCCACGAGCTTCGCCGTGATCGGCACCCTGGGTTGGTCTTTTCGATCCTGCCGCGCGTAGCCGTAATACGGTATGACATTTGTAATTCTCTCGGCCGAGGCCCGGTAGCAGGTATCGTTCAGAATCAAAAGCTCCATCAAGTTCTCGGCCGGTGGGTTGGTCGACTGGATGATGAACACGTCCACACCGCGGATATTCTCATTGATTTTTGCGCGGATTTCGTCGTCCCCGAATCGGCCCAATTCGACATCGCAGAGCTCCACACCAAGGTAGTCCGCAATCTTTTCGGCGAGGGCCCTGTTCGACCCTCCGGCGATCAGTTTGAGACGGTTCATCTGTCTACTCCAAAAAAAAATGGCCCGGCGACTCTATCTGCCGCCCACCAACTCAACACGACCATAACTGGCTGGGGCGGGAGGATTCGAACCTCCGATGCAGGGACCAAAACCCTGTGACTTGCCACTTGTCGACGCCCCAAGAGTCCGGTGCAGCCGGTCAACTCCCATGCTCTGGGGAACCGGTGCGTTTGCCGTCACGGCGTCACTTAGCCACCTGCTTCTCTTGTTGCAGCTTGGCCCGCTCCTCCCTGTACTTCGAAAGAACGATGTCTTCCATCCATTTCCTAGTGCTATTATTGATTGGATGGGCGATATCTTGGTAGTCACCGTCCTTGCGTTTCCGGCTTGGCATTGCGACAAACGTTCCTGTTTGCCCTTTGATGATCTTGAGACCACGTATTACGAAGCAGTCGTCGAGGGTAATGCTGGCGAACGCTTTGAGTTTCGCATCGTCCCGCATCGAGATTCTGACCTCGGTGATGTCCATGAAGTTCCCCCCCTTTTGGAAGCCCCCGTTAGACGACTTCCGCAGGATTTAGATCAACAGCCCGTGGGCTAGGCTTGGCGACGGCGGTGAAGAACCCTCGAATCGAAAACCTTCCGGCTAACTGAGAGGCCTGAGCTTCGCTCTCGTAAATGGCAAAGACCGCAGATCCGCTGCCACTCATCGAAGCAAAGCGCGGCTTCGACGCCAACAACTCTTCGAGCACTTCGTATACCAAAGGATACGAAGGGCATACAACGTCTTCGAACGCATTCCGAAACGACAGTGCCACGTCCGGAAAACGAGCCAAAATCGCGTTAACCGCTTTCAGATTAAACCGATAGCGATGTCTTGTCAATTGAAAATTCAGGTTTTTGTAGGCCCACGCGGTTGAGATATCTACAGGTGGTTTCACTATAAGGAAAACTCCTTGTCGGAGCGTCGTCAACGGCGTAAGGACTTCTCCGCGTCCCCGTGCGAACATGGTGCCCCCATAGAGCATAAACGGCACATCGCTCCCCACCCGAGCCGCCGCCGCCTCCAACGCCTCCCGGGAGAGCCCCAACGCCGCGCCTCGGTCGACGGCGAGGATCACCGCCGCCGCGTCAGAGCTCCCGCCTCCAAGTCCCGCGCTTGGGGGAATGTGTTTTTCCAGATGGATGAGTGCACCGAGGTCGCCGCCGGCGTGGATCCGCATCGCGTTGACCGCACGGTTGCACAAATTTCGTTCATCGGTTGGAATCTCCGGGTCCGTGCAGGTCGTTATTACCTTACCGGTTCGATTGATTTCAATGTCGAGCCGGTCGCAAAGATCAATACTTTGCAGAATGGTTTCGATTTCGTGGAATCCGTCGCGGCGCTTTCGAATGACTTCCAAAGCCAGATTGACCTTGGCGCGGGCACGGGCGGTGTAACGGCGGGTTGTTACGTTCGATCGGGGCACGTCATGATCTCACTCGTTACCGGCGGGACGATGCCGGGCGGGGCGGCGGCCTGCGTACTCATCGAATAGCTGCCCCCACGGGGTACTCGAAAACTCGTTGATGCGCTTTTGCCCTATCGTGGGGTACCACATGAAGTCATGGTACACATTGGACGCAAACGGCGCCCAAACAACGAGCGGTGAATGTAGCAGGATCTTTTCCAGAAAGCGTAGCGGACCGATCCGCAACATCTGGTCACCCCAAATCACGAGGCTCTTCTTTGTGGAGAAATGGAAATTGATGTTGGTGATATCGTCGCCGGCAATTTCGATGTTTTTGGGATTGCCTTCTCCGAGCCCCATCTCCGTCGCCATCCGCAGGTACGGTATCTCCATCGGGTCGAACCCCATTAACTTCGCGGCAATGGCGTCGATCGCCACCGAATCGGCGCTGGCCAGAATCACGTTTTGCACCGACGGATGCATGGTTCTCGGGCCTGCACCATCACCGGCGACGGTACCATCCATTACGGCAAAGACGTTGGGGTGGAGTTCGTTTTGCATGAGGAGGAGATCGACGAGAACCTCGTGAATGTATTTGTGCGCGTAGTGACGCACCTCCTTGAGCAAACCTCCAAACGCATTCTTGATCGCGCCGGTGGTCACCGAGTGACCATGCGTCTTTACCGTCGGCAGATGAAGTATGTCCCTTCCCGGGTAAATCGCCGGTATCTCAACCCCTTCGGGAAAAATGTCGTTGAGCTTGAGCAACTTCGATTTGAAACGGTACACGGTCCATTCAACGTCGGGCAGCGGTTGGAACCTGCAGTTGTAACGGTCCAGGACGGGAATCCACAGGTTATTCCTTGCGCCTTTCACCGGATTGGTGACAACGGTTTTGTTTTCAATGGGCAGAATCGTCTCGGGGGTATAATTGCCAGCGAGAAGCGTACGAAGCACGCCTTCCAGCTGCCAGGGCTGGCTGGAACACGAGGGGAAATATTTTGTCCAAGACAAATTGAGTTTGAGAAGAAGCTCGCGCTCGCCGGTGAGATGCGTCGCCCACGACGCCAGCTCCATCACCCGTGTGTAATCATCAAGGACTGTTTCCGGCTTTGTAAAAACAACCGATACTGTCGACGCCATTTTCGAGTGCCTCCTTGGACATCCCCGTAACATCCGTCCCCGACCTGAGATACTATATTAAAAAATGTAGAAAATCGCAATAACGAGCAAGACCCACAAAAACACGTCTATAAGAATGAACTTTTCACTGAGAAGAAGATCGGATGGGCTCCCTCCCTTGTCCTTGTTGTAGACGAGATACATATACCGCATCACGCCGATCAACACGAGAGGAATCGTGTAGACGAGATTACCCGTTCCGAACTTTTCGACAGTGTCGGGCCAGATCGTATAGATCGAATAGGAGAGCACCGCGCCTGCCGCAGACATCCCAACGAGCTGATCGATCAGTAGCGGCGAATACTCCGCCAACGCTTCCCGATGGCGGCTGGCATTGTCCATTGAGACGAGCTCGTGTCTCCGTTTACAAAAGGCGAGAAACAGCGAGAGGAACAACGTACAGATAAGCAGCCATGGCGACAGCTCGATCGCGCTGTCGATTCCGACCAACGCCTCCACCCCTGCGATCGCGCGTATCACGAAGCTGAGAGAGATACTTACCACGTCGAGGAGCACAACGCGTTTGAGAACGATCGAATAGAGAACATTCAATGCGAAGAAAACCACAGCGATGTTGAAAAACGACTGCCCCACGCGGAATGCGAATGCGAGAGCCACGATGGCGATGACAACCGCCGCGGTTGTGGCTTCCTTTGCTTTGAGTTTTCCTGACGGGAGCGGCCGGGTCCGTTTTGTTTCGTGGATTTTGTCTTTTTCGACATCCGTGACGTCGTTGATCAGATAGACAACGCCGGACAACGCGCAGAAGATCAAGAATGCCTGTACGCTTTTCCAAACCAGCACTGGGTTGCTGAGATTCTCGGTAAAAATCAAACCGGCGAATAGAACCAAGTTTTTGGTCCACTGCCGGGGCCGCATCGACATGAGGATGTAATAGACCTTCTTCAATCAACCTCCTCAATTATCATTCGGCCGACACGGACACATCGCGCGTGGTCCCCTCGGAAAGTTCCTGGCGCGCCGCGTCGAGCAAACCTTCGCACGCTTCACCTGGAGCGGATGTCGCGCAATCTCTGGCAATATCAAGAAACGTGCCGCTTGCAGGGTAGATGGGGCTGACCAACTCGACGGCGCCGGGAATCACCGACGGCTTTGACGACTCCGACGCGTACACGAGGCTTCGGGGCATCGGCACAAAATCGCCTTTACGATCCATGGCAGGAATCGCCGGTAATCCACGTTCGCGCTGGGCGAGCGCGGGCAGTTCATCCAAACCGAAAGTGCGAGTGTTATTTGGCAGCACGATACCTCTGCCTTTATGGATCGCCGTCGTGTTGAGCACAAGCGCCACCGCCTCGGTTTCGACCATCTCGAACAACCGCCGGTCACCGGTCCTGTTCGTTGAAGAATCCGATATACCCTGCAGCTCTTCCGCTGTCAATAGGGACGGAAGACGAATGACCTTTGGCGAGGTCGCTCGTACTTCCGGATCGTTGAGAACGATCGTTTCACAAATCGCTCCCAGCAAGCTCCACCGACTCGATGGATCGACATTCCCTCTGAAGAAAACAAACCCGACCGAATCGACACTGTGTTTTGGCAGCATGCG
>CP070631.1:2100837-2114543 GCA_020356045.1 Candidatus Latescibacterota bacterium
CGTCGCGCCGGCTCGTGCGGCCGCAGCCACTATCGGGCTGGTTGCGTTTACGATGTTATACCTGGAATCACCGATCAGCGCCTGGACATCGATCGACCGAGGGGCTTCACAGGCAATGACCTTTTCGCGGACAAACAAATTGACGTTTTTGACACCGGCGGCAATGAGCCGGCGGCGTGTGTCGATCAGATCCGTCTCGTCGACCAATTCGGCCTGAATAAAGAGCCGGACCTTGGGACCATCCGCTATCGGGTTGACAGCGGTCAGCGGAACGACGGGTGGCTGCGAGCGGGCGGCGTATAAAGCTGTCGTGGGCAGAAGGGCGAACAACAACAGGCCGATCGAGAGGATATTCCAGGGGCGTCTCATCGAACCGTCCTCCTTGTTTCGGTTCATCTGCTGTCGGGATCCGTGATCAACATTGGTTTTGCGTCGTAACCAAAGGCCACGAGTTCAGCCGCCGTCCGTGATTCTTTGACCCCCGATGACGGTATGCCGGTCACACGCGGCACGGTGTCCGTTTCTCGGGATCGCTCGATCACGCATCGCGCCATACGAAAAACGGGCACGTCGGCACAAAACCAAACGGAATAGTCATCCCTGGCTTTCTTGATCAGCTTGATCTTACCGGTGGGTATTTCCTGTTCGGTCCGGACGCTTCGTGTTTTCTTTTCACACGTAAACTCCCCCCCCGGCGTACCAATGGGCACGTTGGGGACGGTAACCCATGATGAATCCGCCGTGGGGACGATCGTCGAGAATTCCTCGTGCTCTCTCGGATCTTCTTCAGCCATGGGATTTGCGCCTCTTTTAATATATAGTCTGAGAACAAAATCGCCAAACGAATCTCCCTCGGAAAACTCTGTGATCCGTTCCAAAATAAGGAGTTTCAGAGCCTCGCCATCGTCGGGTCCTGCCCCGATCAGCCCGGATTTGAGCTCGACCCAGTAGGCCGCCCCCTGTCGGGTGTCTTCGGCATCCACCACCGCCACATAGACCTCGGTCGAATCGATTTGATTGAGTGCCTCGTCGACCACGATATACCGGCACCAGGCACCCGTCCGGAGATCGAGCTTGGAGAAATCCACCCCCGGCACAAGGAAGTCATCCGCAATCACCGTCCCCGCGGCCGTCACCGACAAACAGAGCAACATCGCTATTCCAAATCGCTTAGTGCTCAATGGCCCCCCATGCCGTGGCAAAATCAAATTCGGGGTCTTGTTCCTTTGTATGACACTTCACACAACTCTCACGCGCAACCGCGGCGTAGCTTCCGTCGCGTGAATGATCCCTCCCCGGTCCGTGGCATGCCTCACATTGGACATCGATGAGATCCACCATATTGCCGACCATACGGCTTCCGGTAAAACCGCCGGGTTCGCCATATCCCGTCGAGTGACAGATTACACAACCCGAATCCCTGTGTTTGAAAAGACCGGACAGGGTCGAATAGGCACGCGCGTGCCGGGATCCGATATACGCTTCGAATTCGTCCACGTGACACCGCTGGCAGTTCGCCACGCCAAGAAAGACATCGCGTGGACGATTCGCGCCCGCGTGGTCACCCAGTTGTTCCTCCGCAAAGAGTTTCTTCTGATAACTTCGGTTTTCGGTCTCGAATTCCCGCACGAGCGCCGCCATCTCGGGATCATCGGGAATCGACCGGTCGAGCAGTGTAATCTCGTTTGTCGACTCGATGATCCGGCCCGCACGGTCGAGCGTCATTAACGCCCTTCCGAGATATTGCCCCTGATGGCTCGCCTGATAAACGGGGACCCCATGCAAAATGACCGGTTCGGTGGTCACCGACGGTTTGGCGCTGTGCCCCATCACGACGATATCCACACCGTCGACAGCCGCCAGGACGCTATCCAGCTCGCTTTTCTCCATATGTGCGAGCAGCAGCACGAGATCTGCCTCTTCCCTCACGCGCGGCACCACATCCGCGAGAACCGGGATCGGTGCGCGGATCACGTATGTCATCGCTTCGACAAAACCGTTTTCGACCGCCATCTTCCGGTTTTTGGTCGCGGGAGACAACACGCCAACGACACCGATTTTTACCCCTCCCGTGTCGACAATCCGGTACGCAGGAAAAACGGGTAACCCGTTCGCGGCACCGGTTTGCGTCTCCGGTGTGTCTTCTCCGCCGTCATTCTGCCCGGCGTCTTTGCCAAAAAGATTGGCGCAGACGATATTGACACGGTTCTCACGGCTATCCTCGACGATGGCGGCCAAACCAAACCCCAGATCCATCTCCCCGAGCGCCACAGCATCGTATTCGAACAACCCCATCGCACGGCCGATGAACTGGCATTTCAGCCGGTTGTACCGGTCACCGCCGCTGTAGACATCACCCGCCGACACCAGCAGCATCGGATGCCCCTCGTCGCGGAATCGCGACAGCACGCTCCCCCGGCGGGCCAGACCGCCCGCCGCGCTCGTGTTTCACCCACAGGGGAGGTAGTATCCCCGTGTGTCGCTGTGATAGACCAACTGGATGGTGTTTCCGGCCTCATCGGCGGACGGCACCGGCGAGGCGGCGGCAAGCGCCGCGCTCACCACAGCAAACAAGGTTATAATTCGCAATAGGTTATCCTCACTTCCATTTCGCAGGCCGGGGTGGGCGAATGACCGTACCTTAAAAATATCATATGCGTTTTGCGGTGGCAAGGATACGCACCGGCTAATCCGGGGGGATGGGTGATGGTCGGGTGAGGAGCGGTGCGTTGGAGAAACGAGAACACACCTCCCAAACGCGCCCGTCCGTCCCTCGGGGATGCGATCTGGGCAGAGACAACAGCGGGGCCTTAAGCCCCGCTCGTTGATTATCCTGCAAGCACAACTAAGCTACTTACGGATGCGATCTTTTAGAGCCCTTCCAGCCGTAAATGAGGGGAAACGCGATGCCGGGATCAGGATTGGCTCACCGGTCTGCGGGTTCCGGCCCTCTCTTTTCTTTCTTTTCCGAATCTGGAAGGTGCCGAATCCCGTGATCTGGACCTTACGTCCTGCGTTCAGCTCGGATGCGATGATGCCTTGTTTGGGAACTGTGCTAAAAATCGCATCGACCACGACTTTGGCGTCCTTAAGCGTCAATCCGGTTTTATTGGCGACTTTCTCAACGAGTTGGGTTTTGTTCACATTATCACCTCCTTCCCATTGTTACCGGCACTTTATCCAGAACCCAAAAATCCTGTCAATAAATATTTCGCATACGAATGCCGGATTTTCGGCTCTTTAGATTCTGTGTGCAAAACGGGATTTTGACGACCGGCGATCAATTAAAAGGACTGCCAAATGTGCCGCTGCCGAGTCCCCGGTTGCCATCCTCGGCGTAAAGCTCGGGGTGCGCCTTGAGGTTGATTCGGAAATAGAATTCCCACTCATCACCGAGCTTCTGTCGCGAGAGCGACATTTCCCAACAGTGCAGTTCACGTGTAACGCTGATGTACTCACCCAAAAAGTCGCGCCGGACGATATCGTATGTTGTCCGATATCCGATTCGCCAGTTGCGTGTAAGCGAGATGTTGCCATTCAGATTCATTGTCGAGCTGGGTTCGCCAAAGCCCGACTTCGAGTAACTAAACGCCATCGACACATTCCATGCCAGCCCCTCCTTGTCATCACCCGATTCCTCCGCCGTCGGCGCGGCGTCATCCAGGGCCGTATCGGTGGTATCCCCCGCGATAATATTGAGCTCGGGCGCCGCCGCCTCGGCCGCAGTACCAAAGGGGTGTTTGCCGTTTAGCGATAGTCCCGATGTCATCCGCGTCGACTCGACATCGAGCGTGTACGGATCGATTGAGTTGTTGATCGAAAAGTTGATACCAAGAACACGCAGATTGATCAGGCTGGCAATCGTCCCCCATCCTTTTTTGCTGGCCGCATCGGGGTTGTACGACGAGCTCAACGTCCAAATGAGCACACCCGAGAGCTTTCTCAGCTTCTCCTCTTCCGGCTCCTGCTCGACCTCCTGCCCCTGCTCGATATCCTTGCCGGCTTCGCCCGGCAGATCTCCGACACCGCCAAGACCCCGCTTGGTTTGCGGGCTGGGCATGTCACCAAACTCTCCCTTGCGCTGCGCGCCGGCAAGAACCTTGAGATCGATCGCGTTTTTCAGATTGACACCAAACCGTTGACTCGAAGGCCGTCCGGAGATCGACGGTTGGTACGAGTACGTCACCGAGGGGGAGACCGTGTGCCGGATGCCGCGGAGCGGACCGACGCTTGGGAAAAAGGTGCCAAAGAAGTTGGTCGTCGCCCCGATACCGGTATTCCAGTTGAAACGGTTTTCCGACTTTGTTTGGCCCGATTCGGGGATCAAGGTTACAGAAAGGGTGTCGTCTTCCTCGTTCACTCTTTCCACGATATCAAATTGCAGGTGCTGCCGCTGCGTGACCGATGTTCGCGTGTAATTGTCGGTCGCGGCGAGCCGCGGAGTGAGGTTTAGGAACGTCAACCTGAACGGTGCCGAAAAGCTCAAAGAGGCGTTGCCGGTTATGGTCTCCTCGTCCACCGCCCACTGCCGGGTCTGGGTCACCGTGTCAACCTCGCTGGTTTCCCTGAAAATGCGTTGATTGGCCACTCGGTTCATCGACAATCCCGGCGAGTAACGAATACTCTCGAGAACCTTTTGCACCACACCCTCTTGGCCTCTTGCCGCTTTCGTACCAAAAAAGAGTGATCTCGAGGGAATGGAAAGCGACACGTTGGGGAGTTGGGTATTGACCCGTTCTACGCTGCCGTTTTCGGGCGGTTGCGGCTCGAGAATCTGAATGCGGCGAGCCGAGGCGCTAAATCCAATCACGTTCCACGATTTCCGAAGTGACATCCGCGACTCGATCCGGCGGTCAATCACATCGCGGACATCATCGAGCTGGCTCACGGCCTTGGGCGCCACATCACTGCTGACGAAGCGGAGGTCACTGGTGAACGACGCTTTTTCGCCCAAGGTTTGGGCGTGCTTGGAGTCGAGGGTCCATTGGTTGGTGTAATCCTCGAGGTTTCGCAAAAACGAAAACTTGAATCCGCCGGAGAACACATACCTGAGCTTGTACCGGTTCTCGACAAGTCCTCTGATCGATCGGTCTTCATTGAAATCCGCGACAAATGTAAAATCGGTCAGTTCGTTCGTGGCCCAGAAGTATCCGATATTGCGGATAAAACGTTCGCGGTTGCTGTTGATTCCAAACTCGAACGACGGTCGTAAAATCCCGGATCTTCGGTCGCGGTGGATATTTTGCGAGTAGAAGGGCAAGACCATGATCGGCGTCTCGCCTAAACGGAATACGACTGGCCCTGTTACCACCTTGTCGTCGAGATACACCTTCATATTGTTGCTGGTAAAATGGTAGTGCGGCACTTTGAGGTCACATGTCGTGTATTTCGACTTCCACACTTTGAGGACATTATCACCCACCTTGGACAGATGCTCGCCGGTGTAATATCCCGCAATAAATTTGGTCGAACCGTCCTGGACCAGCCCCACCCCCGAGTCGAGATCATAGTCCATTTGGTTCCCATACAATTTGTCCGGCCCCTCGATCAGCACGGGCTCCCCCGTTGCGTCAAGAAGGCTCAAACTCGAATAATAGGTGATGTGATCGCCGAGCAGCGTCTTGCCTCTGTAGTCCACCTTTGCCTTGCGGTCCAGAACGAGGTCCTGCCTTTTGGCAAAATACTGGATGGTATCACCCGAATATGCGACGGACTCCGCCTCATCTGGAAACGGAACATAAACCAGGTTGGTATCGAGAACCGCACGCAGGCTATCCGACGTTTCGTTGTCGTCGAGATTGATGTATTGAAACAGGCCCTTGCGTCCTCCAACGATTTTTACATAGTCGAGCGAGTCTTTCGCAAAAAAGAAAAACATGCTGTCGCCTTCGACATAATTGCTCTCGACTCGTTTGCGGCTGCCTGGGTAGTACTCGCTTACCGCATTTCCGGACACGATGATCGAATCGAGCCGGTTGTTGTGGACAAACAACGTCATCGAGTCCCCTTTGACCCAGCTGTCGCGGCCGATGACCAACGTATCGGTGGGAACCTCGCTGATCATCGCATCGCCGACTATCTTGATGCGGTCGACCTCCTCATCGGTGTAACGCATGTACATGCGTTTGCCTTGCATCGAGGTGTTGCCCTGCCGGGCCAAGGGATTACCGTAGAGCACAGCCTGTTTTTCGCTGTCGACGACTACTGCGGAGTCACATTGGGTAATTGTTTCACCCTTGAGGATCTTGACCCGACCGAAAGCCACGGCACGTTTTTCATCGGGGTAAAATAGCATGGTGTCGCTGTCAACGGTCGTCGGTTCGGGCGTGTCCGGATCGACGACGAGCCGCGGAAGAACATCCATGATCCCTTCGCCGCGATCCTGGTAATAGAAGCCGTGATTGCCCCGCAACCGGATTCCCTCTTCCCGATCGACGATAACGACATCGCCAAACGCTTCAGAGGTCATCTGCCGTTTGTCGTAAAAGAGACTGTCTGCGGTCAAGGTGGTACTCGAGTCAACAACAACCACGTTGCCCGTCAGCCACGCCGTCTCGGTGTTCCGGTAATACTCGGCCCGGTCGCAGGTGATCAGAAGCGTACCGTCGATGATGCGGACGTTGCGATCGAGGATGGCGAGCTCCTGGTCGCCCCGATACTCTCCCTCCTCGCTCTTCATGTTGAGTTCGTTCTGATCGATGTTGACGTTGCCGATAAAATAGGTAAGGCGTCGGCGATCGTAGTGGATGCCGCGGTCGCTGGTTATAACCACGTCGCCGTGGATGATTTTGACACCGTCGAGGCCCTCGAGGACACGTTCGCCGTCGATCTCCGTCAGCAGGCTTCGTCCTGCGTCGAAATAGATTTTGTCGTCGGAGGTCGATGCTGCCTGCCCCCACAGGATGTCGGGCACAACAATCCCACCGGCAACGAACAGCACGGCAAGGAACGAGAACAAACGGCGGTGGCTCAGAAACGCATGACGCAAATCAAAGGCAGTATTGGAGGCTCGACGTAAGTTTCGACGCGATTTCCGCAGGCGCCATAATTCAGATCGCGCCGAGGACCATGAGCGGAGAAACTTACGTCGAGCCCCCTCCAATCTCGCCGCTGCCTTCGATTGGTGCAACGCCTGTTCCTTTCAATCGCTGCGGTCGCCGGCGGCTCGCTCGCGGACCATCATCGCCATACCGATCACAGCCGCGTCGGTCCCGAGCTTGGCGGGCACGATGGTGACCAGCGATGCAGGTTCCGCGAACGCCCGTTGCTCGATCGTGTCGCGCACGCTTGGTTCCATCAACGGAAACGCGGCCGCCACTCGACCCGCGACGGCGATTACATCGGGACTCAACACATTGATCAACGACGCCATGGCTGTGCCCAGGTGTGCGCCTGCTTCTTCGAACACCATGTGGGCGGCACGGTCCCCCGCCTTGGCCGCCTCGGCGATGAGTTGCGGGCTCAACGGCTGCGTTCGCTCACGCATCCATTTTTTTAGCACCGAGCTCTTTTTTGAAGCGAGCAACCGACGCGCGCTGCGAACCAATGCGTCGGCACCTAGATAGGCCTCGAGACACCCTCGGTTGCCGCACTTGCACACGGGGCCGGTCTCGCGAATCGTCATGTGCCCGATCTCACCGGCGGTGTTTTTTTGTCCGCGAAGAATGTGTCCGTCCACGATGATGCTTCCTCCGACACCGGTACCCAACGTGACGCATACAAATACCCTCGATCCGCGGCCGGCGCCCCGGCTGTACTCCCCATAGCCGGCGGCATTTGCGTCATTGTCCACCAATGTGTATACACCAAAGTGCCGTCTCGCTATCCTCGCGAGCGCCGTGTTTTCCCATCCGGGCAGGTTCGGCGACGAACCCAACACACCCCGCCCCGCATCGACCAGCCCGGCACAACCCAAGCCGGCGCCGCCGAGCTGCCATCGTGGTTCGTGCAAATGGGCTACACAAGACGCCAAACGCGCAATCGCCGCCTCGGGTCCTTTTTTTGCCCTCGTTGCGATCGCATCTCGGGCCAGCACGTGCCCCTTGGCCCCGACGACAGCCACCTCCATGTTGGTGCCGCCGATATCGATACCGAGATAGACCGGCCTTTTCAATTTGCCTCCAATCTGTGCAGGGCGCGACCAAACACTTCAACGGTGCGGTGGGATCCAGTGATCAAAAATGCGTTGAAGAGGCTGGTCTCCGACGTCAGTCGCCGCACCAGATTGACGACCATCCGCTCACTTGCCAGCGGCGATTCCAGCGTCACGTTCAACGATTTCTGCGCACAGTTCTCCAAACCAATCCGCTGCAAAAGCTGGGGTGCCGTGTGCGATTCTCCCACCACCGACTCCACGAGCACCAATCCGCCAACGTGGGCGGCAATTTCACGTGGAAATCCCTGCAGCTCTTTGCGCCGTAAGATTCCGAGTATCATAGCGTTCTCCTCACGAGGTGACAACGATTCAAGCGTCTTTACCGCGGCAGTAAGCGCTTGGTCGTTGTGCGCCACGTCGAGAACCATGGTTTTGCCGGCAAACGGCACCACTTCAAACCGGCCAGGCATGTACACGAGCCCCGCCGCCGCATTCAGTCTGTCCAGCGGATCGACCAGAAATTCAGCTGTCCGGACGGCCACGAGCGCGTTTCCCAGCTGATGCGTTCCCAAAAACGGGAGCGGGATGTCACCGTAGTCTTGGGTCTCGGTTTGGATCGCCGCCGATGCGCCTTCAAACGATTGCCGGCGAGGCTCCGCACTTCCGGTATCCTGCGTCATGCACAGCGGGATCTTTTCCCGGTCTGCCTTGTCTTCGACGATCTGCCTGAGATCCGGTGGCAACACACCGCAAACCAATGGGACACGGGGCCGCGTGATCCCCAGCTTTTCCCTCAATATTTCTTCTTCCGTGTCGCCAAGAATCCGCCGGTGATCCAACGAAATCCCGGTAAGCACTGACACCCGCGGTTCTACGACGTTGGTGGCGTCAAAGCGACCCCCCAAACCCGTTTCCAGGACCGCGATCTCCACTCCGGATTCGTCAAACGCAAGATACGCGATCGCGGTGAGCGCCTCGAAGTAACTGTACCCGATTGAATCGTACAGCGGTGCGATGCGGGCGGCGGCAGCCTCCATCCGGTCGATGGACACGGGATCGCCATCGATGGTTATCCGCTCGTTGACCGAGTATATGTGGGGTGATGTGTATAAGCCGACCCGCAGGCCGTGCGTACGCAGGATGGCGGCCAAGTAGGACGACACCGATCCTTTGCCGTTGGTCCCTGCGATGATCACGGAATCGAAACCCCGCTCGGGGTGACCGAGGGCGTCGAGAAGCTTGCGCATGTTGGCAAGCCCCAACGTCATGGCCGACGGGGACAAATTGAGCACAAACGACAGATTGGGGGGCAATTGGGGGGGGCCGTCAAGAGACTGCGGAGGAGTCCTCCTCATCCTTCTCCGCCTCGAGTGGGATCTGAACTACCTGGGCGCAAAAAAAATCCAAGACGTTTCCGATCGTGTCCTTGAGCTTGTCACGCGAGCAGACCATATCGACCATACCGTGTTCGAGCAGGAACTCGCTCCGCTGGAAACCATCCGGAAGATCCTGTCGAATCGTCTGTTGGATCACTCGCGGGCCGGCGAACCCGATCAATGCTTTGGGTTCGGCGATGATCACGTCACCGATGCTGGCGAAGCTCGCCGTAACGCCGCCTGTGGTCGGGTGGGTGAGCACCGAGACGTAAGGGATGCCAGCCTCCGAAAGCCGGGCCAGAGCCGAGCAGGTTTTGGCCATCTGCATCAGCGATAGAATCGACTCCTGCATCCGTGCGCCACCACTCCTCGAGACGATAATCAGCGGAGCGCCGTCGGCGAGGGCGTCATCGATTGCGCGCGCAATCTTCTCTCCAACCACAGATCCCATACTGCCGCCCAAAAACCGAAAATCCATAATGGCCAGCACGATACTCCGGTCGTTGAGGGCGGCGCGGCCGGTGACAACCGCTTCCTCACGACCCGTCTTTTTCATGCTGTCCTTGATCCGCTGATCGTACTTCTTGACGTCCTTGAACTTGAGCGGATCCGTTGAACGGATACCCCGGTGGGTTTCGGCAAACGATCCCGGGTCACAAAGAATCTCGATGTACTGATCGGTATCGATCATAAAGTGGTAGCCGCACTTTGAGCACACCCAAAGCCGCTTTTCGAGTTCCTTTGTATAGAGGATTTCACTACAGAAATCGCACTTCTGCCAGAGACCGTCGGGCAGGGTTTTCTTCTCAGCGGGTTGAACACCCTTTTTTGCGCGCTTGAACCATGACATGTGCGTGTTTACCTCGACCGTTCAAAAACGGGATCATCGTCACGCGAGAACTATACCGGTTTGCCCATTACCCCACAACACTTATTTGCCGCGGCGGTCGGGGACCACATCATCTTGTTTATTCGCAATGAGTTGAGCAATAAGCACAGCGACGGCCGGTGCGGCCGGCGCTGCGGCTGCCACCACGTCGTCGTGCCGCAATTTGACATCCGAAATCCCGGCGGCCCAGTTGGTCACCAGCGCGATCATGGCGGTGGCCATACCGCACGTGTTTGCCACCCTCACCTCGGGCGCTCCAGACATGGTCACCAGCGACACTCCTAACCGTTGAAACGCGTCAATCTCCGCAGGTGTCTCGTACACCGGCCCGGCACAGGTCACCGCGGCACCCCTCACAAACGCCACACCGGCGTGGTCCGCCGCCGACTGCAGCCGGCGCCGGAGTTCGGAATCGAGTGTCAAACGTCCTCCGACACCAGACCGTCCCACGGATGCACCGGCAGGAACGGCGGGACCGGGGTGGCCGGGGGCCGCGGTGGGTCTGAATTGGAAATCTATGATATCGTCAACGAGCACGAGCTCGCCCGGACAAACCGCCTTGTTCAGACTTCCCGCCGCCGAGGTGAGAATCAACTGGCGAACGCCAAGCCGATGGATGAATTCGATCAATCTTGTGATGTCGCCCGGATTTCCCTCGTAGTAATGCTTTCGGCCGCATACAAAAAGACACGGTGTCCCGGACACCGTGGACCGGCGGATTTCTCCGTCGTGACCGTCGACACCCGCCGCGGACAGTCCGGGGATTTGTTCGAATGGAAGTATCGCGTCGGCCGAGGC
Organism: Candidatus Latescibacterota bacterium; assembly: GCA_020356045.1. Classification (GTDB taxonomy): domain Bacteria; phylum Krumholzibacteriota; class Krumholzibacteriia; order WVZY01; family WVZY01. The sequence goes on from CP070631.1 coordinate 2,111,996, forward strand.
GGGATCGCATGCCCCGCTCAAACCGCTGCCAAGAAAAACACCTATCGAGGCGCCCGGGAATGACGCCGCTTTACCGGCTAAATCACGTGTCCGAGATGTCAAATCGCCTCCGGTTTGTTCGCCGGCGGGTCACGGGCTCGAGATCGAGCGTCATCAGCACGGCATCTTCACGATTATCCGAGTAGTATCCCGGGCGAACACCGACGATGCGAAACATGAACCGCGTGTAAAACTCCTGGGCCCCGACATTGCTGGCCCTGACTTCGAGCGTAATAAAACGCTTGCCGGAATCGCGGGCTTCTTCGATTACCCGCCTGAGAAGGAGCGAGCCGACCCCGTGGGCCTGATGACTCTCTTTGACCGCGATGTTGACGAGGTGCACCTCGTCTTCGAGAAACCAGCCGATTGCGTACCCGATAACCTCGTCGCCGTCGACGGCAACAATCGAAAACGATCGAAGTCCCCAGGCGGTGTTCCTTCGTTTGAGTTCGCCTTCAAACATCGAAGGCGGCCACGGCGCGGGGAACACAGCCTTCTCGATCGCGAGAATCTGAGGCAGATGCCCCTGGTTCATGGGTTCGATCTTGATATCAGTCATTCATCGATATTTTGCGTAAAGGTTTGAGCTTTGCCCCGCTGGACCGGATGTAGAACGGTTCCAACGCGACGGTTTGGTCCGCGCTAAGCGGAGTGAGAGTTGTCGCCAGACGGCAGAGAACCCGCAGCGACGGGGCGTGATCGTCATCGGCGGCAAACACCGCACGGTCGCCAAAACGTTCGGTGACCAGCGACCGGTATCTCACAACCCCGGACCCGACAAAGACGGCCGCCCGTTTGCCGACCGAGGCAAGGAACTCGGATGGCGGCAACGCCGCCGCCGGGGCGATTTGACGGACGCCGAGCGACGGAGCTGATTTAGCCTCCTGTTTGTCAGTATCCGTTTGGAAATCTGACGGAATGTAGAGCGCTGCATACACTTCGTCTTTGCGCGCATCGATCATCGGCGCCACGGGAATATCACCCCGCGACGCCTGCACCGCGAGCACATCCAGACTCGTGACCGCCACGACATCGGTGGCGAGCCCCGCATGGAGCCCCTTGACGTAGGCCATTCCAACCCGGAGCCCGGTAAAGCTTCCGGGGCCCGAGACGAGCGCAACCCGATCGATCTCATCTATTGTGATTCCTGCTTCGTCGAGCAGCTGGCTGACCGCCCGTCCCAGCTCGACGAGATGCGACGACGGGCGCTCGAGCGGGAGGTCCTTGAAATATCCGTCGCCGGTGGACACCGCCACACGGCCGGTCGGTTGGGACGTATCAACAGCCAGTATTTGCATCACTCAAAACTCTCCGACGGTATCGTCGATAATCTCAGCACACGCTGCGGTGTAGCCGATACCAATCCGGCGCTCGTTGGTTCCCGTCATCTCGATATTCAACACGATATCGGAAGCGTCGAGGATCTGAGCGGATCGGTCACCCCACTCGACCAGCATGAGCGATCCATCGCCAATTCGGTCAAAGACACCGAGCTCTTCGATTTCGCGTTCGTGATCGAGCCGGTACAAATCGAGGTGAATTACCGGGATTCGTCCGCGGTATTCCTCGCAGAGGATAAACGTCGGGCTCAATACCTCCTCATCGATCCCCAACCCCTTGCACACACCTCGCACCAGAACCGACTTGCCCGAACCGAGCGAGCCAACCAGCGACACGCACAGATCACCGGTGATGCGATGACCGAGAAACATACCGAACCGCTCGGTTTCGATCTCCGAGCTTGTGGTTACCACTTTTGTTTCCGTGCGGGTCACTGGCATCTCAAACTTTGGGTGACAACGTCAAACAAGGCAGGATCATTTCCTCCAACGAGACGCCACCGTGCTGAAAGCTACCCTGGTAGTGTTTTTCGTAATCCCGGTAATTCGTCGGGTAAACGAAGTAGTAGTACTCTTTGGCAAAGATATAGGTCTTGGTGCGGGATTCTGCGGGCAGACGATAATCGCCTGGTTTGCGCACGATGATTGCCTGTTTGTCATCGCATTTCAGGTTGTCGCCAAATTTGTATCTTAGATTGGTCGATGTGTCCCGCCGCCCGTAAACGAGGCTGGCCCGCCGGCCCAACACCGAGCCGTGATCGGTCGTCATAACCACGGTTACGTTCCTCCGCGCCAGCGCTTTTAGCAGATCGAGCAGCACCGAGTGCGCGAACCAGGATCTCACCACCGAGCGGAACGCCGCCTCATCCGGCGCGATTTGCTGAAGTATCTCCGACTGATTGCGGCCGTGCGTTAGGATATCGACGAAGTTGAACACAAACGCGACAAAGGGCAGCGAGAGATACGACTCAAACTTCTTTCTCAGATCGTTGGCTTCCTGAACCGCATATACCTTATGGTATTTTAGCCGGCCCGCATTAAGTCCGTGCCTCTTCATCTGTTCACCAAGCAGGTACTCCTCGTAGCGGTTTTTGCTGATTTCGTCCTTTGATTTCTCGAGCCACCGTTGCGGATATTTGCTTGCGATATCGTCGGGGAAAAGCCCGCTA
>CP070631.1:2114643-2122389 GCA_020356045.1 Candidatus Latescibacterota bacterium
GACTACGCGGGGGCCGCAAGGTATCATCTGGAAGCCCTAGAGATTCGTCGAAAAGCCCTTGGCAATGACCACCCAGATGTCGCCAGCAGTCTCGATAGACTCGCTACTCTCCGTCGTGCTCAGGGAGACTACGCGGGGGCCGCAAGGTATCATCTGGAAGCCCTAGAGGTTCGTCGAAAAACCCTTGGCAGCGAACACCCAGATGTCGCCGTAAGCCTCGCCAACCTCGGCGTGCTCCTCCACGATCAGGGGGACCTTGCGAAGGCTGAACGCCTCTATCGGGACGCCCTTGGGATCCATCAAAAAGTACTTGGTGATGACCACCCATATGTCGCCTCAAGCCTCACTAATCTCGGCGCGCTCCTCCACGATCAGGGGGACTATGCTGGTGCCGAACTGCTCTTTCGCGATGCTTTGGCGATCCGTCGAAAGACGATGGGGAACGACCACCCGGACATCGTCTGGAGCCTTGGCAACCTCGGGGTACTTCTCTACGCCAAAGGAGACTACGCGGAGGCGGAAAAAGAGCTTTCGGAAGCAACGAAGGTATACGACACATCGCGACTGCGGGCGGGGGCTGGGGTCGAGCGCGTGACGTTTAGACAATCACCTTACGCGTATCTTGCGGCTGCGCGCTTGAAGTTGGGAAAAACCGATGAAGCCTGGCCCGCCATTGAGAGTCACTTGGGCCGGGCGTTAGTGGACCTGCTTACATCCTTCGAAAACCGCCCTCTCACCGAGACGGAAGCCGCACGGGAGGACTCACTGCTGGAACGGCTTGGAGATCTCGAGCGCAAAATCTACGCGTATGAAGAAGCGAGTCTCACGGAGACGGCGGGCGTGGTGCCCAAGAGCATGGACAACACTCGCAACAGACTTTTCGCGACCGAAGCGGAATGGGCCAGATTCCAGACGGAAATTCAAAAAAAATACCCCGTAAGCGAAGGGAAACCATTCGAGCTTGAAATGGTGCAATCAGCTCTCGATGACGAGACCGCGATTTTAGGGTGGCTGGACGCGAGAGAACAAATGGATCACTATTCGTCGTGGGCGTATGTGATTCACGATCGGGGCCCCGTGGTTTGGGTCTCTCTCGAGAGCCCAGGTGGAACGACGGGTTCTCCTCTTGACCGTATGATGATGTTCCGTGAGCGCATTTCGACGTACGGAAGTGGCACGCAAGCGGCGACTCGGACATCAAAGGGGTGTTGGCAAGCACGAATCGAGCCGCTTTCCGACGCCCTCGATGGCACTAGGCATCTTATAGTGCTTCCTTCCGGCGCGATGATCGGTGTGCCCATCGAGGCCTTTGTCGATGACGAGGGCAGATATCTCGTAGATCGCTTCACTGTTTCCTATATTCCGTCTGCAACGATCTACAAATGGCTGGAGCAGAGATCGGATCGCAAGGAGAGAGCTGCGGCTGGCAAATCGCTTCTCCTTGGCGACCCGCCGTTTCAAGAAGCGCATCTGCACGCCATGGAGAACGAAGAAGGCGCTGGCGTGGCATGTGGTGCGCCAAGAGAGACCCATGTCGATGTAGAAGAACTTCGTTCCGCGCTTACCGACAGTGAAAAAGCACGTTCTGTTCTGTGGCGCTTACCATGCACACGTCTGGAAGTGGAGGGGATAGCCCGGATGTTACCGGATCCGACTCTTCTCGTCGGAGCCGAGGCCACCGAATCGGAACTCTCCCGACTTGCAGAACTCGATCATCTAGATGATTACGCAATACTACACTTTGCCACGCATGCGCTCGTTGATGCCCAGGATGTTGAGCGCTCGGCGCTTATCTTATCACTGGTTGACTCACCCGGTTCTCCAGACGCCACCAAGAGGGTAATGAGAATATTCGACGGAATGTTAACAACCAAGGAGATCGTCCACGAGTGGAGACTTGATGCTGACCTGGTCACACTCAGTGCTTGTGAAACTGGGCTTGGAAAGATCGCGGGCGGAGAAGGATTGGTGGGGTTCGCCCACTCGTTTCTTCAGGTGGGAGCACGGAGTCTGTTGGTTAGTCTTTGGAAAGTAGACGACCAGGCAACTTCAATTCTGATGCAACGCTTTTACGAGAACTGGATCGGTAAATACGAGGACTCTCGCCTCGACCGGAAGGGCAAATCGATGTCGAAGGCGGAAGCACTCCAAGAGGCGAAACAATATCTCCGAGACTACACGGAGGACAATGGAGAGCGGCCGTTCGAACACCCGTGTTTCTGGTCGGCTTTCATCCTGATTGGTGATCGCGGTTGAACGGCGTGATTGCCCCGTATTGTCCGCAGAATGGGTGACCCGGAGGTGGCCATCGTCTGAGAGCTACAGACGAACGAGGCTCCCCCGATTGCGATATCCTGGCGTTTTTTTAGTGTAAGATAACTGTAAGATGGGGGATTTGTGGGAAAACGGACCTGGCGCACGCCGCTTATTTACAGTGATTTACACGGCCGCAGACCCACCCGACCAACGCATTACGAGTGCGTTGCGTGGTTAACGAGAAAATCTTTTGAAACAAAAACGGTACATCGCTACAATCGCTCTATCTCAAGCAGCGTACACAACACCCAGGAGTGGACACTGCAACCGGGCCCAGCCGTGACACCCGGCACCTTTCGTTGCGTACAGTTCACGGTCATTTCTACCCACTCCGCTTGTCATCCTGGCTCGATTCATCCGTATTCACATGGACAAGGAGGCTTGCATGCGAGCTCTCGTTGCTGCCGTATTCCTGTTAGTGCTCGCTCTTCGCCCGGGAATCGGCTTTTCACAGGAGACTACAGGCAATCTTGACGGTTACCTTACCGACGAGGCTGGTGATTCCGTCCCCTTTGCGACGGTTAGTGTGTCGAGCCCCAGCCTGCAAGGGGCCCGCCAGACGATGTCAACCTCCACCGGGTACTTTGGTCTTTTCAAACTCCCGCCCGGAGAATACTCGGTCACGTTTTCGCATGTCAGTTATCAGGAGGTGACGTATACGGGTATCGTCGTCGGGCTTGGCAGAACCACGACACTTCGCGATGTCCAACTCAAGTACAAAGTCTACGAGGTCCCCGAGGTCATCGTTGCGGAAACAAAAAGTCTTATCGACGTGACCACAACCACCATCGGGGCGAACCTCACACGTCAGGATTTCGAAGTCCTCCCCATCGAAAGGAACTACCAGAACATCCCCGCGTTGTTACCCCAGTCAAACGAGAGTTTTCTCGGTGACGAAGTCAATTTCGCCGGCGCCACTGGGTTGGAAAACAAGTACTTCATCGACGGGATCGATGTTACGGACCCGTATAGAGGTATCACGGGCACGAATCTACCGTACAACTTTGTCAAAGAAGTCGAGGTGAAAGCTGGCGCTTACGAAGCAGAGTATCGCAGCTCGCTCGGAGGCGTCGTCAACGTCATCACGCAACCAGGCGGAAACGAGTTTCATGGGCAGTTGTACGGGTTCTATGCGAACAACCGTTTTAGCGGCGACCCCCGTTTTGGCGCATACGAGCCCGCAACAGGTGATTTTTCTCAGTATGATTTGGGTCTGAGCCTCGGTGGGCCGATTGCGAAGGACAATCTGTGGTTTTTTGCCGCTTACAATCCAAACGTGGAACATGAGGACGTCGAAATTCCCGGTCTTGGATTCTACGAGGACAAAAATATCAGACATATTTTCTCGGGAAAACTCACATGGAAAGCGACGGAGAAACTCAACCTCGACCTGACGCTGTTTGGTGATCCGGGAACGCGGGAGGCTGTGGGCGTAACGTTTGGCAATTGGGGCATACCCGTCGCGCTGGAGAATCCCGATCCCTACCTTGCAGACGTCGAGACGGGCGGTGTATCCGGCTCGCTTATCGGCCGGTATTTTGTGAGCGACAGACTTCTCTTCGAAGCATCGCTCTCCGTGATCACACGAAAAGACTACTACCAGCCCCGCACTGAACGAGGCGCCAACGAACTGTTTTTCGTCGATGACGAAACCAAAGTATGGTCGGGCGGATATCCGGATCGCATCGACGACCTGAGCGTTCAAACAACGGCGGGAATCGAGGGAACTCTTATTGCTGGAAAGCACACACTGAAATCCGGGATCGAATACCGGGATAATATGCTGAACACATCCGAGGTGCTTCGGGGACTCTATCGCTTCAATGATGCGCTCTTTGTGGATGCTTCATTCGTGTGGGACGAGACGACGGTCCACAACCACATTCCGTCTGTTTTTGTCCAGGACTCCTGGCAGATCATTGACAGATTACGGATCAACGCCGGAATACGCTGGGACGGCCAGTATCTGGTGGGATCGAATGGCGAGGTCGCACAAAAAATACTGGATCAGTATCAACCGCGGATCGGTCTTGTCTTTCAACCCGGTCGGGTCGGCTCCCAAAAGTTATATGCCTCGTATGGCCGATTCTATCAGGAAATCTCAACTCTTCTCTCAGCGATGCATCATAACGAGAACTTTGTCCAAAGCTTCATAAACTATGGCCAGGACCCTCGAATTGATCCATCAAACGGCGACACGGTGTCTTTCCATGTGGGTATCCAACCCGAAGTGGAGGATCTCGAAGGGCAGCACTATGACGAGTTCACCCTGGGATACGAGTTGCAGTTTGGTGGAAACATGAAAATTGGGGCGACAGGTATTCACCGCAACCTGCGGCAGGGGATTGAAAACGGATATGGAGTGGACGGCGCATTGGTATATGGGAACCCGGGAAGTGGGGCGCTGAGCGACTTTCCCAATATGACGCGCGAGTATTCGGCGCTGGTGTTGACTTTAGAGAGAATGGGTGATACGAAACTCAACTTCCTGGCGTCATATGTTCTCTCGAAAACCATTGGAAATTACACAGGTTTGTTCAACTCGGACTTTGGCTACGCGTTTCCCAATACCAACGGGGCATTCGACTGGCCCGAGAACCTGGTCAACGGATCCGGACTTCTGCCAAACGATCGCACACACGTGTTCAAGTTCTACGGCTCGTACCGGCTGGGCTTTCGGCTGACGGTAGGAACGTCGTTTATCTGGCAGAGCGGAACACCCTTGAGCACATTTGAAGGGGCTTCCACCGGTCCCCTTTGGCAGAACTTCGCCGAAGAGCGGGGCTCGTCCGGTAGAACTCCCACGATCTGGGATCTGAACTTTCGGTTTGCCTACGATATCTTCCCACCCGGGCGGTCGTGGCAGCCACGGCTTCTCCTCGACGTATTCCATCTGGGTAGTCAGCGAGAAGCCGTCAATTACGACCAGATTAAGTATTTCGGAGAAATGGGGATGCCACCCAACACCAACCCCAATCCAACCTACGGAATGGCTACAAAGTATCAACCGCCGACGACATTGCGGCTAGGGTTGGAGGTCGGATTCTAGACCTAGAGGCAGCGAGCGACCCGGACGATTCGGCTCCGGCAACGGGCGCGGTGCCAGGGAGAGCTTCGAATTGAAACAGCAGACCGATTGGGAACTCGGTATGATTCAATCGACCCGGAACTTGGCTGCCTTGGTTTTCCTTGTTCTGACGTCAGGCGCTTGTTCGACGCCATCTACGAACGTTGTTACCTCTTCCGATGGGGTCCGCATCGCTTACGAGGTGCATGGCCAGGGCGAGCCGGTCCTCGTATTCATTCATGGGTGGTGCTGCGACCGGAGCCACTGGAATGAACAGGTACCCTACTTCTCCAGAGAACACGCGGTTGTCACCATTGATCTCGCCGGCCATGGCGAATCCGGACGTAACCGCGCGGAGTGGACGATGGGCGCGTTCGGAGCGGATGTCGCGGCGGTCATCGACACCCTCGACTTGCGGCGCGTGATATTGATCGGTAGCTCGATGGGGGGGAGCGTCATGCTGGAAGCGGCGCTTCAAATGCCCAAGCGAGTGATCGGACTGGTGAGCGTGGACGCACTGGCGAATCCCGACACCACCTTTTCCATCGAAGAGAATCTCTCTCTTCTTCAAACCGATTTCGAAGCGACGATGGAAAAAGTCGCGCGCTCATTGTTAAACCCGGCCGCTGATTCGGCGCTCGTGCAGAGAGTCGCCGCGTCCCTTGCGGCCTGCCCGCCCGAGGTGGCCTTGCCGACGACGGTAACGTCTTTTGAATATTACAACCAGGGGCAGTGCAAAAGAGCGCTTCGGCGGATCACGGTGCCGATCCGGGGCATTCACTCGCAATTCCCCCTTAATAAGAACGCTTTCAGGCCTTACACTCAGTCCATCGAGGCCGTGACCCTGGCGGATGCGGGCCACCTTTCGATGCTGGAAAAACCGGACGAATTCAATCGAATTTTGGCCAAGTATGTGGATGAGATCGGGAACATGCCAGCTTTCCGATGATCTCGTTATTTCTCGAGGCCGACCTTTTTCAATAGTGCCGTAAAACGGGGATCCGAATGTAGAGAGTCAAATTCAGCCACCACCCTGAGATTCGTCAGAAAGGGGTCTCTCTCCGCAAACGCGGTATCCATCCATTCGAACGCCCGATCGATTTCACCCTGACCTAAATAGACAATGGCGATCAAGGTGGGCGGCACATCTTGTTTTGCGTCCCTGCGTTCGATGAGCGTCTCGAGAATCTGTTCTGCTTCAGCTTCTTGTTCGTCCTTGGCATAGTAGAAGGCGAGCATAGTCTGGTATGAAGGATCGTCCGGTTCCAGTGATACCGTTTTTTCCAGCTCCACGATCGCGGAGTCGAGCATACCCATGGCGCCGAATGTGAATCCCAGATTGTACCTAACAAGCGCAAAGGACGGGTCCAGCGAACGCACTTTCCGAAATTGTGTCAAGGCCTCGTCGTACAGCCTCGCGGTATAGTACGGATATCCAAGCGACACAGCGACGCGCAGAGAAAGCGGATCCAGGGCGTGCGCCCTCTCTATCGCCGCAATGCTCTCTCCGATGCGTTCTTGCTGAAACAAGAGCGCGGAGTACCAGAAGTAGGCTGACGCACAGCTGGGATTGAGCTCGATTGCCCGTTTGAAGCCGGCCTCCGCCCCCTGCCAGTCCCAATCACGATTCCATCTTACCTTCGCCAACGAACTATGCGCTTCGGCAAGGGTTTCGTCGAGCGCCTGCGCCTTGAGGGCCGCGGTCTCGGCTCTTGCTAACGCTTCCTCTATGGGCATGGACGCGAATGTCCACGCACACATAATGTATGCGTCGGACAGCCCAGCATACGCCGGTGCGTAGGTCGAGTCGGTTCGGATCGCATTCTCAAACGTATCGATGGCTTTCAAGACGCCGTCCGAAGTCGCCTGGTTCAAGTAGGAACGTCCCTTCAGGTACGCGTCGTACGCTTGTGGATCGACGCGGCGCGCTTGAGCGAGAAACGTCTTTTCACGCTGCGTCAGTTTGAGGTTGATCTCCTCCGCGATGGCGCGGGTCAGCTCGCTCATCAGGACGAGGACGTCACGAAAGTCTCGATCGTAGCTCGCCGACCAAAGGAGCTCCTCCGGCCGCGCCCTGAACAGCTGGGCGGAGATCTTCACCTGATCACCCGCGTGTATGGCCGATGCGACGAGTAATGCGTCTACATCCAAGTCACGCGCAATTTCCGGCAGTGATAAATCCGAATTCTTGTATCGAGTCACAGAGGCGCGAGATATCACCCTGAGTGCGCCAACCCGCCCCACTTCACTAATGAGCTGTTCGGTCATGCCATCCGCGAAGTACTCCTGGCCTGGATCGTCCGACAGGTTTGCCATCGGCAGCACCGCGATGGAGCCGATGGCGGTGTCCGGCGTGGCGAAGA
>CP070631.1:2122489-2147702 GCA_020356045.1 Candidatus Latescibacterota bacterium
GTGAGAGATTTGGGCGACCTGCCGCTTGCGTTTAACCCGTGGAGCTTCTCCGTTTTGGGATCCCATACGATGGCAAACAGATCGCCACCGATTCCACATCCCGTTGGCTCCATGAGGCCCAGCGCCGCGTTGGCAGCAATGGCGGCATCGACAGCACTGCCACCTTTCTTGAGGATATCCAATGCAATTTGTGTGGCGAGCGGTTGGCTCGTTGCTGCCATTCCGTGTTGAGCAATCACCTCTGAACGCGTAGCGAACGGCATACCCGTGACGCGATCCTGAGCGTTCACAACCATCGCGCAAGCGGTAAATACGGCCGCGCCCAACAGAACGTAAAAAGCGTGTCGGTGCATCTCATTCCCCCGTCTACGGTTACCAATTTGGTGAAAAGGTTGCCTTCATCGAGCAAATCGACTACAATAGAATCAGGTGGTAAGCAAATCACATTGCTTGGAAACTTTAAAGACCGATTTGAATCGACCATCAGTCTTTGCCGAGTTTCTCCAAAAAAGCGTGGGGGGGCCACCTGATTATCAAGGCGATAGCGCGTACGCGCGATTGATTCAACTCATCATCGTGGGCTTCATCCGCCATTGATGTTTCGAGTGGTGCCCCGGCGTACGGCCGATGCCGCCCCACCTTCACACGCGTGGGCGAAGGGGAGCGGGTGTACTCGATTGTGACCGTATCGAACTACACGTCGCAACCCGTGTCGGTTGGTGTTGTATTAATGATGAGAGGAGGAGCCGAATGGCCGAGTACGCTGAATCGCGAGTGCTCGTCTCCACGGAGTGGACCGACTTGCACCGGACGGACCCCGGTTTGGCGATCGTCGAAGTCGACGATGACATTGAGGCCTACAAGGAAGGTCACATACCCGGTGCGATCTCCTGGAATTGTCGGATCGACCTGGCCGACCAGACACGTCGCGACATCCTGGGCCCATCGGATCTCGAAACGCTCCTTTCCGAGAGCGGTGTGAACAACAACACGACTATCGTGATCTACGGTGACAAACGAAACTGGTGCGCCGCATGGGCATTTTGGCAGCTCAAGATATACGGACACCGTGATGTACGCATGCTCAACGGTGGCCGGGATAAGTGGGTCGCGGAGGGCCGCGAGCTCACAAAAGTTATTCCCACGGTCAAACCGTCGAAATACCGATCACGAACGCTCAATCAAGATCTTCGAGCATTTCTACCGCTCGTAAAGACCGCCATCAAAAGTCAGGACTACGGAATTGTTGACGTTCGCTCAGAGGCGGAGTTCTTGGGAAAAGAGGCGCCCGCTGGTGTTGACGTAACGACCGCTCAGCGGCGCGGCCATATCCCGGGGGCCAAATGTATCCCCTGGACCTTGCTCCGCGAGGACGATGGAACCTTTAGAGCCCGCGACGAACTCACGGTTCTCTTTGAGTCCAAAAATATCACGCCCGACAAAGAGGTGATTACGTACAGCCGCATCGGTGAGCGTGCGAGTCATGCGTGGTTCGCGCTAAAACATCTGCTTGGGTATCCGGTCGTCAAGAACTACGACGGTTCTTGGGCGGAATGGGGAAACCTCATCGGAGTGGCGATCGAGCAAGGCGAAGAGCGACCACCTCGATTTGCCAGAATCGAAACCAGCTCGCGCCGTTGAACCGCTTCCAAAACCCGGTCTGCGTGTCGAGCTTTAGCTTGATTTGACAGACCCTTTGAGAGATACTACTATCCTGCGATGTCCCCGACGCGGTTTCCGTGGACGATCCGCTGACAGGGCCGCAACGAATCCCTGCAACATCGACGATACACGCGTTTGCCGGTCTTGATCCGTCCGGAGGTCTGCGACGGAAGAAAGGAATTCTGGATGAATCCCTTGAAGCAGCTCGAAAAAGAGGGCCAGTCGATCTGGCTCGACTTTATCCGCCGAAGTCTTATCACGAGCGGCGAGCTCAACCGCCTGATCGAAGAAGACGGTGTGAGCGGCATGACGAGCAACCCGTCTATCTTTCAAAAGGCCATCGCGGGTAGCGCGGATTATGACGAAAGCCTTCGAAAAGCGCTCGACAAAAACCCCCACCAAAACATCAAAGACCTATACGAAACCCTTGTTGTAGAAGACATTCAAATGGCCGCCGACGTGCTCCGGCCCGTCTATGACGACACGGATGGCGCGGACGGGTACGTGAGCCTCGAGGTGTCGCCGGCGCTCGCTCACGACACCGAGGGGACGATCAAAGAAGCCAAACGGCTCTGGAAGGACGTTGGGCGCCCGAACCTCATGATCAAGGTCCCGGCGACGGCCGAAGGCATCCCCGCGCTCGAAAGCTTGATCGCGTCAGGCGTAAACGTCAATGCCACACTCATGTTCTCGCTGGGGCACTACGAAGCGGTCGCCAACGCCTACATCCGAGGTCTCGAGATGTGTGAGCACCCGGAGGCGATTGCGTCAGTCGCGTCGTTTTTTGTCAGCCGCGTGGACACTGCGGTGGACAAAGCGCTCGAAGATGACGGGCGGACGGATATGTTGGCGCGCAGGGGTAAGGCGGCTGTGGCGAACGCCAAGCTTGCCTACAATCGCTTCAAGGAAATCTTCGCTGGTGAGCGGTTTGCCCGATTGGCTGCAAAAGGCGCCCGCGTTCAGAGGCCGCTTTGGGCAAGCACATCGACAAAAAACCCCGACTATCGGGATGTTATTTATGTCGAAGAGTTAATCGGACCGGACACGGTCAACACGCTTCCGCCAGCGACGCTTACCGCCTTCCGTGATCACGGCAGGGTCGACACGACGATCGATAAAGATTTTGGTGAAGCCGAAGCGTTCATCAACCGGCTTGGCCGACTGGGAGTCGACCTGGAGGCCATAACCCACAAGTTACAGGTTGACGGCGTTGCCGCATTCGCCAAGTCCTTTGACGAGCTTCTCGAAGCTCTCAAAAAAAAAAGGAGTGCCGCCCTTTCGAGCCGGCTAGTCAACCAGTACCTAAATCCCGCAAACAGTGAAGATCGCGTCCGCTCACGGCTCGACCAGTGGGAGCGGGTCGACTATGCCACGCGTCTCTGGCAAAAGGATTCCACTCTCTGGCCACAGGCGCCGCCCGATGATGTCAAGAACCGTCTCGGTTGGCTCAATCTGCCCTACGAATCCCACAACCTCATCGATGGAATCAAACGATTTGTCAGAGACGTACGGAAAGACGGCTATACGCATGCTGTGCTGCTTGGAATGGGCGGCTCCAGCCTGGCGCCGGAAATGTTTCAGCTGACGTTTGGCAACCGCAAAGGCTATCCCAAACTAATCGTGCTCGACAGCACACACCCCGGAGCGATCCGGCAGGTCGAAGCAGTAATCGATCCGGTCCACACCCTTTTTGTCGTCGCGAGCAAGTCGGGAACAACCATCGAGACCCTGTCGCTTTTCAACTATTTCTGGGAAAAGACCCAATCGGGCCGTCAGTTTGCCGCCATCACCGATCCGGGATCCCCGTTGGAGACGCTGGGCGCGAAGCAGGGTTTCAGACAGGTGTTTCCAGCCCCCCCGGATGTAGGAGGGAGGTTCTCGGCGCTCAGCGTGTTTGGACTGGTTCCAGCGGCGCTCATCGGCGCGGACGTTCATAGAATCGTGGATGGATCGTGGGCGATTGTCGACAGCAGTGCCGTGCGAGCGTCGGGAGAGGACAATCCCGCGTTGAGCCTTGGAGCCACGATCGGCGAGCTGGCCAAAGCCGGCCAAGATAAACTTACCTTTTTCACCTCACCCGCTTTGGCGGCACTACCCGCCTGGATCGAGCAGCTTGTAGCCGAGAGCACGGGGAAGAACGGCGAGGGAATCCTTCCCGTCGTCGACGAACCACTTGGGTCCCCGGAGGTCTACGGAAGCGACCGCAACTTTGTGCGGATCTCGCTCATCGGAGACAGACAGGCTGCCATCGATCAGCTTGGACCGCTCGAGACTGCCGATCACCCTGTCGGACGGGTACAGACTCCGCACCGTTACATGATCGGTCAGGAAATATTCCGTTGGGAAATCGCCGTCGCGGCTGCCGGCTCGGTCTTGGGGATCAACCCCTTTGACCAACCCGACGTGCAGTTGGCCAAAGAACTCGCCAAAGAGGCCATGGCCGCGTCAAAATCGACGGACTCGACGACAACAACCCGGTGGGACGACGGTACCGAGACGGTGTCGATCGAGCGCCCCGGTGACATCGAAAATGCATTGAGGCGCTGGTTGGGCTCGGCGGGCCCAGGAGACTATATCGCGCTCCATGCCTATCTGAACCCGACACCCGAGACCACCGCCCACCTCCAGTCTTTCCGTCAGAGGCTTAGAGACAAGACGCGGCTGGCGACGACTATGGGTTACGGGCCCAGATTTCTTCATTCGACGGGTCAGCTTCACAAGGGCGGTCCCAACACGGGCTTGTTTCTCCAGATCGTTGACTCACCGACCGAGGCCATCGATGTGCCGGGCACCGACTACTCCTTTGAGCGGCTAATCCGCGCGCAGGCGGTTGGAGATGCCCATGCGCTCAGGCAACGCGGCCGCCGCGTGCTGCGGATCGATCTCGGATCGAGCGGGACGGAGACATTGGCACGGCTGGGTTCGGTGCTCGAAGATTGAGTTCGGTACCATTGGCGCCGCCTCGCCGGGGGCACTCTAGCCAGAAGGGTTTTCGCTGGAGATGACACGGAGGTCGATATAGATTGACGCCGTGATCCGTTACATACTACAAAGAGAGTATAGAAGGAGGACGAAATGACCGACGCTGTACAGAAAATTCTCAGTAACTACACGTCAGACAATCCCGGGACACTTGGCAAACTTTACCGCTTGCTTTCACATGGACGGCTTGGTGGAACCGGGAAGGTCGTGATTTTGCCGGTCGACCAAGGATTCGAGCATGGCCCGGCGAGAAGCTTCGCAGTCAATTCACCGGGATACGATCCGTTCTATCACCCGGAACTTGCCATCGATGCCGGCTGCAGCGGTTACGCAGCACCCCTGGGTTTTATCGAAGCTGTTGCATCGCGATATGCAGGACAACTTCCGCTCATACTCAAGATAAACAGCCATGACTCGTTGAGCGCCGAAAAGGACCCGATCCCCGCGTTGACTGCGTCTGTCAACGACGCGCTTCGGCTCGGTTGTGTCGGGATCGGTTTTACCATTTATCCCGGGTCTGCGTTTTGGAGAGAGATGTACGAGCAACTGCGCGAAGTGGCTGAAGAAGCCAAAGCGTGTGGATTGGCCGTCGTCGTATGGTCCTATCCGCGTGGCACCGCGATCAGCAAGCCGGGTAATACCGCCATCGATGTCGGTGCCTACGCCGCTCAGATTGCGTGTCAGATGGGCGCGCATGTCGTCAAGGTCAAGCTTCCTGGAGACAATATCGAACAGGACGCCGCGCGCAAAGTGTACGAAGCGGAGAACATCCCTGTCAGCACGCTTGCCGATCGGGTCAGGCACGTCGTTCAGAGCGCGTTCAATGGAAAACGCATCGTGATCTTTTCAGGTGGCGGCAAAAAATCCGACGAGGGTGTCTTCGACGAGATCCGTGCCATCCGCGACGGTGGCGGGTTTGGCTCGATCATTGGACGGAACTCGTTCCAGCGTCCAAAAGAACACGCACTCGAGTTCCTTCACACGATAATGGACATCTATTCCGGCGCGAAGAAATAACGCGGCCGGTGCCAATCTGATCCCTGGGGTCACCCCAGGGAGCGGCGAGACGGGGTCTCTCTTTGAGGGACCCCGTTGGTTTTGACGTCGCGGGACGGCAGCAAGCGCGCCCGGCAGGGGGAATAGGGAATGGGGTTTGCGGCCGCGGGCAATCCATCGGCGGCCGCCAGTACGTCCGGGTAACTCTTTATTTGACAGTTCAATACAAGTTGTTGAATAGCGAGGGCGTTGGTGGTGTACTTTGGCAGGACCGCCGCCGGGCCGGGTACCCGGGGGAAAGCCCGATTGGTGGCGCCCTCGGTCCGAGAAGCGGCCGGCGGGGTTGCCGGCGAGGTCTGACTCGAGAAGGTCACCAGCAAGGAGCGTATGTTGAACTGTCCCGCGTGCAGCGAACCGATGATCGTACTGGAGGTCGAGGAGATTGAGATCGATCACTGCCTGGGTTGCGGTGGAGTTTGGCTCGACTCGGGCGAGCTCGAGCTTCTTCTCGAAAACGCCTCCAATAGGGACGAGCTGATGGCAACACTGGCCAAAGGCGTTGAGGGAAAAGAAAAACATGTTCATTGTCCGATTTGTTCGCGCCGACTGCAAAAACTCCGTTACGGCGTGGAAAAAGAGATCATCTTGGATAAGTGTTCGCGTGACCATGGAATCTGGTTTGACCGCGGTGAGCTGTGCCAGGCGCTTCGCATGGGCGAGTATCTGAGCGGTCGCCCGGTGTATGACATTCTTAGCGAGATTTTTGGTGCGAGTTGCAAAAACGACACACCGAAGTAAGATAGACAAAGGTATACCCGCGGTAGACCGCGGGAGTGCAGGGCCGAAAAAAGGAGGCGCATGATGTTCGGATGGATACTTCTCGCGTTGGTCGTGGTGGGAGTCGGGTACTTTATCGGAATTTACAACGCGCTCGTCCGGCTGAGAAACCGCGTGAAAAACGCGTGGTCGCAGATCGACGTTCAACTCAAACGACGCCACGATTTGATTCCCAATCTCGTCGAGACGGCCAAGGGATATATGAAGCATGAGCGGGAAACGTTTGAAGAGGTCACCAAGGCGCGAAGCCGTGCGATGGACGCCAATACCGTAGGCGAGAAGTCACAAGCGGAGACGGGATTGAGTGGCGCTCTCGGCCGTTTCATGCTCGTCGTGGAAAACTACCCCGATCTCAAAGCGAACCAGAACTTCCTGGCGCTGCAAGAGGAGCTTACCTCTACGGAAAACAAAATCGCGTTCTCGCGGCAGAGCTACAATGACGCCGTGTTGTTTTTCAACAACAAGATTCAGATGTTCCCATCGAACATTATCGCCAACACGTTCAACTTCAACGCGGAAGAATTCTTTGAAATCGAAGACGCCGCCGAAAAAGAAGTCCCAAAGGTCAGCTTTGCGGATAAACAAGGCGGATAGCAGGCCCGACCGTTTCGCCGGAGGCCGATTGCCATGATGTGGGAGCTGATACGCCAAAACCGGAGGAAGTCTCTGATCCTGTTTGCCGGGATGGCGCTCCTGCTTTCCGTGCTTGGTTACGCCGTCGGCGCAGTGTTCAATCCGGAACAAGGTGGTATCATCGGTCTTATCCTGGCGATCGGGCTCTGGATCACGTTGACTCTGATCAGTGTAAGCTCGGGCGACGACATCATTCTCAAAATAAGCCAGGCGCGCGAAGTGACGCCGGATGTGCATCCACGATTGTTCAACGTGGTCGAAGAGATGAAGATAGCTGCGGGTCTTCCCGCCATGCCAAAGGTCTACATCGTCGACGATCCCTCTCCCAACGCATTTGCCATCGGAATCAAGCCGGAGAAGAGCGCTGTCGCGGTGACGGCGGGGCTGCTGGAGCAGCTCAACAGAGATGAGCTTCAGGGTGTGGTCGCGCACGAAGTCTCGCACATCGCGAATCGCGATTCGCAGCTCATGACCGTCGCGGGAATCATGCTGGGCAGCATTGTGCTCATCTCCCATTTTTTCTTGAGAAGCATGTGGTTTATGCCCTCCTCGTCACGGCGTTACCGCAAGGATTCCGGCGGGGGCGACCCAAGACTCCAGCTCATCATGGTAGTGGTTGCGATCGCGCTTGCGATTCTCGCGCCGATTTTTGCACGGTTGTTGTACCTCGCCGTCTCGAGGAAACGCGAGTACCTCGCTGATGCAACCGCGGCGCAGTTTACCCGCTATCCGGAGGGGCTCGCGTCGGCGCTCGAGAAGATCTCGTCCTCCGCTTTGCCGCTCGAATCGGCAAACAAGGTCACCGCGCCAATGTATATCGTCAACCCACTGCTCAAAAAAGACATGAAACTCTCGAGCCTTGGAAGCACGCATCCTCCAACCGAACAACGAATCAAGATCCTGAGGGGCATGGCCGGCCGGGCAGACTATTTGAGCTATCAGCGCGCGTTCTCAAAGGTCACCAAAAAACACTCGGCGGTCATTCCAGCATCCGGGCTCCGGAACACAAAACGGGTGCAGGCAAGGACGGCCTCACCCGGCGATGTCGAGAGCAAGAGCAACAAGAAAACGGCACGCGACGTCATGGACCTCATGCGGGCGGTCAACGGTTATGCGTTTCTCGTCTGCGCGTGCGGACTCAAAATTAAGCTGCCCCCCGAATTGGCCAAACCGGCCATCGATTGTCCGAAGTGCGGCCGTGAGAACAAGATTCCGGGTGCCGAGCTCGCCACGGTCGGCGCCGTCGTTGGAGCTGTGGCAGGTACTGATGGCGAGGCCATTCTCGACGCGGATCCAGATGCGTCGCAGAGCGGCGAGAGATACGAGTATCACCGCAAGGGGACCGGCTGGGAGACGTTCGCTTGCGCCTGTGGCAACCGCCTCCAGCTCTCTCCCGCCTTCAAGGGTACCGTGGTCGGTTGCCGCCTCTGTGGCCGAAACACCACGATCAAATAGATTTCGTCGCCCAGGGGAAATTGTCCCCAGTATTCAGGAAAAAGAGTAGACGCCCTTCCCCCGCTCGGTTTATCTATTACAGTCGTCATAATTTTTGTTGCTCGCCGCCCCGGACAAAAGGAGGGACAAAACGTGTTCCGTTCGATCCTCGCAGCTGTCATAGCAATATCGATTCTCGCTGGCGCCGCCGCGGCCCAGGGCACCTTCGGTTTGGGAATCATAGTCGGTGAACCGACCGGTATTAGTGCCAAATGGTGGTTGTCAGAACGGTCCGCCATCGACGCGGCCGCCGCGTGGTCATTTAGTGACGACTCGGCGATGACTCTCGTGGCCGACTATTTGCTGCACAACTTCGATCTTATCAACGTTGAAAAAGGACAGCTGCCCATATACTTTGGTGTTGGCGGCCGCGTGAAGTTCGAGAGCGATAGCAAAGTCGGCATCAGGATTCCTGTCGGGTTGGCCTATATTTTTGATGGGATGCCGCTCGACGCTTTTTTTGAGATCGCGCCGCTGCTCGACCTTATTCCCGATACGGAGTTCAATGTGAATGCCGCTATCGGCATCCGTTACTTTTTTGGCGGATAGGATTTTGGCTGAAATAACCGTTTAGTACGTAATTTACACAAATCCGTCGCCTGGTCGACCTGTTTTGACGGAGGCTCGGGAGTTGGTCCCGAGCCTCTTTTTTGTTATATTTCAATAGGTTTCAGGATTCCTGATAGAATTTTGTGCAATAGTGGACGCGCCCGGTGCTTCGAGTCGAATAAACAAAGGTTAACCCGTGTAAATTAGGTGGTTTACGGACGACCTCGAGTCGTTGTTTTGGAACAACGTAAAACAAAATTCGTATTAATATAATGAATGCATCAAAAACACCATTAATACGCTTGAACCGATATCTACAATCAAGTAAGATAGAAACGTGGCCTATCTCGCTTCGCAATCTGATATCACGCCGGAACCAACCGCGTTTTGTTATAAGTCCTACTGAAATTTCAAAAGCGGTAATTTGGGTCGAGCCAATCGAATTGGCGGAGCGTCTCTAGGTCGAAAACTATGAGCCCTCAATCCGGGTCCAAGGAGGTGAACCCATGGCAAAGCCCCGCTATATCACGAAGATCGAACAGATCGATCAACTCACAGACGAGGAAAAATCCAGACTAAAGCATGTTACCGATGAATTTGCCTTTCGGGCTAACGAATACTACTTATCACTAATTGACTGGGAAGATCCCAACGACCCGATTCGTCGTTTGGTGATCCCGTCGGAATCGGAGCTCGATCTCTGGGGAGAACTCGACGCATCCTGTGAATCCGAATATACCAAGGTCCCGGGTCTGGAACACAAATACAATGCGACCGGGCTGCTTCTCGTTAACGATGTCTGCGGGGCCTATTGCCGTTTTTGTTTCCGCAAGCGCATCTTTATGACGGAAAACGACGAGGTTTCCAAGGATGTCACCGCTGGGATCGAATATATCCGGCGCCACACGGAGATAACCAACGTTCTTCTCACCGGTGGTGATCCGCTTGTCATGTCAACGGGCAGGCTCGAAAAGATCGTCAAACAGATTCGTGAGATCGACCATGTCAAAGTGATTCGGGTGGGAACGAAGATGCCCGCTTTTAACCCGTGGCGTATTCTCAATGACCCATCGCTTCCCGCTCTCGTGCGAAAATACACCCGGTTCGACAAACGGATGTATTTTGTCGTTCATTTCAATCATCCCCGCGAGTTAACCGAGGTGGCCATCGAAGGACTGGCCATCCTGAGACGTGCCGGTGCGATACTCGTCAATCAGACACCGCTCATCGCGGGTGTCAACGACGATCCCTTTGTGTTGTCGGAACTTTTCAACAAGCTTTCGTATATTGGTGTCCCGCCGTACTACGTGTTTCAGTGCCGCCCGACGCTGGGAAACAAAACCTACAGTGTCCCTCTTGAACGCGCATACGAAATCTTTGAACAGGGGCGCATGAACAGCACGGGGCTTGCCCGGCGTGGACGTTTTGTCATGTCGCACTCGACGGGCAAGATCGAGGTCGTTGGGCTCAGCGAGGATCACATCTATTTCAAATACCTGAGGGCCCACTACGATGAGGATAACGCGAGGTTTCTCGTCTTTGAACGCAACCCACACGCGCGCTGGTTCGACGATTACGACGAAGTCGTGGAGGTGTACGGAATCGAGAACCCGTTTTTGGAGGAGAAGAGCCAGGAACGGCGCTAAAGAACCTCGAAGGGCCGGTTTTAGAGCAACAGTCCGATCTATTTTGGTTTAATCCACACTGCAGGTGGTGTATCATACTCTCTCCCGAGTGTCCTGCTCGGGAGCGTTTTCTTTACAGGGCAAAAATGGAGGTTTACGGATGAGACTGGTCGAGTGCGTCCCGAAATTTAGCAAGGGACGGAACCAAATTATAATCGATGCTATCGCCGCTGCGATCGAGGGCTCGGAAGCCGCTCATCTTCTCGATGTGGATCCGGGCAAGGACACCAATCGCACAGTGGTTACGTTTGTGGCTCCTTATGACAAAGTGGTCGATGCCGCCTTCAACGCGATTCAAACGGCGGCCCGTCACATCGATATGAGCAAACATACCGGTGCTCATGCGCGGATGGGTGCGACCGATGTGTGCCCGTTCATTCCGGTGAGCGGTGTCACCATGGATGACTGTGTCAAGCTTGCCAACGATTTGGGCAAACGAGTCGGAGAGGAATTGGGGGTACCCGTCTACCTCTATGAGCACGCGGCAAAAAAAGAGGAACGGCGCAATCTTGCCACCGTACGGTCCGGTGAATACGAGGGTTTGTCAGAAAAACTCAAAGATCCGAACTGGAAGCCGGACTATGGGCCTGCCGAGTTCAATCAGAAGAGCGGAGCCACGGTAATCGGGGCGAGGGAATTCCTCATCGCATACAACGTAAATCTCAATACGCGCGATCGCAAGCTGGCCCACGATATCGCTCTGTCGATTCGTGAGGCCGGCCGGGCCAAAAGAGACGAAAACGGAAAGTTTGTCCGCGACGCCGACGGTAAGGTGGTAAAAGCGCCGGGCACTCTCAAATCCTGCAAGGCAGTAGGGTGGTACATCGACGAATACAAACAGGCCCAGGTGTCGATCAATTTGGTCAATTTTGATCTGACGCCGCCGCACGCCGCGTTTGATGAGGTGGTCCGGCAGGCGGAGCAGCGCGGAATGCGGGTGACGGGAAGCGAGCTGGTCGGGCTGATTCCCCTCGAGGCGATTCTCCAGGCCGGCCGGCACTATCTAACCCGCCAAGGTCGATCGACCGGGGTCCCCGAGAAAGACCTCATCGATATTGCTGTCAAGTCCCTGGGGCTCAACGACATCTCGCCCTTTGACCCTGCCCAGAAGATCATCGAATACCGGGTCGCTCCGCCCAGTCCGCTGGCGGATTGTACGGTGCGGGACTTTATCGATGAGACGTCTATCGATTCGCCGGTACCCGGTGGCGGAAGCGTGGCCGCGCTAATGGGGTCCATCGCGTGCGCACTGGGGAGCATGGTGGCCAATCTTACCGCAGGCAAAAAGGGTTACAAGGATGTCGACGAAGAAATGAAAGCGGTGGCGGCCGAGGCACAAATCCACAAGGATGCGTTTCTCAAAGCCGTGGATGATGACTCGAACGCCTTTGACAGGGTGATGGAGGCGATGCGGCTGCCAAAAAAGACTGATGAGGACAAACGGCACCGGTTGGAGATGATCGAGCTCGCCACCAAAAACGCGGTCGAGGTCCCGCTCTCGGTACTGAAACGGTGTAGTGAAGCCATGGGTTTGGTCGAAATCGTTGCAGAGAAGGGGAACAAAAACTCGATCAGCGACGCCGGTGTGGCAGCTCTGTGTCTGCGATCGGCCGCATCCGGTGCCGAGCTCAATGTTTTGATCAATCTCC
Source organism: Candidatus Latescibacterota bacterium (assembly GCA_020356045.1). GTDB lineage: Bacteria > Krumholzibacteriota > Krumholzibacteriia > WVZY01 > WVZY01. The sequence goes on from CP070631.1 coordinate 2,134,977, forward strand.
CCGGGTTGTCCGACAAAGCGTATATTGCGGCCACGCGACAGGAAGCTACCAGCCTGTGCGAGCGTGTCAACGGGCGCTGTATGGCGGTTTTTGAACACGTTCTCAACCATCTGGGAGCATCCTTTGATTGAACCAGGCACAGGCTCGTCCGCGGGGAACCACCCCAGATCTGGCGTTTCGAGCGACGAGAGCATAGATGGTTGCATTAACGATTGATTTGCGGTATTTTATCCGTTGACGCCGGGCTACCGGCGATGATCTGTAGACAAAAGGAGGAAGTATGAGCGGCGAGAGTTTTAGGGGCATTCTCGAGTCCTGGGCCGACTCGCAAGTGACAGTTGTCAATCCAGAGAGTTTCAAATCGACGGCGTTGGGCCAGGGCTTGTCGTTCCAGTCCTATGCTGCACAACTCAGCGAAATCGGAGCTGACTATATTAAACTGTCGTTTTCTGCAGTCAAAAAAGACGCCCAGACCGAGGTCGAGCAAATCATACCGATCGCCTTCATAAAGAGGGTTTCTCTTTGGGGCGGGGAAAAGCTAATTCACCTTTAGAAACAATCGTAGGGTGGACGAGTCGAGACCGCTCCCTTTGGGGCGGTCTTTGCTTTTGATCCCTGAGTGTATCTTCGAACTGCTTGATGTAATTTCGCACTCCGGCGTTTCTCGAATCGATCGCCTGCCGGGCAGCCGCATATACCAATCTCGCGCAATCCGGGCGGATTTTCCCCCCATCGGTTACAAATCCATTTGGCAACCGGACATAGTACGGAAGCGTGTCGTTGAGCGTCCAGTGCCGGGCGAGGGCGTAAAGGTCGCAGCTTCTTTCTCCGGCCGGAATCTTGCCGGAGCCCTGGAGCAAATGGACAAATTCGTGCGCGAGCGTGTGGTAGGACGTCTGCGCGGGATTGACCCACAGTTCGTTTCCACCGGGCACCGCCATTCCGCTGGCAACGCGTGTCAAACCCACTCGGATTGTCTGGCCATCGAGCTCGGGAAAAAAGCGGCGCACGTAATGGAGCTTCCGGAGCAGGTTGTGGAGCATCCGGTGTTTGAGAAGCGGCCGCGTGATGATAAACGGCTCCTCTTTCTCGACAAACGAGAACTCGAGTTGGTTGGTTGATGGTGTCCGCACGGTCTTAAATAGTGAGTTTACCTCGTTTTAAGATCGTGCGGCCGTCGAGCGAGATGGTAGGCTTGAACACGATCGTGTCGATGTGAAGGGTGCTCGGGTTTTTACCGCCCGGGTAGCTCGTGTTGTCGCCAAACGCCACGTGGCACGTTCCCAGGACCTTTTCATCCTCGAGCAACAAGCCGGTGACCTTGGCGCTTTTGTTGGTCCCGATCGCGAACTCCGCGACAAAAGAGGCGTTTTTGTTGCCGTCCCTGCTCATTCCCTGTTCGATCAGCCGTTTGAACCGCCGCCCGGACGGATTACCTTCGAATTTGACGATATATCCGTCTTTGAGTTCTAGCGTGGTCGGCTCGGTGATCCAGTCGCCACAGCGGTCGACGACGAGCACACCCCTGGCGTTCTTTGGCGCCAGCTCGGTCTCGCCCGTCGGCAGATTTGTGCAGATACCGCTTTTCTTCAAATTCCCATCGCTGACCACCGCCTTGTTGCGAATGTCGAGAACCAGGTCGGTTCCCGAGGGCGAGGTTACGTGCGCGACCTTGGCCTTGTCCAGGTAGCCGTGGATCTTTTTGGTAAGCTTCTGGATCTCTTCGTAATTGGCGCTCAGTCCTCTGACAAAAAAATCTTCGGTGATGCCAGGCATCGTTGCCATACGTGCGCCCTTTTTGCACGCGCGGCGCCGGGCAGCAGTATGTGTGATGCTGGTGACCGTTGGGGCGATGATCACATCGGATTTGTACATGGCGTCGGCAACCAGCGGAGGAGGCTCCTCGCCGTTGATGGTGCCTTTTGGATAGAAGAGCAGCGCCGCCTGGGCGCCGAGTTTGACACCTTCCTTGTAGAGCGCTTCGCCGATTCTCTGGTTCTCCGGATTGGTGACAATGAGCAATTTCTCGTTTTCCTTCAACCCGAGGCATTGCGTGAGGGCGGTTTTGGCGGCACGCGACATTCGTTTGTCACTTATCATCACCGATCTCCTTTTGAGGGTTCGCGACGGGCGGTACCATTGGATTTGGGCAGAATAAGTCGATTGTTTGGGCCATTTTATCCTTGATTATCGGAGACGACGTTCTCTTTGAGATTATTTTCCGACAGATTTGCACCTGCGTAAGTTACCGTCAACATTTTTTTTGCGCGCTTCGGGCCGGCCGTGAGACGACCCGCACCCCAATGCTGGGTGCTTACGGAATCCCGCGCCTCAGCCGTTTGAGAATTGTGTTGCGGGGCGGCGCCCCATTGCAGTAAGATTCGCTATACCAGTACCTTTTAATCTGGTCCGGGAGGCCAGGAAAGGGCGACGAGACCGCCAAAAGATCATCCCCCGACCTGGGTTCACGGGGGACTTTTTTTGCCCCGCCAAACTTACCAGGGATCTACGAAAACTTCCCAGATGGAGGAACTATATTGGGATTCGAGGCTAAAGCCACAATCATGGATGCGGACCAAATCCGTCGTGCGATCAAGCGTATCTCGCATGAGATCGTGGAGCGAAACGGCGGCGTCAAGGGACTGGTGGTCGTCGGTATACTTCGCCGCGGAGTTCACCTGGCCCGACGTATCGCCGATTACATCGAAAAAATCGAGGATGCGCAGGTGCCTGTTGGTGCTCTCGACATCACGCTTTACCGCGATGATTTCGAGGTCACGCGAAACATCCAGACTCGACCGGTGGTGGGAACGACGGACATCAGTGAAGATGTAACCGAGAAAGTGATAATTCTCGTGGACGATGTTCTGTTTACGGGACGGACGATTCGCGCGGCGCTTGACGAACTAATCGATTTCGGGCGGCCAAGCCAGATTCAGCTTGCCGTTCTCGTCGACAGGGGCCACCGCGAGTTCCCCATAAAAGCCGACTATGTGGGACGCAACGTACCCACATCCGAGGTCGAAATGGTGGAAGTTAGATTGAAGGAGCTCGATGGTAAAGACGAGGTGCTTCTCGGGGAGGTGAGCGAATGAGCGAACCTTTGAAAAAAGATCTCTTGGGATTGGACGGTGTGAGCGCAGATGACATAAACACGATTCTGGACACAGCCAAGTCCTTCAAGGAAATCTCGCACCGCCGAGTCAAAAAAGTCCCCGCCCTGCGTGGCAAGACAATCTGCAATCTTTTCTTCGAGCCAAGTACGAGAACTCGCGCGAGCTTTGAGCTGGCAGAGAAACGGTTGAGCGCGGATGCGGTGAACATTTCCAAGTCGGGGAGCAGCGTTGCTAAGGGTGAAACGCTGAGGGATACAGCGGAGAACCTGCAGGCGATGATGATCGATGTGATCGTTATCCGTCACAGCGCATCCGGTGCGCCGCATTTCCTCGCTTCGCTGCTCAACGCGTCGGTCATCAACGCCGGTGACGGGGCGCACGAGCATCCCACTCAAGGACTTCTCGATATTTTCACACTGCGTGAAAAGTTCGGTGATTTGAAAGGGAAGAAAATAACCATTATTGGAGATATCACACACAGCCGTGTCGCACGTTCGAACATTTATGGTCTGGTGACACTGGGCGCGAACGTAACGGTATGCGGACCTCCGACATTGATGCCTGCACGTGTGAGCGAGCTGGGTGTCGATGTCGAGACCAATCTGCGCCGCGCGGTGACCGATGCTGATGCGGTCAATGTTCTGCGGATTCAACTCGAGCGCCAAAAGGTAAATCTGTTTCCGAGTCTTGCTGAGTACGCGGACGTCTACGGGATCAACTCGGAAAGGCTCAAATGGATGAAACCGGATTGCCTGATCATGCACCCGGGTCCCATGAACCGCGGCGTCGAGATCAGCCAGGATGTAGCGGATGGCCGACAAGCGGTGATTCTCGAGCAGGTGACGAACGGTGTGGCGATACGGATGGCAGTTTTGTATCTCCTGTGCGGAGGTGTTCAACTCACCAAGCCGGATGATGTCATCGAAGCAGCAGAAGAAAAGGAAGACACCAAGGTATCTTGACATTTATTGAATCGACGGGGACGCAGACACACGGGCTGAACGTTCCCCGTTCGAAACGGACAAGGGGGATGGATGCAAGATTTAACAAAATGGCAGGGTGAACGCGAGTACATCATCGCAAACGTCATCGTGGTCGACCCCGAGAAGGGTAGCAAAACCGAAGGTCACGTGGGTATCCGTGAGGGAAAGATCGTGTTTGTCGAGCCCGGTGATCCCGATCTGGCGTCCATACCGCTATTCGACGGCCGGGGACTTCATTTGTCACCTGGTTTTGTCGACATCCACGTTCATTTCAGAGAGCCTGGGTACGAGTACAAGGAAACTATTCGCACCGGCTCGATGGCCGCGGCAGCGGGCGGATTCACATCGGTTGCCTGCATGCCCAACACAAACCCCGCCATCGACGAGAAGAATGTCGTCGAATTCATACTGCGCAAGGCGGCGGAGGCCGGTTTTGCCAAGGTGTATCCCGTCGCCGCGGCGACAAAGGGTCGAAAGGGTGAGAAACTAAGTGAATACCATGATCTCGTGGAAGCCGGCGCCGTGGCGGTGAGTGACGACGGATCTCCGGTACCGACGGCGCAGATGGTCCGGCGGGTGATGGAGTACAGCTCCAATTTTGGTATTCCGTTTATGGAACACTGCGAGGATATGTCCGCGACCGCCGATGGCGTCGCGCGTGAGGGGTTCTTCTCGACCAAGCTAGGTCTCCGCGGAGTCCCTGCATACAGCGAAGAAATCTGCCTCGCCCGGGATTTGCTGGTGCTTCGATCGGTCCCATCGAAATATCACGCGTCACACTTGTCATCGCGCGGCTCGGTTCAGCTTGTGCGTGAAGCCAAAAAGCGAGGGCTACCGGTTACGGCCGAAACGGCGCCGCACTACATTTATTTTGATGATAGCGAGCTGGAAACCTACGATTCCTGTCTGCGCATAAATCCGCCAATTGGCGACAACGAGGATCGCGACACGCTCATCGAGGCTCTCAAGGATGGGACCATCGATTGTATCGCCTCCGATCACGCCCCACACGCGGCACACGAAAAGCAAGTCGAGTTCGAGTACGCGCCACCCGGAGCGATCGGCCTGCAAACGACATTTGCCGTAATCATGACGAATCTCGTCCGGCCCGGGCATCTTGGACTTACCGATGCGCTGTCGTTGATCACTCACAAACCGGCGCGTGTGATCGGTATTCCCGCGGGCACGTTGGGGACGGGTGAGGCGGCGGATCTCACTCTGTTCGACCCGGACGAAGAGTGGGTGGTAAAAGAGAGCTCGATCGTCTCGAAATCGAAAAACTCCCCCTGGCTTGGCAAAAAACTCACGGGCAAGGTCAAGCATACGGTGCTCGATGGTCGGGTGGTCACCGCATCACTCGAAACGAACCGGGTCGGAGGATAATGTCTGAATCGCGCAAACATCTGCTTTCGGGTTTTCTCGCGTGGTCACTAGTGGTCCTGGTCACCGCCGCTATACTGTCGGCGGGCTTGGGGTGTGCCTACTTCAACACCTTTTACAATGCGAAACGTCTTTATAAGGAGGCGGAGGAAATGCCGCGGGGTAAAGACGGGGAGGTCCCCCGCGTAACCAAGGACAAGTACGAAGAGTCGATCAGAAAGTGCGAGATGTTGATTACGAATTACCCTAAAAGCAAATATGTGGATGACGCTATCCTTCTGATCGGAAAGTGTTTTTATGAGATCGGACAATATGACGAAGCCATCATCAAGTTCAACGAGCTCAGAGAAAACTTTCCCGACAGCAAGCTCAACAAGGAGGGGCGTCTCTATCTGGCAAAATCGTATATCGGAAAACAAAGTGATGAGATAGCTGCGGCGATCCTGATGGAAATGGCCGAGGACAAGAAAGTCGGCAGGCTCTCCGATGAGATCCTCTTCCTTTTGGGAACCACGCTGATAAAGGTCGAACGCGAAGAGGAGGCCATTGCATACTTGGAGGCGCTGGCGCGGCGCTACCCGAGAAGCCCACGCCGTCTCAACGCGGATCTGGAAGTAGCGACCTTCTATGCGGAGCGGGGAGAGTATGACAAGAGCATAAGAATCTACGAAGGACTCCGCGATCTGAGACTTCCCCAGGCCGACAAGATCAAGTATCTAAAGAGTTACGCCCGAGTTTTGGTTGACAAGGGCGACTACGATCGGGCGCTGAATATCATCGGTGAGTTCAACTCGATCGTTCTCGATCCGACGGAAACAGCGGAGGTAAGACTTTTGGAGGGCCGGGCGCTCGCCGGTAAGGAGTCGTACGAGCCGGCCATGGATGTGTTCAATACGGTAGTAACCTCGTTTCCAAGATCGATGTACAGCGCCGAGGCTTATTTCCGGTTGGGCGAGATCTACCAGGACAAGTTGGACAGTCTGCAGGTGGCGCAGAGCCAATACGATCGGGTTGGCCAGCAGTACGCAAACTCTCCGTATGCTGGGGAGGCCCTCAAGCGGAGCATCAGCATCTCGAAGTACATGAGGTTGCAGGAATCCATCGCTGCGGGTGGTGCTGAAGGTAGCGCCGCGGTTCAGTTCGACCTTGCGGAGATCCAGCTTTTCCAATTCAATAATTATGAAAAGGCGCTCGAGGGGTACCGCAAGGTCCTCGACGATTTTCCGGACAGCGACTTGGCGCCAAAAGCGGCGTACGCGATTGCTTATATATATGATGACCGGCTCGAAGATCGGGAACAAGCGCGGCAAGCCTACGAATTTTTGATGAACCGATATCCGGGATCTCAACAGGCGGAGCAAGCTCGCGACAAGCTTGCCCGGCTGGACGATCGGGTGCAGCGGTGAGACATATCGGCGAAGAGGAAGTAGCATCAGGTGATTGGTAATACACATGTCACGGTGCCCGGCTCCGTTCCCCCCGGGCGTTTCTCGTCAAAGCTTTTGGAAAAACGGGATCTCAGCGACCGCTATTATCTGCTGGTGATGTCGCGGCCTCCGGCGTTCGACGATCCCGGACCAGGGACATTTGTCCATCTTCTGGTGCCGGACGGCGGACGGTTTTTTCTCAGACGGCCGTTCAGCATTCTGGGATGCGATGAGGCCACCATCTCGTTGCTTATAGTCGAGAAAGGAACGGGCACGCAGATTTTGAGACGAATACCCGAGGGTACGGAGCTCGACTTTATCGGACCTCTGGGTAGCTCGTTCCCGCAAATGCCAGGCAGGACCGTGTTGGCGGTTGGCGGAGGGGTCGGCCTGGCCCCTCTCTATTTTTACGGAACGCGCGCTGTGCGGGACGACTGCGATAGGTACCGGTTGCTCTACGGAGCAAGGACACGGGACGATCTTTTTCTGGATAGTTTCGAGTGGTCGGTCGAAGGTATTGCCTTTGCCACAGACGACGGTAGCTATGGTTTCTCCGGCAACGTGGTCGAGCTGGCCGACGAGGAATTGACCCGCGCACCGGCCGATGTGGTGTTTTCCTGTGGTCCCACACCCATGCTGGAGGCGTTGGTCGAGCTCGCCCGCTCCAGAGGCGTGCCGCATTGCGTGTCGTTGGAGAACCGGATGGCCTGCGGCGTCGGGGCTTGCCGCTCATGTGTCGTACCGGTCAGCATCGATGGCGCCGAGAGCTATCGCACCGTGTGCAAGGACGGTCCGGTTTTTGACGCTGAGATCATTGTTTGGAACGAGCTTCCGCGCGTGTGAGGGGGTGCGATTTGTCGGAACATTCGAAGACTGATGTTCGGGTCCGGATCGGTCCCGTTGAGTTCAAGAACCCGGTCTTTCTCGCGTCGGGTATCTGTGGTTATGGAGAGGAATACTCTCCGTTGATGGATATTCAAAAGCTCGGTGGAATCGTGACAAAAACGATCACACCGCGGCCTCGAAAAGGTAATCCACCACCGAGAATTCACGAGATTCCCACCGGCGCGCTAAACAGCATCGGTTTGGAAAATGTAGGGCTGGATGCGTATGTTGCCGAAAAACTTCCAAAGCTGGCCAAAGAAAAAATAGACGTCATCGTAAGTGTCGCAGCCGAGCATATCGAAGAATTCGATTCCATCGCCGAGACGTTTGCCCCGCTCGACGGGTACAAGGGCGTGGAGCTCAACCTGAGCTGCCCCAACGTCGAAGAAAAGGCACTGGACCACGGGCGAAATCCCGCGTTTGTTGAAAAGCTCACCCGCGTTGTCAAAAACCGACTCGTCGACAAAGCGGTCCTGGTCAAAATTACTCCAAATGTGACAGATATCGGAAGCGTGGCGCGTGCGGCAGAAGCCGGCGGCGCCGACGGGATATCCGCCATAAACACTGTGCTCGGTGTTGATTTTGATCTCGCGACGGGCAAACCGGTGTTCTTTCGGGGCAGCGGCGGATATTCGGGGCCCGGAATCCTGCCGATTGCGCTGCAGAAAGTGTGGGAAGTGTCAAGGGCGGTCTCGATCCCAATCATGGGTATCGGTGGAATCAGCTCTGTAGACGATGCGAGGAAGTTTTTTGTCGCGGGGGCGTCGGCGGTACAAATCGGTACCTCTCTATGGCAGGACTTGGAGTTGCCACAACGAATCGTGTCGGAGTTCGAGCAACACCCAGAGTGGATGAAAAAAGGAGAGGTCAAAACGTGACGGACGATGTCGGCAAAAAACTGGTTGTAGCGCTGGATGTCAAAACCTACGAGGCAGCTGAAAAGTTGGTTGGTGAGCTGTCTCCGCTGGCCGGTTGGTTCAAAGTCGGCAGCGTTATGTTTACGCGCGAAGGTCCCCGGCTGTGTCGGTTGGTCAAAGATTCCGGAGCGGGTTTATTTCTGGACTTGAAGTTCCACGACATCCCCAATACAGTCGTTGGCGCCGTGACGTCGGCGGCAGCGCTGGGCGCTGATATGTTGACGGTGCACATTTCCGGTGGTCAAGCCATGCTCGAGGCAGCCGTCCGCGCGCGTGAAGAGGCGGGACGGAACGACATGATCATCGTCGGGGTTACCGTGCTCACGCATCTGACCTTCGAGGATTTTCATTCGCTTTTTGTCTCCGAACGATCGACCAATGAGACGGTGCTGGCGTTCACAAAGTTGGCCCAGCGGTGCGGGCTAAACGGAGTGGTAGCCTCGGCCAGGGAGCTTCCCCTTATCAGGCGGCATGTTGGCCCCGACTTTACCGTGGTGACACCAGGCATCCGGATGGCGGATGCCGCAAGCGACGATCAGGTCCGGATCGTGACGCCGAGGCGGGCCATAGAGGACGGAGCAAGCTATATTGTTGTTGGCCGGCCGATTATCGCGGCGCCTGACCCCGCCGGTGCGTGTCAGAGAATCCTTGAAAACATGGCGTCGTAGTTGCAGGGACAGCGCGGCGGCGCGCCAAGGAGATCATCGCAATTGAACTCGACAATAATCGCCGGTCTGATTTTTGTACTCACCTACGCGGCGATTGTCGCTTTCAAAAAGGCAAAGACGCAGATTCTATGGATCGGTGTTGGCGCCGGTCTGGCCCTCGGTTTTATTCACGCGCCCGATTTTATCCACGATATCAACTGGAACGTGATGGGGATCTTCGCGGGCACGCTGATCCTCTCCGAGTTCTTTATTCTCTCGCACGTGCCCGACGCCATTTCCACGGTACTCCTTCGCAAGACCCGAACCGTAGGAACCGCCTATCTCGCGGTTTGCATCTTTTCCTCTATTTTATCGGTTGCAATCGAAAACGTAGCGACAGTGTTGATTATTGCTCCGATCATGATCCAGCTGTCCAAGAAGATCGGTGTTTCACCCGTCCCCGGCGTGATCGGCATTGCGATTGCCTCGAATCTTCAGGGTACGGCCACATTGATCGGTGATCCACCGAGCATGATCCTCGCCAACTACATGCGCATGAATTTCAATGATTTTTTTGTGTATCACGGCAAACCGGGAATCTTTTTTGCGGTGCAGGTTGGTGCGATCGGGTCGATGCTGTTTCTGTATTGGTATTACAACCGCTACAAGAATCCCATCGATTTCAAGGGGCGGGTAGAGATCCGGAGTTACATTCCCACCGTATTTATCACCCTAATGGTTATCGCGCTGACCCTATCGACATTTGTCGACCCCGATTTCAAATGGTTTGGCGGATTCATTTGCATGTTTTTGGCTGTGCTCTGCGCTGTTTTCTCAACCAGGTTTACGACGGCCGATGAGCGGCGCTGGGTCGCCGTCAAATACGATTTTGGCACCACCGCGTTTCTCGCCGGTATATTTCTAATGGTGGGAATGCTCGAACGCACCGGTGTGATCGAAGTGTTCGCCCATTTTCTGGCTCGAAACATTGGTGACAACCCCTTTGTTGCCTTTAGCGTGGTAGTCTGGGGCTCGGTAGCGTTTAGTGCGTTCATCGACAACGTTCCTTACCTGACGGCTATGATTCCCGTGGTCCAACTGATGTCGGATTCGCTGGGTATCAATGTCGAGCTGCTTGTTTTTGGACTGCTCATCGGGGCCAGTCTCGGCGGAAACATCACTCCCGTGGGTGCAGCGGCCAACATCGTTGGAGTGGGCACTCTCAAAAAGCACGGGTACAACGTGTCCTTTGGCGAATTTGCAAAAATCGGTCTTCCGTTCACCGTGATTGCGACGGCACTCGGCTCATTGTTCATCTATTTCGTGTGGAATTGACACTCAATCGGCATTGTTGGAAACCCACGCCAAGAATTAGGGAGAAATCCATATGAAGGGGTTACGGTGCGCCGCTGGAATCATTTTGACGGCTGTGGCGATTGTCGGGTGTTCGAGCGGGCCAAAGGTAGGCTCGGTGGCGCCCGGATTCAACGCATTGGATGCCGAGGGTCGATCCGTCGCACTGAGTGACTATGAAGGAAAGCCATTGGTGCTCTATTTTTGGGCGGTTTGGTGTCCTCCGTGTGTCACATCCGGGCCCGAGATCCAGAGGCTCCACGAGGAGTACCGTGACAACGATGTGGTGGTAATCGGGGTCCACTATGACGATAACGGAGATCCGCGCTCCTACATGAACGATCACGACTACACGTTCGAGCTGATTCCAAACGGTAATTCGGTTGCGGACGTGTATGGCGTCACGAAAATACCCCAGATCATTGTCATCGGTCGTGATGGCACTATCCTCCACCGGCAAATCGGTTTCGCAGAAGGCGACGGCGACCGCATCGCCGCTGTCCTGGAAGATGAACTGGCACCCCGGTAGTGCCCTCGCGCCGTCGCGCCACCGGGTGCGTGCACCCGTTCTGTGCGGGATTCGCCCCACGCGGTATACCCCTGGAACCGGTACATTATCAAACGAATTAGTGTTATAATGGGGATCGACCAAGGGAGGCGCAAATGGCGACCAACAGCTACCGGATCTTTGCCTGCCTGCTGGCGGTGGTGATCGCCGCCCCAACGCTCAGTGCTGCGGGACGGATCATGATCGAGGCGGAAAGTTTCACCGCCCACAACGATACCGGCGGACAGCTACTTCAATCAATCGCTCTCTCTGGGTGCAGCGGCGGCTATGCGCTCATCGGGTTGGACGCCGACGGCGAATGGGCGACGTACGATGTGTCGGTCGCCGAATTTGGATATTACAGCTTTCTGATCAAATGCCGCGGTGAATTTAATGTGGCCTACAATTTTCAGCTGGTTTTTACACCCGTGGAATCGGGAGAAGCGCAAACCGTTGATTTTGAGTTTGTGGGAATGGGCTATGGGTGAAGCACGTGGGTGACAGCCGCCGGGAGCGGATGGTGTTATCTCACCGAACCTGCTTACAACGCCAGACTGTCGTACGTCAGCGGCGGCACGGTGCAGCTCGACGCCATCGTGTCGCAAAATTTTGTCGCTACCGAGGCGCACACCTGGGGAGCGGTGAAGAGCATCTACCGGTAGCGATCGTTAGACCCCCCGTGATTTCCGGCTGAGTTGGTATCGATTCCGTCAGGTCAATCGAAGAGTTTTCGATGGAGGTTGCCATGCGGTTGTGGGCGACGGCGGCGTTCGTCAGCGCTCTGTGTGTGCTGTTGTGCTCTTGCTCTGCTGACTCCGACGGCGCCGATGGATCGGAGGGAGCAGCGAGATCGGTTCAATGGACGCCGCGTGTGGCGGAAGCCAGCGAAAACCACTACGCGGGGGTTTGCTTTGTGGGAGCCAAACGGGGTGTGGCGGTCGGTACCGGTGGGATGATCGTGCAAACGTCGAACGGCGGGGAAACGTGGACCCGGCGGGAGAGTGGAACGACGGACCCGTTGATGGCGGTGAGCTTTGCCGACGCGGAGATCGGCGTGGCTGTGGGTAGCGCCGGCACTATCTTGCGAACAGTCGACGGAGGGGTGTCCTGGGGTTCCGTGGATGCGGGAACGGAGAAATTGCTTTGGGATATTGATTTTGCCAACACCGACACAGGTTTCGTTGTTGGCAACGCCGGGGTAGTTCTCAAGACGCTAAACGCGGGCCGGTTCTGGAGCGCGAAACATACCGGTACCGAGCACGCGCTCCTCGCCGCGTCGTTTACCGATCCCAAGGTTGGGACTATCGTGGGCAGCCACGGATCGATTCTCCGAACCGCCGACGGTGGTGCAAGTTGGGAACGGCAGCGAAGTGGTGTCGACAACCAGCTGATCGATGTCGAGTTCGTCAACAGCGCCGTGGGCATAGTGGTTGGGCACGAAGGATTGATCCTTCGGACCATCGATGGTGGA
>CP070631.1:2147802-2158217 GCA_020356045.1 Candidatus Latescibacterota bacterium
AAGACCACGACGTAGGCGTCGAAGTCGGTCCTCACGGAAAAGCGGACCTCTTCGCCGTCCCGATACACCGATCCAATGGGGTCCTCGAGGGCGATACTGACACCCTCGCTGGCGTAATTGCCCGATCTGTATTGGGTTACCGAGTGCGCGACATGGGGACACAAAAAGGCCGCCATAAGCAGCAGTGCCAGCAGCCGTTTCATAGAGAGCCCTCCTTGGGTTCTCAGGGGGAAGCATGTTTTCCACACTAATTATAGTGCTTTTCAAACCACCCTTCAACCCTTATGGTTTGACGGCCAAGTGAGCCTTTGCTATTTTGTGCATGATCTCGTCGCGGGATTGTGTAAACGCATTTAATTTAAAGGACTTAAGAAAGGCCAACCATGGATGTGTCGTTATTTGTGCCATTTGCCGATTTGGGACGCTCCGTGCCCACGCTGGTCTTCCAGAGCGGAGTGTTCGCCAAGTTCATACTCCTGATACTCTTTGTGATCTCGGTCATATCCTGGGCGGTCATTTATGACCGAACGCGGCTCTATATGAAGTTGAAGCAGGGCGGCCAACGTCTTCAAGCCGAGTTGGCCTCAAAGGGTCTGGCGATTCCCATGGAGACGGTGAAGCGATGCCTGCCCTCGGTTGAAGGTGCCCTGCTCCTTGAAACGCAGCGGTTTCTGAAGGAACGACAGCACCTTACAGGATCAGCGCCGGGAGCGGGAGTGGTGGATCGGTTGAGGGACCTGCTTGAAAGGCGGGCAGTGGCCGAGATTGGGGAGATGGAGAAAAACCTCATCTTTTTGGCGACGACGGCAGGTGTGGCCCCGTTTCTTGGGCTTCTCGGCACCGTGTGGGGGATTGCCGGCAGCTTTCTGAGTATGGGTGCCCACGGAACGGCGAGCATCGAAGTGGTGGGGCCGGGGATTGCCGAGGCGTTGATTACGACCATCGCCGGTCTCGGTGCCGCGATCCCCGCGGTTGTTGGCTACAACCTGCTGCTGCGGTACGTCCGGCGGCAGGAAAACAGGATCGAGCTTTTTGTGTCGAGACTTATCGAACTGACCGGGACGAGAATCGTCGAACGCTCACGCGCGGAAAGAGAGCCTTCTTATGAAAAAAAGCCCGTATAGTTCGTTGTCCGAAATCAACATAACCTCTCTCGTCGATGTAATGATGGTGCTGCTCATCATCTTTATGTTGACCGCGCCGTTTATCCAGGCCGGCATCAAAGTCCGGCTCCCAAAAGCCAAGTCCACCGTGATAAAGGAGACGGAGGGCTTGATCCTGGCGATCTCCAAAGAGGGTGATGTGTATATCAACAACGACAAGGTGGAAATGGACCAGCTTGCTGAATCGCTTCGCAATCTGAAGGTTGCTGGTGAGGAACGGGTGTTTGTCCGCGCCGACCAGGATGTGCCCTACGGAGTTGTGATGAACGTGGTTGGCAACGTCAAGGAAGTGGGAATCGATGAGGTCGGTATGATCACCGAGCTGGAGACGATCAAGTAGACGATTCCTCGGTGAGACGTCGACAGTCTGCAAAGGGCCATGAGAAACGCGCTGATCATATCGTTGTGCTTGCATTTTGTGGTAGGACTGGTGACCATGCGTATCATCCGCATCCGCCAGGTTCGGTTTGTCCCACGCGAGGTGTATGCGGTCCGGCTGGTGTCGTTGGAGGATACCACACAGCCAAAACCGCAGCTGACATTGCCCAAAGAGGTCGAACCGGAACCGCCGCTCCCGGAAATCAAGGAAACCAAGCAGGAAGAACTGGTTCCGCCGACCAAAAAGCCCAAACCCAAAAAGAAGCCCGAGCCCAAGAAGAAAGAGGTTCCATCAACACGTATCGAGAAAAAGCCGATGGAGACGGCCGACGCGGACACAACCACGACGGCTGACGTCGCGACGGGTGATATGGCTCTCGACGTTGAGGATTTTCCCTTTGCCTACTATTTGACCACCATCAAGAGGAAAATCGCTGCCAATTGGCGAGTTCCTGGTACCGCCCAGGGTGGAGAGGTGCATTGCCGCGTTTATTTTGTGATAAATAAGTCTGGCGCGATCGACACACCAGTGATAGAAACGTCGTCGGGGAATTTTCTGTTTGACCAGGCAGCGCTGCGAGCGGTCGTTCAGGCGAGCCCGCTTCCACCGTTGCCCGGGGGGTTTGCCGACGACTATTTGGGAGTCCACTTTAGTTTCGCCTATGAAGAAGAGTAAAACCATGCGCCGTATCGTTGTTATCATCATGTGTTTGGTTGCTGTGGTTCCTGCAGCAGCGCAAAGAGAAGTCGACCTGGAGATCAGAACGACGTATGCCAACCTGATCCCGATTGCCGTGGTGCCGTTTTCGGCCTTGGATGGAGCAAAGGCGGACCAGGCCACCACGCTCGAACAGCTCGTGTCAAAAGATTTGGAGTTCTCGGGTGTGTTCAAAATTACCAGGGGGCGGATTTCAAAGGCGGGGAATGGCGACGAGGACGGTTTGGTAGAAGTTCGAGGAGTGCTCAAGGCCCGAGGTAGCAAAACCCAGTTCGAGGGATTCGTTGTCGACGCGAGCAACAATCTCACGATTGGTGGCAAACGCTACGAGATTGGCCCCGGCCAGCTCCGAAACATCGCCCATCATTTCGCGGACGAAGTCGTGAGGATGCTCACCGGCGAGGAGGGAATTGCCAGTACCAAAATACTTTACCGGCGGACGACCGGAAAGAAATGGGAGCTGGTAATGTCCGATTACGACGGCTACAACCCGAGGGTCTTGTTGCGGCAGACGGTACCCGTTCTTCAACCCAGGTGGATAGATCGTTCTAAAGGTCTAGTTTATACCAACTTCCGTGGCGGCAACGCGGATCTGTACCTCCGTTATCTCAAGGATCCATCATCCAAAGTCCTTCTAAGCCACAGAGGGCTAAACTTTTCGGTGGATTGGTCCTCGCGGCGTAACGAGCTATTGGTGACGCTGAGCAAAGATGGCAATCCCGAGATCTATATCGTCAACAAGTCGGGCAAGATAAAGCGGAGACTGACACATAACCGTGCCATCGACTGCAGCCCCAGCTGGTCGCCCAGCGGGCGCGAGGTGCTGTTTACATCGGATCGCTCGGGATCGCCCCAGGTCTACGTGATGGAGTCAAACGGGAGCAACGTTCGTCGGCTGACGTACTTTGGCAATTACAACGAATCACCCGCGTGGTCGCCAAAAGGGGACAAGATCGTGTTGGTATCGAGGATCGGCGGTTTCTTTCAGTTGTGCACGATTAGACCCGACGGTACCGGTTTCCGCCCGATCACGCGTGAGTCCGTCGACCACGAAGACCCGAGATGGGCACCCAACGGTAGGCACGTCATTTACACCGAGAAACGAGGGGGCGAAAAAGTCATATCAATTATTGACATCAATACTGGGGGTAAGCGAATATTGTCGCAAGGTGACACTCCAGACTGGTCGATTCGCTAAACGACGTTGCGAGTTGTCGAGAGCTCTTAAGATGTTCAAGGGAGGTTTGCCGAATGTTGGTTAAGAAGCTGTTTGTTTGTGCGCTCGTGGTCATGTTTGTATTCGCCATGGGTGCCTGCTCCAAGAAGCAGACGGCCGAGGTCGAAACCGACCCCGAACCCGTCACAGAAGCTCCGCCGCCTCCTCCGCCGCCGGTTGAGGAAGTCACTGAAGAGCCGGTCGAAGAAGAACCCGTGATCAGAATGCCGGTTCTGAACGATGTGTTCTTCGAATTTGACAAGGCAGCGCTTAGTGACGAGTCCAAGAGGGTCCTGTCTGACAACGCGTCGCAGCTAAAGGATGCCTCTGAGGTGACGATAACGATCGAAGGTCATTGCGATGAGCGTGGCACGGTCGCCTACAACTTGGCGCTTGGCGAAAGGCGCGCCAATGCCGCGAAAGACTATCTGGTTTCGCTCGGCGTTAGCGGAGGTCAAGTGAAAACGATCAGCTATGGCAAGGAGAGGCCGTTTGATCCCGGTCACACCGAAGCCGCTTGGGCGAAAAACCGTCGGGCCCATTTTGTAATCGATCAACAATAGCGGACAAAAGCGTTTTGTTTTTATCGCTGGTCAAGAAGATGGCATGCCTGGGCGTGGCGCTGGGACTGGTGTCCGGGTGCTACAGCTCCAAAATGATGGATTTTACCTATCAGCAGCTCGATACGGTAAAAACCAATCAGCAGGAGTTGCTGGACAGGGTAGAAGAGCTCGCGCGTCTTTACGAGGAAGAACGGGAGACGCGGATCAGAACCCAGGCCGAGCTCAATCTCGCGATACAGGAGTTGAGGGAAACCCTCGATGTCCTTGGGTATCGGATGGATGATAACGCTCAGCTCTTCTTGAGAAGTTCTACGGCGGCGGCGATGTCCCGCAGGATGGCCGCCGCCGTGGATTCTGCTTTTGGTGGGCGAGATTCGTTGTCCACCCCGCCCGACAGCGCGGGTGGGCTGCCCCCCGCGATCGGTGATGACGAAGCGGGCAAGCTCTTTCAGTCGTCCTACATGGACCTCACACTGGGCAACTACGATCTGTCGGTCCAAGGTTTCAAAAACTACCTGGTCCGTTTCCCTCAAGCGCCCAATGTGCCTGAGGCTCATTACTATCTTGGGGAATCGTACTATTCTCTGTCCCGTTATCTCGAGGCAGTTGCCGAATATCAAAGTGTCATCAGAGAGTACTCGCACTCGCGTCTTGTGCCCGCCTGTTATCTCAAATCGGGGTACTGTTATCAGAATCTCGAGGAAAAGCAATTGGCAGAAAAGACGTTCCGCGAGTTGATCTCCATCTACCCCCGTAGCGAAGAGGCCGAACAGGCGCGTGTTGCGCTTCAGGAACAAGGAGGGTAGCGGCCACTCACGCCTTGGACGGTCTGACTTTTTACCTCATCGCGCTCGCCATCCTACTCCTCATCTCTGCGTTTTTCTCGGGTTCGGAAGCCGCGCTTTTCTCTCTCACACGATCGCAGGTCAACCAGCTCAGAAGCGAATCCGCGTCCGGCCGCCAACTCGCCGGATTTCTCGCCCGGCCGCGGTGGCTGCTCATCACGATTCTCATCGGCAACTTGATCGTGAACGTGTTCTCGACTAGCGCCGCCACGTCGGTCGCCATGCGGACGTTTGGTGAGAAGGGTGTCGGGATCGCCTTTGTCTTTATGTCCGTGGTTATCCTCGTGTTTGGCGAGATATTTCCAAAGGTCCTGGCCATTACTCGTGCGCGAGGTTTCTCGCTCGCCGTTGCCTATCCCATGAAAGCGATCCAAACCTTGTTCACTCCGGCGGCCTGGCCAATGGTTCGTTTCTCCGATGCTGTGATCGGCTTTTTGAAGAAGCGGTTGGGGGTGGCGAGCCGTCACTTTACAGAGGACGAGCTTATGACCGCTCTGGATATTGGCGAGAAGGAAGGAAGTCTGGGCAAGTTCGAGGTCGATTTGTTCTCCAACATCATCGATTTCAAGGAAACGACGGTTAAAGAGATCATGACACCGAGCATCAACGTGTTTTCTCTCCCTATCGATTTGAACCCCGAGGAATTATTTGAACGCGTACTCGCCAGCGGGTTTTCCCGGGTGCCCGTTTATGGAGACACGACGGATGATATTAAGGGGATTCTGCACATCAAGGATCTATCGCGTGCCACCGAGGGTGATGCTGATTTCACAATCGAATCCATACTGATTCCACCATATTTCATCCCCGAGCTATCACGTATACCCGTGCTGTTCAGCGAGCTGGGAACAAGAAAGGCACATGTTGCCATCGTGATCGACGAGTACGGGTCGTTTGTGGGTATCGTCACCATAGAGGATATTCTCGAGGAACTCGTGGGTGAAATTCGTGATTCCGACGAGCCGCGGACTGCCACGCACACGTTGCTCGATGACGGCAGAATCGTCGTGTTGGGGACTATGGAAATCGAAGAGTTCAACGAGGTATTTGGCACGGACATCGATGACGAGGATCACGAGACAATCGCCGGCTATGTGATCGGCTCGATCGGAGAAATTCCGAATGCCGGCGAGACGTTCGATATCAAGAACCTCAGATTTCACGTGATATCGGCCCAGCCAAACCGCATCCGCAAAATGCGTGTGGAGAAACGATGAGTCTGTGGTGGATGGCATTCGCGTCGGTTTTTGCTTTTGTGTGGGCGTCTTTTTTTGCAGGCGCGGAAACGGCGATCATCGCGGCGGATCGAATCCGGCTTCGTCATCTGTCGCGGAAAGGAAACCGGCAGGCCCGTGAGCTTCTGACGTTTATCGAAAACCCGGAGAATTTTCTGAGCATTGTTCTTGTGGGTACCAACCTCGGCGTTATCGGCTGTACCACGGCGTTCACGGCGATCATGGTCGATCTGTTTGGCAATTCTGGAGTGACTATCGCCACAGTGTTTCTGGTGCCATTTCTGCTCGTATTCGAGGAGATCATGCCCAAAGCGGTGTTTCTGTATTATGCGGACAAGGCCGCGGTTCTCTGTGTCTACCCGCTCAAATTTTTTGGAATCCTGTTCTACCCGATTATCCAGCTGTTCTCGGGAATTTCGAGGCTGCTGATGAAGATCTTCCGCGGCGGCCCCCCATCGCCTCATGCACAGATGACGATGGAAGAGCTGCTATTTCATCTTCAGGGCAGCCGGGAAGCCGGGTTGATTCCAAAGGACACCATGACCCTGGCGTCGAGGGCGTTTGACTTTGTGGATCTGCGGGCCGTTGATGTCATGGTGCCGATCGACGACGTCGTAATGGTACAAGACGGCCTGGAAAATGACGAATATCGGCGGGTTTTCGCCGAGACACGCTTTACCCGGATTCCGGTTCATGGATCGACGAGATCGGAGATCGTGGGTATACTATCCATTAGAAATCTCCTGCGTGCGCGCCATCCGCAGGTTGATATCCCAGCGCTCGATCCCGTGTACGAAGTCGTAACGACGACACCGATCGTCGAGATTCTCGTGCGCATGAAAAACCAGGGCTGCCACATGGCGCTGGTGAGGGACGAGGGGGGGCGGGTGGTCGGTATGACAACGCTGGAAGATATTCTCGAGCGTCTCGTTGGGGCCATTTCCGACGAGTTCCACTAATACGTGAGGACATCTGTGATTCTCAACCACGCTCCGTTTGCCCTCGAGGGACGACGCGTCCTGCTTCTTGCCGAAGGCGAGTTCTCGCCTCTCGGTTCAAAGACGGCAGTTTGCTACCTCCGGTATCGACAAGACGACGTTGCCGCGGTACTCGACAGCACGCGGTGCGGACAGTCGACCCAGCAGGCAGCCGGTGTCGGCGGAGATACACCAATCGTATCGAGCGTGGACGAGGCGCTCGCATTCGGACCGGAGGTGGCGATCGTCGGTGTCGCTCCGCGCGGAGGGCAGCTCGATCCGGAACTTCGCCAAACGATTACGAAGTGCTTCGCCGTCGGTCTGGATGTGGTGAGCGGTCTTCATTCGCTCATCGGTGATGACCCCGAGCTTGCCGCCGCTGCCAGCGACTCGGGCGCGCGATTCTGGGATGTCCGGTATGTTCCAGCGACTGGCACGGTCGCCAGCGGAGCCGGATGCGCAACCGGGGCGAAGACGGTGCTCGTAACCGGGACCGACTGCAACGTGGGCAAGATGACGGTGACGGTTGATTTGTACAACGAGGCCGTGCGTCGTGGTATGAGCGCGGCGTGGGCGGCGACGGGTCAGACGGGAATCATGCTTCGAGGGCGTGGCGTATGTGTCGATCGCGTCATCGCCGATTTTATTGGCGGTGCCGCCGAAGAACTGGTGAATTTCGAGGGCCGCGAAAAAGACGTTGTTTTTGTGGAAGGCCAGGGCGCGTTGCTTCACCCCGGGTATGCAGGTGTGACGCTGGGGTTAATGTTTGGTGTGATGCCCGATTGCATGATCTTGGCGCACGACGTGGCCCGTGATCGAATCCGGCGATACGAGGTACCGATGCCCGGTATTGCCGATATGATTGCGCTACACGAGTCAGTGATGGAACCGTTAAAAAAGGTACCTGTGGTAGCAGTTGCGTTAAATACAGCTGAGTTGACTCCCGAGGCGGCCACGCGAAGTGTGTCGGATTTGAGTCGCCAAACGGGTTTGCCCGTATCCGATTCGGTCCGGTTTGGCGCTTCCGAACTCCTCGACGCTGTGATGCGCTTTCTGCCTTAGTGCGGCCTTGTCGCAGAATGTGTTTCGCCCAAGGGACCGGGTGACCAATGAAGCTCGAGATCGAACGCGTCAAACTCAAACCACGCCACCCATTCGAAATCGCACGGGGCGTGCTTCACGAGCGGGACGTATTTGTCTTTGCACTGACCTGGGAAGGTGTTACCGGTTTTGGCGAGGCTTCTCCCTCCCCATATTATGGTGAAGATTCGGAAACGGTAACAGCAGCCATAAAGCAGGTCAAAAACGAGCTCGACGGAACCCCCGGCAAAATCAAGAGCCGGATCGCCAGCGGCGACTTGAGAAAAACGCTCGACAATCACGCGTCGGTGAGGGCCGCACTCGACATGGCGCTTTGGGATCTCATCGGTAAAACGGAGGGGAAACCCATATACGCTATGCTTGGTCTCGACCCCAACAAAACCCCGGCGACATCGTTCACCATTGGTATAGATGCTCCCGAGGTTATCGATGCCAAAGTCGATGAGGCGGCCCCATACCGGATCCTCAAAATCAAGATGGGGTTTCCTGGAGACATGGCCGTTCTGGACCGCATACAAGCACGGTCGAAAAAGACCATACGCGTTGACATAAACGAAGGATGGGACATAGAAACGTCGCTGCAGTTGTGCAGGGAGCTCGATCAAAAAGGGGTCGAGTTCGTCGAACAACCCATTCACCATGAATGCGAGGACGATCTGCGGACGCTCAAACGTCTGAGTCCTCTACCCGTTATACTTGATGAGAGCATCATCAATCCTGACGATGTTTGGGCGCGGCGCGACCAAGGTCACGGTATAAACATCAAGCTGATGAAGTGCGGAGGGTTGACCCCCGCGCTGACCCTGATCGAAGAGGCGCGGCGCGCCGAGCTCAGAGTGATGTTGGGATGCATGCTCGAGACGTCGATCGGGATCACTGCTGCCGCGCATATCAGCCCATTGGCCGATTACGCCGACCTGGACGGCAATCTTCTCATTGCCAACGACCCGTTCGTGGGGGTGGCGGTGCACAACAGCAAGCTGGTGCTCCCGGACGGCCCGGGACTCGGAGTCACTCGTCTGGATACTACCTGAGTTACCTCGCAAGCCTGTCTTGGCCAACCGAGTGACAACCAGCGATCATCGACTGCGCGTGGTCAAAGGAGGGTCACCGAACCACGTGCCCGTGCGGGTGGGTTGGCCGGCTGCTATACTGTGGACGTAACGATGTCTGTTCTCATGCC
Organism: Candidatus Latescibacterota bacterium; assembly: GCA_020356045.1. GTDB lineage: Bacteria > Krumholzibacteriota > Krumholzibacteriia > WVZY01 > WVZY01. Next base: position 2,157,182 of record CP070631.1, read on the forward strand.
GACCGAGGGGGTGTAATGAAGACCGTACTGGCGAGCATCGTGCCCGTCGTGCTGGCAGCCGGTCTGGCGTTTGGCCAGGCGGGGTCGATTGGGGTTTTTGAGGACAACACCGGCGCCGACTGCTCGATGGAAGATCGAATGGCGGGACTATTTGTGGTCCACGTCGTCCATGTCAATACCAGTGGTGCGACTGCATCGACCTTCGCGGCGGAAGATGGTCCCGGATTTACCGGTGTGTGGCTTTCCGATACCACACCGTATCCGCTTGTTGTTGGTTATTCCCACGGTCCGATGGGTCTCTCGCAGGGCTATGGGGCTTGTCTCACGTCGCCGATTCACATCGCATCAATGAACTACTTTGGGTACGGCACATCGGCCGCATGCAGTTGGATCCGAGTGGTGCCGCCAGCAGAGGCAGCTTCGGGGCAGATCGATGTGGTCGACTGCAATAATAGTGTAGTGTACGCGACGGGCGGCACGCTCATCGTCAACCCGACCGACGATTGCGTTTGCGATGTGCCCGCCGATAATCTGACCTGGGGAGCAATCAAGGCGATGTTCCACCAGTAGAGGGGGTGGCTACTCAAAGATCACCACGGCTGTCGCGTGGGTTTTGCTGTGTGTGAGAGTGAGGTGAATGCGATCGACGGATAGCTTCTCCAAAAACCGGCTCGCCTCCCCTCGCAGAGTCAGCGCGGGTTTGCCCATCGCGTCGTTTGTCACCACGATATCCTTCCAGCGAACACCAAGATTCCATCCTGTGCCCAACGCCTTCATGCAGGCTTCCTTCGCGGCGAACCGCGCCGCCAGGCGGGGAACCGGGTCCGCGTATTTGAGGGCATAAGCTCGTTCTTCGGTCGAAAACACGCGATCGAGAAACCGGGTCTGGTATTCGCCGTATACGCGGGCGATCCGGTCCAACTCGATGGTGTCGATACCGATTCCCTTGATCATTGAATCCCTCTTATGGATGGTCGGCGTATCCGTGTCTGCTGGACAAATCATATCTCACCCGAGGCGGTCACGCAATTGCGAT
>CP070631.1:2158317-2160884 GCA_020356045.1 Candidatus Latescibacterota bacterium
ATACATGGCCAGACTACCCTTTTTATAGAATACGTAGGGTTCATCCTCGACGAGAAAAAGTGGGGGCTCTTCCCCTTTTTCCTGACCACGTCCACGAAGATAGCCGTCCAATTCGTAGCGTAGGAACTTTTTCATTGCCTCCGATCCGTAGTCCTTTTCCATCGCCATCAGGGCCGAATACTGGGCCATACTCTCGCAGATCAGTTCGCAACCCTGCACGACGGCACCCGTCACCTGATACGCCCACCATTGATGGGCGACTTCGTGCGCTGTAACGTAATAGACTTTGTCCAGCTTATCTGGGTCACGCAGGTCGTCGACAAAGTGAATTGCCTCCGAGAACGGCACCGTATTCGGAAACGACTGTGCGATACTCCTATACCCCGGAAATTCGACGATTCGCATTTGCCTGTACTGAAAGGGGCTGAAGTTCGCTGAGTAGTACTCCAACGAATTCTTGATGGATTCAATCATGCGGTTCACGTTCATATAATGCGGCTTGTGATAATAAACTTCGATCGCCACATTACGCCACCGATCTCGTGCCACTTCGTACCGACCGGAGACAAACGCATAGTGATTGAGAATCGGTTTGTCCATCTTGTAGTGGAAGTATCGGCGCCCATCCTCCTCCCATTCGCGTTGGAGATATCCCGGCGCGATCGCGATTTGATCCGGGCTCGTGCTCACGACCGCCTCAAAGCCGATGCGGTCGGCATCCCTGGTAAAGGTATATTGAAGCGCATCCTCGTCGTCAATCGCGGCCAGACGTGGCAGATCCGGCAGGCTGTATTTCCGTCTTCGATCCGGGTCATCGATCTCGATGTCTCTGCAGTAGCCGATTCGCGGAACATACCCGACATTGGTGATAAATGTTCCATTGCCGACGATCTCGATGTTCGAGTGATCGTTGACGAATCCCTCATTGACTGCGCTGATGTCGAAGCCGAAATCAAGACCCGCACCCGGTGCCAGGGTATCCTCCAACCGGTAAATTCGATAACCGACACCGCGATCGTCGACCTCGAGGATCGATCCAGGAATATCGTATTCAACGATGGTCAAATTCGGATCCAGTGAGATATGCAACGTTTGGACCGGCGTATCCGTTTTGTTGACCAACCGCAGGGTTCCTCCGACATCAACGCGCCTCGATTCGGGATAAATCGCCACGTCGAGGGTGGCGGCGGTGACTTTCGGCTGGGCAATTCCCTCGTATTGTTTGAATCGTTGCTCATACTGCGCCTGAAGCTGTTCGATGCTTTTTGTTGTCACGTACGTGTTGAGCACGTTGGTGTTAAAGAAAATCCATCCCCCAACCACCACAAATCCGATGACCAGTGCCGCAAAGGCCACGACCGAACGCCTGGTCATCCGGTGTCGACACTTGCGCAAACGCAGCCGGAGTCTGTTATCGGTCCCCCGCACCCAACACCAGCTGGCCAGAATCAGCAACAGGCTCCCCATGAGCGCCCAATAGAACCGGAACCAGAAGAGCGGCGCCGCGAAGTGGCCATAGCCGTTCATATCCGAATATGGCGCCTCCGGTGCCGTCGGGTAGGTGTATAGATGGTGCTCGTATCCGAGATCCGCGGGCACCTCTTGTATCAAAAGGTACACAACATACAACAGAGTTCCCAAGGCGAGGCTACCCGCCACCACCTGACAAAAAATCGCCAGCGCTGCAAACAGCATCCATTCGCTTAGCGCGACCAAAAACAACGCTTTGAAATAAAGCACCAGTTCAAAATCGAAGTGACCTTTCAAGGCTTGAAAGCAAATCGTACATGCAGCGGCAAAAATCAGCATCAAAACAGAAATCACGTATAACGCCGCCAGTTTCGACACCAGTGGGATCCAATTTGGAACCGGCAGCGCATCGGTGATCTCGCTGATCCTTGCTCGGCGGTCTTTCCAAATCAGTTGTGCGCCGTAAACCAAAATGACCAACATCGGATAGATCCAAAACCCGGACTCGATTTTATGGAGCATCTCCTGGGTCAAAGGATAGGCGCTCACACCTCCCCGAGCGGCGAACAGACGGCCGATCAGATTGGCGGCGCCAAACATCATGATGACCAGAAATGCCGTACCCCTCAATACTCCCTTTGTCTCGAATATCGTGTAAGAAACGAGCTGTCTGAAACGGCCATAGCAGGAGAAATCCAGCTGCGATTTAGCCGTGGCCCCAGCAATTTCGGTTTTGCGTGCGGATCCAACCCAGGTAATGGTCGCATTTTTCTCTGGGCGCCGCCGTTTGGAGACCTCGCCCGGGTCTCGACGGAACCGTCTTATCGACAAAACGAGAATCGCTGCCCCAATCGATACCCAAAGCACACGATTCAGAATGAGCAAGGTGCTCAACGGGAGCAGTGCGGTGTTTTTTTCGGCTGCCGTCCAGTACTGGGTGGTGATTTGAAATGCGCTGAACCCGAACGGATCGGCGAGCGACACCATCGTCTGGTTGTCGAGATCACCGAGAAATGCCTTCGCCAGTCCATAAAGAACCAACACAGCGAGGACAACGACATACGCCGAGAACGTCTTGCGCGTCAACGTTGCGGCTG
>CP070631.1:2160984-2165567 GCA_020356045.1 Candidatus Latescibacterota bacterium
CAATCCCAAGAAGCGCACTGGTGCTAGCGCTGGCCCTTGTTGCGCTTGCACTCTTGTTGACGGTATACCCGGCCGCGGGTGCCAAAGATGATCAATCCAAATCAAAAAAACAAGCTGCCGATGCATATAAGAAGGCGTACGAGTTGATATTGTCCAAGGAGTATGCCAAGGCGCAAAAAGAATTCGCCGCCTATATGGAGGCCTACAGCGATAGCCGCTGGTACGACGACGCACGATACTGGTACTGCTACTCATTTATGCAGTCGACCAAAGATTTTGAAAAGGCGTTCAACTGTTTCCGCGAGTTTATCAAGGACCATCCCAACAGCGAATACCGCGAACCTGCGGAAGAAAACGCGGTGCTCATTGCCAAAAAGCTGTCGCGGACCGATCCCATCTACAAAAAATATCTCGATGAGATCTATGCCACCGACGAGGCGGAAATCAACCGAACCCTGATCATGGCACTGATCGAACGCGGCGACGAACACACGATCGTGGAGCTCTATGACGAGACAGCCGATGCCGAGACACGGAGATGGCTGGTCTACGCGTTGGGCGACTGTGAGTCTGTTGTCTGTAAGGAAAAACTGCTCGTGATCGCGAAAACCGATGAAGATCCCGAGAACCGGCGTCACGCGATCTACGCGCTGTCCGACTCCGGCGACGAGGTCGAGCTGGTTCCGATCATGATCGAGATTCTCAAAACCGAAGAGGACCCCGATATCCGGCGGCACACCGTATACGTTCTTGCCGAGTCCAAGGACCCCGCAGCCGTCTATACGCTGATCGACATCGCGCTCGAAGAGGGTGACAGCGACATGGCGAGGGCGGCGGCCTACGCTCTGGCCGAAACCGACCACCCAGACGCACGGGAGGCACTCGAGAAACTGATACGCGAATCAAAGGATCCTGATATCAAACGCGCCGCGTTGTACTCGTTGTTCGACGATGCGGGCATTGAGGCGCTGGGCACGCTAAAGGACATCGCCCTCACCGACCCCGAGCCCGATCTTCGGCGCGCGGCCGTGTATGCGATTGCGGAAATGGAACAAGAGACCGCGGCGAACGCGCTGACTGAGATCTTCAATACCAGCGACGACATTGAAGTGCGCCGCGCGGCCCTTTATGGTTTGGCCAATTTTGATGAAGAGATCAGCGTCGACCTTCTCAGGGACGCCGCGGTCAACGCCGATGACGAAGAGCTGGCCAGGGCGGCGATGTACACGCTGGTTGAGGTCATTGACGAAGACCAGATCGGATACGTAATGGAAGTTTACGAGAAAACCCCGCATCGAGAAGTGAGGCGGACGGCGCTTCATGTCATTCTCGATGCCGGTGGCGACCAGGCGCTGCCCATCCTGGCCAAGGTCGTCAAAACCGAGACCGATCCGGATCTACGGACCCATGCCGTGCGAGCGTTGGGAGAGGTGGACGACCAGGATGAGGCGGTCAAAATCCTGGCCGATGTGGCGCGAAACGACTCGAGCAACCGGGTCAGGCGGGCGGCGATTCAGGTTCTTGGCGATATCGATAGCGACGCGGCCAACGACGCCCTCTTCGAAATCTACAGGGAGAGGTCAAAGAAAAAGCAGACCGACTAGCCTCGCTCCAAACTCCTCGCGATTCGCTGCCGGTTCCCGACAGAGCCGGCAGCAAATCCCATCGGAGGCCCCCAAAGGTTATAATAGTAGTGTACGTTGGAGGGCGTCGTGCGAACCCGCCTCGTGAATCGCTGTGTGGATCCCTGGAGAGCCGCAAACCATGGGCGCACCGACACAATCCTGGCGCTATATCCGGCTGGCTCACATCTGTTTGGCCGCTCTCACTCTTTTTCGTCTTTGGTTTTGCACCACGCTTGAGCTCGCCGGTGATAAGGCCTATCACTGGCTGTGGTCCGAGTTCGCAGCAACTCAGTCAACACTCGACAACAGCAACGGGTTCTCGGGCGCGCTCACATCAAAGATCCGCAAATCGCCGAATCCCAAAACGAACAACGTATTGCCGTGCCAGATAAAGTCCTTGGTGGGCCACTCGGGCCACGTCTCGATATATACCGGATCCACCGGGTCTGCAACATCGAGCAATCCAAAACCGTGCCGGCCCGAGCTTACATACAACAGGTTTTCGTTGACCGTAAGCCCGTACGGTGACTTAAGGGGTTTTTCGGCGAGAACGACGGGTTTGGATGGAATTCGAATATCCACCGACAACAACAGATCTTGTGTCTGACCACACGCGTTTCCGCCGCGAAGCGTGACAAAAGCCAGCGCGTCCCTGACCACGACGGGGTCACAAGCTTCAAAATGCTCGACCCGTCCGATCTGGACAGGCTTGGCAGGATCGCTCCGATCGAGTATGTACATCCCCCGTCTTCCACCGACAAACAGGTAGTCCTCGGAAGGAAACAGTGTCTCGATGTCTCCGCCGACCGGCACCCGTGAGGTCTCGACCGGATCCTCCGGAGTCGTTATATCCATGGTCACGATCTTGTAATGGTGGAGATAGTACAGATGCGATCCGACTACGGCAAACTTCGCGTATGAGCTCCCGGTGCTGGATCCCTCCGGGGCCTGTACGCTCCCGGAACTCCCGTAGCACGAGCATCCCCACATCCCGCTATGGGAGTTCATAACGGCCCCTTCAAAAAATGGCACCGCCTCCTCCGCCTCCGCCTCAAACGTCTTGACCATCTCGTACGAATTTTCGTTGAGACGAAAAACGTGAAGCAATCCGTACTCGTTTGCATAGAGCACATTGTCCTTTAGCGCCGTGCCGGTGTTGCCCGCCAATGGAATGTGCAGGTGATAGACCGGATCCGCCGGATTCCCGACATCGAAAATATGCACACCATTACTAGGATCAGACACGGCGAGCAGGGTGTCTTGAAGACTCATGTTGATGGGATAGTCGAGACCGGACGACGAGATCGTCTGTGGGATACGAATGCCGACGGCAAACAGAACCAGAACCGTCACCGCAATAACGAACGCTTTGAACCTCGGCATGACCAACACCCCCCGATGGGTAAAATCGTAGTATCAGAGGCGGCGTGAAAACTGTTTTGCCTAAAAACAGTCTGTGTCAGTGAGGCTTCGAGGTCCCTCCCATGGGATCGTGGGGGTCTCAGGGGGAGCGTTCATGAGTGTCATCACTCGGTGACGGTTATAGTATACACAATCGGGTCCGGAATATCAATCCTCAACGGCCGGATACTCCCGCCGGCAGGACCACGGTAAACGTGGATCCTACGCCCTCCTCGCTCTCGACCCGTATTTCGCCATCGTGGTCCCGTACGATTTGATAGCAGATGGCAAGCCCGAGTCCCGTCCCCACACCAACCCCCTTTGTAGTAAACCCGGGGTCAAAAATCTTGCCGAGATCGTTGGCAGGGATGCCCAGACCCGTGTCGGTGAACTCCACACACACCGCGCGGTTTTCGGCACGCGTCGATATGGTGATCTGCCCGTCACCAGTTATCGCCTCGTTTGCGTTGGTCAAAATGTTGAGAAACACCTGGTTGAGCTGCGCCGGGTAACAGTTGACGCGGGGGACCTGACCATACTGCTTGTGAATGGTTACCCCCGGCTTGGTCTGGTACTCCATGATCGCCACCGCATCCTCCAAACCTTCGTGAACGTCAAACCATTGGAACTCCGCCTCGTCGAGATTGGCGAAGTTGCGAAGCGTCTCTACCACATCACCCACACGGTTGGTGCCGTCTTCGATGACCCGGTTGGCCTGATCCATCACGTGCAAAATCCGTTCAAACCGGGCTTGGTCGTCTGCACCCGCGTCTGCAATGGTGTCCCTCAATTTTTCCACGGCGGTTTTGTTGGATTGCGCCATGCTCCGAACGGCACCGATGGGGTTGTTGACCTCGTGTGCGATTCCGGCTACAAGCTGGCCCAGCGATGCCATCTTCTCCGATTGAACCAGCTTGGCCTGAGCGTTTCTCAGCTCGGCGGTTCGCTCTTCGACCTTGCGCTCCAGCGACAGGTTGAGATCATCGACACGAGCAAACTGATACCGGACGATGGCGGTATAAAAGATCATCACCGCGACGGGGAAAGCGAGAAACGCGTATTCCTGGTGGTGATAGCCAAACAGCGGCAAGATGAACATCAGCACGATCACCGTGCCAAATATGGTGTGAAACGCCGCGGTGTTCAACACGAGAAACTTTCGGAAGCTTTGGTCCGTCGTCCCATAATAGGCCGCTGAGAGAAACATCGAGTTTCTAATCGTTCCCATCACAAATACTGCCACCACCACGTACATAAACGGACCGAACGATACCTCGATTTGTCCCGATTCGAGGATATTCACCTCTGCGATGAACTGCCCCGTGGCGAGAAGCACAGCGAGCAACACGGCCACCAAGGTGATACCGATCAAAAAGCCACGGTCGGTCAGCGGTTTTCGGCCAAACAACCGGCGTTTCTCCGACCGGCCGGTGAGTATATACGCGTAATAATTGGCAAAACTGAGCGCGAGAATCCCAAAAAACGGGGCGAAACGAACAGCAACAGTGGCTTTCTTTGGGTTATCGCTGAGAATGACAAAAAACACCGCCGCGGATG
>CP070631.1:2165667-2167344 GCA_020356045.1 Candidatus Latescibacterota bacterium
ATCCGAAGACGAGCCTTAAGATGGACGAGCCGCGGCGCCACTGCTCGATCGGATCGACTGCTATGCCATCATCATCGACCCCAAAAAACTGATTTTTTTTGCGACTTACGAACCGTGCCCGTTGTGTTTGTGCACCATCACATGGGGTGGATAAGACGATTTTTTATTTCTATTCAGCTACAAAGACTCGCGTGATTCGTTCAACATTGGTCATGGCCATGGGATTTGAAAAGAAGTTTTCCAGCACGAGCCGCGTCGTTACACCCGGGAAAACGCGTACTGGACCAGTTGTCGCCTCGTTGACCTTATCGATGTCTGTGACGCGGTGACCCGAAAAGGGTTCATGCATGCATTGAAGCGCTGAATGCGGTCTATGCCGAGATGTCCGAAGACTACCAAATGAACAAAAACATGTTTGATGTCCCGCTCAAGTGGCCGATCCACGGGAGTGTCATGAAAACATTACGTCGGGTTTGCAGCGTACTGATACTTGGTTCTTCGGTGATGTTTATTGCCGCCTGCTCGACGGCACCTCCATCCCAGACGGAGTTTATGAGGAAAATGGGTGTCGAAGACGTAACCACACGCGAGCTACAGCTTATGGTCTACGCCTTCGGGACTCAGTTCGGAGGGTCGGTCGAGCTGGCGGCGAACAAGATCCAGCAAAACTCAAATTCACCCGATATCAAACGAAATGCCATCTTGTGGAAAGTGAACGGGATTCCCTTGATCCATAGGGCAATGTTCTCGCCGGATCCGCTAGGGGGTCTGAGCGGCACGTGGGCGTTGTGCGTCCAGATGAGGGAATTTTTTGACACCGGTGCCGGCAAAGACGTTTTTGGTCAATGGCAGTACATTGCCGTCGATGCGGTTCGATCTCTCGAGACGCAGGCGCAGGATATGGCGGCGGCGGTGATTGGCGAGTCTCAACTCGCCACATTTCAACGCGGTCTCGAATCCTGGGCGCTGGAGAATTCGTTCGAAAACATGCTGTTCGTTCGTGTAGGCGATTCGTCCGAGTTTCTAAGGGGCCTGGCCGGCGACACCGCGGGTGGTCTGGCCGCCGCGGCGTCGATGAACGTTGTAATGCAGACCATCAACGATCGAATGGCTATCCTGTCTGCTTATATCCCGCGGCACGTCCAATGGCAAACCGAGCTCCTCATGGCGCAGGCTCCAGAGTTGATCGCCGGTCAGAGCGATTCGATTATGGCCGTCGTGGAATCGAATGTCGCGGGGATGCTCGAACCGTTGCTGGCCTTTTGGATCCAGGAACGTGAGATCATGACGGCATATCTCAGCTCCGAACGTTCGGCGGTTCTCGAGGGGATCGCCGCGGAGCGCCTGGCGGCGCTCAGGGCGCTGGCCGACGAGAGAAACGTGATTCTGGAACGAATCACTCAGGAACGCAATTTGACGATCGAGCAGATCAATGCGCTGACGCTGACGGCGATGGAGAACATGCTTGCCGAATCGAAGGAGCTTTCCACGTCGACCATCGACCATGTTTTCTGGCGGACGATCCAGCTCATGGCACTGCCCGCTGTTGTCCTTTTGGTTGTCTGTGTGGCGGTTCTGCTGTGGATCCGGAACAGCATCAACCGGTACCTGCGGCTTCTCGAAGAGCGGACGCGTGGTGCCGCGGGGAGATGATGAGATTTTAACCGGCAATTCCGG
>CP070631.1:2167444-2171353 GCA_020356045.1 Candidatus Latescibacterota bacterium
CGGGAGACGGGGATGATCAAAGGGGGGGATCTCAAAAAGGCGATCGTGTTTGGCGAGGATGGGATGGTCAACGACGAACCCCTGCGGTTTGCGGATGAATGCGTTCGGCACAAGATCCTCGATCTGATCGGCGATCTTGCGCTGGTCGGCGCCCCCATCGAAGGGCACATCCATGCGATAAGGTCGGGACATGCATCTAACGTGCAATTTGCCAAAGAGTTATGGAACCTCAAGGAGAAACAAATGCGTGATAGTGCGTCCCTTACGGAGGGGCAGTGGGATATCAATCTGATCCAAGAGATCATGCCGCACCGGTACCCGTTTCTTCTCGTCGACAAAATTCTGGAACTCGAAGACAGAAAACGAGTTGTTGGTATCAAGAACGTAACGATCAACGAGCCGTTTTTTGCAGGGCACTTTCCGGGCCACCCAATCATGCCCGCGGTGCTCATCGTCGAGGCGATGGCGCAGTGTGGAGGTGTGATGCTTCTGAATACGGTTGACAACCCCAAGAACTACCTTGTCTACTTTACTAGGATAGACAAGGCGAGGTTTCGGAAACCCGTTCTCCCGGGTGACCAGTTAAGATTCGAGCTCGAAATGGTTGCTTTCAAAATGCGTGTGTGCAAGATGCAGGGGTACGCGTACGTCGGAGACGACCGTGTTGCCGAGGCAGAACTGCTGGCGAGCATTGTGGAACGTTAGGACGGATTGACATCACCAGAACTGACACCACCCCTATGGGAGTTTTGTAGAATGCAAGAACGATTCAGAATTAAGCCGCTCGACCTTCGTTCGGAGATCCACCCTACGGCGGTGATCCATCCGTTTGCCAAATTGGGGGAGCGGATCAAGATTGGTCCGTACAGCATAATCGGGGAACATGTCGAGCTGGGAGATGGGTGTGTCGTGGGAACGCATGTGCTCATTGACGGATACACCAAGATCGGGAGAAACAACGTTTTTCATCATGGAGCCAGTATTGGCGGGGATCCGCAGGATCTCAAGTACGAGGGGGACAAGACCTACCTCGAGATTGGTGACAACAATACGTTTCGCGAGTTCATGACGGTGAACCGCGGGTCGGGTCAGAACCGGAAAACCATAATCGGGTCGGGGTGTTTTTTGATGGCCTATGCCCACGTTGCACACGATTGCACGATTGGCGACGGCGTCACCCTCGCCAATTCGGTACATCTCGCCGGGCATGTTCGCATCGATGATTATGCCACCGTCGGTGGCGTCACCCCCGTGCATCAATTTGTATCCATCGGCAAGTACGCTTTTGTCGGCGGGGGAAGCCGTGTGGAAAAGGACGTGCCGCCATTCATCAAAGCAGCCGGCAACCCGACGCGGGTCTACGGGATCAACAGTATCGGTCTCGAGCGTCACGGGTTCTCCAGCGAGAAACGCGCCATGATCAAAAAGATGTTCAACGCGCTCTACCGCCGCGATTTGAATGTGACCCAGGTTCTCGAGCACCTCAAAAGCGCTGATTACGAAGATCCGGAGCGGCGGATCATGGTCGACTTCCTCGAATCGAGTCAAAGAGGTATTACAAAACTATAAGCCGGGCAGGAGGCGCGGTTGGGACTCAATGTCGGAGTCATAGGCACGGGAAAGCTCGGACGGCACCACGTGCGCATTCTCAAACGTGTGCCCGAGGTCGATTTTGTCGGGTGTTTTGACATTCTCGGCGAGCGGTCGAGCGAAGCGGCCAGCTCGTTTGGCGCCGAGGCGTTTGACAGCGTCGACGGGCTGCTCGAGGCCGTCGATCATGTGAGCATCGTTGTTCCCACGGTCAACCACGCGGAGGTCGCGCTCCGGGCGTTTGAGAGTGGCAAAAACGTATTTCTCGAAAAGCCGATCGCCGCGACGGTCGACGAAGGTAAAACGATTGTCGAGGCGGCGCGGGACGCCGGGTGCATCCTTCAAATCGGGCATGTCGAACGGTTCAACGAGGCCATCGCCAAATGCCGCCCGTATATCAACTCGCCATCGTTTGTCGAGTTTCACCGTCTGGCACCATTCAACATACGCGGCACCGACGTGTCGGTTGTAATGGACCTGATGATTCACGACATCGATCTCTTAACCTATTTTCTCGGGGAAATGCCGGTGGAGGTACGGGCCAAAGGCGCCGCGGTCATCACCGATGGTCCCGATATCGTCAGCGCTAGACTCGAATATGCCAGCGGTTGCGTCGCCAACTTGACCACGAGTCGAGTATCGCTCGAGCCAATGCGAAAAGTCCGTGTGTTCTCAACGAGCCGTTATCTGTCCATCGACTTGTTCGAGGGCAAAATCAAGCACTTCCAAAAGGGAGACTCCTACGAGCTGGGCGTGGCAATGCTCAAAGAGGACAAAGGCAAGCTTCAGGACGTGTCCCTTCACGATTTCTTTAAGATCGATGAAACGGTGATCGAGGGTGAGGAGCCGTTGTTCAACGAGCTCCAGTCGTTTTGCCGTACGCTTTCCGAAGGAACCGCTCCAGAGGTTTCCGGTAGCGATGGTCTCAACGCGTTGATACTTGCCTCGGAGATCCAACGTATCGTCGAAGCCGACGCCACTCGTGTGCGTGAGTAGTTATCCCTCCGCCGCTTGAATTGCTGCCAGAAAGCCCAAATTCTATGCGCAGACACCCGACGATTCTCATAAGCTGCGGGGAAGTGAGTGGGGATATGCACGCGGCGAATCTCGTCCTCGAGCTCCTCAAGCGGTTTCCCAATGCCAGGATCCTCGCGCTTGGTGGAGAGCACATCGCAAAAGTGGGCGGTGAGCTGCTCTACCACATCGAGGATTACGCGATAATCGGGTTTTCCGGTGTAGTGACCAAGCTTCCGCGGCTCATGCGGCTCGAGTGGACTCTCAAAAAGGTTCTGGCAAACGGCGTCGATCTGTTTATTCCCGTTGACTATCCCGGGCTGAACCTTCGGTTGGCCGCCCACGCGAAAAAACACGGGGTGCCCGTTCTGTACTATATCAGCCCACAGGTATGGGCGTGGGGTGGGGGACGGGTTGAAAAACTCGCCCGAGTGGTCGATCGGATGGCCGTCATTCTGCCTTTCGAAGAGGGTTTTTTCCGAGGGCACGGAATACCTGCCGAGTTCGTCGGGCACCCTCTCGTGGAAGATCACCACATTCCACCGCCGGTTGAACAGGGCGAGCGGGTGGGGGTCGGGCTGCTCCCGGGGAGCCGCACGTCAGAGGTCCGTCGTATCCTGCCGATATTTCTCAAAACAGCAGAGCAGATCCAAACACGTGACGGGAATATCCGGTTTACGATCGGGAGGAGCCGTTTTGTACCCAAACGGATATACAAGAAGATCGTGTCGCGGCATTCGGTAGATGCGGATGTCGACGGCGTGACCAAGGATGTGATGGCCAAATCGAGGCTTTTGCTCGTAGCGTCGGGCACGGCTACGCTTCAGGGTGCGTTGTTCGAGACGCCGTTGATCATCTCTTACCGGCTCTCGGCATTGAACTATATGATTGCCAGACGTCTCGTCAAGGTGAGCAACATCGGGCTCGTCAACATCATCCTCGGTGAGGAGGTATGCCCCGAGTTTGTTCAGGCCGAGGCGCAGCCCAAGGATATCGCAACGGCGGCCGTCCGTTTGCTCGAGAGCCAGACGGACCGGCAAGATATGGTGGCGGCGTTCAAGAAACTCCGGGGGATGCTTGTCGGTAGCGGCGGAAGCAGACGAGTCGCGGAGATCTCCGAACAGATAATCAACGGTACATGAAGACGAACATCCCGATAGCGTCGTTTGCGGCTGCGAGTCTGATACGGCTTCTGGGATCGACCTGGCGATTTCGCATCACCGACGAGCATTTTATGAACGACGCGCGGCGGGAGTCGCCGTCGTTGATTTTTTGTTTCTGGCACGGGCGTATGCTACCGTTGAG
>CP070631.1:2171453-2173471 GCA_020356045.1 Candidatus Latescibacterota bacterium
CGCGAGTCATCCGGGTTCTTCTCGAGATGTGCTTCGGCGTTTTCCAGCCCGCGCTGATAAGCTGCTTCGGTACCAGCCACGAGCTTGAGGGCTTTGTATGCGAGAGCGAGGAAAAAACGCGCCTGGTAATCATCTGGTTTTACGATACAGGCCTGTTCGAAAAGCTGGGCCGCCTTCTCCATTTTCCCTTGGGCAAACGAACACCGGGCGTAGAAATAGTAACCTTCAAACAGCTTTGGGTTGAGACGCAGTGCTGCGTCAAATTCTTTCTCGGCCTTTTCGTAGTCCTTCTTAAAACAGGTCAACGCATACCCGTAAGAGGCGTGGGCCTCTGCGAGGTCGGGGTCGAGTCGGAGCGCTTTCTCGCTCGCTTCCAGCGATTTCTCGAGATGCGCTTTGTTACGGTCGATATCGGTAAACAGGACTGAGTAACAATCCGCGATTCCGGCGTACGCGAGCGAGTAACCCGGATCCCTCTCGATCGCAGTCGTAAACTTCTCGAGCGCGCTCTCGATGCTGGAACGTTCCCACTGACGAAGAAGCTCTCGTCCGCGCAGGTAGACGTCGTAGGCCTCGACATTTTTGGTGGCTGCCTTTTGGATGGCGCGTTTTGCCTTCGGGGTCAATTTGACCTTGAGTGCCTGGACGATGTTTTCCGATATTTCATCCTGTATCGCAAAGACATCCTCGAGATCGCGGTCCCACCGTTGTGACCAGAGGTGGTAGCCGTCATCGACGTTAATCAGCTGCGCGGTGATGCGCAAACGGTTGCCGGCCTTCCGCACGCTCCCTTCGAGAAGCGTTTGGACCCGCAGTCGTTTCCCAATCTCACAGATGTCATCGTGTTTCCCCTTGAACGCAAACGCTGACGTCCGTGACGCGACCCGCAATCCCTCCACGCTCGTCAAGTCGTTGATGATATCTTCCGCCATCCCATCACAAAAATATTCTTGTTCTGGATCCGTGCTCATGTTTGCAAACGGAAGTACGGCGATTGACATCTGCCGTTTTGAAACGGCTGATTCTGCTTTTGATGCTCGTTTTTCCATCTCTTTTTTCAACTTTCTCAAATCCGTCAATAGTTCAGGGATGTTCTGGTATCGTTCGTCCAGACTCTTGGTAAGTGCGCCAGCGATGATGGCCTCTAGCGCAGGGGGAACCTCCGCCACAACACCCGTAAGTGGCAACGCGTCCTCATGCAGGATCGAATATACGACCGCTTGATCGATTGTTCCGCGGAACGGCATCAAACCGCTGACCATTTCATACAAAACGACGCCCAGCGACCAGATATCGGACCGTTGATCCACGTTTTCGCCGCGGGCTTGTTCGGGAGACATGTAGTCAACCGTACCCAGTGTGGTACCCGTCTTTGTAACCTTTGACCGGCCGGCGAGTTTGGCCAGACCAAAGTCCGTTATTTTCACTCGCCCGGATGGGGTAACCATGATGTTTGCGCTTTTGATGTCCCGATGGACGATGCCTTTTTCGTGAGCGGCCTGGAGACCCTGTGCGATCTGAATTCCGATATCGATGACCTCGTTGAGTTGCAGCGGGCCCGATTCAATCTTGTCTCTGAGGCTGCGGCCTTCGATGAACGCCATCGATATAAACGTCTTGTTTCCGGACTCGCTGATCTCATATACGGTACAAATGTTCGGATGATCCAGCGCGGCCGCTGCCTGCGCTTCGTGCACAAAGCGCGATCTGCCGGATTGGTTGTTGAAGAGCAAGGGCTGAAGAAATTTGAGGGCGACGGGGCGGCGGAGCTTGACATCCTCCGCCTTGTAGACCACACCCATACCCCCCTCGCCGAGCTTTTGTTGAATTTGATATTGTTGGATCGTCTGACCGATCATGGTGTACCGGGTGAACGAGGAAAATTTTCTAGCCGCGACTCAAACCGCCGACGTCGCCGCCGTATCCAACGGCCCCGCGCTGTGAGATCCATATCAATATGGCGCCGTTGCGGCGAAGTGGGTTCGAACCAAGCTAGAGATGCTGCACTGTGTGAATGC
>CP070631.1:2173571-2180954 GCA_020356045.1 Candidatus Latescibacterota bacterium
CCCAGTTCGAGCAGCCAGCACGACGCCGCCTGTTTTGGACGCGCCGTGGGCATGCCGGTGCCACAGGCAATCAGCCTCATTTCGTTGGGCCCGAGGTCCTCGCTGTTTGGCGTGTAGAAATCACGATCGCGCGCTTTTACCGGTGAGGAGTTCGGCGAGCCCTCACTTGCTTCCACCACGCCAGGCAATCCAAGCGCCTTACCCGTACGTCCGTCTGTGTGTCCCCATATATACAGAAGCCCTGCGACGACAATCGCTGAGATGACGAGGACAATTCCCTTCGCTCTCTTCATTGGTCCTCTCCTTGCATTGACGTGTTCAGGTAATCGGTTCCTTTCCATACGTATGTTATCATAACCACCTGGTTTCTCAAAAAAATTGTCCTGCAATATAATTCATTACAGGACAATAAATTAAGATATATGGCGGGGCCGACGAGACTCGAACTCGCGACCTCCGGCGTGACAGGCCGGCGTTCTAACCAACTGAACTACGACCCCGCCAAAATGATGTCGTGTGGGTAGCGTAGCCTGGTAACCGACACAAATTAACACCGTTTGGGGCTTTTGTCAATCGGGTTCTAGAGGACCGTGTCAAGCCCCTCGCGGGGTCGGGCTTCCGTCTCTCCAGCGAGCACGGCCGATACGGCAGCGGCGACCTGGGCGGAGGCCCCAAGGGTAACCAAGCAACCCGCGGAGCTCGGAATCCAGTCGAGGAGAGGCCAACCGGTCACCAAAACGAAGGGCACGTTGTGGCGCTCGCAGAACTCGGTCAGATTGGCAAAAAAGACCTCGGGGGGTGTTCCGCGCACCGAAAATACCGGCACCACGCTCGTTCCCTCGGACACCTCAAACCCATCGGCACGGACCCTCGAGTGCTCGATCGTAGCCCCAGTTATCTTGTCCGTCGTCTCCGGAGAGAGAAAAACCGGTTGAAGAATGTCATCGTCGTCTCGTTCAAAATCCACGATCGGCGCCGTTGATGCCCACCGCGGAAAATTCCGACGGATCCCATCGATGAACACTCCCAGATTTTGACGCTTTAGCGATTCACCTGGGATGTACTCGATCGGGGTCAACAAACACGGTCGATCAGCGGTTACCGGAACAAAAGATCCCGGATCTCTTAGCAGGACCAAGCTGCGATCGGCAACCGATTTGTATATGGCTGGTGTTACGGCATAGTTGTCCAGGTTGATCACATTCTCGTCTGATCCACGTTGCGGCAGCGGCGCCAACTCGGCCGCTCGTTCGCGCAACGCGTCGACCCGTTTCTCCGACATGTCGAGAATCCCGAGCAGATTCTTGACACCCTCATGCCTTTCGGCCGCTTCCTTCAGCTTGCGGTCGATCCGGCTCCTGTCCACGATCCGCTCGAGCGTATCGATGATGGTTTGCATTACCTCGACGGCAATCATCGGCTCGTCGCCTGCCTGCACGTCCATTCGTTCTGGAACGGGTGATGAATACAACAGCAAATCCGATCCGGCGAGAATCGATCGTTCAAACCCACCGGTGAGCCCGCCGTACTTCGCTCGTACATGCGCGCGCGCTCCTTCCATCTCGAGCGCATCGGTAATCACCACGCCGTCGAATCCAAACTCATCCCGTAACACCTGGCTCATGAGGCGCCGGTCGAAGCTTGCCGGCTCGTTGCGATCGCTCGAATCTCCGAATGAAAAAACGATGTGCGACATCATCATCATGTCAACACCGGCGTCCACGGAGCGCCTAAAAGGAACCAGGTCGCTCGTCCGCAACTCATCGAGTGACTTTTTTACCTCGGGGAGCGTTTCGTGCGAATCCTCGCCGGTCGAACCGTGACCCGGAAAATGCTTTGCGCAGGTCAATACACCGGCGTCGCGGTACCCGCGGATGGTACGGTCCACAAACTCGGCCACACGTTCGGGATCGCGGCCAAAGGTTCTCAGACCCGTCACCGAACACGCCTGATCAAGAAAACAGTCTGCCACCGGCGCCAGGACAACATTGACCCCAAGCTTTGACATGGCCGATCCCGTCTCAAAAGCCACGTCATAGGCAAGCGTCGGGTCACCCGTGGCCCCGATCGCCATCGCCGACGGCGGCACTCCGATCAGGCCACTCAATTCGCTGACAAAATCGCCTTCGTGATCCACCATAATGAGCGCGGTACGGTCGCCGTCCGAGAGCTTCTCGTTGACCTCCTCGATCAGCTCGCGAACCTGCGGAACACTTTTGATGTTGCGCTCAAAGAGAATGACACCGGCGAGACGATGAAACTCGAGATACTTGGCCTCGTGCGGCAAGAGTTCGTATTCGGTCAAGCCGATCACCTTGTGGCATTCAATCTTCCGCACAAGGTGAAACTTGATATCGGGCGACAGTTCCGTACCACGATCGTCGTTCATCGTTTGCCCATTCAAAACACGTTCACGAAAAATAGATCAATACGCTTTCACTACGCGGCAACCGGGATAGTAGTGTTCGAGTATCATCTTGTACGTGTAGCCTTTTTTCGACATTGCGATCGCGCCGTTCTGGCACATCCCCACGCCGTGCCCGTTCCCACCACCGACGATGCTCACAAAGGCGACTTGATCCTTTTCAAAAACCTTTTCCAATCGAAACATCACGCTGGGTAGAATCCGGCGTTTTTTGAGATCGGCCACCAGCACCCAACGAATCTGATCACCAAACACGACAAAGTCGCCGCGCGTTGTTTCGATGGTTATCGATCTGACCCGCCCCGACGCCGTGCGGTCATTGATCTTGATATCTTGGAGCGCACCAACATCCTCTGCTTTGAATTTGAGCTCACGTGGGATGGTTTCGCGCAAGATGCGACCCAACTCGCTTCCTGTATATGAATACCGCCATCTGAAATACTTGTTCTCACGGCAAAACGCCTGACGCCAACGGCCATCTTGGTCGAGCACCCCGTGCAGATAGTCGGCCGCTTGCCGCTTTGGCCACACCTCGCGGATGTCAGACGTATGCCCGCCGCAACACGCGCAGTAATACGCCGTGACCGTCTCGCCGTTGTAATCCAACACCTGGCCGCGTGTGTCGCTTACCGCGGAAGAGGCGTGTTTGTTCTCGCTCTCCTTTCCTTTGTATACTTGATCGAGCACACTGGAATACACGTCGAATTCTTTACCCGAGTTCTTGTCGATTTTGCCCAACGCGTAGGTCCGTGCGGCAACCGCCTGGGATTTGAGCGCATCAAACCCGTCGGGTCCCGGATTTCCGATCTCGTATGGGAGCACGCCTTCGAGATAGGTCTCCAGCGGCAAGATATTGCGAAGCATCAACGTGCCGCTGGATTTGGCCGACAGACTCATCACACCCGCATAAGGAATCTTCCCCACCCACAACGCGTTTTTCGAAACGGGAACGACGCGCACTTCACCGCTGGCCGTTGCCACACCACCGCCGGGCTCGACAGCAAGTTCCACGGATGGATAACGAGCCGTGATGGTCAGGTTTCCCCTTCCCGGGGATTGCAGAAGTTTCATTCCCTGCGCAGTCTCTACCGTAAAACCACCGTTGGACGAGATCACTATCTTACCCCGGCTGTCATCGAGCAGCACCCGGATGTTTGGTTGTGACTTGCCCCAGTCTGAGCGCTCCGGGGCGTCCGCGGGACGACGTGTTTTTCCCGGCGCGGTGCACGAATTGATGACAACGGCAAGACACAAACCCAGCAACAGATATCTCATATTTCAAATCCCGGTGCGATGGTTCCAAGCACGGTGGGTTTCGATGCCCCCGTTGCCCGGTGAATAACGTTTTGACGCGACATGATCGTTTCTCTCGCCAACACGGCGAAATCAACCGCTTCCTTGACCTCGGCCGGTATCCCCAATTCATCGATAATCTTGACAGTCACCGGGGAAAGCTCGTCGGCCAGCTGCGTCATGAGGGTATCGTTTCGCGCACCGCCACCACTGGCATAAACGCAGTCGATCGCGCCGCCCGGTTGGATAAATTCACGAACGGCGATCCCGATACTCCGTGTCGTCAACGCGGCTGCTGTCGACAGGATATCGTTTTTGGTCAAACCATCGGCCTCCGCCTTTGACAAAAACTCCCAGGCGAAACGGGTGCCGAACTCGCGGTGTCCAGCCGACTTCGGCGGCCTCTGTTTGAAAAACGGAAACTGGACAAATCGGTCCACCAGTGCGTCTGATGGGCTGCCCAACGCGGCCTTTGCACCGCCGCTATCAAAGGCGCCCTGATCGGGATAGAGCACCCGGTAGAGTTCGTCGAGAATCATGTTGCCCGGCCCGGTGTCAAACGCAACGACCTCATCGACCGCACAATTGGCCGAGAGGTACGTCAGGTTTGCGATACCACCGATATTGAGAATGATCCGGTTCTCCGTTTTGCTGCGGCGGAGCAAAAAATCGGCGAACGGCGCCAGAGGCGCACCCTGTCCGCCCAACGCCACATCGGCGCTGCGAAAATCTCCAACGGTAGTGGTACCGGTAAGCGCAGCGATCATCCCCGGCGGTCCGAGCTGAAGTGTCCCCGCAATCATACCTTCCCCCCCCGATGTGGATCCAGTCGGGGCATGGGCGACGGTTTGGCCGTGTGATCCAACAAAATCCACCGATTTCGGATCGACTTTTCCACTTGAACAGGCCGCAAAGTATCCATGCGAAAAACTGACCGCCACGCTTGTGTGGAGCTTGGCGATACCTTCGGCATCGGATTGCTCGCCAAACGCGATCTCCATAAGCTGTGCTTTGAGCTCATCGGGATACGGGGTGGAGCTAAAACCAATGAGCTCGATCTCCGAGTCGGACGCTTTGGCCCCCATCCTGACCAGCGCCGCGTCCACCCCATCCATAGACGTTCCTGACATCAACCCAACGGCGAGAAATTCCTTTTTTTTCAAGAGTTCAGAGAGCATGCTACGCCTACTTTGACATGCCGGACGTCAACCCGCTTATTATCTGACGCTGAAAGATGAGAAAAGCAACAATAACGGGAAGTGACGCGATTACTGCACCCGCCATAAGATGCCCCCAATCGATGCTGTGCGCGCCCTGGGACAGCATGGCCAGACCGACGGGGAGCGTGCGCATCGAGGTTGTGTTGGTCAGTATAAACGGAAAAAGAAACGAGTTCCAGTTGATAAGGCATGTGTGGATCGCAACCACGGCCAGCGCCGGCTTTAACATCGGCAGTACGACGCGAAACAAAACGGTCAGCTCTCCGGCACCCTCTAGCCGCGCCGCCTCCTCACAATCGGGAGGAACCGACACGAGAAACTGCCGGATCAAAAAAATGTTGAAGGGATCGGCGGCGAACGGAAGCGTTAGCGCCGCATAGGTATCGATCAACCCTAGCTTCTGCATGAGGATATAAAGCGGCACCAGAATAACCTGCTTGGGCAGCATGATCATCGATATCACCAAAAAAAACAGAATCTGCCCCCCAGGAATCCTGTAACGGGCAAACGCGTACCCGGCCATCGAGCAGATGATAATGTTGGCAACGAGAACCACCGACACAACGATGACACTATTGATAAAATAACGATCAAACGGACCCGCCTGCCACACCTCCCTGTAATAACGCAGATCGACCCCCTCGCCCGTACGCAACGAGATCGACACCATCCAAACCAGCGGGTAGGCCATGACGGCAAAGATGACGAGGAGCAGGCCGATCTGTACGGCACGCTTCACGCCACACCCCCCGACCCAAACTGCGGCCGAAACCGCCGCACGACAACGATCGAAAAGATTCCGGAGAGGATGAACACGACGTAGGCAATGGCGCTCGCGTACCCGTAGTCGAGCCCTCGAAACGCGGACTCGTACAGATAGAGTACCAAGGTGTCCGTCGCCCCCAACGGACCCCCCTGTGTCATGACAAATACTTCAATAAAGATTTGGAACGAGCGGATCGTGTTGATCACCAGAACAAACGCGATCACCGGCCTTAACATGGGGATCGTTACATACCGAAGCGTATCCTTGAACCCGGCACCTTCGAGCTCGGCCGCCTCGTACATCTCACGCGGTATCCCGGCAAACGCCGCGTCAAAAATGATGGCGTAGTACCCGACCGCGGCCCACACATCCATGATCATGATGGCGCCAAGCGCTGTTGCGGGGTCGGTGAGCCACCCGTGCCCTCCCACACCGAACAGCGACAACGCGTTGTTGAGTCCGCCCGCCGGCGAGTAGAACAGCTTGAAAACGAGCGAGATCACGACCATCGAGATGATCGACGGCAAGAAGAACCCCGCTTTCAAAATGCTCTTTCCCGGCAGCCGGCCACGCAGGAGCACCGCCAGACCCAATGCCGCGACCGTGGTCATAGGAACGGTACCCATCACAAACAGAAGCGTGTTGCGAAGCGATCGCAAAAACCGCTCATCGTCAAACAGACGGGCGAAGTTCTCGAACCCTGCCCAGGTCGTATTCTGGACGTTCAACGGATTGTAGTTGAGAAAGGCGAGCACAAATGAAAACACAAAGGGGAAAAGAAAAAACACCGCGTAGACAACAGCCCAGGGGAGCAAAAGCGTGACCATGGGCGAAATTCCCCCGCGGCCAAAGCTCGACGTGTGGTTTGTGCTCATCGTAGCCATAGTGCGTATTGCCGCTACCACCCAAAGGAAGAGAGTCTAATCGAATCGCTTGACGACACCGCGAATCTCATCTGCCGCCGACTTCAACGCAGCTGACGGCTCGGCGCGTCCGTACATCACCTCTTCGATGGTCCGGTTGATGACATCCTCCATGTCTATCCAGCCGGGATGTGCGGGCGCGGTTTGACTCGTCAATGACTGCTCGACAAAGACCCGCACATTGTCATCGGCGGCGAACTCCGGATCATCCAGCGCCCCTACCGCCGCCGGAAACACGCTCTTTACCTCGAGACAGAGCGCTTTGGCCTGGTCGTACCCATGGAGAAACCGAGCCAGTTTGAGCGCATCCGCTTTGCGTTTGGAACTTTTGAAGATCACGAGCATTTCGGCGCCGGCAAAGCTCGCGTGCTCACCGGCACGTTCGAAGGGTCTCGGAACCAGCGCCACCCGAAAGTCGAGATCGGGTGCTTCTACTGCGAGGTTGCGAAGATTCCACGCACCGGAGATCTGCATGCCAAGCTTTCCGCTTTTGAAATTGTGATCGAGGACCTCCTGCTTTTCCTTTAGGGAATACTCCGCCAGCGTTTGATAAAATCCAAGCGCCTCGAGGTTTTCCGGGCTGTCAAAAATAACCTCGCCCTTGGAGTTGAGAATTCCTCCACCGTTTCCCCACGCAAAGGCCATGAACTTTTTGTACAACACATAACGCTCACCGAGATTGAGTCCAAAACCGCTGATGGCATCGGAGAGACCGTCTATCCGGCGAGCGGCACCCAGCAAATCTTCCCACGTTTC
>CP070631.1:2181054-2200617 GCA_020356045.1 Candidatus Latescibacterota bacterium
CGATGGGAGACACCGTGCATGGTTTCATTTGGCTACAACCCAGAAAACCGGAGACGGCACAGAGCGCCAGAATAAACAGGACTCGTTGCACAATCTGGTATCGCACCCGCTTTATCTCCTTTGAGATTTCATTTCGTGGGGTAAACGTTCGTGGGGTAAGTCGTTGGGAAGATTAACAACACAAAGGGCGGCTGTCAAGGCGATTTCTCTCACGATTGCCGCTCCTCATCGGTGGTTTTGATCTCGATATGAAGCTCTTCGAGCTGATCTGGATCCACCGGTGACGGCGCGTCATCCATCAGAGATGTCGCCTTCTGTGTCTTTGGAAACGCGATGACATCCCGGATCGAGTCGCACCCGGCAAGCAGCATCAAAATACGATCGATACCCGGCGCGATGCCGCCGTGGGGCGGTGCCCCATATTCGAGGGCGTCGAGAAGAAAACCGAAACGCCGGCGCGCCGTCTCCCTCGACACCCCTCCGACCTCGAGAATCCGTTCCTGAAGCTCGCGATTGTGCACTCGAATGCTCCCCGACGCCAGTTCAACGCCATTGCACACGAGATCGTAAAGGCTCGCTCGAACCTCGAGCGGCTCGGTGTCGAGCAAAGCGATATCCTCCTCCCTGGGCATCGAAAAGAAGTGGTGCGACGGGGTCAGCGCACCCCGTTCTTCATCCCATTCGAAAAGCGGGAAATCGTTGATCCATGCAAATTCGAAACGGTCGGGATCCCCGATCGACATGATCCGGCCCACATCGGTGCGTAGCCGTCCGAGTATCCTGGTCACTTTGGCGTCGGCCCCGACGATAGCGAGCAGCAATTCCCCGTCCTCGAGCCCACCGCTGCCCATCAACCGCTCCGCCCCAAGCGGCCCCAGCGCTTTCGCGAGCGGGCCCTTCAATGCTCCCGCGGCACACTTCAAATGAATGAGCCCGCCGGCACCGGCCTTCTTTGCCGTCGCCTCGAGGTCGTCGATTTGTTTGTTGCGAAGCTCCGCACCACCGGGAACGATAAAACCTCTGACCGTCTCGCCACGACCGATCGCCTCGTCGACAAAGCGGACACCGCATCCGTCGAACACGGGGTCCAATGTTTGCAGCTCCATACCCAAACGTAAATCTGGTTTGTCGGTTCCAAACTTGTTCATCGCTTCCCGGTAAGGAATAACTCTAAACGGTGTGTCGAGCGTAATGCCTCTGCCAACCTTAAAGATCTCGGCCATGAGCTCTTCGAGCAGACTGAACACGTCGGCTTCGCATACAAAGCTCATTTCGATATCGATCTGCGTGTGCTCGGGCTGCCGGTCTGCGCGGAGGTCTTCATCGCGCATGCATCGCGCGAGCTGAAAGTACCGATCGACCCCGGCAACCATCAGGATCTGTTTGTAGAGCTGGGGGCTCTGGGGAAGCGCGTAGAAACTACCGGGTTGAAGACGGCTCGGCACGAGATAGTCGCGCGCGCCTTCCGGAGTAGCCCGCACCAGCAGAGGTGTCTCGACCTCGAGAAACCCTTTTGAACTGAGAAAGTTTCTGGCCGCGAGAATCACCCGGTGACGGAGCGCAAGATTCGCCTGCATTGGACGCCGTCTGAGATCGAGATAGCGGTATTTGAGCCGCAGATCCTCACCGGCTTTGACGTCGTCGACAATGGTAAAAGGGGGTACGTCCGATGAATTGAGCAGCCAAAACTCATCGACAGCCACCTCGAACGCGCCGGTCGCCATGTCCGCTCGCACCATGTCATCGGGACGCCGTTGCACGACACCCCGGCAGGCGATCACGTCTTCCATACCGAGCGATTTGGAGAACCCGTCGAGATCTTCTCTGGCGGGATCGACCAGCAATTGTACGATGCCATATCGATCCCGGAGATCGATAAAGCGAAGTCCGCCTAGATCGCGAACACGCGCTACCCACCCCATCAACCGAACCTCATTACCGACGTCACCCTCGGCAACATCGTTGCATCTATGAGTTCGCGAGAAGGGGATCTCGAATTTTTGCTGGCTCATGTTTTTTCTCCTACCCGTTGTCACCTTCACAAAAACGCTCTGCAAAAGCGAGCAAGCCGTCGTCTTCGATCTCGATCTGTTCTCTTTTCTCCATGTCTTTCCAAATCACCCGATCCGGATCGTCGCCGCCAACGAGAAGCGACACACGGGCGCCGCGCCGTTCCGCATTTCTCAACTGCTTTTTCAACGCTCGCATCGAGGCATCCAACTCCGCTCTGCCAAATGCTCGTAACACCCGGGCTGCACGGAGCGCCCGCGGCGCGGAAGCGTCATCCAAACAGATCACATAGAAATCGACATCCGACCCCCGGCTGGCCAGAGACGAGCCCTGGTCGGGCAACACGCTGATAATCCGTTCGAGACCCGCGCTGAACCCGACGGCCGGTGTGGACGGTCCCCCGCACTGCTCGACGAGATCATCGTAGCGCCCGCCGCCACACAGGGCATTTTGAGCACCGAGTTCCCCGTGGAGGATTTCAAACGTCGTGCGCGTGTAATAGTCGAGTCCCCTGACCAATCGGGCATCGATCTCGTATGTGCGGCCGATCGCATCGAGGTTCGACTTCACCTGATCGAAATGCGCCGCGCAGCCCTGGCAAAGATGATCTGAAATCGACGGCAGCTCAGCCTTGACGTCTTCACAGCGCTTGCAGTCGAACACCCGCATGGGGTTTTTCAGCGCCCGCTCGTCACAATCCTCACACAGGCGGTCTTGCAGCTTGGCCAGCGCCGATCGCAGAATGTCGGTATATGATTTCCGGCACTCCGCACAACCGACGGAGTTGAGTTTGACGACGAGATCCGTAAAACCCAACGCTTCGAGAGCCGTGGTCACGACGTCGATCGTCTCCACATCCAGCAGTGGGCTGAGGCTCCCAATCACCTCTGACCCAACCTGGTGGAATTGCCTGTATCGGCCCGCCTGCGGACGATCATACCTGAACATCGGCCCGGTATAACACCACCGCGTGATTCCACCCCGCCTGTGAAATCCGTTCTCAAGAAATGCGCGGATCACGGCGGCAGTGTTCTCCGGTCTCAGTGTTATGCTGCGTCCCCCGCGGTCATTGAATGTGTACATTTCCTTCGACACGATATCGGTCGCCTCGCCCACCGATCGGAGAAAAACATCGGTGGATTCGAAGATCGGTGTACGTACCGGTTCATAGCCGTAGCGCTCGAACGTGGCGTCGAAAACGCCTTCGACATACCGCCAAACGTGGATGTCAGGAGGCAAAATATCTTGTGTGCCTCGTGGGCGCGAGTACTTCATAACGTTTTCCCGTCGCTTGGGCGCTGTGCATTTGGCCCGTTCTCGACACCCGACGTGTCGATAACAGCTTTCTTTCCAACAAACGTGAATATGCCGACGCCGAGCCCAACTCCAAGAGCGTCGGCGCACCAATCCGCTATGCTCATCATTCTGCCCGGTATAAAACTCTGATAAAATTCGTCCACTGCCGCTACGGACACACCCACCGCAAAAAGAAAGGCAAACGCCGCTGCCCTGGAGGGCGTTACGGACCAACCAATCGTTTTGAAAAGGAGAACACCGAGCAACAGATATTCGACTGTGTGCGCGATCTTATCCGCGGGAACAATTTCAAGACCGGGAGCCGTCAACGAGGGAATTGATGACAAGCTGAAGATCAAAACCACATAGAGAATCAGCGGCAGCAGTCGAAACCGGTTCTGGAACATCCTCCGTCACCGCTTATCCCGTTCGAAACCCAATAAAGGCCTACCGATCTCCAAACCGCTTGAATACCGCCATCACGTCATCAGCCGCCTTTGCCCCTCTAAGCTCCGAGCGAAACTCTGAATTATTCAAGAGCCTCGATATCCTGGCCAGGATTTTGATATGGTCTCTGCGGCTTGCTTTTGGTCCTAGGATGATAACAAACAAATCCACGTCTTTGCCGTCGAGCGCGGCGAAGTCCACACCGTCTCGCGTACGGTAGAACCCAGCCACCAGCCGGTCAACACCGTCGGTGTACGCGTGCGGGATGGCAACCCCGTTACCGATTCCCGTACTCATGACTTTTTCTCGTTCGATGACGTCGCTAAGAGCTTGATCGAAATTCTCGATCAAACTTTTTCCGTCGAGATCCTCCAGGATTGTAGCAAGAAGATCATCCTTGGTCGTGGGTTCGAGATCCAACACGACACTTTGTTCGTCAAAAAGATCGGCGAGCTTCACCATACACCTCGGTTGATGCGTTCGGCTGAGTCGTAAAATTCGAAAGTATTTTGATCACTGCGGTGTGTCAAGGCCTTACTACTTCGGTGGAATCAAAAACACCGCCGTAGTCTTCGAACAAACGGCGGACCTCGCCGATCCGTTTGGCATCGATCGAAAAGAGTCTGCGAACACCCCGAGACCGAAGCAGTCCCACCGTCTCGTCCTCGCGGGCTGGGGAGGTCTCTTCGTCGAGCAGCTTGGCCACCCGGTCCAACTTATCGCTGAAATAACCGGATTCGCCTACTCGGGCGGCGATCACCAGTTCGGGTAGCACCTCACGTACCGGCCACACGTGCAGTTCCCCAGTTCTAACCGAGCCATCCCGGATCCGGGTGGTGACCTCGCTGAGCTTGCACGCGCCGTAGCGGTGAGCTCCGCACAAAACATCGGAAATTACGCGGGCACCGCTCGACACCGTCCCCGCAAAATTGAGCGACAAGAGATCCTCCGGCATCTCGAATCCATTGATCTCCAGCATCGCTGCTTGAACCCAAAACCCGTTTACCGACTTCGGGTGCGAAAACACGATGTCTTCCAGTGACCGCATCCCCTGCTCCGGGCTGCCCGCGGATTCTTTGGAGACAACAACCGCCTTGTCGGCCTGCCGTTCCGTCGACTGGATTTCGAACAACGCTTGGATATCCAGCTTTTGCTCGGCTTCGAAATACCTGTGAACCGGCAGGATGTATAAATCGAATCCGGCAGGCTGTTCCCCGTCACATTTCGTCACGATAACCGGTCGGCGGGTTTCGCGGCCCAAGAGTACGCGAAACGGCTCAAATACCTGATCCGTATCGCCGAGGCCAGGCACGGCGCAAATACAGATGGCGATGACCCCACGTTCGATGCCACGCCCGCCATCGCTCAAATAGGCGGCGATCGCAACCACGATCACGAACAGCGTCACACCGACCGTGAGCACCCGTCCCATGTAGGACGAGAGCATGCTTATATCGATCAATCGCAGTTTATTTTTCATCAGGTGGTCAAGATCGGCAGAGCTACATGGACCCGGGGAGTGAGGTTCGATTGATCAAGATTCTCAGACTGTCTACATTCATGCTGTAACTCTCAACACCCTCGGGCACGATGACCTCCGGCGCCACCGTGTACCGGCCCGGCGGTTTGCCGCTGAGATCCACGAGCACCGACACGTCACCGGACGACAGGGTGTCGAGCAACGCTTTTGACCCTTCGAGCGTCAATGACACCGTTTTCGGGTACACATCTGTAAATAGATCTTCTTCATCCAAAAGTATCGTCGGTGGTATGTTGGCCAGCAGCCTTGTGGTCCTGACTCCCAGCCGTATTGCCACCGTTACCGCAGGCGGTTCGCATTCGAAATCACCACGATCGAATTCCAGCTCCACCTCGCGTTGAACCGATTCTTTTATCTTCGAGAGGTCAATTGGTTTTGTAAAAACCTTCTCCAGAGGCGTCAGGGCACTCTCGGGCCCGGTCATAACAACCCACCCGGGGACCGCTTCCGGGACGGAACTGAGCAGCTGGTCACCCTGCAGATTGCCCGCCAGCGACACAGCGACACGCACCCGTTTTGACACTCTCCGTTCGAGAATGACATCAACCACAATGGGCGAGACAACCCTCCCGTTTCTCGGATCGAGATCTTCGAGCACGATGTCGGATACCGTCAACCGTTCGGTGAAACGGCCCGGGACGGCCCGGCTCATATTGACCTGCACGCGGATATCCTTGAACCGCGACCAAGGGACCCAGGAGAAAAACAACGACAGACGGGTATCGGTGATATTGACTTGAACCTTGTCGGGTACCCGTCCGGTGATGGTCAGCGAGTCTTGGACGTTGATAAATTCCAGAGGGGCGTGAAACGTTTTGTCGGTTACAATCTGGCCTATCGCGTTGAACCAGATCATCATCGCGACTACCACCGCGATCAGCTTCACACCGACATTTGTCGTAAAACCACGAGCAATTCTATTGACCGCGATCACCTTCTCTAATTACGAGTTCCTGGCCAACACGAAGCGAGGACGAGCTACCCAATCGATTCGATTTTCGAATCGACGCCACCGTGGTTCCGTATTTTTTTGACAGCTTCCAAAGCGTGTCGCCCCGTTGCACTTTGTGAACGAGAAGCCGGTCGTCCGAGGATGTCCGCGGAGGGTACTTTTTGAGAAACGAGAGGACGCCCGAAGCGATGGCCTCTGCCACATCCTGTTTGCCTTTTTTGCTTTTGAAAATACTCGCGTCCTTCGAGTTCGAAATAAACCCCGCCTCGACCATCACCGACGGCATGTCGATCGATTTGAGAACGGCGAAGGACCGTTGTTTGATCGAGCGGGTCGGCGGCACGCCGCGCCGCTTCATTGCACGCAAGATCTCTTCCGCGAGCAGCGAGCTCCGTTGCATCATCGCCTGTTGGTTGACATCGACGAGCATGTGCATGATATCGTCATTTTCCGGCTCATCGAGGCCAAGCTCTTTGGCCGCTGTGCCCTTGTCTTTGAGCAGCTTGTTTGCCGTCGCTTCTGCACCGGCCGGAGACAGAAAGAACACCTCTACGCCTCGCGCGCTCTTACGCTTGGCCGAATTGAGATGGATGCTTACGAAGATATCCGCGTCCTTTTTTTTGGCGATCCGCGTTCGATCCACAAGGCTGAGATAGACATCGCGGTCGCGGGTGAGAACCGCGTTGAATCCCTTCTTGGAGTCGATCTCGCTCGCCACACGCCTTGCCAGGTCCAGCGCGACATGTTTCTCGATGAGCTTGTTTTTACCTATCGCACCTGGATCCTTACCCCCGTGTCCGGCATCGACGGCAACGACGTACTCGCGTGCGGCACGGGTCGTTCGCTTGGAGGTAACAACCATGGCGCGGGCGGGCGCCGGAACCGGTGCAGCCTTCTTTCTCACGGTGTTACTGGGTTGGGCTGGCGTCAGATCGAGAACGATTCGTGCCGGCATGTCGTCAACGGGAGCAAGAAAGAAATCGGTCCAGTCCACCGCTGATCGCAGATCCAAAACCACCTGGGTTCCCCACGACAGATGATTTACCCGGATGCGGCGAACAACACCGTCCGAAATGTCGAAACGTTTCACGTCTCTACCGGCTTTGGTCTTACGCAGATTGATCGCGAGGCGTTCGGGGTTCTCAAACCTGCGGATCTCGTATCGCACCTTTGATGAGAGGTCGAGTACGATCCGCGTATGGTCATCCTTTGCGCCGTGGCGAACCCGCAGCACCGACCCCGGCATATCCGCCACACTGACTGCTGCGGAAAGCGCGCAGAGCCAAATGGCAAGAATAACCGCGAATCTCTTCATCGAAGCGACCTCTGTGTTGCGGCGGGATGCATCTCCCCGGAGATGTAGCTCGACCCAGTGTGACAAAAATAGAACAGGGGAAAAATCTTTGGCAAGAAAATATCTTTAGTCCACAACTTCGCGTCTGGACAAGACATACGCCAACGGATTCTTTTTCTTGCCGTCTTTCATCACTTCGTAGTGAAGGTGGGTGGCCGTCGATTTGCCGGAGGAACCAACACGTGCGATAACGTCTCCGCGTTTTACACGCTGTCCTTTCTTTACCAGCAGCTTCGAAGCGTGAGCGTAACGCGTAACAAAACCCGCGCCGTGGGAGATCTCGACGGTCCAGCCAAATTGATACCACTTGCCGGCGAATGTCACGACGCCATCCGCTGTGGCGAAAATGGGGGTCCCAAGACGGGCCGAGTAATCGACCCCGTAATGCGTTGACGAACGGCCGGTGAACGGATCCATCCGGCGCCCAAACCGGCTCGATACGAACCCCGACGGTACCGGACGAATCGAGGGCGTCGAGCCAAGGAGCTTTTGTTTGTCGCTCAGCCGAGATATGATTTCCGCGTAGCTCTGCCGCTGGAGCCGCGCCTGGCGTGTCAGTTTTTCGATATCTTCTTTGATGAGTATCGCTTTGCCGCGCGTGTCATCATCGAGCAGCGATAATGATTCGACGTACCCAAACTCAGGGCCGCCGACCCCGACCTCGGTCACATCGGAGGTAAGTTCATCGAGATTGGCCAGCAATCTCGCCTTTTTTTGAAAATCGAAGTTTTGGCGAACCTGTCTCTCGAGAACCTGCATTTGCGATGCGTACTGGTCGAGCTGCTCGCGAAGCACAGTGTTCTCGCGTTCGATCGCGGGTATCTGGTGAGACGACGCCAGATTGGCCGAATATTTGACAAGAACATAGCTGGACGAGCCAACCAAGGTCAACACAGCGGCCAAGAGCCCAAAAACCAGCAGCTTAGGGAGACGAACGGTTTTGAGCCCGCCATCCTGCTTGGGGACATAAAGAAACGTAAAGTATTTGTTTTTCATAGTTGCGTGTCTCACTCGCGAATACCCGCGCAGATTAAGGCCTAAATCCCTCTGTGTCAAGGCCATTCTCTGATAGCTCCCGCCGGGTCTGCAAGTTCCATTCCCGTATGTGTCAAGATTGGGGGGGCTGAAAAATAAGGGGTTACCGGGTTGCATTCCCGGTAACCCCTCGGATTTTGGCCATTATTGGCCTCAAACAGCAATCCGCCAAGCTTACTCCTCCATGTACCCTCGCAGGTACTTGGAGCGAGACGAATGGCGCAGACGAATGATCGCCTTTTCCTTGATCTGCCGGATCCGCTCGCGTGTCAGACCAAGCTTTTTGCCGATCTCTTCGAGCGTCAGCGGCTCCTTGCCGTTGAGTCCAAAATAAAGCATCAGAATCAGCTTTTCCCTCTCGGAGAGCGTGTCCAACGCGCGTTCCATGTCATCGCTCAGAGCGCGTTCGTAGGTATGCTCGTCGGGCATTTGGGCGTTCTCGTCCATCAGATAATCGACGAGGGCGCTGTCGTCCTGATCGTTCGAATAGGGATCGTCTAGGGAGACATGCGTATTGGCAATGTGCATGGTGTCCTGGACTTCCTCTTCGGACAATTTGAGTTTCTTTGCGATCTCACCCGCGCTTGGTGCGCGCCCCAATTCCTGATCGAGCTGACGTGACGCTTTACCGATGCGGTAGAGCGTGCCCGCCCGATTGAGCGGAAGCCTCACGATCCGAGAATGCTCGGCCAGCGATTGCAGCATCGCCTGCCGGATCCACCAGACCGCGTAGGAGATAAACTTGTAACCTCGTTTTTCGTCAAACCTGTGCGCCGCCTTGATTAACCCAAGGTTACCGTCGTTGATCAAATCCTCGAGCGCGAGCCCCTGGTTAGCGTACTGCTTGGCGATCGAGACCACAAAACGAAGGTTGGCTTTTACCAGCTTGTCGAGCGCGTCTTTGTCGCCCTTGCGGATCTGGCGTGCCAGCTCCTGCTCCTCCTCCCTCTTTAGGAGGGGGGTTTTGTTGATCTCGTGGAGATAAACATCGAGGCTGCGGTTACCGCCGTAGCTCCCTTTGCTTTCCTTGGTTTTCTTCTCGGTTTGCCTCATGGCACCTGTCCTTGGTTAGTCGCCCACTGCGAACTACTGACTAACTACAGGGGACTATTTTTCCACAGGAATGACCGGAACATACCGCGATGTCCGATCGCGTCGGACCAGAAAGGCGATGGGTTCTTTCCGGTCCTTCAATTTTTCAGATATTTCCGTATAATCTCTCAAGTCATCGACTCGTCTAGAATAAATCTCCGTAATAACATCTCCCTCCCGAATCCCTGCCTCACTCGCCGGGCTTCCCCTTTCCACTTCGACAACGACGACCCCCTCTTCTTCGGAGTTATCCACCTGAAGTCCCAACCAACTCTCCTTTGCCGGCGGTGGCGCCACGGCGAGCACGTCGTCCGCGGGCCGTTCTGTCAATGTCATGTTGACCGTTTTCCTTTTGCCATCCCGGACGATGACGACCGGAACTTCAGTGCCGACCTCAGTGTTGCCAACCATTAGTCGAAAGCGCTGGTCATCCCTTACAGGTTTTTCGTCAAACTCTACGATGACATCGTTTTTCTCGATTCCCGCTCGGTCAGCCGGCGTATCGGGAAGCACCTCGGTCACCAGGATCCCGCTGTCCACATCAAGGTTGAGCCCCTGGGCGAGCGTTCGGTTGAGCTCCTGGAGGCGGATACCCATAAACCCATATTGTACACGGCCTTTCTCGATTAGCTGCTGGCTGATATTCCTCGCCATATTGATAGGAATAGCAAAACCTATTCCCTGCCCGGATGGGTTGATCGCCGTGTTGACACCGATTGCTTCACCGCGGAGGTTAACCAGCGGACCGCCGCTGTTGCCAAAATTGATCGAAGCGTCGGTCTGAATAAAATCCTGATATCCCTGCGCGTTACCACCAACGATTTGGAGATCCGTCCGGCCTTTGGCACTGACGACACCCACCGTTACCGTGCCAGACAGCTGGCCAAACGGGGTTCCAACCGCCATTACCCAGTCGCCTACCCGGATCTCTTCGGAGTCGCCGAGCCTGACGACAGGCAGATCACGGTTCGCCTCGACTTCGATGACCGCGATATCGGTGTAAGTATCATAACCGACAACGGTTGCCTTGAGCTCTTCCGCGTCGGGCTCCTCACCCATCACCACGGTGATCGTTTCGGCATCGCGGATGACATGATAGTTGGTCAGAATCCGGCCTTCCTTCTCTATGACAAAACCCGAACCGCCACCGGGAATGCGACGGTGAGGGTCGCCCTCGGGGAACATCTCACGGAAAAAGTCGAACGGCCCATACCGGTCTTCGCGATCGCGGGACGACAGCTCGCGCTCGGTCTTGATATAAACAACAGCCGGTCTCACCAGATCGGCCACATCGGCAAACGTAGCCGGTCGGCTACCGAGATCCATGGTCTCTTGGTCGTCACCGGCGGCCATAACCGGAGATGGATCCGCATCGGCGGTCAGAATCAGACTCACCGCAAAACCGGCGAGAAACAGCGCCGATCCCAACAGGAACCCTCTGAGCGATTTGCGCATCGACATAAACATCGTGGCGGTTGCATTCCTCGTCATCAATAGAACTTCCTTACTACCGTTACAATTAACCGTACTGGGGGAGCTGTGGGGCGTCCCAAATTCGGGGGGTTATTTTCGAAGAATTCGGAGTTCGAGCTTTCCTTCAATAGTAAGTGTAGCCCAGATTCCGAACCCTGTCAAGCTCCCGCAACCAATTTAAATTTATACAGTTATATATCAGGGCTCGGAAATTCGGTGGCCGGAGGCCGACGCGCGGACCAATCGAAGAGACTAGCAGAACCCAGCCCAGTCCGTCAAGCCCAATCCCCTAACCACCTTTATTTTCCAGCCCTTTGTCTTATACGACCCCTCCTACTGTGAGTTCCGAAAATTGTCCCAGTTCCGGGTTGAACCGCTATTAAAAATTGGTAAAATAGGTTGCTTTTGCTGGCACGGTTACCCCAATAGAAACGAGAACGCGGCTCACCGCGGTAGCGCGACCGGACACCCCGTCGCGATCCCCCGCGGCGCGGACCAGAGATGGATTCGTACTCACCGATTCCCCGCCCGGAGCTCTTTTTTCTGGCGGACTCGCATTTCAGGGATCGCCGCATCCCCGGAGAAGCGGACAGACGCCGCCGTTTTATCGAATTCCTGACGCGTATCGGCAACGACTCCGCCGTATTTCTTCTTGGCGACATCTTCGATTTCTATTTTGAGTACGCCACCTTCGTGTCAAAACGATACTTCGATATCTACCATGCGCTCTACAGCGCCACCCGGCGGGGCGTAGAGATCCATTTTCTAGCGGGAAATCACGACGCCTGGTACACCAACTTTCTCAGTGACGACCTCGGAATCACGCCACACGGCAATGATCTCTTTGTGGAGTCGCAGGGTCGCAAGATATGGTGCACGCACGGGGATCTCTTTATGCCCGACGACAACAACTACAAGACAATCCGGTCGATTATTCGAAACCCGTTGGTGATCAAGGCTTCCAAAATCATCCATCCCGACCTCATGGACGCCATTGCCGCCCGGGTCTCAAACGAGAGCAAACACCGCAACCGCCGGTCGGTAGAGCATATGGCCAAGACGATCGTCGCAAAGATAAATGGGGATTTTTTCGCCAAAGGAAACGACATATTTGTCATGGGCCACGTTCACTACCCCCTGCACAAATCGACAAACGGTAAGGACATCATGATCGTGGGGGATTGGATCCGGAATTTCACCTTTGGGCGGTTAAAGGGCGGCCGACTCTCACTCGAAAAATTTACACTCGAAGAGACAGACTGATTTTATGGTTGTCCCCAAGATCGTTGCTTCCAAACAGCACACCGTAGTCCAACATGAACTTCCGATACTGCACACCAATTCCGAACGCGGCCCCCTGCGAATCGTATCCCGCCTTGTACCCCGCACGGAGATACAACGTCTGAGAATATCCATACTCGGCACCGATATGTTGTTTGGCGTTGCCGTCGTTTGGGAACAACACGTCGAGGTTGACGACGATATCACCCTTGATCGCGCTGATCTTTCGCTCGTAGCTGGCTCCGAGTTTGAACACACGGGGAAGCGCATATTCTTCGGTCTCGAACTTCATCGGCGCACCGACGTTGGCAAGGACCGCCGCCAATCTGATGCCTTCGATCCGGCTCACGTGGAAAAGTCCGGCATCAAACGCCACCCCGGTGGCGGTCGTTTGATCGATCTTCTGATAGACCGGTTTGACAGCCAAACCGAGCGAGAGGTTTGGGATGAGGTACCGTGAAAAACCGATAGCAAACGACACGTCGTATGCGGAAAAGGTTCCAAGCGGGATCGCCGAAGGCACGTCTTCGTACCGATCCATGTCATCCATATAAAGCCCGACAAAACTTAGTCCCAACGTCCCGTAATCGGTCTCGTGCGTGAGCGAAAGCTGCTCGACGCGAACCGACTGGAAATACTCCGTGTGGGTAAACATGAGATTGGTGCTGAGCACCGCGCTCATCGCACCGGGGTTCCAATACAACGCGGATGCGTCCAGGGCCACGGCGGAAAACGCTTCGCCCATACCTGCCGCTCGGGCACCAACACCAAAACGAAGGAACAGCGCGCCGGCATCACCGGGATCACCGGCATCCGCCTGCGACGGAATCGTCAAGACAAGAACGACCAATAAGAGGTACTGTAATTTTCGCATCGTAGTTCTCCTCATTATCTCAGAATGGCGAATTTCTTAACTTGCGATTCCGAACCGCCCGCCCCCGTCAGAACGATTCTCATCATATATATGCCGCTCTTGAGCTGACTCACATTGATGGCCTCATCAAATGGAGTTCCGACCACATTTCCTATATTCCCTTGATACGTCTGTGACGCCGCACGTTCGCCCTCGAGATTGTAAATCTCGACGTTGACCGTCGCCGAGTTGTTGAGCACGACCCGTGCATGCACGCTGGTTCCCCGTACCGGGTTTGGATAAATTTTGAACGATCCCGGTTCGACCAGGTTGCCCGGCGCCCCGGGCGAGTAGGACAGCTCCAGCCTCCCTTGCCGTCTGTTGTCGAACTGGTAGGCCATCCAGCTCTTCCGGCCATATGACTGTGGGAACGACTGGATCGACAACACCATTTCATCCGATGATTCAATCGTATCAGAAACGGCGTCGACACCACCTATGGAAGAAACGATGCCCAACGATACAAGGCTGACACTATCATCGCCTTTGAGATTTGCCAATGTGGGCGTGGCACCCGAACCGTCGGGTATCGGGTGGTTGAGCGTGTTGTCCCTGGCTCCATCTGCGTCAAATTGGTAAAGCGTCCCCTCGATAGCGGGCACCAAATAGCTCTGCCGCCCGTTGCCGTTTACATCCGCCAGAAGCGGGCTCGACATGACGCGGTTGAAACTCAGCGGCAGAATGTCACCCAGCTGGACCTCGCGAAGCGGCTGCGGCCAGTTGGTTCGAAGACGCGCGTTGTGCTCGTAGAGATAGAAAAACCCGTCGTCCCACAAGGCGATCTCCACGGTCCCGTTCCCATCTACATCGGCGAGCGCCGTTGCCGATGGCCGCGTCGATCGCAAACCGATGATTCGCAGCGATTCGTCGGCGCCGCCCGACGCCTGTTTGAGGGAGGGATTAAAAACGACCAGACGGTTGTCTGACAGTGTGAACACCACTTCGTCGGCACCGTTCCCATCGAGATCGGCCACGGTTGGGGGCGATGTGGCCGGGAACGATCCCGGCAGCGGACCCGCGGGTGTGATCGTAGCCGCTTGGGTCTGAGACGCCGAGGGGCCGGTTACGGGAGCGCGAAGGGGAAAATAATCGAGCCGGTAGAGCGATGCGGTC
This sequence comes from Candidatus Latescibacterota bacterium, assembly GCA_020356045.1. Classification (GTDB taxonomy): domain Bacteria; phylum Krumholzibacteriota; class Krumholzibacteriia; order WVZY01; family WVZY01. The sequence goes on from CP070631.1 coordinate 2,195,561, forward strand.
GTATCGACCGACGTGATCACCACACCTTCGGTATCACGGTTGCTGTCGCCCACAGCCCCGTAGGCCAGCGGCGCGCAGTACTGAGCGGCAACCTTTGCCGGCCACACGATTTGAAAATCGGCACCGCTTGGCACGTTTTTCTCGCCGCTTCCATTTACAAAGCCAAGCTCGAGTGTGTCAGACAACACCTCGACAATAACGATCTCGTCGGTGCCATCCGCGTTGACATCAACCAGCATCGGTGGCGCTGCCAGCGGCAGCCCCCTGTATAGCACACCGATCGTACCCGCATTCCCATCACCATCTACAACCTCGGATCCGTCGCCGTTCCACGCATAAACCGACCCGTCCACGCTGGTGTTGATGATTTCGTCATCATCGTCGCCGTCAATATCGCCAAAGGCCGGCGGGCCGATCCACGTCGCCCCCGGTGCGGCAATATAAGGGTCAATCGTCGCCGGATCTCCATCGGCATCGACAAACTCGCTACCGTCGCTCGAGAACGCATAAACATAACCCGTGTCGGCAAAGACAACGATCTCGAGATCGCCCGAACCGTCGAGATTGACCACGCTGGGCGGCTGCCATGCCCCACGGGCAGCCCAGCGGCGGCGGACCTCCGAGTACTCCCGGGTGACCGCGATGGTCCCCGTCATCACCGGCCCAGGCGGAGATATGTCCGATACCTCGATACCCGTCCACGCCGCCGTGTTGCTCATGCTTGCCGGTCTCGTTTCCGGTCCAAAGATCTGATTATTACCGTCGCGGTAACTGTCAAAATGGCTCCCCGACGCAAACGGTCCCGAATTCATATCCATGTCCTGAATACCGTCAGCTTCCTCGAGGTCGACACCCTTTCGTGTAACAAAATCGTTTGGCAGGTGGCCTGCCGCAATTGCCTGCAGAATAACGTTCTCGTCGATGTGCCAGACATAAACGCCGGATCCGGTATGAGCGACATACCTCGGCGCATCGTTGTAATCGGGATCCGCAACAACGCCGAACGGGTTCGTCGTCGCCGTGAGCCAAAAATCGAACTCGGCCCCGCCGAGCGAGTCCGTGTTGTCAGGAAAGAAATTGCTGTCAAAGTCGGAAAACGTGAACACGCTGTCAAAGTTGGTATCGTGTACCCGGTTGACCACGAGAAAATACTCGCGTTCGCTGATCGGGATCTTGATGCACGCGGTATCACCGGGCTGGGGTGTATTCAAATCGCGCAGGATAAACGACTCGTCCTCCTCAACGACCCGAGGCTCGACCCAACCGGCAATCAACCGGTTGAAAACACACGGAAACCCGGGGATGAAACCCGGCCACAACCTCAGATTCGCATCGATCAGCACGTTGAACAAACCTGAAGACATGAGATCAAAATCTCCCACTCCACGCGAGTCGGGAACGGCCGGGGGTGTGCTGTCAAAAAGCGGCAAAAACCCGAGACGGCTGCCCACCTCGAAGCACCAAATCCCGAGCATCCCAACGGTCAGTCCATCCTGACTCGCGTCCTCTGGGACCACCATAAAGTTGTCGACCAGAAACGGCTCACCTCCGAGACTATCATTTGTGATGAGACCATACACCGTGCTGTCGGGGAACACCGCGTCGATATCGGGGCGCGAATAGAAGCTGGACCAGAGTTGTTCGCGCGAATCGTCGTTTATATCCGTCTCTTGACCGGCACCGGCGTGAATCAGCATCACCGTCTCGTAGCGCGAAAAGTCAATATCGTCATCGGCGGAGTCAATCACCGTTTGCATCATCTCGACCACGCGGACGTCTTCGTAGGCATCGTCGCCGTAGTACCCCATGTTTTCGGGCATCGTGTAAATCTTGTCGGTAACCTCCCACGACAATGTGAACAGTTGTCTCGACGCGCCGTCGAAGTACTGGCTCGTGTGTTTTAATGTGTTCGCAAAGTACGTCGAATCGCGGGGTTGACCTTCCCTTCGGCTTCCTTCCTGACCACCCATGAGACTATCGGCAAACTGGACCTGTATGCCGATTAGGGTGAGCGTATCGTCGACGGCGGCCGCCCCGGCAATCAGCCGTTGCAGCGCCTGAATCTGGTAAGGATTGAGTTGGTGCCCAGCGGTCTGCTCGGCCGTCGGCACAGAACGCATGACCGCGATATCCCCCCTGCCGCCCGACCGATCCACACCGTAATACGGCGGTACCGGGGATTGGGCACGGGCGAGGTCGGACGCGGTGAGCGCGGAGAAGACGATGAGGAGAATAACCGGAAATACCTTCACGAAACACTCTTTCTGGCCAGGAACTGGCGGATAATCTATCACATGGGCACGCGGTGGGCAACTGCAAAGGGGAGCTGGTCTCAGTAATCGCCGCCCCTGATCGACTCTTACTTTAACTCAACTCCCCTTTTACTTGGTCGGCTCTCAAACCAGCCTGCTTCTCACGCTCCTTGCGAACGAGCGTTTGCTACCAGCCAACCAAATCTTCCCTCAGCAACGATGGGGAGGAAACCTTGTCTATTTTTTTGTGCGTTTCGCACGAGTCGCCTTTCTGGACTGGGTGCTGTTGTGAGCAACCGTCCGGTCCCGTTGTGAATCCTCGCGCACGACCGGTTTGTCCTTTTTGGGGGCCCCGGTCCGCTTGGGGTCACCGCTTTTGGCTACCTTGGTCCGTTCAATTCCGTTCCGTCTGGTAACCTTGGTTTGCTTGGGAGCGGACTTCTTCACACCCCGACCATTTGTTTTTTTGTCAGCGAGTTTCTCACGCATCTTGGAAAACTCGTTCTTGCTCTTGATAAAGCCGGCCCGTGTCGACAGAACCACGCGGTCGCTGCTCGGGTGGGTTGCCCGGGCCTGTTTTGGCGACACCTGGTTCTTTATCGCACGACTGTTGTCGGCATTCCGCCGGGACGCCGCGACGGAGGTTCGGCCACCATCGGCGGTTTTCTGATGTCCCACTCGCGTCGTGCGAACACCACGTAAGACCTTGCCGGAGTCGACTCTCTGAGCCGGCCGCGACGAACCCACTATGGGTTTGGATCGTCGCTCGACCCTACGATCGACCGGCGCGACCTGGCGAGTCCGTCGATGGTCTCTCGATGCCGTACGGATGTCACGGATGTCCTTTGACACGGTGCGATCAATCTTGGTGTACCGTCTCGCATCGTTCGCTCTGTCGCGCAATTCCCGGCGAGGATTGATCACACGATATGGATCGGCCGCGTGGACCCTGAACTGACGGTGCGCCGCACAGTTTCCGCGGCAGTACACCCGTTTGTGGTGATGATAGTGCCAACCGGCGCAAAGATAGACGGGGTACGGCCGGTACTCCCGCACATAGAATCTCGCATGGCCAACCGCAATTACGCTGCGGTGACACCCAGGTGGCAGTATCGAAATGTAAAACAGCCTCGATGCCACAAACGGATCACCATAGATACGGAATCCGATTCGGGGGCCAAACACCCCTACTCCGTAATATCCGTAGTCAAAAGGCACCGGACTGGTCACGGCGAAGGCATAGGCAACGCCGCGGTTGAAACACGGTTCGTAGAACCCGACGTCTCTTAGCCGGTACCGGTACACGCGCCCCCCGCGAAGATACGCGTCGTGCGCCGGGGACAACGGGTGAACGATATGGACGAATCCCTCGGTATCCACAACATAGACGGTCGTGAAACAGCTCCGTGAGGGTCTCACGTAAAGGACGACATCCGCTTCCGAGGGATAGACGTCGTACCCGTAACCGTCGTCATAGTAAACGTCGTAATCATAAGCACTGCCGAGCCATACCTGGACGTTGGCTGGTGAGGAGCTGTACGTGAACCCGACGTGGAAACCCGCGTTCGAGGTTCCAACCGAGACCACGGCCAACGTGGCGGCTGCCACAGCGATGATCATTAATTTCTTAGCGGTTGCGTTCATTTCGCACCTCCTGCTCCTGGGGCCAGTTCCGGGTTACCTTCATCTTCCTGGTAAGCCCAATCAAGATCCACCAGGTCACTGTTGACCGTATGGACGTACACTTTCGCGTACTGGTAGTACGCTCCGTCCCAGATCTGAATGACATAGCTGTGACCCTGTATCAACTCAACCCGTTTGGAGGGAGACCAACCGTCTTCTATTTCGGGCGCCCAATCCACAAAATCGAGATCGATAAATCCGTAGTCCTGGACGTCTACTCCGTCTCCTACAGCCAACCCTTTTCCAAACAACATGGGTACGTTGTTTGAGAGTCCGAAGTAGACGTCCGTCGTGCTGGCACGCCAGTGCTGGCGGCGGAACTCGGAGAAGTCATAACCGCTCAGCGCTGAATCTTGCCCCGTAAACTCGTAGAGAATCTCTTCACCCGCCGGGCGGGGGGTGTCAAAAACATAGTCGGTTTGATATACGCTTGTTCCCCAACCGCTCACATTCTCTGCCTTATCGTAGGCACGAATCTGATAATAATAGGTGGTGCCGTTGTTTACGTCGTCGTCGATAAAGTAATCATCACGCCAGCTCACCGAGATGTAATAGCTGGGATCTACATCCACGTTAGCGCTGCGGAAAATATCGTACCCGTCCAGATCCGATTCCTGATTCGGGTTCCAGTACAGCTCGATTTGCCCGTCACCCGTAATGCTGCCAAACCCGTTTGGCGGGAGCGGGGGTTCGTCCCTAGGGGTCGGACAAGACTGGCAGTCTTCCGAGCATCCGTTTAGAAGCGCCAGGAAAGCCACCATCACGGCGAGAACCACCAGGGCGGTGATCGTCTCTCGTCCGTCCAATGCTATCGATCTTATGCCGGTTCGTTTTCTCATCTCGGCTTCCCTATAGCGCAATGAACGTGCCACGGAAGCCGATCACCGGGGAAACCGCGGTCCTTGACGTATAACTGATTATAATAAAGACGGTTACGGGCGCACACCCCTAGTAGGCGCAGCAGTGACATGGCGCCAAAACGGCGTTGGAGGCCGTTTTAATCGTGTTCTTCCATTGACAGGTGTCCTTTTTTCAGGACAATAAGAAAAGAGCAGCTAGCGGCCGCCAATACCCCGAATCTGACCTCAAATTCAAAACGTCTTGGGGCGGACAATTGTGAAG
>CP070631.1:2200717-2205167 GCA_020356045.1 Candidatus Latescibacterota bacterium
ATCGGCGACCGCCATCACGTCCTCGTAGACCTTGCCTGCCCAGTCACGTGAGATCGCGTGGGTAAACTCCTGACCGTAGCCGCTCGACCCGTGCGGGTTGGGAAACGCGATCACGTACCCGGCGCCCGGATACACCTGCCAGTCGCCGCGGAAGCTATCCCACCACATCCCCTGGGGGCCGCCGTGAACGTTTAAGATAAACGGGTACTTTTTGGACTCGTCAAAACCGTGGGGTTTGACAACAAAAGTATGGATCTTCTTGCCCGTCGGCGAATCAACCCAGATCTCTTCGGGCGGGCGTATATCGACTTCGTCTTCGACGACTTTGTTAAAGGTGGTCAGCCGTTTGTGCGACTTGCCGTTAGACTTGCAGGTCCAGATCTCGCGAGGTTCGGCGATGGTCCGCCGCGACACGACAACGTTTTTTCCTTTTGGGTCGAGGTCAAACGAGTCGATACTGCGGAGGTTGGTGACATCTCTGACCTTGCCCGAACGGATGTCGAGCTTGTAGAGCGGGTTGGTGCCCTGATAATGCGCGGTAAAGTAAATGTATCGTGAGTCCGGCGCCCACTCGAAGTCACCCACCCAGTTGTCAAAGTCGTCGGTCAAAATGGTTTTCTCACCGGTCTTGCGGTCGTAAACGGCGATCCGAAACAAATCGGCCTCATACGTCGGGACCTTGTGCGTGATATAGGCAATATAACGGCCGTTTGGAGAATACTTCGGGTGTGCATCATACGCCTCGTTCTCATCGGTGATGTTTTTCATCTCACCCCCGGCGGTCGGCACGATCCACAGATCCTTATTTGTCGTTTCCCACTCGTTGGGATCGGCGTTGGCCACGACGCACAACTCGGTGCCGTCGGGGGACACGTCAAAACCGCCGTGACCACCGCCGGTCATATACGACGGCGCGTCCATGTTGCCCGGGGTGAGATCGACGTACTCCTCGGTTTCTATATTATATAGAAACGTGTGCCAGCGCCGGCCATCCGAATAATGCGTCCAGTGCCGGTACAAGAGATCGTCGGCCAGGTGCGCGTGAACGGGTCCCTCGTCCATGTCGTCGGCGAGCTTTTTATTGCAGTCGTTGTCTGCGCCGCACTCGGGCCAAACATCGGTGTAAAAGACGATGTGCAGACCGTCGGGGAGCCAGCGCGGATCGTTGACCCCCATGTAGAAGTCGGTCACTTGTGTGGCCTCACCACCGCCAACGGGCATTTTCCACACCTGCGGGGTCCCCTCGCGTGTTGACACAAACAGCAGCCATTGGCCATCGGGTGACCAGCGCGGATGCCAGTCGCCTTTCTCGTGACGAGTCATTTGTTTGAGCCCGCTGCCGTCGGCGCGCATCACCCAGATGTCCGAGTTGCTTTTCCCTTTTTCGAGAAAATACTCGCTCACCGTAAACGCCACCATCTTGCCGTCGGGCGAATACTGGGGATCGCTGACACTTTTGATTTTATAGAGATCTTCGATCGTAAGCGCCCGTTTCTCGGCGGCGAGTACGGCCGCCGGGAGGGCGATGGCTATCGCAAGCAGACACAGAATGGCATTACGCATGAGCGGGCTCCTTGTGGTTTTGTGGAAGTCAATGTTTGGGAATAAGTTAGCTCGTTTTCTGCCGTGCGTCGCGGCCAGGCTAAGCCGCCCCGCGCGCGGTCGAATACCGTCCAGCACTTTTGTGTAAATCGAGTATCCAGTATACCTGCCCGCACGCTCTGTCGCTACGTCTTTTGTTTTGACCGGGATATGGTATGCTACCCTGGAGCACGAGGGGGCGGGGGGCGCGAGAGTCGAACTGATTCCAAAAGAAACGGGCACGCATGTCTGACCATTATCGGAGACTCGCCGGACCATCCCCAGCCGGATGGCGGTGGCCGGCCGGTTTGATTCCGGGACTGGTCGGGGTGGCTCTGCTTCTGCTGGCCGGACTCGGCTTGGCCCCGCTGGCTTACGCAGAAGCCGAGGCTACCTATGTCTACACAACTCCTCAAAAGCTCGACGACGGATGGGCGGTGTCGTCACTCGAAGCCGAAGGCATGGACACCGGCGTGATTGAAAAGATGACGTCCGCGATCTTGAGCGACAAGTACAAACACATCTATAGTCTGGCGATTGTCAAAAACGGCAAGCTGGTCCACGAGGCGTATTTCAACGGACGCAACCGCGACTCGCGTGTCAAAATCCACTCGATCACAAAGAGCGTCACCTCGATGCTCATCGGTATCGCCATCGACCAGGGACATATCGACAGCCTCGACAGAACCGTGATGTCCTACCTTCCCGAATACGCCAAGTACGTCGATGACGACCGAATCAACACGATCACGCTCGGGCACATCTTGACACTCAAGACAGGTTGGAAGTGGGACGAACAGACCGTCATATACGACGATCCCGACAACTCGCACTATTGGATGGAAGAATCGGACGACTGGTTGCAGTACGTAATTGAAAAACCTTTGGCGGATGAACCCGGTGAGCGTTTTGTGTATAACACCGGGGCGGTTCACCTTTTGTCCGGTGTGATCAAAAACACAACCGGGATGTATGCCAACAAATATGCGGAAAAGGTCCTATTCGAGCCTCTTGGAATCACCGAGTACAAGTGGATCACCGATAACAAAGGATACCCATGCACCGGCGGGTCAAACGGCGGGCTTTGCATAAACGCCAGAGATCTGGCAAAGATCGGGCTTATGGTTATGCGCGGCGGCGAGTGGAACGGCAAGCAAGTGGTGCCCACGGAGTGGCTGGCCGAATCAACAAGCGGGCGTTTTAAAGTTGGTAACATACAAAATTTCGGCTACCTTTGGTGGTCGGGCAATTTCAAAATCAAAGGCAGAAAACTCGATCACGTTCAAGCATCGGGGTATGGCGGCCAGATGCTGCACATGGTCCCCGAAATCGATCTGGTCATCGTGTTTCAAAGCTGGAGCCGGGATGAAGGTGCCGACATCCTTGCCCCGCTTCTGATGACATACAACGCTGCCCTCACCGGTAGTGAGGAATAGATCATCCACCTGTTTTTGGCTTCAAGGAGGTTTTCGCGTGAGACAACAGAGTGCATTGGGATTAGCGGCAGCCGTAGTGATTTGTTTGGCGGCTGTTGGTTTCGTGGCGGGGTTGATTACGGATGCGAACGCCGGTGACAAAAAATACAAACTCGAATACAAGATGAAAAAGGGAAGCGGGTTCGAAATGGCGACGACCACCGAACGCAAATCCCAGCGGGAAATGATGGGAAACGAGATTAAGTCCACCACGACGGATATGGCCAAATATGTCGTCAATGTGATCGAAGAAAAAGGCGGGATGGCCACCGCTTCGCTCACATACAAGGACCGCTCGCACAAATCCGACGACCCCCAGGTCCAGCTCGATCCCGATTTTTCCGCGCTGCTTGGGCAAAAAGCGCGGTTTGTCATTTCGGAACGCGGCATCCTTAGTGGTTTTGACGGTTTTGCCGAGCTTCCCGAATTGGATATTGCGGGCGGACAGGCCCGCCGCGGCGAAAGCCAGTACATCAACGAGCTGCGAGAGTTTTTTATTCAGCTTCCCGAAGAAAAGATTGGAATCGGCGACACCTGGTCGTACACAGATGAGTTTACCGAGCCAGTCGAGGGCGGAACGGCGAAGATCGTCATCGCGTATACGTATACGCTTGCGGAGGCCGCGGAACGAGAGGGGTTCGATTGTGTCAGGTTCGACGGTGAGTATACGACGACGGTAACGGGCACCGGGACCGCGCAAGGAATGGAGTACACGCTCAAGCTAGACGGCACGGGAACCGAGACGGTTTGGTTTGCACACAAACGAGGAATGCTGGTCGAATCGGAATCGATCTCGTTTGTCGAGGGCGGCGTGACGGCTGAAATGGTCGGTTTCGAGATGCCGATGCGTAACGACTATAAGTCAACACGAACCTACACGTTGGAATAACTTCGGGCCAGGCGCCGTGAAAACAAGCGATGGACCTATAATAGTCGAACAAGCTTTTGACGCGTCGATTGATGATGTGTGGAGAGCCATCACCGACATCGATGTCATGCGGCAATGGTATTTTGAGAATATCCCCTCGTTTGAACCCGAAGTCGGATTCAAAACTCAATTCAATGTCCACAGTGGGGGCAGAGATTTTATGCATATGTGGGAAGTGACGGCCGTAGACCCGGGCAGAATGATTACCTACAACTGGAGATACCCGGACTACCCCGGAGATTCGTTCGTGGTGTGGGAGTTGTCGGAGCAGGACAACATAACAACGTTAAAACTGACTGTGGATGTTCGAGAGGACTTTCCGGAAGATATCCCCGAATTCAAACGAGAGAGCTGTGTCGAGGGTTGGTCCTATTTTATCCGCGGGTGTCTGAAAGAATTTTTGGCCACCGGTCGATGAGATGCGCGAGGCGTGTAGAGTAAGGAAACAGATTGGACGCGAGCGACC
>CP070631.1:2205267-2209221 GCA_020356045.1 Candidatus Latescibacterota bacterium
GGGACTTTAACCACAACCCCGTGGGAAGTTACTACCCATACATCGAATTCGGCGACCCGACGGCGAATTACGATGTCTACTGGCACAGCGGCGGGACGATATTTCCCGTCAGCCAATGGGTGTTGGGAGCGTTGGGAGGAACGGGCGCCGGTTGTGACATGATCGAAATCTATGACATCTACCTTGAGGCCGGAGCCACCTACGTCTTTGGCTTCGACGAGGGTATGGGGCTTACAGCCAACGCCGCGCTCTTTCGCAATCCATCGGCGGGGATGTACTGGGCAGGACGGTCAGCAAGTGAGTTTGAAATTTCATCGACGGAAATTGAGTTCTACACCGCTCCGGCAAGCGATTGGTATGGCCTCGTGGTGTTTCCGATGTGGAATACGCCGACTCCACAGCCGTTCAGAATCACCGTTGAAAAACTCTTCGACTGCATACCGTTAGTTGATAGTGATTGCGCCAACCATAAGTTGTACTCAGCAGCGGCGGGACCGGCCAACGATTATGTTGTTACCGAGGAAATAGGTAGTACCTGGGCCGCTGTTGCGCTGCTCCCCGACACGCTCGATACCAAAGAGCTTTATGTGTTTACCGAATGTGACAAGGGGGGTAGTCTCCTTGCTGCATCCAACAGCGCGGGTGTGGGTGAAACCGAGCTCGTCGTCGGCGATTTCCACGACGTTGTCCCACCCGTGAATCGTTACCCACTGGTCCACGGTGGAACTCTCTCGGCCGATCACACGATTCAATGGGACGGTTATGCGGAGTACTTGTTCGTTCCAGCAACGATTTCGGGGTCGATGTCGGGTTTGGATGGCGAGTGCAATGCAGTCGTTGTTTGGGATGCGTATCTAGAGAGTGGCCGGCAGTACGAGTTCTCGTTTTTGGGATGGGGGGGAAAGGACCCGCATATGGCGTTGTTCAAGAATCCCGGTGCGGGTGAGTACTGGGCGGGAAGAGATGGAGCGTTGTTCGAATTATCCGGCACCGCGAACTACAACTATGTTGTGTCGGATTCCGATTACTACGGGCTTGTCTTTTTCGCCAACTCAAGAAAACAACAATCAGGTTATTACGTGCTGCAAGTCGAACCACTCTTCGACTGCGAAACGCTGATATCAATGGACTGCTTCCGTCGCAGCGGTTGGCCCCTGGACTTCGACTTCACGCAGACTGTTGGCTATTGGGCTGTCGTCGGTGTGTGCCCGGAAGACGGTGATTGGAAGGACGTCCGGCTATACACAGAGTGCGACGGAAAGGGCACTTTGATTGCCCAATCGGGCACATCTGGGGGAGCGTCGTTTCTTGTCGGGGACTTCAACCACAACACACTTGGGAGGTATTACGTCCGCGTGACGGAGGGCGGGCAATTCGAAGCGTATTCGGTCCAGTTGGACAGCGATGCAGAGATATACACGCTCGATACGGTGATGGAGGGATCTTTTGTCCGCACGAACTATGAGTGTGGGTTTATCAAGATCTGGGACGTGTACTTGGACGGTAGAACGAACTACCAACTGGGTTTCGCGAGAAGCGGGGAAGCTGATGTGCGGTTGGCACTCTTCAGGAACCCAGGTAACGGCACCTACTGGGCCGGACAGACGGAGTCCGAATTCGAGATCGCCGAATCGGGGAATATTGAATTCGCCATGCCGGCGTCGGATTGGTACGGCCTGGTTGTGTATGCAAACAAGTCGTTAAAAACAGGCACATACTCATTCCGAATCTCCGATATGGGGGCAACGGGGATCGACCCGGAACCTGTTGTTCCCGGTCGGTTCGCGTTGTACCAAAATTCGCCGAACCCGTTCAATCCGTCCACGGTGATCCGTTACGACGTGCCGTCTGGCAGTGGCAATGTGTCGCTTGTCGTTTACGATGTGAACGGGCGTTTGGTTCGGACGCTCAAGGACGCGGTCGAAACGCCAGGTGAAAAGACGGTCACTTGGGATGGGCGGGACAACGCTGGGGAGCACGTATCATCGGGAGTGTATTTCTATCGGCTTGTTACACCTGGTTACTCCGAGACGCACAAGATGGTGTTGATTAGATAGAGTCAATTGATCTCTTGCGTGTGGTGACTTGACGGGTTCGCCTATTGCAGTATGTGCGTCTTCAGACCAATCAGGAATTTTGTGAGCTAAAAACAAGAGACATCATACCCGTCACACTTGTTTTGATTTTTCGGTACAACTAATCGGAGACGGATTGTATGAATACTAGCCAGATGGAACTCATATGCTCTGTAATCAATATAGCAGCGATCTAGTTAACCTGCCAACGTCCCCCAGCGGTTTCCTCTTAATCGTGCTTTTAGATCTGGGCGGACAGATCTCGCCGTAACTCTCATGAGGCATTCGCTTTTACACGGGTAAAGTCAATCCCCGTTGCTAAAGCCCGCTTGACGACGAACACTGCCCACCCGCCTCGAGTCGGATGAAATAGACACGGGGGACGACCTGAGCGCAGAAAACAGCGTGTGGAATACGATAAATATCGTAGTAGCGATGATATAATGAAATTACCGTAAGTGAACAAGGGACACGGCGGACGGAGTTAAATGAAGCCACAGGGGCAGCTCGGCGAGGCACGCGCCTTGGCCGTGCGAGTTGACGCGGACGAACTCGTCAGCCGGATCGGTGAGTTGGTTCGACAGCACATAACGCCTAATCAGTAGCTTTTGGCGGATTGGCAAAGGAGATTGATGCCTTCCGATGATATTTTCTCATCCTGTCTTCCGAAAGACTCTTGTTTACGCCATCGCTGTGGGATGTCTCGCCTGGGTGATGCATGGAGTACGCGTCGATGAGCTTGTCAGTCACATGCGCAGCCTGCAACTGTGGTGGATTCTACCCGCGCTCGTCCTTGACGTGCTGAGTACTCTTTTCCACGGACTCCGTTGGCAACTTCTTTTACGACCGTCCGGACATGTGACGTGGCGTCAAACGGCAAAGGCCGTATACGCCGGTCTCTTCGTCAACGAAATCCTCCCAATGAGGGCGGGTGAGTTTGTCAGGGGATACCTCGTGACGCGGTGGATGGGTGTCTCTTTTGCCCCGGTGCTTTCCTCGATGATAACAGAGCGAGTTTTCGACGGTTCCTTACTCTTGCTCGGTCTTTGTGTGTTCGCCTTTTTTGAATCATTGCCCGAGAGGGTAGCCAATGCCGGATTCATCCTCGGCGCGGCGTGGGTCATTGCGATTGGTGTGTTGGTTTTGTTGACCGTATTCAAAAGAAGACCTTCGGGCGCTGGTTCTGCAAAAGCGGGTCGTCTCTGGGTCGTAGCTAAGCGAATCACCTCTTTCCTTTCGAGAGTCATTGATGGATTACGAGCCGTCTGGAGCTCACCGTATCTCGTGCCGGCGCTCGTCGTGTCATTTGTCGTTTTGTCGCTTCAAGCGATGTCATTCTGGTTGGTCATGAAAGCCTACGGACTCCTCGTGCCGTTGTGGGTGCCAGCGGTTGTGCTCATCATGATTCGCCTGGGTACCGCGGTGCCCAATGCGCCGGCGAATATCGGGCCCTATCAGTTTTTCTGTGTCCTAGGTCTCACGTTTTTCGGTATCGATAAGACCACGGCGACCGGATTCGCCATCGTCTTGTTTCTTGTCATGACAATCCCACTCGTGACGCTGGGATTCATCGCATTCGTCAGAAGCGGCGTGACCCTGGGGGAGATTCGCGAAGCACGCAAAAGCCACCACAACCGGAGATAGAGGTCAGTATTCGATTGTTGTGTCTGTACGCCACGATTTGCTATTCTTATCTCTCGAGTGTGGTTGTTGACGCCGACAAGCAAAGAGGAGTGTGTGGCCTATGGTTACTAAGAAGGGGCTTTCCCTTGGAAAGGTATTCATGGATGCCACCGACCCCAATAGAACCCGCAGTTCGTAGTCTCTTGTCCACCAAGCGACTACCCCCTTTGAATCTCCACCGATTCCTGCTAGAATA
>CP070631.1:2209321-2211338 GCA_020356045.1 Candidatus Latescibacterota bacterium
ACACAGCTCCTCCTTATTTGACTGTCTGCCAGATGGTTTTCCGAGAGGTGGGTCACTACTAATGTATCATGAATTCCGGAACAATCAAAGCCATTAGTAGTTAATTTTTGGAGAGACTGCGGACGAGGCGTCAAGAGTCGGTTCCGGCCCTCGTTGGGTCTATCACCTATTCGAGGTTCGCCGCTTTCAACCCGCACCTGGCGGTCTTATCATCGTGATCATCACACATGCAGATGACACCCGGATTGACGGTTTCCGTGGTGGCAGCTGCTCGAGGTGGAATTCGAGAAAGGTAATTTCGAACAGCCCCAGTCACTGATCGCGCGCTCCTCGCCACCACTGACGTCGTGCCTGACGTCGTGCGAGCAATTCCCGTTCTCCGATACAGGATTGCCGAACCATCAAGGTCAGGCGAACCCCGCTTAATCGGAAAATTATCCACTTCTGTAAACGCCCGGGTGTTATACCGCAACGCTCGACCGACGAGCATATGGTGTTCGCGCAACATCCGTCCGGAGACAGTTTCGTCGACCACCACCCAATTTATAGCCGACTGTTCGAGAAATCGAATTAACCCGGAATCCGACTTGAACCTGGGTGCATAGTCTCTTCCCATCCAATCGCTCGAGGACAACACCTTGCTTCCTCGGTGAACAACGTGATTCGGCCGTTGAGTTTCTGCCATGGTCAATTCCGCGATCAGGGCGCCCTCGCCTCGGGAATCCGACGATACCAGAATATGTTCGCCGGTCACCGAACCCTCGGACATGATCCGATCAACGATAGGCCCAAACCCTTCGAATCTTTTCTGAGGGATCTCAAATTGCCCCACCATGAACAGGCCGAATATCAACAAGAACAATGTCCATCTCGCGGTACGCCGCATCTGCGGGAATCGTCTAGACAGTTGTTCCGTCAGCGAGCTAACACCTCCGATCGTCAAAAGCAAAACACCAGGAAGTGCGGAAATCAAATATCTATCGTCGATAGATGCCGGTACAATGCTATGAAACACAATTACACCGACCGGCAGCGAAACCGCCACTGCCCATAAGGGCGCTACGCCACCGCGATTCCTTAATGCCTTGACGCAAACACTCGCGAATCCAACTCCCGCAGCGAACAGCAGGGGGTAACCCAGCATATTTGCCATACCCTTCACAAAGAGTGGCAGTGCCTTAATGGTGTACGGCAAGCCCCACGGATCCGTCCACGCATCTTTGACGATTTGATAGTTAAACAAAAGCCAAGGTACGCTGATCGCGATTGCTATGGTGCTACCCACCCAAAACGTCCAGTGTTTCAACAATTCGATTCGGCGCGAAAGCAGCATGGCCAGAAATATCACCAACGCCATTAGGACTCCCGATTGCTTGGTCAACACCGCAGCAGCCGCGAACGTTCCAAACGCGAGCGCGAATATCAGTCGCGGTTTTTCCAGGTATTGAATAAACGCAACCGCGGTAAGCAGACAAAGCAAGGCTATCGCGGTATCCACCATCACGCTCGCCGTGTACTTCTGTACGAGCGGAACCAGAATAAGGAGGGTGGCGCACCCAAGCCCCCAATAGACGCCAACTCGACTTCTAACAATGACGAAGAGGAAAAATGCCATCACGGCCGTGATAAACGCCATAAACATTAGCGTCGATAGTCGTGATGGAGAAAACAACAACGCCCAAGTCCCAAATGCCGCATAAAAACCGGGCGGCCAGTGTCCGATCGCGACCTTGGGATAATGATCGTAGTAATTAAATGCATACTCCATAGGGGGCTGGTTTAGCCCCCGGGACAGATAGTCGTAAACCATGACACCGGTCACGTAATGCGCCGCCTCGTCCGGATGCGACCCGAATTCGGTTGCGTAAGCTCCACTCAATCCCTGGAGCAGCAGCGTCAACGACAAAAGGTACCCCATCACCAATACCGACAACGCGACGTGACTTTTCACAAACGGCAGTTCTTTTTTAATCTCGGTTTTAATGGTTTCCAAATCTGCCCCCGAAGGGTGATTTCT
>CP070631.1:2211438-2220082 GCA_020356045.1 Candidatus Latescibacterota bacterium
CGTTCTCGCGGCCCGCATCGGGGAGCACCGACCACTCGCACGGGTCAACGGCGGCTTCATCGATCACCGTGGTGTGGCGGCTGTCACCCTGACCATGCAAAGTCCGGTGCCAGTAGGACCACTGATTTGAGATGTTTCGCGCACCGAGAAAATAGTGCACCACATCACCGGGCGCAAAGATCCCGGTGTTTTCGGCGGAGTTCTCGTTTGGGTAGCTGCCGTTTGCGATGTCCATCAAGTCGAAACAGTAAACGTCTTGCACCAAATTGCCGGCAGGGGAGTACACGTAATCCATCCGGTATTGATCCCATGGGACACCCGCCACTGTTACAGCACCGACATGAGGATACCGAAGCAGCCCCGCGCTGGGATCCAGGGCGTAAGCCTGGTTGTCGGGTGACTGAATCGCCGTGCCGTTTTTACCTACGCTAATGCCATATCGGTCGGTCACACGGACAAACACATAAGCGGAGGGTCCGGTTCGCCCGCCGGTCTCGTCGGTTCCAAGTCCCGACGGATCGCTAATGGTGGCGACGGCGGAGTCCCCGGGCAAAATGCCTGGGTTGGACAGCGGGAGGATATCCTTTGCCATGTCACAACGTGCGAACCCCGTCACGGTACCATCTTCGGGGAAATTGTCCTGCAACAGGTTAATGTGTCTGACGTTCCACTGCGGACCGTCGATCCCGACCCGCACGAGCTTGACCTGATCGAAGAGCGGTGCGTGGCTGTGGCATGAGCCGGTGCCGTATATCCCTTCCCACAGCTTCATCATATCGACAACCCCAACCGACACCTGGATCTCAGTGGCACCGGCGGGCACCAACCCGCCGACCTCGTACCATTCACGAAGCCAATACTGATGACCGCCGTAATAAATGTACCCTTCGTCCTTCCAGGGACCGGGGCAACCGGTGCCATCCTGGGTCCGGATCCCCCATGTGAAGAACTGGAGGTTGTCGATCGGAAGATCCTTGTAAACGAGAAACTGCAACCGGAACTGGCTGCCGCTCCCGGTTATCGGCACAAACGGAGACCACACTTCGTTGTGCAGATAAAGACCGTTAGGGTCGGGACCATAAGCCAGCGCGCCCTGGAGCGGGTAGCCGCCGCAGGCATAGTTGGTGACGAACGGGTCATCAAAAAACCCCCAAACGGTGGAGTACGGGCGTTCACACGGGTCGACCTGGACAACCGTGGCGGCCGAGTGGAGACCGGCGTACAACCCAAAGGGTGCTGCCGACGCCGCGGTCCAGGTCCCGTCGCTGGATTGCGTGGCCCCGCAGACCTCGCCTTCCCAGTCTTCAACGGTCCCGCCGTCCAGGCTCAGGTCGTCACATTTGAACCCACCTTCGGACGTCGGCCACAGCCCGTCCTCATCGCTCCACGACAGATCCGATACAAAATGAAACCGCACCGTCGTGGGGCCGGTAAACGCGAAGAATTCGGCAAGCGGTCCACCCCTGCCATCGTAATAACCGACACCACCGTTGACCGGCAGTTGGACCCAATCCGGTATGGACGAGTCGTAGTACTCGACATATGTACGATCGCTCCCCGGCTCGGAGTCCCACTCGCACGTGTACTGTATCGACGACGCGTTGATTGCCTCCAGGGTTTGATCCCAATTGTTGCCGTAACCGGGTGGCGATCCCCATCCGCAGTATGGGGGCGAAGCGGTTGCCCACTGCCCGCACCACATGGACTGAACGCCGCTCACCGCGGAGACACCGTTGCACGACGGACCATCCACATGAAAAAACGTGGCGAGTTGGGCGGTGAGGTCGATAGCGGTCCAGCCTTGCTGCGTGGGGGCTCCATCGGGGGTGTCAAACTGCCACCACCCGAGCACGGTTGTTGCGGCCGCCGCGGACTGGAACACCGAATCGTTTATCATCGGCGCATTACGGGGTGGTTTGGCGGTATGCCCAACCGAGGAGACCACCAGTGTGATGGCCAAAAAGAGCACAAGCGTCAAAGCGGTTTTCATGGTGTTACCCCCCCTCCCCTTGCGGAGGATAAGCGGATGGTTCTATGGCTGCGACCGACACGGCACCACGTGTCATCGCGAGTTCAGATCGGGATCAGAGATTGGCAAACGGCCGGCGGAAGGTTGGACGTTTCGTTACTTTTCGCGGAACTCATGGCTTACACCCTGGCGAATCGCCGTCAGGCAATCCCGTCAATGCGGCGGCAATGTATGGAGGCCCCCGGAATCAGTTACTCGGGCACGAACCGATGTGGAGGTCGGCTTCACCGATGCATGCCGCCAGCGCACCGTTTGGCTCTTTGACCCCGAGTAGCTGTAATTATACTATATTTTAAGGGTTTAGTCAACGCTTGCCGCTGCAGGCAGCGGGCATCGAACCATCGCCCGGCGCCCCGGAAGACCAGCAGCACGCACCGGCACGGCGCTCGGCAAACCCGTGGACCACATGATCCCGACACCTCCGGTGGTGCCGGTGTGTCAACCGGCAGAACCCGTTTGATTTTTGTCCACAATATCGGCATATTGTAAGGAACCATCACCTGAATCTAATCGTAAGACACCAAAGACATTAACCACCCGTTGAGGGGTTTGGCACTCGCTCCTCCGGCGGCTGCATCGATAGCCTGCAAGTTCTATCCGTTTCGGGCTCTCTAATCCATAGTAGGTACACCAATCATGGCGAATCTTTGGAAATCATCGACTATCGGGGCGCCTCCTCGCTGGCGCTTTCTTAGTGTCTTGAAAAACAAGCAGTTGCGGCAAACAAACACCTTGTTTGCGGCGTTGATCGGTCTGGCTCTTATCGTGAGCGCGACCGGATGCGGAAAAAACGGCGACACCGCTCCGCAGCACGCCGGAGCCGGGTCGCATGGAAAGGGCCACGCTGGCCGCCAGGGTCCCAAGCAGCCCCCGGTGCCGGTGGCGGTCAAGGCGGTGTCGGTCGGAGCGATCTCGAGCTACTACACCGCCACGGCCACGCTGGCCGCCGAGAAGGAAGCCGAGGTGCTCGCGCGTGTCACCGGCGTGGTCCAGTCGTTGGGTTGCGAGGAAGGAGACGTGGTCAACAAGGGCAGCGTGCTTCTTCAAGTCGACCCTCGTGAGTACGAACTCCGCGTCGAGCAAGCCGAGGCCAACACGTCCAATCTCGAGGATCGCTTCAACCGTATGAATGATATGTACGAACAACAGCTCGTCTCGGCGGAGGAGTTCGAGGACGTCAAAAACCAGCTCAAGGCCGCCGAGGCCGCTGAAGGGTTGGCGCGGCTGGATTTATCATACACGACCGTGAGGTCACCGTTTGTCGGCCGTGTGGTGCGGCGGCTCGTCGATGTGGGACAAAACGTCAGTGCGGGGACGGCGCTCTTCGTGGTGTCCGATTTTGATCCGCTTTTGGCTGTCGTCCATGTGCCGTCCAAAGAGTTCAAAAAGCTAAAACCCGACCAACCCGTTCAGCTCGTGCTCGACAGCAATCAGACCCGGTTGGAAGGACGGATCAAACTGGTCAGCCCCATCATTGATCCTTCGAGTGGAACCATCAAGGTTACCATCGAGATTCCCGAATATCCCGCTGACACCCGCCCCGGTGATTTTGCCGAGGTAAGCATCGTAACCGAGCATCGCATCGGCAGCACGTTGGTTCCCAAGAACGCGGTGTTTACCGACCGCGGCGATCAGATTGTGTATGTTGCCGCCGACAGCACCGCGGAGCGCCGCGTGGTCGACGTCGGGTTCGAAGACGATGTCAACGCCGAGGTGCTCAGCGGTGTGACCGAAGGTGAAAACGTAATCGTCAAGGGTCAGCGTTCGCTCAAACACGGGGCGGCAATCAAAATCCTCGATGACAACCCGATTGCGTCACCCAAACCCGAAACCGGTGACGAAGACAAACCAAAACGGCAAAGAGGTTCTTGATGCGGTCATTCGTCGCGCTTGCTGTTCGCCGGCGGGTGAGCGTCATCATGTTTGCGCTGGCCATCGCCGCTTTTGGTTTTGTCGGATACAACCGCCATGCGCTCGAGCTGTTTCCCGATATAACCAACCCAACGTTGACGGTTCAAAAAGATTTCCCCGATACGGCCCCCCAGGAAGTCGAGTACTTGGTCACGCGGCCTGTCGAAGAGGCGGTGGGTGTGCTGAGGGGGCTGCAAACCATCCATTCGGTCTCGCGGCCCGGTGTATCCGAGGTCACGCTCGAGTTTGACTGGAAATCGGACATGGATATGCTGTCGATGGAGGTCAGGGAGAAGCTCGACCGTCTGTTATTGCCCGAAGAAACAGAGGATCCCATTGTTCTTCGTTACGATCCGTCGCTCGACCCTATCGTGCGGATCGCGTTTGCCGGCAGCGATGATCTCGTCGAGCTCAGGCGTCTTGCCGAAAAAAAACTCAAACCCGATTTTGAAACGATCCTCGGTGTCGCCGCCGCGCAGATCAAGGGCGGACTCGAAGATGAAGTTCAGGTCAACGTCGATCAGGAGCGGCTCGCCGCGCTGGGCATTCCGCTCGATCGCATCCGGCAGATTGTCGGTGTATCCAATGTCAATCTTCCCGGCGGCGCACTTCGCGGTTCGGACAGTCAGTATCTCGTACGGACGGTCAACGAGTTTGACAATGTCGAAGAGATCGGTGATCTGATCATCCAGCAAAACGAGTACGGGATCGTGAGGCTGCGCGATGTGGCAACGGTTCGGATGGGAACGAAGGAACGCGAAGAGATATCGCGTGTCGATGGACAAGAATGTGTTGAGATCGCGCTTTTCAAAGAGGGTGACGCCAACACGGTCACCGTGTCGAGGCTGATCGACGAGAAACTTGCCGAGTGGGAAGACAAGCTCCCCCCCGGGCGTTCGATGACCGTTTTATTTGACCAGGCTCATTTTATCCGTCAGGCGATCAGCGAGGTCCGCAACGCCGCCGTGATCGGTGGGATCCTTGCCATACTGGTTTTGTTTGCTTTTCTTCGCGATCCGCGGAGCACGCTTATTATCGCCACCTCGATTCCGCTGTCGGTCATTGCGACGTTTCTCGTGATGTACCGTATGGACATCTCGCTCAATATCATGTCGCTTGGCGGGCTGACTCTGGGTATCGGAATGCTGGTCGACAACTCGATCGTGGTGCTCGAATCGATTTACCGCAAGAAAACGGGAGGCCGCGCGCTGGCCCCAGCCGCCGTGGACGGCACATCCGAGGTGGGGCCCGCGGTTGTGGCGTCGACACTAACCACGGTTGCCGTATTTCTGCCCATCGTGTTTGTCGAGGGTGTGGCCGGGCAGTTGTTCAAGGATCAGGCGTGGACGGTAACCATCAGCCTGCTCGCTTCTCTGGTTGTGGCAGTGACCATGATACCGATGCTCAGCGCGATCGGCGGACGCATCCGCGGCGAGCGTTTGAGCCGCATGGCGATCGATGACGGAGACGCGATGACGCTTGGCCGGTTCTCGGTGGCGTACGACCGGTTCGTCCGCGGCGCGATACGTTTGCGCTGGGCAACGCTGGTAATTGCGTTTGCTCTGTTCTTCGCTGCGCTTTTTTCGCTGAGGTTTATTGGAACAGAGCTGATCCCTCCGCTCAGCGAGGGCGAATTCTTTTTCGAAGTCAACATGCCCGAAGGGACATCGCTGGCCGCGACCGATCGTGTGATCAAAGAAATGGAAGCGGCCGCCACCGCCGACGAGAAAATCGAATTTCATTACGCCACGGTTGGAAGCCGTCTAATAGCCGGTGGAATGTCGCTCAATACAAAGGCGGAAAATCTAGGACAGCTCAATATTGTAATGGCGGACCGCACGGACCAGTTGGGCGAGGCGGCAACTGCGGCCGGACTCCGGCAGCAGTTCGAACGCATCCCCGATCTCGACGTCAAGTTGGGGAGGCCGTCGTACTTTAGTTTGAAAACACCCGTCGAGGTGGTTCTCTTTGGAGAAAACCTGGAAGCGCTTCGGAGTTATTCGCTCGAGCTTGCCGGTGAGATGACGGCGATTCCCGGACTGGTCGATGTCCGCTCGTCGCTCGAGGCGGGCAATCCGGAGATCCAGGTGGTGTTTGACCGGCGCCGGCTAGCCGGTCTTGGGCTAGATATGGGCGTGTTGTCCGAGACGTTAAAAAACCGTGTGCAGGGTGTCGTTCCCACTCGATTCAAAGAAGAGGATCGTCAGATCGATGTGCGGATCCGCAACATGGAAGCCAACCGCGCCTCGGTCAACGATGTGCGCAATCTCGTACTGCCCGGGCCCGACGGCGAACCCATCCGGCTGCTCGCCGTTGCCGACGTGCAGCTCGACAGGGGACCGGCGGAGATCCACCGGCTGCAACAACAGCGGGCTGCAGTCATTTCGGCCAATCTCAAGGGCCGGAGCCTGGGGCCGGTAATCAAAGATGTCGAGACAGCCGTACGGGCAACGCCACCACCGGAGGGAATTACCACCGAGCTCGCCGGGCAAAACCGAGAGATGCAGACATCGTTTTCCAGCCTGAGGTTCGCTCTGGCGCTGGCCGTGTTTCTCGTGTATTTGGTCATGGCGGCGACCTTTGAATCGTTTGTGCATCCGTTTATCGTGCTCTTTACCATTCCACTTGCGCTGGTGGGTGTGATCGCGGGCTTGCTCGTAACCGGAACGACGATCACGGTGATCGTTCTGATCGGGACGATCATGCTGGTAGGCATTGTGGTCAACAATGCAATCGTGTTGATCGATGCGATCAACCGGTTGCGGCGTGCCGGTGTGGACAAGCTCGAAGCGGTGGTGCGCGCGGGCCACGTTCGTCTGCGCCCGATCCTGATGACAACCTTGACGACGATCCTTGCGTTGGTCCCGATGGCGCTGAGCTGGGGCGAGGGTGCCGAGCTGCGGTCGCCGCTGGCGATTACGGTGGCCTCGGGGTTGTTTTTGAGCACGCTCTTGACGCTTATTGTGATTCCCGCGGCCTACATGATCGTACCGTCGCGGCTAAAAGCGGAGGCGGAAGATGGTGTCAAAGCGATTATCGCCGAGGAAACGGTGACGACTTAAACATGACGCTACCCGAACTGGCAATCAAACGACATGTGACGACGCTCATGATTATCGTGAGCCTCATCGTGCTGGGTCTTGTCGCGTTGGCCCGGCTGCCGCTTGCATTTCTTCCCGATTTTGAGGAACCGCATGTTTTTGTCCGCGTGCCTTACGAGAACGCGTCCCCCGAACAGATCGAGCGGATGATTGTGCGTCCGGTCGAGGATGCATTGGGCTCCGTCAAGGGAATGCGAGAGATGTGGAGCCATTGTGACCGCGACGGCGGGATGGTCCGTCTCCAGTTCGACTGGTCGGTGGATATGGCTTTGGCCCGGGTCGAGGTGTGGGAAAAGCTCGACCGCATCCGCCGCGACCTGCCCGATGATATCGGTGACATCACAGTAAGCAGCAACTGGGACGCGCGTGAGGCGGATATGCCGATTGTCGAAGGCCGCATTTCGTCAAAGCGCGATTTGAGCGAAAGCTACGATCTTCTCGAGCGAAAGATCATCAAACCCATCGAACGCATCCCCGGGGTCGCGCAAGTGAGGCTCGACGGGGTCAACCCGCGAGAAGTGCGGATCAATCTTCGTATCGACGATGTCGAATCGCACAGCGTCGATATCCGGCAGGTGTTCACGACGCTTCGCAACAGCAACCTCGATATGTCGCTTGGCAAGCTGACCGAAGGCGACATGCGATTTGCCGTGCGGACGGTGGGAGCATTCAGATCCGTCGAGGAAATCCAGAACCTACCGATACGTGAAGACGGGCTGCGGCTCAAAGACATCGCTGATGTCCGCTATGAAGAACCACCGCTCGAGTACGGCCGGCACCTCGATGGCGACTTTGCCGTTGGCATCACGGTCAGCCAGGAGGCCAAGGCCAACACGGTCGATGTGTGCGACGAGATCAACGAGCGTGTTCATGCGATGGGCGACGACCCCGAGCTCGAGGGGATCAATTTTCTCGTTTGGTTTAGTCAGGGCAAAGAGATCAAGGGCGCGCTACGAGACCTTACCTTCACGGGTATATTTGGCGGGATACTTGCCGCGCTTGTCCTTTTTGCCTTTTTGAGGCGTGTGGGGACGACGTTGATCGCGGCGTTGTGCATACCGTTTTCGATCATCGTGACCTGCGGTTTTATCTGGGCCCAGGGGAAAACGCTGAATACGCTGTCGCTGCTCGGGCTCATTGTCGGTATCGGGATGCTTGTCGATAACGCCGTGGTGGTAATGGAGAACATCTTCCGGCACCGAGAGCTGGGCTATGACCGCAACGACGCATCCAGACTTGGCGCACGCGAGGTGTCGACGGCTGTGATCGCCGCGACATTGACGTCGGTCATCGTTTTCCTCCCCATGATTTTTAACAAACCGAGCGAGATGAATATCTATCTGAAAGAGCTCGGTATCACGGTGTGCATCACGCTTCTTGCATCGCTCTTTATCAGCCAGACCTTGATCCCTATGGCCACATCGTGGTTTATCCGTTCGAAACCACGGCCACGCGGACGGCTCATCACGTGGCTCGAAAAACACTATGTGCGGCTTCTCAAGTTCAATCTTCGTCACCGTTGGCTCACCCCGGTGATCGGTATCGGAATTATGGTGGTGTCGGTTTATCCCTTTATGAAGATCGACAAAAACTTCGGGACCAC
>CP070631.1:2220182-2225903 GCA_020356045.1 Candidatus Latescibacterota bacterium
ATCCTGTTGATTGCCGGAGAAATGTCAGGGCGAATTTCTGAAGCGGGATGGGGATCATTGTTCAATATTGAATAAATGACCGCCGCGTCCGCGTCGCCTTCAAACGGAAGCTCGCCTGTTAACATTTCATAGAAGCATACGCCCAGCGACCATATGTCCGTCCGGTAATCGACCGAGCGGCCGCCCGCCTGCTCCGGTGACATGTAAGACGGTGTACCGACCCCTGTCGTTGTTTTCGATATTTCCGTACCGCCCAGCATTTTGGCGAGGCCAAAATCGGTGATTTTTACCATCCCTTGATCCGTGACCACGATATTCGAACACTTGATGTCACGGTGGACAATGCCGTTGGCATGAGCTGCCTCGAGCCCGCGTGCGACCTGGATTGCGATTCCACAGGCCTCATCGATATCCAAAGGCCCGGTTTGCAGTCGCTCCTTCAAATTCACACCGTCGATGTAGGCCATCGAAATGAAAATCTGGTCGCCGACCTCGTCGATCTCATAAACGGTACATATGGTGGCATGGTCGAGGGCGGCGGCTGTTTGCGCCTCTCGTACAAAGCGGCTCTTCTGTTCGTCGCTCCCGAAGGCCGCGCTGCGGAGAAACTTGAGAGCGACTGTTCGTTTGAGCTTGAGGTCCTCGGCCTTGTACACAACGCCCATTCCACCCTCGCCAAGTTTCTCGAGTATCTTGTAATGAGAGATAGTCTGCCCGATCATTTCTACCCACTGAGCGCCTTTAACGCGCCGATTCAATTAGTCACAAACATGCTGGCGTCGTCCATGTTCCACGATATTGTACCACGAAAAGAACGAAGGTCAATTGACGTTACGCCGGAGATGTCCTGCCATCGACGCGCGAATTGACTGCCAAATCGACACATGCTATAATTGTCCGCTTCTCAAATCAAGGTTCGAGCGTAACCCTTTGGTTTGATACTCCTTGCTTAGTCTCTCTCGTTTGACTAACAGAATGTTTTTTAATTTCCGTGTTTTCACTTTTGTTTGCGTTGCGATTAGCATCGGCGGTTGCGCAGAGTACTGGGCCGGTGATGCGATTGTGGTCTATGATACCGTATTGCCCGATGGAAAGTGGAAGCCGGTTTCACTTTCTGAGCTTGCAGGGTCGGAGGAAGCGTTCAAAGGCAAACGCATGAGATTTCATTTGGATAACGGAGGCTACAACGAGGTTGTGGTGGAACGAATAGATTCGACTTTTGTTTACGCGTGGTCCCAGTGGAACGACAATACGCAAAAACACCTCATAAAGATCAGATTGAGAAGAGTCGAAAAAGCGGAATATTGGTTGATCTCAATGGGACTGTTCGAACCAATACATTGGCCTTCGTGGATCGATCTGATGAACTGGTGATAGCCCACGCGGCTCATTTGTCGGGAACGGCTGGGTTAGTATCTGTTATTTTTACATTTCTTCGCAGAGTCCGGACACGCGAGGTGCTCACCTGTCGACTGCGATGATTCGGCGGCTATCCCGCGCCAGGTATGTTTTGACCGATGAGCTCCAACCTTCACCGCGGTTTACCTGAAACTCCATCGACAAGAACGGATGACGCGACGCATCGGAAGCAGCTAATGCCTCAGCTGCCGGCCCGGAGTCGAGCGTGAGAGCGGTTTTGGCAAGTTCGACCCATTGCGTCTTGCTCTGTTTGTCCGCTGAGCGGTTTTTATCAACCGCAGCGCACCGAACACGATAACGAGGTTGTGTGCCAGGGTAGACACCGTATCTGTCGCCAAGATCCTGAAAGTGAATTTCTCCACCCACAATGGAGAAAAAGTCGAGAGGCGCTACGCGATCGAAGAAATATCGTACGACGATATCTCGGTTTTGAGTGAGGATGCCAACGACATATTCGGCGGCCCCAGGTTCGCGGTATTGGGCCTCTTCGACAATCGCTTTCAGGTGTGTGTCCGAGAATGCGCCGACAATTTTGGCGCCCCAATATCCATCGCGATCGGTGGTGTTGGCAAACAGATCGTTGGGGAGCGTCGGCCGGAACTCGTTGGCCTTGAAATAATCACTGTCCCAATACCCGACTTCCGCAAACCCGTGGTCGCGCGTTCGCTTACGCCACCGGTCCTCCACCAAACCAAGGGTGGCCGTTCGACGGATCATCGCCTTGGGGTCGAAAGTATACTCGTAACCATAACGTGGATTGGGACCCTTGGCACCGGCTCCGATCGTGCTTGCAAAGTCGATCAGATGGTGTCTGACAAAAGTACGGTCGCCCTCTGTTACGAACATGTCGAGTGTGTTGTGCCGTTTGACGTCGAAATGGTTTAACCAGGCCGACAGCACGTAGAGTCCGCGCAGCTCCCGACGGTTTTCGTGCTTTATCCGGTCATTGGGATCGTCCTTGCGCCGGCCGGTCCAGCGGGAGGGACCGATAGGAATCCCATCCAGGTATTTGCTCGAGAGGGCGCGCCACTCGCCCGTGGGAAGTTTGTCGACGCGTGACAGGATCGTGTCGATGTCCGCCTCTGTCATCGGCCTTTCTCCATCGGAGCCATCGAACATGACGTCGTCGCCGACGATTATGTCTTCGCGTTCGAAAGTAACTACCGCATCATAAGGGACGTTGTATCCGGCTGCGTGAAAAATCCGGCTGGAAATCACACAAGCGCCGCTCGTTTGGCACAGACAACCCGGTGGATCGAATTTGAGGAGATATACGTTTCCTTTTGCATCTCGAATATTGAACCCCGGAGTGACCCCTTCGGTCTTTGCGCTAACCACCACCCACGTATCTCCCGTATCGGGTGTCTCGCCCGAGCCGGGACCAGAGGCGGCCTGCTCGGGCGTCATGGGGAAAAGCCCGATCCGATTTGTAAACCAAGTGGAGTTTGGAACCTCATCGAGCGTGTTGATATTGTCCGCGGGTGGCACGTGATCGTTGCCAAAAATCCCGCCAATTCGGCGAATGATGCGCACGGGGTCCGTCAGCCGCTCACGCGGGCGCCCCCACGAGCTCTCGAAGTATTCCAGAGTCAGATCTGGTTCGCTCACGGACGGCTGCTCTATCGAATTGCGATCGTCCTCGAACCAGACTATCGGTGTATCCTCGAGCGGTGGCCGGTCGGCGGCGGCGGGGTCGGGCACAGACGCCGCAACGGCAAACATGATTGCTATGGTGATTCGCTTTATCATCATGATCAATGGATGATCGTCTCTTCCCGACCCTGGTAAAGCACATCCTTCGAGAACTGGAAAAGCTGTCTGGTCGACAACCGGAATTGGAATCCTTCGTCACTCCAAACGAACTCCATGGTTCCCAGGAAGTTTGGTGTTATGTAAGTTCGAAAACCGAATCCGTAAGATTGCGTTAAGTTATCTCTCTTGATCTGGTCTAAATCGTCGAACACCTGCCCGATATCCGCCAGAAATATGGTGTCAATGCCAAAACCGCTGTTTGGCTTGATCGCCATGAGCGGAAAACGGTACTCGAGTGTGATCCCCGTGATGCCGAGATCCCGCCACCGGCTTTCATCGAATCCACGGAACTGGTCAGGCATTTCGTTGATGAACATGCGTTGGAAGGGAACGGTCGTATCGCCCAGCTCGTCGATCCAGTTCATGTAGGCGCGAACGGCGAGAACCCTGCGGTGGTGCCATAAGGGGAAGAACTTCTGGAATTCGAGGCGGTATGCAAGAAACTCGGCATCGGCGCTGTTTGTCGAAACAAACCCGCCGATGGTACCACCGAGGATCGTTCCACGGTCAGGGTTGCCAAGGTTTTTCGCCGTGTTATAAACCGAAGCGAACCTAAGCATGACGCCATCGGACCGTTCTTCGAATCCCGGCGGTGTACCGCCGGGAATATCAGCGATTGTGGTGGTGTCGGCGCTGGTGTCGGGATCACGCGCGGCTATAGAGGAAAACGCTCCAAGAAAGGAGATGAACGTGTTCTCGGCAATCCAGTAACGCAGGTTTGCCCCGCCCCAGGCCCGTTCGTCTTCATAAAACGATTCGTGATCGCCTCGACTGTTTGGACCGATTCCACAGAAGCTTAGTTTAGGCCGCAGGCGGTAACCGAAGCCAACCTGCAAATTGGTTTTGCCGTTCTGATTGAACATAAATCCGAGCGTGTACTTCTGCCAGCCCTCCATCGAATAGTAGCCGCGTAATCGGAACGGGTTGTTTGGCGAACCGAGCCGGTTTTGGTAGGAAACGGTCAGACCGAAACCCTCCAGCGCGCTGTAGTCGACGCCGGGAGTAAACCCTTGTGGGATCGGTAAGATACTGACATACCGCCACACGCCCCAATCCTTGACCCACAGGACTCCCACCGCGGTTCCCACGCGAATGCCGCGCAACACAAGGTTTATGGCCGAGTACGGAACGGCGAGGGGCCATTCCCACGCCTTGCGGCCCCTGTTGTCAAATACCGCCGTCGACGAATCCATCGGTGCGGGAATCATGCCCCAATACGATGAGCCGGTTCCGGAAACCAGGCCAGAGGAGTCGGGGGGCGCAGGGGTGAGGGCCGGGGGGGCCATCGGCCACGCGGGTGTAACGGCGGCTACGTTGAAGATAACGGTCAGGACCAACGCTAGGGCGCACGCGGGCTCCCGCACTCCAACACGGCGGCCGATAAACCAGATTGCAAAGGGCTTCATTTCCCCCCCGAATGCCCCGAGTCAATGTCGATGGTCCGTGATCGATCTTATGCATGGCAGCCGAAATCGGGAATTGCTGCCCCACAATTGGTTCTCAAAAGGGGTTTGCTTACGCTGCTTTAACTCAAACACTACCGCATGGGCCGGATTGCTTTCAAGATCAAATTGTGTATCTCTCGACACGGTGCGTTGACCGCGACAGTTCAGGTGCTGACACTTCCGTCTACTTGTGATAAACTACTAATGACACCGATGGGGCAACGGAACGGAGGCGTCTGGAGTCGATGACGTTGCCACGCCTGTAGGTGGAAAAGATTCCGCCGCACGCAAACCAACGTCCGCTCCAGATAAAGAGACCCGTAGCCAGGGCAAGGGGCTATGATGCGGAAATATCGTAAAGCGTCTTTTTGTTTGGCTCTTTTGTTGATTCCGGTTCTTCTTGGTGTGGGCTCGATGGGATGTGGTGACGATAGTGTCGCTCCAAATACAGAGGACGACGGAGGCGGTAACGGCGAATCGCAGCTTGACACCATTCCCCCCGCCGCAGTGACCGATCTGAGGCAACGCACCCCAACCTATCAGACAGTCGCGCTCGCGTGGACCGCACCGGGAGATGACGGTCACAGTGGAACGGCGGACCGCTATGAAATCCGTCATTCCAAATCCCCGATCACGATGGACAACTGGGATGCGGCCACCGCGCTCGACCCGAATATCATTCCCACGCCCAAACCTGCCGGTCAGATCGAAACCATTGTGGTGACAAATCTCGACTCGGGTACTGAGTATCATTTTGCGCTACGAACCATTGATGAGAAAGACAACAAGTCCGACATCTCAAACAACGCCTCGGGCTCCACGCTCACCGAATCGTTTCCCCCGGCAGATGTCACGGATCTCGCCGCGTCGGCGATCAGCACGGGTTCGTTCGAACTCACGTGGACCGCACCGGGCGATGACTTTATGGCGGGTACGGCAACCAAGTACGATATTCGATACTCTCCGCGCGCTATCGTTAGCCAGGCGGACTGGGATCACGCGATCAAGGTCGCCGAGCCACCAGCTCCTAGACCGGGGGGCGAGA
>CP070631.1:2226003-2230870 GCA_020356045.1 Candidatus Latescibacterota bacterium
ATGTCCTTCTGCTATACCGTGAGTTCCGCGCTGCGCTCTCTGCCCGCGATCTCACTACACACCCTGGAATCTCCTGGGCCGCTGCCCGTTTGTGCAGAGAGGTACGGCCGGATCATCCGGCAGCCAATGCGGCTCTGATCCTCGTCGAGGATTTTCAAGATATCGACCCCGGTCAATTCGAGCTGCTTTCCCTCGTCGCCCCTCCCGGCGGCCCCGTGGCGATAAACGTTTTTGGTGACCCCATGGGGTCTGTATTTGGACACAGAGGTACGCAAGACCGCTTCCTCCTCGATGAGTTCCCAAAACGATACGGTGCGGAAACAGTCCATCTGAACGCGCGCTGCCGAGATGTCACAGCAGAAGGACCGGCTATGGGAGCGCTTCTACGTGAAACCCTTGGCCGCGGATCCGATCTTCACCTGCCCTTGGTCCGGAACGGCAGCGACACGCTTCCGCCGGTTGAGATTCACGGTGACGCGCGAGTCGAAGGTACATTCAGTTTGGAGATCGTTGGTGACGAGCTCGATGAGGCATACTCGATCGGTGCACGGATCGAGCACCTGCTCGTGTCCGGCCAGTGTCAACCCAACGACATTGCCGTCATCACAAACGAAAAAAGCCGGTACGCGCACATTCTGCGGTCCGCGTTTAGACAGCATGGGATTCCCCTCGAAACGGGCACCGCCGCGGCCGGAGTGCTCGATGACTTTGCGTACCTGCTGCTGCGCGTGCTCGATAACCCCGACGATGACGTTGTGATTCGGTCGATTGTTTCCTCGCCACTCTACCGCCATTTGCAGAAAGAAGTTCTCGGGGGCGGATCAACACGGTCACGCAACGATGGCGACGGCGGCGACCACGGGATGCTCAGAGAGTATGCCACAGGACTCGTTGCGGATTTGCGTGCCCGGGGCGCGCCGGAGTGGATGGCTCTTCTGGTGGAAAGATGTCTCTACCCGGTTTGCATATCATATCACAGTGAATCGAATGATGATTCGATATTCGCCGGCATTACCCGCTTGCTCGATTTATGGTCCAGGTACGCCGATGCTATTGAAAAACTTGGTAAAGACCCGGACATTGGCACGTTTGTCGGATTGAGCGGTTTCTCCTCATCGCAGCCGGCGGCTCCTCAGCAGCTGCCTGGGTGTGTGGGGTTGTACTCATGCCGCGAGTCAAAAGGACTGTACTTTCCCGTCGTGTTTATTGTGGGTTGTTCGGACCTGCTCTTTCCGTCGGTATCGGATCGGCAAAGTCTGATTCCAGTGGGGAAATTGGAGAGTCTCCTGGCTGAGAACTTCCCCGAACGAAGGATTTCGATATATCCAGCTCGCGCCACGGCTCGAGTGCTGCGTGAACAGCATCATTTTCTCTATATCAGCCTGAGCCGTGCAACGCACGCGCTCCATGTTACTGCGCCCCGCACCTTTGGCGGCAATGAATACCCCGCGCCATCCGCCGTACTCGAAAAAACCGTCGCGTCAGAACACGTCCGTTCGACACACCAGAAAGACCGGCTTCCACCACAGATCCGGTTTGCCAAGGCATGGACCGGCGGCGGTTATAACACCGCGCTGGTCGAGTCGCTTACCCATATGAGTCCTGCCGCGGCCGTCTGGCACGAACCCAGAGCCAAAGCTACCCCGGTAGGGGTGGACCGGTTTCCGTTGAGCAAATCGTCGTTGGAGATGTTTCTCGCCTGCCCGCGACAGTTTTTCTACCGAAAGTTCCTCCGCATACCTCAGGATCCGACGGCGCCGGCGCGATTGGGGACGTTGTTCCACGAGGTGATGGCGAGGCTCGGGCGGAGGTTCAAATCCAAAGCCACGCTGCAAAGCGGGGCAAAACCTGGTGTTATCCGGCGGATGATCGATGATGTGTTAAAAGAAGACGGCAGTGTGGAGCCATCGTCTTTCTTTGACCAATCGGTACGGCATTATCTCGAGCAGATGATCGGCGACATTCTCGGATTGGACGCGTCGCTAGACGATGAATACAAAATTGACGGTGTCGAGGAATCGATCCGTTTCTCGCATCGAGATAGTGAATTCACCGGAAAAGTGGACCGCATCGAGGATCACGGAGCGGGCACAATGTTTGTGGTCGATTTCAAAACGGGAGAGATCCACAAGACGGCAAAAACTCACCGCAAGTACGTTCTCAAGGCGTTGGAAGATCCCAAAGAGGCGGACTGGCAGATCCCGTTTTATCTTCGGGCGATGAGCACGCGTGAGCGGCGCTTCCCCGATGCGTTTCGATTTATGGCAGTCAAGGCTGGGGAGAAGCCTCTCGCTATCACACTCTATACCAGTCCGGACGACAACAGCATTCCGGACGCCGCCAAAAAATCCAAACACAACTCTCATCTTCTCGAGTGTGAAATCGAACAGATCATGGACCGAGCGGTGACCATAGCCGAGGACATCTTTACGCCCAAACCGCATTTCGAAAGAACAGATGAGGTCAAACCCTGTCAATGGTGCGAATTTGCCGAACTCTGTCAGCGGGAGAAAAAGTGGGGCTGAACAACGAGCAAAAGAAAATAGTCCACTTTGATATCGGTGAAACGGTCAAGGCCATGGCCGGAGCCGGGACGGGGAAGACACGTGTGCTGGTCGAGCGGTACTTGAAATTTGTTTTTGAGGACAGGATTCCACCCGAGCGGTTGCTCGCGCTGACGTTTACCACAAAGGCCGCGTCCGAGATGAGGGGCCGGATCTTTCAAATCGCGCGTGCACGGGGCGACACCACTTTGATGCGCGAGCTGTACGCGGCGTGGATCATGAACTTTCACCAATTCTGTTACCGGATCATCTCGGAGAATGCGGCCGAGTTCCGGATCGATCCAGACGTGGGTGTGGCGACGGAGGTGGACAACGCGCGGATTCGAACGTCGCTTTACCGGCGTTTTCGGGCGGGCAGAATCAACGGCATGCCCGACGGGTTTGAAAACGATCTGCCCGCGCCGGGCGGTTTTTCAACGATTTTCGATCGCTGGATGAAGATCGTTCAGCGCGCGAGGAGCACGCTGTGGTCGACGGATGCGCTGGCCGCACATGTCGGCTCCGACGACAATCTCGAATATACACGCTACGTTCAATCCATCGTCGCGATGTGGAACGCGTATGAAGGAGAGCTGGAACGACGAAACCTGATCGATTTCAACGACATGATCGCCATGGTGGTGTGGGGTCTCCGGGACAACCGGCCCTTGCGGCGGTTGTACAGTGGCAGATTCGAGCACATTCTCGTCGATGAGTTTCAGGACACCAGCGAGGCGCAGAACGAGCTGCTTCGCACGTTGGCCGGCGGTGGTTTTGCCCGGGTGACGGTTGTTGGCGATGACAAGCAGTCGATCTACCGGTGGCGGGACGCACGCGTGCAAAATTTACGCGAATTCACCGGCCGACAGGAGGAGCTCTGTCTCAACTACCGGTCGAGGCAATCCATTCTCGATCTCGCCCACCATTTTGTGATCCGCGATGACTACTTTGCCAAGCACGCCGATGAGATCCGGCTTCGCGCAGACCGGGGGACAACGGATGCCCCTATTTGTTTGTTTCATCCAGCCAACGAGATCGTATCTTCTTACGAAGAGGAGGCAAGGGGCCTCACCGCATGGATTCTTTCCCTAACCGGTGGTCTCGAAAAGGGCGAATCCCCTTTTGTATATTATTCGGACCGAGGTGCAGTCGATCACAAGACGCTCGCATTTGACGACATCGCGGTTCTCATGCGGTCGTTGAAACCGAGTTCGGGTCTTCGGGAGTACGAGAGGGCGTTCCAGGCGGCGGGAATACCCTATGCGGTGTGTGGTGGTGTGGGATCTCTCGAAGTCCGGGTGCTCCAGCTGTACAAAGATGTGTTGAGGTTGTTGGTTTATCCCGATGATATTCATGCGTTGATTGGTGTTCTCGAAGCGCGACCGTATTCGCTTCCCGACGTGGCGCTAAATGATCTTTTCAAACACGTTGAGCCACCGTTTGACGCCAACCAGCTCCTGTCCGACGATAACATTTCCCGCATGGCGGGCGGTGATGCCCGGGCGAGCTGCCGGAGTCTTCGCCGCCTCCTCGATGTCCTGGCTCTGCGCCGCGGTCAAGTTGATTTTACCTCGTTCGTCGTGGATGCTTTTGAGCTTACTCAGTTCTATCTCCGTTTCTTTGCCGACGGCGCTGATGTGGCTCTCGTTGAGTCCGTGACCAAGACCATATTGAATCTTGTTGGGGGATTGGCCGAGCGAAACGAAGGGAATCTAGCCGTCTTTCTCGAGTCTCTGGAGGTGTTGCTCGCGAAGAAATCGCTCGAGGAATCGCGGGGACCCGTGTTCCCACCGGGACGCGTTAGAGTCATGACGGTTCACGCGGCCAAAGGTCTCGAATTTACCGCCGTCGCCGTACCGGGAATCAAAATGGGAAAGAACACCAAAAACGAGTTCTACCTGTGCAAAGAAAGAGGGCTGTTCGTCACCAAAGGCGATGAGTGGGGTCGGAGTGTCGACGATTCAGGTACGGTCGAGTCGGGCAAAAGGGAGAAGGAACAGGAGGAGCGATGTCTCGTTTATGTGGCAATGACCCGAGCGCGTGATCACCTCTTTGTCAGCTCTCCGTTCTCGGGCGGCATGCAAAAAAACAAGCCCAATTTGTTTGCAGACATTCTCGATGTGGTCGAAACGAACAAGCTCCGTTGTGAAGAAGTGCGGTCCGCACCCGTTATCGAACGATTGAAAAAGCCACGCGCCGTCATCTCG
Organism: Candidatus Latescibacterota bacterium; assembly: GCA_020356045.1. Classification (GTDB taxonomy): domain Bacteria; phylum Krumholzibacteriota; class Krumholzibacteriia; order WVZY01; family WVZY01. The sequence continues at coordinate 2,230,754 of CP070631.1, forward strand.
CCAGCAAACATAGACGACGTCAACGATCTTCTCGACCGTTGGTCGGCAGGTCGCGAGCGGCTGACGACTGCTTCCCGGGCCGCGGCCATTCCCGTCAGCGGTCTCGAATTCGTTACC
>CP070631.1:2230970-2232901 GCA_020356045.1 Candidatus Latescibacterota bacterium
AGGCCAGGGTCTTGTTTGCAACCGTATTGTGGGCGATGGATGCGCCGATGGAGAGCGCGCCGCCCGTACCCCCCCCGCCTAAACCGACCGCAATGGATCCCCCGACCGCGTTGGCGATGATGGAGGCGCTGTCCGTGGCCGTCAGTGTGAGGTCACCGTCGATGCTTGTGATTGTCCCGACCCCTTTGATGTAAGCCTCGATGGTGTTCTCGATCTTGTTGAAGGATAGGGCGCCCGTAACTGCCCCGGCGTAACCGCCCCCCCCGCCTGATTTGCCCACGGCTACACCTCCACCGATGGTCCAGGCCTCGATCGCTGCCGGAGACCTGGCATCGAGCGTTACATCTCCGGCCGCCGAAACCGCCGAGTCCTGCACATAGGCGCGGATCTCATTTTTGATGTCGCTCCATGCGAGGGAGGCCCCCACGGCCAGCGATCCTCCCATCCCTCCTGTACTCTTTCCCACGGCCACGGCTAGCCCGCCGCCATATGCGTTGATGCCAGAATCGTCTGACGCGTCAAGGGTCACCTCGTCGACGTCCTGGACCGTTGTGCCATCCAGGTAACTCTCCGTGGTATTGTCTATCTTATTCACGGACACGGACCCGGCAATGGCCACGGCCTTGTCCCTTACCTCACCAGAGCCGCTTGCGGTCACGGAGAAGATGTCCCCTGTGGTCAGTGTGGTCAACGACAGATTCCCTGAGGCGGACAAGGTGGAGTCTTCGATAAAGGCCCGGGTCGTGTCCTCAATGACGTTTCTGCTGAACGCGCCGGCGAGCCCGACGGACACTCCCTCATTTCCTGAAATGGAAAAAGCCACGGATCCTGCGATGGCGAAGATATCGCTGTCGTTCTTAGCATACAGGGTCACGTCTTCCGCCCGCCGGATATCCGCATCTTTGATGTACGCCTGGGCAGTGTCTCTTACAACATTTAGGGAAACATCAGCCGAGACATGCAACCCGAATTTCCCCGTTTTTTCAGGGGGCACGATATGGTTTGGAAGGTCAGGCGGTTTGGACTTGGATTGAAAGGCTATCGCGGCTGCTACCGAAGTGGACCATATTTTCCCCTCGTTGACGGCGGAGACCAGGATGTTGCCCGGCGTGAACAGGGAGCCGCTGCCGGCCGCGTCATCTTCAAGATTTCCCACCACGGCCAGGGTGTCGCGATCGATCCTGTTGATGGCAACCGACGCGCCGATCCCGACGTTCGCACCCTGGAGCACGCCACCTGTGACGTTGAATATCTTTGAGTAGTCGTACGCGTTCACCCGTAGGCTTGCATCCGACCCGAACACTGGGACGTCCTGGGATACAACAACGGCATTATCCGAGATGTGCGCCAGGGTATCGATGCCGTCCTTTTCCACGGTCAGATAGGATATGGCCCCGCTGGCCCCGTATTTCTTAGCCTTCCCGCCTGAGACGGCGATTGAGATCTCTTTGTTCGTCCTGTTCGCGTCAACCTCCAGGGATTCTGCGGACACCAGTGCGCCGTCCCTAATCTCTGCTTCCGCACTGCTCACATAGCTGATATCCAAATAGGAGACGCCGACACCCACTGTATCCGCCCCGCTTGTGAAAAACCGCATAGGGTTGAGACCGTATACGCCGGCAAAATTGACCGTCTCGATATTAGACGCTGCGTGGACCGTCACACCCCCCTCTACGAGAGACAGCCTATGCGAGGTACTGAGTGTGTTCGTCGTGTTGATCGCTACGGCGATTCCATTCCGGGCATCCTCACGCGTTTTCGCCAGCTTGATAAAAGAGGAGTCGGTAGCCTTAATCAAATAATAGATATCGTTGTTCTTGAGGCCTCCGATATCGTCTCCGCCGCCGCTCGTGTAACGGATGGCTTCTCCCTTCTCTAAGGTATTCGTCCCAAGGAAAACCGCATACTTCGAACGCAGGTGCTGTTGAACC
>CP070631.1:2233001-2248703 GCA_020356045.1 Candidatus Latescibacterota bacterium
AACAGTTACTGAACGAATAACACCGAGTTCTGCCTCCCATAACCGTCGGGTTCCTGTACGGTGCAGTTGGGGTCGAGAATTTCGTTGCTGTTGTTGACGAGGAACCTGTAGGCGTAACGGCCGGGGGCCAAGTATAGATTGATTTCCCAATCGCCGTATTTGTTTTTATGCATGGTCGAATTCGCCGCCGACCACCCGTTGAAGTTACCGACGACTGCGACCGAGTTCGCCTGTGGATCGTGGTAGGTAAGCGTAATCCGGCGCTGAGTCTCACCGCTACCGCTCGATGACTCGGGCCCGCGTCTCTTGAGCTCGTCATACCCGTCGACGAGCTCCCACAGGTTGTTGTTGAACTCGTCGGAGGTCATGTCTTGTTCTTCACCGAGTTGGAAGTAGACTACGGGCGGACCGTGGGTCAGAATTTTGACCAACACGTTGTTCATTCCCTCATTGAGCACCACGCCTGTACGTTGTGCGGACAAGTCCATCCCCCCGCGGGCTCGCAGGATCTCGTCACCGTTTAGAAAGACCGCAGCAGGTGCGCGGGAGCCGAACACCACGGTTACAGCCCGCTCATGCTCCGAGTGAATGACCGTATAGAGAAAACCAACGCTCCCGTTGGGAAGATAATTGTCCAGCGAGATATTGCCACCGTCCGCGTACGCGGGGGAAGGAAGCGGGATCCACGACACAGGTTGTCCGGCACCGGCGTACGTATCGAGCAGGTTGATCCGTGTCTCTGGCGGATAGGTGGCGTCGAGCGCGTTCAGCTTGTCCGTGAAGGGTCCGACAAGCAACCACTGATAGTGTTTGAAAAAGCTCGACTGTACCATTCCAAGGTCGGTTCCGTTGGCAAAAAGCTTTAACACGAAGGGGAACGCTCCGGGTCTGCACGGGGTCGGAACGCGGATGTTGAGATCGAACGAAATACGATCGGTGTGCTCGGCCATCCAGGTTTCCACCGAGCGCCCCTCGGTTGGCCGCAGCCCCGTCGGACTAAACCATTCGGCGCGGATGACGGCCCCATTGGCCGTGTGTTTGTCGACCTCGATTCGTATGGGGACGCTGCCGCTGTGAAGCACGGTGCCGCGTGGAAACGTGACTTCGTAAGACAGGGGATCGGTAACGTAAATCCCACGACAAAAGTGCCACCGGTCGCGTTTGTCGTCGCCGAGTCGAACCTCTAATGAAAAACGGAAAGGCTGTATACCCGATGCCGTGGTGCCGCTCGCTGGCAGTGCATAGGTAAGCTCGAGCGGTGGTTCTCCCGGCACGAGATCGACGGTCGTGGCGGTACTGAGAAGAGTGTCGATCATCTGATCGTGGAACAGGACCAAGGATTTGACCGACGCCGGTTGTCTCAAAGTCGACAAGCTGATCTTGGTCTTGATGGGAGTTTTCGGTGCCGCACTTTCGTTTTGCAGGGTCACCGACACGTCGAGCCCGATATCCCCGGTTCGCGTTTGTGCGACGGCCGTTTCGGCGTCGTGGAGCGATTCGATCACATCATCCCAGAGACCCGCGGTGGCGATGTAGATATCAAACCCGGGCATTTTGTCTCGAAGCCGAGGAGGGTACAGCGTCCGGGAGCGTGATCGCTCACGCAGTGCCGAAATTCCAATATAGACATCCCAAATCGACTGCGTAATGGCAGCCAGGTCGGGCCCGGCCACATGTTCATTGGGGTCGGTGCCCAATTCAGCTGACCCGCGCCCAGTCCCGCTGTCGCCGTGGTTCCCAGTTGGCCCGGCGCCGTGGGGGGCCGGTTGGCTCTGGACCGTCGACAAAAAATCGCTGACCGCTGCGATCCCGTTTCGGAAATCTGCGGTTTGAGGCAGGTTTAGCAGCGATTTTTGAAAAACGAGCTTGTCCAACAACTCCAGCTCATAGAAACGAGGGAAGAGCCAATGCGTCTCACCCTCCGTCACCATGCACACGAGTACCCGCGTGTATATGCCAAATGCGGGAGATGCCGCCGAATCGGTTGCCGGCGGTCGTGTGTAGCTGCGGATGCGATTCCCATGTTCTGCAGCTTCCGCCGCGAGTCCGTTCCACTCGAGCGCGCCGAGAAGTAATATAGCGCGCGTCAGCTTTTCATCCGTGTGCGCACGGTTGGCGCCCACCGCTTCGAGAGTCCAATCGAAATATTCCAGCGGGTTTTCGTGGGGGGTTACCTGCGAGGTCAAAACATAATTGCGCAAGATCGACCGCGAGATGTTATCTCCGAGATTGCGGCGGAAATACGTCGGAAGCGCCGAGAGCGCGAGATAGGTGCCCACCTTGTCGGTTTGATTCGCGGTTGCTGCCGGAGAGGCGGTGGTGGGGAGAAAATATCCCGCTTTGTGGTCGTACGCCGATGCGATAACACGGGCGCTGATTGTTTTGGTGCCCTGATACCAGAAGAGCGCTTCGACGGGAAGTTTGAGTTCGAGACAGATCTTGGACAGACTCAACATGTCCAGCGCGATCAACGTGTTGAACCCCACGCCCTCGATCGACGTTGTCCCATCGCGCGGGACATGTCGGTATGCGGTTTTCTCGATCAGGAAATCGTCATCGGCGTCGTGGTGAACGAGAAGATAATTGTAATAGGCCGATATCGCCGAGCGGGTGCGTTCGAGCCATGCTGTGTCGGCGGTTTGGCGGTACACTTCTAGCGCCAGCGAGGCCATCAGAGGGTGATAGTATAAAAGGCTGTCCTCGAGGCCAAACGAGAGATCACCTTCCGGTGTTTGTAAGTCAAACAGATCGTCCAGTCTACTCCTTAACTGGATGCGATCATTGGCGCATGCGGGAGACGTCTGCGCGCTGGCGGTGCCGGGTCCGAGCGGCCACACAGCGGTGAATCCGCACCATGAGGTAGATCCGCCGGTCGACAACGCTGTTGGACAAACGACGACCCCGACGGCGAGGAGCAACAAAACCAGTGTGGTGGATCGCATGGTTGAGTCAATCACCGGGCGGAGCCCTTGGAACAAGTCACCGGCGCCGAGGGCGGCCGGTTTTTTGATACGGCGCAACTGCCCCATAGCGCCGGATTGAAGCTGATTTAACCGGCTTCGACACCGGATATACAGGTGGCGTGAGCAATGGATGCAATTCCGGTTCCGATCGGCTGTGGAGGTGGAGTTTTTTGTTGACGTGGACCGTATGGTTTATTAGGGTATGGCGTAGCAAGCCTTTGAGTTATAAGTGGTTAATTAGTCACTGCGGTGAGGTGGGTGATGGGACCGGGTCCAATTTGATCGGAGTGACGGCAACGCGATAACGGCTTACCCGACCGACGTTTGCCAATCCCCGTTTGGATTTCCACGCATTCCGCAGCCCATACGCCGGGTCCGAAGGAGCCGGAACGGCGCGTCAGCTCTTAAAGCCAATTTGAAGGAGGGCGAGAGTGGCTTACGAACATGTTTTGATCGAGAAAAAAGATAGGATCGCCTACGTTACGCTCAACCGGCCCAAGGTTCTCAACGCGCTGAACGATCAGCTTGTTGCCGAGCTCGGTGAGATTTTCAACGATGTGGCGGGGGATTCGGCGGTTGGCGCGCTGATTGTGACCGGTGCGGGTGAGAAGGCGTTTGCCGCCGGAGCGGATATCTCCGAGATCCATGAGAAGGACGCCGTGCGGGGGCTGGAGATGGCGGAGAATGGTCAGCGGGTGTTTCGCGTGCTCGAGACAATGGGCAAGCCGTCGATAGCGGCGGTCAACGGTTTTGCGTTGGGCGGGGGGTGCGAACTGTCGATGGCCTGCACCATCCGGATCGCGTCGGAGAACGCCAAGTTTGGCCAGCCCGAGGTCAATTTGGGGGTCACACCGGGGTTCGCCGGCACACAGCGGTTGTCGAGATTGGTCGGCCGTGGTGTCGCGATGGAACTAACCCTGACCGGTCGAATGATCGACGCCGCCGAGGCGGTGCGTATCGGGTTGGTTACACAAGTGGTGGCGCAGGACGAATTGATGGCGGCCGCCGAGAAGACGGCGAAGACTCTGCTTGGCAAAGGTCCCTTGGCATTGGCGGCGGTGATGGAACTCGTCAATCAGGGTTATGATCTCGATTTTGACGACGCATGCAAGCTCGAGGCAGCCCGGTTTGGCGTGTTGTGCGGGACGGAAGATATGAAAGAGGGAACCGACGCGTTTCTCAACAAACGCAAACCGGAATTCAAGGGACGTTAGCATGCGGAAGTTTGACGGGGTCGATCTGATGTTGATCGACGACCAGCTCAGCGAGGACGAACGCATCATCAGGGACACCGTTCGCGAGTTCTCTGAGGAACAGATTCTGCCCGTTATACGGGAGCACTACGAGAACGGGACGTTTCCGTTGGAGATGGCACGCAAGCTGGGGGAACTCGGCGTATTTGGCGCGACCATTGACGGGTACGGCTGCGCGGGGATAAACAATGTGGCGTACGGTTTGATGATGCAGGAACTCGAGCGTGGTGACTCGGGATTCCGGAGCTTTGTATCGGTGCAATCATCGTTGGTGATGTATCCCATCAACGAGTACGGAACCGAGAAACAGCGCAAAAAGTGGCTGCCCCGGCTTTGCACCGGCGAGTCGATCGGGTGCTTTGGGTTGACCGAACCGGATTACGGCAGCAACCCTGGCGGTTTGATTACGACCGCAGTCGAAGACGAGAAGGGTTATATTTTGAATGGCGCAAAGATGTGGATCACCAACGCAAGCGCCGCGGATGTGGCAATTGTGTGGGCGAAGCTCAACGGAGTGATCCACGGCTTTATCGTCGAGACGGATCGTCCCGGTTTTGAAGCGAAAAAGATGACACACAAACTGTCGCTGCGTGCGAGCGACACGAGCGAGTTTGTTTTAACGGACTGTCGCATCCCGAAAGAGAATTTGCTGCCGTATTCAGGTGGTCTCAAGTGCGCGCTTCAGTGTTTGAGTCAGGCGCGCTACGGGATCGCCTGGGGGGCGGTCGGTGCGGCGATGGCGTGTTTTCACGAGGCGTTAGAGTACAGCAAGGACCGGATTCAATACGACAGGCCTATTGCGGGATATCAGATCACACAAAAGAAACTCGCCGACATGGCGACCGACTTGACGCTGGCACAGCTTCTTGCGTTGCGGCTTGGCAGGCTCAAAGATGAGGGCAAAGCCGATTTTAGACAGATCTCTATGGCCAAACGCAACAACGTGAGAAAGGCGCTGGAGATCGCCCGGCTTGCCCGTGGGATTCTGGGCGCCAACGGGATCAGCGGTGAGTATCAGAGCATGCGCCACATGTGCAATCTCGAGGCGGTGGAGACGTACGAAGGGACGTACGACATCCATACCCTGATCATCGGTCATGGCCTCACGGGAATCGAGGCGTACACCTGATCTGTAAATGTTGTCTTGACAGCGTTTTGGTAGATACTTTTAAACCACATTAGAAAGAGCGTGGGCGTTGAGTTATTTGGCTTGACCGGTGTTTTGGAGCCTACGTACTATAGCCGTCTGACCGGACCCGTTGCAGGGCCTGGCCGGCACCTACTCGGCGCGAGAGTGGCGGAATTGGCAGACGCGCTGGATTTAGGATCCAGTGAGTTTATCTCGTGGGGGTTCGAGTCCCCCCTCTCGCACCATGGACTGCACTGGAGTTGTGTATGGCAAAAGAGTTTACAGACAAAACCAGGAAAGAAAGAAAATTTACCGTGAGTGTCGAGAGCCCGTCGGGCTGCAAGCGGGTTTTGTCGCTCGATATCCCCAAAGAAGAGGTCGAAAAGGAGGAGTCCAGGGTGCGGGACGCGTTGCGCCGCGACCTCAAAGTGCCGGGATTCCGCAAGGGAAAGGTACCTCTTAAATATATCGAAAAGAACTACGGCGGTGCCGTTCACGCCGATGCGGTCCAAAACCTGCTACCTGCGGTATATGAGGATGCCCTGAACCGCGAGGGAATCCGCCCCATCGCCGAGCCCAGGTTCGAAAATCTCAAGGCGGAGCGCGGCGAGAATATCTCTGTCGAGGTGGTTGTGGAAGTACGGCCCGAGGTGGTCGTCGAGGGATACCAGGACGTCAAGGTCAAGGTTCAGAAAAACGAGATCGGGGAAAAGGAGATCAGCGAGGTGCTCGAGCGGCTTAGAGAACAGAACGCTACCCTGGCCGTAGTCGACCGGGCATCAAAGGAGGACGATTTTTTGCTGATTGACTATGCGCCGCTGCTCGATTCCGGAAATATCGACGGCACCAAGTTGAGCGAGAACTACCCGGTCGATCTGACCGGTGGTTCGCTACTGCCCGAGTTTCGCGAGGGGTTGATCGGGCTGAGCGTTAAAGACGAAAAGGACATCGAGGTCGAATACCCGGATGACTTTCCCGAGAAGAACGTGGCCGGGACAAAAAAGAAATTCCGGGTTACGGTCAAAGAGGTCAAGGAGAAACGGCTGCCGGAGATCAACGACGAGTTCGCCAAATCCCTGGGCAAAGAGTTCACCGGTCTCGCGGCGCTCAAAGAAAAGGTCGGCGAGGATCTGGTCGCAGAGGAAGCGAAGCGCCGCGACCATGATGTTGAAGAAATGATCATCGATCAACTGATCGAGAAGAATCCTTTTGACGTTCCCGACGCGATGGTTGAGAACTATCTGGCATCGGTGCTCGAAGAGGACAGGCAGCGGCGGCCAAACGCGCCCGACGAGGCCGAGAGGGAGAAGGAGATTCGGGAACATTTTACGCAGGCGGCGGTACGAACCATCAAGAAGTTCCTCATCCTCGAAGCGGTTCGCAAGCAGGAGTCTCTGGATGTGAGCCGGGAAGACATCGAGGCCAAGATCGGCGAGCTCACCGCCGGTGGTGAGGAGCGGTCGGACGAGATCAAAGAATATTTCCGGCATCCGGAACGCCGCCGGAGCCTCGAGAACGAGATGCGCGATAGGAAAGTTTTGGATTTTCTGCGTGAGAAAGCGGACATAACGGTCGGCAAGTGATTTTGCTTCTGCGGACCATTTTGAGTGGTTATATTACCGGTGGAGAAAGGATAGCGAGGAAATGACGCACAATCAGTACCCCATTCCGGTCGTGGTCGAGCAGACTGGACGTATCGAGAGATCGTATGACATTTACTCGCGGCTGTTGAAAGACCGCATCATTTTCCTCGGGCTTCCGATTAATGATGCGGTGGCGAACATCGTGATCGCGCAAATGCTATTTCTGGAGGCCGAGGACGCCGACCGGGACATCTTCCTGTATATCAACAGCCCAGGCGGCGTCATCTCATCGGGAATGGCCATCTACGACACGATGCGGTATATCGCGCCCGATGTGGCGACGATCTGCATGGGGCAGGCGGCGAGTATGGCCGCGGTGCTGCTGGCGGCAGGGACACCCGGTAAGCGTTCCGCTCTCACCCATGCGCGTGTCATGATCCACCAGCCTTCGGGTGCGTCCGAAGGGCAAGCGGCATCTATCGAGATTTACACAAAAGAGATTCTCAAGATGCGCGACCAACTCAACGTGATCTTGGCTGAACACACGGGACAGCCCGTCGAACAAATCGCAAAGGACACCGACCGCGATTTTTTCATGGCGGCGGGAGAAGCAATGGAATACGGAATTATCGACAACATTTTTGAGAGACGCTCGGATGTTGGCAAGTAGATACAGCAAAGGGTAATCGTCAACAGGAGCCTGTATGAAAAAGAAGATCGGAACCCCGCAAATCCTAAGATGCTCGTTCTGCGGAAGAGGACAAGATGAAGTGACCAAGCTGATCTCCGGTCCGTCGGTTTACATCTGCAACGAGTGCATCAAGCTCTGTAAGGATATCCTCGACGACGAGATCTCCGGGCAGGTGCTGTTCGATGCCGAGGATTTTCCAAAGCCGAAAGAGATCAAGGAGTTTCTCGACTTGTACGTGATCGGCCAGGATGACGCCAAAATCATGTTGTCGGTGGCGGTCTACAACCATTACAAGCGGATCATGCACGAAAAAACAGCCGACGATGTCGAGCTGGACAAGAGCAACATCCTGATGCTGGGTCCCACAGGAACGGGTAAGACGCTGCTGGCGCAGACGCTGGCGCGTTTTCTGCGGGTGCCCTTTGCCATCGTGGACGCGACCACCTTTACCGAAGCCGGCTACGTTGGCGAAGATGTCGAGAACATTTTGTTGAAGCTCTACCAGAATGCTGGTTCATCCGTGTCTGCTGCCGAGAAAGGCATCGTTTATATCGACGAGCTCGACAAGATAGCGCGCAAGAGCGACAGCCCGTCGATCACCCGCGACGTGTCGGGTGAGGGTGTCCAGCAGGCGCTGTTAAAGATGCTCGAAGGAACCGTGTGCAACGTGCCTCCCCAGGGTGGCAGAAAGATCCCTCAGCAGAGCTATATCGAAATCAACACAAAGAATATCCTGTTTCTCTGTGGCGGAGCGTTTGACGGTCTCGACCGTATCATCGAAGAACGAATTGGGAAAAAGGTGCTTGGGTTTGGCACCGAAAAAACGCGGCGCAATGCGGTTGATACCGCGGAGGTCCTAAAACAGGTCGCCCCGGACGACCTGACCAAGTACGGGTTGATTCCCGAGATCGTTGGCCGGATTCCCGTAGTTGGGGTGCTCTCGGATCTCGATGAGGACGCGCTGGTTGAAATCCTAGTCAGACCCAAAAACGCGCTCGTCAAACAATACCAGAAACTATTTCACATGGAAGACGTGGAGCTCGTATTTACCGATGACGCGCTTCGGGCGATCGCCGAAGTGGCGAAGAAACGGGAGATGGGTGCAAGGGGGTTGCGATCGGTGATCGAGGAAACGATGCTGCAGCTGATGTACGAGATCCCGTCCAAGCCGGATATACGCAAAGTCGTTGTGACACCAGACACGATTCTGAAAAACATCGAGCCCGAAATGGTCATTCAGCGCGATCGCAGGGCTCGCGAGGCCTAAGCGATCCAACGCGATCGAAAGCCCCGGGGTCCGAGCGCTCCGGCGCGGTAGCGCGAAAGCCGCCGGACGCGTGAGAAGACACGGTCCCTGCCCGCACGCTGGACGACCGGTTGGCGGGATCCCGGAATCGGTTGCGACGACATCGTTCATACCACAGTTCAAACAATACTATCAGTGGAGCACAGATGGCTCATCTCGAGAAAGACGACGACGTTATTGAAATCCCAACGACGCTTCCCGTGCTGCCGTTGCGCGACGTGGTGTTGTTTCCAGGAATGATTACGCCGTTGCTCGTCGGCCGGCCCAAATCGCTTGCGTCGCTCGACGAAGCCATGAAAAAAGACCGGCTGCTGCTGGTCATCACGCAGCGGGACATGCAGATCGATGACCCGGTCCATCAGGATCTCTACGATGTTGGCACGGTGGTCAAGATCCTTCAGATCATGCGTTTGGTCGAGGGGACCATGCGGATCCTCGTCGAGGGTGTGGCGCGTGGTGAGGTCGAGCGCTATCTCGGCACGAGAAAATTTTTCAAGGCGAAAGTATCGCTGCAGGAGCCGCGCCCCGTGTCGAACCGAAAAATGAGGGCGCTGGTGCGGAGCGTGACCACACAATTTACCGAGTACGTTCAGCTCAATAAACGCATCCCGGACGAGGTGTTGAGAACGGTCCTTCCCATCGAGGATTTCGACCGGCTGGCCGATTCGATGGCAGCGCACATCGTGACCAAAATCGAGGTCAAACAACCGATACTCGAAACCGTCGAGCTGGAACCTCGGTTCCGGACGATCGGCAAGCTCCTCGCCGAAGAATTGGAGATACTCAAGCTCGAGAAGAAAATCGAAAGCGACGTCAAGAATCAGGTTCAGAAAAATCAGAAAGAGTTCTACCTGCACGAACAGCTCAAGGCCATCCGCAAGGAGCTTGGCGACACCCCCGACGAGTCGTCGGAAGTCGACGAGCTGCAAGAGAAGATCGAAAAGGCCGGGATGAGCGCCGAAGCCTATGAAGTGGCGATGAAGGAGCTCGACCGGTTGAGCCGGATGCCGAGCTTGTCCCCGGAGAGCACGGTGGTCCGCAATTACCTCGACACGTTACTCTCGCTCCCTTGGCAGATGCGAACCGATGACCGGCTCGACATCAAACAGGTGAAACGGCGTCTCGATGCGGATCATTATGGATTGAAAAAAGTCAAAGAACGGATCCTCGAGTTTCTCGCGGTGCTAAAACTGTCTCGATCGTTGAAGGGACCTATTTTGTGCTTTGTCGGCCCCCCCGGGGTTGGTAAGACATCGTTGGGACGTTCGATCGCCGATGCATTGGGGCGGCGGTTCGTCCATTTCTCGCTGGGTGGTGTTCGTGACGAGGCGGAGATTCGCGGGCATCGCCGTACATACATCGGATCGATGCCGGGGCGGATCATTCAGTCGGTGATCAAGGCGCAGAGCAAGAACCCCGTGATGCTCCTCGACGAAGTCGACAAGATGTCGAGTGACTTCCGTGGCGACCCCGCTGCGGCACTGCTAGAGGTTCTCGACCCCGAACAGAACCACACGTTTAGCGACCATTATCTCGAGGTGGAGTACGATCTCAGCGAGATCATGTTTATCACCACCGCGAATGTGACCCACACGATCCCGCCCGCGCTTCAGGATCGAATGGAGATCATCCGTCTACCCGGCTATTTGGAGACGGAAAAGATCAAGATCGCCCAGAATTTCCTGATACCCAAGATGCTGTCTCGGCACGGTCTCGCTGCCCGGGATATCCGCGTGACGGATACCGCCGTCCGCAACATCATCCAGCTCTATACCCGGGAATCGGGTGTCCGTAATTTGGAGCGCGAGCTGTCCAAGATACTTCGAAAGGTCGCTGTGGGCTTTGCATCGGCGGGCAAAAAAGAGCCGGTGTCGGTGTCACCGAAAAACCTCGAGCGGTTTGTGGGAATTCCGCACTTCACTGAGAAGGAGCTTCCGACGAGCGATATGGTTGGTGTGGTGACGGGGTTGGCTTGGACGAGCTCGGGGGGAGATATCCTCCGGATCGAGGTGGGCTTCATGCCCGGCACGGGTAAACTGTCGCTAACAGGTTTGCTCGGTGACTCGATGAAAGAGTCCGCTCAAATCGCGCTGACCTATGCGCGCGGAGTCGCCCGTGTGTTGCCGCTCAAGAAGAACTTCTTTAACGAGATCGATGTGCACGTTCACGTGCCCGAAGGCGCGATTCCGAAAGATGGGCCGAGCGCCGGTGTGGCGATCGCCACGGCATTGATTTCGAACTTCTTTGGAATCCCGGTAAGAAAAGATATCGCGATGACCGGGGAATTGACACTCAAGGGTGAAGTGTTGGGCGTTGGCGGACTCAACGAGAAAACAGTTGCCGCGTTGCGCGCCGGCGTGAAGGAAGTCGTCATCCCCAAGGCGGTCTCGCAGGTGATCAAGGAACTGCCAAAGGAAGTTCGGTCGGGGATCAAGATCCACTCGGTCTCAGATATGCGGGACATTCTCAAGCTGGCCCTCAAGAAACCACTTCCGCGTGCGCCGAGGAAATCGAGCAAACGGGATCTCGAGAGAGAGATCGGGTTTTTCGAGTATATGAAAGACACCTCGGTGGCCCACTAGCCCTTCGCCTTGTCGTCTCGGAGACTATTGCTCATGGTCGTGGTGGCCGCCCGGCAGTCGGTGCAGTGTCGTCGTTCGGTCGGACGCCTCTCCACGGTCCGCGTCCTGTTGACATCTAACGTTGGGCTATAGTTGAAAATCAAAACCGTGACATATGTTGGCTCGTATGGATACGGGCAGCCGCTGCCCGCTGGGCAAGGTCCGGAAATCGTGTTTCTTGGCCGTTCCAATGTCGGAAAGTCATCCTTGATAAACACGCTCCTCGGCCGGCGCAACATCGCGCGCACGTCGAACACACCTGGTAAAACCCGGACGGCGAACTATTATAGCGTTAACGAACAGTTCAATTTTGTCGATATGCCGGGGTACGGTTACGCGCGAGTGTCAAAAACCGAGCGCGCGAGATGGCAGAAACTGATCCTGGACTATCTTGAAGAACGAGCGGAACTGAAGGGGGTCGTCCAGTTGATGGACATCCGTCACTCGCCCAGCCGTGAAGACAAGGAGACGGCGGTGATGCTGCGCGATTCCGGCGTTCCGCTTTGTCTCGTGTTCAACAAATCCGACAAGGTCAAGAAAACCAGCATTGATTCGAGGATCGCCGAGCACGTATCATCGCTGTCTGCCGACCCACGGACTGCGGTGGTCCCGTTTTCATCCGAGACTGGTGGGGGCAAGCGCGAACTGTGGGCGTGGATTACCGACAGCCTTGCCGGCGAGTGAACAAAAACGATCCTCGAGATTTGTATGTTAGCAAACGCAAGTGAAACGAGAATAATATGACGAAAAGACGACTGTTCTCTCCGGGTCCTACGGAGGTCCCCTGGCAGGTGAGTCGGCAACTCGCGCAGCCGCTGATCCATCATCGGACAGATGAATTCCGGCAAATTCACCGCGAACTTGTCGAGGGACTCCAATGGCTGATGCGTACGGAAAACCCGGTTCTCGTGTTGACGTCATCAGGTACCGGCGCTATGGAGGCAGCGGCAGTCAATCTGACCGGCCCGGGTGACAAAGTGCTCGTAACAGTGCTCGGTAAATTCAGCCAACGCTGGAAAGAAATTGCCGAGGCCTACGGACTCGATGTGATCACCGTGGAGGCCACTTGGGGCGACCCTGTGCCGGTCGAAAAGGTTCGGGAAGCGCTCGAGACCAACCCCGATGTGAGCGCTGTGTTTACGACCCACGCGGAGACGTCCACCGGTGTTTTGCAGGACGTGAAGGCCATGGCAGAGCTGGCGCACAACCACGGTGCGCTAATCATCGTCGATGGAATTACCAGTGTTGGTTGCGAAGAGCTGGAGACCGACGAATGGGGCCTCGACGTTGTCGTTGGCGGCGCGCAAAAAGGCGTGATGACCCCACCGGGGCTTTCGTACCTGGCGGTGTCCCCGGCAGCACGCGAGAGGATCGAGCACCGTGAGCATCCCGTTTATTACTTCGACCTGGCGCGTGCGCTCAAATCATACAAGAACTGGGATACGCCGTGGTCGCCCGGGATTCCATTGATCATCGGGATGCGTGAAGCACTGGTCATGATGAGAGCGGAAGGACGGGAAAATATTCTGCGGCGCCACGCCCGCAATTCGCAAGCCACGCGTGCTGGGGTGACCGCGCTGGGACTCCGGGTGCTTGCGTCGGTGCCGGCTCGTTGTACGACCGCAGTGGTCATCGAAAACAATCGAGCCGAATCGGTAAAGAAATACCTGGTCAAAAAACATGGATTTCAGATTGCCGGTGGGCAGGCGCGGCTCAAAGGCAAAATCGTTCGTATTGGTCATCTCGGTTACTATTATGAAGCGGACATGGTTGCCTTGATGGCGGCGTTCGAGTCCACCCTGTTTGATTTGGAGATCATCGACTCGTTGGGACCAGGTGTCGAAGCGATGCTCGAAGTTTACCGGGGCAAGTAGCACCGGACCGCTGAGGTTCTTGCCAATGTTCAGAGTTCTTCTGACCGATCATATCACCCGAGAAGCGGTAGACGTTTTTGACGCGTACGATTCGATCGAGGCTGTCGCGGTGGGAACGCTAACTGCAGAGGAACTGGTGTCGCTGCTCGGAGATTTCGACGCCATCATCGTTCGGAGTCCGACCAAACTGACTCGGGCGATCATCGAGAGTTGCACTCGAGTGAAATATATCGGCCGCGCAGGGGTCGGTGTGGACAACATCGATCTCTCCGCGGCTGACGAGCATGGCATTACCGTCATGAACGCACCGGGCGGTAACACCATTTCTACGGCCGAGCATACCGTGGGGATGATCCTTGGTGTTACGCGGCGGATCGCCGAAGCCGACCGGATGGTGAGGCAAAATAGGTGGGATCGAAAGACGCTCAGAGGGGTAGAACTACACGGAAAGACGCTGGGTGTGGTCGGTCTGGGTCGTGTTGGCCGGGAGGTGGCCCGCCGTATGCATGCGTTTTCCACCGAAGTGATCGCTGTGGATCCGGTCGTAACGGCGGAGACCGCAGAGGATTATGGGGCGAGATTGGTGGGGCTCGACGAATTGCTGCAAACGAGCCACGTCATCACAGCCCACGTGCCACTGACTGCGGAAACGAAAGGGATGATTGGAGATAGCGAAATCGCCCGGATGCGTGACGGCGTATTTCTTGTCAATTGCGCCAGGGGCGGTGTCTATGACGAGGAGGCGGTCGTCAGGGGGCTGGAATCGGGCAAGATTGCCGGAGTGGCGATCGATGTGTATGTTGACGAGCCTCCGGGGGCTCATCCGCTATTTTCGCACGATCGGTCGGTGTTTACACCGCATATTGGAGCCGCCACCGCCGAAGCTCAAATAGGCGTCGGGGTGGAAATTGCACAAAAGATTGCCAAGGCTCTAATTACGGGTGAAGTTCGAGATGTGGTGGGGGGCGCGACGTAACCCACGGCGAGACCAAGGTACGACGGAGACCGTTGATGCGGTTGCCGGCGGACGGTCGTCCAGGGTAGATTGGCGAAGGAGCGGCTAAACGCAATAAAGACGGTATAATTGCCGCCCGGTTGACGTTTCCGGTGAAGCGGTTTATACTTATAAAGGCGAGAACCATGCTTACGAGACGGCTGCATAGGATCCTGATCGGCATTTTTGCTGCAGCGGTGTTCCTGGCGCCGGTGGCCATGCTCCTGTGGCCAGGATACGTCGAGAGCACGACCAACGAAATGGTCCTGCTTCCCGCATACAACAAGTTCAAATGTGGCCTATGTCACACCTCATCGAACCCGACCACCGGTGATTCCGATCTGAACATATTTGGCGTCGACTTTGACAAAAACGGCCGCGTTTGGGACCGGACGCTGGCTATGATCAACTCGGACAATGATAAATGTCTGAACGGCTTCGAGCTTGGTGACAAGGACGGGGACGGCGTTTTCGACCACCCGGGCGAACCGATCGAGCATTCCAACCCGGGCGATTCATCCGATTGTTCGATCGCCTTGACCGTGCAGACCTGGGGTAAAATCAAAGAGGTCTTTCGAAGCGAGATGAGGGAATACCTCGAGTTGATCGGAGAGGGCGACGCGGATGACGAGGCGTGGTCGCCCCATTTTCCTTGATTTCCTCAAACAGAGATTGTATAAATACTTGGCTCCGGATTTCGAACCGCTGTGATGAGCGGTTGTTTTTATGTGCGTTCCGGTCTGATTGCCACCTATGGTGTCTTCGGCAGCGTGTCGCGCCGAGACCCGCAGAGAAAGCACCGGGTACCGCTTCCCAGAGGAGAATTTTATGCCGGTCACACTCGTCATTGGCGGCCAGTGGGGAGACGAAGGTAAGGCCAAAATCATTGACTGCCTGGCGGGGGACGCGGGGTATGTCGTCAGGTATCAGGGCGGCGCCAACGCTGGCCACACGGTGGTCGTCGACGGGGCCCGGTTTGCATTTCATCTGGTGCCGTCTGGAATCCTCTACCCGCACGTGACGTGCATTCTGGGCGGCGGGATGGTCATCGATCCGATCGCACTGGCCGGGGAAATTGATGGTATCAAGGCGCAGGGAATCAGTGTTGACAACCGTATCTTTGTGAGCGAACAAGCCCATGCAGTGCTCCCGTATCACATGCTTCTCGACGCCGGTAGCGAGAAACGGCTTGGAGCCTCGTCGATCGGGACCACCAAAAAGGGAATATCCCCCGCCTATGTCGACAAGGTCGCTCGAAAAGGCATCCGTATGGGCGATTTTTTGCGAT
>CP070631.1:2248803-2250365 GCA_020356045.1 Candidatus Latescibacterota bacterium
AAAAACAGACCGTTCGGCGGGATCGTCGGACCCGCCGCGGTACGGTCCTTTTTACACAGAATCGTTTCCATATGTTCCGGCTCGACTCGCCCCCGACCGACGTCGATCAACGTCCCCACGATGACGCGCACCATGTGATGAAGAAAATGATCCGCACGGAACATGAGCGATATGACATCTTCCTTCGTATCTATTATAACCTCTTTGAGGTCACACGTGGTGGGAACGTCGGAGGATCGCGTGGGGGTGAAGCTCGTAAAATCTTTTTCCCCCAACAGATAACGTGCCGCGGCCCGCATCGCTTCCAGATCGAGCGGGTAGGTCACCACGTGTGCGAACCGCCGCCCAATCGCCGTGGGCTCGGTACGGAGGTAGTATACATAGCGGCGTCCGACCGCATCGAAACGGGCATGAAAGGCCAGGGCGACCTCTTGGGCCTCGCGCACCTGTATGTCTTCCGGGAGATAACTCGCGAGCGCCCGGCCCACATGTTCGGCAGTGTGTTCCGTGTCGACAACAAAATTACACACCTGCCCGATGGCGTGTACACCGGCGTCGGTCCTTCCCGCTCCGTATACGGCAGTTCGTTTTCTAAATATCGTCTCGACGGCATCCTCAATCAGCCCCTGAACGGTCCTCAAACCGGGCTGTTTTTGCCAGCCGTGAAAATCGGTGCCGTCGTACTCGATGCGGAGTTTGAAATTTCGCATAGAATGTCAGGCAATCCACCATCCCGCGATCAACACCACTAGCGTAACCAGAACAAACAGGTAATCCCTGCGCGGGACCGGCTCAACGGCTAGCAGAGGCACAATCGTGGAGCGAATGTCCCGCAGCTCGATAACCGTGGCAAGTTGAGCAGATCGCTGGATGGCGGATAGAAATAAGGGAACGAGCAATAATCGCGCGCCGTGCAACTTTTTTATCAGACCGCCGTCCATCCCGCCTCCACGGAATTGCTGGGCAATCCGCACGCGCCGCACCTCTCGAGAAAACAACGGCAAATATCCCAGCGATACAAACGAGTGCAGGGCCACGCGGCGAGCGGCATCGGGAGAGAATGGCTTGACGGCCGCGGCGAATCCCCTTGCGATTGTCTCCGGGGTCGTGACGGAAAGAAACAAGGCTATCGCCAAAAACATGACGATCAGGCGAATGCCGTAATAAACACCGGTCACCAGCCCGTCCCTATACACGAACGGAACCAGCGCCGCAATCGGCTCACCTTTGATCAGGAGCGCGTTGACAACAATTATCAGCAATACAAATGGTGCGATCGCTTTTGCATGTCGGACAATTGTTTGTATCGAATGGCCCGCGGCTCGGTGCAAAATTAAAACATAAAACAACACGAGCAAAAGACTTGCTGGTTCGTGCGTTGTCATTGAAAAAACAACAATCAACCCAATGGCAAGCATCAAAAGCCCGGGGTCTTCTGGGATAAACGGGCGTTTGTTGGGCTGTCGGCGTTGATATGAGTCGAACTGACGGTGTGCCATCATAAAAACAACTCGGCGATCTGAACCGAATTCGTAGCTGCGCCTTTCCTGAGGTTGTCACCA
>CP070631.1:2250465-2253798 GCA_020356045.1 Candidatus Latescibacterota bacterium
ACACGACGTCGGTGTCAAAGGGCGAAGGACTCTATTGGCGGTACGAAGGTCTTTTGAGCCGGCTCGAGAGCTCGCTGGGACGCGTGCTGGTCGCCAACGGATCGATTTTTGGCATACGTCGCGACCTTTTCGCCGAGCTCTATCCCTCCGTGGCCAACGATTTCGAGCTTCCCATCGATATTGGGAGCCGTGGTTACGGTGTGGTCTACGAACCGGGAGCGTTGGCCTTCGAGCGATCCACCATATTCTGGGAAGAGGAGTTCAAGCGCAAGATCAGGATCATTGTGCGCGGGTTGACGGGGTATTCGCTGCTGCGAAAGAAACTGCGGGGTTTCAGACGCTTCCAGTTTTTCTCGCACAAACTCCTCCGCTGGGGGATCGGACCATTGCTGTTCTTTACCTTTATGGCCAATGTGGCTCTCTCCCGCGATTCCGTTTTCTACACATTGACGCTCCTGCTTCAAGTGGGCCTTTACCTTGCGGCGTTAAACGGTTGGCGGGTCAGACGCACTCGGAAACCGCACCCGGTGTACTATGTTCCGTTCTATTTCACCATGGTCAATCTGGCGGCAGTTGTGGCGATCGCGAAGTTCCTGTCGGGCGAGCGTCAGAGCACCTGGGACAAGGCGGAAAGCGCGCGCCTCTCCCCCGTGGGCAGTCCCGCGCTCCGCGTGGTTACCGAACTCAAACCTCATCTCACCAAACAACCCTCACCGCAGCGGGCCAAGGGGATCGAGCCCGCGGAAATCGCGGAAAAAATAGCGAAAAACTAAGGCGCTCAGATGTTATTTGTATTGAGAACTCTGATACAGTGGCGGAAATTTATCCTGTCCCTCGGTTTGATATTCGCCGTGAGCGCTGCAGTTGTCAGTTTGTTGGTTCCCCAGTGGTATACGGCGACCGCGTCATTGTTTCCACCGGAAACGGGTTCGTCATTGCCGCGGTACGCGGATATTTTGCAGCAAAGTCTTCAGTTGCCCATCGTTGGACCGAGCGCGATGGGGGCGCGGCCCAATACGATCTACATCGACATCCTGCTCAGCCGAACGGTCGGCAAAAAGCTGCTCGATGAATTCGATTTGAGAGAATCTTACGGGACACCGCTTACGGCGGAAGCACTGGGTGAACTGAGAAGTCACACGACATTTACGCTGCTCGAAAACGGACTTCTCAAAATTGGATTTGAGGATCGCAGCCCCGAGCGGGCTGCGGCCATTGTCAACCGCTACGTCGAGCTGCTTGACGAGTTCAACCGCGAGTACAACATCTCGCGGGCCTCCAAAACCAAAGAGTTCATAGCCGAGCACCTCGAGGTGCACGAGCGCGATCTGGCGGAAGCGGAAGAGGCCTTAAAAGATTTCCAGATGGAGCACGAGGCGCTCGACCTCAGCGAGCAAATCCGGTCGGCGATTGATATCGTCGCCAGCCTTAGCGCCGAGGCGGTGGCGTTGGAAGTCGATCTGGAGATTCTTCGACAGTACACGACCACCGCGTCGGAAGAATACGTGCGCAAAAAGAAAGAGTATGACGAGATTCTCGACCAGTTGCAGATGTTCAAGGCGGATTCGGCCAGAGCCGAGGCCGACCTGGTCAGGTCCTACTTTCCCACCTTTGATACGCTTCCGGAAACGGCGCTCGAACTCTCGCGTCTCATGCGGCGTGTTAAAACGCTGGAGCTTGTCCATGGGATGTTGATAAAAGAGTACGAAACGGCGCGTGTGGAGGAAGCACGTGACACGCCTACCGTCCAGGTTCTCGACTGGGGGGACGTTCCGGAACTTCGGACCCGCCCAAAACGCAAAATGATTGTTCTGCTCGGCGGCGTGGCGGGCGTCGCCTGGGGCGCGCTCATCGCCCTTTTTGTCACCGCGTGGCGTGAAGATAAAAAGCGAAGCGGTCGCCTGACCGAATTGGCCGCCCCACTGATATCGGATATCAAACACCTCTTCCGCAAGGCCAGGGGTCGGCCACGTCCGGAGTGAGCATGCACGCGAACTCAGACACCGGGCTCACCCACCGACAGACCGTAACCCTTTTAGTGATTTCCGCGCTGCTCGTCGCGGTGGCGCCGCTGGCGAAGACCGTAATTCCGCTTGGTCTGGTAAAGCTGGCGTTGTTTGGCGTTGCCGCCGCGGTAATGGGATTTTTGGCCTTCTGTTACCCGAAGCAGGGACTCTATTTCACCATATTCTATATTTACGCCGGTTTGAGTTTTTACGCCCCATATCCCGTGGCGGCGCCGCTCGTCGTTCTCATCGCCGCATCGGTCTTGCTCCGTATCCTCAGAGGGGACGAGGAGCCGATCAACAATTGGTTTTTTTCAGCCTCGATATGTGTATTGACCGTCATTGTGATTCAGTCGATGGTGTATGCCTGGTACCCGGCCCAGGCGTTGCTTGCATTGACCGTTTATGCGAAAGTCCTCGTCGTGGTTCTGCTTTGTCTTCAGCTCATCCGGACGCCGCGCGATCTTGAACGGCTGGCGATGGTGATGCTTGCCGGTGTAGTCGCCACGGTGCTCCTGGGTGTGGTCAACATCAAAATGGGATGGGAAAAAGACGCGACGGCCATTTCCGCGATTTTGGATGTCAACCGTTTTGCGGGCACCCACGTCAACCCCAACAAGGGCGCACTGTACATGGGTGCGGGGATTCCACTCGCCGTATACGCCATCAGGCGATCCAGGTTGCTTATCTACCGATTTATGTTTGGTATGGTTGCCGTCGGCCTCGTTGTAGCTATCGTTATGTCGTTTTCGCGCCAGGCATTTTTCCCGTTGGGATTTGTTCTATTTGCCGTGTTTTTCAAGGAGGCGAGAAACAAATGGGGATACCTGACGGGGATCGTCGTCGTGCTGGTGACGCTGTGGGTGATTCCGCCGTACTACTGGTACCGGTTGCGGTCGGTGAGCGATATGATGCAGGGCATGTCGGAGGACTGGTCCTTTTTCCTCCGGCTCCAGGCGCACAAAACGGCATGGCATCTTTTTGTCGACGCACCGTTTACCGGTGTGGGGCTAAACAACTTTCAACTCCGGTCAGCGACTGAGCTGATCGCGAGGATACCCACTCACAACGCCTACCTCGATATTCTCGTTTGGCTGGGGATATTTGGATTCGCCGCGTACTTGGCTGTGCTCTTATCGGGGGTTCGGGGGTTTATTGTCGCGATGAAGGCGCGTTGGGACCCCGAGCTCGATTGGCTCCCTCATCTCTGTTACTACTTTCTCATATCCTTCCTCACGGTCCTTACAGGGGCGGTCTTTCAGTCTGTCTCCTTATATTACCTCGTGTGGATCCCCGTGGCTGCCGGAGTCATCGCCCAGCGGCTCGC
>CP070631.1:2253898-2255770 GCA_020356045.1 Candidatus Latescibacterota bacterium
ATTACCACAATCCCAACTTACGCGCTGATAAGTAACTCATTCAAGAACTGGCGCGGCATGGAAATGTCCGGAGGGCGGCGTATAAAGCGCTCTGTCAACATCGATATCAACAGCATTCGCTTCCTCACGCCCGAGATGATCGAAAAGCTTGCCAGGATCAAGGTGCTCGAAGATTACATTTCCGAGAAAAAACGAGAGCTCGCCGAGTACAACGAGAAGATGAACATCGACGACACCTCGCTCGTCAACGGCCGGCGTATGACCAACGTAGGCACCTTTCGCGCTTACCTGGTCCAATATCTGCGCCATCACCCAAAACTACACCAGGAGATGACGCTGCTCGTACGTCAACTGCAGCCTACGGAGAAAGGTCTTCCGATCGAGATCTACGTCTTTAGTAGAGATCAGCGGTGGGTGGCTTACGAGGAAATCCAGGCCGACATCTTCGACCACATTTTCGCAGCGTTGCCGGAGTTCGGCCTACGCCCCTACCAACTGCCCACCGGTTCCGACTTGACCGGTGTCCTCAAGAAGTCCGAACCTGCGACGGATTAACAAGCTGGAATGGTGGAGGCGGCGGGGTCGCAGATCCTGAGCCGTCAGGACCGCACCGTAGGGGTCGGACGCGCAGCGAAGCCGCAGGTCCTGAGCATTGAATTAGCACGAGCATTCAAGCTATGGAGCGAAGGAGACGAAGGTCCTTCGCGGTCCGGTTCGGCAAGGAGGGGCACTGAACGGAGCGAAGCCGTAGGTCCTCCGCGTTCCAGTTGAGCAAAAATATGCAAGCAGCGAACCGGAGGAGAACTCGAACCCTTGTTACCCATAAACCCTAACCCGATGATGGCGAACGATTTCGCTTTTTGTTGCGTGAAAACTTTCGAGTTACCGCGCCGTTTTGATTCCCCTGGAGTCCCCTCCAGTCCCTTGGAGTCCTCCCCAGTCTTGGAGATATTTTGGAGACGATACTCGCGGTACGAATCAGGACCCTCTTCGAGTTCGAGATTTGGGACGATATTGTAACCTTAAGCGGTCGGCTTGCGTTTCATATATTGTGACATTTGGCGATGGAATAATCTGTCCAAGGAGGTCATATGAGAACGGCTTGCTTACTTTGGCCGGTTGTTTTGCTGTTCTGTCTCGTAACCCCGGCCGCTGGGGAGACCATCTCGTTCAAGAACGTGACTCTCGTACCGATGACGTCGAATCGCTTAATCTCGGGCCAGTCCGTGATCGTCTCCGAAGGAATAATACAGGAGATCGGCCCGTCCAGTGAGATCTCTATTCCGGCCGGCGCGACGGTGATAGACGGCACCGGTAGATACCTGATGCCGGGCCTCGCTGATATGCATACGCACCTCAACGACGCAATGTTCGAATACCCGTTTTTCAATCTTTTTCTCGCCAATGGCGTGACTACCATTCGAGATCTCACGCAGGGCTCTCCGCCGTCGGTGTTGCACTACCGACGCGATATTCAAACCTCAAAGCGTCTCGGGCCCAATATCCTGGCTGCCTACACTCTATGGGGCTGGGAAAATGACATCACAGGTCTCATCGCCAGTCAACATCCCCTCGGCTATGACTGTCTAAAGGTCAACTCCTATTTCACGCCCTCGGGTTTCGATACGACCATGCGTGAAACTAAGAGCCTTGGATGGTACACGCTTGGACACATTCCTGAGTTGGTGCGACTCGACGGTATCCTGACGGGGGGTATGAAAGAGCTTTCTCATATCGAAGAGCTCATGATATTCGAGCTACTCGATATTGACTGGAGCAAGGTTACGGACGGCGATAGCTTCGATAACCAGCTCATGGAAGCCATTCAAGCGATATCCGAAGCATATCTGAATGCTTCGGCTGATGAGATCA
>CP070631.1:2255870-2258805 GCA_020356045.1 Candidatus Latescibacterota bacterium
CCCTCTGGAGTTCCTCGAGTGTTGTGTAGATCTTTTTTCTGAACGCCACACGGTAAAACTCGTCGAGCGCGGTTTTGTGGAACCGATCACAGATCCCATTCGTTTGCGGGCTCTTTGTCTTTGTTCGTGTGTGCTCGATGTCGTTGAGTGCCAGGTAGAACTGGTACTCATGGCGTTCGATGTTACCGCAGTATTCCGTCCCGCGATCGGTTAGGATTCGAAGCAATGGCGTGTCGTAGTGTTCAAAGAACGGTAGTACTCGATCGTTAAACAGATCCGCATGATGCGTCAGAACTACTTTATGGATGAGAATCGTCACTTATTTGGGAGGCAGTTGTCTAAAAGAATCTGACGACCTACAATGTCTTCTACTCCTCCTCGTACTTCGCCTTTAGCGTCTCGACAATAGACGCATCGGCGAGGGTTGTGACGTTCCCCAAAGCTCTCCCTTCTGCCACGTCTCTCAAGAGCCTCCGCATGATCTTCCCCGACCGAGTTTTAGGCAAATCTGCAGAGAATATGATCCGTTCTGGTACGGCAAATTTTCCGATCTTCTTCGTTACCCAGTTTAAGAGTTCTTTTTCTAGCGCGTCGCCCGGCTTACTGCCATCCTGGAGACTCACAAAAGCGATGAGCCCTTGACCCTTAATGTCGTGTTTGACCCCTATGACGGCCGATTCAACAACCGCTTCGTGTTCCACAAACACGCTTTCCAACTCGGCTGTGCCGATCCTGTGTCCGGAGACATTTACCACGTCGTCGACCCGGCCAAGAATCCAGAAATAGCCGTCGTCGTCCCTCTTGGCGCCGTCACCCGGAAAATACACGTTGGGCCACTTTGACCAGTACGTTTCCTTGTAGCGCACGGGGTCACCGTATATACCCCTCAGCATCCCCGGCCATGGTTTACGGATTGCGAGCAGACCCGCGCCTGTTTCCTCATTGTGCTCGGTAAGAATTGTCGCATCCACACCGTAGAAAGGCAAAGTCGCGCTACCGGGCTTTGTTACCGTACAGCCCGGAATTGGCGTGATCATGATTCCCCCGGTTTCAGTTTGCCACCATGTGTCGACGATGGGGCATTTTCCATTGCCAATCACGTTGTGGTACCATAGCCACGCTTCGGGGTTAATGGGTTCTCCAACTGTTCCGAGCAGTCTTAGCGAGGATAGATCGTATTTCTTTGTCCACTTATCGCCCCATTTCATAAACGTTCGAATCGCAGTGGGAGCCGTATAGAAAACGGTCACGCCGTGCCGTTCCACCATATCCCAGAATCGGCCGTTGTCGGGCCAGTTCGGTGTCCCCTCGTACATGAAACACGTTGCACCGTTGGCAAGGGGACCGTACACTACGTAGCTGTGTCCGGTGATCCAGCCAATGTCGGCCGTGCACCAGAACTTATCCTCCGGTTTTAAATCGAAAACGTACTTGGTTGTGAGGTAGGTGTACACCATATAGCCGCCGGTAGTGTGAATTATTCCTTTGGGGTTCCCGGTCGTACCGCTCGTGTAAAGGAGGAAAAGCATGTCCTCACTATCCATCTCCTCCGGCGGACATGTGTTCGGCACACCGTCTATGATTCTGTGATACCAGTGATCGCGTCCCTCTCTGAAGTGGCATGGAAAAACCTCTCCATAACCCCTTTTGACTACGACAACGTCCTTGACGCAATCGCATTGGGCAACTGCCTCATCGACGATGTTTTTGAGCGGTAACACGTTTCCTCGTCGCCATCCACCATCGGCCGTAATAATGACGCTTGCCTGACAATCAAGCACCCGGTCGCGAATTGACTCGGCAGAGAATCCGGCGAAAATGACCGAGTGTACTGCACCGATCCGGGCGCAGGCCAACACGCTGACGGTCAACTCCGGGATCATCGCCAGATATATCGCGACCCGATCACCACGTTTGACACCTAGCTGTCTAAGGGCGTTCGCGAATTTGTTGACCTCTCGGGCGAGGTCCCAGTATGTCAGCACTCGTTGATCTCCGGGCTCACCTTCCCATATGATTGCAGCCTTGTTGCGTATCGCCGTCCCGAGATGCCGGTCGAGACAATTGTAGGAGATGTTTGTCTTGCCATTCTGAAACCACTTGAAAAAGGGAGCGTCGTCATCGTTTAGAACCCGATCCCATTTCTTAAACCAGTGGAGCTCGTCGGCGACGGATCCCCAGAATTCCTCTGGATCCTCGATGCTTCTGGCATAACGGGCCAGGTAGTCCTCCATGGAAGAGATGTGAGCGGTGTCACGAAATTCGTCTGGTGGGTAGAATTTTCTAGCTTCGTTCAGGATAGATTCCAAATTTCGTTTGTCCATGGTTAGATTGACGGCCTCCTTTCGAGTTCCGCTTGCAAGCACGAGTTTGGGTCAGGAATCAGACATTAAGGCGACTCCACAATCACCCTGTTGGTTGTGACGTATCGACGATCCAGTTGTTTGTTATAACTCACGGCGCGGCCGCTTCGTTTTTAAACCAGACGCTTTCTATAATACACGTCTTTTTGTGAGAGCAACGCATAATATCCACGAAAGACGACGAACATACATGAGAATACGCAAGCACTGCGTCGTCCTGACAATTCGACAAATCACCCAACTGCTGGATTCCCAACGACGGTCGGAGGCCATTCAACGCACTCGTAATGCGTTGGTCGGATGGGTTTGTAAGCTTGTAACATACTGTTGTTAAGTGGCTTAAGAAATCGCCAATTCCTGCCAAATCCCCCATCTTACATTTATCTTACACTTTGGAATTGGTTGAGACGACGTTTCCAGTCAGAACGGCCGTAGTGAATCATGCCGCTGACAAAGTCCACCTCTTGTGATATAATGTCGGCCACAATGGGTTGATTTATTGGAATCACCAGAGAGGGGTTTGGAGTCGCGGTCGCCACGGCTAGGCACTCCATTCCTCGACATCCCACCAA
>CP070631.1:2258905-2279062 GCA_020356045.1 Candidatus Latescibacterota bacterium
CTCATGCGCCGGATTCGCCGGCGTAGAGGTCAAATCCGCATTCTCAACACGACCGTCACCACATCGGCGCGCCGGTGGGAGCGGGAAGGTTTAATTTATTGTACGATAAGGAATTGTGTGGTTTTGGGTCTTTATTGGCTGGGGATTTCACCTCACACGCTCAAACGGTTCTACCCCGATAAGCCTCCACAAGCCGAATCGTGTGTAAGAATACGGCGGTCGGGGCGACAAACTGATGTCGGATGAGAGGAGTGCGCCCGCGTGGCTGATGTTTTTTGGGAGAGGATGCGATGAACGATTTTGACAGACGGATTCGTGAGGCCAAGGGCGGTGACCTCGAGTCCGCCGGCATTACCACAATTCAGGTCAATGTGGGACTCAAATGTAACCAGCAGTGCGGCCATTGCCACGTCGCCGCGTCACCAAAACGAAAAGAATCGATGAGTTGGGATACCATGAAGCTCATTATCGGTGCCGCAGAAAAGATCGATTGCCGTCTGGTCGATATCACCGGTGGTGCTCCCGAACTCAACCCGCACTTTCGCCGATTCGTCGAGGCTGTCGATCGGCTGCAGATACCGGTTATGGTTCGCACCAACCTCACGGTGTTGCTCGCGCCCGAGATGGAGACGATGCCGCAGTTCTACCGTAACCACAACGTTCAACTCGTGGCATCGCTGCCGTGTTATCTGGAAGAAAATGTCGACCGCCAGCGCGGTTCCGGCGTATACAGGAAAAGCATAGAAGCGATTCGGCTGTTGAATGCGAACGGGTATGGCAGGGACGAAAACCTCCGATTGAGTCTGGTCTACAATCCTGTCGGTCCCCATCTGCCGCCAAATCAAACGACGCTCGAGGCGGATTACAGACGTGAACTCAAGAACCGGTTTGATATCGATTTTACAAATTTGATCACGATCACCAATATGCCCATCGGCCGGTACATCGGAGATCTGCGCAAGCAGAACAAGCTCGACGACTATATGCAGCTGCTCAAAAACGCGTTCAACCCAGCAACCATCGATGGATTGATGTGCCGGCACCAGATCAATGTCGATTGGGCCGGCAATATTTACGATTGCGATTTCAACCTTGCGCTCAACATGTGTGTGGATCACGGGGCGCCGACGCACATCCGGGATTTCGACCCCAGAGCGCACGCGAATCGGCGGATCGTCACCGGCAATCACTGTTTTGGTTGTACGGCCGGTTGCGGGTCGTCTTGCGGGGGAGCACTCGTGTAGATGGATCTTCTCAGCCAAGTTACTATCGTCGCATACATTGGAGTACTTGGCATCCTGTCTGTATACGGGCTGCACAGGTATTTTATTCTTTATCTGTACTTCAAGTATTACAGGCGGCGTGGTGCGGTTACTCCGCCGCCGATGGGGCCCGCCGACTACCCGAGGGTCACGGTTCAGCTCCCGATTTTCAACGAATACTATGTCGCTGAGCGAGTGATTGACAGCGTCGGTTCGCTGGACTATCCGCGTGACCGGCTCACCGTTCAGATACTGGACGATTCGACCGACGATACCCAGGACATCGCAAGGGCTGCCGGCGAACGGCTTGCTGCCAAAGGGTTCAACGTCCAGTATCTGCATCGAAATGATCGCAGCGGATTCAAGGCGGGTGCACTCGCCGCGGGTCTCGAAAGATCAACCGACGAACTTGTTGCCATCTTTGACGCGGATTTCGTCGTACCCTCTGATTTTCTGATGCGGACGGTGCCTTATTTTCAAGACGAGCGCGTGGGAATGGTTCAGTCCCGGTGGGGTTACCTCAACCGGGACTACTCATTGCTAACCCGTTTGCAGTCGATCCTGCTTGATGGACATTTTATGCTCGAACACACGGCGAGATTCTCCTCGGGGCGTTTCTTCAATTTCAACGGAACCGGCGGCGTGTTCAGACGCATTGCGATCGACGAGGCCGGAGGGTGGGAAGGCGACACCTTGACCGAGGATCTCGATCTGTCCTACCGGGCTCAAATGGCCGGATGGAAATTCGTATTCGTACCGGGTCTGGTTTGCCGAAGCGAACTTCCGGTGGACATCTTCGGGTTCAAGAACCAGCAGCACCGATGGACAAAAGGATCCATCCAGGTGGGCAAGAAACTCCTGGCGCCGATGTGGAGGAGCCGGCTGCCGCTTCGGGTCAAACTCGAAGCTACGTTTCACCTGACGGCCAATTTGTGTTATCTGCTGATCGTTTTGCTGTCGCTGTTGTTACCGTTATCCTTGGTTCTGCGGCACCATCTTTGGCTCAACGGTGTCGAATTATGGGAGATCTTGGTTTTTGTTTTTACAACCGTATCCGTCTTCGCGTTTTATTTGACATCGCAGCGTGAGATCTACCCGGATTGGAAATGGCGTCTCAAGGACGTGCCAATGATCCTCGCGCTCGGGATAGGAATGTGCATAAACAACGCGTGGGCGGTATCCGAGGCACTTCTCGGGCGCCAGACACCGTTTGTTCGAACCGCCAAATACCGGATCGAGAACCTGCGGGATAATTGGAAACGAAAAATCTACCGCTCGATAAACTCGCGATCGCTGCTTGCGGAAATAATATTCTCGGTCTATATGTGCGCGACCCTGCTGGCGCTTTTCAAGCTGGAGAACTGGGGTGCCATGCCCTATCTGCTGCTTTTTGTCACCGGCTATCTGTATATCCTGGGTTTGTCCCTCTTTCACGCGAAACGCTGACCGCGATGAATCCTCGTTATCGCTGGTTGCTGTTATTCCTTGGCCTGGCCATGATCGCTGTCGCGATGCGTATCGCACTGCTCGATGAGCCCGTCCGCCGTATCCCAGAGTTTCTAGTTCTTTTTTTCCTGTTCTTCGCCGTGTATTGCGGGGCGATATTCGTTTTGTCGAGGGTAACGATATCGACAACAAAACTCGTCGCGTTCGTAATTGGTGTCGCGGTGTTATGCCGGCTTGTTTTTCTTGTTCAGACCCCGTCACTGTCCACCGATATTTATCGCTATCTGTGGGAGGGGAGGGTCATCGCGGCTGGGCACAATCCCTTCGCCATCGCGCCGCAAGCCCCCGAGCTCGAGCCGCTCCGGGACAAGAACTTCGAGGGTGTAAGCCACAAACACATGCAAACCATTTATCCGCCGCTTTCACAGGCGCTTTTCTTCCTTGGAGCTGTGGTTCATCCCAGCCTCACGACGCTCAAAGCGATTTTCGTTATCTTCGATTTGGCAACGCTGGCGATCATCATTTTACTCCTTCGAGCGAAACGCAGGCAGCTGGCGATGTGTGCTGTTTACGCATGGAGCCCGCTCGTCATTCTCGAGATTTCGCACTCAGGTCATTTGGACTCGGTGGGCATATTTTTTCTCGTTCTCGCTGTATATCTTTTTGAAAAGCGGCGGGCGTTTGCCGTCACTTCGGCGCTCGCTCTTTCGTTTCTCGCCAAGTTTTTCGCCATACTGCTCACGCCTTTTTTTCTTTTCAAAAAAAGGCACGTCACCTGGCTCGTACCGTTTGTTCTGATCGCGGTGATTGGCTTCCTGCCCTTTGCCGGCGCCGGAGACAAACTGTTCTCGAGCCTCGGGACGTACAGCCGCCACTGGGAGTTTAATTCGGCGTTGTTTTCGCTTGCGACACGCATCTTTGGACATCCCCATTGGATCCGGATACTGTTTTTCGGCGCCGTGGTTGTCTATTCGGTCGTCCAGGGTTATCGAAGGAGCAGTTTTATCGAGTATGTCCGCCGGGTGATCGCGCTTGCGCTCCTCCTGGCTCCGACGTTTTATCCATGGTATCTTTGCTGGTTGATTCCGTTTCTTGTTTTTTCTCCGAAACGGTCCTGGATGTATCTGTCCGGCGCGGCGGTCCTGTCGTATTGGGTGTGGGTGCGTTTTGAGAACACCGGTATATGGGACCCGGGGCCAGTGGTCATGGCCGTGGAATGGGTTCCGTTTTTTACACTTCTTGCCGTGGAAATGGTGCAGTCACGCGTGCGGCGCGGAGGTGATCAAGTGTGAAGGCGTCGGTGATTATACCGGCTTTTAACGAAGCCACATCGATCGGTCTCGTTCTCGACGAGATCCCGCGGGACGACGTCGAAGAGATCATTGTTGTCGACAACGGATCGACGGATCAAACCGCGGCCGTTGCGGATCAGCACGGCGCGCGCGTCGTGCGCGAGGTCGAGAGAGGATATGGGTCGGCGTGCATCAAGGGTATGGCCAGCATCGAGGCGCAAACCGACATCGTTGTTGTTCTGGATGGAGATCATTCGGACTACCCGGAAGACCTCCCGTTGCTGCTCGCTCCGATTCAGTCGGGTGCGGCGGATTTTGTGATGGGGTCACGGGTCTTGGGTGAGGCGGAAAGCGGGGCGCTTCAGTGGAATCAACGTCTGGGCAACGCGCTTGCGTGCTCGCTAATTCGCTGGCTCTACGGGGTTCGCTTTTCCGATATGGGGCCGTTTAGGGCAATGCGGAGGGACAAACTGACTGCGCTGGGGATGCGGGACAGAAACTACGGGTGGAATGCGGAGATGCAAGTCAAGGCCATCGCCGCCGGTCTGCGAATCCTCGAGGTTCCAGTCCGTTACCGGCGCCGCGTAGGGACGTCGAAGATCTCGGGTACGGTCAAGGGAACCGTGCTCGCAGGCGCCAAAATCATCGGCGCGATCCTCGGATATTATCCGCGGTTTAGACGGTCACGCGTCAATCCGAAGCGTTGAGGCGAATTTCATGCGTGAGTCGGACAACGCCCGAATGTTCTCAAAGATCGCTTCCCGGTATGACCTGCTCAACCATGTATTGAGTTTCAATGCCGACCGAGGGTGGCGGCGGCGCGCGGTGCGCGCCGCAAAACTACCTTCGCGGGGTCGCGTGCTCGATGCGTGTTCGGGGACGGGAGACGTCGCGATCGAGTTCGCGCGGCGCTCGCAACAGTCTGCCGTAGTCGGTGTGGATCTCTCCGGTGGAATGATCGGCGTCGGTGTCGAAAAGACACGGAAAGCCGGTGTTCATTGGGTGGAGGGGAATGTTCTTGATCTGCCATTTGGCCCGGGTTGTTTCGATGCTGTGACCATCGCGTTTGGGCTACGCAATCTGATCCATCGAGAGCAGGGCATCGGCGAAATGGCACGCGTGTTGCGGTCGGGCGGACGATTGGTGGTGCTCGAGTTTGCTCCGCCCGGTCACGGTCTTTTTCAACGCGTCTACAGACTTTATCTGCGGTCGGTTGTACCAACGATCGGCGCCCTGCTGTCGGGTGACGGTGGTGCCTACCGGTATCTGGCGACTTCGGTCGGGGATTTTCTCGAGCCAGAGTTAGTACTGGACCTGATGGGTGCGGCAGGTCTCCGCGAACTATGCGCAGAACCGCTCACCGGGGGGATCGCCTATATTTACAGCGCTGAGAAATGACCGGGTGGCACCCGAGTTTCCCGATTGTTCTTGAGACCGCTGCTGGCTTTCTGTATATGTAACACGAACACACAACACGAATTCCCGCAGAAGACCGAGGATTACCAATGAAAAACGGCAACTCAGAAAAGAAAAAAGTCCTGTTTGTATGCATCGGCAACATGATCCGCTCGCAAATGGCGGAAGGGTTTGCCCGCGAAGGCGGAAGCGCCTTCATCGAAACCTTCAGCGCCGGGGTTAAACCCACGGGCGTTGTGAGCGAGGAGGCAGTGGTGGTGATGCGGGAAAAGGGAATTGATATCAGCGATCATCGCTCCAAAGGCCTCGATGACGTTCCCGTTTTGGAAATGGACTATATAGTGAACATGTCGGGGTACGACCTCAAATCGCTCGTCCCATCCGCGATGGCGGGGGCGATCATCGACTGGCATGTCGAGGATCCCCTCGGGCGGTCGCTTCAGTATTTCAGGGAGACCCGGGACAACCTAGAGCCTCGTATCAACGAATTCTTGCGCCAACTATGGCAGGATAAAATTCCCGGTTAAGCCGGTTGAACGTTCACACCTTTTACTAAGCGAGCTCAGATGATAACACTCGACAAGATCTTCAAACCCAAATCTATCGCGGTAATCGGCGCGACGCCTAAACGGGGTACGATCGGGCATCAACTCCTCCAAAACATTCTTCATTTCGGGTTCAACGGAATGCTTTTCCCGGTGAACCCAAATTACCAGTATGTCAACAGCATCAAATGTTATCCCTCTGTGTTGTCCATCCCGGATCCCGTCGATCTGGCTATCATTGTCGTCCGCAAAGAGCTTGTCGCTCATGTGGCGGATCAGTGCGGTGAAAAAGGCGTCGGTGGGCTGGTGATTCTCAGCGCGGGCTTCAAAGAGGTCGGCGGCGAAGGCATCAAACGCGAAGAAGAGATCGTGCAGCTCCAGAAACGATACGGATTCAGGATCATCGGTCCAAACTGCATGGGCATCAGCAATTCCGATCCCAACGTGCGGCTCAACGGTACCTTCGCGCCGATGGAACCGGGCGACGGGTCGCTGGCTTTCATGACGCAGAGCGGTGCGCTTGGGGTGGCGATTCTTCTCGCGGTCCAAAAGCGCAATCTTGGGATATCCCACTTTGTCAGCGTGGGGAACAAGGTCGATGTCGGCGGTGACGATCTCCTCGAATACTGGGGCAACGACCCTCGGGTGAGGGTGATGGGGCTCTATTTGGAGTCTTTTGGTGACCCGCGGCGTTTTACCGAGCTGTCAAAAAAAATCACACGGCACAAACCCGTGATCGTGGTCAAGTCGGGCCGGACCGCGGCGGGCTCGAGAGCTGCGTCGTCGCATACGGGTCAGCTCGCCGGTCTTGATATCGCCGTTGACGCGCTTCTCAGGCAGTGCGGCGTCATTCGAGTATCGACGCTCGAGGAAATGATGGACCTCGTGCTCGCGCTCAACAAGAACCCTCTGCCCAAAGGCGGGCGCGTTTGCATACTGACCAATGCCGGTGGTCCCGCCATTATGGCGACCGATGCCGCCGTGAGCGAGGGACTCACTATGGCGTCGCTGAGCGATGCGACGTGTGACCGCCTCGGCGCTTTTCTACCGGAGGAGGCAAGCCTCAACAATCCGGTCGATATGATCGCCAGCGCGGGGCCGGATGAATACGGCAAGTCCCTCGAAGTTATTCTGGAGGACGACGGAGTGGACATCGTCCTCATTGTGTTTGTGCCGCCGATGCTCGTTGAGCCGCGAGAGGTGATGAAGAAGGTGGCCGAGGCGAGAATCAAACACAACAAGCCGGTGTACGCTGTCCTCATGGCGGAAGATCGCTACTACGACGAGATTCCCAGGCGGTTTGACAACGCGCCGCCGATGTACAGATTTCCGGAATCAGCGGTGCGGGCGATCGCCTCTGTCAATCGTTACCGGCAGTGGTGCGAACGGCCAACGGGGACGGTTACCACATTTGCGAGTGGTGACGCATCGGTTGAGAATATCGTCCACAGGCAGCAGCAGGCCGGAGGAGGATATTTGCCGCCGTGGGACGTTAACCGGGTCCTGGGAGCCTACGGTTTTCCCGTGTGCAAGTGCGAATATGTTCCCAAGGGAGAGGGCGTCGCCTCGGCTGCCGAAAAAGTGGGGTTTCCGATGGTGCTCAAGGCTCAGGGCAAGGACATCATCCACAAGTCGGATCTCGGCGGGGTGATCGTCGATATCCGCAACAAGAAAACCCTCCGAGAAGCCAAGGCAAAGATGGACAAAAATCTCAAGGCGGCGGGGGTGTGGGACCGCGTCGACGGTTTTCTGATTCAAGAAATGGCCAAGCCGGGTAAAGAAGTCATTCTGGGGATGACGATGGATGAAAAGTTTGGCCCGCTCCTGATGTTTGGGATGGGTGGGACCTACGTCGAAGTGCTCAAGGATATCACGTTCCGCGTCATGCCAGTTACCGACGTCGACGCCCACGAGATGGTTAGGGAGATCAGATCGTATCCGCTGCTCGAAGGGGTGCGTGGGGACGAACGGGTGGATATCGAGTTCATCGAAGAATCGATTCAACGGCTCGCACAGTTGGTTAACGATTTGCCCGATATTACCGAGCTCGATATGAACCCGGTTGTCATCACGCCAGACCGCGCGAAATGCCGCGTTGTCGACGGCCGTATCCGGGTCGCGGCACCCAAGGCCAACACCAATGAATCCTGATTATCAAGCCGGATATCAAAAGAAAAAGGGGGAAGATGTTCCCCCTTTTTTCTTTCGAGTTGGGTTTGAGCGGTTAGCCTTCCTTGATTTCAATAGCGCAGTGCGCGCAGCGAGTGGCTTTGATAGGAATGGTGGACAAGCACTCGGGACAATCTTTCGTCGTTGGTTCTGGCGGTGGTGCCTCTTCTTTTCTCTTCATATTGTTGACCGACTTGACGAGTAGGAAGATGGCGATTCCAACGATCAGAAAGTTGATGATCGTGTTGATGAAAACCCCGTAGCTGACCGCCACGGCGCCCGCCTCTTTGGCCGCATCAAGCGATGCATAGGGGGCTGCGGTAGAACCTTCCTTCAAAACGAGAAACAGATTTGTGAAATCGACATTGCCCAGGAGCAGACCAATGGGCGGCATAAGGACGTCTGCGACAAACGATTTGACAATAGCCCCAAACGCCGCACCGATGACGATGCCGACGGCCATGTCGACCACATTCCCACGCATGATGAATTCCTTGAATTCCTTACCCATGGGAGCGCCTCCTTTGACCAGTAAAATCGACCCAGTACAATTGATTATGCCGCGTCCTCAGTCACCATATGAATGGATCGCTGGGGAAACGGTATTTCGATACCCTGCTCGTCAAAGGTGTGTTTGATCTTTTCGGTTAGATCAAACTTTACCGCCCAGTAGTCTTCCTTTTTGACCCACGGACGCACGACGAAATTGACGCTCGAGTCTGCAAGCTCGGCAACGGCGATGGTCGGCGCGGGATCGGAAAGAACGCGGCTGTCAGCATTGACCAGCTCCTTCAGAATCTCGTATGCCTTTTTTATCGACGAGGTGTAGCCGATGCCAACTACCATGTCGACGCGGCGAGTCGGGTTTGCCGTTATATTTTTGATGACCTCACCGTATACCCTCCCATTGGGCACGAGAATCCGGATGTTATCCGGGGTCGCAAGGACCGTTGTAAAAAGCTGGATTTCCTTGACCGAGCCCGATACACCGGCTGCCTCGATAAAATCACCGACACGGTAGGGGCGGAGCACCAGAATCAACACGCCGGCGGCAAAATTCGACAACGACCCCTGGAGCGCAAATCCAATGGCGAAACCAGCCGCTCCGATGACGGCCACGAAGGAGGTTGTTTCCACACCGAATTTGGCGAGCGACGCGATAACGGCCATGGTCAAGACCAGCGCGTAACAAAGGCTTCCAGCAAACGAGACAACCGCCGCATCGACATCTCTGCTCGTAAGAACCTTTCTGACAATGCGCCGGAAAAAACCTGCCGCAAAGCGGCCGACGATCAGAATGAGTATCGCACCGATGATTTTGATGCCGTAGCTAGTGGCGAAATGGACGAGCTGACCATAAATCGATTCCAGATCCATACACACCTCCTTGGTATGGGTCCATGATCCGTACCGGCAAATTGGGTGTCAACGAATGATTTCGATGTGAGGATGTGAGGGCATGGGGACAACGTCATCCGACGACATAGGGGTCCTTTGTGACGGGGCCTCCGTCAAAACGTGCCAGGTTCAAGCCGTCGATGGGAATCGATGTGCATCCGGTGGTGATGAGCTCGCTCATGAGCCGTGCCACGACGGGACTCAGCATAAAACCATGTCCGCTAAAACCGCACGCGTGGAAGTAACCCGGCTTACCGTCGACACCACCGAGAATTGGCCGGGCATCGGGTGAGACATCATACAACCCCGCCCATTGTCTGATGATTCTTGCCTTTCCCAGCGCGGGAAAGGTGTCTCTGATCGCTTTGGCGTAGCGCAACAGGAACTCGGGAGATGATCCCGTTTGGTAGGATGAGGGTTCGTGTTCGTCTCCAATACCACCTACGATTTCACCGCGGATGCTCTGCGAAAAATAAAATCCTTTCTTGAGCGAGATCACCATGGGATCGAGAAATGGTTTGAGGGGCTCCGTAACGGCAATCTCGTGTCTGAATGGTTGCGTGGGTATGGTGATACCCAAATAGGCCGCGATATCTTTTGTTTTTGCGCCTGCCATATTTACGACAACCGGTGTTTGATATGCGGTGGTGCCGGTCGACACGGTGTAGGTGCCATCCGCCCGCGCTTCGACATTGATCACCTCCGTGTTGACCTCTATGGTGACGCCGCGCCGCCGTGCGGCCTCCGCGTACCCCCACAAGACCGCATACGGATAACAGAAGCCATCCGTGGGACAAAATGCAGCGGCGATTACACCATCGAGGTTTAGTCCCGGAACGAGCTCTGCGATCTCTTTGGTATCGAGAAGCCGTGTAGGTACTCCCAGCCGGTTTTGCAGCGGAAGGGTACCTGCGACGATCTCGTGTTCGTGCTCGTCGGTGATGAGGATGAGATAGCCACCCTGCCGGAAAAACGTGTTAAACCCGAGCTCGCCGGAAAGGTTCTCAAAGATCTTCACGCTTTCGCGGGCAAGTATTATGTTCTCCTCCAGTCCCCATTGCTGTCGGACTCCCGCGCCGCATCGTCCCGTTGAGCCCACCCCGATATACCCTTTTTCGAGGACGACGATGTTTTTTACACCGCGTTTGGCGAGGTTGTAGGCGCAAGAGAGTCCGTTGACGCCGCCGCCGATGACAACGATATCCGCGGTTTTTGTCACGGTGTGTCCTCTTCCATGTCGGCGATGTCATCGATCCGCATGGGGAGCACAGGCGGGCGTATCGTGGGGAGATGAATTAGATCCGGATCCCCCATCATGCTCTCCCGTGTGTGCGATGTTTGAAGCGACGCGAGCAGGCGAAGCGTTTGAACGATGCAGCATTTGCCCTGGCATTTGCCCGTACCAATGCCGGTGTAACGTTTGAGCGTCTCGAGATCGCCATACCCCTGCTCGAGAGCGGAGTAAAGCTCGTCGATCTCGATATCCTCGCAATGACAGAGAATCGTTTTCGCCACGACAACGTCCTCGCAGTTCTCAGGAGCTTATCGCTTCTGCGGCCATACGGCCGGCCTCTTTGCCGCTGGCAACCTTTGCCTCCGCGTCCGTTACGCCCGCCGCTTCGCCAGCGACGACTACGCAAACGCCGCTCTCATTAGAGGCGATTGCCGTTCCTCTGGGTAATAGCGTCCGGTTTTCGTCCAGTGGATCATCGGTCAACGTGTAGTCGAACCCCGCCTGATAGGGCAGCTCGTATGCGGGCTGACCAGGAAAGGCGATGCACAACATATCGCAGTCGATCGACCTCCGGGCAACATTTCCGCCCTTCCCATCCGCCTCGACGGCGACCGTTATCCCGGTGATCCACTCTTTTCCCCGCGCCGATACGATTCGTCCCTGGATCTGATAGTCTCCGATGCGTTTGGTTTCGCCCCCCGGTTTCACGGTCGAGGCGACTCGGATCCCGTGGTGTTTCAACAACGCGGTGGTTTCCTCCAACAAACCGCCGGTCCCATACACAACGGCACGCGTGCCGGGTCTGAGGCGGTCGCGTTCGAGCAGCAGCCGTATTGCCCGTGGTCCAAATATCCCGGGTGTATCGTTGTTCTCAAATAGGGGCGTGACGTCGTAGGCGCCGGTCGCGAAGACAAAAGCTCGGGCACGGATCCGTTTCACGCCGTGCGTGACCGCGTTGGCCACGGCTGTGCCCCCGGATCCGGTGCCAAGACCGGTGTAAGGTTCGAACCCCGTGGATCCTCCCGAACCGATCAAAAGCGTATCCGGAGGATAGAATCCCAGCGCTGTGGTGCCGGGGCGGTAACAAATGTCATTGCGACTAAGAGTTTCTTCGATGATACGGTCGCGCGAGGCGGCCATCTCGGAGTCAATCAGAAATCCCCGCCAGTGACCACCCGGTTTACCATATTCATCAATGACCAGGATTCGCAAACCGGATGCGCTCGGCGACTGCGTCCCATGACGCGAAGCCTCATGAGCAGCGTTTAACCCCGATAGACCGGCCCCCACGACGACGATGTCGTACGCGTCCGCGAACGAAGCCCGCTCGGTTTCCGGGTTGATTTCCCGCCCCGATCCTCCGGCCGGACGAATCCCATGCGCCCCAGGATCCGTGCGGATTCGTCCCACGCCGGCCATCTTCCGGATATTGTGGAGAAAAAAACGTCTTAGCCACCTGGGACGATTGAACATGCGGTAGTAAAATCCCGCCTTGAACGGGAATAACCTGACGGCTGCAGTAAGAATGGGCGCGAAGAACGGCTGGTAATTCTCGCGTTCTACGCGCAGGCCGTCCTCTAGGGGCGTGATACACGTGGGGACACCGGGCACCCCGTCGACCGACATATGGCACATGACGCAACGGCCTCGCGCACAGTGGATTCCGCGGGGGCGCTTGTACTTGACGCTGTAACTCAGAGTCCGCACCCCAGCTCTAAAAAGCGCTTTGGCAATTGGCTCTCCCCGACGCCCGGCAAGCCTTCGGCCCTCGAAATAAAATGTGACGTCGCGTTCGCTCATTTACCGAAAAGTAGGCCAAAACCAGTTTGTTTTCAAGCGGTTTGCCCGAAAGACGCAAAGCCGCGGCGGTGCTACTGGCTTGACAGAATTGTGTTTTTGGCGTAAACATAACCGGGAGTACCCAAACAATTTCCCTTCGTTTTCGTAGATTCAATCGTTCCCGTTGGAAGCGGGACATGGGTTTTTTCGAATGGATCGCCAGTCGGGGTCCTTCGAATTCCTGCCGGTTTGGTTTTTCCCCATGGAGGAGGTTTCATGAAACGATCAGTGGCAATCGGGGTGTTTGCGGCGGTTGTGGTATCGCTCGCCCTTAGTGCGGTGGCCGGTGACAAACCGGGCCACATCAAATACAAGGAATACGAGTTGGATAATGGTTTGAGGGTCGTCCTCAGCCAGGATAAATCCGTACCCATCGTCGCCGTAGACGTGTGGTATCACGTCGGAAGCGGTTATGAAGAGAAAGGTCGGAGCGGATTTGCCCACCTTTTCGAACACATGATGTTTCAAGGTTCGGAAAATGTCGACAAGAGAGAGCATTCGAATTTGGTGCAACGCGCCGGCGGCAACAACAATGGTTCGACCACTCAAGATAGGACGAACTATTTCCAGGTAATGCCCGCCAACCGGCTCAACCTCGGCCTGTGGCTGGAG
The DNA here is from genome assembly GCA_020356045.1 of Candidatus Latescibacterota bacterium. Lineage (GTDB taxonomy): Bacteria > Krumholzibacteriota > Krumholzibacteriia > WVZY01 > WVZY01. Next base: position 2,272,119 of record CP070631.1, read on the forward strand.
GCGGATCGCATGCGTTCGCTAGCGATCACAACTGAGAACTTTGAGAACCAGCGCGATGTGGTCAAAGAGGAACGCAAGCAGCGCGTCGACAACCAGCCCTACGGCGCGGCGTTTCTGACTTCGGATACGTTGTCGTACGATTTCGAGCCATACCGTCATACGGTGATTGGCAAAATGGTGGATCTTGATGCCGCTGAAGTTGGTGATGTGCAGGCATTTTTTAACAGGTATTACAGTCCGAATAATGCGGTTCTCGTCGTTGTAGGGGATATTGATTACAAAAAGACCATGAAGATGGTGGAAGAGTACTTTGGCGACATTCCTCGAGGCCCTGAAGTTACGGAACTGTCGGGTGTGGAACCGCCGCACGATAACGAGCGGAGAAAAATTGTAGAGGACAAGAATGCCAACGTACCCGCTGTCTTTATCACCTATGTGATTCCCGACGTTCTTCACGATGACATGCCGGCTCTCGAACTCCTCGGTGCCATTCTCACGGATGGCGAGTCGAGCAGGATGCACAAACGTCTCGTCAAAGAGGAAGAGGCCGCCGTCGTTGTCTTTGGTGGTGTGGACGCAAGGAAAGGCCCGGGTCTGTTCCGTTTCGTCAGTGCGTCGAATGTGGGCGTGGAAATCGAGAAATGTGAAGGACTCATGTACGAGGAAATCGACAGGGTCAAGGCCGAGGGAATCGATGCGAAGGAATTGGAAAAGGCGAAGACCCAGTTCAAGTCCGGTTTTGTCATGGGCAGACAGACGGTTCTCAACAAGGCTGAGGCGATTCACAACTACGTCTATTTCGCCAAGGACCTCGAAAAAATCAATACCGATCTCGACAACTACATGGTGGTAACATCGGATGATATCAAACGCGTGGCCAACGAGTACTTCGTCGAAAACAACAGAACGGTTGTAATTTGCAATCCGGTATCCAAGGAAGGTTGACGCGAAATCGATCAACTGGCGTGTTGAATTGGCAGTCAAGGAGGAAGGAAGAACATGAAACGCAAATTCACGAGTGTTCTCGTGGCCGTCGCGGTGATCGTTATGGCGGTTGTCGCCGTTGCCCTGGCGAAACAGGATCCGCCACCGCCCGACAAGATGAAGAAGCTCGAGTTCCCCGAATTCAAGGAGTTCACACTCGAAAACGGCATGGAGTTTCTCGTTGTTGAGCACCATGAGCAACCAGTCGTCACGATTTACTTCATTTTCAGGGCCGGTGACGCGCTCGATCCCCCTGGCAAGGAATCGCTGGCGTCGTTTACTGCCGACCAACTGAACAAAGGAACCACGACGAAATCAGCCCTCGAGCTGGCGGAGTGGATCGAATCCGTCGGTGGGCAAGCCGGTAGTTTTAGCAACGCTGAATATGCAGGTATAACGGTGACGGTGCTCAGCGAGTATATTGATGTCGCCTATGAGTACCTTCAAGACATCGTCATGAATCCAACCTATCCCGAGGACGAGCTCGAGATCATGAGAAAACGCGTCAAGACGGCGCTAGAGCTCGAGCTGTCGCAGCCCAACGCGATGGGTCGCCGGCATTTCAGGGATCTAGTTTACGGGGACCATCCGTATGGTAAACAGCAGACTGTTGAATCAGTCGAGGCGATCACACGCGAAGACATTGTGGCTTTCTATGAGAAGAACTACACGTCGGACAACGTTCTCGTCGGAGTCGTAGGTGACGTGAAGTGGAAGAATGTCAGAAAAGCGGGGAAAAAATACTTTGGTGATCTTGCACCAGGTGATCCGGACAAGATTGTGTTGACAGACCCGCGCAAGCCCGAAAAAACCCAGGTTTATCTCTATCACCGCCCCGGGGCGGTGCAGACCGAGGTATTCATTGGTCACCTGGGTCTCAAGGCGGATAACGAAGATTGGCCGGCGGTTACCGTGGCCAACCGCATTCTCGGCGGCGGCTCGGACGCACGGTTGTTCGACAATCTCCGCGAGGACAAGGGTTGGACCTACGGTGCCTACAGCTCGTTTTCGAGACAGAGGGATTACGGCACCTTTATGGCCCGTGGCGCGGTGCGCACCGAGGTGACGGACAGCGCAGTGGTTGAATTCATGGCCGAGATCAAACGAATAAAGACCGAGCCCGTCACGGAAGATGATCTCAATAATGCCAAAAACTATCTGATCGGAAACTTCCCGATTCAGATCGAAACGCCAAACCAGATTGCGGGTCGAGTCACGCAATACAAACTGCTTGGCCTTGACCAGGAGGCGCTGGAGACGTACCGCGACAGAATGGCTGCGGTCCAAGTAGCAGATGTCTCACGAGTGTCCGACAAGTACATGAATCCCGACGCCGCGTACATCGTTCTCGTTGGTGATGCGCTCGAGATATATGATGACGTCTCCGCCATAGCACCGGTTGCCCTGTTCGATATAGCGGGCGAGCCACTCTCCTATGGATCGCTTGCCGTGGCACCCGCGGAGTACGAGTACGACACGTCGGCTCTCGCGAACATGACGGCAACGTACGCGCTCAACGTCCAGTCGATGGCGCTTGGCGATATGAATGTAAGCGTGGAAAAGAAGAGCGAGGGGGAAGAGGAGACCATCCATGTGTCGACGAATCTCTCCGGCATGGTAAGCCTCGATGAAACGATGGTAATTCGCGCTGCCGATCTCGCACCTGTGTCGTATGTGCGCAAATTCCAAATGGGACCGAGATCGATGGATGCTGAACTGGCCTTTACGGAGGGCAGCTGCTCGGGCACCGTGCAGTCAATGGACGCTGACGAACCCAAAAACGTAACGTTCGATTTGGTCGACGGGACGATCCTCGATGGATCGGTCGAGTTTGCGTTGGGATGCCTTCCGCTCGAAGTGGCCGCGACCTATCGTTTCCCGGTCGTCGACAGTCAGTCCGGGAGCTTGCAGAATATTGATGTCGAGGTTCTCGAAGAAACCGAAGTCGAGACCCCGGCTGGCAGTTTTGCAACCTACAAGATAAAAGTCAAACGCCCAGACGGGGAATCGTTTATGTACCTTGGCAAGGAGATCCCCCATGTCGTCATCAAACAGGAGGTTCCCGCTCAGATGATGACGATGGAGCTGAAGAGTTTGACCAAGTAGCAGGTGCTGCCCGGGTCACCATTTGATTTGGCACGGCACAGGCCGATCTTTAGGGGCCGCCCATGGGGCGGCCCCATTCTTTTGGTAATTTGGCACCTTCTTGGAGTGTTGGCACGAGGTCTGCAACCAACGCAGTGGACACCCTAATCTCGGTTGGTAGGAAAGTGAAAAACGCGACCAAAGCCGGATATCCGGTTCTTCAAAAAGGCGCTCTCAAGGAGGAGGTCTGGGAGTGGGCGGATCTCGAGGCGTCGGCCCGCGCGGGGCGGCTGTCACCGGACAGTTTGATTTTCTTTTCCGAAGACAACACCTGGAGAAAAGCGGCCGACACCGATCTGGCGAGTTGTCTGTCTGTTGCCAGCCCTTCCGAACCGGACCGTGAGCTCGAGTCGGAATACGAAGACGCACTCGCCGACGTCAACCAGAACCCGGTGGATCATGGCCCTCTTCTTCATGCCGCCGAGCTCGCGATGGCAATAGGCAACAAAGATTTGGCACGAGAACACTATCAAAAGGCGTTGGAGCTTTCGCCATTTCACCCTCGCGTCGCACAGGAGGCAAAACGCAATCTGCCTCCCCGGGACCTGAGGACGCTCCGGCTGCTCCAAAAACCGCCGCATGTCTGGGAGGAACCGCTGCGTCTGGCTGCGTATCCCGCGGCGCGCGGACCGCTCTACATTCTAATCCCCATGCTCGTCGTGTTCGCGATGACGTGGTCGGTTTGGACTCTGATTCCCTGCGCTTTCCTATTGGGGTTGTGGGGGATGGAGGTAATCGCCAGATCATCCACCGGAGAGTTCAGGCCACCCCACTGGCGCAGTCTTGTGGTAAACGCCGGACGGACCCATCTGAAACGTTTCACCTCGCTTTTTGGCGCCACCCTGGAGCTCTATCTTCCGTTTATCGCCATCGCCGCTCTGCTGATGATTATTGGGCAATCGGATCGGTCGAACCCGCTCGAGGTAGTCAGCAAGAGCCCCGTATTGAGTGTGCTTGTTTTTACAGCCAGCCTGGTCTATCTGCCCGCCGTTCTCATGCTGGTGTCGGCGAACGGGACGCGGATCCGCGATGCGCTAAACCCACTGCAAATCGGTTCGGCGATACGCCTGATGGAGGGCGAGTACATCGCCGCGGTTGTATTTATCCTGGCGCTGACGTGCGCGATTTGGGGGCTGGGTAGACCGCTGGGATCCATTCTCGTCGCTCCAAGGGTCCTCTATGCGGCCTCCACGGTCTATGCCGTTCTTGCCGGCGGTTTTGTTCTCGGCCGGTTGTTCGCCAGATTTCGTGAACAATTGGAAGAAACGACGAGAGATTCAACCGGCTCGTAATAATTCGCTGACCGTAAATATCGATTCCATGTGACAGCCGGCTTCCTTGAGGTTTTCCCTCGCGCCCTGCTCTCTGTCGACGACTCCGAGCACGCGCTGCACGTCACACCCAAGGTCGCGGACCGCATTGACTGCTTTGAGCGATGACCCGCCCGTGGTTAGAACATCCTCGATGATCACTACACGGTCGCCCTCCGACAAAGGTCCCTCGACGAGCGACTGCGTGCCATGCTCTTTGGCCTTTTTTCGGACGATACAGCCCTTGAGGTCGAGATCCTCCAGACCGGCCAGCGCCAGCATCGAGCCGATTATGGGATCGGCACCTAGTGTGAGCCCGCCCACCGCGTTGGGCACGTCGTCGGCCAACATGGCGAGGAAGATCTTCGCGATGAGATACCCGCCCCGTGCGTCGAGGGTGGTGAGTCGGGCGTCGACATAGTAGTTACTCTTTTGTCCTGATGCGAGGATGAACTCCCCGCGTTTGAACGATTTTTCAAGCAGTATTTCGAGAAGCTCGCTCCGGTAAGAAGTATTCAATTGGTATCTCCTTTTTGCCGAGCGTAGAAACGGTTTTCACCGTCGTCAAGAGAATTCCTTGCGGAATGGGAATCAATTGGATTAATTTCGAATGGTCATGGGCGGCCAATCACTACTCGATCGATTTGATCGCACACTCCTGTCGAACCGGCGCTGGCTGTTCGCGCTCTTTGGCGTCAGTTTTCTACTCAAAATTATCTACGTAATCCAGAGTTCCGGTGCTCTTCACGTGCAGGTGCCGATTATGGACACCAAGTTTTATGACCGAATGGCGCAAGAAATCGCCGGGGGAAAGCTGATCGGAGACGACGCGTTTTTCATGGGTCCGTTGTATTCCTATGTTTTGGCAGCCATCTATACCGTGTTCGGACGCGATTTCATGATCGTCCGCCTCATCCAGGTCGCCGGTGGCGCGTTGGTCGTTGTGTTGACCTACCTTATCGGAGAGCGGGTGTTTCGGCCGTCGATCGCATTCGTCGCTGCCGTGATTCTGATTCTGTACGGGGCCATCACTTTCTACGAAGGCCAAATGCTGATGATGTGGCTCGGTACACTCATCAACCTGGTGATGCTCTACGTTTTGATCAGCGCTAAAGATGAATCCTCATGCACTCGTTTTGCCGTCGCCGGCCTGTTGTTGGGGCTCTCTGCGTTGGCCCGTGCGAATATACTGATTTTCCTGCCAGTGGTCGTTATCTGGCTCTTGTTCGTTTCGACTCAAGAACGGCGTGGACTCAAGAGCACGGTTTTTGCCGTAGCGGCCTTTGCTGCAATCTTGCCGGCGACGCTGCACAACTATGTGGCAGGCAAAGATTTTGTTCTGATCACATCGAACGGCGGTGTGAATTTTTTTATTGGAAATGGAGAGGAAGCGAAAGGGTACTTCTTCCCGCCCAGGGGTATCACGTTAGAGACTGACCATTCCGTTCGGAACTACGTGGAACGATTGTACGGAAGGGACATGAAAGCATCGGAGGTGTCCAGGTATTGGTTCGGTCAAACGTGGGAGTTTTTTCAAAAAAATCCGGCGCGGGTGTTGGCCTTGTTTTTCAAAAAAACGGCGATGTTCTTTAGCGGCTATGAGGTGCCGCAGATCGAGAGTTTTGACATAACAAAAGCCAAACATGGGACTTTGCGTCTTCTGTTTGTCAATTTCTGGGCTCTGGTCAGCCTTGGGCTGTTGGGGATGATTTGGCTGGCCAAGGATTGGCGACGATTCTCATTGTTCTACGGGTTTATCCTATCGTTCGCCCTGTCCATTATTCTGTTCTTCATCACGGCGAGATATCGTATACAAATGACCCCAATGTTGTCTCTTTTCGCCGCATACGCGCTGGTCGTCGTGCTACCCGGTGCTGTGAAAAACATTGGCAGAAATATTCTGCCGCTGTTGCTGTTGCTGATTCTCGTGATCGCAACCCGGCCAGGAATTTTTGCGCTTCCGGAAGAGGATGTTCGTTGGCGAGAGCACATCCACGAGGCGGGGCGCATGAGCGAAGTGGGTGACTTCGAAAACGCAATCGAAGAAGTCAACAAGGCGGTGGAAATACACCCCGATGTCGCGGACTCCTACGTATATCGCGCGTTCATTCTGAAGAACGCCGGAAAGCGATTCGAGGCAATCGAAAACTACTCAAAGGCTCTCAAAATATCACCCGATCTCCCGCGCGTCCGTTACGATCTCGCTCAGACTTTGCGAAGCGTGAGGATGTATGAGCCAGCGATCGAAGAGTATCTCCGTGCCATCGAGATCGATCCGGTCAAGCCGGAAGCGTACAACAACCTCGGGATAACATACGTGGAGATGAAACGGTTTGAAGATGCGGTACCGTGTTTCAGAAAAGTGATCGAAATCGATCCGCGCTACATCAAAGCGTACAACAACCTCGGCAGTGCGTTGGCACAGATGGGTGATGCGGCCGAGGCCCGTAAAACGCTGGAACGAGCCATCGAAATCGATCCTGGCTACAAGAACTCTTACAAAAA
>CP070631.1:2279162-2294777 GCA_020356045.1 Candidatus Latescibacterota bacterium
AGGGAGCCCAAAACAGAAAGATTCCCGGCACCAGAAAAAATGCCGGGAATCTTTTGTTGGTAGCGGGGGCAGGATTTGAACCTGCGACCTTTGGGTTATGAGCCCAACGAGCTACCAGACTGCTCCACCCCGCGTCAATGTCGTCCCTTTATAACGCTTTCCGAACCCAATGTCAAGCCCCGCGGCCACAATTCCGCGGGGCTTGGGAAGACATCTAAGGTACACCCGCAGCCGCAAAACGGCCGCGGGCGCCAACATCTACTCTTCCGACTGGGGGCGGACGATCTTGAATACCTTATCACCCGGCGCGATGTACCCGTAGAATTCGCGGCCGAGCTTTTCCATTATATAGGGATCGGTTTTCAAACGGTCGATCTCTTCCTGGAGCGCCTTGATATCCACATTCAACGTTGCGACTTCGGCTTCGATCCGGGCTTTTTCGTTTTTCAAACTAAGGATCTTTATGGCTCCGGCATCACCAAGTACGAACACATATAGCAGGGTGGCCACGACCATAAGAAAGAGAAACTTTTGAAGGTTGGCACTGATCTCGGTTTGATGTTCGTAGAATGCGCGAAGAAACGGGTATTGGCGCAGGTCACCGCCAGAGGCGATCGATCGCTTGGGTGCGCGTGTCGAGGCAGGCGTGCGGCCTCTTTTTTTTCTGGGTTCGTTCGATCCCCATGTTCTCATACGGACAGCGCCCCCTTTCTGTCGATACGCGTCGGGAACAAACACCGGAATCCGGATTACCCGCAACCGGCCAAACCAGTTACACAACGATCCACACAATCCCCAAAAACTTCAAGAAGAATTATTTCTTAAAATAGAACGCTTCTGGGCCTGGAAATACGCCCACGGTGTCCAATTCTTCTTCGATCCGCAAGAGCTCGTTGTATTTTTCGATACGCTCGCTCCTGGACAAACTTCCCGTTTTGATCTGACCCGCGTTGGTGGCCACAGCCACATGTGCAATGGTGGCATCAGACGTCTCACCACTGCGGTGCGAGATCACACACGTGTACCCGGCACGTTTCGCCGTTTCGATGACGGCAAGCGTTTCCGAGAGCGAACCGATTTGATTGAGCTTGATGAGAATCGAATTGGCGATGCCTTCATCGATGCCGCGGCGAAGACGTTTTTCATTGGTTACGAATAAATCGTCACCGACGATTTGAACTTTTGATGCCAGGGCCTCGCTCATTGATTTCCATCCGTCCCAGTCATCCTCGGCGCACCCGTCTTCGATGGACACGATCGGGTAGTCGTCGACCCATTTCGAATAGAGCTCGACCATCTTGTCGCTCGACAGTTTGGCTCCGCCCTCGGCCCCGATCACATACTCGCCGTTTTCAAAAAACTCGCTGGCCGCGGCGTCGAGCGCGACGGCGATGTCGACACCCGGCCGGTATCCGGCTTTCTCGACCGCCTCGAGAATGAGATCGATGGCCTCGTTGTTTGCCCTCAGCTCGGGGGCAAACCCGCCCTCGTCGCCTACCGCGGTGTTGAGCCCCTTGCCTTTCAAGATCTTTTTTAGCTCGTGAAACGTCTCGGCACCCATTCTGAGTGACTCCGAGAACGTCGCCGCGCCGACCGGCATAATCATAAATTCCTGGATGTCGAGATTGTTATCGGCGTGCGCGCCTCCATTGATGACGTTCATCATGGGGACGGGGAGCGTACGGGCCGCAACACCGCCAATGTACTGGTAAAATGGCAGTTCCACCGCTTCGGCAGCCGCCTTGGCTACGGCGAGCGACACGCCGAGGATCACGTTGGCGCCCAGCTTCGATTTGTTCTCGGTCCCGTCGAGCTCGATCATGACCTGATCGATATACGACTGGTCGGTGGCGTCCAGATCGAGAATTTCGGGGGTGATGATCTCGTTGACGATCTCGACCGCCTTGCGAACCCCTTTACCCAGATACCGTTTTTTGTCGCCATCCCTGAGCTCGAGCGCCTCGTGGGTTCCCGTCGACGCGCCCGATGGAACCGCGGCGCGTCCGACGGCGCCGAATTCGAGTCCGACATCGACCTCGATGGTCGGATTACCACGTGAATCAAGAATTTCGCGTGCATGTACGAATTCAATTGCCGTAAGCATGATTACCGGTCCTTTGTGTCTCAACTTTCAAACCCAACTCAGCGGGCTGTAGGTGATCGGTCCAGAGCCCCTGAATTAGAACCAACGCCGTGAGCAGCGGGCGATTGGCCCGAAGCCCATGAAGAGAATCGCGTAAAGCCCAGTAAATCTAGAAACATACGGCCGAATGTGTCAAGCTAATTTGGGGTAGTACCCCAAGGCCTCAAATATTGAGCGATCGCGCGGCCAAGACCACTCAGGAAGACGGCGACCGTGAAGGAAGAGGATCGAGAACTTATCGTCCGGGCGCAGGCAGGTGACGAGACGGCCTACCGCACCCTGCTCTCCAAATACGAGCGGGCGGTTTTCAATATCTGTCTCAAAATGGTCCGGGACCGCGAGGAGGCGCGAGACCTTGCGCAAGACGCCTTTATAAAGGTCTTTTCGATGCTGGAGCGGTACAACCCCTCGTACGCCTTCTCGAACTGGCTTTTCAAAATCACATCGAATCTCTGTATCGACAAGATGCGCAAACGCAAAATCGACACGCTCCCCATGGACGAGCCGATCAAGGGGCAAAAGGGGGAGTACGAGCGCCAGTACGCTTCACCGTCACCGACCCCCGATAAAGTCCTCATGAGAAAGGAAAAGATGAAGATGCTGGGGCGTGCGATCGAAGAGCTCCCTCCGCACTACCGGATCATGATCGTGCTTCGTCACCAGGAGAACCTCTCCTATGAGGAGATCGCGGAGACGCTCGAGGTCCCGTTGGGTACCGTCAAAGCCAGGATCCATCGCGCCAGGGAGATGCTCAAAACGCGTCTCGACGGGGAGGATTTCTTTTAATTGTTTAAATGTAACAAATTATGGGGCTGGCCATACGGCGGCCCGCCGGGGGAATGCGATTTACCCGAACCTTTTACCCGTATTTTTCGTAGTAGTCGATGGGTGATGACTATGAGGAAGCTCCTTACGCGCTTAACACAGGGCGGCGTCCCCTACCGGTACGTCCTGCCCGCAACGGTCGGTGTGCTTTGCACGCTCGTACCCACGGCAAGCGTCCTCGCCGGGTCAACCACCTACGAGACGGAAGAAACCCGCACAGCCACTATCCGGGCCGAGACGCGTATTTTTGTCAAAAATGCCCGGGGAAAGACGATCATCGTGGGCCGCAAAGATTCGGATGAGGTGATCGTCCGCGCCCGCAAATATGTCCGCGCAAAAGATTCGGACACGGCAACCGAGTGGATGGAGCAGCTCGATTTTACCGTCAACACCGATGGAGAGCAGATATCGGTAATCACGCATCACCCGGAACGGTCGGGTGAGGGAGGGAGTTTCTGGGCTTTTCTGATGGGTATACGGCATCGCGCCTATATCGATTACACCATCGATGTGCCTGGTGATTTTGGCGCGAAGGTGGCGAGTACGAGCGGTGATGTTCAGATCACATCGCTGGGTGGCAACGTCAAACTGTTTGGCAGCAGCGGCGACGTGTACTTGAATCGAATTGGCGGATCGACATTTGTCGAGATCTCGAGCGGTGATGTCGACATCAAGGAGATCGGCGGCAATCTTCACATACGCATGTCGAGCGGAGATGCCATGGTCCACGAAGTCGGCGGCAACGTTGGCATCCAAGGGACCAGCGGTGATGTGGAGGCGTATGAGGTGACCGGCGACGCCAAGATCGAGCTCGCATCGGGCAGCGTCATCCTCAAGGGATGCGGAGGAGACGCGATTCTGAAAACGGTTAGCGGCGACGGTCGGATCGCTCGTGTCGGCGGCAATGTGAAGGCCGTCGCGAAGAGTGGCGACGTGGTGGCGTCGCTCAAGCCGCTGGGTGCCAACGAGTACGTTTTGAGAACCTCGAGCGGGGACGTCGAGGTAACGTTTGAGGCGACCGAGGGTCACGGTTTTGTTCTCGAGGTCTCGACGAGCAGCGGTTCGATCGAGGGAGAGCTCGACGTCGAGCTCGACCGCATATCGAGACGGATGCTGACCGGGGTGGTCGGCAGCGGGGATGGCCGGCTTTACATTGAAACAGCCAACGGGGATATTCGTATTAGAGAGATAGGGAAATAGGAATACAGGATACGAAAATATGGACTGCAAGAAAGCATATGACTTGATTCACGAAGTGATCGACGGGACGGCCCGCGGCGGCGACCGGGTGGCGGTCAAGCGTCACGTGGCGCGGTGCGACCGTTGTGCCGAGAGATTTCACTCGCAGAGATCATTGATGGGATATCTCAACCGCTTGGAGGTCGAAGAGGTTCCGGAGGGGTTTGGGGAACGGGTTATCGGTTATTTGAAAGCCACCGGACGGATCGTAGAGACCGTTACCGCGCATGAACCCGAACGGGGAGCGTTGGGGCGGATCTTCGACTGGCTGCCCGTGTCTGTCCGGATCCCGGTCGGTGCCGCGGCGACGCTGCTCGTCGTATTCGCGGTGGTATCGATCGCCTCGGGACAATTCACCGGGTTTGTTGGCAAAAGCACGGTGATGGCGACTAACGCGTACATCGATGTCCAAAACACAATGGGAAGTGTCGAAGTGCTCAACGGTTTCTTTGACGGTGTCAGCAGAAATTTGAGAACGGGCAAGACCATTTTGAGCGCGGGGCTCTCGCTCTTGTCCGAAGCAGGTAACACCTACATGATCCCCGCTATCGGTATGTTTGTGATGCTGACCATTGGACTCGGGTGGTATATCCGAACCGCCCGCAGAAGGAGAACGGAGAATGCGTCGATCATTTGTTAAGGCGGTCGGGTTTCTGGTAGTCGCGCTCCTCGTGGCGGTGATCGCGGTTGCGGGCGCGAACGTGTTGCGAGCGGTTTCGAAGAGTCTGGTTGTGCCCATGGCGACGGCGATGGCTCAATCGGCCAAGGGCACCAACGATGCCGGCGCGGACACGACCGATGCCGAGGATCTGGAGCGAATCCAAAAGGAAAAGGCGCTGCAAGAGGCGCAAGAGGCCGCTCGTGAAGAGAAGAAAGAAAGAAAAGAGGGAAGCCTCAGCATCAAGATCGACGAGAGCGGTATTCGGATCGAGGGTAGCACAACGGATGGCGGCGAATCGGACACATCGAGTCATCGCATTATCTTTGATGCCGGTGATTGGACATCAGTTGGTGGGGACCGAACCTACCGAGAGCGCGGGAGCGACATCGTCAGGTTTGGCGAGGACGTTCGCGTCGATGCCGACGAGCTGGTTCGCGGGGACGTTGTGGTGTTTGGCGGTGATGTGTCGGTGTCGGGAAAGGTTGTCGGAAATGTGGTGGTGTTTGGTGGTGATGCGACGATGCGGTCAGGTGCCGAAATCAACGGCGATGTCGTTGTGCTCGCCGGAGAACTCGAGGAAGAACCCGAGGTGCTCATATACGGCGAACGTGTGATGTTCAAAAACCTCAATTTGTCATTCGCCAATTTTCCGTTTTTCTTTGGCCACGGTATGCGCGTGTTCGACGCGTTTTGGATTCCTCTCAAATTCTTTATCAGTGTTATTCTGTCCTTTTTGATTCTCCTCTTCCTCCGGGGGCGTGTGGTTAGGAGCCAGGAACACGTGTCCTCGGCCGTTTTCAAGAGTTTTGGCGCGGGATTTCTCGTCGCCTTTCTCGGGCTGTTTGTGGTGTTGTTTTTGACCATCGTCTTGTTGATCACACTGATTGGAATCCCCCTGGCGTTTGTCTTGATCGTAAGCTGTATCGCTGTTTTCATTATTGCAGATACGGTCTTTGTCTACGCGTTGGGGGCGAAGGTCAACGAAAAGCTCAATATCCAAACCCAGAACCCCTTTGGCATCGTTCTTATGGGGATGGCTGTGCTCTATCTTCCTGCGTTGTTGGGGCTTGGCTTCTCACTGCTGCCATTTGGCGGCCCCGTTGGTGCGATGTTCAAGTTCTTTGGATGGATGCTGGGCTTTTTTGCCTTCCTCACCGGTCTGGGCGCCTTGTTCTTGAGCCGGTTTGGCACCCGCGACGTTCGGGTGGATACCGTGGCGGCGGCTGCCCCGGCGCCCGAATAGCGCGTGGCAATGGGCTGGCCCCAGATTTGCTCTTTCCCTGCGTCGGCTCAAATATTAAGGTAGTTACATGAAGTCAGTCGTGGCGCGGACGATTCTGTCCGTAACCATAGGCCTCATTTGCCTGTACTCCCCCACCCACGCTAACTCTCTCGAGATCGACGACAGCCGGCTGGCGTGGGCGTACGGTACCATTGTTGACTCGATCACCGTGTCGGGCAACGAGGGCACCCGTGCGCATGCCGTGCTTCGCGAGATGGAAACCCAACCGGGCAATGTGCTGGAAGAGCATGTCATTAAACGCGATATACGGTTTGTCGGTGACATGAGCCCATTCGCCAGCGTGGTGTTTTCCGCCGACTCGTTGGGGCCGGGGCACTGCGCCGTGCGGATTGTCGTCGAAGAACGTGACGAGTTCTTTTTGCGTCTCATTCTGCCGTTTTTGAAGTACGATTTTGAAACCGGGTTCACCTATGGCGTCCGCTGGTCGGATCACAACTTCAGAGGCCGTTTGGAGAGCGTGGGGATGACGGTCACGCAAAATCAACGGGGGGACGAGAATCTCTCGCTGGGGTGGTCGGCGGGCTGGCTGGGCTGGAAGCACATTGGCGTCGGGGCTGCCCTGTCGTACTACCACCGGGGTGACGAGCCGGCAGAATTGGCGCTCGTCGAGCGCACCGGTGTCAACTCCTGGATCGCGTTTCCGTTGACAGAGAGCCGCATCAAGTTTTCGCAGATCACCTTCAACGTCATCGTGGACAAGTCGCTTTCCGGCGGCCGCGAACTCGAGTACGAAAAAACACTGTCGTTATCCCCGCAGGTAGGCTACCGGTTTGACAGCCGCGATAGCCATGTTTTCCCGATCCAGGGAGGGTCATTCTTTACGGCGGTGCGGGCGACCTACGCACTAGACAACGGCCGGGACACCCACTACCGGTTTTGGAATCGAATCCGGCATTTCCGGCACGTACACAAAAACGGCGTGCTCGCTCTGTTGTCCGATCTTCAGTACCAGTTTGGAGACTTCCCCGACTATTCGGTGATCCGTTTGGGTGGGCCCAGGTCGCTCCGCGGGCACCCCCATGGGCGCTTTGAAGGGTTCCACCGCTGGTTTGGCACGATCGAGTGGCGGTTCAAGTTTTTGCCCCGCAAGGTCTTATATTTTCCCCTAATCAAGGCGTTCGATATCGGATTCGCCGCGGTGACCTTCATCGATTCGGGAATCACCTGGTACGACGACGAGAGCTTTACCATCAACAATCTTCACGGGACCGCGGGGTTGGGTCTACGATTTTACTCCCCCATTCGCGACGCCCTGCGGTTCGATTTCGGGTTTAACGGCCGAGGCGACTACCAGTTCCACTTTGGGACGGGAATCCGGTTCTAAACCAAAGAAAACCCGCGTCCGTACGCGACGATCCCCAGGTTGAAGACTCCCCGTAACATATGCGTTGACTAAGACTTCGCCCGCTGCGGGCTGGGTGGCATTCCCCATATCGCCCTCGGTGACTGGGTTAAACCACGCAGTTACCACGGTATGTCTGACCTGCGTTACCCCCCTAAATTGCAGCCTGTTAACAATTCTTATTGCTCTTAAGGTTTAAGAAAATATTGTAACCGGTTGTTTAGTTGCCTGATAAGCCCTGTCAAAGATCACTGGAGAGACCGGCACACCCTTCGAGCACCCGCCGGGGAACACGGGTTGCAGTTCTCAGGAGTGGATCGATAATTAGAATTATATCAAAATATCAATTATATCTGACATCTCAATCGACTCTGCAACCACTCCAATAGTTAGACAAAAAGATAGCGTAACCCGTGAAAATTACGGGATCGAAGAAGCTATATCTAAGCTTGGTGCTATCTGTGCTCGCAGCGGCTCCCGCCGCGGCGATGCAGGGTCTCACCCAGGCGTCTACCGAAGACGGGATCCTTACGATCCAGTTTGCCAACGGTATTTACGCCCGGGTGTTCACATCCGAGTATCTGGAGGCCCGCGTGATCCGCGTGGCGGACCGGGGTGTGCTCCAGCTAGACGACAAATATTCGATAACGCTCCTGACCAATATCGATGACCCCGCCATAACCAACAAGGGCGATGGGCAGTTTCATCCCTTTGACGAGGACCTGGTCGTCCAGTGTCTCGGCCAGATCGATTACCCCGATCTCGAACTGTCGGTAGAGATCTATGTCCTCCCTTATCCGAGGCTCACGACGCTGGCAAGCTCGGCCAGCGGCAATCGGATATTCCTTAGCCCCCATGTGTTGGAAATTTCCAAGGAAGGGTCGGCGTATATCGTTGCGCACGAGCTGGGGCATGTTTTCCAGCACCGGTATCTTCCCGATCCAGACTACCGGGGTTGGACCCACTACCGACATATTCGTCATATCGAGGACGAAGAGAAGTTCTCGAGCTCATCGCCACACGCCTATCGCCCGCACGAAATTTTTGCCGAGGATTTCCGGGTGCTCTTTGGAGGGCCCTGGGCCTACTTCGGTGGTCGCGTGGAGAACCACGAGCTGGTTTCACCAGTGCACGTGGCCGGACTGGAGACGTTTTTTCTGTCACTTACCACCACGGTTCCCAAGGGGCAATTTGTTGTGAGTTTTAACGGGTTTCCCAACCCGTTCAACCCAGAGACCGAGCTTCGGATAAACCTGACCGATGACTTCATCCACTCGGGTCAGCCGATGACGGTGAGAATCTACGACGTGACCGGTGCGCTGGTGCGCGAGTTATACGGCGGCCGGCCGAATACGGCCGTGGTGCAGGTGGTCTGGGATGGGCGCGACCAACGCGGCAATCAAGTAGCCAGCGCGACGTACTTTGGTGTCGTTCAAGCTGGAGAATCGAGGATGACGACGAAGCTGATGATGCTCAAATAGAGTTTTGGTGTTTGCCGGGTGGCATCTCGCCGTCACCCCCCCCGTTGCCAAACGAACGGCTATGAGGTCACACCCGCATACACCATTTTCCGTGAGTTGCGTTTCAAACGCAACAAAACCTGTGGAAGGAACCGACAAGATCCCTCCTCTCGCGAATCCTAGGTTCCTTCTGCAGGTCCTTTTTTGTACCCGAGACTTTGATTCCATAACTGACCGCAGGCAGCGAAAATGTCCGGACCCTTGCTGCGCCTTACTGTCAGCGTTGGCGCGTAGGGGAGAAGCAACTGAATGAATCGTTGCAGTTCGTCCTCGTCCAACGTTTCGTATTCACCCTCCGGTCCGGGATTGTAGGGAATCAAATTGAGTTTGAAGGGACCCTGGCGTGAGATCTTTCCAAGCCGCCGCGCATCCTCATCCGATGTGTTTTCGCCTCGAAGAAGCACGTATTCGAGGGTCACACGGCGACCGCTGGTCTCGGCAAAGTAACGGGCGGCATCGATCGTCTCTTTGATCGGGTATTTGGACACGGCGGGCATGAGACGGCGCCGGTCGGAATCGGTTGTTGCGTTGAGCGATAGCGCCAGCGAGCACCTGAGACCCGCATCGGCCAGGTTGCACATGCGCCGGGGGAGCCCGGATGTTGAGACCGTGATTCGTTTGCTTCCCATGTCAAAACCCTCGGGCGCGTTGAGCGTCCGGATCGCATGAACGAGCGAACGGTAGTTGAGAAGCGGTTCGCCCATCCCCATAAATACAATGTTAACAGGATGGGATTTCTTGGCCTCATCCTCGTCGCGGCACACGCGTTTGAGGTGGCAGATCTGATCGAGGATCTCACCGCACTTCAGGTTGCGTTGAAAGACGCCCTTCGAAGTCTGGCAAAACAAACAGTCCATCGGGCACCCGACCTGGCTCGAGATACACAGCGTGACCCGCTGCCCATGCCGCATCAGGACCGACTCGATCGATTTGCCGTCACCAAGGTCGAACAAGAATTTGCGTGTTCCGTCGATTTGTGACACTTGCACCGTCGTGGCCCGAAGCGACGTGACCCGCGCGTGGTGCGCCAGCTGCTCCCTGAGGCGGAGCGGCAGATCGGTCATTTCTTGGAAATCGCCGGCCAGCTTTTCGTAGAGCCACGATACCAGCTGCCGGTATCGGTACGGCGGCTCGCCAAAACCAGATACAAACTCACTGAGCTGATCGAGACTCAAATCCCGCAGGTGTGTCTTGCCGTTTCTGACAATACCGTGATGGGCGTTATGGTGCATGAAAGTGACCCGGAGACCGATCCCGTGTGCAAGGACGCCAAACCAACTTATTTTCCCATGGCGTCTGCAATTGTTATTATGATATGTGTAGCTCTCAGGGAAAACCATTGGAAAAACCACCAATAACCCCACTGACGGACGGTGCTCCGGCACGATGGCAAAAACCATTCTTGTAGCAGACGATGAGAAGGGCATTCGCGAGACGCTCCGCCGGCTCCTCGAATACGAAAAATACCAAGTCGTCCTCGCCGAGGACGGTCTCGAGGCGCTCAAAAAAGCGGAAAACGAGCTGATCGATCTCGTGCTGCTCGATATCAAGATGCCGGGTATGGACGGTATGGAAGTGCTCTCACGCCTGCACAAGTCCCAGCCCGAACTCCCCGTCGTGATCATTTCCGGTCATGGGACGATACAAACTGCCGTCGATGCCACACGTTTGGGTGCGTTCGATTTTATCGAAAAGCCGATCGACGCCGACCGTATACTGCTGGTGATCCGCAACGGGCTCGCACAACGCAAGCTCATCAGGGAGAACATCTCCCTCAAAGCCGCGGTCGAAAAGCGGACACGAATCATCGGCGAGCACACGGATATTCTTGCCATCATGGAAACGCTGGAGAAGGTGGCCCCCACACATGCCCGGATTCTCATTATCGGTGAAAACGGCACCGGCAAGGAGCTGATTGCCCGGTCGGTTCATGAGCTGAGCGCCCGGGCCAATGAGGCGTTTGTCGAGGTCAACTGCGCGGCAATACCCGAGGAGTTAATCGAGAGCGAGCTGTTTGGACATGAGAAAGGCGCATTCACCGGTGCGGTCTCGCGGCGGATTGGCAAATTCGAACTTGCCGACGGCGGAACCCTGTTTCTGGATGAAGTCGGAGACATGAGCCACTCTGCACAAGCGAAGGTGCTGCGGGTGCTCCAGGAATCGCAGTTCGAACGGGTGGGGGGTACGGAAACCAAGAGCGTGGACGTACGCGTGATTGCGGCGACAAACAAGGACCTGCAGAAGGAGAGCCAGGCGGGGACGTTCCGCGAAGACCTCTTTTATCGGCTAAACGTGGTTCCCATTTTGATCCCGCCGCTCCGCAAACGAATTTCCGATTTGCCGCTCCTGGCCGAGCACTTTCTAAATGAAACGGCGGACGAGCTTGGCCAGCGCCCCAAGAAAATCTCCAAACGTGCCGTTGCCGAGCTGATGGAATACAACTGGCCTGGCAACATTCGCGAGCTCGAAAATTTGATCGAGCGGCTTGTGATCCTGACCCAAAAACAGACCATCGATGTGGGGGACCTGCCGGTTCTTGGCCCCGCCAAAAACCTCGAAGAGCAGTTTCTCGAAAAAGACACGTACAACGAGTTTCGTGAGGCAGTGGAAAAGGAGTTCTTTGTTCGCAAGCTTCGCACCTATGGTTACAATGTGAGCAAGACGGCGCGGAAGCTGGGAATGCAACGAAGTAATCTTTATAAAAAGCTGGAAAAATACGGGATCCCGTACAAGCGAACCAGAGAGGATGGAGACATCCCGGATTCCGCTACGTAAGCCCTTGACATTACGTAAGACCCGCCATATTATTGATATAGGTATTCAAATACATTATAACGGGTATTTGATTTGTACATAAAAGGTTGGACTTGGAAGGAGTTGAAGGTCGGATGAAACGGGCACTTTTATTCATAGTGGCTGTAATAGCACTGATGCTCGTATATCCTACCGCTACGCCCGCTGCCTCCCCTGAAACAAAAGATACGATGCCCACTATGGAGATCATGACTCCGCGTGATGCGGGCACCATCGCTCACTCCGGTGACGATGACGATGGGGATGCAGATGACCTCGCTGGTATCAAAGGCAAGAAGACGAAGCCAGACGGATCCACCCCGTCCGGCATTGAGATCAGATTGAGGTCTTGGGCAGAAGTCTGGCGGATGTACTTTATCACATTCAGGCTTTACAGATAACATAAACGCTCTTTAGCTCTCGGCACGAACTCAAGAGCATTCACAACCTCAGTCTTAACTTTATGTCGAACGCACGGGACGATAAAGACGGACTTCATAACGACCGGCCTCGGAGGCACTCTGAATCGGTTTTCTCGCCAAACGAGGAAATCGGTCAGATGCATTTCGCCACCGAGAACTACTCCACCGCCATCGAATACTTCGCGAAGGCCCTTCATTCACACGACTTAAAGGATTATCCCGATCGGTTCCGGCTCTATCTGCGGATCGGCGATTGCCACCGTAGAAAGGGCAATTACAAAGACGCGTGGAAGCTTCTCGAGAAAGCCCGCGGACTTCTCGGGGACGACGCGCCGGCCGAGGCGCTTGGCAAGATCGATTACCGAGAGGCGTACATCCTGCTCGCGCAGGGTCACTACGACGAATCGCTCAAGATAGGTTTTAGTTCCTACCGCCGGCTCAAACACTCGGATGAGCACAGGGAAGTCGCGGACGTGCAGCTTCTCCTTGCCAACTGTTACCACCGTCTGGGTCTGATCAGTGAAGCCGAAGATTTCTTTATGGACGCACTGTCGTCCTACCGGCGCATCGAGGACCGGATAGGTATCGCATACGTTTACAACAACTTGGGTCTTCTTCACAAAAACGCCTGCCGTTGGAATCGCGCTCTGGCGTCGCTTTCGAAATCGCTCGATCTCGCTAAATCACTAGGACTTACACAACATTTGATCCGCGTGCAGCTCAATCTCGGTGTGGTTTATGCCAAGCTGCGCCGGTTCACCGATGCGCTCAGCGCCTTTGCCAATGCCTCGACGATGGCCGAGCGTTTGGGCGACCAGGACAAGCTCACCAAAGCGGTTCTTATGCAAGGGCGCACACATGTCCAGTGTGGCGAGTACTGCAAGGCCGAGAAGCTGATTCTCCGGGGACAAGCCCTGGCCAATGATCTCGGGTATGGCCGTGAGTCCGCGTTGGCGGATGAGTATCTTGGCGAATTGATGATCGCGCGCGGAATGCCAAACGAAGCGCTGGTCAATTTGAGCAACGCGCTCCGTAAGGCCAAGATGATCGCGCCGGAGGGTGATATTACCGCCGAAGTGATGAGACGCGTTGCAGACGTTCAGTTTGTGCTGAATAACATCGATGAGGCGCGATCCGTCATCAAAGAGGGGCTCGAAATTGCCGAGCGCTGCGGCGAGTTTTACGAGATCGGTTACTTCTACCGTACGCTCGGGTTGTGCGACCTTCGTTCGGGAAGCATCACTGATGCG
The DNA here is from genome assembly GCA_020356045.1 of Candidatus Latescibacterota bacterium. Taxonomy (GTDB): domain Bacteria; phylum Krumholzibacteriota; class Krumholzibacteriia; order WVZY01; family WVZY01. The sequence continues at coordinate 2,292,661 of CP070631.1, forward strand.
ATCGAGAGCTTTGACAAAAGCGTCGACATGTTCGACAAGTATGGGAATCCGTACGAAAAACTGTGTTCGCAACAACGGCTCGCGCGGGTCTACCTGCGGCGCAAGAACCAGGAATCATCGCTCAAAGCCAAACGAATCTTGTCGGACACGGTGGTCGGCTTTGGCAAACTCGACGAAACGAGAAGTCAGATTCTTTCCCAGGTGTTGCTCGCAACCGTCGAGGAACGTCTCGGCAACTTGGATGACTCGTTGCTCGCTGTTTATGAGGCGACGCGTCTCGCCGACGAGGAACGAAACACAAAATTCAAAAATCTCCTCAAATCGATGCGCGCGCGGATCGAGGGCAAGATGGCCCGTGACACGAGACGCGTGCTCGAGCAAATCCCCATGTTTGGGGATATCCAGAGCGGCTCGAAATCCCGCGACCGGCTGGTGACCGGGTTGACGGCCTCGCTCAGACTGATCATCGGCAAACTCAACGCCCACGGTGGGTTTGTTGCCATCCCCGGACGTCAAGGTGGTCCGCTCGGCCTGGTGTCGCTCGAGGGGCTTGGTCGCTCCGACGCCAAGGCGATGCTGTCCTGGTACAAACAGCGTACTCCGTCTCAGAATCCGCACCGGTTGACCATAACCGAGGCGACGGCCGGCTCTGAACTCGAACCGCTGGCCAACCGTGTCGAACACGAGATGGGAACCTTGGTATTTCAAGAGCTCGGGTTCGAGGAGGAGAGGCTCGGGCTGATCTGCGTCCATCAGGACAAACCGCACAACCGCGCACCGATCGGACAGGATGCGCTGCATTTTCTTGGCGCCTACGCGAGGCTCGTATCGCTCTCCATTTATGAGCTGCTTCGCAACGAGAAACGCCGCGAGCCAAAGTCCAAACCGGCGGCCAGCGGGTTTGAGAGCATCCTTACCGAAAACAACGAGATGATCAAACTGCTCAACCTCTCCGAGCGGGTCGCGCACTCCAATGCGACGGTGCTGCTCCAGGGTGAGACGGGAACCGGTAAAGGACTCATCGCGTACGCGATCCATCTTCTCAGCGATCGCAGAGACAAACGGTTCGTCCATATCAACTGTGCCGCGATGCCCGAGTCGCTTCTCGAGTCGGAGCTGTTTGGGCATGTGAGAGGCGCGTTCACCGGCGCTGTGGCGGATAAAGACGGGCTCTTGAAGCGCGCCGACGGCGGGACGATCTTTCTCGATGAGATCGGCAAGACCACATTGGCCATGCAGGGCAAGCTGCTTCAGTATCTCGACACGGAGAAGATCCGGAAAGTCGGTTCAAATGATCTCGAACCGGTAAACGTGAGAGTGATCTGTGCGTCCAAGGTGGATTTGATGACCCAGTGCCACGAGGGACGTTTTCTCGAGGATTTCTTTTACCGGATCAACGATTTCCCGCTCAAGATTCCCCCCTTGCGGCGCCGGCCCGAGGATGTGTCGCTGCTGTTCTTCCACTATCTTCGTAAGTATTCGCGAGAGATGGACAAGATCATCACCGACATCGACGACAACGCCATGGAGCTGTTAAAGACGTACCACTGGCCGGGTAACGTTCGTGAGCTGGAAAAAATCGTCAAGCGCGCTGTCATTCTTGCCGATGACAACGAGAGGCTGGACCCCGGGCATCTCCCCTCCGAGGTCGTTCATGCATCGCGAGAGTCCAACGGCAACGGTAGAAGTGGCCCGGGTCTCAAAGCCCAAATCGAGCAACTCGAAAAGCGTGAGATTCTTGCCGCGCTCGAACGAAACACATGGAACAAATCGCAGACCGCCATCGAGCTGGGTATCAGTTATCCCAGTCTTCTCTCCAAAATCAAACGCTATAATCTCCGCGTTTATTAAAACTTTTTATAATAGGTTTTAACTGTCCTTAACTGTCTATCTGACAGCCGGTTTGCTTGTCCCGTCACTGTTTGGTTTGCCGAAGTTTTATAAACACCCATTTTGGGCGTGTTTTCGTCGATTTGTAGGATTTTGTGAAGCAGAATATCTCATTGTATTTCAATGAGTTTCAAGCTTTCCTGTTGCGGTGAAAAATGCCTCGGTGGCACGCGGCTTGCCATACGTAATCCCCGGAAGTCATCCCGTGCGTAAGGAACTTCCGACTG
>CP070631.1:2294877-2297262 GCA_020356045.1 Candidatus Latescibacterota bacterium
CCCCTTTCACCGACTTCCTTTATCTGTCCGACCAAGCAATTTATCCAGTGACCATTGGACAATCAAACCTGGGAGTTGTGATCGGTTTTGGCACCGCAATCGATGCGTCCACACCGGTTCACATCTTGACCATCAACTATTTCAATGCGACGGGATGTTTGAGTTGTTCGGATAACCACGCTCTGAGCGTCGTGCCCGATCCAACGGCCGCGTCCGGTCAAATCGAAGCCACCACCGTAGGCTCGGGGACAATTTACCCGACAGGCGGCACCGTGTATCTGTGCGGCAGCACCGGCCCGCCTCCCTCGTACAACCTCGAGATACTGAACTTTACGGCGCCCCCAACGGCAAAGTCAGGTCAAGATATCGCGGGTATGACGGCACTCCAAATTCAAAACACCGGGGCCGACAACATCATATCGAGTTTCTCGGTCGCCTATTACCTGTCAACGGATCCCACGTTTGGCCCGGGAGACCAGGTGTTGGCACGGACCATCGTGCCAGCGCTCGCCTCCGGCGAATCGGTACCGGTGACGTTTAGCTCCGCGATCCCATCGTGGATGCCCGGATCGTATTACCTCGGGGTGTTCTTGGATGATGGGTATGTCATATCCGAGACCAACGAGTCCGATAACTCAGCCGCTCAAGGCTTTCAACTGACTCAACCACTGCACAATCTGACCGTGGCAACGTATACGACACCGCCCGAGGCATTGCCCGGTGACAATATCACTGGGTTGACCACTATCGAAATTGCCAACTCCGAGATCGACGACGTAACCACACCGTTTTGGGTGGTACTGTTCCTGTCCGTGAACGACCAAAAGGATGGGGACGACATTTGGTTGGAGCAAATCCTCATACCGTATGTCGCAGGCAATTCTACCGTGTCGGTACCGTTCTCGAATTTGACAATTCCGTCGCAGATGGCACCCGGCGATTACCATTTGATCCTGAGCATCGATGAAAGCGCCGTAGTCATCGAGACGTATGAGCTTGACAACCTGGCAATTGCTGACTTCACGATAACCGCACCGCCCCCACCAGATCTGATAATTGTGTCAATGACTGGACCGACAAGCGCTAGGCAGATGGAGGATATCTCCGCCTCGACTACCCTCACCATTCGTAACACCGGCTCCTCGGACATCAACAGCCAGTTCTACGTCCGATTTTTCCTATCCGAAGACCCGGTAATAACAGAGGAGGACTACCGGCTCAGCGGCCCCACAATACTTAGTCTGGGAGCTGGTGAGACACTCGATGTGCCGGTGGAGAATGTGAAGATCGGGACAAACGCTCCTCTCGGTCTCCAATACCTAGGAGCATGGGTCGATCACGGCAGTATGATTAGCGAATCAAATGAAGACAACAATACCTTTGTCGCCCCCGATCAAATATTGATTATCGAGACTCCCAAGACGACCGTCTACTACGAAGATTTTCAGGAAGGTATGGCGGGATGGAGACCCATCAACTTCACGTCGCAAGATTTGCACTGGCACCTGACGACGTACAATGATGGTGTCATCGACCACGGCGTATGGTGGTGCGGCGAAGAGGGTGTGGAGTCGTGGGCCGATCCCGACGGTTACGGCAACAGCTGGGATCAGTATTTGACAAAGTCCTTTGCGCTCCCCGACACCATACCGCTATCGATCAGCTACACCATTCAATACGATACCGAACCGTTGTACGACTTTGTCTATCTTGAGTTCGCAAACGACGGCGGTACAAATTTCACACCGCTCAAAGCCTACGACGGCAACTCCGGCGGCTTCATATCGGATAGTGCCGATCTGTCGGCCTACAGAAAACAACAGGTTGTTCTCAGATTCCGGTTCAAATCGGACGGTGCATGGAGCGATGAGGATGGATTGTGGCACACGGACGGCGCGTTGCGCGTCGACGAGGTCCAGGTCACCGGATATGAGTTGGATGACTTTGAAACCGGGGACGACGATTGGGTCGCCTCAGTGGCGCCTCAGGTTGGCGGTGACGTTGCCTACCGTCTCGAGCAGTTCCCGATGTGCAGTGCGTCGAAGCGCTGCGACGACCACGACGGTTTCGAGGTATGTAATTCCTGGGTGGCTTACGATTCGGTCACCCTAAAATTCCCCACGACACCGCCGGCCGATTCCACGGCGGGCCGCCCTTTGAACATTGGCATCGAATCGCCGGTGATAGGTATTCCGGCGGACGGATCGGCGTATTTCCTCCGATTTGACGTGTACCGCGATCTACCCCTCGAAGATGGCATATTCTATTTTTGGGAGGTTGCAGCCCCCTCGGACGATCACTACCAGGATTATAACTTCGTCTATTTCGGTGACCAAAACGATTGGATTCGTAGTGAGTTTGACATCACCCCCTTTGTGCCCCCGG
>CP070631.1:2297362-2301219 GCA_020356045.1 Candidatus Latescibacterota bacterium
ATGGTCTATCGCGCAGAATCAGAGATCGGTCGGCTCGCCGATCAACTCGAACGTTCATTTCACGGCGGCGCCTGGCACGGACCGGCGACGCGGGAGGTCATCGCCGAGATCGATGCAGACACCGCAGGGCGGCGCCCCGTGGGATCGTTGCACTCGGTTGTCGAGATCGTTCGACACATAACGTATTGGATAAAAGCAGCTTATATTCGTATCAGTGAGGGGCGGGACGCTCCGGATGAAGTGGATTGGGCGGAGCACGGGGCGTTGAGCGAGGAGGGTTGGTCCCAGGCCATCGAGAATCTGGACCGGGCCTATTCAAAGCTCCACTCGACGTTGCTTGGTCTCGATGACAGCCGTCTAAACGACGCGGTGGCGGGCTCGGACCCGACGGTGCGCGGGCTCGTTTTGGGTACGCTTCAACACAACGCCTACCACACGGGCCAGATCGTGCTCATCGCCAAGGAGATGGCGACATGACTCCCGAACTGTCATATCTTCGTGACCGTTTGATCGCCGGGCGGGCGGTGTTGGACGAGCTCACCCAGTCACGTCCCGAATCGAAGTTCATCGAATTGCTCGAGAAGCTAGATGCCGCGCTCAACGAACTTCAAACCGGTACGTGGGGAACCTGTCGCGTTTGTCACGAGCAAATTCCACCCGCAAGTATGGACGAGCACCCGCTCATGTCAATCTGTCTGGAATGTATGAGTGAGGAAGAACGTGCCTCGCTCGAATACGATCTTAGATCGGCAGCCGAGGTTCAGAAGAGGCTTTTGCCAGACGCGCCGTTCAGCTGCGACGGTTGGGAAGTAGACTACACGTGGGAACCCCATGGGATCGTGTCGGGAGACCACGTTGATCTTGTTTGCCCGTCTAGTAGAAACGGGTCCTACCACCTTGTGCTTGGCGATGTCGCGGGTAAAGGTATTGCCGCTTCGCTTCTTCAATCGCAGCTACATGCGTTGTTTCGAGCTCTCGCCCCGGTACGCTCGACCTTGCCCGACCTGTTGGGGCGGGCCAACCAGCTGTTTTTCGAAGCGACCGCGTCGTGTTGTTTTGCGACGCTTGCCGTGGTTCGACTTCATCCGAATGGAAAGGTAGTCCTAGCCAATGCCGGGCATCCCAGACCGCTTCTCTCCGACCGATGGGGTGTCCGTCCCATCGAGGATGCGTCGCTTCCCTTGGGGATGATTGGAGACGCCAGCTACACCGAGAGAGAATTGAGTCTCGAACCCGGTGATACACTGCTGCTCTATACGGACGGGTTAACGGAGAGCTGGCGACACGATGACGAGTATGGGGTCGGGCGTGCCGCGGCGGCGCTTCGCCGGGCCAGCGGGCTACCACCGCACGAGCTTCTGGCGTCGTGCCGTAGCGATCTCGATGACTTTCTCGATGGGTCACCGCGGGGTGATGATTTGACCATGGTTGCCGTTCGCAGGGTAATGTCCATCGCAGAATGACACTCGCGGTGTTGCCCCGTTGATGTTATGTCTTGCCGCGGGGTTCTTTGGTTTGAATCCAATCGGGTTCGGTGTTAATCGAATCGATGTGAGGTACCCCACACCTCCTATTGAAACACCTCACGGTTCCGGCCCAGGTACCAGGATCCCCAAGCGGCGATTAGCCAAATTGCACCGGGCAGTAGGATATATGCCAAGACCATGGGTTGGTGTTTGATGCCGGCGGCCGCATAGAAGCCCTGCGAACACCAAAATATAACAGGCCAATACAGTGTCATACCAAAGGCAAGCCAGCTGGCGATGGCCCCATAGAATCGTCTGCGAATAAGACCCATCGCGGCGACGAGAAAGAGGGGTAGCATAACGATGGTGTCTGTCAACCCAATGGCGCGATTGACCTCAACGATGACGGGATCGACGAGCGCGCGTGAGTCTTGGAGTCCCCATCCGGCCACCGTATCGTAGGCAACGACTGCCACGCTCTGACCCAAAAACCAGATGACAAAACTGAATAGATGAAAACCAATGATTATCTTGATACCGAGTGGAAGTCGCGTTGAGCGCTTCATGCTTGTCCTTTCCGCGAATTTCCTTGGTGGCAGAGCGTTGGCCACATTTGAGATGGAACGGGTCTAAAGCAGTCGCATGAAACAATAAATCATTTCAAACACCCCAAACACCGGCCAAACGCCCCAAACAATACACCAGTAATAAAATGTGTTTTGACGAACGTGCATGTCGCGGTCCCAGACAAAAATGAAAATCGCCGAGTATACGAATGGGACCGACCCGATCAACGCCAACAAGAATCCCCAGCGTTGCCCCATAATCATACCAACGCTGCCGGCGATTTGAAGGGGCCCCCAAAAAAATGTGTCCGCCCAGGCCGTGCCCTGGTTAAATGCGAAGTACGCCTTTGGATCGGTACTGTCGGGGCTGCCGCCGTAAACATTGGATATGGTCCACGCCGAGCGCGGCCTGATGACCGCAATCAATTGAACGGTCATGAGCACACCCATGAGAGCGATTCCCGAGATGCCCACGATCCAGGTAAACGGTGTTACGGCCATCTTTCTCCTCCATGACATTTGACTCCCGTTTTGTGCGGATCAGTCCCGCGTCCCGCAACAAGCCGATATGTTTGATCACGGCGAACCGGGTCAATTTCGGGAGCAGCCTGAAAAGTTCGGTTGTTGACTTCGGCCCATCGCGAAGCGATGCGAGCATTTTGCGGCGTTGTGGGTTTGCCAGCGTACGCCATACCCGTTCATTTTTCGCAGTCATCGTTTACGCATCCTCATGATCTCAGGCACACGTCGCATGGTCCGCCACTCTGCGAAGCATCTCGTTCCATCTCTCCTCGATGCTCCATCTCGATCACACCACATGCACGGCGGCCCGACCGTAAAGCGGTAGCGATCAGTTTGGCGATCTCCAAGTCTTGTTCGATTTCGATGAGGATATCTTGTATGGTTGGCAAGATCGCACATCACTTTCGAATTTTATTAGTGACAATAAAGTAACGTGATAAAATAGTCACATCAAAAACGATATATGTTTTTCGACCCCCAGACTGTGTCGGTGGTACAATCCGCAGAAGTTTTGTTCTGTGACGGGCCCGGTCCTGGACATCGTGAAAAAGGCTGGGGCGTAGACCCGTTGTTGGGGAGCTCAAACCGGGGTTGGGCGGGCCGTAGGCGCAATGGTAAGACACACGAATCGACTTAAGGAGCGATGCTCATGAAATCCGTATGTATGATCATAGCACTGATCACGATTTTACTCTTCGGCACGCCTAGCGGGATTTTGGGTGGAGACGAAGAGAAGATGGATTTGTCCGATCTGGCATGGGTCGTCGAGCTTCCAAGGGGATTCGACGACGCCGTGAAGCAGGTAACTGCTGCACTCACGACTGAAGGATTCGGCGTCGTTGCCCGCATCGATCTGCACACCTCGTTCAAAAAGAAGCTCGATGTGGAAATGAAACCACACACCATCCTCAAAGTCTGTAACCCCAAGCTAGCTCACAAGGCGGTTACCGCCCTTCCGGAGGTGTCGCTTCTGCTGCCCTGCAGCGTGACGGTCCAGTCCGTCGGTGAAAACCTCACCATCGTCCGAATCGGAAATCCGCAAACCATCATGTCGGATGCAGGCGTCGACGCCAATCCGGTCGTCCGAGAGGTTGGCGACACAGCCAATCAACAGCTAAAACGCGTGGCGCAGGTGCTTGGGACGCCGGTTGAGATTGAGTGACAATCAACATTGTCGGGAGAAGGTATCCCTCTCGGGGGAGCGGCCACAACTATGTGGCCGCACCGGCCCAAGGCCGACTTGTGGCGATTGATCGTGAGCTACTCACCTAATTTTGATTTGCGGCGCGGGGGTGACTCGCTA
>CP070631.1:2301319-2304387 GCA_020356045.1 Candidatus Latescibacterota bacterium
CACAGTGAAAATGACCGGGTGGTGCCCAGTCCCGGTCGAACCAGCATTGGGTGGGTGGTGGGCACCGGGGGGTGGGGTGGCTGCCCATTGCCAAATTGTTTATTCCGGAGTCATTTATGACCCGTAGGACGGTATTTGCGGAACGTGCCCGGATACCCACCGGTGTTTCGATACTCGAGGTGCTTGCCCGGGCGAAAGAACTGGAAGCAGGCGGCCGGGAGATCATTCATCTCGAAATCGGTGAGCCGGATTTTGATACCCCGGCAAACATCACCCGGGCAGCGGTTCGTGCTCTCGATGAGGGGTACACGCATTACGGACCATCGGCGGGGCTCCCAGAAGTTCGCGAAGCCATCGCGAAACATGTGACTCAAACGCGCGGGGTCGACACCGCCGCCGAGCAGGTGGTGGTGACAACCGGTGCCAAGGCAGCAATATTCTTTTCGATCCTCGCACTCGTCGATCCAGGGGACGAAGTCATCTACCCAAATCCAGGTTTTCCCTCGTACGAAGCGACAATCAAGATGGTGGGGGCCGTGCCGGTTCCGATGCCGCTTGTCGAGGAGCGTGATTTCTCCATCGATCTGGATCGGTTTGCCTCACTCATCACGGCAAAAACAAAACTGTGCATTTTGAATTCGCCACAAAATCCCACCGGGGGCGTTCTTCCGCGCGATGTGCTCGAGGGTATCGCCGATCTGGCCGAACGCCACGACTTCTATGTGTTGACCGATGAGATCTATTCCCGAATCATCTACGATGGCACATTTGCCAGTTACTATGCGCTTCCCAATGCCGGTGAGCGAACGGTGCTGATCGACGGGTTCTCGAAAACCTATGCTATGACGGGATGGCGGCTGGGTTATGGCGTCATGCCGCGATCCTTTGCACCGATGGTGGCCAAGTTGTTTTCGAACGCGAGCAGCAGCACATGCACGTTTGTCCAAAGAGCGGGGATCGAAGCGCTGACGGGTCCGCAGGACAGCGTGGACAACATGATCGGGGAGTTTCGGGCGCGGCGCGATTTGCTTGTCGACGGTCTCAACCGTCTTCCCGGTTTCGTGTGTCGGATCCCGGCGGGGGCCTTTTATGTGTTTCCGAATATCACAGGGACCGGAATGACATCGATGGCGCTGCAGGAGTTTTTGCTGGAAGAGGCAGGCGTGGCTGTGGTCGCCGGGCCGTCGTTTGGTGAGTACGGTGAGGGGTACATCCGGTTGTCTTACGCAAACTCACGAACGAACATTCAGACAGCCCTCGACGGCATGGCCGCTGCGCTCGACAAACGGTAACCGCCAATTCTGGAGATTGACCGAGATCTAAGGAGATCGAGGAGTTACGAGAGGTATGAAAAACCTCGACATCATTGCGCTTGGCGGCAACGCGATTCTCCCAGCCGGAAAACCGGGTACCATCGGCGAACAGGTGGCGATTACGCGGACGGCCATGATGGAGATCGAGGGGCTCGTTGCGGCGAAACGGCAGGTGGTGCTGACGCACGGCAACGGTCCCATCGTTGGCAACATCGTCATGCGCAACGAGGCAATCAAGGAAGACATTCCGCCGATGCCGCTGGATGTCTGTGGTGCGGATTCACAGGGCGGAATCGGATACATGATCCAGCAGACGCTCGCCAATGTGCTCCACGAGAAAGGGCGTGCCAAAGAGGTCGTGTCCGTAGTGACGCAGGTGGTGGTCGACGCCGATGACCCCGCGTTCGAAAACCCGGTCAAACCGATCGGGCCGTTCTACTCGGCGGAGGACGCAAAAAAGCTGGCGCAGATGGCTGGGTGGAACGTTGTGGAAGACAGCAACCGGGGATATCGACGCGTGGTGCCCAGCCCGTATCCCATCGAGATTGTAGAGATCAATGCCGTAAAACGGTTGATCGAAGCGGGTGTCATCGTCATTACGGTAGGTGGCGGAGGAATCCCCGTCGTCAAACGAAACGGGCTCTATGAGGGCATCGAGGGCGTGATCGACAAGGACCATGCCTCGTCGCTGCTGGGACGCGAGCTGGGCGCAGAGCGGCTGATCATCGTGACCAGTGTCGATGCCGTCTATGTCGATTTTGGCAAACCCACTGCCAGACCACTCCCGGAGACCACCGTCAGCGAGCTCAGGTCGCTTTTTGAACAGGGACAATTCCCGCCCGGCAGCATGGGGTCGAAGATACAGGCGGCGATCGATTTTGTCGAATCCGGGGGAAGCTCTGCGATTATCACGGACCCTGGGAATTTGCTCGAGGCGGTTGCCGGACAGAAGGGAACCACAATACGTAAGCATCTTGCCAATGGAGATTAAGGCGCCATACGGGAAGGGTAAAAAAGCCCTTCGAGTCCCGCAGGATGCCCGAGTCGAGATACTCGAGCCCAAAGAGACTCAACGGTTCGACGATGTGGCGGCCGCATTTGCTGCCGCGTGCCGCCGCCCATCCGGTTCACCGCCGTTGGACGAATTGGTCAAGGGCGGTGGAGACGTGGTGATTCTGGTTTCCGACCTGACGCGGAGCCAGGGTACGGAGACAATACTTCCGATTTACATCGAGTATTTGAAAAACCTCGGGGTTTCCAAGGAGGCGATCAAGGTTGTGATCGCACGCGGGACCCACCGCAAGCTGACCAAGACCGAAAAACAGCTTTTCAAAACTGGACCGCTAGCCGGTGTCAACGCCGAAGAGCACGACTGCGACGATCCCGCCAATCTCTCGGCACTGATGCTTACCAAACGGGGTACGCCGGTTAGAGTCAATCTGGCGCTAAAAGACGCCGGTTTGATTTCGATTATCTCGCCGGTGTCGTTTCACTACTTTGCCGGTTTTGGTGGCGGCCGCAAGCTCATCCTGCCGGGTTGCGCGGACCGGCAGGCAATCATCGCCAATCATCGGCTGAGTCTGGTTGATTCCAATCCGGTAACCCTGCATCCTCAATGTCGCCCCGGTGTTCTCGATGGCAATCCCGTCCACGAAGACATGTGTGAAACCCTGGAAGCGCTCCCGCAGATGTTCGCCATAAACTTTTTCGCCGGTGATGATGGGGGAGTCGCGTTTATCAACGCGGGTGATCCAA
>CP070631.1:2304487-2314052 GCA_020356045.1 Candidatus Latescibacterota bacterium
CCCGAGGTGTCTTCTTCGGGCAGATACGCGTCCACCTTCTTCAATATCTCGATGTCGTGACCGCGATTCTCATCCAGCCAGAATACGACCGGTGAACCGGTTGCACGCGAACGCCTGACGGCGAGTTTGACCCAATCACGGATCGCGACATCCTTGGTTTGGCAGGCGCGGAATATGTCACCCGGTTCCACCGTCTGTTCGAGCAGCGCCGTCCCCGCGTCATCGACGATGCGGATCGTCCCGTTGTCGGGAGCGACAAACGTCTTGTCATGCGATCCGTACTCTTCCGCCTTCTTGGCCATGAGTCCAACATTGGACACGTTGCCCATGGTCGCCGGGTCAAACTGCCCGTTTTTCTTTGTGTCTTCGACGATCTCATCGTACATGGTTGCGTAACTGCGGTCGGGGACCACAGCGATGCAGTCCTGGAGTTGATCGTCCTTGTTCCACATCTTGCCGCCGTCGCGGACGACGTTGGGCATCGAGGCATCGATAATCACATTGTTGGGGACGTGGAGATTGGTGATCCCTTTTCGCGAGTCGACCATTGCCAGCTCGGGACGGTTGTCGTACACCGCGGTGATGTCGGCTTCGATCTCGGCTTTCTTGTCCGCCGGGAGCTTGTCGAGTTTGTCGAGCACATCGGCGAGACCATTGTTGACATTGGCGCCGATCTCATCGAGCGCGGCCGCGTGCGTCTCCAGCGCGTCCTTATAGAACACCGACACGCAATGACCGAACATGATCGGGTCGGACACCTTCATCATGGTGGCTTTGAGGTGCAGTGAAAACAGAACGCCGTCTTTTTTGGCCGCGTCGATCTGCTCGGCAAAAAATTTCCGCAAAGCGGTGACATTCATCACCGACGAATCGAGAACCTCGCCCTCGAGAAGCGGCAAATTGTCCTTGAGAACGGAAGTGTTGCCGCTTCCGTCGACGAACTCGATCTTTGCGTTGCAGGCCCTGGTCATCGTTGTGGATTTCTCGCTTCCGTAGAAATCGCCGCCCTGCATGTGAGCCACCCGGCACTTCGAACCCGACTCGGGCCATGGTTTCATCATCTTGTGCGGCTGCTTCTGGGCAAAGTTTTTAACCGAGTCCGCCGGGCGCCGGTCGGAATTGCCTTCACGCAGCACGGGGTTGACCGCCGAGCCGAGCACGACCGAAAACTTTTTCTGCAAAGCCTTTTCTTCGTCGTTTTTTGGCTCTTCGGGGTACTCGGGGATGTCGTATCCCTTTTCTCTTAACTCTTTGATGGTGGCCTGAAGCTGGGGAATGGACGCGCTGATATTGGGCAGCTTGATGATGTTGGCCTGCGGTGTCTGCGCGAGCTCGCCGAGTTGTGTGAGCCAGTCCGGGATCTTCTGATCGTCGGAGAGGTTTTCCGGGAAATTGGCGATCACCCGGCCGGCGAGTGAGATGTCCGCCGTCTCCAACTCGATCCCGGATCCCTTGATAAACGCTTTGAAAATGGGAAGCCATGCTTGTGACGCCAATGCCGGCGCTTCGTCGGTATGTGTCCAAGTGATTTTTGATGCTGCCATGGTTCGTCCTTTTCCCTGCGAGGTTATCGAATTGGAATATGTGGCAAGGTCGGCCCGCGTGTGGCTCAGGCCTGTACCGGCAAGATACTCTCGGTGCTCATGTGAGGGGTACCTGAGTACGTCTTCGGAGGATAGCCCGGCTGAGGCCAAATCTCAACCCATTTCGTGGTTGTTTTCGATGCAATCACGAGGTGGCATTCTGAATCGGCCGGATTGGATTCTGGACGGCAGTCTCGAGCCGGTCCGGAACCCTGTCCGTCAATATTTCGTATAAATCCTAAATTCACTGACACGGCTATTTTCCAGATCTCACAAACATGTAGGCGTAAATGTAGGCGTTTTTCGTGAGGAGGTCGTTGACCATGTGCTCAAACAGATTGATTTTCCAGGCTCCGTTGACACGGCGGTCTCGCAGAGTTGTTATGATCGCGGCAATGGCGGCGGTGACGCTGGTTTTGTTTTCGTTGTTGTCCATCGCTCATGCCCAGCCCGCGCAGCCGGGACAGCTGCCGGCGATGGACGCGGCGACCCGGACGGCGGTTGTCGACAGCATCACCGCCGCCATCGACTCGATATACGTGCTGGAGGAGCCGGCAAAACGCATCGTTGCGGGGCTCAAGAAAAATCTCGCCGACGGCAAGTACGACAAGCTGACCGACCCGGCGGAGCTCGCCCAGCGGCTCCATGAAGACGCGCAGGCCATAAACCACGACGGGCATTTTCGAATCTTTGCGCTCCCCCCACTTGATCCGGCCGTTGCCGAGGCGGAGCGGGATGAGGATCCCGCCGACGTCGAACGCCGCCGCCGATGGTACAAAACGCTCAATTACGGGTTCAAAAAGGTCGAAATTCTCCCCGGCGGGATCGGCTATCTCAGATTCGACCAATTCTCCCACGGCGACGACGCGTTCGAGGCGGCGGCCGCGTCGATGAATTTTCTCGCCAATACCAATGCGGTAATTCTGGATCTGCGGAACAACGGTGGTGGATCCGCGGCCATGATTCGGTTTATTTGCGGGTACTTTTTCGAAGACGACACCCATCTCATCAACTGGGATATCCGCGCGGAAAACAAAACGGTTCAATCGTACAGCGCCGACTACGTACCGGGTAAACGTCTCCTCGAACAACCGGTGTACGTGCTCACCAGCGGCAACACATTCTCCGCAGCCGAGGAGTTCACATTTGATTTGAAAAATCTGGAACGCGCGATCGTTGTCGGCGACACGACCGGCGGTGGTGGGCACACCGTCGCGGGTTATACGTTTGATTTCGACGGATTTCGAATGGGAATCCGCCTGCCCTACGGCCGGGCATATAACCCGGAGAACAACGAGGGTTGGGAAGGTGTCGGCGTCGTGCCCGATATCCCCGTGTCATCGGATATCGCTCTCGAGACGGCACAGATCGACGCGCTGGGTAAGCTGATCGAAAAGGAAGAGGATGAGGAGTTCAAATCCCGCCTGCAGTGGGCCAGGCTGGATCTAGAGAGCCGTTTGAACCCAATCGAAATGTCGCGCAACGAAATGGAGATGTATGTCGGCAGTTACGGACCGCGCCGTGTTTACGTCGAGGATGGTTCGCTCTACTATCAAAGGGAGGGGCGCTCCCCATACAAGCTCGAGCCGATGGGTGACCACCTCTTTCGCGTCGGCGACCTGGATTACTTCCGGCTGACGTTCGACATGGACAAGTCGCGTGCCGTCAAGGTGATCGGTTTGTACAGCAGCGGCCGGCGGGACGAGAACAAACGCGACGACGGTTGACGCGAGCCGCCGAATTGGACCCCGAAGATTGGGCGGCGATACCATCCACGCGTAGGGCACGATCGGAAAGGGCTCCCAGGATCTGGCCGTGCGCGGCATCGCAAGACCACGGAACAGGGCCTCAGGAGGCCGCTCGAGACAGCCTCTGGGGCCCTCAGCAAGTGCCCAAGGACCCCTCAACAGCCACTTGAGCGCCCCCCACGCCCCCCGGGGATGTTTTGCTTGACTTGGAACCTGTTGAATGATATAACGCAATAACATTATTCAAGTTGTGCGATTTCCCCACTTTTGTAGAACACCGGGCCGTGGCTGTTGCCGGCTGTTCGTCTCAGGCTCCAGTCATGTGCCTACGGCGTGTCCACCACGCGCTCGTTTGGTTGCGATGCCTTGCGATGTTGGTCGACCGGCGACGATGAGCTAACCGTGCAAGGTATCATCGGGGGAGAGACAACGTGGCGGATCGTCATTGCGATCTGGACATTCGTAAAGACTATCGGTCACTTCATCCACAATAGAAGGAGTCACTATGGCCGATCCCAAATTTCAGCCATACGTGCCGACGGACAGCGACATGAAGGAGTTTACGCTCAAAGCGTTGCTCATCGGTCTTGTCATGTGCGTTGTTCTTGGTGCGGCGAACGCATACTTGGGGCTAAAAGCAGGTATGACGATTGCCGCTACGTATCCGGCGGCGGTCATCGGTATGGCAGTCCTTCGGTTGTTCAAAGGAACAATTCTGGAGGAGAACTTCGCTCGTACGGTCGGGTCCATCGGTGAATCGATTGCGGCAGGTGCCATTTTTACGTTGCCTGCCTTTTTCATTGGTGGGCTGTGGCCCGAGTTCGCGACCAAAGGTCACTACCTCGAATCATCAGCGATTATGATCGCCGGTGGTGTGCTCGGTATCATGTTTGTCGCGCTGCTGCGACGCGTAATGGTCGAGGATCCCGAGCTTCCGTTCCCCGAATCCGTGGCGGCATCCGAGATCCACAAGGCGGGCCGCGCCGGCGGGACCGGGGCGATGTACCTCTTTAGCGCGATGGGGGTCGGCGCCGTTATCCAGGCGATGGCACAGTTCAGAGTATTTGCCACCTCCTGGGAAAAGTTTGTTGTTTGGGTCAAGACATCGATTCCGTTGGGGTCGTCGGCGGCCGCCACGGGCAAAGGCGGTCTGCTCTTGAGCTCACCCGGTGTGAGCCCCGCGTACATCGGTGTGGGATATATTATCGGACCTCAGCTGGGATCGCTGACCTTTAGCGGTGGTCTTCTTGCGTGGGGTCTTTTTGTTCCGATCCTAACGTACTTTATCGGTCCGCAGCTCATGCCCGAGACCGCCGGCGCGGCGGGAGACCACGAGTGGATCGACATGGCCACCAACGTGTGGAAATACATCGTTCGCCCGATCGCCATCGGCGGCATGTTGGTGAGCGCTGTCTACACGCTTTATCGGATGCGCGAGAGCCTCTTTACCGGTCTTCAGCGTTCGATCGGTGATGTCAAGAAAGCGGCGACCGGCGAGCACGCGACGATCCGAACCGAGCAGGATATCAGCTTCAAATGGATCGTGGTGGGGATCAGTCTTGCCGCGATCGCGACATTTGCGATTTATCTCTACTTTGCGCAGTCGGTGTTTGCCGCATTGGTTGCCACCATTGTGATGGTCGTCGCCGGTTTCTTCTTTGCGGCGGTGTCCGGCTACCTGGTTGGTATCATCGGGTCGAGCAACAACCCGGTCAGCGGGTTGACGCTCTCGACCTTGCTCGTTGCGGCGGTTCTCATGGTGATCCTTGGAATGAAGGGTGACCCGGGTGTGGCGGCGGTGCTCGGTGTGGCGGCGGTGGTTTGTGTGGCCGCCGCGGTCGCCGGCGAGATGCTTCAGGACCTCAAGGTGGGTCACATCCTCGGCGGTACACCATGGAAGATGCAGGTCGGTGACTTGATCGGTATCTTTGTCGCGTCGCTGGTGATGTTTGTCCCCTTGATTATTCTCCATCAGGGCGACATCAAAATGGGTGGTGAGGGGCTTGGCGGCGAGATGTACCCCGCGCCGCAGGCGAGCTTGATGGCGCTGTTATCAAGGGGCATCGTGGGTGGTGAGATGGCATGGCCGCTCGTGATCGTCGGAATGTTGATGGGTGTCGGGTTTATCCTGATGCAGGTCAAGAGCCCGATGATCGTCAGCGTCGGTATGTATCTCCCGCTCGAGACCACCTTCGCGATCTTTATCGGTGGTATGATCAAGGGTATCGTCGATCGTGCTAACGCGAAACGAGGCCACAACGAGGCGCAGATTTCGCGGGTGGACAACACGGGGGTTCTGCTCGCGGCAGGCTTGATCGCCGGTGAGGCGTTGATCGGTCTGCTCTTCGCGGCGTTGGCCATGTTTGATATCAAGTACAACGAATGGCTGCCCGGGGTATCGGGGATATTCCCGTTCCCGTTCTATATCAGCTGTCTGGTATTTCTGCTGATCGGATGGATTCTGGTGAAGTACCCGTTGAGCAACGCCGGGTCACCGGATGAGCCCGCACCGCCGAGTGCGGCGCACTAAAATTTGGAACGATGGGTTCTGCTGTTAAGCCAAACGCAGAACCCGCGATTCTTTCAACATACGGCTATCAGGTGGGGCTTCCGGATACCGGTAGCCCCGCCTTGTCCCTCAACCCACCCTCGTTGAAGAGGGATCGCATCATAGAAAGGGGAATACACATGTCAGTTGCCATCAAGGGAATCGAACCCAAGCGGGTGTGGGAGTACTTCGCCGAGATCTCAAAGATCCCCCGTTGTTCGAAAAACGAGGCAAAAATCTCAAAATACGTTGTCGACAAGGCCAAGAAGCTCGGTCTGGAAGCCGAGACGGACAAGCTCGGAAACGTCGTCGTGAGAAAACCAGGATCCAAGGGACACAAGCGGGCGGCGAGCATTTGTCTCCAGGGTCATCTCGACATGGTGTGCGAAAAGAACAAGGACACCAAACACGACTTCACCAAAGACCCGATCAAGATCGTTCGCGACGGCAACCTCTTGAAGGCAGACGGAACGACGCTGGGTGCCGACAACGGCATCGCCATTGCGATGAGCCTCGCGATCATGGAAGACAAAAAACTCGAGCACGGTCCGCTGGAATTCCTCTTTACCGTCGATGAGGAGACGGGTCTGATTGGCGCCAGCAGCCTCGGCAATGATTTTCTGGTAAGCAAGACAATGATCAACGTGGACTCCGAAGAAGAAGGCGCGCTCTATGTCGGCTGTGCAGGCGGCGAGGACACGCTGGGGATCTGGAAGGCCGCCTACGACCCGGCGCCAAAGACGGCGATGGTCGCCGAGCTCAAGGTCACGGGCTTGCGCGGCGGGCACTCGGGTCTCGAGATCCACACGGGGCGCGGTAATGCAGTCAAGATCATCAACCGCGTGCTCATGGGACTTGCCGATCTCGGAGCGCGCGTCGCGCGCATCGACGGCGGAGACAAACACAACGCCATTCCGCGCGAAGCCGACGCCCGCGTGTTTATTCCCGAAGACTCCATGAAGGATGCCAAGGCGCTCGTCAAGAAGTTCAACAAGACGATCAAGGCCGAGCTCAAAACCGTCGAGAAGGATCTCGCCATCACCCTCGAGGAACTGCCCAACGTGAGGCGAGGGAAGGTGTTCAAACGGGCGCTGCAGAAGAAAATCCTCCGCACGATTTCGGCGATGCCTCACGGCGTGATCAAGATGAGCGCGGATATCGAGGACCTCGTCGAGACGTCGACCAACCTCGCGGCGATCAAGACGACACCCAAAGCCGTTCGTATCGCAACGAGCCAGCGGAGCTCGGTCGATTCCGAGATCATCGAGATCTGCCAGACGGTGGCGTCGATCTTTGATCTTGGCGGCGCCGAGGTCGAAGAAGGCGGTGGGTACCCCGGCTGGAAACCCAATCTCAGATCGAAGATCCTGAGGGTCGCCAAATCAACATATAAGAAACTCTACGGTGAGAATCCCGAGGTCAAGGCGATCCATGCGGGTCTCGAGTGCGGGATCATCGGCGCGAAGTATCCGGGGATGGACATGGTGTCGTTGGGACCCAACCTCGCCGACGTTCACTCACCCGACGAGAGAATCGAAATCGAATCGGTGAAGAATGTGTGGGAGTACCTGCTGGCGATTCTCAAAAACGCTGCGAAGTAATCTCACTGTTTGCCCACATTGGGGTGTCTTGTGTCCGCACCTGCTGCTTGCGCGGGTATGGGCATGAGGCACCGCCAATGGGCCACACCCCGGTTGTCGCCATGGCTAAGAACGAAGAGAATCTGCTCGATATGGTGCCCGTGCAGCTGCGCGAGGCGCGGGTGTGCGGCGATGGCACAGTCGATGTGCTTATTCCCCGGTTTGGCGACAATTGGGTCGGTGCCATTCTCGGGCGGTTGTTCAAAAACAAACCGATTCACCTCCATCTTGACGAGGTAGGGACTACCGTGTGGAATCTCTGCGACGGCCGGAACACCGTTTACGAGATTGGCCAGTCCTTGGAGGCAAAATTTGGCGACCGGATCGATCCGGTCTACGAACGTCTTGGGCTGTTCTTTCATCAGATGAAAAAGGCAGGCATCGTCGAATGGCGGTCTTAGCCGCTGGGGCAACGCGTATTGTCAAAAAAGGAGATGGTAATGGACCAGAAGGCTCTTAAGAGCATGCTAAAAGCCATCGATGGCTACAAGAAAGAGGTCGTGCGGGTTCAGACGGAACTCTGCAAGATTCCGGCTCTCGGACCCGAGAGCGACGGTGAGGGTGAAGTAAAGAAGGCCGAGTATCTCAAAACGTACCTCAAGACGCTGGGCTTCAAAGACATCAAACAATACAACGCCCCCGACAAACGCGTGCCCTGCGGGTATCGCCCAAATATCGTGGCGCTTTTACCCGGTCAGGTGTCGTCGCCGCGTGTGTGGATCATGACGCACATGGATGTAGTGCCGCCTGGTGATTTGAGCATGTGGACGGGCGATCCCTGGAAGGTGCGTGTCAAGGGTGACAAGATCTTTGGCCGCGGCTGCGAGGACAACCAGCAGGGAATGGTGTCGTCATTGCTCGCTGCCAAAGCGTTCAAGGAAACGGGGGTCAAGCCCTACCTGCCCTACGGTCTCATTCTGGTGGCGGATGAGGAAACCGGAAATCAACTTGGTGTGGGGTATCTTCTCAAGAACCACAAAAACCTCTTCAAAAAGAATGATCTTATCATTATCCCCGACGCGGGTGATCCCAAGGGGACAATGATCGAAGTTGCGGAGAAGAGCATCCTTTGGATCAAGGTCACCACAAAGGGCAAGCAGACTCATGGCTCGACACCGGAAAAAGGCATCAACGCGCACAAGGCCGCTGCGTTTATGATCACGCGTCTGGAATCGCTCTATAAAAAGTTCAGAAAAAAGGACAAGCTTTTTGATCCGCCCATTTCGACCTTCGAGCCGACAAAGAAAGAGGCCAACGTACCCAACGTCAACACGATACCCGGTGACGACGTCGTTTATTTCGACTGTCGGGTACTCCCCGACTACAAGCTTGCCGATGTGGTCAAGGTTGTCAGAGACGTCGCGCGCGAGACGACAAAACGGTACAAGGTCAAGATTAGCCTCGAGATCCCCCAGAAGGAGACTGCGGCGCCCCCGACGGCCCCCGATGCCCCGGTGGCCGTGGCCATCGGGCGCGCGATCAAGGATCTTCGCAAAAAGAAACCCAAGCCAATGGGAATCGGCGGCGGCACCGTGGCGAAATACTTTCGGGAAAAGGGATTTCCCTGCGCCGTCTGGGCCACCCAGGACGAGGTTGCCCATACACCGGATGAATATTCACGACTCTCGGCGACGATCGCCGACGCAAAGGTGTTCGCGCATATCGCCCTGCAGGAGCTTTGATCTCTTACCTCCGGCGTGATGGAGCGTGTGCCGTGCGGGATTGGCAACCATGTCGCCGCTCGTGTGTCGGTGCGATCGGGTGGTAGCGCCGGAGGCGGTCAGCGTCGGGTGACGCTCGCCGGAGCGTCATCCGCCCGAATATTGCGTCGCCACCCGTACCGCCCCGCGGTGCAATCCAAGATGTCGACATGCCGACCGCTTGACCTCAAAGAATGACAGCGCGATATGAAACTTCGAATGGTATATAGCGATGCTGAAGGGCGGTTGTACGACCACCCGGAATTGTTGGCGTGTGGGTCTGACGGACCCGAACCTACGGTGCTCACCTCGCACGATGTTATCCGTGTGCCTCGGGGAAGCGATC
>CP070631.1:2314152-2329645 GCA_020356045.1 Candidatus Latescibacterota bacterium
CCGCCGCGTGGAAGGGCACACCGGCCAGCGGGATCGGATTTTGCTTGGCTTTGTCTCGGGTGGTCAGAGCGATGTTGAGAATTCGAGACACATCGACTGCGTCCTCGTAGAACGTTTCGTAAAAGTCGCCGACTCGAAACAGCAGCACACAGTCATCGTATTGGGATTTGATTTCCCGATATTGGGCCATCAGCGGCGTTATTTGAGTCATGGTTTCGGTCTCTCGGGGCTACGGAAGGGTCATCACTGTGCACGGTTCGTTGACTTTTTTGGAGACGTCTTCGATCGACTTGACTGCTTCGGCGCGGGTTCTGAAATAACCAAACCGGACGCGGTGAACCTCTTTGAAATCCAACAGATCCGTATCGATTCTCACCCCGGGCAGATCGCGTTTTAACCGAGCCGCCAATTTGATCGCGTTCGCCCGGTCGTTGAACGCACCGAATTGCAGCGTGTACCCGGTCGACAACGGCGTCATGGCCGCGGAATCGGCCCTGGCTTTTTGCCGGGCGGGCGGCTCGGGTTCGCGCGTGAGAACGCTGAGCTTTTCTGCTGCAAGCAGAGCTTCGGGCGTGCTTTGAAATGTGGTGAGCAGCTCTCCGAACACCTCCGCCGCATCGTCGATTTGGCCTTGCTTCTCGAGGCACTCGCCGTACCGATACATCGCTGTCGGGCTGATAAAGGATCGCGCCATCGACCGGTAGCGCTGACACGCCTCATCGGGGTTGTTCGATCGCGTCTCCACCTCGGCTAGGGACAGATACGCCCACGGCCGAAACCGCCCCCCCTTGACCTTCGACAACAACTCTCGTGCAGAATCGTACTCTTCCAACATTACAGCCGACATTCCCTGAAAATAACAGGCTTCCTGCGACTGCCGGCAGACGCCGCCTTCGCTGAGTATCTCGAACGCTTCCTCGTAATCACCGACGGCGAATTCGATTTTTGCCAATTCGATTTGCGCCAATGTGCCCCAACGGTTCGATTCGTCGATACGGGCCACCTCTTGGTAGATGATCTGCGCCTCCGACACCGAACGTTTCAGGCCGGCAAGCAGATACAAGGCTTCTTGCCGGTCTTCCCCTTTCGCCGTTCTGGCCAAATCGACCAGTTTCGCCTCTGCATCGTCGTATCTCAGACCAGAAATGTCACGCCGGACGTCATCCAGCCGATCGGCATACGCAAGTAGGGCCGATGACGTCAAGACAACATAGACCACAAGTGGAATGATGCAAATCCGGTTAGATTTCATAGTCGGTCGTAAAGGTGTCAAACGCGTTGCACCGCGGGCAGTGCCAGCGCATGGCATCTGACTGAAACTGACAGGACTGACACACGTATGGTTTCGTCTCCCATGATTGCCGGACCGACTCGTCAAGAAACCGGTCAAGCGCGTCCGAATCCCGGTGCCTAGCGTAGAGCGAGGTTAGAAGAAGACGGCCCTTTATGGATTCGGGAAAAACGGCGAGATACTCTTCGAGCAACTCTATCGCTTTTTCGTCCTGCCCCTGTTTTTTGTACAAGGCAGCGGTAGCCAGACTCGCCGTCTCATCGCCTCCCCGCGCAGAACGAATATCATGGTAAATCTTTTCGATCTCGCTAAACTTGCCGCGCTCGTAAAGCAGCCGCTCGAGCTTTTGAAGTGCTGGGCCCGCCAACTGGGGTGACAACACCGCCGCTCGGCGCCATTTGGAGATCGCCTCGTCGATATTGTCTTCCGTCTCAGCGATGTCGCCAAGCATCATCAAGGCTGGGGCCGAATCCGGATCATGCTTTAAACCCTGCTGAAGCAGCTTCTTTGCCTCTTTGGAATCGCCGTTCTCGAGCAATCGTTCAGCCGACGACGCTAGATATAACGCCAGCTCCCTGTCTCCCACGCCTCCGTATTTTTTCGCTTCCCTCAGCGCTTCAAACGATTTCTCTTTGTTTCGCAGCACGTGGTATTGTTTGGCGATCTTCATAAACACGGCCGGGTCCTTGATATTCAGTGTTTTGACCGCCGTCTCCAGGATTCTGATCGACTTCTCCGAGTTCCCGAGATGGGCGTAATCCTCAGCGAGGTTGAGAAAGAGTTCTATTTTTTCTTCTTTGGTCAGATCGGTTTTCACCGTGAGACTCTGGTGGATCTGGACCGCCTTGCCCGCATCGCCTCGCTCGCGGAGAAGGTTACCCAATCTGATGTAGGCATCCGTCGGCGCTTTCCCCCCTTTTACCGCCTCCTGCAGCGCGAGAAAAGCCCCATCCCGGTCTCCATCGATCATACGCTTTAGCGCCGTGACGTACCATTGGTGCGTCGTTTGTTCACCTTTTTTCCTAAATAGAGACATATGGACCCCGTTTGGATTTGCTCAGTTCTGCTTCCCCCCGGCGACCCGCGCCGACGTCACGCTTCCGTCCGCTCGACTTCGCCTTCGTCGAGCGGTAGATTTCGAAGCGCGGCAAGCTCACGTTCGAGCCGTACGATGTCCTTTTGCTGTCTTCCGATTGTGTGCCGCAAATGGAACTCGCTTGGCACCAAGATCAGGAACGAGAACAACATACCGGCCGCAAACACCACGAGCATGAGCATGTTCAGACCAAGCCCGGGATAATGTTGGTTGAAAAACGAAAAATCGACCCGTTGATCGGCATTACTCGTCCCCAACCAGAGAAATGCGATAACACCGACAAGAATGACTATGCTTCGGATAAGCCACACGCGATTCGCCTCCTTGTTAAACGGCAGGCTAAATCATGGGATTTTTGACGTTTTTCGTCAAGCATCAATATAGCCTCAAATGGGCGCAAAAACGCCGTCTTCTCGGCAATTCTCTCAATGGACATCCACGAGTTGCATGCCGCGAAGACGGCGTCATTCGATACAACGGCAGAAAGAACTACGCGTCTTTTTTCTCCTCCGCGTCCGGATCTTCTGCAACGGGCTCAGTGACCTCATCCGCCGGAACGTCGGCTGGCGGGGCCGCCGTTTCTTCGGGCGCACGCTCAGTCTCCTTGGTGCCGCCCTCCTCGATCTCCGCTGCAGCGTCGGCGGGCTCGATCGTCTCGTCCAGCTGCTCTTTGGTGCCGGCGGCATCCTGGACCTCGGGGGCCGACTCAGACACCGGCTGCTCCGGCTCGGGTTCCGTCGCTGCCGCTTCATCTTGCGTTGGTGCATCCGCATCGGCGGTATCAATTTCTTCTGGCGCCGCCTCTTCCGCGGGACGTTCCTTTATTGGAAAGCGTTCGTGGAACTCATTTAGCTCCTCGTCAGCAACGCCCTTGAGATATGCGCTCACACTGAGCACGATCCGTTTGTTTTTCGGATCGACTTTGATCACTTTTAACGGAAGCGTATCGCCCAGCGCGTAGCAGTCTTCGGGATGCCGCAGATCGGGCTTGGCCATCTGACCAAGGGGAACAAACCCTTCGACGTCAGGCCGCAGCTCGACCACCGCGCCTCGCTCGAGGATTCGCGTTATCGTTCCTTGCGTAACGGTGTCGACCGCGAACTCTTTCGCCAACGATTCCCACGGGTTCTCCTGGAGCTGTTTCATCCCCAGACTGATCCGTTTTTTGTCCTGGCTGATATCGAGAACGATGACTTCGATCTCGTCACCTTTCTTCAACATCTCGCTGGGGTGGCGCACCCGTTTTGCCCACGACATGTCCGAAATATGGAGCAACCCGTCGATTCCCTCTTCGATCTCGACAAACGCGCCGAAGTTCGTGAGATTTCTCACCTTGCCTTCGAGCTTCGTGCCGATGGGGTATTTGTCCTCGATGAGGCTCCACGGATCGGGTTCCACTTGTTTCAGACCCAGGGAGATCTTCTGATGCTCCTTGTCCACTTTGAGCACAACCGCTTCGACGGTCTCACTTATCGACAAGATTTTTGACGGGTGCTTAACATGGCGTGTCCACGACATCTCCGAAATATGGATCAGTCCTTCGACACCCTTCTCCAGCTCGACAAATGCACCATAGTCCGTAATGCTGACTACTTTGCCCTGGACCTTTTCGTTGACGACATACCGTTCGTCGACGCCCTCCCACGGGTGTGGGGTGAGTTGTTTGAGACCGAGCGAAATCTTCTCTTTCTCACTGTCGAAGTCGAGGACCTTAACGTTGATCTCGTCGCCAATCGACACGATCTCCGACGGGTGGCCGATGCGGCCCCACGTCATATCGGTCAAATGCAACAATCCGTCGACGCCGCCGAGATCGACAAACGCGCCAAAATCCGTGATGTTTTTGACAACGCCTTCGCGAACCTGTCCCACTTCCAACTCGCCCAAGAGAGTTTTCTTCTGCTCGGCGCGTTGTTGCTCGAGGACAATCCGGCGTGAGACGACGATGTTTCGTCTGCGTTTATTGATCTTTATGATCTTGAAATTGAGTGTTTGACCAATAAGGTCATCGAGGTTGGGAACCTGACGCAGCGCGATCTGGCTGCCGGGCAGGAATGCATCCACTCCGAGAAGATCGACGACCAACCCGCCTTTTATGCGGCGCGCGACACGACCATCCATAATGATGCTATTATCATAACCATCTTTGATTTGATCCCAGACCTTGAAGAAATCGGCTTTCTCTTTGGAGAGAACCACGAGACCATCTTGATTCTCGAGCTTCTCCAAAAACACATCCACCGAATCGCCGGGAGTAATTTGATCGAAATCTCTGAACTCCGATACCGGTATCGTGCCTTCGCTCTTGAAACCGACATCAACAATGATTTCGTTTTCCCGTATCTCCGTGATCGATCCAGCGATGATTTGTCCCTCGGAGAACGAACTCACTAGATTCTCGAACTCTTGGGTGAGTTCGCTATCGGGAACTTCTTCCTCTTCGCCGACAATCTCGGTTTCGGCATCGGCCATGTTGAGTTGTTCGAATTCGGCGTAGATCGGTGAGCGCCGGGACCTGCCACCCGTTTTCACGGCTACTGGCGAATCGTTCGGGGTAGCGGATTCTGAGGGCTTATCACCTCCTATACCAGGGATTCCCTCGTTTTTCGGAGCCTCGTTGGCTCCGGGTTCTGTACTTACCATTAACAGATCACTCCTTTACTTTAGATTTGTCGAAAATCGACCCATGAATGATAGGGATCAGGTGGGATAAATGCAAGCGGAAAATAGAAATAGGGGGATTCCCGGCTCACCCGGCGCGGGGTCCGGGTTCGATCTCGTCCTGGAGAGCGGCCAGCGCGGCCATCACCATCTTGCCAAATTCATGGCAGCTCTCCGACGATGTGCCTGTATTCTCGGGATCGGTCAGCCTCATCGGTCGCCCAAACGCAACAGTGAGCTTTTTTTGTCTGAAAAGCGCCCCCCAGAGGTCCTCGGTCCCGGAGATGAAGACCGGTACCACCGGCCGCCCGGATCGCAGCGCCAGATACCCAACACCAGCCTTCGCCTCCCCCAGTTCGAGCGACCTTGATCGCTGCCCTTCCGGGAACATCAAGAGCGAGCCCCCCTCTTGGAGCCATTTGAGCGCAACCCTGACCGCCTTGCGGTCAAAGCGTTCTCGAGCCGTCGGTATCGAATTGAGCTTCCGGATCAGCGGCCCGAGAAGCGGCACGTCAAACAGGCTCTCTTTGGCCAAAAAAGCCAGTTCACGTTCCCTCGCCGCTGCCACCACGGGCGGGTCGCCGTTGGAGCGGTGATTGGCGGCGTAGAGATAGGCCTCAGCATAATCGTCGCGGTCCTCATCGATAACTCTTAGCCCAAAAACCAATCTGGCCGTGAACCAGGCGGCGAGCCTCACAAACCGATAAAACGGTTTTTCCCGCGTTACGGGATTCTGCCCCCCGGGCGCCACCCGGGCCGCAGCGAGCCGACCGCGTACGCGTTCGACCGTGGCGACGACCGCATTGACCTGCTCGTCGATGGTTAGCGCCGTCGTGTCCACTACTCGGGCGCCCACCGGGATCCGAAGCGGACTCGTCTCGCGGCTCGAATCATAGCTGTCTCTTCTCTCGATATCCGCCCGAACATCCTCGATGCTCGAAGTCGAGCCTTTGGCCTCCATCTCTTTGAGTCTTCGCCGCGCGCGCTCATTGGACGACGCATCCAAATAGATCTTTACCTCGGCACTGGGGAGCACGACCGTGCCGATATCCCTCCCCTCGAGAACTACGTTGCCTCGGCGAGCCAACCGTCTCTGGATCCTCACCATCGCAGCCCGTACGGCCGGGTGCGAGCTCACAACAGACACGTTTCTCGTGACCTCGGCCGATCTGATCGCATCTGTCACATCCACTCCGTCCACTAACACCTGTTTTGGAGAGCCGTCATCGTTGACAAACATGATGTCGATCTCGTACGCGAGGCGGCCCACAGCCATTGAATCGTTCACATCGGTGTCGCTGTCGAGCGCCTTCCATGTGACCGCCCGATACATCGCCCCGGTGTCGACATGCTGATATCCCAACCGGCGGGCCACTTCTCGCGCCGTCGTGCTTTTGCCGGAGCCCGCCGGACCATCAATGGCGACAGCAAGATGAATCGTGTCGGGATCGTGTTTCATTTGTGAGTTGATCTGATCGGGCAGGGTCAATTGCCTCATGGACAATCCGTCAACTGGAACCAAGAATCGTTTTCATTCCAGCGAGAAATCGATTGTTTTCCTCCGGCGTTCCCATGTTCACACGGAATGAGTTCTCCGGTCCGCCAAATTGGACGCACGGTCTTACGATAACGCCAAGATCCTCCAGGCGTTCGCAGATGTTGTCGGGTGCACCGGCGGGTCGAACGAACAAAAAGTTGGTCTGCGACGGTGGGCACTCAAAACCCAAGTCTAGCATCTCCTTGCGAAGTCGATCGCACTCGCGCTTGTTTTCCTCGAGGTACGCGCCGAACTCACCCCTGCACTCCAACGCTGCCTGCGCGGCCGCCTGGGCCATTCGGTTGACGTTAAAAGGTTGACGCATCTTGTTTAGGATTTCGACGACCTTGCTGTCGGCGATTGCATAGCCGATTCGCAAACCGGCCAACGAGTAGATCTTTGAAAAGGTTCGTAAGGAAATGATGCTCGGCCGTTTCCTTCGAAGCGTGTACACATCCGGATAGTCGGATGCCGACACATATTCATAGTAGGCCTGGTCGAAAACGACCAAAACATCCTCGGGGATCCGCGAGAGAAACTCATCGATTTCCCCGGCGGTATTGTAGGTTCCCGTGGGATTGTTCGGATTGCACACGAATACGATTTTGGTTTTATCATTTACCGCTTTGGCCATCGCGTCGAGGTCGTGCCGATAGTCACGGTCGGCAACTTCCACACCCTCCACATCGCATTGTTTACAGATGATTTTGTACACGACAAAGCTGAACGCGGAAAACACGCAATTCTCATCGGATTTGACAAACGCTCTGATCAGCAGATCAATGATTTCGTTGGTGCCGTTGCCCACAAACACTTCATCGGTTCCGACGTTCAAAACTACCGCCACTCTGTCCGTCAAATCGGGAGCGCCCGATTCTGGATAACGGTTGATCTCTTTGATGGCCTCCGTCATGGCTGAACGAATCTTTTCGTGTGGTGGATACGGATTCTCGTTGGAAGCGAGTTTGGACAGGGGTGTCGTGATCCCCTTCTCACGCTGAACCTGCTCGATTGGCTTGCCTGGTTTGTACGGATTCAAGTTTTTGAGAAAAGGTTTCGCCAGTTTATCCAGATCCATTCCCGCGGCCTCCTTTACGCCGTCAGTTGTTTGAGCTTATCCAACTCGCCCTTCTCCAGCGGACGACACGCCCCCAGCGGCAGTTTTCGAATCGTGATTGGGCCAAACTGAACACGTTTGAGCTGGATCACTTTCAACCCCACTGACTCGCACATCTTGCGAACCTGTCGGTTGCGCCCCTCGCGAAGAGTTATTCTCAACAGCGATTCGCGCCCGATTTCCTTTGCAAAGCGAACTCCAGTCCACTGCGCCCCGGATGATCTACGCGGCATGGCGAGCTTGTCGAGCCTGTTCAGCTTCCGCTCGTTTACGAGCCCACGAACACGCACCACATATATCCTCGAGATTTGGTACCGGGGGTGCGTCAAACGATAACACAACATTCCATCATTCGTTAGCAGAATCGCACCCGTGGTGTTGATGTCCAAACGCCCCACAGGGTAGAGCCGCCGTTTGCGGGCATAGCGTCTGCACAGATCCACAACGGTGGGACGCTGCAGGGGGTCCGAAACGGTGGATACCACCCCAAGCGGTTTGTTGAGCAGCACGACGACCGGCCGCTGAGGATTTTCCACGGGTACGCCATCCACACTTACTCGGTTTTGGCCTGGAACCACTCGCGTCCCCACAACCCTCACCGTTCGGTTATCCACTTTCACGCGGCCCGCCACGATGATGTCATCACAAGCCCTGCGCGCACCAACACCCAACATCGCCAGGTAGCGGTTGAGACGGATCGTTTCTGTATCACTTGGGTTCACGGTCATCGATGTGAGGACTGCCCGCGGCTTTCTCCGGTGGAGCGCCGTCGTTCGTCGTGTCCGTGGCTGAGGGAACGGAAGATTCCTGGTCGTTGGCAACCGTTTGTTCCGAGCTCGTCTCGACCACTGATTCATCCGAATCCGGCATCGAGCTGTCTGGTTCTTCTCCCAACATGTGCGGCGGCTCAGCCGGTTCAAACTCCCCTCCGGCGGCCACCTCTTGTTCGAGGAGCGCCTCCAAATCTTCCATGCTTGGCAGATCTTTGAGACTATTCAATCCCAGGTATTCCAGGAACTCTTGTGTCGTACCATACAGAAATGGCGAGCCCAATACCTTGGCCTTGCCAACGATTCGTATCAGCGAACGCTCCATGAGGGTCGTGATGACCCCGCCGCAGCCAACTCCCCGCAGATTTTCGATGTCCGCCCGGGTAACGGGTTGTTTGTAGGCGATAATGGCTAGCGTCTCCATAGAGGCTTTTGACAGCCGTTGTTTCCGCCGTCCCCGGTACATTCGCGCTATATAATCCGAATAGGCGGTGTTTGTGGAGAACTGATAACCGCCGGCCACCTGTTCGAGTTGGATGACCGACCCGTCTCCACCAAAACGCTCCCCGATACTCGCCAAGGCGCCGTGGATCGCCTCGACTGGTGTGTCATCCACTACCGCGGACATTTTTCGCACGGATAGCGGTTCATCGGAGGCAAACAACAACGCGATGATTATGTCTTCGAGGTTGTCCGGAGCCATTCTGTTCAATTCCTCCGCATAGTGTGTTCTCACGTCGATGCCGGTGGCAGCCCGATACCCGGTTCGGGCTCCTCGACCGCATAGATCCATATTTCGCCAAAGGCATCGCCCTGTCGGCCCTTCACCTCGGATCGTTTGATCAGCTCTAGTAATGCAATAAACGTCACAATTATTTCCAGCCGGCTCGATACGTTGCTAAATAGGTCTCCAAACGCTACCTGCTCCTCCTGCTCCAAATGGACCCGAATAGCATCGATCTTTTCTTCGATCGTGAACTCTTCCGGTCGGATTTCAGACACGTCCTGGGAGTCGAATTCCGACATGATCTCCCGGAACGCTTTCATGATCTCGTACAGGCTTAGCTCGAAAACGGGTTCTGTGCGAAATTCCTTCTCGTTTTGCGGGACCTGTCGTTTGAACACCTTCCAACGCTCGTCCTCCATTTCTTTGAACGAACGCGCGGCCTCGACCATTTTCTTGTACTCGAGAAGATTTCTGACCAGCTCCTCGCGCGGATCCTCCGTGTCCTCATCTTTGCGCAGCAGCATCTGAGCCTTGATGCGCATAAGCGACGCTGCGAGAACAAAAAACTCGCCCGCCAGATCGATCTGAAGCTGCTCCATGATATCTAGGTACTCGAGGTAGTCCCGGGTAATCTTTGCGATCGGGATATCGTAGATGTCTATATTGTCGCGTTTGATCAGATAAAGGATCACTCCGAGCGGGGCCTTGATACCCTCGAGTTCCGCTTTGTACGTATGGATTCTGGTCTCGTCCAAATCGTGGCCTTTTGCTGTAAGGGTGCGTACAATTGCGCCCGATTCTATGCCCGGATTCAGCCGAGTGTCAAGCGATCTTGGCAGTCGACGCGGCCGCATCCGGCATCGTGCCCGCACACGGTTGGTCGCCGCACCGTCTGCAACCACCGATCGTACCCGTGTGGCCGCTAAGCGCGTGGATGGAAAGCCCGGTGCACTTCGATCAGATGTCGAGAGTCCACGGTCGTGTAGATTTGGGTCGTGGATATATCCGCGTGCCCCAGTAGTTCTTGCACGTACCGCAGGTCTGCACCACCTTCGAGCAAATGCGTGGCAAACGAGTGGCGTAGCACGTGCGGGCTCACCTCACGTTGTATCCCTGCGGCGCGGGCGTGAATCTTGAGCCGTTTGAAGAATCCAACCCTGGAAATGGGGTTACCATGGTGGTTGAGAAATATGAATGGAGTCACCCGCGCCTTGGCCAAATCCGGACGCGACCGGGATACATAGGCGCCGAGCGCCTTCCCGGCTGGTTTTCCATACGGCACCAGCCGTTGCTTTTTCCCCTTTCCTTCCACCGCGACCAGCCTCTCCTTTTCGATCACCTGCTCGAATTGGAGCCCGCAAAGTTCCGAAACCCGTAATCCCGCGGCGTAGCCCATTTCCATCATGGCTCGATCCCTCAGCCCCAGAACGTCGACGTCCGGGGTTTCGAGCAGCCTCTCGACCTGATCCACGGTCAGGACTTTGGGGACCCGCTTGGATCTGCGCGGCCTTGCGACCCGCGCGGCCGCGTCTCCTTCTGCGGTGCCCTCGCGAACCAGGAACCGGTGAAAATGACGGATGGCAGACAGGGCGCGATTGCGTGACGACGGCGCCAAACCGCGACGCGACAGCTTGACCATGTGGAGCTCCAGAGCATCTTCCTTTATCCCTGCGGCGGTGGTTACACCAAGCGTTTCGAGGGTGTTCAAATAGGCCTTGAGATCGCGGTTGTAGGATTCGACCGAGTTGCGAAGAAGACCACGTTCGCTAACCAGGTAGTCCAGAAATTGGTCCAGCGCCGAATCGATGGGAACATCCATAGCTTTCGCTTGACTCCAGGTGGTGGCAAGTGTTACGTTATCAATCTATTTTGCCTGATTGTACCCAGGAGGAAATAAAGATGCCACAACATAAATCGGCCAAAAAACGCGTTAAGACAAATCTCAAAAGGCAGACCCGCAACCGTGCGGCGAGAAGCGCGCTCCGGACGACCTTAAGAAAAATCCGCGAGATGCCGGAGGAGAAACGGGCCGAGGCCGTCAACGAAATCCAATCCGTGCTAGACAAGGCTGCCAACCGCGGTATAATCCACCGCAACAAGGCTGCTCGAATGAAATCGCGGTTCAAGCCAGCCTCATAAACCGTATATCCTTGGAATTTGGCGTACAGAAGCCGGCCCTCACGCGGCCGGCTTTTCGTCGTAGTAGGCTTTGATCAAACCGGCCACATTACCCGGATCGACCAGTTCAGACCGGTCCTCACCCCGGTAATAGATTTCGATTTTGTTTTCCCGAAGGCTTCGCTCACCCAGGGTGATCCGCAGCGGTACGCCGATGAGATCGGCGTCTTTGAAACGGAAACCCGCCCGCAGATCCCTGTCGTCAAAAAGCACGTCCAATCCCTGCTCCGACAACTCCGCATAGATCGACTCTGCAACCTTTATCGTGTGGTCGTCACTCACATTGATTGGGAGCACAATCGCGTGAAATGGTGTGATCGATCGCGGCCAAACGATGCCGCGTTCATCGTGATTGGCTTCAACCGCCGCCGCAACGGCGCGTGAGACGCCAAACCCGTAACAACCCATGATGAATTTGTGATCTTTGCCGTCCCGGTCCAGATAGGTCGCGTTCATGCTGCGGCTGTATTTCTTGCCCAGCTTGAAAATATGACCAAGTTCCACTCCCCTTTGCGTAACGAGCTCGTATTTGGCGCAACGCGGACACGTGTCACCCGCCTTCGCCTCGCTTATGCTCGCCGTCTCGGTCGGAACAAAATCTCTCCCCATTTTGACGCCGCGCAAGTGCGCGTCGTTTTCGTTTGCACCCACGATCATCCCTTCATAGCTCTCCAGCAGCTTGTCGGCGATGATTCTTGTCGATTTGGGAAGACCGACCGGCCCCGAGAAGCCAACCGGCGCCCCCGTGACATCGAGTATTTCCTGGTCCCCAAGGGTTTGCACCTGTGGATCGCCAAGCAGCTTCATTAGTTTGACTTCGTTGAGACTCCGGTCACCCGGGATCAACGCGGCAACAATTTGTCCTTCCGACCGGTACAACAACGTTTTGACCAGCTGCGACGGGTCCGCCTCGAGAAACGCGCTTACCTCATCGATGGTTTTTTGACCCGGTGTTTCGACACGAACCGGTGAACCCTCCGCGACGCTTTCGTTCGATGACAGCGGTTGTCCCAAACTCTCCGCGCGCTCTGAATTCGCTGTGTAACCACACGAGCAAGTGAAAATCTCGCTCTCGCCCGCTTCGGTCAGCACGATAAACTCGTGATTGACGTCGCCCCCGATGACCCCGGCGTCGGCCTCCACCATCATGTGGTCGAGGCCGCAACGATCGAGTATGCGGTGATACGCACCTGCCATGTCTTGATAGGTGACTTCGAGCGACTCATCGCTGTCGTGAAAACTATAGGCATCTTTCATGATGAACTCACGCGCACGCATGACACCAAAACGGGGCCGAATCTCATCTCTGAACTTGGTCAGAATTTGATAAAGCGTTTGCGGTAGCTGCCTGTAACTCCGCATCTCCGCTCTTGCGAGATCGGTGACGACTTCTTCATGCGTCGGGCCCAGGGCGAACATGCGCTGCTTGCGGTCGTTTAGCTTGAACAGCTCGGGTCCAAAATTCTGGAGCCGTCCGCTCTCTTCGTAAAGCTCGGCGGGATGCAGAATAGGCATCAAAATTTCCTGAGAGCCGATGGCGTCCATTTCCTCACGTACGATTGCTTCAATTTTTCTGAGTACCCTGAAACCAACGGGGAGAAATGTATAAACACCCGATGTCAGTTTCTTGATCGCTCCGGCGCGGATCATCAATTTGTGACTGGGAATCTCCGCATCGCTTGGACTTTCTTTGTATGTCGGCAGGTACAGCTTGCTCCACCGCATGTTGTAGTCTCCGTTTCTTTGTCGGATTATTGGGAATTAGTAGTTGTAGCCGAGGAACAATCCCAGCTTGGTATTGTCGGATATAGTACTGAAATCCGTGAGCCGTGTAAAGTTAACACGGATGACTGGCGCGTACCCGAGGTTGAGCTCAACACCGGCCCCAAACGATCCCAACCACGGCGTATCGGCTATGTAGCGGCTAGTCTGCCCCACATCGAAGAACAACGACCCCCGTAGCATCGGCGTTTCGATAGTCCCAAACGGGAGCCCGAGAGCGAAGCGGTCGATCAGTGGAAACCTCAATTCGTTGTTTAAAAGAAAGGTGGTCCTGCCAAAGAACTCCCTGAACTCGTATCCCCTGAAATCCCAGGGTCCACCCAAATAAAAAATTTCGAAATCGCTTCCAAAGCTGTTTCTTGTGAGGAAACGCTCCGCGAGGATTATGCGGTCGGTGATCTTGAAATACTTGCGGACGTCAAAATGGAGCGACGTGTTCTCGAACCCGCGATTCCTAAAATCGAACGTGTGCCCCACGGTCACGTAATAACGCCACCCCTTCAACGGTCCTCCGATCGTCCATAACGTTTTGTCTACCACGTGTGAGAAAAAAGCGGTTGCCACAAAACTCCGGTTGACCGGCAGATTCTCGGCAAAACCCAGCTGCCGTTCGATCATTCGCACCACGAGAGAACCGTCAACCCGTGTAAACCGGCTAAACGGGTAGCTGAGTCCGGTCGATACTCCGTATCGGCGCTCCGCGCGATACGTTGCGTAGGCATCGCGCACAAAGCTGTTCAGGTGAAAGACACCGAGCGAATAGTGCAGCCGTCGCGTAAGGTTTACATAGTTCACTCCGACATTGAGACGACTGAAGAAGTTGTCTACCCCTTCCGACGAGTTGGCGACAAACATGTAGAACTGGTGGTTGCCAAGGATATCTGTTAGAACGACCTGCCCCCCGTTGCCCAACGATCCAAAGTTCGGATCGATCGCCACCCCGGCACCGGCGAAGTCCATCCCGAGTTTCATCTTGTAATCTTCGGTTTTGTAGGCCATCTCTTGCTGCGGTTTCTTCTTCCAATTTGGCTCGTCGGGAAGGTCGTCCGCGGCAAGAATTTGCTCGCTCAAGCCCTCCCCTTCTTTGATGGGAAACTCAAAGATCTGATATTCTCCCTTGAAGTAGGCGCTAGCCACAAATCCGGACTGATCGGGGAGAAAAGACGGCATGGTAACCCCACCGATCACGCTGGTCTGCTTGACGATCTTCTGCGAATCCATGTTGTAGAAATAGATGTTGAACACACCGTCGCGATCCGATGAAAACAAGAAGCCCCCGCCATCGGGCGCCCATTCGGGGTACGCGTCCTTGCCGGCGCCACAAGTCAAGGGGGTGAGACGCCGGTTTCTCACATCGACCATGTAGATTCCTTGCGCCTGCCCCGTGGCGTTGCGGCAGCGATCCGAGGCAAAAACAACGCGGTCTTCATAGGGATGATAATCGGGGTCTTGTTCGGCGTAGGCGTCGTTGGTCAGGCGGTCGAGCTGCTCGGTAATCAAATTGTAAATGAACAAGTCCATCTGGCCGGTTCGGTCGATGGCGCTGAACACCACACGCGACCCATCCGGCGACAACGTCGGCGAGGATATCACGCTGAGATCGGGAAACGTGAGTTTCTCCAGGGGGTGTTTCTTTTTCAACGTCCACAGGTATACGGCGTCCTTGTCGTGACGCTTGGATACAAAGAGCAGCGTGTCGCCTTTAACCTCCATCTTGCTGCGGAATGCCGGAATAGACTCGAAATCGACGGAACGGCTGCCTTCGATGAGAACCTTGCGCTTGAGCCGCCCCTTGTCATCTTTGGAAAATCTGACCACGCTGATGACGCCGTCTTCCGCACCCAGCGCGTACACAGAGATGTCTCCGTCGGGTTCGCGCGCGGCGGTAGGCCGGCTGTGAAACGAGCGCGGTTGAGTAAGCTGTTGCCCAATGTCGGGCGCAAAGTTGCTATAGAGGATCGATGGGTAATACCGTCTCTTGAGACTCATAAAAAACGCATCGTTGAGCTCCATCAGATCCATATTGATGGTGCGTTTGAGAACCAGAGGAAAATCTTCCGACACCCACCAGTTCTCGAGTATCTTGGTGAGCGCTTCGTCCCCAAAGTTCTGCGCGATATAACGCACGATCGCCTCGCCTTGCTTGTACATCAAAAACGAACCCTCAATCCGCCACAGGTTGGCAAGATCGGGAAGCTGATTGTGCAGCAGTGCGTCCCTTACAAACATATGACATCGGCTATCCGCCTCATTGCACGCAATAAACACGGCCAATCCTTCGACAAACCACAACGGGGGATAGGTGCTGCACAATTTCGCCTGTTTACGCATCAC
>CP070631.1:2329745-2343282 GCA_020356045.1 Candidatus Latescibacterota bacterium
AGCATCGGATTCCCCTTTTTGTTATGTCGACGTCAGGCTCCATCTCTTCTCAGCAGTTGTGACGAGGGCGGGAATTTCACATTTTTTTGCAGTCACGCCAACCATACGAATCGAACGGGGTCGCCGGGTGCTGGTGTTGAAATTGTACGACTTCGGTGGTTTGGATTTGAATTGCGGGTGACCCATGGTTTAAGAGGCGCCCTTTTGGTGCTGGCCTTTGGCCGCGCGGCGATCGCGTCTAAACTGTGTCGCAGAGTGGGTAGGACATCTGGCGGTAATGTGTGAGGGGATTATATCGGACGGGTTCACTCGGCGTCAACTTCGAATTTGAATATGTTGTCTTATACCAACACTACCCGCACGCACTCTCCAAATGAACGAAATGGATTCTAAAACGCTCAGCCAAAATGTAGCCTTGTGAAAAATATATCAA
The DNA here is from genome assembly GCA_020356045.1 of Candidatus Latescibacterota bacterium. GTDB lineage: Bacteria > Krumholzibacteriota > Krumholzibacteriia > WVZY01 > WVZY01. The sequence continues at coordinate 2,330,179 of CP070631.1, forward strand.
GATTCGGCCGATACCAGAGCCGGGAATTCTTAATCAGTTTAAAACCGTGGCACCTTGTGAAATACTTATCAAAGCTCAGGCGTTTCGTGTCACCGTTTCCCACTACGAGTGTTTGGACGGATAGAGGATGAAAACTAAAAGACGGTTCAGCCCCCTCAAGACCGTCGGCACACCGGCCAAATCCAGAATGTAAGATTACTGTCAGATGGGGTAGTGGACGATAACTCCGTTCTCGTAACTGAATTTTATTAGATGGCTTACGGGTTCGCCAACCCGCTCGACCAACGCATGACGAGTGCGTTGCTCTACCTGACGGCGACAGAACGCAATCCTATGAACCTGAGAGCTACTTCGAACCGACAACGATCCGAACCGTTCCTCCATCCGGCGCATCGGGCTCGACAGTCGTGATCGGTTGGAATCTTAAAGGATCTCCCAGAACCAATGGCGTGAGTTGCGCGACAATAACGTCGGCGTTGTTTTTGGCTTGTTCGAACGAACGCGCGGTGACCTCAACACGAATCGGATCACCTGCGGCGGCAGACTGATTAATCCGTGTGGCCGCTTCGAACAAAATCGGTGACGTCATAGTTCCAGAATCGGCAGACGGGAGAGACGCTCGAAGCGCCTTCCCTGAGAACAAGAGCGCAATCCCCGAACCGTTTTGAACAACATAGGGCGGCAACTCGAATCCCTCGCCGACAAAATTTCTTTTGTTCCCCGCGCGGTCATAAGCTTCGAGTACGTAGGAATACGTCAAACCCGGTGGGGCCGGTGTGCCGTCGATCGTGCGTCCGTCCCAGTTGAGCTCTTTTGGTGGTTTGCCTTTGCCTTCATAGCTCATAACGGTGTTCCCCCGCGAATCCGCCACGTCCAAACGCCATTGTTCGACACCCTCGAGAGCTGGTCGGAAACGAACAACGCTTCCCGACACGAACGTGTTAAACCATGGTCGCGCGAACAACGGACCGCGTGTTACGGCCGACCGGGCCATAAAGGGCGTCACCAGGTCATGACTGTTGCGGGCGAGGGCGGCACGAACGATCTCGAAATCGAGACCGGGTGCCGTCCTCGCGTCGAGCGCCAACTGGAGTACCGGCCGGTCGAACTCTATCCGGATTCGGTCTTCTCCTTCGATCCGCAGGCTCTTGAAAATTGTCCCCTCCTCGCCACCCTGAAGACCCATGGCGGTATCCGCTGGTGATGTCGTGGCCTCAACTACCGACGCAGCCTCAGCAATGGGGACGGCAATAACCAGCCCGCTAAAGATCGCGAACGTTAGACCAGCGATCAATCCAAACCATTTTCCTCGGTTGTTGTCATTCATGAGTCGTCACTCCGTTTTCGGGTTCTTGTGCTGCGATGTCGCATCAATCGATTCACATCGCCCAAACACCAGACACGCGCCGCCGCAGCGGTTAGTTCACATCACTCAACCGGTAGTTAAAGGTAATCGTTCCCCATTGTTCTCCCGTACCGCCGCCTTTGAGCGGTGCGAACCGCCAACTGAGAAGCGCGCGGACGGCATTGTCGTCGAAATCAGCAAACCCCGCTGTTTTCTCTACCATAATGTTCTCTTTGACGCTGCCATCGGGAAGCACGACAAAGTAAATCGTCACCGACCCTTCGACTGCCTCCTTCTTCGCCCACTCGGGATAATCAGGCACGTCATACGACAGCACCGGGCGGTCCGCCACCGGGCCGGTGAGTTTGGCACCAGCGAGCACCCGCTGGGCATCACTGTGCGTTCGTTCTGGACGGGCACGTTCAACGGGCATCGCATTGACCGGCGACGGAATGATCTCGGCCTTTACGATTCTCCGCTTGTTGCGCGATAGTGCGACCGGCTCCGGTTTGGTAAGCTCGGTGCGCGACAGTTCAGCACGTTCCGGCGGACGAAACGCATCCGACGCGCCCGCCAATTTGGGACGACCCACCGGTGACGGGGTCGACAACGCCGCAATATCTACGGGTTTTTCCAACGTTTTTGTCTGAAGCGATGCGAGCCGCTCGTTGATTTTGTCGTCTACCCGTTTCAGTTCCTGAGGTTGGGGTGCCAAGTCGGCAACGGGAACCTCGCGTTCGAATTTCGCTTTACGGGGATCCACCGATTGCCTTTCGATGCGCGTTGTCGGCGACGGATCGCTTTTGGCCACGGCCGTGGGAAGCGCCGCCGGTAGCGGTTGGACTGGATCGATAAAAGTGATCTCGGTCAATCCCTCGTCCTCCGGTGCCACCCTGAACGCAAATACAAACCACAAGAGCAACAACAAATGGATCCCAGCGCTCACACCGTTGCATTTGCGCGTGTGGCGGCCAATATCGGCAAGTTCACGAGACAGTCCCGGATGCGGTGACGTCATCGGTTCACCTTCCCGCGTTGGCGTGTTGCGATCGCAATTCGGCCAGCCCCGGCTGAGCGAACGTCGTTGAGGATATCGTGGACGAGCGTGTACGATGCCCCCGCGTCCGCGCGCACAACAACGAGCACGTTGCCGCTCGTTGCAGTGTCGAGCCGGCCACGGAGAACCGAGCCCAGAGCGTGTCGCTCGACAAGATCATCATCAACGGCAACCAGGCCGTCTTTTCCAACGGTGACGCTCACCCGCACCTCGTCCTCGATGCTCCGTGTTTTCGCTTCGGGCAGATCAATTTCCATATTGCTCGCCGCAATCATCGGCGCGGTGATCAGAAGTATAATTACCAGCACGAGCGCTACATCGATGATCGGCGTTACGTTGATCCGTGCGATCGTCGGCATCTTCTCGGTTATCAATGGTTTCATGTTGTCTCCATCGACACTGTTTTATCCTGCTCTCCATAGAGATCCCGTATCGAGCAGGTCGATCTCTGTCATCAGCCGTTGACTACTTGCCCGTAACTGCGATCTCCGCAGCCCCGGCTACCTTGGCGCAATCGAGCACGTCGACAAACGTTCCGTGCGAGACGCCTTTTTCACAACCGATGACGACGATGGGATCGGTATCAGCGCTCATCAGCGGCCGCAGTGTGTCGACCAGATCATCCCGGGCGACAACGGTCCGGTTGACGCGAACGGCATCCTCCGACATGATGCGAAGCTCGACCCGCTCGTCGTCGTTTGTTTTTTCGGCTTTGGCCGCCGTTTGTTCCGACTTGCGAACCATAATGCTCGACTCGAAGGCAAGCGGAGTTGTCAACAACAGCATCACCACAAGAACAAGTGACACATCGATGAGCGGGGTCATGTTGACCTCGAACAACCCGCCGTTTGCGGTATGATCTGATTTCTTGACACCCATGACGCCTACCTCGTGGCTGCCGGCTCGGGTTCGAGTATCTCGTCGACCCTTCGCGACTGCATGCTGTGACCGACACCGCGTTTCTTGGCCGGTGCCTCGGTAAGCCTGCGTGAGTTTTCTTCAACTATCACCGTACGGAGCGACCGACCCTGATTTTCCGCCACCGTAAGCATCACATTCATTCGTCGCGACAGATGGTTATAGAGCATCAATGCGGGGACCGCGACGACAAGCCCCGCCGCCGTCGTTACGAGCGCTTCGGCGACACCCGCCGCCACGACCGACGGCGCCGCCGACCCCGTCTGTGCCATATCGGAAAACGCCCGCATGATCCCCCACACGGTACCAAAAAGCCCGATCAACGGTGCCACCGCGGCCATCGTTCCTAGGACGTTGAGATTTCTCTCGAGCAAAAGTCTCTGAGCACTGAGCGCGATGTGAAGCCGCTCCTCAAAGGTCTCCGCCGGTTTATCGGCCCCCCTAAGCACTTCGAGACCGACCGGACCGACGGGGTGCATGCTGCTTTCGAGCGCCATCTCGGCCTCGCGGAGCTTGCCCTCCCTGACCCGAACGACCGCCTTTCTAAAAGTACCGTCTGGATTACCCCGCCGTTTGGCGTAGTAGTAGATTCGTTCGAGCGCGGCGCCGAGCGTGACCACACTGCAAATCGCGAGGACCAACACAATCGGGCTGCTCGTCATTGCATCCATCCAGCTAAAGCTCGAAAACATGAGTTCCTCTCCTTGTTGAGTTAATCCACTCTACTTCGCAACGGCTTCGAGCTGCTCGACACGTGTTTTCGCCGCGAGGACCAGCTCGGGGTCTTCCGCGTTTTCGACAAGATCGCGATACGCTGCTATCGCGGCTTTGTACTCTCCCTTTTTTTCGTATAGGGCAGCGCACCGCGCGATCGCCGACAACCGTATGGGGTCGGCCTTCCCCCTCAACGCTATCGCTTTTTTGTAGGCAGCAACGGCGCTGTCATCCTCTCCCAGCGTCTCGCGGCATGTGCCAAGACGATAGTGCAGATCGGCGGCCAGATCGCCCGGCCCCGACGCCAGTGCGGTTTGGTATTCCTCGACCGCCGCTTGCGTGCGGCCGGCGGCGTCATGGATGTCACCAAGCTGAAACGCCACGTCGGCAGCCCGCTCGTCGGCCGGGTACAGCGACCGGTATCGTTCCAATGTATCAAAAGCGTCTGTGGTTTGGCCGAGCATGCGCCGGCACATGGCCAGGTTGAAAAGTGAGGCTGCCGCGATCTCCGCGTTGGTTTCTTCGTCCACAACCGTCGAGAAATCGACGGCAGCCCTCATATAGTCACCGGCATCGAACCGCATCGATGCAACCCTGAACCGCACGGTTGACCGGAATTCGCTCTCGGGAAAAAACATGAGAAACTGTTCGTAGGCGAGCTGCGCATCGGCATCCGAACCGGATTGGCTGTATGCGTCGGCCATCAAAAAATGCGCGCGGTCCGCCTGCGAGTAACTGGGAAACTGACGGATCACACGCCGAAACGCATCGGCCGCTTCCGCAAACGATTTTGCCTCGTAATGCCGCATGGCGATCTCGAATTGCGCATCGGCGGCAAACGAACTGGTTGGGTAGTCCTCGACGAGCTGCGCGAGAACTTCGGTACCGTCTTCCTGCTGTCCTAAGCGATAAAGCGCACGCTCGATTCCCCGCTCCGCCTCCCGTGCGATACCGGTGCCGTTGAATCGTTCCACAACCACCGAGAAACCCGCCAGCGCATCGGCGTCGCGGCCAGCATTGTAGTCACACTGCGCCATTCGCAGCAACCCGAGCGCAGCGCCGCGGCTGTCGGCAAAATTTTCGAGCAAGCCCTGATAACACCGTTTGGCATCTTCGTAGTGCGCCGTCTGGAAATACACGTCGCCGGCACGTGCCCACGCCCGTTCGGCAATCTCCGCCGACGGCTCCTCGAGAACCAACTCTTCCCACCGATCGACGGCATCACCGGTGTGCTGAAGGCGGTAGTGACACAGCCCCGACTGGTACAGAGCCAGCAGCCGGTCCGAGTGGTCGGGAAATCGCGAGAGAAAATCGTCGTAGGTTGCGGCTGCGTCTTCGTACTGTTTGCGGTTGAAAAGAATGTGCGCTTTGTTCAGATATGCCGAACTCAGGTGCGTCGCGTCACGCTCGGACGCATAGCGGGCCAACATTCGCTCTTCGGTTTGGATAGCGAGTTCATCCTTGCCCTGACGGGCGTACGTCCAGGCAAGCAACCGGTTCGCCGGCAACGCCACATCGTGATCGGGAAACTCGTCGATGAGCGAGGCAAGCACCGCCTGGGCTTCGTCGTAGCGTCCCTGCGCCGCCAACGCATCGGCGTCGATCAAGAGCGCATAGGCCCGCCACGGCGACGCGCTTTTTGGCATCCGCTGAAGCATCAGATGCGGCACACCCGACAACCGCCCCAAATCTCCGGTGAGGTGATACGCGTACTCGAGGAGGCAGAGCGATGCCTCAACGAGCTCCTGACGCTCGGGAGAGGAAAAGACAATGACATCGCCCGGCTGTTCGGCCGTTTCGTTCGTGTCTCCCGAGCCCTCCATCTCGTTCGTGCGTCCAGGTTGTTCGTGGCTGGGCGTGTAACGATCGAGGACCAGCTGAAAATACGGTACTGCCGCCTGCGCCCGGTTTTCGTCGAGAAGACCGACACCGGCGAGGTAAGCCGCCGCGGGTGACTGCGGCGAGAGCGGGTATCCGGAGACCACCAGCTGGTAGGCGCTCGTCGCTTCTTTGTGACGGCCGAGCGCGTCGAGACACTGCCCCACGCGGTACTGGGCGCTTGCGGCAAGTTCGTGCTCAAAGTAATCGGTGAGAACCCGGTTGAATTCGAGGATTGCCGGCTCGTATTGTGACTGGCTGAGCAAAACCTCACCGAGCAGGAGCTGCGCACACGCCGCTTCATCGGCTCCTTTGTGTTTGACCGTCACTTCGCGTAGAAGTTCGGTGCCCGCCGCCAGGTCGTTGTCGAGAAACACGGATGCCGCGCGGCGGAGTTCCGCCTGAGCGATCACACCGCTGTGTTGCGCGCGCGCCGCCACAATCTCGAACTCTTCGGCCGCGGTCTTGTAGGCGCCGCTCTCGAGAAAAACATTGGCCTTGGCCAACCGGGCATGATCGCAAAGTGTGGAGTGCGGATACATCTCCACAACCGATTGGAACTGAGCCGCTGCTTTGAGCATCTCTCCGCCCGACTGGTATGCCAAGCCGCGGAGATAAGTCTGGGGAGCACCCTGAACACTGCCGAGGGCTGCCAACGCGCTGCCGGAATCGCCTTGCCTGTATGCAACAGTCGCCTGCGCGAGGCTCACCCTCGGATTTGCCATCATGTAGGGGTAATCGTTTTCCAAACGCGAGAGATATGCCGTCGCTTCGCGGAGCGAGTCGCGACGCAACGCATTCCATGCTCGTGCAAGACAAGCCTCCGGCATCAGCGGGCTGTCGCCGTGCCGCTTTTCCCATCGGCGCCACGCTTTGACAGCCTCTTTATCGTCTCCCATCGCCTCGATGGCTAGCACCTCGGCGAATTCCGCATCATCTGCAAACGCGTCCTTTTTTCCATGCCTGGCCGCTTCTTCAAATGCCTTGGCAGCGGACTGATAATTGGCCAGGGCAAAATGGATTTCGCCTGACAGAAAGTACGCAGCCGATCTGCGGTCCTTTTCCAGACCTTGTTTGATCAATGATTCCAGCGACACGGCGATGCCGCCGAGCGACTTGGCCCGGCCATCGATGGGGCCGATCATTACCCGGTCGAACTCGATGCCGATCTCGGCAAGCCGGGCTGCCTGCTGGTCGCCGCTGGTTTTGTCGGCACCACCTGCCGGGGGCACACCCCAGGCAAGCGATACGAGAACGAGCACAATACCAAACTGGACGATTCTTCTCGGGCGATTCATGAGCGGCACTCCTTACTGCTTCGTCGCCGTTTCGGTAATCACCGGGACGGTCCCTTTGGGTCCCTCCGTCGTGATCTCAACGGTTCTCAAATGTGCCATGAGCTCGTCGCCGTACTCATCGATAACAACGAGCTGATATGTGTAGGTTCCGTCGGGCAGCGGAAGCCCCGTTTCATCTTTTCCATCCCACATGATGTGTGCGGGAGGAACCCCTTTGCCGCTAAACCGCCGGACGACCTGACCTGATTTATCCACGATTTCCAGGGCCCACGAATTCGCGTCGCCCTTTGTGTTCGCCTTGAGGTTGAACTTGGTCACGGACTGCTGCCCCAGTGGGGAAAACACGTTGGGAACCGCCTCGGAGCTGGCATAGAAACCGCCAAATGCATACGACAAACCAAGGCGGTGTATCATCCCCAGCTCCTGATCGGTCGCGGCGTAGTCAAAGCGAAAATCCGGCGACACACGATAGCTAAACCCACCGCTTGGGTTTGTGCCCGCGTAACCGACGCGGAGCGCCAATGTGCGGTGAACCCAGAATTCGGTCCCGCCGTGAAAGCTCGTGCCCGGTCCCGAGCGATGGTTCAGCTCGGCGGCTACCAGCCCGCGGCCGTTGAAGAACATAAACGCCGCCCCACCTCTGAACTCCGATGGGTACGTTTCGTCCATCGTTCGCATGTTGATCGATGGGCCGCCGACGTTTAATACCGACGCACCCAATCGTAGCGACGGTACGACATTGAACATCACACCGAGATCGATCCCGACACCGGCCGCGTCAAAATCGTCAACGGCTTGACGGACGATCTTCAGATTGGCGCCAAGCGCAAATCTGTGCGTGATGTTTTTAGATGCGGAAAACAAAAATGCCATATCGCTTTGGTTGAACTCCCCGAGCGGTTCGTTGAGCTCGTTGGTCTTTTCGAAGTCGCCCGATCGCAGATTGAGTATGGTCAAACCGACGCTGGGAAACCGCTGCCCGGGCACGGCAAAGCTCAACCCGTTGATCGACGTCGATTCGTAATACCGAGACGATTCCAGATGGACGGCGTTTTGTGTCATAAACGAGAGCCCCGCCGGGTTCCACACGACGCCGGTCGGATCACCGATCAGCGCTACGAACGCCCCGCCGACACCCGCTGGGCGTGGTCCCATGTACCGCGACAGCCAGTCGCCCGGAACGCCGTTATTCTGTTCCTCGGCCCGTGCCTTTGAGATGGTCAGAAGGGCGAGAAGCAAGGCCAACAGGGCGGCCAGCACGAATCCACGTTTGATATGCTCGAGATTCCGTTTCATTGGGCCTCCTTGATCACGCCTCTATCGCACGACCGCAATTTTGCGGCGCATGGTGTGTATGGTTTCACCTTCACCTATGGCATCGATGACGAGTATGTAGCCGCCGCTAGCGACCAGCTCGTTGTCACCGTTGCGGCCATCCCAACGGTACTCGTTCAGACCTGCGGAACCGCCCTGCCCACCAAGATTGAACATTTTCTCCAGCACCAGCCCGCCGGTGAGCGTGTAGATGCGGATTGTCACCTGCGCGTCGTCCGACAGCTTGTACGCGATGGTGGTTGGCGCCTCGCTTGGGTGAAATGGGTTGGGGTAGTTCGTCACCGTACCGCCCGGTGTGTTCGGGTCAACAAGCGCCGTCTCCAGATCCATCTCGGCAACGAGATTGTTCGAGGTGGCCCGGATGCGGGCGATCTGTGGTTCGCGCGGACTCAGGTAATCCGCTCGCGCGGCGCCGTCATCGGCGGTGGCCGAGTCTAATGGTGTGAGCGTCCCCATTCCGCTGAGTAGATCGAAGGTCACGATCTGTCCCGGCACCCCGTTGTCGAACTGGTCGAGGACGCGTGCATAAATCGTCGCATGTTTGTTGCCACGGACCCACGAGGGGTCGCTGGCAAGTGACACGGCCGCCGGTGGGCCGGGGAGCACGGTGATCACTTCGGTCACCGCCGGGGTGTTACCCAAATCGTCGTGGATTACCAGGACGATCTGCTCGGCGTACGTGTACGTCTCGGTCACCGTCCGCTGTCCTTGAAGCAGTTGGAACTCGGTGTTCTCCAGAATCCCTCGCCCCGGCTCTTGCGTTGCGGCGTTTTGCACCTCGACCGTCACGCTCGAGTTGATCTCCTGGATCACGCTTCCCGCGTCGTTGGTCACCTTGACGGTGAGATCAAACGGCTCACCGGCCTGAACGGTTGTCGGTGTAACTTCCGCCTCCAAATGCAAACCGCTCGATATCGCCCGCACCTGTGTAGTGCTCGGCGGCATCAGCGGCTGTGTCAGATTGGTTGCGGTGATCTGCTGGTATCCACCGGTCGACAGCCGGACACTCATATCGGCACGGCCGTCCACCATCGGTGTATCCGGTGGCAGCTCGGCCAGGGGATCGTTTGACGTGATCCCAACCACATCGGTGACAACGCCGACGGGGTTGAACCACTCGTCGGTGGCGTACACGCTTACAGTGAACGCAAAGTTGATCGACTGGTCGGTCGCCTCCCCGGTTCGTCCCTCTTCGGATCCCGGCGCGACGGTCTGACCCGGCGCGATAATTACGATACGGGCGTACGGCCCGGGCAAGATCTCGACCGGCGAGGATGTATGGGATTCGATCCCAGTGGAATCGATGTCCGAGGCGATAATCGTTTGCGGCCCGACACGGAACAACGTAACGGGCATGATCAGCTCACCGTTGTGAAGAACCGTGTCGTGGGGCATATCGGCAAACGCATCGGACGAGATCAGCGAAATCGTATTATCGATCCCCGGGACGCGGTTCCAAAACTCGTCGACGGCTCGCACGGTCAAGGTGAATGCCGAACCCGCGTTTTGACTATCTGGTGTTCCTTCGAAACCGCTCGTCGTACCACCGCGGGGCGTCTGCCCGGGTAGCAGTACCTGAAGACCGTAATACGGTCCGGGCAGCACCTCGAAGTTGTTGCTGGTTCCAATATGCGGTGGCGACGAAAAGTCTGAACAATTGAACGACACCGCACCACCGGCACCCCGGAACACCATGGCTCCGGTCCACACGCCGTTTGAGAATACAATTGCCTCGGGCGAGATGCTCGCCGGACCCGTGTTTGCCGAGAGCACCGCGTTGCCATCATAATCGGGAATCGTGTTGCCCGTCACATCCACCGCACGGATCGTGACGGTGACCGGATCACCGGCCGTGATCGGTGATGGAATGGGATCGATGGCAAAATGATGCGGCGCGCTGGGGATGACCTGTATCCCCGCTGTGGTCATCCCCTGAATCGATCCGTTGGTTTGATCCGATACGGACAGTGTCTGAGTTCCCACGGTACCGAGCGACACAGTAAACTGCCGGTAACCGTTGCTAAGCGAGCCCGACACCGGTGTGCTGGCCGCCGCGTCACTCGATGTGAGCCTGACCACGTCGTCGCTGGGTACGGGGTTCCAGTAGGTATCCGTCGCAAAGACATCCACCACAAAACTCTGCCCCGCGCTTTGACTCGCCGGTGTACCGGTCACACCGCTCACGCTGCCGGGAAGCGGGCTTTGACCCGGGGCGACCGCCTGGACGCGTTGGAATGTACCGGGGTGTACGGTAAAGGGATCGCTTGTCCCATTTTTTGACGGATCCGCATCGAGAAACGCGTAGATGTTGACGTTGCCGCGGTTGATGCTGGTCTCGTCGGCACGGTACATGGTCACGTTTCCCGACCATTGGCCGCCCGAGAGCGTTACCGTCTCCGGCGATATGCGTCCCTCGCCATAACTCGTAATTTCGACCAAGCGTACTGTGCCGGAAAAACCAACCACAACATCGCCATTTGCATCGACCGCCCACAGCGTGATCGGCATCGGCACCCCGGCGTATTGGTTTTTCTGATTGATCCGTGAGAACTCGAACCCTTGGACCGCGTACACGTCGACCAACGTGGAGGTGGCTTCGGGGATCGTGGGATCCGAGTCATCGACCGCGGAAACGGTGAACGATCCCGCCGCGTTCATGACAACGACGAGCTCCACTTCACCCGCGGTGAGCGCGGTCGGTCCGGGCAGCGTGGCGCTCTCGTCGGTCGAACCCAACCGAACGATATTGGTCACCGTCGGGTCGGTGTTCCATGAGTCGTCACACGCCCTGACGATCACATTGAATGGTATGCCCAGCGTTTGTGCCAATGGTGCGCCGGTTTTGCCCGAGGGCGTGCCGGGAGCGGCTGTTTCACCGGGCAACAACACCTGCAGTTTTGTGTACGCATAACTGTCGGCGCTGCTCAGTAATACCATGAGCCCGACGATACTCACGAGCGCAACCATGTCGATTCGTCTGCGATGCGTGAAATATCTGTGCACGGCTGTCACCTTCTTCGGTTGGATGTCCAAACACACAAAAGCCACAGCGACAATACCTGCGGCGAATCTGGAATATCCGGATTTTTGTTTTGCGAGACGGTGGGGGCAGCAATGCACGTGCCCGTGCGAGTCATTCGGGGCTATGGGTGTTTACGCATCGTTCTCAACGTACCGAGTGAGTACGGGTCATATACGGATATTCCCATCCCCATGGGCTGAATTCGGCCACTGGTGATGCAGAATCGTGAGTGTAACGATCGGCGGGTGTGGTTGATTGCGGCCAATTCGAGAGTGTTGTTGTGCAGATCGCACACTCCGCCAAAGGCGACATTTGTACCGGATTCATGCTCGAATAGTAGACACTGGCGACCCATTCGTCCGACGTCCGCGACCCCGGCGAAGCGCAGGGCACGTTCGGATTGACACAGGTAAGGGTTTTGCCAGCAGCTAATTAGATGGTTACGCGCTAGATCTGCGACAATTGGGCTTCGAGTTTTGGGGGCAAGCGGCCGATTCCGACCCTTTGCTTCAACCCCCAATCGCACGACGGCTGTTCAACGGCCAGGCAGATCCCCACCACCACACCACCCAAGCCGTAAAATGTTTTTTGGTATTGACTTTCGCTGTTTATTTCATGTATAATGGCGTGCTGGCTGCAACGACCAGCATACCTGCCCACATACTTAAGACCATTTTGGGGGGGCAAAACATGGTCAAACCCCTTCGCGAGTGGGTCGAAAACGACGTCGCTGATGCGAGAGAGAAACCTCTGAGTTGGCTTTCGCAGTATTTCTTTTTTAGAGATCCAACTCGGCCCGTGTATTCCGACACGGGTTACTTCTTCTCACCCGCTGACGGTATTGTCCTTTACGTAAAAACGGTGGAACCCGACGAGTCCATCGTGGACATCAAGGGAATACCCTATTCGCTGCAGGATGCGATGAGGGACAAATCCTATGACAAACGCAGCATTGTAGTCGGGATCTTCATGACGTTCTATGACGTCCATGTCAATCGAATTCCTTATCCGGGGCGCTTGTCTTACAAAGAACTCGAGCCAATCGACACGTACAACTATCCGATGCTCGACATCGAAAAGGGTCTCGTGGACGAGGTTCGAGTGAATACGAACAGCGCCCGGTATCTCCATAACAATCAGCGCATGCTCAACAGGATCTATGCTCCGGATCTACGGCAGCACTACTACATTCTGCAAATCGCTGATTACGATGTTGACTCGATCACGCCGTTCGACCTCAAGCAGAACCAGCCGTGCGCCCAGAACCAACGGTTCTCCCAAATCCGTTACGGTTCACAGGTAGATTTGATCGTACCGCTATCGGACCGGTATGAATTCGCCCCGACAAAAGAGGCGGGCGTACACGTGGAAGCGGGCGTTGATCATGTGATCAAAATTGGCAACCGGTGAACTTGCATCGTGCGACCGTTCACATTACTTTGGGGGGTTGATAATGCACTATCTCGAAAAAAAACGTGCTGAAATCGCGGAAGATCCCGTTCTAAACATCAATCTGAATCCTACAAAACTCGAAAAA
>CP070631.1:2343382-2355852 GCA_020356045.1 Candidatus Latescibacterota bacterium
GAAGTTGGTTATCTCCACAAACGGGTGGCGGTGGCACCGTTTGATGCCATGTCGTGGGCGGTGCTTACCATGTGCTGGATCGTTCCATTTCTGGTGTTGCTCAACGGTCGGATCAAGACCGTACCGCCGGCGGTGTCGCTGATTGCGCTGGTGATCGTCAGCGGGTTTTTTATCGAGAAGCTGATCATGGTGATACCGGTCGCTCCGGTCGACCCGCTCATGACGGCCGTCGAGACGCTGCTTCTGGTGTGTCTGGTGCCCATTTTTATCTTGGCGCGTGATGTGGTTTTGCCGCAACGAGATACGCTCGCGAGCGAGCAGAAGGAGGCGTCGTAGCCGCCAAATCACCGCGATCCACACTCCGAGAATTCCAAAACTTGCGTGATTTGACCTAATTTTGCCCACGACAACGGGTTTTCGAGGTTTTACCCTTGACGGGGGGCATCCATAACTGCTATATAGATATGATATTTCCGGAACGAATAGGGGTAATCAAATGAGAACGCATACCGTTAAAGCAGCAGACATATCCGGCGAGTGGTACGTCATAGACGCGGACGATAGGCCCTTGGGAAGGCTCGCCACCGACGTGGCCAGAATTTTGCGGGGCAAACACCGGCCCGATTTTTCGCCTCACCTCGATCTTGGTGACCATGTCGTCGTTATCAATGCAGACAAAATTTACCTGAGCGGCAGCAAGTTCGAACAAAAAGTGTATTACAGCTACTCGGGTTATCAAAGTGGACTGAAAGTCAAACGTGTAAAAGATATCATGGAAAACGATCCGGCGAAGGTTGTCACCCACGCGGTCCGCGGGATGCTGCCGTCGAACCGGTTGGGACGTCGCCTCCTGAAAAAGCTCAGAGTGTACGCGGGTCCGAAACACCCTCACACGGCGCAAAAACCGAAGGCGTTCCCCACAGGCAAGTAACTCAACTCAACTGGATGCGCAGGCCGGTCTATCTCAAATGGTGGTGAACGCCGTCCGCGCTCACATAAGTCAAGGAACTGTTTATGGAAGGTACAGAACAAATCGCGGCTGTCGGGCGACGCAAGGAATCAGTGGCCCGCGTCTATTTGAAGGCCGGTACTGGCAAGACGCTGGTTAACGGCAGGGAGCTTGTAGATTATCTGGGGCGTGAAGTGCTCGTCATGCAGGTTCGCGAACCTTTGGAAGTGGCCGACTGTCTTGGCAAATTCGATATTCAGGCCACGGTCTGCGGCGGCGGGATTGCCGGGCAAGCAGGTGCGTTGCGGCTGGGGATCGCCCGCGCGTTGGTGCAGGCGGATGAAAAACTGCACGGCGTGCTTCGGTCAAAAGGTCTGCTAACGCGTGACCCTCGTATGAAGGAACGCAAAAAGTACGGGCTGGCGGGAAGACGCAAGCGTTTTCAGTTCTCGAAGCGATAATCTATTGATTTGTGTGTTGCCGCGGCGTCTACCCCGCGGCTTCGATTGCAGACGTGTGATCCGCCCGCGCTGAGATCGCCGACAAAAGTGGCGGATCGACAATTCACACACTGTCCTTGAGCGGTTGTTCCGGTGTCCCCCGTTAAGATACGGGAGATGGACGACTGCGGCAGTGGAGGTCAAACCACAAGGAGGTTCGTTAATGGGTGACATCACCCTTAAGGATCTGTTGGAAGCAGGGGTTCATTTTGGCCACCAAACGAAACGGTGGAATCCCAAGATGAAGCCCTTAATTTTTATGGAGAAGAATGGGATCCATATTATCGATCTGCGTCGGACTCTCGAGGCAGTGGGGAAGGCGCGCGACGCCATCCGCAAGGTTGCCGAAGAGGGCAAATCGGTTTTGCTCCTGGGCACAAAAATGCAAGCCAAGACTGCGGTCAAAGAAGAGGCGGAACGCTGCGGCATGCCGTATGTAACCGAGCGTTGGCTCGGTGGCACGCTGACCAACTTTGGAACCGTTCGCAAAAGCCTCGGTAAGCTCGAGTACCTCGAGTCGTTGGAAGCCGACGGCAAGATGGATCAGTTCAACAAGAAGGAAGCCCTCAAGCTTGGCAAGGAAAAGGAAAAACTCCTCAAGGCGCTCGGCGGGATTCGTAATATGGATAAACTTCCCGCTATCGTCTTCATCATCGACACCAAGAAAGAATACAACGCTGTACGCGAAGCGCGAAAGCTCAAGATTCCCATCGTTGGGCTCATCGACACGAATGCGGATCCGGAAGAGGTCGATTATCCGATTCCTGCCAACGATGATGCCATGCGTGCGATCCGTTTGTTCTGCAAGATGGTCGCCGATTCGGTGCTGGAAGGGCGCGCGAAATATCTAGAAGGTCAGGAAGCCGAGCTTCTCAAGGAAGCGAAATCCGACGGCGAAGAAGAAAAAGAATCCGCCGCGTAGCGGACAGGAACAAATAATGAGAATCCACTGTGCGGCGGGTCGGCTCCGGATGATCCAGCGGTACGGCGGATAGACGGAGGTTGTAATGGACATCCCGGCATCGCTGGTCAAACAACTCAGAGAACGAACCAACGCGGGTCTCATGGACTGCAAGGCGGCACTAAAAGAGAGCGATGGTGACCTGGACAAGGCCGTTGAATATCTTCGAATCAAAGGACTTGCCGCTGCGCAAAAAAAATCCGAGCGGGCAACATCCGAGGGGATGGTCACATCCTATGTTCACCCTGGTAATCGCATCGGTGTTCTGGTCGAAATCAGTTGCGAGACGGATTTTGTCGCCCGCACGGACGAATTCCAGAACTTCGGCAGGGATATCGCCATGCAGATTGCAGCCACGGCACCATTGGCTGTGGAACGTGCTGACATTGCCGCCGATGTCGTTGAGAAGGAACGGGAGTTGTTCCGGACACAGGCACTGGAAGAGAAAAAGCCCGAAAAGGTCGTGGAAAAAATCGTTGATGGCAGGATCGAAAAGTTTTATACCGAGAACTGTCTGCTGGATCAGGCTTTTATCAAGGACGACTCCAAGTCTGTCAGCGACCTGTTGAACGAACTCATCTCAAAACTGGGCGAAAACATCAAGATCGCGCGATTTTCCCGATTTCAAATCGGGCAGTAACCACGCAGGTACGCATTGTCCGGCGATCTCAAATTCAAGAGGGTGCTCTTAAAGGTAAGCGGCGAGCTGCTCCGCGACGCCGACGGTGACGGGATCAGCGTGGACCGCGTGCGCGCTCTTGCGAAAGAGATTGCAGGTGTGAGGCATCTCGGTGCCCAGTTTGGCGTCGTCATCGGCGGCGGCAACATTCTCAGGGGCAACACTGCGGGCGATAAAGGCATCGACCGAGTGAGCGCGGACTATATGGGCATGCTCGCCACGGTAATCAACGCGCTGGCCCTTCAGAACGGGTTGGAAAAACAGGGTATCGAGACGCGTGTGATGACGGCGATTTCGATGGAACAGCTCGCGGAGCCTTATATCCGCCGCCGCGCGATCCGCCATATCGAGAAGGGTCGTGTCGTCATCCTGGCCGGTGGGACGGGCAATCCGTACTTCAGCACCGATACGGCGGCCGCGTTGCGGGCGATCGAGATCCAGGCCGACGCGGTTCTCAAGGGAACCAAAGTCGATGGTGTGTATGAAATGGATCCGGTCGAGAATCCCACCGCGAAAAAATTCGACTCTCTCGATTATATCGATGTGCTCAATAAGGGGCTCCGTGTGATGGATGCCACGGCAGTGACTCTCTGTATGGAGAACTCACTTCCAATCGTTGTGTTCAAGCTGGGTGGTGACCGAAACATCGAGAGGATACTGCGGGGCGAAAGCGTCGGAACAATTGTATCTTAAGGGAGGTTGTATGATGGCGGACGAGATCATAAAACACTCCGAAGACCACATGAACAAGTCGATCGAGAGCCTGAGACGAGAGCTCATGGGCATTCGAACGGGCAAGGCGAATCCGGGTTTGCTCGACAACATCAAGGTCATGTATTACGGCCAGAACGTACCGCTCAAACAGGTGGCGAACATAGCGGTGCCCGAGGCCCGACTCATCACGGTACAACCGTGGGAGAAAAACATGGTTCCCGAGATCGAGAAGGCGATTCAAGCATCCGAATTGGGGCTGAATCCGCAGAGCGACGGTACGCTGATCCGGCTGCCGATCCCGCCGCTTACCGAGGAGCGGCGAAAAGATCTCGTCAAGCTGGTCAAACGGGTTGGCGAGGAATCACGGGTGGCCGTTCGAAACATCCGGCGTGATGCCAACGAAAAGCTCAAGAAATTGGAGAAGAATCACGAAATCTCCGAAGATGAAATGCACACGCGGCAGGATGAAGTGCAGAAACTCACAGATAAATATGTGGCAATGGTCGACGAGGTGATAGCCGCCAAAGAGAGCGAGATCATGGAGATCTAGGTAATTGTTCCGGTCGCGTTATCATCTCTTTGGCAGGTTGAATGCAATACGACATCGATAAAGAAATCGAACGAGTCAAAAACTCGAAAAATCTTCCGGGCCACATCGCAATCATCATGGACGGCAATGGCCGTTGGGCCAGAAAACGTGATTTGCCCCGGCTGGAAGGTCATCGTGTAGGGCGGGAATCCGTTCGGGCTGTCGTCCGCACGTGCGCGAAAATTGGAATCCGCCATCTCACCCTGTATACATTTTCAATCGAAAACTGGCAGCGTCCGCCCGACGAAGTCGAAGGGTTGATGATACTCCTCGAAGATGTTTTGAAACGAGAGTTCGAAGAGCTTGATGAAAACGGCGTTCAGCTTCGTGCGATTGGCAGGCTCGACCTGCTGCCCCCTCCAACGCGCAAGGCGCTCGAAGACGCTATGGCCGGGCTGGCGAAGAACGACCGTCTCGTGTTGACCCTCGCCTTGAGCTACGGCGGACGGGCGGAAATCGTGGATGCGGCGCGACGCGTCGCCATGGAGGTTCAGACGGGGAAGATCGCCGTGGGTGATATCGATGATACGGTATTTGCCCGTTGTTTGTACGATCCGGAGGTTCCGGATCCCGATCTGCTCATCCGGACGAGCGGCGAGCAGAGGGTGTCGAATTTCTTGTTGTGGCAGATCGCCTATTCTGAGATTCTCGTCACAGATGTGTTCTGGCCCGATTTTCGCGAGAAAGAACTTATTGAGAGCATTGAAGCCTACCAGAAACGGGAAAGACGATTCGGGCAATGAACGGGTTGGTGTAAATCCCTCTCAGGGCACCACCGTCCGAAGATCCTTTCTCACCTCGTCGATTTTTCTCCGGGTGGCCGCGTCGGTTGTTTTTATACCCTGCGTCATCGTCATCACGAACACCGGTGGATACTATTTTCTGCTGCTGATCAACACCGTCATTTTTGTCGGAATGTGGGAGTTTTACCGGATGATGGAAGCCAAGGGAATCCGGCCGTACAAAATGATCGGCATCCTCTGCAGTCTGGTGCTGTCGTGGTATGTGTTTTTTAGAAACGGGATGTACGCCAATTTCTTTTTGACCCTCGTGCTCCTGGTGTTGATGTGTCTCGAGTTGACGCGAAAAGAAACCAAAATGGCGATCTATCATATCGCCGTCACGATTCTCGGGGTGATTTATATCGGCTTCCTCGGGTCGCACCTGATCATGCTCCGCGAGTTTCCGTTGGGGCTCAATCTCGATTACAGCATGGGCGGCTCTTTTGTTCTGCTTGCGTTTATTTTGACCTGGGCGTGCGATACGGGCGCCTATCTGGTCGGATCGGCCATCGGCAAACGAAAGCTGATTCCGAGAATATCGGGGCAAAAAACCAGGGAGGGATCGGTTGGCGGGTTTGTGTTCGCCGTTGCCGCCGCGCTGGTCGCGCGGGAGACATTTGCCGGTTATCTGGAGCTATGGCACGCGCTCGCGCTGGGGGCGATCGCTGGGGTGGTGGGGCAGCTTGGCGATCTGTTCGAATCCATGATCAAGCGCGATGTGGATACCAAGGATACCTCGGAGATGATTCCCGGTCACGGCGGCGTGCTCGACCGCTTTGATAGTTTACTTTTTACCGCGCCCCTTATATATTACTTTATCAAATTTGTTGTGTTCAAATGAGATAGGGGATATGAGCAAACGCATCGTAATTCTTGGATCAACCGGCTCCGTGGGCCGCAACGTGTTGGACGTGGTGGCACACCACCCGGACGAGTTCGAGGTGGTCGGTCTGGCCGCGCGAGCGAATTCGGATTTGCTGGCCGACCAGTGTGCCGTCCATACCAATGCTCGGTTTGTGGTACAGGATGAGTGGGCCCAAAGGGAACTCCTCGATGGGCATCCCGATTTGGCGGCGCGGAGCATATCTGGCGGAGGGGAACCATTCGTCCGGCTGATCGAGGAGACCTCGCCCGACCTGTTGGTCAATTGCCTTGTCGGGTTTGTGGGTTTGCGGCCGACCTTGACGGCGCTCGAAGCTGGGCTGCCAGTCGCGCTGGCCAACAAAGAGGCGGTGGTTACTGGCGGCGATGTCGTGATGCGTGCCTCGAGACGGTCTCGGGCGGCGGTAATCCCGATCGACAGCGAGCATGTCGCGATAAGCCAGTGTCTGCGTGGCTCGTCGGTCGATGATGTCAAGCGCGTGTTTCTCACCGCCTCGGGTGGCGCGCTTCGGGACCGGCCGTTGGAGGAATTGGCGGAAGTACGTGTCGAGGATGTGCTGGCGCACCCCACATGGGTAATGGGAGACAAGATCACGGTGGACAGCGCGACACTTCTCAACAAAGGGCTCGAGGTGATCGAGGCGCACTGGCTCTTTGATTTGCCGTTTGACAAGATCGAGGTGGTGATCCATCCGCAATCGATCATGCACTGTCTGGTCGAATTCAAAGACAATTCGATTCTGTCGCAAATGGGCAACCCCGACATGCGGCTACCGATTTTGTACGCGTTGAGTTATCCAAAGAGAATCGAGACGGATATGGCCAAGAGCACCGTTCTCGAGTTCCCAGAGCTGACGTTGGCGCCTGTTGATCGGCAGCGATATCCCTGTTTTGAGTTAGCGATGAGGGCGGCACGGATGGGTGGAAATGCCCCTGCTATCTTGAATTCGTCGAATGAGTTAGCTGTTGGCGCCTTTCTTGCTCAAAAGTTGCCGTTTGGCGATATCCCGCACGTCATTGAAATCGCACTCGAGAAAGTCGCGCACGCGCCAGTCGAATCGTTCGATGATGTGCTCGAGACGGACCGCACGACGCGTGCATTTATTACGGAAAAGTTTGGGATTTAACATGGAACTTTTTGAGGGCGTGACATTGTTTTCGTTCTCAGTTGCTCGCAAAGCGGCGCGACATGGTTTCGCCCTCAGTTGCACGCGGGATTTCCCGAGTGCTCCTAGCGACAGAGAGGCCGCTTTGCAAAAATCGGGCTCAATCCATGTCGCGCCGCTCTAACGCCAAATAGGAAGACAATCGACATATGCTCATTACAATACTCGCAGGTGTTTTTATTCTCAGCATCGTGATTGTCGTGCACGAGTTCGGGCACTTTATAGTCGCAAAGAAGCTCGGGATTTTTGTCAAGGTATTCTCCGTCGGATTTGGGCGGAAGATTCTCAAAAAACGGATTGGTGACACCGTTTATGCGTTGTCCGCACTGCCATTTGGTGGGTATGTAAAGTTTGCCGGGGAGTCGGAGAATGGCGAAGAGAAAGAGGCGCCCAGAGGGCAGGATACAGACGAGATCGATGACAGCGAGATCGACCCGGATAAATATTTCATAAACAAACGGCCTTTGGTGCGGAGCGCCGTCGTGTTTGCGGGGCCTTTTTTCAACTATGTGCTCGCGGTTTTTATTTATATCGCGATGTATGCGATACAGGGTTTGCAGCTCCCGCCGACAACAACCGAGATCGGCAAGGTGTCGGTCGATTCTCCTGCCGATTCGGTCGGGCTTATGGTGCACGACAAAATCCTTAGGATCGATGACTGCGACGTCGCCAACTGGGACGATATCGTCGACGCGATCTACGAGCGGCGGGACACGGTGATGACCCTCGTGATCGATCGGGGTGGTGAGAGGATCGATGTCGATTTCAAATGCCGCGTCGAAGGCAACCGAATCCGGATCGGTTTTCAACCCATGATCCCGAATGTGATCGGACAGATCAAACGGGACGGACCGGCGTACAAGGTGGGACTACGCCCCGGGGATGCGATCACGGCGATCAATGACACGACTGTGGCAAGTTTTTACGACATCGAGCGAATTGTGCACGCAAAAGCCGATGTCCCTTTGCAGGTTCGCTGGATCTCAAAAGGAGTCGAACACGTCGACTCGATTACACCGGTTCCCAAAAAGGTGTTAAAAGCGGGGTCGAAAACCGAGTTTGATATCGTCGGTCAGATTGGCGTGGGACCCAAATACGAGAGCGAGCGAGTGCCCCTGCACCGCGCGGTAGTCATGGGTTTCCGTTCCGCGAACAATATGATCAAAGAGATACTGTCTTTTCTCAAACTCCTTTTCACTGGCAAGACAGGGGTCGATGCACTCGGCGGGCCGATTTTGATTACGCAGATGGCGGGTGATATGGCGCGGTGGGGATTCAATTACCTGGTCTATTTTCTCGCCTTTTTTAGCATCAATCTTTGCATCTTCAATTTGTTGCCGATTTTGCCGTTCGACGGCGGGCACCTGACATTGTTTGCCTACGAGGGGATCGCCAGGCGGCGAGTCAACCGCAGGCTCAAGGATCTGCTAACGCAGGGCGGTTTTATCCTGCTGATCCTCTTGATGGTGTTTGTCGTGGTTATCGATCTCAGTCGGTGCACGGGGAACTCACCGACGCTGTTCTGATCCCTGGCTCTCCTCGTCCGCATCCTTGCGGCTACGCCGTTTTTCCTCGATACTGCGGAAAACGAGCACCCACCGGTCCGGGTCCGAATTGAGCTCCCGGATGGTGTTTGCAATGCGGAGCGTGTCTATCGTAGAATCGAGCGCGGCAAAGGAACTGTCTGATATTAAAACATTTACGGAGTACAGATCGCTGGCCTCGCGCACGGCTAGATAGGAATCGACCAGATAGGTCTCGTCGGGAGACAATTCCATAATCTCGGTTTGATTCTCGCTTGGTGTGCAGTAGGATGTCACGATAACGAGCAGCAGGACACCAAGAATCTGTTGGAGTCGATGAGTTAAGACGCGACGAATCAATGGCTTCATGTGTGCGATCGAGACTTTCGAAGAAGTGATACCGTGAATCAGAGAAATCGCCGGATCGATATTACTCCATGGGTGTTCGCATTTGCAATCCTCTCTTTGATACCCTGGACGGCGGGTAATGTTTCCGCCCAGGACCTCGAGCTGGAGCCCAAATCAAAAGAGCCGTATCTCGGCCGCGTCCTGATCAACGGCAACGAGTCCTTTTCCGACAAAGATCTCAAACGGTTGATGAAAACCAAGGAACCCTCCTTTTTCGCCGTTTTCAAGCGACCACGTATCAACCGGGAGGACATCCGACGGGACGTCGCTTCGATCCAGGGGTTCTATCGCGCAAACGGATTTCTCGATGCCAAAGTGGAGCTGGCGGCTCTCGATCTTGGGGATGACGGCGCGTTTGCCGATGTGGTCATCCGGGTTGTTGAAGGCGAGGCGACGAGGGTCAAACGGGTCGACTTTCACAATCAGGGTATCGTCACGCCGGAGAAGCTGGCAAAGGAAATTCAACTAAAACCCGGTGTGCCTTTCAATCCCTCCTACGTCAACTCCGACGTTTATGCAATAAAGCGAAAATACTTCGAGAAGGGCTATTTGGCCGTCGAGGTCATCGACTCGATATCGGTGGTGGAGCGCTCGGTAACGATCGACTACCGGATCACACCCGGGCCGGTCATCAAGGTCGGGAGCATAGCGGTGCGTGGCAATCAGCGTACCAAGGATTATATTGTGAGGCGGGAGGTGGTTCTCAAGGAGGATAACGTTTTTAAGCTTGGGGATGCCATCGAGACCCAGAGGAACCTTTTTGAGACGGGTTTGTTTACAGAGGCGGAGATTATAACCGAGCAACTCGATACGGAGGCTCGGACGGTGGATGTGATTATCCGTGTCCGCGAGCGCAAACCGGCGTATTTCGAGGTGGGATTTGGCGTGGGCAACATCTATGGGAGCCGTCTGACCGGTGCATGGGGCAACCGCAATATCTTTGGCCGGGGCCGGATGGTCGCGTTCAAAGTCGAGTATTCGATTGGCCTGTTCGAAAGCGGGCGGTTCGATCTCGACGAGATCGATCCGAAGGTACGGTACTACCGTTACGATCTCGAGCTGGGACAGCGGAATGTGTTTGGGACCCGGTGGATTTTTGGGATCAACGCCTTCTACGAACAGGATGCCACGGTCGAGCCGCTCATCGTTCGCAGCGTTGGCGGTGCCTTGGTTGGGGCCCGGCATCTCAGCCGCCGGACGGATCTTGTGATTCGCCCGTCGTACGCGCGCATCGAGAGAAAAGTGCCCGATGTTCCGGATACCCTGTCGACGACACTGCTGGTGTCGTCCACGGTCAGCCACGACACGAGGAATTTTATTTTGGACCCGCGCAGCGGCGGATACAGGGATCTCCGGTTGGAGCTGGCCGGCAGCATACTTGGTGCGGACAACGATTTCTACACGGCGAGCACCGCGCTCCAAAAGTACTGGCCGTGGAACCGCAGCGTCATCGCGCTGCGGGCCCGGGTCGGCTACGCAAATGCCTACGGCCGGTCAAAAGATTCGGGTGTTCCGGTCGAAAACCGTTATTTTACTGGTGGTGGCAACTCGGTACGCGGGTTCCGGGAGAACAGCCTGGGGCCGAAACGGGAGCTGCCGACGAGTACAGGAGACGGCGAGGTGGCCAATGTTGGGGGGGAGTTTCTCCTCGTGACCAACGCTGAGATCCGTTTCCCGCTGCCACTTTTGTCGCGTTGGCGGTTTTCGGCGGCGGTATTTCTCGATGGGGGCAACGCTTGGGGAGATATCCATGATGTGTCGTGGCGGGATTTTCGTCCAACCGCCCCGCAAGATGAAGTGGAAGAAGAGGACTACCGGTACAGCGTGGGAACCGGGATTCGTTACAATACGCCGGTGGGACCCATCCGGCTGGACGTCGGGTTTCCGATCAAAAAGGACGAGTTGACCGAAAACTATCGTTTTCACTTGAGCTTGGGGCAGATTTTCTAACGCGCGGCCAGTTACACGGACCGTTTGTATGGGTGTCAAAAAGCGACAATTAAAAGTCCGAAGGGGATTTACCTTTGCGCTTGCCATCGTGCTCACGTTGGTGATTGCGGTGATGGTGTTCCAGAAGAGCGGGGTCTTGTCGTACCAGCTGAGCAAGTACGTCAACGATCATTATTTCAAGGACACGCCATTTCGCTTCTCCTGCGGGCGCGTCAGCGGTGATCTGGTCGGAAGCGTGTCGGTGGCCAACCCGGTGATTCGCTACGAAGGCGGTGACAGGTCGCTAAAGGTGTTTGCCGCAGAACGGGTATCGATCGACTATGATCTCATCGAGATACTCAAACTGAAAATGATGGTGAGTTATCTCGGTATCGAGAGCGTCCGTATTTCAATATGGAACGATGCGGAAGGTCAACCGATTCTGCCAATTCCCGCGGGACTCGGCGGAGGTGATGCGGCCGCGATTTCACCCCATGTGGAAGTAGATCGCTTTTCGATTCAAGACCTCGAGCTTGCCGTTGAGACGACCGATACCACTTACACGGTAAAACGCCTCGATTTGACCGGATCGTTGAGTTACGTCGACGGCAAGGGAGAGGTTGAAATCGATCACGGTCAGGCGCACCTCGTCGAAACCGGCACGGAGATCCAGTCACTGCGCGCGGAGATCGATCTTACCCCGGGTGCGATCCTGGTAAACGATTTCACGGTCCGGCTCGGCAAATCGTTCGCCATGGTAACGGGCAGATACGAAAACGGGCGTCTCCATAAGGTGCAGGGAATCTTTAACCCGCTAAATCTGGAGGAAGTCTCGGCGTTTGGCGTGATCGATGAGGAGGGCGAAGTCGGCGGACACGTGCAGGCGGAGGGGACCCTCGACTCGCTGGCGATTAGTGGAAGCGTAACGGGTCGCGGCGCGGGGCTGGTGTTTAGCGGCTTGACGCTGCAGGGGTTGGTCACAAACGAGTTTGTGCGTCTTGATACCGTCCGGGGGCAGGTATTTGGTGCACACGTGGATGGCGGTTTGTTCTACGACCGCGAGACGGGGGGCTACGCCTGGGATGGCTGGTGTGAGGATCTCGATGTGGCTCACGGTTTTCTGCCCGACAAGGGTGTCCCGGAAATGGATCTCAACGGCAACGTGGTGCTCCGTCACGATGGGACAAACAAAACCTATGAGATCGATGCCAATCTGGTTCGCTCGGTGGTAAGCGGATTCGAAAGCGATGCGGTTGAGTTCAACGCCAGGTGGATCCCGAGCACCGGACTCGATATACGCATGGTGAAATTGCAACGTCCCGGTTTCATCGTGCGTGGATTCGGAATGCTCGATCACGATGACAATGTCGATCTCATACTCCGTCTGA
>CP070631.1:2355952-2357074 GCA_020356045.1 Candidatus Latescibacterota bacterium
CGTAGTTTCATTCGAAAACCTGCCCGTTAGCCGGACCCACCGCTCTCGGGCGCCTCCTCGCTACTGTTTCCGGAGCCTTGAGGAAGGTATGACTTTAGCCGCTCGGTCACTTCCTCAACACCCTTCTCCCGACCCTCCTGCATCTCCCAGATAGAGATAAGGGGAAACAGCTTGGAAAAAATGAGAAAACCCAGCACGAAAAACGCGGCCGCCCCCGCGAAGAGCGACCACTCTGTGAAAGACGGTATATAAAACTGGGTTTCCTGATGAAGTCTCGGATTCGCGAGTGACGGCACAACGATATTGAGGCGCTCCAGCCACATACCGACCACAACGCAGATGGACGCGATAAGAATGTTCCGAATCGTCCGTGTTCTGGGGGAACTGAGGAGCAACACAGGTATCACAAAATTAGTAACCACCATGGCCCAGAAAAATATGGAGTACTCTCCCGTGAATTTGTACCAAACGACGCGCATTTCATGGGGTTCGCTGCCGTAAATCGCCGTCAGGTACTCGGAAAACGTGAAATAGAACCACAGCAGCGACATGATGAGTAGCAATTTCCCCAGGTAAGAAAAGTGAATCTCCTTAAGATAGTCTTCAAGGTGAAAAGCTGATCGGAAGGCAATCATTACGATCAATAGAGCGGCGATACCGGAGAAGATCGCGCCCACGACAAAATAGGGCCCGAAGATCGTGCTGTGCCATCCCGGTTGGACCGTCATGGCGAATATGTAGGAGATCACCGTATGCACCGAAACCGCTATGGGAATCACGATGATCATCATCACAGTCATGGCGTTCTCAAGGACTTGCTTTTGACGCTCGGTGCCGGTGTAGCCCCACGAAATGAACTCGTAAAACCAACGAAGCTTTCCCCCGCGATCCCGAAGCGTGGCGATATCGGGAATGAGGGGAATAAAAAGGTAAACAGTGCTCGCCATGAAATACGCCGATATGGCTGTTACATCCCACAGCAACGGCGACTGTAGTCTGCCCGAGGTAAACACATTGGCCAGGCGGTCCGGTCGACCGAGATCAATGATCGGGTGAACGCCCCCAATCAGGAGCACCACGACGGTGATAACTTCCGCCATCCGCGTGATGGGCCGCCTCCAC
>CP070631.1:2357174-2358555 GCA_020356045.1 Candidatus Latescibacterota bacterium
ACGATAACCGGTTTGCCCGCGAGCGATGGGTCGTCGCGAATCTCAATCGACGCGTAGAACGCGTCCATATCCACATGCAGAATGGTTCGATCCGGCATAACGATTCATTCTATCACAAGCCAGGTGGATGTGATATGATCGGAGCCGTCGATTCGACTTCCAATCGAACTCACCGCACATAATTGGCTGCCCACACTGCCTTAAGTCAAGCGAGGTTAACATGACACGCGCCAAATCGAGTATTACCGGAATTCTCCTTACGCTTTTGATCTCGATCGGGCTCTTTAGCTGCGCCCCCGAGACGCAGGTGCCAAAGGAACCGGTTATTACCATGGTCATCCACGGCGGCGCCGGGACGATAACGAGAGACAAGATGACGCCGGAACAAGAAAAAGCGCACGTGGACAAGCTCACAGAAGCGCTCGAGGCGGGGATGGCAATCCTTCAGAACGACGGCAGCTGTCTCGACGCGGTCGAGGCGGCGATACGAATTCTCGAGGATTCGCCACTGTTCAATGCCGCAAAGGGAGCTGTTTTTACCGCACAAGGCAAAAACGAGCACGACGCGTCCATCATGGATGGGAGTACCCATAGCGCCGGCGCTGTTGCGTCGGTAACGACGATCAAGAATCCGATCAGCGCGGCGCGCGCGGTTATGGAGCACACCGGGCACGTGCTCCTCGTAGGCCGCGGTGCAGAGATGTTTGCGGCGAGCCAGGGTTTGGATATCGTCGATCCCGAGTACTTTTTTGACCAGCGGCGCTGGGATGCATTGCTCAAGGTGAAGGAAGAGGAACAGTCGTCGCTCGAGCGGCCGTTGAAATCTGCTGAAAAGATGGGGACTGTTGGCGCGCTGGCGCTGGATCGTCACGGGAACCTGGCCGCGGGCACCTCAACAGGCGGACTAACGAATAAAAAACACGGCCGTGTTGGCGACTCCCCCATCATCGGTGCGGGGAACTACGCCAACAACGCGACGTGCGCGGTATCGGGGACCGGTCAGGGCGAGTTCTTTATGCGCGGTCTAATTGCATACGACGTGTCGGCACTGATGGAATATCAGAAGATGAGCGTTACGGCGGCCGCCGACAAGGTAATCGAAAAGCTGACCGCCGCGGAGGGTCTTGGCGGCCTCATCGCACTCGACGCCGCCGGTAATGTGGCGATGCCCTTCAATACCCCGGGCATGTACAGGGGCTATGTCAAAAACGGTGGCGAGGTGCACGTGTATCTTTACGGGGATGATGTGGAATGAGTCAGCGTTTCGCGGGTGTCTTGTGGAGGTTGTGCGGAGTCGGGTTGGTTACCGGTATTGTGATCGGCCCCGTGTCGGCGGACGCGGGTGAGTGGGATACCTATTACGAAAAGTCCGGCGGCAAAG
>CP070631.1:2358655-2360163 GCA_020356045.1 Candidatus Latescibacterota bacterium
AGCGGCACGGTTATCTCGTAGTCGGGTGACCAGGTGCGATCGCCAAGAACCAGAAAACGATCGTAACCTGCGGCCGATGAGTCGGTACGTACCCCTGAGCCGGTCAAATGCCAACGGCCGTCGATAACGTGTGCGACGTCTGTTACCCCGGTTGCGGTGGAGAAAGCTGCCGTAAACGGGAGTGCCCAGGTCACTCCATCCGTGTAGTCGACCGTCACCGCATGGTCGGTCTGCTCGCCGAGCGTGTCCACTGCCGTAATTACCAGGTTATTGGCGCCGGGTGAAAGATCCGCATAGTCGATCTCGATATTAAAGTCCCCGGGTTGGATCAGGCGGAATCCATCGGGCCCCATGACGAGCGGTACGCTGCCCCCACCGTTCAATTCGTATGAGAGCGATGTGAGGTCATCTGTGTCCCACACGGTGCCGACGATGTTGACCCACTGCTGAGGGACGCCCAGGTGCCCGAAGGCCTGCGTGTTCCCGTACCAGGGATCGACGACCGGCGGGGTAGGGGCGGTGGGATCACCACCGTCTTCGGGGATAATCGGGTTCGACGTGTCAAAAAGATAGTCGATGTTGGCGACGAATGGCGGTGCATCGTAGTAATCACTCTGGGTGGTCGCGGCAAAAAGACCCACTTGGTCGACCAGGAGCCCGCTGCTAAATGCTCCCGCCGACGACCATGAGGTGCCGTCGTAGGAATACTGAAAGTTCCACGAGCTCCCCGTTCGGGTGAGTTTAAGATACGAAGGGATTTCAGGTAACGACGCGTTGATTTTTATCGTCGGAGGATTCACGCCGTTTACGTATCCCGCGAACACACGGGGCGACGTGCCATTATGGTGAACATCAAAACGAAGATACGTGTCTTCGTCCTCGTGAACCACGAACCCTTGAATCTGATAACGTGTGTTTGGCTTTGAATCGAACTTGGCCTGGATCTCAAAGTTGGTGTCATCGACCGTTTGCAGCAATCTTGGGGCGCAGTCGCAAGAGGTCCACAGATTATGGGATTGCCCAGGTGGAATGCGGATGAGAAGGTTTGTCCCGCTCATCAAGAATGTCGCGTCACCGACCGGATCCACGATGTCCCACAATGTAGTGTCGAGTTCGGCTGAATGAAAGTCATCCGACTGCACCGCTGCCGCCGATTGCGCGGTAACTAAAAGGAAAACAAGTAGAACGATGGTGAAGCTTGCGAATTTAAAGGATTTCGTCGAGTGTTCGCACTGCTGTATCACCGAAAAACCTCCGAAGCGTTGGATGGGTAAATAACACGGTGCCGACAGTACGGCACCTCGCCAGTCAACCAATATGCGGGATTGGGACCGTGAGGGCGACAGATCGCCGCTGGGGCAATTTGTAAGTCGCTTGATTACAATCGGTTATAAATTAGGGAATTACGCTGTCGGGCAGATTGTTACAATTTACCGAAAAGCGGGAATCTTGGCCCAATCACGGTGCCCGCGTCCCCAGAATCCTGAGCCACCACACCCGGAGGTGGA
>CP070631.1:2360263-2369329 GCA_020356045.1 Candidatus Latescibacterota bacterium
GGCAGCCTTATGATGGCCAGAGGCTTCGCGAGTCGCATTTGCGCTTGTCGAGCAGCGGGGTGTTCGAGTCGGTGTCGTACCCAGAAGTCCGTATCTCACCGGATGGCGGTGGTGTCGAGGTGTTGATCGGTGTTGCTGAACCGTCAAATAACAACTCCTTTTCGGCAGCGGTAGGTTATGCAGATCGCGAAGGCGAAGGCGACAGGGTGTTGAGCGGGTTCTTCAATCTCGATCTGGCCAACATCGGCGGGTCGCTCCGGGATTTTGCCGTCAACTGGCGCAACGACGGTAAAGGCCGGAGCGAAACAGAGCTGGGATTCAAAGAGCGTTTCTTTTTTGGCAGACGAATGAGCATGGGGATCAAGCTCGAGCAAATCGGTCAAGACACGTTGTACACATGGCAGTCGGTTGGAATCGAATCCGCGGCGCCGATCGGACGTTTGTGGGGCGGTCTCTTTGGGATCAATGTCGCCGTGCACGGCGACCGCAACACGTTTAGCGACGGTCCCCAGGCGAGCACGCGTCGCGTGCGTGTGATTGGCGGGGTCAACTTTGTCGAGGGCAAGGAGGGACGGGGCATTTATGTCGAGTTCCGGACCCGCCAAGCGTACGGCCACAAATGGATAAGTATGAGAGACGATGCTCCCGACGAGTCCGTTTCGCAATTCATCTCGGAAATACGTGCCGCCGGCACCGCCGGTGTGACCCGCCATGTTCACGGGTATATCGAAATAAACTACAAAGGGCTGGAGAGCCCCGAGAAGTTTGTACCGCTGTCCGAGCAGTTCTACGTTGGGGGGGCGGCGACGATCCGCGGATACCGGGAAAACCAGTTTCATGGTAGACGCACCGCGTATGCACGTTCCGAGCTCCGACTTGGTAGGAGCGCCTTTGAAAACGCGTATCTCTTTCTCGACGGCGGCTATGTGTATCAGGAGTTGAGAACCCCCGAGGGCGAGGTGTCGAACCCGGAGATCTTCCCCGTCGGCTACGGATTTGGACTGCGCACCCAGTCTCGTTTGGGGAACATCGACCTCAGCTTCGGGGTTGGCGACAAGCCGTCGCTCCGGCAAACCAAGGTCCACGTTATTCTCAATCGAAGTTTTTGATTCGCTCGCCCCGTGTTAACGGGTCGTGCATCACCCCGTCGTCTGTACGCAGCAGCGGGCACCAAACCCGCCTCCAACCCGTGTTAGGCGCTTTGACCCCGATGATAATCTGACTTTTGCTCGGCGAGGCGAGATGCTAGACTCTGATGAGGAGGAAATATCATGTCGATAAACATTGCAGAAAAAAAGATTCGCGCCCCGCGGGGTACAACGCTCAACACCAAAGGGTGGTTGCAGGAGGCGGCGCTTCGTATGCTCTGCAACAACCTCGACCCCGAAGTTGGCGAAGACCCGAAGAATCTGGTCGTGTACGGGGGTAGGGGAAAAGCCGCACGAAACTGGGCGGCATTCAGAAAAATTGTCGAGCAATTGAAAAAACTGGAGAACGACGAGACCATGCTCGTCCAATCGGGCAAACCGGTGGGCGTGTTCAAAACTCATCCGGGCGCGCCCCGGGTGCTGATCGCCAACTCATTACTGGTTCCAAAGTGGGCGACGTGGGAGCACTTCTGGGAGCTGGAGAGCAAGGATCTGATGATGTTCGGACAGATGACGGCGGGAAGCTGGATGTACATCGGGACGCAGGGGATTCTCCAGGGCACCTATGAGACCTTTGCCGCGTGCGCCAAAAAACATTTTGGCTCGTCGCTCGAGGGCAGGCTGGTGCTGACGGGCGGGCTCGGGGGCATGGGCGGGGCCCAGCCGCTCTCCGTGACGATGAACGACGGTGTGTGTTTGGCCGTTGAGGTCAACCCCGATCGGATCGAGAAACGATTGAAGACCCGTTATCTCGATGTAATGGTCGAGGATCTGGACGAGGCTCTCGATCGCGCGCTCGACGCCAAAAAGAATAAAAACCCCCTTTCGATTGGCCTGTTGGGCAACGCCGCAGAGATATTTCCCGCGATTCTCGACAGAGGTGTAGAAGTGGACGTTGTCACCGACCAAACATCGGCACACGACCCGCTCAACGGTTACGTACCCGAGGGTCTTGATCTGCAGGAGGCGGATGCGTTGCGCCAGAAGGATCCCGATACGTATATCGCGCGGGCGATGGCGTCGATCGTCAAGCACGTGACCGCGATGGTTGGCTTTCAAAACGCCGGTTCGGTCGTGTTCGATTATGGAAACAACATTCGCGGGCAGGCGGACACGGCCGGGTACAGCGACGCGTTTGCGTTCCCAGGTTTTGTTCCCGCATTTATCCGTCCACTCTTCTGCGAGGGCAGCGGTCCGTTCAGATGGATTGCGATTTCAGGCGAGGCAAAGGACATCGAAGCGAGCGACAACCTCATGCTCGAGCTTTTTCCCCACAACGAGCCGCTCACACGCTGGATACGGATGGCACGCGAACGGGTCGCCTTTCAAGGGCTGCCGGCGCGGATCTGTTGGCTCAAATATGGAGAACGCGCCGAGTTCGGGCTTGCGTTAAACGATCTTGTTGCAAAGGGCAAGATAACGGCACCCATCGTCATCGGCCGTGACCATCTCGACAGTGGATCGGTGGCGAGCCCGTATCGTGAGACCGAGGCGATGAAGGACGGAAGCGACGCGGTTGCCGACTGGCCGATCTTGAACGCGCTTCTCAATGCGGTCAGTGGTGCCGCCTGGGTATCCGTTCACCATGGTGGGGGTGTGGGAATGGGATTGGCGATCCATGCCGGATTGGCTGTTGTTGCCGACGGAACTCCCGAAGGTGCAGGTAAATTGGACCGATGTCTGACATGCGACCCTGGCATAGGGATTGCAAGACATGTGGATGCAGGGTATAGCGTTGCGATCGATAGCGCCAAACAGAACGGCATTAACATCCCGTTCCTCGATAGCTGATCGGCGACCCCTTTACCGGCTATTGCTCTGCTTGATTGACAACTTTTGAGTCGAGACACGCAAGGAGTGGTGTGTGAAACGGGACGTCGATCTCTTTGTCAGAAACTGCCAGCAACTTCTCACTCTCAAGAATTCGTCGCGCGGACCCCGCAGGGGGGCAGCGCTTTCCGATTTGGGATTGGTCGAAAACGGTGCGCTCGCGGCGGATGGCGGTCGCGTCGTGGCGGCAGGGACGTTTGACGAGGTTGCATCGGTCTGTAAACCCGTCGACGGCTGTGTCGACGTCGACGCGGGAGGCGCCCTGGTCATGCCCGGGTTTGTGGACTGTCACACCCATACGGTTTTTGCCGCATACCGGCTCGACGAGTACGAGAAACGTGTGGCGGGAGTGCCTTATGCGGAAATCGCCAAATCGGGGGGTGGTATCGCAAAAAGCGTCTCAGACATCCGGGCGATGGATGTCGACACGCTCCTCGGCGTGAGCAAAAGTCGGCTGGATGGTTGTATTGCCCACGGGTCTACAACAGTAGAAATTAAAAGCGGATACGGTCTTGACTTAAACAATGAATTGAAGCAGCTTCGTGTGATTCGCGCGCTTGCCGAATCGTCACCTGCCACGATCGTCCCGACATTTCTCGGTGCCCATTCGATACCACCTGAATACCGGGAACGGCGCGAGGCGTACATCGATCTGGTCGTCCGGGAGATGATACCAGCGGTGACGTCGGAAGGCCTGGCCGAATTTATCGACGTTTTTTCCGAAGTTGAGGTATTCACAACCGAAGAAGCGGAACGGATTTTGCGGGAAGGTGCCGCAGCCGGTCTCAGACCACGGGTGCATGCCGACGAACTTTACGACACGGCGTCGGCGGAAATGGCGGTGAGGGTTGGGGCGGTCTCGGCCGACCATCTGACAAAAATTAGCGCGGCGGGAATGTCGATGATGGCGGATTCCGACGTGATCGGTGTGCTCCTGCCGGGCACCAGTTTTGGGCTCCCGTCGCTCCATTTCGCCCCCGCCAGGGACATGATAGAGCGCGGGATGGCCATCGCGATCGCTTCAGACTTCAATCCGGGGAGCTCACCCAGCGAGTCCATGTCGATGATGATTTCCATAGCCTGTTCGCACATGAGAATGACCGCGGCGGAAGCCGTGTCAGCGGCGACGTACAACGCGGCGTTTGCCTTGTGCCGGCAAAACGATGTGGGTAGCCTCGAACCAGGGAAACGAGCTGATTTTCTGGTGATGAACTGTGAAGATTACCGGGAGATTCCGTACCGATTCGGGACGAATCGCGTTCACCGTGTGTTTATCGGTGGCGTGGAGTGGACCGGGAACCAACGAGAACTGAATTTCCAGTGACGGGACGAAGCCGTGGTCAAGACAAACAACATTCGCAAACGGGCCCTCGAACACGCAAAGAAACAGCGTTGGGACAAGGCGCTGGAAGAGTTCGAACGTCTCGTCGAGGTCGAGCAAAACAATCCGAATCTGTTCAACGAAATTGGCGACCTCTATCTCAAGCTCGGCAAAAAACGAGAAGCGTTCGAATCGTATCACGCCGCTGTCGATGCGTACGCACGAATCTCGCTTCACAATAACGCGGTCGCCGTGTGCAAAAAGATCCTCCGGCTGAATCCAAACGATCAGATCGTCTGTGGGAAACTCGCCACTTTGAGACACCTGCAGGGATTTCAAAAAGACGCGGAATCCTACGCGCTCAACTTTCTGTCGCAGTTGAACAGCGCAGGCGACCCGCCAACAGACAAGGTCAAGGAACTCGTTGCGGAGGTGGCTCGGGTCGCGGGTGACGCCGTGGAGGTTCTCGAGAGCGCCGCTGACTGTCTGATTACGAGCCGGTGTCCGGACGAGGCGGGAAAGGTGCTCGAAAAGCTCGAAAAGATCTATGAGAGCGGCGGATTGACCGAGCAATGTAAACTGGTTCGGGAGCGGATGGACGCGATCGGCTGGTTGTCCTCGAGCATACCGGGAAAACCCGGCGAACCCGAGAAACTGGAGACGGTGGAAGCGCACCGGAGCTCGTTCGCTCCCGGAGCGAGTGGTGATGAGATCGGAGAGTCCGAGTTTGACCCTGCACCGGTTTCGCCCGACACGGGACCAACGGGTGCGGTTGAAGATTATGGTACGGTCGATTTGGCTCAGGGCGCGTCACCGTCGGCCTCCGGCTCCGAGGCGCCGTACGAGTCGGTTCCGCCGTCTGATGCGGCGGATTTGCCACCAGAATCTGTCGGTGGATCCGGTGTGGCTGAACCGTCCCAAGAGGGTGTTACGGTCGCGCAGGAATTCGAAGAACCAACTGCACCAGCGACCGAGCGTGCTGCATCCACGGGCACCGTCATCGAGTCAGACCCACGGAGCGAGCACATCGAGGCGGGCAAAACCGGTGATGGCGAGTGGATAATCCCCGATTCGGAGGACGAGCCGCAGGAGACCGAGGAAATACCGGAATCTGGTGGCGGCGTGATGAGCGAACTGAGCTCCGAGGTCACCGCCGATATCGATGAAGAGGATTATCGCAGTCACTACGACCTTGGGATGGCCTATGTCGAAATGAACCTTCTCAACGAGGCGATACGCGAGTTCCAGTTTGCCGCAAATTCCAGCATGTACCAGATGCGCAGCTTGGAGATGATCGGCCGGTGTTTTATCGATCAAAACAAACCCCAACTGGCCATCAAACAGCTCTCTAGGGGGTTGGCGCTCACCGGCGACAACGATGAAGACTCTCTCGGTATCCGCTACAGTTTGGGAATCGCGTATGAAATGATCGGTGATATCGAAAAAGCTCGTGCGTATTTCGAGGACGTCTACGTCGTCGATGTCTCGTTTCGCGATGTGGCGGAAAAGATGGAGAAATACGCGAACTAGCCGCCGTGCCCCCCCCGTTTCCAGCCATCATTATTGGTGTTGACGTCGATCCCGAGTGTCATCTACCATCCAGCCACTGTCAACTGGTGACTGCCCATAGTGTCCGTGACCACGCTTTGTCCTCCCGATGCACAAAACTCGCAAATCGATTTTGGCCAGCTTGCTTGTTGCTGTAGCTGTGTCCCTTGGGTACCTGTTGACTGGGGTCCCCAACATCGAGCTCATGACCATCACCATATTCATATCAGGGTTCTTGCTTGGTCCCGGTTATGGAGCAGTCGTTGGCGCGGTCGCTGCGTTGATCTACTCGCTTTTTAATCCATTTGGGGCGGCGATGCCACCGCTGCTTGCCGCGCAGGTCATTGGGTTTGCCGTGATCGGCATATGCGGAGGGATCATGGGACCGGCCGTGGCCCGGATGAACCGGGGTGTGATCAATGTGGCGGCGGCAGGTTTGCTTGGATTCTTTCTCACGCTGTTTTATGATCTGCTGACGAATATCGGCGCCTTTTTTGTGATGACGGGTACAAAAGAGTTGTCGGGTCTTGTGAAGTTCGTTGCGGCGGGGATCATGTTTATGGGGCTGCATCTGATTTGGAACACCGGTTTGTTTGCAGTAATCCTCAAACCGATGCTCAACGTGTTGTCACGGCACCGGAGGGAGTTGTCCAGCGAATGAGATCGTGTGAGTGCATCATCGTTTTGGCCTGGCTGGTACTCCTTGCCTGGCCCGGTGCATCACGGGGCACAGAAAGCCAGGTCGACTCGACACGGACCAACAAATCGACGTCGGCAACAGACTCGACCAGTGCGGCGGAATCCGGGATAGACGCCGACTCTACTCGGGCCGGGGAATCCCAATCGATTCGGCCGTTCAACGCAACTCAGATGGCCGACTCCATACGTTTGGCGGATTCGACTTTGGCACAAGTGCCCGTGCCCCCAGCTGCGCTCACCAGCGGCCAGTCGTTCAACCCCGCGTTTGCGTCCGACACGCTCGATACCGACACATTTCACGCGCGGCATGCGTTTTCTTTGGATCACTTTTTCGAGGGCTGGCCGTTCTACTTTTTGGCACGACGGGGCCCGATAGGTGCTGCTACAGACCTGTCGCGGTTTGGTATGGGCCGAGGCCGGTGTGCCGTATACTTGGGAAACGTTTCGTTCAACGATCCGCAAGATGACAACCCGCCGTTTGCCGTCGTTCCGACAACTCCAATCGGCGACCTCGTGTTTGGTGGTGGCGGCTACGAAAGCTTTCTGCCGGATCGAAGCAATGTCGAGGGTGCCTTTCGTATCGTAAGAGAACCTCCCCCAATCGATAAACCGAGAACGTTTCTCGAGATCTCCAGGGGTGACCGTGGGCTGGTCCAGAGGCGCGTAAAGTTCGCTTCGGCCGTGGGACCCGTGGGGATTGACATCGGATACGATGAAACCCGGAACAACGGGTACGCGTTCGACGCCAGAGGTATCGTCAGTGGTTCGAACTACGGGCAAACGCGAACGCGGATTCAAAGCGCCAACGTACGGGGGCGACTGCCAACCGGCGAGGATTACCTCTTCTCGTTCAGACGGTACACCAACCTCATTGATGGCGATCTTGTGGCCGTCGACCGAACGCACAGACGCGGTGGGCATGTCGGGCTGATCGAAACGTCGTTCGGGCGGTTTCAGCTCTCGATATTCGAGCGGACACACAAGGTCGACACACCGGATTCGTCGACGGCAAACCTCACAACGGGCGCCTATCTTACCGTTCCGGTGTCGATGCGGCCGGGGCGGGCATTTGCACTGGGTCTTGGTTACGAGAACATCTTTTCCAGACAGGAAATGCGGGGTGTCAGGACCAACCCGAGGATCCGGCGCGTGCTGACCGGCGTCAGCGGCTCGCTTCACGTGGGCGGTGGGTTGGTCGGCCGTTTCGATGCCAATCTTACGCACTACCTGGATTATTCGACCGGGTGGGGCGGGCGCGTGGTTCTCGGGCGCGAACTCGGTGCGCGCAATGAAGCGATCGTCGAGCTCAGACGCGGTTTTCGAATGCCGAACCTCGGTGAGCTTTTTCTACCGCGTCACGAGCTGATACTCGGGGGGGGCGAGTTGGAGGGGAACCGCTATGTCAAAGACGAATCATCCTTGGACGCCAGCGCTGGCATTGTTACGCGGCATACCATTTTTGAGAACGAGGCGCGGGTGACCTTGATGAGAATTCGCGATCCAATACTCTACGAGCTGTCGACCGATTCCGTTCTGCGTCCGGTAAACGGGGAACGGGAAGGGTTGTTTGTCCTGGAAGACCGGTTCAAACTGAAGGGTTCGTTGTTTACGGTTGGGTGTCGATTCGATGGTGCTGTATGGTACACGCCCAGCGAACGCGACCGGTACTTTTCATCGGTCCCGGAGATGCGGACGCTAGCGCGCTTGGGATTTGGACGCGGTCTGTTCAAGAATACCAGCGAGCTGTGGGTAACCGGCGAGTTCGAGTTCGCCAGCGAGCGACAGAGCGGATCTTCACAGAATCTGCCCTCGTATTCGGTCTATAATCTCAAGATCGATTTCAGGCTGCTGAGCGCACATATCTATCTTCAGTGGCTGAACATCTCCGATGAGAAATACGTCACCGTGTGGCCATACCTCATGACGCCAAACACGTTTGTATACGGTATCGAATGGACGTTGTTCGAGTGATCGCTCGCTGTTCGTCGAGTTGGTGGGTTGATGACGATGGGAGGGGACTATGCGACGGATTTTGGGCGCAGTAATGCTCTTTGCCGTGTTCGTTCTGCCCCGAGCGGGCGGTCTTATTCAAACCGGTTTTAAAGACCTGGACCCAACCGCACCCGGCACGCAAACCGCGGTGCGTGGGTCGAGTGTGGGCGCCGTTGAGGGTGGCTACCCCGGCGGCGTGGATCACCTCACCACCTCGCCCTCCACGGGCGCTTCCAGAACCGCCGCCACGTCCGAAGGCGGCAACCACGTTCCATCCCGCTCAAAAACCACCGCGCGCCCGCCCGCCGGCTATATTGCCAATCCCTTGGAATTCCTTTCCCTTGCACCGATTGACTCGTTGGTGCTGCTACCCGGTATTGGTCCGGTAATTGCTGAAAGAATCGCCAACGCCCGAACCGGCAAAAGGTTATTCACTCGGTGGGAGGACCTTTTGACTGTCAGGGGAATCGGGCCAAAAAAGCTCGATCGGCTGAAACGGCTCGCACGCCAAGCAGACTCGGGGTAATA
>CP070631.1:2369429-2379906 GCA_020356045.1 Candidatus Latescibacterota bacterium
AAGTGCCAGCCTCGACACATGCACGGGCCCGGCAGGTGCAGTAAAATCGACAATGTCGATGCAGCCGCCATTCCCCGCGTACACCGTATCGTTGCGGACAGCGGCATCATAACTCGGTCCGCAGGGCCATCGACCCACCAATGTGACATTCCAATTGTCACCGGTATCGAGCGGCGCGTCCTGGGGTATGCCGGACACTGGCGTGGCCACTGCGACCAGACTCAACACAAGAGCCAGCCAATAAACACGAATTGCCCTTCTCGAATAATACATCTCGATCCCCCCTTTTTTATGACCGACCGATCGATACGACTGATCGGGGTCGCTGCAACGGTCAAGCCTGCGCCAACACGACGCGAAGTATGTTCAGATGTGGATTCTCAGGATGCGATCCGAATTCTACAACAGAATTCTGCTGGTGTCAATGAAGAGGTTAATGCGGGACTTGAGAT
This sequence comes from Candidatus Latescibacterota bacterium, assembly GCA_020356045.1. Lineage (GTDB taxonomy): Bacteria > Krumholzibacteriota > Krumholzibacteriia > WVZY01 > WVZY01. The sequence goes on from CP070631.1 coordinate 2,369,882, forward strand.
GAGTTTTCCAATAAGATAATCTCCACCCCGGCGAATCCACCGACCGTTCTGCGGACGGTGTACTTCGAACCCAGGTACTCGCGGATATATCCGTCCCTGTCGTGATCCCATTCCCTGGCGTTGACATACCAAAAGATTCGACACTCGGCGAGCGCCTTTTCGAGCCGCTCCTCAACCTGATCACGCGTGGTCCCCCACGGTGTCCACACGGTGCGGACCGGGTTGGGCCCATCATAGTAATAGTCGAATACTTCCGTCACCGTGGGCACCAGGATGCACTGGTCGGCGGCTTCGTTTTGTTCGATATAGTCCACCGCTCCCCTCACATCCTCCTTCGCATAGCGATCATGGTTATAATACAACCCAAGCGACACGACCATCGTACCGACCACCAAAACCGTCGCCGCGTTCTTGACCCGGGTCCCCAAGGCCTGAACTCCTACGGCGATGACACAGAGATACACGGGCAGCGACACCAACAGGTACCGCACGTTGAACGCCTTGGCATTTTGCCAACATAAGATGAGCACCAGTCCCAATGGCACCAATAAATATAGTGCCACTTGTATCCAGGGTAGATCGCTTCGAACTAGACGCCACCACCCGGCGGCGAAAAGCGCCCCAAAGAGAACCGCGACCCACAGGATCGGCAACCAGTACTTCCCGATCACAGCGGATAGCTCCGGGCTACGATGCAAATCCCTGAGCGACGGCCCCAGACTATACCCGACGCTAAACGTGTAAAACAGATACGGAATGGCACTGGCGGTAATCGTCGTCTCACCCCGAAGCCTCTGCGTGTCAACGATCTCACCGGGTTTGACCGGCGTCACCAGTTTTTGCACGTCGATGATCACATAGATCCGGTAGACCCAGGGTGCGATCAACACGAGTATCACGAGCGAGATTACCACCCACCGCCAAACCCGGCGGCTTTCGAACGGCTTGCGGATGATATAAATGGCGGCATGAACCACGTAAAGAAACGCTGCGGTAAAATTGGACAACGCGCCAAGCGCGATTCCCACGGCATAGCTGAGACGAGTCGAGGTCTTATCCTCTTGCAGCATGCTATGCAGATAAAAGCCCGTCATCGTGGCAAACAGCAAAAGAAATCCATACGCGCGGATTTCCTGCGAATAGTAGATGTGCAGGGGATGAACAACGAGCAAGGTTGCCGCCAGCCGGGCAGTGGGATAACCCAGCCAAATTCCAACCCACCGATAAAAGAAAAATACCGACAGCGCGCCGGCCAGCGCGCTGGGAAGCCGGAGCCAGGCATCGCTTGAGCTAATGAAATGAAAAAGATAAACGACTAGCGAATGAAATGGGCCTTGGATGTTGTACTTGAGGTAATCCCAGATATTGAGATCGTGTTTTGGAATGGTTTTGCCCAACGTGAGGATCTCGTCCACCCACAGACTCTGTGAGCCAATGCGAAACACGCGCAGAATCGCCGCTACGATTGTGAGCATGAGAGCAATACGCAAATTTTTCTTGTCCATCACCACCGGCTGACAGCTCTCCATAGTTGGGACAAAAACCAGATCCGTGCTTCGAACCACGCTACCGAAAAGGTCATAGGGTAAGCAAGAAAAAACGACCCAATCGAGATGCGGGCGATTGATGGCAACTTGATGTGAGCAAGCGATCAAAGCCGCGCCTCACGCGTGGACTTCGTGTTAACTTTGTGGTATAATGACTCACTAGAACGGTCCGGGTCGGTTGGGTACGCATCAAAGTCCGCCGCTGCAAGACAAAGGGCCGCCCGCCGCAAAGGAGTACCGCCATGAAATCCGCACTGCTGCTTTTCTCGATCTTAGTGATGTGCTCGGGCGCCGCTTCGGCACAATCCGGTTACATTGGGTTGTTTTCGGATCCCCAGGGAATCGACTGCGACTTGTTTGACAACGTTGCGGGGCTTTGCACCTACTACGTGTTTCACCAGGCAACTCCAGGCGCCATTGCCTCTCAATTCTCGGCCCCGCTACCTGGGTGCATGGTCGCGGCCATTTGGCTTTCCGACACGGCCGTATTCCCGGTGACAATCGGAAACTCACAGAACGGGGTCGCGATCGGTTACGGATCCTGTCTCGCAGCACCCATTCACATATTGAGCATCAATATATTTTGCCAGGGATTGACTCCGACCTGCTGCGCGTATCCGGTTTTGCCCGATCCAGCGGTACCCTCGGGGCAAATCGAGGTGGTGGACTGCGACAACAATCTGCTCGTTGGTTTGGGAAGCTATGCGTCTGTGAATCCCGATCACTCGTGCTGTTGTTACTGCACGCCTGTCGACGATTCGACCTGGGGTGAAATCAAATCTCTCTATGGCGATTGAGCTCGGCCTTTATTGATTTCGGTCAATTGGCACAACCACAAGTGTCAAATCCGGACACGGTGTCAGTACAACTGGCTTAACAACCACCTGCGCCGGAATTTGCCGTTATTTTGTTCATCATTACACTTGAAAAAAGGCGCGCCCGTATGCTATAATGCGGTGTTCCTTACGCACGGGTCTGTGACCCGGTGGAAGGGGGGTGGTAATCGGCTATCGAGCAACGATGTGCCAAGCGTCTCATTTTGACTAGCACCCGCATCCCGTGCCCAATCTCTATCCGTCCTGCCAGGCTTGGCACCCTTAACGCTCACGTAAAATTCTCCAGTTCGTTCGACCCGCTTCGAGTGCGGGTCAGGGTTCCATTCAAATTGGTAGGAGGTAGAGTTGTGAGAAGAATGGTATTTCTTGCACTTGTGATCGTCGCGTGCGCCAGCCTGGCGTTTGCCCAGGCCGGCGGTGGGATCATAATTTCATCCGATACACAGGGCATCGACTGTAACCTGTGGGATGTGGTCGCCGGTTTGGCCAATTACTATATTGTCCACATCCAAATCCCCGGTTCCATCAGTCAGGCCACGGCAAGCCAGTTCTCAGCCCCACAACCAGCGTGTTTGCTCGCCACATGGCTTTCGGACACGACCATCTGGCCGGTGACCATTGGGAATTCGCAGATCGGCGTCGCCATTGGATATGGACAGTGCCAGCCGCTACCGGTTCACGTACTAACTATGAACTATTTCACCAGTGGGATCACTGGGGCGTGCTGTTTGTACAGACCTCAACCCGACCCCGCGGTCCCTTCCGGCCAGATAGAGGCGGTTGACTGCAACAACAACTTGCTTACCGGGCTTGGTATATGCGCCATCGTCAACCCGGATGCGAGCTGTCCTTGTTGGGCAACGCCCACCGAGGAATCCACTTGGGGGAAAGTCAAGTCGCTCTACGCGGAATAGTCCAACGCGGATAACTCGAATCGAGAAAACGTCCGGTCCCGAGAGTGGGATCGGACGTTTTTGCGTTTAGCTTCGTCGACACTTGTTATTTGAGGAGTAGCATTTTCTTCGTATCGGTCATTCCTTCGCACGTCATCCGGTAAAAATAAACCCCTGTTCCGACACGCGCTCCGTGGTTGTTGGTACCGTCCCACCGGATATCATAGCGGCCGCCATTGACCGGCCCGTCGATCAAAGTTTTGATCAAGGCGCCAGTGACATCATAGATCTTTAGCGAGGCATTGCGAACTCCACCATCGGGAACCATAAAGACGATCGTCGTCACCGGGTTGAAGGGGTTTGGGTAATTCTGCAACAGCTCGAGACGTGTAATTGGACCGTAGCGTGCCGGATCCGGCTCCACAGCGGTGGCCACCGCGAACCCCTTCCGGCCGTTTCGGTGGACATTGGCCTGATACGTCGGCCATGGTGTCAGGGATTCATTATAGGTACCGGATAGATCCCAGACATAGACGTTGCGATCCCAGCTTTGCGCCACAATCTCGACATCACCATTCTGATCGAGATCGATGATAAACGGTGCGGCTCGAACGGCGTCGCCGGTGGCAAACGGGAAGCCATCGACCATCTGGCCGTTTGTGTCAAAGCCGTAAATAAACCGTCCCTCATCGCCGAAGATAACTTCGACGACACCATCCCCGTTGACGTCCCCAACCACGGGCGAGGCCTCGCTGTACGCGTTTGATGCGACGATCGGCCACCCCGGGTAGTCGTTCCCCTGGTAATCAAATACGTGTAATGACGACTGGGTTCCGTTCCACCCATAGACGACCGCCTCGAGCTTGCCGTCGTTGTTAAAGTCGGCTAGCGCCGGTGACGACGTAAAGAAGATGTCGATGAGCCGAACCGTCCGCGGCCACCCATCGACCACCGTCCCGTCCCTTTCAAGTAGATAGACCTTTCCGTACTGCCCCTTGGACTGGGCGAGAAGCTCAATGTCACCATCGTTGTCAACGTCTCCCACCGCGATACTCCCCGCCGACTCGCCATTCATCCCAAACGGCCAACCTGGTACGTACGAGCTATCCGCATGGATCACATAGATGCTGTCGACTCGCGTGCCGATAACGACCTCGTCCCGATAGTCACCGTCGATGTCACACAGTGTCGGTGTCTGGTAGTGCACCGCCGACGTGGGTGTTCGATAAAATACACCAGGAGTGGACGGGTTGTTGTCCCCATCGCGGTATTCATCACCGTTGCTCTTCCATGCGTAGACCACACCACGTGTGTCGATAGCGACCACTTCGCTCAGACCATCACCATTGAGATCCCCGGCCACGGGAGCGGCCCTGAAATCATTCTCCCCGCTCTGCGGCCAACCGGGGAGCACATTCCCATTGTAGTCAAAACAATACACGTTCTTTGTATTGAGATCAGCCGCAATGATGTCCAGGCCCGGCCGGTTGTCCAGCTCGGCAAGCGCTGTGGCGGCGGTGAATACATCACCATTTGTTGCGAGAATACCCCATGTTTGCGGATCGCCATCGCCATCACGGAGCTCGTAACCATCGTGGTGCCATGCACAGACGTATTGGTTGCCCACGACGACTTCGAAATCACCATCACCATCGATGTCACCCACGCTCGGGGGGCTCGTGGTTGACGCTTCCATCTTGATCGGCCAGCCGATGAGTTGCGGTGGGTTTGTACTCACCGACAATTCTGGCGAATACGCACTTTTGTTCCCCGATCCGTCGATCGCCGTGACCACATAAAAATATCTGGTGTTTGGCGTGAGCCCCTCATCGAGAAACACACAGTGCTCGAGGCGGTCCACAGAGGCGCGAACGTAGGGACCGCCGGACACATCCGATCGGTACACGTAGTAGCGCGACACGTCGGGAGACGGGCTCTTGGTCCAGTACACTTCCATCCGGTCGACGCCCTTACTCGAGTCAAAAAACAGATCCATGGGTGGAAACGGCACCCTGAGCTCGATCGTGTCACGATACACGCGCCCAAAGAGGTCGGTGACCACCACCTCGAGATCGTTCTCCGTCGCCACGCTGGTCTCTTCCAGATGAATTCCCGCCACATTCTCCCCACCCACAAACGGCGTCAGATCCGGATAACTATCTGTCCCGTCGTGGATCACAAACGCCCCGCTCAGATCCGTCACCACCGCCGTCATCCCCGATGCGGCACCCGTCCCAAAGTTTTTCAGGCCGTAGTAAAGCAAAAACTCCTCGTTCGCCTCGTTCGTCCCGTTCCCATTCCCGTACGGCGGCCCATCGTCGATCCGCAGCGTCGTCAACTGAAGATCCGGCGCGTGCACGAGCTTGCGGATCTTGTCCGTCCACGTCGGTGTCCCACCGTCGCTGATCTCTAACTCGAACTCGATCGTTGTCTCGTCCGCCAGCGATGGATCGAATGCCAGTTGGATCTTGTTCGTCGTAGATACGGTGGCTCCTGGTGGGATCGCGTCATAAAACGATGTCCCGTCCACCACCGTCACCAATGGATTTGTGCACGTCACGAACACCGTCACCGTACCCGTCGTCGACGCGTTCCCCGTGTTGGTCATATCCAGCCACAGATTGACCGTCTCTCCCGCATCGATCACCCCGTCCCCGTTCCCAAAGGTTCCACCCACCATGTCGTCATCGATCGTCGATATACCGGCGTAGTTCACATACGCCGATGCCGATGGATCGACCGTAATCGTTCCCTCGTAGCGGACCAGATTCACGCCGGTAACCACCACCTGGATCTCTCCGGGAGATTCGGAGGTAAAATCAAAGGCGATCTCCCCAAGCGAGTTAGTGGCACCGTGTTGATAGTCGTCGTCGCCTTTGGACAGACACACGACGGCAGAGTCGACGGGCTGGCCACCGGAGGTGACATTGACCACTATATTGTTGGTCCCCAGCCCTACGTTGGCGGCGTGCGACACATTCGCCGGCTGCGCAGCGCCGGTCCAAATCGGCATCTCGGGATCCGAAAGCAACGTCAGTACGAAGTGCGTCCACGCATCGATATTGTCACCCACTTCAGCAAACGGCGTACGTTCGAGCCGCGAGCAGGCAAAGGCTTCGCCAATTGCGTACATTTCCTGATTGAATATCAAGTCGTAGAATCCGTTCATGTAGTACACGTCAACGGCCGGATACTCGAAATGACTGGCCCCGATGGTCGCCACGGCGCCCCCGTTTGGATTCAGCATGAGATGCTCGGAGATACACTTGTAGTCGAATGCCGAACAAAAACAGTCGGCGAGAAAGATCATAAACACACGATCTTGGTTGACTAACGCATCTGCATCCGAGGACACAACGCTCGCATCACCACATGAAAAGTTAAAACGCGAGCCGTGCCCCACGTGATTGACTATGCTTGCGCCCGCATCCATCCAGTCTATGGTCGCCCGTCGGGTCAGCTCGACCGATCCTTGATGTCTCGTGTACGCTTCGTAAGCCCGGGTGATCTCCAGCGGTTTGTCCGCCAGCACGGTGTTGTACAGCAACTCCGAAATATCGCCGCCATCGAAATTGATCGGCTCGCCTTCATGCCAATCAGGCGGGAAAAGCACCTCGGCAAGCAATAATACGTCGTCTGTGAAATCGGTATGCAACGGTGTCTCGTAGGCAATGGTCTTGTCGATCATCGTCGCGGCATCCGTCAACGTCGACGCCGGCAAGCGGCCGACATAAACCTCAGCGTAGAAGTCGGGATTGTCCAGAGGTTGACCGCCGTATACCGGTTCGCCCCAGTACTGGTCATGCGTGTCGTTCCAGGAGCCGTCGAGACATGCGAAATATATTTCCGCAGGAATGTGTGTGTTCTGATTCAGATACCGGCTGTAAGCGTAACGCGGCGGGATGAGATCGGAGTCGCCACCCAACAATGCAAACTTGATTCCCCAATTCTCGTATGCTTCGCGTATGAAGAAACGGATTGTCTCGGGCAGATCGACGCCATTTCTGCAATTAGCGCGGATCCACTCGATCGTCCGAACAACCGTCGGAACCCCCTTGGCTGTCTTCCAGTCGGCGAGCCGCTGATATTCACTGACCAGAGCGTCGCTTGTAATGATGACATAATCGACTGGGCTTCCTTCGAGCGAAGGGTGCTGGGTGGGATTAAAACCGCCGCGGGGTTTTGCAACGGCTTTCAGATTGAGATCGTGCAGATCGAGCAGCTCAGGATTGATCACATGACGCGACACCACGCTGCGAACCCGCTTTTCGACACTGGGCCGCAGCCGTTTTCGCTTCGCGATAGTTGGCGGATTGGTGTCGGCCGCGGTGGAGATCCGGAGTTCTATCTTCTCGACGACGGTAAGCGTTCCCCCTTCGTACCTCAGCGGAAACACGGCAAAACTCGCAATGGCGTATCCGTGAAGGTAACCCGTGCCAAGATACTTTCCGAGCACCGGAGGATAAACGGGCGATTCGACCTGCTCTGGCGAGAACATGCGCTCTCCCGTTCCCTTGCGCCCGCCTTCGGTTAGAATTGGCGGGCAAGACGGAAGCTCGATGCCGTTGGCAGCAACGATTTGCGCACCGGTCGGCGTGAATTGGAAACCATCGATTTCATGACCTTGCGGGAGGAGAATATTGACTATCCTGCAGGGGAGATCGGGCATCCCTTCCTGCCCGATCGGGAGGTAGCCGGTCCCCGCAATTTTGACGCTCGCGATGTCCGGCGCCCTCAGCACGGTGACGTGGGAAGCTGGCAACTCGAGTTCGAACGTTAACCCGCCCTGGCGTTGCTGAAGCGCTGCGGGGTCAGGGGCGACAACAACCTGACCGCCAGGAGCACGGGCATGCACGGTAGCGACAACGAATAGCGTCACAATCAGGACACAGATCGCAATCGTGAGTGGGCGAGTGATCTGGGAGGCAGGTCTCGTTGACGAGTGTCGCTTGGGCGCTCGTTCGTTCATGGTCGGCGAATCCGAGACCATTCGAGACCTCACGTGGTGTTCAGCCGCTATTGTCAATCCTGCGGCACAGATGCCGGATACTCTCCAGAACGCCACAGATTATACCGCATAAACTGTGATATGTCAACAAGTTTCATTCTTGCGGCCTTGGCCGTTCCCTGGCTCCAATATCAACTCCATAAACATCGCTCCGTCGATCGGGTTATCCCGGTAACTGGGAATCTCCACAAAACCGAGCGACCCGTAGAGCGCAACCGCCTCTGTCATCGATCGAATCGCATCGAGTCGCATGCGGGCATAGCCAATCCGGCGCGCCTCGGCAATAACCGCTTGTGCCAGCGCCAGGCCGATGCGCCGCCGTCTGAATTTGGGTTTGACGTAGAGCCGTTTCATTTCGCACACATCTGGGCCAAGCTTGCGAAGGGCCACACACCCCACCATCCTCTCACCAACGACCGCGACGAGGAGACGCCCCGCGGGTGGCGAGTAGCTTCCCGGAAAGCTGGCCATTTCCTCGTCAAAATCCTGGAAATCGAGATCAAAGCCTAGCGAACGTGCGTATTCTTCGCATAACGCCTTGGCTCCGCGGACCCGTTCTTTGGTGTCCGCCGGGATGACCCGTATTTCGGCTTCGGTCCCGTCGTTGTACATCTGTTGGCTATTCTGTTATAATTGGGACTTTGGCCCACACAAATCACATACAATGAGACCCATCGCCGCCATAATAGCATGTTTAACCGTGACCTGGCTATGTGCTTGTGACACGGCGACCGATCCGGTGGAAGACGACATCGGTTTTCTTTTCCGGATCGAGGTCAAAGACTCCGAAGGAAAGCCCGTTACCAATTTGCGGATAAGCGGATACAACGAGTTATCCAACATTGACCCGTTTTTCAGTGATGCGGAATTCACCTCGCCACCCGAGCCAACCGCTACCACCTCAATCCATACCGTCGTGGCAGTAAAGAGCCAGGTCGACGTATCGATATACGATCTGAACAGACAACTGATCGCCATATTGTCCGACACGGTATTGGCAGCCGGTACCCATAGGCTGATTTGGTCGCCTGGGCGCGAGCCTTTTTCCGGCATCTACGAATGCCGGATGACGGCACGAGACACGCTGAGCGGAGAGATGATCTTCGAGGATTTAATGTATCCCGTCAAATGGACTGCCGACCCAGAGGTGAGCGTGTATGGGTACACGGATTCAGAGGGGATTTATCAAACAGCCAACGAACTGATGTTTCCCAACGTGCTGGAAAATGTCCCTACATTGATCCAAACGAATGCAATCGCAGAAGAGTTAGGCACCTTTGCTTTTGAGGATACCGTGGTCCTGACAATCACGGACACGGCATTGGACGACACGATGAGAATCCGAAGGGTCGTCAGACCTGGCCGAAACGTGTTTGCGATCGTGTGGGATCCCGGCTCCCCGGCTCCCGCCACCCATCGCGCTGATGAGCCTCCGTATCCGGCTAAGGCCGTATCTGTAGATAGCGACATCGACCCGCCTGATCTCGAGTGGAGCCTGAGACAGAACTACCCAAATCCGTTCAACTAGACCCACCAACAGAATTCAGACATCGTCGGGGAAACGTTGGCGGCCCGGGGTGGTTGCTCCGCGCTCCCTCCGCTCCATTTCCTTGAGTTTCTTTCGATTAGCGATCCATATCCTCAACATCACAAAGAGAAATAGAAACGCGAGAAGCGTAAACAAAGGACCGGTTTGAAAGAGCATCAGCCACGAGCCGTACCGGTGACTCAAGTGAGCGGC
>CP070631.1:2380006-2383389 GCA_020356045.1 Candidatus Latescibacterota bacterium
CATGTGTCGGCAAGGGATCTAGGTACCGGCAAAGCGCAGGAGATCGTGATCAAACAGAGCGGAGGACTGACTTCAGCGGAGATCGACCGCATGGTGGAGGAAGCGGAGAGTTTCGCCGAAGAAGACAGAGAGCGAAAGGCGTATTCTCAAGCCTCCAACGACGCGCTGACCCTGCTCTATTCAACTGAGCAAACCATCGAAGAGTATGGGGAGCGGTTCTCGCCCGACGAGCTGGCGCGGATCAAGGCAGCGATGAACGTCCTGAACGATGTCAAGGATAAGGGCCCTCAAGCCATGGAAGATCTCAGGGAAGCCACCGACCGGCTGCAGGCGATAATGCACCGGTTTGCCGAATTGATGTACACGGCACCGGAATAGGGTGATAAATACCATTAGGCGCCGGGCGCGACGCGCGGCACCACCAACGCAAACCCCGGGCTCGGGGTGAGATCTACCGCCAAACAAACCTTGACGGGTCTTTGCACGTCACACCTTTCGTGTTATATTCCCTTGGAATTTGACCACAGGTAATAGGGGTTTTTCTGCGATGGCGAAGCGCGACTACTACGACATACTCCACACGGATCGAAACGCCACAACGGATGACATTAAGAAGGCGTACCGCAAGCTTGCGCTCCAATACCATCCGGACCGCAACCCGGGAGACAAAGGGGCGGAGGACAAGTTCAAGGAAGCGACCGAGGCCTATGAAGTGCTTCGTGACGCCGAGAAGCGGGCGCTCTATGATCAGTATGGGCACGCTGGGGTGTCGGGCAGAGGCGGAGCGGAGGGATTCGGGTTTGGGGCCGATTTTGACCTGTCCGATGCGCTTCGCGCCTTTATGCGCGATTTTGGAGGGTTCGGATTTGGGGATCTGTTTGGTGGTGTTGGCGGTCGTGGGGGGACGCGGACGCGGTACCACCAAGGAAACGATCTACAGGTCAAAGTCAAATTGACCCTGGAAGAGGTCGCCTCCGGAGCCGAGAAGCAAATCAAAGTCAACAAGCTTGTGGCCTGTTCGGCGTGTAGCGGATCGGGTGCGGCGGCTGGATCGTCGAGCTCGGCGTGTGATACCTGCGGCGGCACGGGTCAGATTCGGCACGTCCAGCGCTCGTTGTTTGGACAGTTCGTCAACGTTACCGAGTGCCACCGGTGCAACGGTATTGGACAGGTCGTCAAGAATCCCTGCGGTGATTGCCGTGGCTCCGGCACGGTGCGTGGCAGCGAAACCATCAATGTCAAGATTCCCGCGGGAGTATCCAGCGGCAACTATATAACAGTGTCGGGTGGTGGTGATGCCGGCGAGCGCGGCGGGCCCAAGGGCAATCTCTATGTCATCATCGACGAACTGCCCCACGACGTTTTCGAGCGTCACGGTAACGATCTCTTGATGGATCTGCCACTGACGATTTCACAGTTAGCACTAGGCACAAGAATCGAGGTGCAAACACTTTCGGGTAAGGTATTGCTAAAAGTGCCGTCGGGGACCCCATCGCACAAGATCTTTAGGCTAAAAGGGAAAGGCATCCCGAGGCTCAACAGCTACGGTAAGGGAGACCAGCTCGTCCGCGTCGTTGCTTGGGTGCCGGACCGACTCAGCAAGAACGAAAAACAACTCCTCGAGGAGCTCGACAAATCGCTGGCCAAAAAAGTGCCGGAACCCGGCGCGCATTGAACAATCCCGCATGACAAAGAATCTCCCGCATCAATTTCTTCTCTACTCGGAAGAATTGGATCACCGTTCCCGTTTGCTCGAGGTCAGCGGCGATGAGCACCATCACGCGGCGCGCGTGCTTCGTTTGAAACCGGGTGATACTGTATTTGTCACCAACGGCCGCGGCATCCGCGCACGGTGCGGCATCGAGGTCGTTGGAAAAAACAGCACCCGATTCAATGTTCTGGAGTGCAGCGATGTAAAAGAAACGGGCCCACAGACGACGCTCGCGTTGGCATGCCTTCGCAGACCCGCCTTCGAACAAGCCGTAAAACAGTGTACCGAGCTGGGGATGGACCGATGCATTCCTTTTGTATCGGAACAATCACACATGGGCGGGTACGGTCCGGAATTTCACCAGCGACTTCGCAGAGTGACACTCTCCGCGATGAAACAATCGTTCCGCGCAACGCTTCCCGTCGTCGAGTCCGTGAAGAGTTTTGACACGTTAGTCAAAGGACTGACCGGTTCCCGCGCAATCGTTGTTGGAGACGTGGGAGGGACACGTTTCGCATCATATTCCGAAACCGGGACAGTCACGATCGTCGTAGGCCCGGAGGGGGGGTTGACGACGGCTGAACACGAAGCGCTATCGGCCGTGAACGCGGTATTCGTGTCGGTCTCTCCGCATCGTCTCCGTTCCGAGACGGCGGCGGCAGCGCTGACCGCCATGGTGCGGAACGCGCAGCGAGATTAGCCGTGCCGTGGTGCCGGTGCGATTCTTCTGTAACTATTTGTGATCTATTACATTTCGCGCAATTGACAGCCTTGGGGTTTTGGCCTAGACTATCTCGCGGATGCGGCGAAACCGGCTAAACGGACATTGCGTAAGAATGTCAGGATGACGAGGTTGCCCGATGATTTCCGAGAAGCTTTTTGAGGACATGAAAGCGGCTATGAAGTCCGGCGACAAGCCACGCCTGGCCGCTATTCGGATGCTGATGGCCGAATTGAAAAACGCGCGCATTGCAGCCGGACACGAGCTCGACGAAGTTGAAGAGCAGAAAGTGGCGAGCGCGTATGCGAAAAAACGAAAAGAGACAGTGGAAACATACAGAGAGGCTGGCCGGAGTGATCTAGCCGAGAAAGAACAGTTTGAATACGACTTGGTGATGGCGTATCTGCCGCCGCGGATGGGTGAGGAAGAGCTGAGGAGTCTGATCGTCGCCGCGATCAACGAAACCGGGGCGGAAGGGATGAAAGATTTTGGGCGGGTGATGAAGTCAGTCATGGCATCGGTGGGGAGTCAGGCCGACGGATCGGAAGTGTCTGCGATGGTTAAGAAACTGATGACGGGGAAAGAGTGATAATCAGATGGATACCGCTGCGATCACCAATATGGTTCTGATCGGCATTCTTTTTGTGGGGGCGGCCGTTGGGTTCGCGAAGGGGTTCCTGGAACAGGCCATCGAACTTCTTGGCGTCGTGGGTTCTTTTGTTCTTGCCGTGTTGTTTGGCGGTTTTGTCGCCCGCATGCTCGAGGCACGACTCGACATCGCTTATTCCCCTGCGCTGATTGTGTCTTCTATAATATTGTTTTTCACCGGGCTCGTCGTGACCCATCTCATAGCCAAAACGGTCGGGCGCGCAGTAAAGATGACGTTGCTCGGTTGGGTCGACCGCCTTTCGGGCGCGCTGTTGGGTTTGATCATGGCCATGATCATCGCGA
>CP070631.1:2383489-2394674 GCA_020356045.1 Candidatus Latescibacterota bacterium
GGATCCGAGCTTGGCAACCAGGTCAGAGCGATAATGGAACGCGGCGAGCTTGTGGCCGACGAGATCGTGCTCGAATTGGTCAGTGCCCGTCTCGAGCAGCCAGACTGTGGGAGGGGATTCATACTCGACGGTTTTCCGCGTACCCTGTCGCAAGCTTCCGGATTGACCACGGTGCTCGAGAATCGGGGGACAGCGGAAATCACAGTGATAGATCTTGTCGTTCCAGAGGATGAGCTCATGCGGCGGATGCTGGCCCGGAAACGGGCCGACGATACCGAGGTGACGATTCGCAACCGGATCGCCGTGTATCACGAGCAAACGGCGCCACTTATCGAGTACTACGAGGAGATGGGCGCTCTCATCCGCATAAACGGTAACCAGACTATCGAGAAGGTGTTCGAAGAAATCGACGGTGTCCTGTCAAAGATGTGATATAGTATGCAACCTTGGTCAATGGGATGAATCTCCCGAGCGACCATTACTGGGCTTTTTGCTTATGGAAGGATAACGGCAAATGCGTTTGATCATGGCTAAAATCATTATCGCGTTGATCGCGGTAACCCTCATTTTTGGAGCCGCGGCTCAAGAGTCGGCTACGAACTCCGAAAAGGATGCTGGTGTGACCGAGATCGACCCCAAGTGCCTCCAGAATCCACGTCAGCTTTTCTTTCAAGGTAGACGGTCCGGTGAAGGGTATTTCTCCAACGACGGCAATAATCTGATTTTTCAGAGCGAACGCGAGCCGAACAACCCGTTCTTTCAGATTTACATTCTCGATTTCGTAACCGGCGGGACCCATCGTGTGTCACCGGGGACAGGCAAGACCACGTGTTCGTTTTTCAAGCCGGAAACGGATGAAGTCCTCTTTGCGTCGACCCACCTGGACCCCGACGCGGAGGCGAAACAAAAAAATCAGTTCGAGCTTCGTGAGGCGGGGAAGGAGAAATCGTACGGTTGGGAATACGACGAGTATTTCGATATCTTTGCATCTCGCCGCGACGGTACCGGTTTGAGACGCTTGACGGAAACTTATGGGTACGACGCAGAAGGAGCGTACTCGCCAGATGGGAGCAAGATCGTTTTTTGTTCGATTCGTAACGGGTATCCGGTGGATAAACTGTCTGACGAGGATCGCGAACGCATGGAAAACGACCCATCCTATTTTGCCGAAATCTATATCATGGATGAGGATGGTGGAAACCAGGTTCGCCTCACCGATTGGCCAGGCTACGACGGCGGGCCGTTTTTCACGCCTGACGGCAGACGGATCGTGTGGCGGCATTTCGACGAAACCGGAATGCTTGCGGACATCTACACGATGCGTATCGATGGGACCGACAGACGGCGGCTCACGGATTTCGAATCGATGTCATGGGCCCCCTATTTCCACCCGTCCGGCGAGTATGTGATCTTTGCCTCAAATAAGCTCGGATTTTCCAATTTCGAACTCTTCATGGTAGATGCGCTGGGAACCAAGGAACCCGTCCGGGTCACCTTTGCCGACGGATTCGATAGTCTGCCCGTGTTCTCACCGAACGGTAAACAGCTCGCGTGGACGAGCAACAGGACGGCTAATAAGAAAGGCCAAATATTTATCGCTGGTTGGGACCACGACGCCGCGGTGGCGGCACTGAGGGAAGCGCCGGTCCGTTCGGGTGCCCAGGAGCAGCCGCTTACACCGGAAATTAGTGCGGCCGATCTCCAAACTCAAGTGGGGTATCTTGCATCCGACAGGCTCGAGGGACGCATGACTGGATCCAGAGGCACTCAGCTCGCATCCGAGTACATCGCCGGCTACCTCGAAGACAACGGGCTCCAACCTCTTGGTGGCGATGATTCGTACTATCAGACATTCCCATTCACGTCAGGGATGAATGTAGTTGACGACGAGTGCCGTTTCCAAGTGACCACGTCGGCCGGGGACAGTAAACCGATTACCGGGACCGTGCACGAGGATTTTCGCCCGCTGGCGTTCTCGTCGAGCGGCACCGCTGAGGGCGATGTCGTGTTTGCCGGTTACGGGCTCAAAGTTCCGGGAGAGGGCGGGGAAGGCTATGACTCCTACACGGGTCTCGAGGTGAAGGATAAGATCGTGCTCGTCCTCAACTATGTTCCCGAAGACGTGGAGATGGAAAGACGGCAGGAACTCAATTTGTACTCCGGTTTGCGCTACAAAGCGATGGTCGCACGCGAGAACGGCGCCAGGGCGATTCTAGTGGTGACCGGCCCCAACTCGCATGATGCCGGCGAATTGGTGTCGATCAAGTTTGACCGCAGCTCGCAAAGCTCGGGTATCGTGGCCGCGTCCATCAGCGGTAGCATTGCCGAACAGATGTTCGCCGCGGCGGGTAAAGACCTCAAGGAGGTTCAGACCGGGTTGGATGATGAGAACCCGCATTTTGGCGGTACGTTTGATCTTCCCGGAGTAGCGGTTAGCGTGGCGACAGCGGTTGAACGGGAGCGGAGCGAAGACCGCAACGTCATTGCCCTGATCCCGCCGGCCGACGATGTGAAAATGGTCGAGTATGTCATTATCGGCGCGCATTACGATCACATCGGTCATGGCGAGATCGGCTCGCTCGCCGACAAAAATGGAGAAGGTCAGATCCACAACGGCGCCGATGACAACGCCTCGGGAACCGCGCTGGTGATGGAGCTCGCCGCAACATTCGCCGAAGAACGCGCGTCAAACCCGACCGCCTTCCGGCGGGGAATCATCGTTGCCCTGTGGTCGGGTGAGGAAATGGGGTTGATCGGCTCGTCGTATTTTGCAGAGAACCCGCCCGTGCCGCTGGAAAACGTGGTTGCCTATCTCAACTTTGACATGGTCGGCCGTATGAAAGAGAACAAGCTGACCATCCAAGGTGTAGGGTCGTCGAACGCATGGTCGGGTGCGATCGAAAAACGGAATATATCGGCCGGGTTCAATCTAACGCTGCAAAGCGACCCCTATCTGCCCACCGATGCCTCCGCATTTTATCCAAAGGGCATCCCCGTGCTGAGCTTCTTTACCGGTGTTCACGACGACTACAACAAACCATCGGACGATCCGGAAACCCTCGAGTATGACGAGATGGTGCGAATCGCCAAGTTCGCCCGATCGATCATCGCGGATCTGGTGATCGATCCCGAGCGCCCAGACTATGTCAAAGTCGAAAAGTCCCGGCAGAGAACGGGGATGCGCGGCGCTGTAAAAGCGTACCTGGGGACCGTTCCCGATTTTGCGTCCGAGGATGTCGAGGGTGTCAAACTGTCTGGAGTCCGCGCGGGTGGACCGGCAGACAAAGGAGGCGTTCAGGGTGGTGACATTATTGTTGAGTTCGCCGGACAGAAGATCACAAACATTTACGACTATACGTTTGCCCTCGGCGGTGTAAAAATCGGGGAACCGGTGACGATGGTGGTGCTTCGTGATGGGGAACGGGTGACGCTTACAGTGGTCCCCGAGGCCAAAGAGTGACTCCCGCGGCGGTAAGTCGAAGCTTTAACAGCCTGCAAGGCTAGCGACAACCGTAGAGGACCGTTCTAAGAAGCCATGTCGGTGGAAAAACGCCGCCCAAGTAAAAAGTTCTTGGGCGGTGATTTTTTGGGGTTAATGGATCGCGCCTGTATTTTTGCGCGGGCGTATTTGGAACGGCCGCGTATTACTTGCCGCGATCGAGGATGTCGTAGGTCACGGGAATCGCGTACAACGTGAACACCGCGGATACGAGTACGCCTCCCATCGTCACGATCGCCATCACCGCTCTGAACTCGCTTCCCGCTCCGCCCAGCGCCTGTGGGAGCATGCCGATCGCGATCGCAAGGTTGGCGATGATGATCGGGCGGAGCCTCACCGGACACGCCTCAACAAGCGCCTCGCGCCGTGTCATCCCACGCGAGCGCAGAACCCGTGTATAATCGAGAAGCAGAATGGCGTTGTTGACCACGATCCCGACGAGCATGACCAGTGCCAACAGTGAAAAGATGTTGATCGTTTGCCCGGTAAGAAAGAGCGAGACCGCCATCCCCACCAAGCCGAGGGGCAGAGTGATCATCACGGTAAACGGGTGGATAAACGACTCGAGCACCGCAGCGAGCACCATATATGTGAGTAGAATCGCCAAGAACAAAGCCGAAAAAATCGAGGCAAACGATTCCTGTTGAAATTCATAGAGTCCGCCGTAGTTGAGGTGGTACGCGGCGGGGAGCTCAACATTGGCGAGTTTTTGCTGAATCTCTGCTACGAGCTCGCTCAGCGTGCCGCTGGCCACGTTGGCATCGACGCGAACGAGACGCTGGCGGTTTTTTCGCAGGATCTCGGGTGGGGCCGTCCCAACGACGATGTCCCCAAGTTGGGTGAGCGGCACTCGGTAATCACCCGTCTGGACTTCGGTAAGATAAAACGCCGATCGGCTCGCCCGCTCGGACTCCCCGTACCGGACCCGGATGTCGTACTCTTCGTCGGTCTCGCGGTAGAGCGAGGCGATTTCGCCCTCGTAACCGGTCCGGAGCGCTGTCGCGACTTCCGCCGAGCTCACTCCATAACGGTCGAGCTGCCGTCTGTCGGGAACAAAAATCAACTCGGGCCTTTCTTCTTCATTGCTCGATTTGAGACCGGCCAGTCCGCGCACCGTCGACACGGAGTCGTAAATCTCCTGTGACAGGCTCTCGAGGACATCAAAATCGGGGCCGGTGAGTTCGAGCGAGATGTCCCCGCCGCCATCGCCGCTGTCTTCACCGACGATCACGCGGATTTTGGCGCCGGGGATCGATGCCAACTTGGGTTTGAGCGAGTTGGCGTAGTCGACGATGCCAAGCAGGCGGTCGGCTTTATCGACCACGCGGAGAACGATCATGCCCTCTTCGACACCCTGATTCGCCCCCCCGGCCGATGTGAGTATCGACACGGTCTCAGGTTCATCGGCCAAAACATTCTCGATTCGTCTGAGCGCGCGATCTGTTTCATCGAGCGTGCTACCCGGTGGCATCTCTATGGTGATGGTGATCAGTGCCTCGTCAAGAGTCGGCATAAACTCTCCACCGACTTGTCCAAGCAGCATCACGGCTGCCACCAACGTGATGACGGTAAGCAAAACAATGATGAAACGGTGGTGGAGGGCCCACCGCAGACTTCCTTTGTAAAGACCTTCCAATCCCAAATAGAAATTGTCCCAGGCGGCCTCGAAGCGATCGAGAAAACGGAGCCGCCTCGGCGCATGGCGTATCGCTGTCGCATCGTCGTCGGAGTCGACTTCGAGTTTTCCGCTCTTGAAAAGCCGGCTGGCGAGGAGCGGTGTAAGCGTAAACGACACGAGCAGCGAGAAGAGCGTGGCGAACACAACGGTCAGACCAAACTGAAAAAAGAACCGGCCGACGATACCGCTCATAAAGGCGATTGGTGTGAACACCACGATATTGGTGGCCGTGCTCGCCACAACCGCGAGGGCAATTTCCGATGTCCCATCGATTGCGGCATCCGCCGGTGTCTTGCCCTTTTGCAGATGACGGATGATATTCTCGAGCACGACTATCGCATTCGTCACTAGGACCCCGACGGTGATCCCCAGCGCCATAAGTGTCAGAATGTTCAACGTAAAGCCGGCAAAATCGATGAGGAGAAACGTGGCGATCACCGATGTGGGCATGGCCACTGCGGCGACCATTGTCACCCGAATATTGTGGAGAAACAGGTAGAGCAAAACCGTGGTCAGGAAGATCCCAAGAAAGATATTTTGCGTGACGTCGGCGACCGCATCCTTGATAAACCAGGAGTTGTCCTGGGCGATCTCGATCATATAATCGGACGGCAGCAGTTCACGTAGCTCTTCGACGGCGGCAAAAATCCCGTCCGCCACTTCGACCGTGTTTGCTCCCGATCTTTTCAGAATGGACACCTGAATCGTCGGTTCTTGATTGTACCGGGCGAGATCACGCTGATCTTTGAACCCATCGATGATCCTGGCCACGCTCTCCAATGGGATCGATCCGTTTTCGAGCGGGATTCGGATCCGCTCGAGTTCGCGCAGATTCTGAAACTCCCCGAGCAGACGAAGCGTGAACTCTTTTCGTTCTTCCGTGATGCGGCCGGTAGGGATATTGACATTCTCCGCGGCGATGGCGGCGACGATCTCGTAGAGCGACAGATCATAGGATTTGAGCAGCTTCTTGTCGACCGCCACCTGGATCTCGCGCTGGCGCCCGCCGATAATATCGATGGTGGCCACGCCGGCCACCCGCGAGAGATGATCTTTGATGTCATTCTTTGTGGCTAGATAGACTTCCTCGGGCGGCCGCGGGCTGGAGACGGCGAGATCCACGATGGGAAATGCGTTTATGTCAAACTTAACCACTACCGGCGGTTCAACGTCCTCCGGAAATTCCGCATAAATCGCGTCGACCTTATCTTTGACTTCGATGGCCGCGATGTCAACGTCGACGCCAAGCTCGAACTCTAGGATGACGAGCGATAAGTCTTCGCGTGAAATCGATTCGAGGTTTTTGAGATTAGCGATGGTGCTGACTTCATCCTCGATTTTCTTTGTGATTTGTGTCTCGACTTCGCCGGGGCCGGCGCCGGGGTAGATCGTCGTGATCGTGACATAGGGAAAATCCACCTCTGGCAGCATGTCGATTACGAGACGCTGCCACGAAAAGAACCCGAGAACGACAAACGAGAGAACGATCATCGTTGTCAGCACGGGTTTTCTGACGGCCATCCGGGCAAGAAACATCGGTTAATCCATCCCTTCAATACTCTGAATCCTCACGCGCGCCCGATCGGTCAACTGGTACTGCCCTCGCGTCACCACCGTGTCGCCCTCGGCCACGCCGTCGACCACTTCTACATCGTCGCTGTCCGCCGTTCCAATCTCGATTTTTGTCAGCACGGCCGTTCCGGAATCGATCCGGTAAACGTACCATTCACCGCGCCGTTCGATAACCGCATCGAGGGGTGCCAGCACAACGTCGGTTCTCTCATCGGTGCGAATCAGTACGGTGGCTACCACACCCGGACGAAGCGTGCCGTCGTGGTTATCCACGGTGATCTCGACGAGAAAGAGCTTTGTTGCGGGGTCGGGTGATAACGACACTCTGGTGATCTCACCTTCGGCGGTAACCGCATCACGCGACCCGGCTTCCCGTCTCGAAGCTGTCTGGATCGACGCCCGCTGACCAACGGCAAGCTGGACGACCTCGGTGTGCCCGACGTGACAACGAACTCGCATCCTGTCGATCGACGCGACCGTGGCAAGGGGAACACCTGGTTCCGCCATCGAGCCCACCGTCGCGTTGATCATGGTGACGACGCCGTCGATTGGGCTCACGAGATCCACCACGGATGACGCCTGATCGTACTGCGACTTTGCGTTTCTGTACGCCAACCGCGCCTGCTCCAGGGCCTGGCCCGAAACGGCGCCCTCCTCGTGAAGGTTTTCCATTCGCCGCAGATCGTTTTCCGCGATCTCGAGCGACTCTTTGGCCGCCTCGAATTGGTGATAGGCGCGTCCGGCCCGGTCGCGCGCCAGTTCGATGATCACCTCGCCCTTTTTCACCGGATCGCCAGCGCGCTTGGCAATCCCTTTAATGTCGATCGCAAGCGAGCTGGAGATATTCACCTGCCCGATTCCCTCGACCGTACCGAGAAGCTCGAGGTGCCGCTCGACTGCGCCTCTGCGAATTACGCGGACGTCCACGGGGACGCCCTCCGCCGCCTGAATTTCGTCGATGCTTGGCGGCGCTTCGCTGGATTGACGCGTTGCGAACCGCAAGACGAACAGCACTGCGAGCACTGCGACGATCAACAACACAACGACAATGGCAATCCGTCTGGATTTCATTTGTTACTCCTGCAAGCTAGTGGCTAATGACCCATTGCGTATTCAAATCTCTTTTTGGCCACCATGTAGCGATAGACGGCTTCGGTGTAATTGAGCCGGGCAACCGTCAGAGCGAGCTCCGCGTCTTCGAGCTCGAGTCGTGTCGACAGCCCGTTCTGAAAACGAACGAGTGCCAACCGGTACGATTCCTCCGCCATCTGAACCGTTGCCTGCTGGCTCTCGAGGTTTTCCTGTTCGGCGCCGAGCTGGTCGTAGAGCTCCTGCAAGGCCAGCGCAACGATCTTTTCGAGCCTCTGGAGCGACAACTGTGCAGCCGAGTGATCGGCCTTTGCCTGGGCTGCACGGCCCTGCGTAGCCAATCCGTCAAATATCGGGAAATTCAACGAAAGCCCCACGCTCGCCATGTTGGCATGCTGTTCGACTTGCAGGAGATACCCCTGCGATTGACCCTGCAATGTATAATTGCCAAAAAGCGACAAAGTAGGGAAGTTACCTCGTTTCTGTACGGTATAGATCTTCTCGGTCATGGCGACGTTGAGGCGGAGAGCGCGGATATCAGAGCGTATTTGATAGGCCTCCTCGATGGCATCATCGAGCGAATACGTTTCCGGCTCGTAAACGAGCGAGTCGGTGAGGATCACGGGCGTGTTGCGGTCGATGCCGACGATGCGTTTCAAATTGAGACGCGCGAGCCGGATGGCGTTTTCCGCATTCAACACCTCGGGCTCGCGGTTCTTGATTTCGACCGCTGCGCGTATCGAGTCAAACCTAGAGGCGGTTTGTTGCCTTAACTTCTTTTCTGTTTCCTCGAACTGGTTTTTCGCACGCGCGAGCGACTGTATAGCGATTCTCCTGACCTCGACGGCGAGAAGCGCGTCGTAGTACGCGATCTCGGCCTCCAGCCTCACGTCCTTTTTGGCGGCTTCGAGTCCTTCCTCGCTACTCTTGAGATAATAATCGGCGGCTTTGATCGCGCCCCCGACTCGCCCAAAGGCGAACAGCACCTGGTTGACCGATACGGTCATAAGATAGTCGTTGTCCGCGCCGATCTTGATGCCCGTCGGTTCCCCCGTATCAAAATCAGGGAAAAAGATGACGGGGAGAAGCGGGTTCCGCGTGTAACTCGCGAAGATATCGAGATGGGGGAGCGCTGCTGATGTGGCCTCTTTCTTTGTGCCCTTCGCCTTGTCGAGCTCGGCGGCCGCTATTCCGACATCTTCATTGGTTTCCAACGCTCGTCTGATCGCATCCTCTAAGCTGAGCCGGATCGTGTCGTTGACGGAGCCCGGTGCGGCCGTTTTCTGTGGCGAGCCGGATGCGGCAGACAGCGCCATGACAACAAAAAGCGAAACAAAAAAACCGGATATCCGGGAGGTCATGGTTTCCTGGTCTCCTTTTTGTTTTTTGTATTCTTCGTATAATTTGCGAGCACTGGATTGAAGAAAATCCTTTTCATTACATCAATCCTGTCGGTGAGATCCCCGCTGGGATCATTTCTGAAATGATCCTTGGCAAACTCAAAGATCATTCCCTCCAGGGCAAGCGCTAGGTCCCGCGGCGGATGCGGCGCAAAGATGCCCTTATCGACACCTTTTTCAAAGATCTTCGCCACGAGCTTTATATAAGCAGTGTGCGCCTTTCTAAGACGGCTGCCCACCGCGTTGAATGCGCGTCGCTCTGCGGGTGAGGTCTCGACGAGGTAGATTTTCGCAAACTCTTTATTCTTTTCAACGAACGTTACATGGGCATCGATGAGAATGTTGATCTGTTGGTAGGGATCTGTCGTCGATCCGATTCCGCCTTCGACACAGGATTTGAACTCTTTGAACTTTGATTCGAGGAGCGACTGGTAAAGGTCTACCTTGCCGTCCCAGGTCTGATAAAGGTAGCCCACGCTAAACTCGGCCCGCGCCGCGATGTCGGCCATCCTCGCTCCCTCGTACCCCTGTTCGGCAAACACCGATTCCGCCGCCCGAAGGATTTCATCGATGTTCCGCTGTCGATCGCGTTCTTTTCTAGTCGGTTTCTTTGCAGGAGGCATCGGTGTCTCAATTGTCTCGAATTAAGGTTCACTGTATGAATTGTTGTTCATAATATGAAGCTTGGTTGCGATTGTCAACCCCCGTTGTCAAAAAGGGTAGTGTTTGGACTGATGTTCAATTGGGCGCCCCGGAAGTGTCGCGGTTCCTGACAGTGCGGGGTCCCGCGTGGTGTCCGATGGGTGCAGGTGTGGTCAGGCACGCCGCGAATCAGGTTCTTGACGCCGGCGGTGGGTAAAAAGTATTATAAAAGCGTCACTTTCTGGCTCCTACCGAGACAGGATGTCCTCCTATCCTGCTGGATGCGTTTCCCTGGCCATACATCGGATTTCGGGGGATGACGATGGGATATGTGAATATGGAGATCGTGATCTGGATTCTTGCCGGCGCGGTGGTGGTATTGGCCGCGAGCGGTTTTGCGATGTGCAGGCGGTGGAAGAAGGCTGCCGAGGCGTCTTATGCCCGCCGTATCGACGAAATCGGCGAGGCACTCGACTTTTCCGAAGCTCTGATTGCGAACACCCCGGACGGATTTTTGGTTAGCGATGACCAGCTGACCATTATCAAGGTCAACGAGGCGTTTTGCCGGATAACCGGCCGGCCGGAGACCGAGTTTGTCGGAAGACGTCCGCCGTACCCCGGCGAACTCTCAGAGGAACACGAAAAGCTGATGGAGCACTTCGACAAACTCCGCCGCGGTGTGGCCGTTCCTATGGAAGTGCAATACGAAAGAAAAGACGGCGAGAGAATTCCGCTGTGGTTCAGCCCGGGGACGTTCGAAACAGCCGATGGCAAACGGTATTTTTTCGCTATCGTTAAAGAGCTGAGCCAGCTCAGGAAGACCGAGAACGAGCTCCGCGAGAGCGAAGCCATATTTCGGCGCATCGCGGAGACGAGCGCGGACGCGATCTACCTGATCGATCCCAAGGGAATCATCACCTATATTTCGCCCGCTGTTGAGACGATACTTGGGTACACGCAAGATGAGTTCGCCGGGACCGACTTCGCGGTGCATTTTTCGGATGAGGATTTGGCTCCCGCTCGCGAGGCGTTTGTGAGAAACATGCACGGGGAGGACGTGCGGGGCGTCGAGCTTCGCATCCGCCACAAGAATGGGGACCCGGTCGTCATCGAAGTCAACGGGACGCCCATACGGCGGGACGGCGAAATCGTCGGCGTTCAGGGGATGGCTCGTGATATCACGAGGCGGAAACTCGCCGAAGAGGCGCTCCGCCAAACCGAAATCAAGTTCGAGGCGCAGTACCGGGGGCTTCCAATCCCCGTTTACACATGGCAGAAACAGGGAGACGACTTCGTACTGATCGA
>CP070631.1:2394774-2401529 GCA_020356045.1 Candidatus Latescibacterota bacterium
ACGCCGGCAGCCGCGTCCTCGTACGTCGCATTAGCCGGTTTTATTGCCATCATCCCGTCCTCGCGCAGACAGATATATTCGGCATACGCGCCGGATTTAAAACCGGTGGTGCCAAAAATCGGGTCGCCTCTGGCAAATCGCTTTACATCACTGCCGACGGATTCGATTTTCCCGGCCAGCTCGAACCCCAGAGTGGTGTTCCTCGGTTTTGTGAGGCCAAAAACAATACGTGAGGGTAGCCAGTACATGAAAGGGAACTTGAACCGTCGCATGTGTACGTCCCCGATTGTTACCGTAGTTGCATGAATCTTGATCAGCACCTCGTCGTTTTTGGGGACGGGTTTTTGCACTTCTTTGAGCTGCAGAACATGGGGCGGACCGTATTCTTGATAAACGAATGATTTCATCAATCTGCCCTGCGGGATTGTAACGGGCTCAGGCGGTCTCAACGGCACCCGTTACGCGCCTTCTCCAAACATGATGAGAATGAACTCCGCCGGTTCATCGTTTGGGTTCCAGAATTCGTGTGACACACCTGCCGGCACGAGCATCGTCTGCTTGCCTTCGATACTCATTTCCTTGCCGCCGATCCGGCACTCCAGGGCACCACCGATAAAGATGAAAAGCGACGGGAACGGGTTCACCTGATCGCTCTCGTCGGCGTTAATGTGCTGATCCTTTTCCACCCGGTAGTACCCAGAACGCAGCCCTTTCTGGTAATAGAACAACGTCGCATATGCGCCGTGGATCTCGCGTGCCTGATCCAGCTCGCCAAAGTGGACGATCTCCGGCTTACCCTTGGTCCAGAAGTGGAAACCGAACGGAATCAACATTGCCATGGCTTCCGGGGTCAACTGATACTCGTTTGCCAGGCCGAAGTCCATGGGGGCGGGGTCGGTCATCTTCGCACGGCCCATCGCCGTCATGATGCCCAGCTCGCCCCGGTCGATACGCCGAAGCGTCTCCATGTCGGTGATGTAGTACGGCGCCGGAACAGTCAGAGCACCTCGCTTGAGTTTGATTTTGTCGGATCCCTCGATCTCGAGATGCCACTCACCCACATCCTTGATTTGCAGACCGACAGTTAACGCCAAACCCTTCGCGTGCGGGTCCTCCATGAAATCCTCGATCAGACCCTGAAGGATGGATTCGACCTCTGCCGACTCCCCTTGAGCAAAGGCGGCCGGTGCTGAGGCGATCGCGCCCACCAAATACAATGCAACGCAGAATCCCACATACTTTCTCATAGACGACTCCCTCCGGAATGGTTACTGGCCCAGCACACGCTCACGTTTGTCCATTATAGCCTGAAGTATCCGTGTCTCGTCAAAGTTGATTGGCTCGGGGGCAGGCCGACTGTTTGGATGCGATACCGGTTGATGTGCGCCGACTCAGCGATCCCGCCCTGGAGTCGGCTGCCGTGGCAGGGAAGCCGCCCAGACCAGATGGTACGTTTCAGTCCTCGAACAGGCGCTTGCCCGTGCGGGGCGAGCTGGGATATACTCGCCGGAATTCGTGATGAGCCGACTCTAATCGCGGCGACGGCGTCTAACGCACTATATAAAAGCAGCTTAGGTGATAGCGCATCCAATATCCAAAGCATTCGTGGCCGCCGTCGAGCGTCTGGATCGACGACGCCTCTTGGAGTAAAATTTGCATTGATCCAGATGATCAAGAATTAAGACCGAAGGAGAAACGATGCACGAGAAAAGTGTAGCTCTTTTGAATCAAGCCATCGGTGACGAACTTACCGCCGTCCATCAATACATGTACTGGCACTTTCACTGCGATGACCAAGGGTTTGACCTGCTTGCGGGGTTGTTCAAACGAACCGCCATCGAGGAAATGCTTCATATCGAAAGGCTGGCCGAACGGATTCTCTTTCTCAAAGGTGAGGTGGAGATGGTGGCGAGCGATCCGGTGAAGAAGGAAACCGACGTCAAGAACATGCTGGAAATGGCGGCGGGTATGGAGCAAAATAGCGCGCAGGACTACAACCGTATGGCCATGGAATGCGCTCAAAACGCGGACAGCCAGTCCAAGCAACTCTTTGAAGAGCTGGTGGCCGATGAAGAACGCCACTATGACCAGTACGACACCGAGCTCGACAATCTGGGACGGTTTGGCGCGGACTACCTTGCCCTGCAGAGCATCGAACGGGCACGGACGCGTGGAGCGCAAACACCCGCCGAATAGCCTGAATGCCTGATATTTGACACTTTGAGAAATCAACTACTACTGGGTTTTATGAAAACACATCGTTGGCTCTGCTCTTCAATCATCCTGCCGTTATTGATTGTCGCTGTAACCCCTGCCGCGGCGTTGGACGTCATGTCCAATCATCCGTACCTGGGCGCCATCGCCGTTGATGCGGTTACGGGAGACGCTCTTTTCGAAGACAACCCGGATGCTGTGGGATACCCGGCAAGCGTTGTCAAACTCATGGTGCTGCTCATCATTCTCGAAGCGGTTGAGGCCGGTCATCTGACGCTCGATGAGCCGGTGACAGTGACGAGGACGGCGGCAAAGATGGGTGGGTCACAAGTTTATCTCGAAGAGAACGAAGTGTTCCCGGTGGATGAGCTGTTGTATGCGCTCGTCGTCCGGTCGGCCAATGACGCGGCGGCGGCGCTTGCCATCCACTACGCGGGCAGCAAAGAGGCGTTTATCGAATTGATGAACGGCCGTGCGCGGGACATCGATATGAACCACACGGTCTTTCACTCGGTGCACGGCCTGCCCCCGGGCCGCGGGCAGTTGCCCGATATTTCCACGGCGCGGGATATCGCGGAACTCTGCCGGGTGCTCGTTCAAAAACCAATCGTGTTCAAATACACATCGACTCGCCGGCGGCTCTTCAGAACAGATGCCGACGTGCCGTTTGAAATGGTAAATCACAACCCATTACTCAAAACCGTTGATGGGTGTGACGGGTTAAAGACGGGATTTTTTTACGCTGCGGGGTTTTCCATCGCGGCAACAGCCGCCAAAGAGGGCAAAAGAGTCATCGCCGTGGTGATCGGGGCGGAGAGCCAAAGAGTGAGAGACGCCAGGGCAAAAAAGATACTCACTGAGGGACTATCCACACTGGTAACGAGTGAACCCGGGCCAACCCCCGCCAGCACACGTTCTTCCACTCCGACAAACAAAGTGCCCTAATACATCGCCGCGCGGGATCTCTATTTTCGGAACCGCTCATTGGCACGGGATATCTCGAGGACGAACGTGTTTAAATGTGGGATGCCTGGCTACCGGAAGATGAACCCTTCGCGCAGCGGGTCGTCGGGGTCGAACCAGAACTCGTGTCTTCCCGTGAAATACGCATGACCGGACACCTCCGGCACGATAGCGGCGTGAGGGCCATATGTGACCTTTTCAATCACACGCACATCCATCGTCGTCCCCAGGATGCTTTCCACAGTGATCGTTTCACCCACAACGAGCTCGTCCCGTGCGTGATGAATCGCTGCACGGGCGCTCACACCCGAGCCCGTCGCTGAGCGGTCCACTTCTCCGTCGGCAAAAACGCACACGTTGCGGCTGTGGTGTGCAGTGCCGCGTGCCGGGCCGATGAAGATCACGCCATAGAGAAAGCTCAGATCGTCTTCAAAAGGATGTTTGATCTCGCACGAGGTCATGACGGCGTGCTTGATCTCTTTGCCATAACGGATGAGGCGTTCGTAATCCGAGCCATCGAGATTGAGGTCGAGCGGCTCGGCCTCGCAGAACGCGTAGAATGCGCCGCCATACGCGATGTCAAACCGCACACGGCCAATGTCCGGGATATCCACCGACTGATCCGATGCGAGAACAAACGACGGCACGTTATGAAATGTTCCGCCGGTGACCCTGCCGTTTTCGATCAACGGCCGGGCCAACAGCCGACCCGGCGGGGCGTCGATTCGAAGATCCCGGTTTACCGCATCCTTCACCAACCCGGTCTCGGCGGCAAGCTTGGCCAGCGCGATGGTCGCGTGACCACACATCGTGCTGTACCCCTCGTTGTGAAGAAAAAAGACCCCGAAGTCGCCGTCCGGTGTAACGGATTCGGTGATGATGGCACCGTACATGTCGGCGTGACCGCGGGGCTCGAACATCGTTCCTCGCCGAAGGTGATCGCAGTGATCGCGGAACCAGCGCCGCTTGGCAAGAATCGTGTCTCCGGGTATCTCGGGGAGCCCATCGACGAGGACACGCAGCGGTTCGCCGCCCGTGTGCATCTCGATGGTTCGAATACGAAGCCAGTGTGCGGGTGGTTCGAAATCCAAAAGTTTCATCGTTCGCTTCCGGTTTGAGGTCGGGACAACTTCACGTTCGTGCCGGTTTGACGTATCGGTGCCAGCCGATGGTTGCCACGGCCGCGGGAAGATCAACGGGCCAGACGCTTCTCGAGCGCATCTGTTACCGCCACTACCTCCCCTGTCAGCAGTCCCTCGCCCTGTTCGGCCGCGAGCCTGGCCCCGTAGTTAAAAAATTGAACCGGCCCGTGTCTTAGATGCTCACCGACGGCGCGCTTTCCGTCCCGCTCGGCAATAAGAGACGCCAGTTTCCACCCGAGCCCGTAAAGAGGGCCATTACCCTTCAATCCTTCGGAAATCAGGGCGTCCGCGCTTTCCACGTCCTCGCCTTGTACGACCTGTTCGACAAAGCGTGTCATGAGCTCGGCGCCTGCCGGTGCTTTGTCCGCCAGATCCGCGGCGGCGAATTGTCCCCGCACCAGGTTTGCGGAGCCCTCGAGAACCGTGTAGGTAATGATCTCGTAAAGACGGTCATAGCCGGGATGGCCGGTGTCCACCGTTACGAGGTCGGAGAACTCACGTGCCGGTTTGCCGGTCATCGTCGGGCACAGCTCGAGCTGCAGCCGGTGATAGGTCTCCTCGACCAACGTCCCAAAGAGGCGATGCCAGTCATCCTTTGCCTGTTCCAGATTGAGACCCACCATCTCGGGGGTCGCCCAACCCTGGATGGCCCATCCCACGGTAAACGCAAACCGCACGTCGAGCGGAAGAGGCTCCGGCGTGTAACTTTCGATCTGCTTCACGACAGCCGATTCCAGGTGTCGTTTATTGACCCCGAGTTCGGAAAGGAATCTGGTGTAGTCATCAACGTTTTGCGCGAGGTCGGCGTATCCGAACGCGTTTTGCGGGTTGATCCAGCACCACAGCCGGTCCAGTGGATCGGTCGATCCCGCGATGCGGATCATCTCCGCCAGTGATTCGGTGTCGGGCAGGGGCTCGGGGACGTATCCCAGATTTCGGCGATGCTCGAGCATGGATTGATTGCTCGAAAGGTTTGCCAGTGCGACTGCCTCTTCAGAGCTGATCTCGCCGTCCGCCAGCGCGTCGAAGAATCCATCGAGCGCCGACGTGTCCAGCACCAGAACCAGCCCGCTGGTTGACTCACTGGATGATTTCCAATCCGGAGCGATCTCCCCGAGCAGCGATGGCAGGGACTCGCCCTCGAAGGTTAGCCGGTAATTTGGGTTGATCTGTTGCATCGCCGCCAAGTTGACGCTTCGTTGTTGTGCCAGTCGAAGTGCGGCCGCCATTCGGCCGGCATCGTCATTCGCTAAGGGAATGCTATCCGGGTTTGTGAGTTGATCGGGGAGCATCCCGTAAAATCCACCGCCAAGTTCGGATTGACGCTGCCCATAGGTTGACAACTCGTGCAGACGCTCCGGCGGCTGGACGCGCGCCAATTCCGTCAACAGAAAATCCTTTTCGACGGGGGTTACGAGTCCGTTCAAACCAGCTGCCCAAGACGGCGGGCCACCGGCTGGATCGATCGCGATCACCAAAAAAAGCGACAACATCAATGGAATAAAAGCACGGCGGCAGGTGAGATTGTTCACGGCTGGCCTCCCGGGTTGTTTGGCAAACATTCTACCCTATGAGTTCATGTCGCTTCAACCCGACTCGTGACGGCATCAACAGTCTGTAACTTCAACCCGACGCGTGGCTTCGTCCATAGCGTGTGAACTCGATCCACGTGGACTTCGATCGCTACGCGATCTTTGGTATAATGCCTGGAGCCGCGGAGGAGTTACGGCACCCCCGTTTGCGTTCAGCCACCGGTATCATGAGGCGGCGCGGCGCTCGGGGACAGACGCACCGTTGTATTCTGATGAGATTCTCGACTATCTCGCTTCACTCGAACGCAAGTACATCAAGGATTTGGGTCCTCGAGTCGTTTGATTCTGCGCATCCCACGGTAAGCACGGGCTGTGGCGGCGCGCTTAGCAGAAAAAGGGTAAATGATGCTCAAGTCGATTTGGGGAATTGCACTGGCGTTTTGGTTGGCGGCCTCGCCGGCTCTGGGTGAGAACGCGGTTCTGGAAAAGGAGCTCCAAGACCTCCTCGAGGCATTCTTGCTCGAAAATGAGATGGCGCCGGGATTGTCGGTGTATGTCATTTGTCCGCCGGCGCAACTCGACTGGGCCGGGGCGGCGGGCACCATTGCCAAAGGTGATTCAACGCCGCTAACCGCCGCGCACACCGTTCGCATCGCCAGCAACACAAAGACCTATGTGGCGGCGGCCGTTTTGCGTCTCGCCGAGATGGGGCGTATCGGTTTGGATGACAGTCTTGACGGTTACCTCAACGCAGAGCACAACGAACTGCTGCGGGGCGACGGTTACGACACGGATGTCATGACCATCGCGCAGGTGTTGAGTCACACCGCCGGACTTGGCGATCACTCGGATGATCCACGGTTTACCGAGCGTATAATGACGAACCCCCAGTACACGTGGTCTG
>CP070631.1:2401629-2409281 GCA_020356045.1 Candidatus Latescibacterota bacterium
CAATCAATCCCGCGGACGCGGAGGAGGCGGGGATACAAAACGGTGATGAGGTCGTGGTGACGTCCCCTCGTTTTGAGGAAAACTGTCCGGTGCGGATCACCGACGACCAACCAAAGGGGACGCTCCACGTTACGCTGAGCCGTCGAGATGGCGCCGGTTTGAACGTTCACCCCGTGAATATAAGGAAAAGCAATGTTTGAGGTGCTCGAGAGCCGCATGATCGTGCCCAACATGCACCAGTTGGTGTTCGATGCCCCCGCCGTGGCAAAGGCCGCGCAGCCGGGACAGTTTATCATCGTGAGAGCCGAGGAGGATGGTGAACGCATACCGCTGTCACTCTCCGATTGGGATGCGGAACGTGGAACAGTCACTGCCATCGTGATGAACGCGGGCAATACGACATCAAAGATCGCCGCGCTCGAGACCGGGTCACGGGTACCCACGGTTGTTGGTCCGCTCGGCAACGCGTCGGAAATCGACAAATTCGGCAGTGTGGTTTGTCTCTGCGGTTGTTATGGAATCGGGAGCATTTACCCCGTTGCCCGCGCGCTCAAGGCAAAAGGTAACACGGTGTACACGATTATCGAGGGGCGGAGCTCATATCTGCTTTACTGGGAGGACAAGCTCCGCGCAGTGTCGGATGGGATCGCGCATATCACACGTGATGGCACGATCGGATTCAAAGGGCATGTGAGCCGTCTCGGCGAGGTGATGGCGTCGTTTAACGATCGCATTGACCGCGTCGTGATCAACGGATGCACGCTGCTCATGAAAAGAGGTTCGGACGAGACGCGATCGATGGGAATAAAAACGATTGCGAACCTCAACCCGATCATGATCGATGGAACGGGGATGTGCGGTGTATGCCGCGTCACTGTGGGGAAAACGACGAAGTTCGCCTGTGTGGATGGTCCCGATTTTGACGCGCACGAGGTTGACTGGGAAGAGCTTTTCCAGCGGCGCAAGTCGTATGTCCCAGAGGAGGCCCGGCCTTTGCGAACGAGCAGGAGCGAAAAACACAAGTGCAGGTCAATGAAAGCTGGTGCCTGATCCGGTGTGCGGACCGCGAAGTGTTGGCAATAACGAACATCAGGATATGAGGAAATCTCGGCGTGGCCGATAAGAAAAAAAAGAAAAAAGCGCTGGATCTCGACCGGCGCGGTATGCCCAAACAGCCGGTTGATGTGCGTATCCGCAACTTTGATGAGGTCGCTTTGGGGTACACCGAGCAACTGGCGATCGAAGAGGCCAAACGATGCCTGGTCTGTAAGAAACCAAAGTGTGTCAAAAACTGCCCCGTCGAAATCGATATCGGTGCATTTATGAATGTGGTAGCAGAGGGGGATTTCGCAGCGGGTGTCAGAATTCTCAAGGAAAAAAACCTGCTTCCCGCCGTCTGCGGCCGGGTTTGCCCACAGGAAGACCAGTGTGAAATGGAATGCGCGTTGGTCAAGAAAAAGGGTGAGCTGGCGATCGGCCGGGTGGAAAGATTTCTCGCCGACTGGGAGGCAACGCAGGACGAAATCGAGGTCCCCGAGATTCCGCCGTCTACGGGACGCAGGGTAGCCGTGGTTGGCGGCGGGCCAGCGGGGCTTACCGTGGCGGGCGATCTGATCAGACAGGGACACGGGGTGACGATCTTTGAGGCACTGCACGAAATGGGCGGTGTGCTGATCTATGGGATCCCGGAGTTTCGGCTTCCCAAAAGAATCGTCAAACGTGAAATCAATTATCTCGCCCGTCTCGGCGTCGAGATGATTACCGATTTTGTCATCGGCAAAACACGAACCATCGATAGCCTTCTCGAAGAATTCGATGCGGTGTTTATTGGGTCGGGCGCGGGGCTGCCGTGGTTCATGGATATACCCGGCGAGAATCTAAACGGCGTTTACTCGGCGAACGAATATCTCACACGCATGAATCTGATGAAGGGGTACAAGTTCCCCGACAGTGGGACCCCGATTACCAACCACAAACGAGTTGCCGTAATTGGCGGGGGCAACGTCGCGATGGATTGCGCGAGAACCGCACTCAGACTGGGCGCGGACACACACATTATATACAGGCGGTCGACGGAAGAGCTACCCGCGCGCCTGGAGGAAATCGAAAACGCCGAAGAAGAAGGCGTGGTGTTTCAACTCCTGACGCTGCCGCTTCGCTATATCGGTGATGAGCGGGGTTGGGTCAAAGAGATCGAGTGCCTCCGTATGGAGCTCGGCGAGCCGGACGCATCGGGACGCCGCCGTCCGATCCCCATCGAGGGCTCCGAAACCATCATGCCTTTTGACGCTGTAATTTGCGCCATCGGAAACAGCCCAAATCCGTTGATCGCCCAGACCACTCCCGGGCTTCGGATCGGCCGCAAGGGAAACATCGAGACCGACGATGAGACGGGTAAGACTTCAAAGGACCGTGTGTGGGCCGGTGGTGATGTGGCCACAGGCGCGGCGACGGTGATCCTCGCGATGGGTGCGGGGCGAAAAGCCGCAAGATCGATACACGACTACCTATCCTCGCTGCCCCCTCCAAAATCCTCCGCAATGGGCTAACAGATCCGCGGGAGCTGCTCGCCACTTTGTGTTTCCAGGATAACCTGCGTGCCAACAAGCGTCCGCAGGGTAACGAGACCACCTTGGTTATCGGTGACTGTACCCATTACGGCGGCGTTGATCCCGACAGGATGGGCGTGCAAAATCTCCAACACACGGTCGCTGTCTTTCTTTGGAATGAACGCAATGAATCGGCCCTCATTGGCGACGTGGAGCGGATCCAGACCGAGCATCTCGCACGCGGCGCGAACGGGGTTCGATACCGGGATCGACCGTTCGTCCAGTATGATGTGAGCTCCGGCGGCGGCGGCGATCTCGTTGGCGGCGGCGGCGAGGCCACCACGCGTCAGATCGCGAAGACAGTGAATGTCGATACCTGCGTGTACCATATCGAGGACCACATCGCCGAGCGGGGCGCAATCGGAGGTGATAGCCGATTCGAAGTGGAGGCCTTCGCGTTTGGCCAGAACGGCCATTCCGTGACGTCCGATGTCGCCATTGATGATCACCACATCGCCAGGCCGGATTCGTGATGGAGTGATTGACTGGGCGCACTCGATCACACCCACACCGGCCGTGTTGATATAGATCTGATCACCCTTTCCGCGTTCAACCACTTTTGTATCTCCGGTGATGATGCGAACTCCGGCAGCGTCCGCCGCGGCACCCATCGACAGGGCAACCCGCCACAACGATTCCATCAACAAACCTTCTTCGAGCACAAAACCCGCACTTAGAAACCGTGGCCGCGCCCCGCACATCGCCAAATCATTGACGGTTCCATTGACGGCGAGAGTACCGATATCACCGCCGGGAAAAAAGATTGGACGAACGACAAACGAGTCGGTGGTAAGGGCAATATTGTTGTTTTCCAAGTCAAGCACGGCGCCATCGTGAAGTGCCGCGGGTGAATCGTTGCCAAACGCAGGGACAAAAATATTTTCGATCAACATGCGGGACATCGTACCACCGCCCCCGTGCGCCAACAACACATGAGGGTATTCGGTGAGGGGGACGGGACATGATGGTGTGATGCCCCCCCCGTAGACATTTTTTTCGGTCACGAGAGTTGACCCTCCTTTGTACGCCGGCGGTGCCGGTAGTATGCGGCGCATGTTCCCTCGGACGACACCATCGGAGCACCAAGAGGCCGCTCGGGCATGCACCGCTTCGCAAATGCTGGGCAATCGTGTGGCTTGGATGCACCCGTGAGAACCGACCCGCTGATGCACTCTGATTCAAATGCGGCATGGACTGTCTGCGCCCGTCCGAATCGCCGTTCGGCGTCGAACCCCGCGTATTTCTTGCGAAGACCGAAACCGCTAAACGGGATCTCGCCGATACCTCGCCACTGCCGGTGCGTGACCTCGAATACCTCGTGGATGGCATTAATCGCGTTTGGGTTGCCATCACGCCGAACCGCGCGTGCGTACGCGTTTTCCACAACCGCCCGTCCCGCTTCGAGCTGACGCGTGCACAGGTATACACCGTAGAGGATATCCAGCGGCTCAAAGCCCGTCGCAACGATCGGCACGCGGTATCGTTTGGCGATTGGCTCATATTCGGCGGTGCCCATCACTGTGCAGACGTGACCGGCGGTGAGAAATCCCTGCACGCAGTTGGAAGAGGTCGACAGGATCATCTCGATCGCCGGCGGCACTATCATATGCGATACGAGAATCGAAAAGTTGTCAAGACCGAGCCGGCTCGCCTCCTGCACCGCAAACGCAGTTGTCGGAGCGGTCGTTTCAAACCCAACGGCAAAAAAAACGATTTGTTTGTTCGGATTGTTCCCGGCGATGGCGAGCGCATCCATCGGCGAATAGACAACGCGAATATCACTGCCGGTCGCTTTGGCCGATCGCAAATCGCCGGTCGTTCCCGGCACGCGTATCATATCGCCAAACGAACACAAGACAACGTCAGGGGTGGTTGAGATCTCTAGGGCCCGGTCGATCAGGCCGACGGGGGTCACGCAAACGGGACAGCCAGGACCGTGGACGAGAGTGATGTCCGTGGGAAGCAGATCGTCGATCCCGTATCGTACTATTGCGTGGGTTTGCCCACCGCACACTTCCATGATTGTCCAATGGCGGGTGGCAACCTCAGCGATCCGTCGTGCGAGCTGCCGGATGCCCTCCGCATTACGATACTCATCGATATACTTCATGGACCATTCCGTTTGTCATCGTCGAGCTTGCCGAGTTGTTTCAGCAGGTCGAGCGCACGTTTGGCTTCTCCTGCATCGACGGTATTGAGGGCAAAACCCGCATGAACTAGTACGTAGTCGCCGGTCGCAACGCCAGGGACAAACGATAGATTGACCTCTTTACGGACACCGCCAAAATCGACGATACCAGTTCGCATCATCGGCTCGTCGCCTCTGATGTCGATGATCTTACCGGGGATTGCCAGGCACATCGTTCAGTCCACCTCCTGGCCGCGTAAATGCAACGCCGCGGCAACTTGTCCAAGCGAGATGCCACCGTCGTTTGGTGGTACACGCCGATGCCAATACGGCCGCAATTTGCACGCGGTCAAACGAGCGATGGTTTTTTCGGTCAGATATTTGTTTTGAAAACACCCGCCCGTCAAAAGGACACGCTCGTGGTTCATCCGGTGGGCGGCGTCGACAATGATGGCCGCAAGCGTATTATGAAACTTTGCTGCGATGCGCCCAGATTCCGTTG
This sequence comes from Candidatus Latescibacterota bacterium, assembly GCA_020356045.1. Lineage (GTDB taxonomy): Bacteria > Krumholzibacteriota > Krumholzibacteriia > WVZY01 > WVZY01. The sequence goes on from CP070631.1 coordinate 2,406,869, forward strand.
ACCGCGACAGATCGAATATAACCGCTCGAATGATGGGCTCCCAGTCAACAACGAATTTGCCGTTGCTACCTGTTATTACGAAGGGATAGGCGGTATCGGATTCAACACCATCAACCCGGAACTCCAGTTCCATGGCGGCTTGGCCTTCATACGAAGCGATCTGACAAAGACCGATAAGAGATGCCAACACGTCAAACAATCTCCCCGCGCTCGACGTAACAGGCGCGTTGATAGCATTGGCAAGTTGGACGCGAAGAACCCGGCGTTCCTGACTCGAAAACTGACGTACGGGTGCGAGGTGATCCATCTCGAAAACCTGCTCGGCAAACACTTCATAAAGAAGCCCCAGCGCGGCACGGCGGGGCTCGCGGATGGCGGCATCGCCGCCAGGGAGCCGCCAGGGCCGCAGATGTCCTGCCCGCTTCCACGACCTTCCCGTAACGGCGAGAAACTCGCCTCCCCAGATCGTCCCGTCGGGACCATAGCCGGTTCCGTCCCACGATACGCCGGATAACGGAGGCACAACCCTGTTGTCGGCCATGCAGGCAAATACATGCGCGAGGTGGTGCTGGATCCGCGTCGTCGTTGCTCGATCCGAATTTGCGTACCGTGTTGAGAGATAATCTGGGTGAAGATCACATACGAATTCACCGGGTTCGCGGTCGAAAAGACGCTCGAAGTCCGATGCACTTTTTTCGAATGCCCCGTACGCGACCCGGGTTGACAGATCTCCATTGTGCTGGCCGACAAACACTTGAGGACCGGCGGCAAACGCCACCGTGTTTTTCTGGTGTGCGCCCAGACCCATTAATGCCTGATCGCGCCGGTCGGTCTCTGTTGCGATAGCTATCGGCAGTGGGGCGTAACCTCGGGCGCGGCGGAGCAAGAGCGCACGTCCGGCAACCACACGAGTCACCGAATCATCAATGTGACGGACGATGGGACGGTTGTGAACCAGATAACAGTCCGCGACCTCGGCCAGCCTGTCCATCGCGTCGTTCTCATCGGTGCAAATTGACTCTTCGGCCAGATTGCCGCTCGTTGCCACGACGGGAAAACCCAGATCCGTCATCAGAAGATGATGAAGCGGTGTGTAGGGCAGCATCAAACCCAGATACGGGTTGCCGGGCGCAACGGATGGAGCAACCGGTGCCGACGCACGGCGCGGTAAAAGCACAATCGGACTCGCCGGTGAGTGGAGAAGCCGTTCCTCCTCCGACTGCATACGGCACAGCTCGCCAGCGGACTCCGGGGACGGGGCCATCACTGCCAGTGGCTTCTGGTCGCGATGTTTTTGCCGGCGGAGCCGCCGAACCGCGTTGTCGTTGCGCGCATCGACGATCAAATGAAAACCACCAAGACCTTTGAGTGCCAGAATACCGCCGCTTCGAACGACGTTGGATGCTTCGGACAACGCCGTGTCACGGATGGCTGTCGTCCGTCCGGATTTATCCCATAGCTCAAGATGCGGGCCACAGCTGGGGCAAGCGTTTGGCTGCGCATGAAACCTCCGGTCAAGCGGGTCGGTGTACTCCGCACGGCATTCGGTACACATGTCGAATATCGCCATCGAGGTGTTCGCGCGGTCGTAGGGCAGCGCGGTGATGATGCTATAACGCGGCCCGCAGTTGGTGCAGTTTGTAAAGGGGTACCTGAATCGCCTGTTGCCCGGGTCAAAGACGTCGCGCAAACAGTCTCCACATGTGGCAATATCGGGGAGTATCAGAGTGTTTTTGTCACCGTCGCTGATGCTTTCTCGAATCTCAAACCTGTCAAAACCGACGGCGTCCAAGTACATGTGGTCGATACTCTGTATCGAGGCGAGCGGCGGTGCGTCGCGGAAAAGTCGATTCAAAAACGTGTCCAGGGTAGCGGCAACACCCTCCACTTCGACGACCACGCCCTGTGGCGTGTTGTTTACCCACCCGTTGAGGCCAAATTCCGTGGCCGCCCCATAAACAAACGGGCGGTAACCCACACCCTGGACGGCGCCACGGATGACGACTCGCAGCCGTCGGAGTGCCGATTGAATAACGCGGTCTTGCGCCCGGGAGCCGGTCGAACTTGGCTGCCGGTGCCCGAGCGAGGCGGACCCAGATGGGCGGCCGCGGGTGGTGCTCATTGGCCACCCCCAACACAAAACTTACCGACGTAGTCGCACACCATTGACGTGACATCGCCGATGACGGCGCTGACACGATCGGATAATTGCGAACCGGTCGAGAAATCTCGGCCTTCGACCCCATATACGCGCAATGTTCGCGGCAGCCGCCCGAGGGATCGTGCCAGCTCGATCGCATCAGCCACACCAAACGCGTGTGTTGAACAACGAAAACAATTGGCGGGCAGCGGCCGGACCGCCGCGTCGAATACATGTATGGTCCCCGGCTCCGACCCGGTCTGTGCCGCATCG
>CP070631.1:2409381-2423237 GCA_020356045.1 Candidatus Latescibacterota bacterium
ACCACGTCAGTACGTGCGGTCAATGCGCGTGGAGTGCCTTTACCTGCCCCCATGTCGATTCGTCGACCGGCAACGGGATCACTTGACCCGGAGATACATGTAATCCATATAAAAACGCGCGTCGAAAAAGCCGCAACCGGAGATGGCTTTGGCAACGGCGGACGAGTAAAACTGCTGTGATCGCGGGTTCAGATTGAATTTGACCACAACGCGGCCGCGGTCGGTCATTCGCCCGCGCAAATCCTCGAGAAAGAAAAGCCACGGTTCGATTTCCCAGGGGCTCTTGTCTTCGTATTGGTTGAAACAGGTCATAAACGCCGTGGCAAGATCCAAGGGTTGGGGGAGCTCCGGCAGCGGTTGCATCGCTTCGACCCGGTAGGTGATCCGCTGCAGACCAAAAAACTCGTGGCATTCGTTGTAAAGCGGTTCGCCAGGGAGGTCCAAGCCCAGCACCTTGTGGCCCATGTGCCGGCACACGAGCAGAAAATATCCCGTGCCCATCCCAATATCCAGGACCTGCATCGGTGAGCTGTGGCGCGGGATGTCGATCGACAAATAACGGAAAATAGCGTCGCGCAACCACCAATCCAGCTTGAGATACTTGCTTGCTTTAACGTCCTCGAACGGATCCCATTGATCACGGAATCGTTCGATAAAACCCTTCTGATCCCAGCTGGATGTGATTTCGTTGTAGAGCCGGTCGATTTCGCCCGACAAACGTCTGCGCTTGACCGCGTCCAGTGCCCGGTGCCACTTGTAGCGGGGGTGCCGTGGGTTCATCGTGTGTCCTTTGAGCTAAGACGGAATAGACTAGCACATGACGGGACTCATGGTAAACGGATCACTTCGCAATCTCCGCGCCACTTCGCGTGTGGCTTCGCAACTTCCCAGACAAAACGCATGGTCTGGTAAGAAGATCCATGTTGACGCGTCGGCTGTGTCGGGATCAAAAGCCCGGGGGGTTGTGATTGCGACTATTTGCGATGCCTTTATTTGCGGCCGGGTGTGCGGCCGGGCATGGAATTGGATAAGCCAAGGAACTTGTTTATTCAAAACAGGTTGCCGAACCCGGTGACACTCGGCAGCCGATGTCACCACCGCCTGTATCGCCGATAACTACACGGTCATCCCGGTTGTGCGTGTCGCGAAGGATTGCGCCTTCGAGTTTGAGCGGCGTAAGTCATTTCACGTTCATCGCCTGAGATCAAACCGAGTTTGAAACTCACATCCTCGCGCACCCGAACGGGCGCTGTGCCCAGAATTGGCAGTCCGCTCGATCGTGAGGAGACGTTGGGCTAACCTGTGATAGCAGTGTGCCGGCGATTTGGTTTGGGTTGTTTACGGATACTCTTATCGGTTCGCGCAACCCAAATCGTCGACAAGCGATCAGGATTAAGACATGAAAGAAAAAGCCTTAGCAAAAATGCGCGCAAAAAAATTTCCCCTCGCCAATTACCGACTATTTTGATGGGCATTGCGCTGGTGTGCAAGAAAAACCGGACTGTCGAATCCATTTGACACTTTTTGCTCGACCACCCCCGCGGTCCGTGGTATAATTCGCCCCGCATGGAGTGAGATCTAGCAGCGTTATAGCGTCATGGGGGGCGCGAAAAACAGCCATGCACACATGCGCCATTCATCCCATATTGCAGCAACGGCTCCACGATTAAATTTCCTAGTAATTGCATCGCCGGTAGCGTGCGCGACAACGCACCCGGCGAAGCGATAGATTGTGTCAGGAGGTGTTGCGATGCGGTTAATGCTATTGTCGGCGGTGGTGGCGTTGATTGTCACACCCGCGCTTGCCGTCGAAGGTCCCACGCCGGCCACGTACAGCACACTTGCGGGCGATTTTTCCGAAGGTCACTTCAGCGAGTCGTGGGTGGATCCACCCTACAACGATGGTGTTGTCCACAACACGATTCATGCGTGGGACAATGGGCAGGGTGTGGAATGGCGTGTGTACTGCCCGTGGCTCTTGAACGTGACGGTGAATTTCGACACACGTGATCAGAACGGCAACGGGTTTGTCCAGTACGAGACCGACTACTCGGGTGGTACGATGTGGTTGTCCAAGTGGGGTCCGTGGGGGCACGCTCCGGATCCGGATGCCATCGACTTCACGGCTACTATCACGATGTTTAAGGTCACATCCACACACCAATATTCGGGTGGCGTGCCGGTCAACATTGTCTCTGACATTCTGCTCTACGGTCAATTTGACCCGCCGGTGGAAGAACAGCAATGCTTTGAGTATGCGCTCTCGAACGGAGAGATCACAGGGAACACGGCTGTGGGGATGACCCTGCCCGCCGGATATCCGCCGTTTCTGGACTACTACGACTGTCCCGGAGGAACCGTGACCCAGGGTGCTTGGGGTGATGCCACGGACATCTCGATCACCATCTATGGTACCTGCACGATTCCGACCGAGACATCCACCTGGGGTAAGATCAAATCGCTATATTCGGAGTAGCGCCTGAATTGCGATAGCCGATTCGGTCGTGAAGAAAACCGCCCACGTATGTGGGCGGTTTTCTTTGGGTTAGAGATTGACGAAACGATTTACTTCACCAGAAGCATCTTGCGCGACTCATTAAAGTCACCGACCCGCAACCGATAGAAATAAACACCGCTCGGAACGTCCTTGGCATCCCATTCCACCGAATGAACACCTGCTTCCTGATGTCCCGACTTCAAGACCACGACCAGTCGTCCCGTTACATCGAACACGGATACCGTCGCGAAATCTTCTCGTGGCAGGTAATAACTGATTCTGGTCACCGGGTTGAACGGGTTGGGGACCGGGGGTCCCAGGACAACACCGCCATCGGTAACGCGGCCATCAATAACAATCCTGCCGAGAACGGTGACGCAATCGACGCCTTCAATAGGGATTCCGCTGTTGAGCTCTCCCGTTATTTTCAACGGTACAATGTCACCGGGGCCAATCGCCCCCAGGGCAGCGACGATTTCCATCTTCTCGAACTTGAGCGTCAAGTCCATGAAGCCATCGGGGCCGTCCGTTGCGCACCCGCACTCCATTCCATCATACGGCGTGGTGACATCTTCGTAGTCGTGGCGGATCGGGGCAACACCCACCAACAGAATCGTTGATATGTCGATGTCGTGCACATCGAAATCCTCGGTGCCGAGAATGGCGACGGGGAGAACCCCACCTTTCTTTGCCTTCGCGTTTTTTTGCCGCTTCTGGAACGGGTTGATGTTTAGCGGGTTTGGGCACGACGTCGGTTTGATGTCAAAATAAACCTCTTGTACCAACGGTCTTATTGTTAGATCGGAAAGCACCGGAGTGTCTGTCACATCAGTGTCGCGCGACAGCGTTGCGCGGATCTCTACGTAGCGGCCATACATCCCCGAGAAATCCATGCCGTTGGTGGCCTCGACCCAGGTTTGGCTGGGAAGACCCACTATGGTATCCGCCGCACGGACTTCGACCTTGATGTTCGTTCCTGCCGGCTCGGCACCTTCGGGTTCGTCGTTCCAGCGGACGTTACCCCATTCGATACCCGGTTCGCCCGAGTCGTGAACCACTGTCCAGGTGCCGGATTGAATGACCTGCAGAAGAAGCGCCCCCGTCATGTCGCTGTAGTTGTATGGGTCGGCATTCGGGCCGAGATCCACGCTCAGATCGACTGCTCCGAGGTTGTCTGCGCCAGCCGAGGGGTCGATTCGTTTGGCTGTGTTGGACGTGTAACAGGTGGCCCAGACTTTTCCGTCAGCATCGACCGCCACGCCTGTGGGTGTAAGCCCGTCACCGCCAAGCGAGATGACTTTGAGAACGGCACCGTTATTGTCCAGACGCGAGACGTCCGAACCGTGGCTGTTGGCGACCCAAACATGGTCATCGGCCGGCGTAACCGCCACGCCGCGGTCACCAGTGGCACCGCCCGTCCCGAACGATCCAAGAAAGTTTCCATCAGAGGCAAACTTGTAAATGACATCGTCCGTATACTGTGCCTGCCAGATGTTGCCGTTGCTGTCGACTCCAATTCCGTACGCGTTGGGAACGTCGTAGGCATCCCACGTATCATCAACCGTGGGAATGGTTCCTTTGGTGTCGTATCTCAATAGAGTGTGTTGGCCCATCCGGTCCGACGACCAGAGAATACCATTGCCGTCCACCACCCCGCCGTAACCACCCTCACCAACATCAAAAGTGGCCAAGATCGAACCGGTGTCTCCATCCAAAAGATCAAACGCGTTGTCGCCGCCAAAATGTCCGCCAACCCAAACGTTGTTGTTGGCGTCGACCGAGACGTGGCGGATATTGTCACCGTTGACGCGCTGATAGATCAAAATACACTCATCGTCGGCGTCCTCGACCAACGCGGGAGAACCCCCGGCACCGTCGGTTATGTCCGGCCAGTCGAGAACGTGTCCCAACCCCTTGGATGTTTTGATCAACCCGTCGTTGTCCCGGTCGACTGCCGTGCTGTAGGAAAACGGTGGTTTGAGGTACTCACCCGCCGGGTTTGGTGTCCCAACGCTGTCACACCTCGTGCCGCCGACTACGAGCCCAATCATGACGACGGACCCTGAGCCGCCCTCTGCTTCGTTACGGTTGCCGATCCAGACATTTCCGTATGCATCGACCGTTGTTCGCGATGGGTTCAAAGATCGTCCCTCCGGGGCGGTACGGTATTCACCGAGAATCTCCCCGGTCTCGGTGTTAATGCGGACCATTGTGCCGCGTCCCGAGCACGCCACATTTATATAAGGAAACGATTCGGTCTGATAGCTCAGCTGAAGTTGATCGTTGTTTGGCGGGTCATGATTGACGTTTACCAAAAAACCTTCATCGAAGTCCGCATCGAGTGTGTACGTTCGCGTCTGCGACCACGACGTCGCGGCAAAGAGCAGACTCGAGACAATAATCGGGATGAGCAGGGTACTCACGGCGGGTTTCTTTAACCCTTCTCTCCGAAACATGATATGCCTCCTCGCTGGTTCTGTGAAAAAGCGAATGTGTGCAAACACTCCTAAGTCGTCCACAATAAGCCGGGGGGATGTCGTTTGACTGGCCCGCGATCGGATTACGCAGATGTCAGGCCACCTCCTTTCCGTCCGATACCGAGAAACGAACGGGCGTGCCGTCGACATAAGAACAATCTGAATCCGCGGCCTCTTACAACAGGCCGGTCGGATCGGCATTGCCGTGGACAGAAATCAACGAGCGTTTTGCGGTCCGGTTTGAATGGGTGTGGCGGGGCACGGATTGCTGGCGGGCCCGAGGTTGAAATTGGTTATGGTAGACACTGGCGTTGAAAGCAGCCACCCCCCGGTGCCGCAGATGGGGATTATACCAGTTCAACTGTTAACTGTCCAGTCGAAACAGGACTCTACGGGTTAATTGGGGGTGTGGGATTGTTGTGCAAAGACTATTCGCTCCGTAACGCCTCGACAGGATCGACACGCGCGGCGCGTGCGGCAGGATAGAGCCCGGCAACCAACGCGACGAGAACACCAAATGCAAAAGCCAGCAAGATCAGCCAGGGCGGCAGAGAAAATGGATCGAAGACCAGCATGTTTTCGCGTTCCATGATGATCCGTATGACTGCGGCGGCGATGCGGGTACCGATCCATCCAAAAAAGATTCCAACAATCGCGCCGATCGCGCCGATCACGGCCGATTCGGTGAGGAATGCCAAGCGGATTTCCATCTCGTCGGCGCCGAGCGCTTTGAGCACGCCAATCTCACGCCGCCGCTCGGTAATCGACATCACCATCGTGTTGATGATACCGAGGGACGCGGTCAACAACGCGATGAGACCGACGACGCTCAAACCGAGATAAAAGTAGACAAAGAAACGCCGAATCTCTTTAAAACCTTCGGCGAAGCTGTACGCCCGGTATCCCATTGCCTCTACCGAGTCGACGATTGCCTCATGCGACGCGGTTGGCTCGGTTTCCAACGTGACCCTGGGATAACTCCGGCTGTCCAACGCACCGGTTGGACCAAAAAAGCTGCCGCTCTGCAGCGCGCTAAAGAGGTCGGCCGGGTTGCTGCCGACGCCGAGCCCAGCTGAGCTTAGCTTGCGGGCTGAACCCTCGGTGATGACGATTGGTGCTGTGCGGGTACCGTAGGCATCGTCATCTTGGCTTACACCGATAATGGTTAATGTGTCCGCCACTGTAAGCTGGTGGTTGATGAGTCCGTCAAAAAACAGACCGAGCCGCGAGTTGACCTCGCGCCGTAGGATTTGTTCCCGGTAACGCGGCATCACCAACGAGTCCAACGGCAGCTCACTCATGAGTGTCAGGGGGTCGACGTCAGCGCCGCCGAACGCATGGATGAGCGCGCTGTCGAGGCTCACTGCTTTTGTCGAAATGACGAGGGTTTTGCCCACGAGGGAATCGCGGCTCTCGACTCCGACCATTTCCAGAAAATCATCTGTAACCACTGCTTCACGCGCCGAATCAGCCGAAAACTCGAGGCCCTCGAGAATGCTCGCATAGAGCTTTGTGGTCATCGCCTCGAGTGTCAGTCCACGAACGTTTGTTGTTACCGTGGTGTCGCCGACAGAGGCTTTGACGTCGATATCAACAAACGGGTATGCCTGTTTGACACCGGGTATCGCGGCCAGCTTTCGTATCGCCTCCTGATTGAGAACCGCCGTACTTGACGTGTCGGATGCCGCGTTGCCCGACTTGGGCCACACGTTGATATTCATGAGCAGACCGAGATCCTGGTAGGCATCGGAGACAAACTTCTGGTTGCCCGCGGCAAAGGACATCATCGCTACAAACGTCGCGATGGCGATCAATACCCCGGCTACGGTAAGAAAGGCCCGCAGCTTTATTCGCCACAGATTGCCGACGGATAGGTCCAGGAGGTCATGAAATTTCAATTGAGCTTCCTATGTTTTGGGCTGCCGGTCGTCCTCGGCGACCTGCCCGTACTGCATTTTGACGACGCGCCCTGCGGCGTTCCTCGCCATGTCGACATCGTGTGAAACCAGAATAACTGTGAGCCCCTCGCGATGAAGTTCACCGAGAACTTCGAGAATCGACTCTGCGTTCTGCTGGTCGAGGTTGCCCGTTGGCTCATCGGCAAAAAGAATCTCTGGCTGTTTGATCAACGCTCGGGCAATGGCGACACGCTGCTGCTCACCCCCGGACAGATCCGCGGGTCTGTGGTCGTGCCGGTCGCCAAGACCGATTCGATCCAGGATGTCTCTCGCCCGCCGCCGCCGCTCACCCCGCGGGGTGTCATTGAAGTAGAGCGCCAGCTCGACATTTTTTAGCGCCGTGAATTGGGGGAGCAGATTGAACGACTGAAACACCATTCCGACTTTTTTCGCCCGGTACTCGGACAGCTTGCGCCGGTTGAGCTCGTCGAGCCGTTGCCCGCCGACCTGGATGTGTCCGGATGTGGGCGTATCCAGCCCGGCGAGCAAATTGAGAAGCGTGGATTTACCCGATCCCGAGGCACCAACAACCGCAAGAAAGTCGCCCCGCCCGATAGTCAGATCGATGCCGTCGACCGCGCGAACCACATGCTGGCCGCGCTTGTAATGACGACACAGTGCGGTCGTCACTATCCACTTATCATTGGTGGTGTTGTCGGGGTGGTTCATGGCGGTCTAGATCATTTTGGTGAACCAGCGGCCGCAGGCACGCAAAAATTGTTCGTCCACGAGGCGCCGCCGGGCGGGTCATTCATTTTTGCTCATTTCTTTGTCGAGCCACTGGCGCAACGCCAGCGCCTCCTCCGCATTCGGTTTTGTGATCAATGCCATGTCGACCATTTGCCGGCTCAACTCATACCGCTCCAACTGCGCGTACGCCAACGCGAGATTGTATTGCAGCGCGTACGAACGGGGAGCATTTTTGACCCCTGTCTCCCAGGCGTTGATGGCCAGGTCCGCCTCATCCTTTTTCTGATACGCGAAACCGAGCCCGAGATATCCCGCATCGTTGTCCGGTTCGAGGGTGACCGCCCGGCGGTAGGCTTCGATCGCTCGATCGGCCTGACCGCTCATTTCGGCCGCCCGGCCAAGATCGCGCCACCGGGCCGCGTCATTTGGACGCTGTTCGACCACTCGCTCCAGCGCGACAACCGCTTCGGGATATTTCCCCATCGAGATAAACGCCCGGCCGATGGACTCCAGTATTCGGTGATTTGTCGCACCAAGATCGAGCGTTTGTTTGAAATACGTATATGCCTGGTCTTTGTTGCCCTCGGCTAGGTAGAGCTCGCCGAGGAAAAAAGTGTATTTGTTCGTGTTGGGACTAATTTCGACGGCCGCTTCGAAATCCCTACGTGCCTGGTCGAGCTTGCCCAACTGAAACGCCGCCTGCCCCCGTTTGGCATATTCCTGTCCGAGATTCTCGGTACGTGCGTCGAGAAAACCAGTGTTGGTAAGAACCAGAGCGGCCAGACCCGCGATGACAGGTCCCTTTGTCCATAGACGTCGCCACTTAATCAAGGCGATGGTGGCGAGAAGGATCAGCGCGGGAACCAAGCCCAATCTAAATCGCGCCGACAAAAAAAACGGAACCAGAAACGCGGCGTAGAGTACCACCCACCCGGCCAGCAACATCGTCGTGCGGCGTGTTCCTCGCGTGCGCAGACCGGTCACGGCGCCCATGACGGGGTGTGGTAAATGAAGACCCCAGTTAAACTCAAAAAAGGGTTTTTTCCACTGTATTAATTTGAGGGGAAACGGCCGCGTCAGATAGAGATCGCGGTTGTTGGGCATCTCATACGCGTTGACCAGGTAGTAGGCCTTTTTTACGGTGAGTTTGAGAGCGGCGGCGGGATCGGATGCGATCCAGTTCCACGCGCGCCGGGTCCAGAAATTCTGCGCCTCGCGCGAGCTCACACGCCGCCCCATCTCCTGCTCGGGATATGCAAACGACGCGCTGACAAAATCCGCCCACGAGTTTTGCACGTTTGCAAATTCGGGAATATTCACGCTGCGTCCGGTGGCCTCGGCATGGTTGCCCGCGTAGAAGTTGACACCGCCCTGGCTTGCAACAAAGACAAACGTATTCTCCAACGCCACGTTGGCGGCCGTGACAACCATGGCCGGAAGGAGAGCCACGAGCGTCACGGTCACCGCGAGCTGTTTTCGCAGCACGGCGTTGTCGCCGAGGTGTTTCCACAGATAAACGACTACGGCCGGCAAAACGACCAGCGCTGTCGGGCGCGCGATGATGGCCAAACCGATAAAAAGCGCCCCTGTGAGGTACGAGCGGCGGGACGGGCGTGCGAGAAAAAAGTACAGCGCCCAGGCGAGAAGCACGATAAGAAGGTTGGGGATCAGAAGCTCCGCGTCGAAATAGACAAAGGGACCGTAAAACGCGGCGATTCCACCTGCCCACAACGCGCCCCTGCGCCCCGCGACCCGCCAGCCGCAACCGGCGAGCGCAGCGGCGGCTCCAGCACCAAGCACGGCTTGAATGATCCGCACGATCATTAGGTCGTGGCCAAACACACGGTAGACCAACGAAAGCCAAAACGGATAAAGCGGTGCTCGAAAAAACGCTCGTCCGCTCTGGCTAAACGTGCCCTCCGCCCACCCTTTGGCCCAGTTGTCGTGCCACTGCGCGTCGACAATCGGGATGTCAAAAAACGGTGACTCGCGAAAAGCAATGACATAGGTGATCCGCACCAGCAGTCCGATGATGAACACCAGCGCGATCACGCCACTTGGTGATGACATGAACGGCGTCCTGGGTGGATTGACCGGTGGCTCGGTTTTGCGAGCGGGTTTGGTGGATTTCTTTTTTGCCATGACTACGAGCTTTTAGGGCGAATTAATGGTCAACCCTAGCACAGGGAAAGACAGGGGACAAGCCGCACAAAAATCTAGGAATGAGTCAGATGGGTTCGATCACGGCCGGGTTAGGCTCATATTCCCCAGGGGTACCGGTTGCGTTCGACACAGTACGTGCCCGCCGGCTCCGCGGTCAGATCCACGACGAACTCGAGCAGTTCGTCGCCCGGCATCAGGTGCGGTTCGATCACCTTGATCGTGTAAACACCGGGAGGGATATTCACGATTTCGTAATCGAGATCGAAGAGACAAAGACAGTCGCACAGCCCGCTGATCTCTTTTTCGGTTATCGTAATATTGTTTTCTTCTATGGCGATGTCGGCGCCGATCACCGGGCAGCAATTAAAACCCGCATTTAGATGAGTAAGCAGAAGGATGTTGTTCCCGTTATAATGATAGTCGACGCAATCCTCGTTTGGCGGGGTGACATCAAACGCTCCCGTGGCGCCAAAATCATTACATCCCGAGGCGCCCGTCAGCCGGCCGGCGGGCTCACCACTCCCCGTTCCGTCATCCCAGGGGTAATGGTCTCTCTCAACACAGTGCAACCCTGTCGGCTCCTCGGTCAGATCTACCGTGTACTCGAGCACATCGTCTTTTTCGTTGGTATAGATTTCGACAAAACGGATGGTGTATATGCCGGGGGCCAGATCGACGATTTCGTATTCGACATCATAGAGACACAAACAGCGGCATGCCGACTGGCTTTCACCTTCCGTGATCGTGATGACGTTATTGGTGATGTCGACAGCGGCGATCAACTCACCAGGGCAACAGTTGAATCCGGCATTGATGTGCGTGATGTTGAGCGATCCCACGCCATCATACCGGAAAAACATGCAGTCCGCGGTTACGGGGGGATCGTCCATCGGTCCGGGACCGAATGATTTGCAGTCGGTAAAATCAACCAGGCTCCCCGAGGGAACCAACGGGGGAGCCGAGGTGCCGGCGGTGTCCGAGTCGCTGCAGCCGGATAACACGGCGATGCACACCAGCGCAACAATTCCAACGATTCCGTTTGTGAACCACGTGCACGGGCGGGACGAGTGGGCGAGTGTCATGTTGATGTCCTCCTCCAAGCCATCGGAACGGATCAGGGGACATGCGGGGGAGTAGAGGCGGGTCGGTCCAATCACGCATAGCCGCGTGCACCGCCCCCTACACTTACAAATTAATCACTCCAAACAATTTTGCAACTTGATAAATGTCAAATTTTTGCGGGGTCTGGCGGCTGCAAAATGACGAGGTGATCAATGCCGGAATAAAGTGGTGACCACCGCCGGGATAAAGAGGTGATCACCGCCGGGATAAAAAGGCAGCTACGGCTAAACGGATTGAGAATCCGTGTTCTGACCGAGCTTTGGGTGTATGTCCGGGACGCACTATCGAATCGAAAGGGGTGGGCCGCGCCGGCCCACCCCAGTGTCCATAACCCGTTCGAGGCACGTCACTTGAGGAACTTGTAAAAATCCCCGTCGGTTGTGAGGATCAACGAAGTTTCCGCATCGATGGTGTTCTGGTAGATCTCCATCGTTTTGAGAAACTCGTAAAACGATCGCGTATCGACCGAGCGGTCGTAGGCCGCCGCGTAAATCGCGGTCGCCTGTGCATCGCCGCGGCCTCTGATCTCACGCGCCTGACGATAGGCCTCGGACTGGATCTGTTTGAGATCTCGATCCTTTTCACCCCGAATCCTGGAGGCTTCACCCTGACCTTCGGAACGGAAACGATCGGCGATACGCCGCCGTTCGGCGATCATCCGCTCGTAAACCTTGCGGCGAACCTCCTCGACATAATTGATCCGTTTGAACTGGACGTCGAGAATCTCGATTCCGAGATCCGTCGTACGGGTCTTTGCCTTTGACAGGATCTCGCTGCGAATGACCTCACGGCCATAGAGGATCGGGTCGAGCATCGCCTCATCGGTTGACTCGAGTTCCGACTGCATCGGTTCGCGGTTCGACGTCCGGATCACCTCGACGAGATTGTGATTCGCGATCGCGTTGCGTGTCTCGCCGTCGAGGATGTCGTCGAGACGGGTCTGCGCGCCGCGTTCGTCGCGCAGCCGCTGGAAGAACAACAATGGATCGCTGATACGCCAACGCGCATACATATCGACCCATATAAACCGCTTGTCCTTAGTGGGCAGCTGGTTGGCGTCGCCGTCCCACTCGAGAAAGCGCTTTTCAAAACGATGCGCCTTCTGGATAACGGGGACTTTGACTTTGAGCCCCGGTGTATCGACGGGATCGCCCACCGGCTTGCCAAACTGGGTGATGATGACTTGCTCGGGCTCCTGCACGACATAAAGCGCGCTGCGGAGAACGATCAAAATCAGAACTACGAGTACTATGGCTCCGATTCTCATTGGTCATCACCCCCCTTCCTGCTCGATGGTTCGAGGTTGAGGAGCGGGATGATCCCCTTGAGTTCCTCATCAACGACGATCTTCTTCTGAACCTGCGGAAGTATCGTGTTCATCGTTTCCAGATAGATTCGCTTCTTTGTGACGTCGGGGGCTCTTCGGTACTCGTCAAAAACGGCGACAAACCGTGCCGAATCGCCCCGCGCGGTGTTGACACGCTGGAGCGCGTACCCCTGGGCCTCATTGATCGTCTGCTGCGCTTCACCCCGCGCCCTCGGGATGACCCGGTTGTATTCGGACTGGGCTTCGTTGATGAGCTTTTCGCGCTCTTGTTGAGCCTCGTTCACCTCGTTGAACGACGGCTTGACCGGATCGGGGGGATTGACATCCTGAAGCACCACCTGGTCGACCTTGATACCTGTCTCGTACTGATCGCACAATACCTGTAGTTGTTCCTCGACCAGTCCGGCGATCTCCTGACGCCCGACGGTGAGCACCTCGTTGACCGTGCGGTCGCCGACCACCCGCCGCACCACCGCTTCGGTCATATCGCGAAACGTGCTCCGCACATTGCGCACGCGAAACAGATATTGGTACGGATCCACAATCCGGTATTGCACCACCCACTCGACAACCGCCGCGTTGAGGTCGCCGGTGAGCATGTTGGACTCGGCTTCTTTGCCGCGGTCGGTGTACTGGCTGCGGACGCCCGCGGACACCGTCTGAAATCCAAACTCTTCCTTGAGCTGACGCTGGACGGGCACCTTGTAGACCCGTTCGATTCCGACCGGAAGCTTGAGATGCAACCCGGGCTCGGTGCTTCTCACGTATTTGCCAAGCCGGAGAACCACACCGATCTCTTCGGGGTCGATGGTGTAAAACATCGAAAACCCGATCAGCGCCAGAACAACGAGGATGATGATACTGCGGATTCCGCCACCCGCCGCCCGCGGGAAACGCGATCGAATCGATCGCACCACATCATCAAAATCGCTTTCTGCCATTCGTTTTCAACTCCTTTCACGCAAGGAATCAGAGAGTCAAAATCACGCTACCACTTATGTACCTGTCCGGCCCGAAATTATTCAAATACAGGCCCGTAGACCGGAACCGGACCCGCGAGCGATATTCGCGTACGTCATAAATAATCAGAACTTTTCGTCGTATTTGGTCCACAGCTCATCGCCAAGCGCCCACGCCCGGTCGACGACCTTGTCCCCCCATTTGATACCGTACTCTGTGAGGTACTTCTGACACTTCTTCTTGTTCTTATCCAGCAGGCGCAACGCCTCTTTCTCGACCGCCTCCTGATTGGCAAAAAGCTCCGCCTGCATCGGCTCCCACACAGCGGTAACATCATGACGCATGTCGCCCCAGCGCTGCGCGGTCAATGTGCCAAGACGGTTGAACGCCCACCACGCGGAATCGTGTGTGTAGCCGTTTTCGCGGCCGGGTGTTTTGTAATAATGCGACACATCAGTTACGCTGCAGTATATGGGCACATAAATCGATGTGGCCACGTTGTCCATCGCCATCCATACGACGCCGCCCACTTCGTCGGGAAGCCAATCGCGTGACTGCGTGATAGTGGCGTACATCGTGTACCAGCGTGCGATGGTCCGTTCACCGCGCCAGCCCCAGCCTCCATTGATGTTGAATATTTTGTTCATATCATAGGGCATAAA
>CP070631.1:2423337-2427636 GCA_020356045.1 Candidatus Latescibacterota bacterium
ACCCGCAAGATGGTTTTGATGAAATAAGAATCCAATAGAGCAGCTTGGCTGTGCGTTTATCACCGAAAAGGAGGACCTGCGATGAGAAGAACAAACACAAGAATCCTGATGAGTGTCGTTGTGATCGGAGTGTTAATCGCCCCCGTTCTGTTGTGGAGTGGCGGCGGAATCAGCAAACAAATCGATGTGGTCACCATCGGCACCGAATACCGACCTCAGCAGATGACTCTGGCGGAAAAGGAAGAATTCTCACGGCGGTTTATGGTTGAGTCGGGGATTCGTTTTGAGCCACGACGCTCCGAGTCGATGGCCGATCCGGTCCGCCCCGTCGAATATCCCGGGATGACACGACTGGAGTTAGACAAGCTCGCACGTTCGCGGAATGCGCATCCAGCATCCGCCAGTGTACCCGGTGGGCCTGTTGACAGCAAAGATCCGGTATCGACCATCGAGTCGGTTCCCCGCGCACCGGGAATCGAGGGAATGACCCCCGAGGAACGCGCCAAACTCGAAGCCTATTTGAAAAGCTGCAAGTAAAACGATCATCACAACAAAGGCACGCCCAAGGGGGAAAATCATGGCGCGCAAATTGAATACAACGAAGCGGGACCTTTCGGTGACGGGCCGAGTTTGTTTAGCTGTTATCACGATTGCCGTTCTGGCCATGATGGCGTCGGGCGCTCACTCGCAGTGTCTTCCCTTGACATCGGGTGCTTGCGTCGACACCACGACCGTGCTCACACACTACTCGTTTTATCAGAGTTTCGTTTATTGGACGGTCGTCGGCGTGCTGCCCGAAGAGCCCGATGACAAAGACATCATACTGTATCCCAGCTGCGCTTCCGGAACCCCTCTCGCATCGTCGACGTTCTTTACGGGGCCGGATTTTGTTGTTGGCGACTTCAATCACACCCCACAGGGGACATACTATCCATCGGTGAGCTACGGGAGCCAATCTGCCCCGTACACGGTGTTCTGGCACACGGGCGGCAAAATATTGCCTATCGGCCACGAAGATGGAGAAATCTTTGGCGGGCCTCCCCATAACTGTAAGGTCATGGATATCTGGGATGTCTATCTCGAAGCCGGAGCGGAGTATCGCATCAGGTTGCTTAGTGTGCCCGCCGGCAAGGCTGCACTGTTTCAAAACCCCGGGAGCGGTACATATTGGGCGGGCCGGGGTCAGAGTGTTTGGGAGATCGATAACGCGCAATCGTCCAGTGAATACCATTACTACACGGCACCGGTGACCGACTGGTACGGGCTGGTGATATTTCCACAGTCGAAATTCCAGGCCGCCGGAATCGAGGTCGATGACACGAATGGCCGCCAAATGGCCGACACAGAAAGGCACACCACCGCTGCACCATTATCCACAGCCGACACCATCGCAGAACGGTCATATGTGTACTCGGTCTTGTTCGAAAAGCTCGACGACTGTATCGATCTGGAAACAGGTACATGCATGACCGCAATCACGTACTCCCCGGCAACGGGACCTCAAAACGACTACCATTTTGTCCAGGAGGTGCCGTATTGGTGTCTCATCACACTTACCAACCCACCCACTGCAAACGCGGGTATGGGCGCGTACACCGAATGTGACGGCGAAGGGACACTTCTAGCGAACTCCGCCTGGGGTTACGGTGGCTCCACCGATTTGATCGTTGGTGATTTCAACCACAACCCGCCTGGGGACTATTATCTGCATACTGGATCATACCAAATGGATGTGCCCTTCACACTTCTGGTCGAAAGCGGGCCGGATGTCTTTCAAGTGCCCGGCGAAATTAGCGGCCATGTGGGCGGAGCCAATTGCGACCAGGGTCTTATTTGGGATCTCTATCTCGAGCAAGGCAAAACTTATGAGTTTTGGCTCTACGAGTACGGTGATGCCGAACCGCATTTGGCGCTGTTCCGAAATCCCGGAACCGGAGTGCACTGGGACAACAGACCCGATGCCGAGTTCGAGCTCGGCGCGACGATCGGTCCCGGTTCTTACATTTATACCTACACGGCCCCGCAGACCGACTATTACGGTCTCGCGGTGTTCGCAGAGACCCACGGCGCCGCGAGCAGCCTCTACCAAACTCGAGTCGAAGAGCTGAATGACTGCCAACCACTGACACGTGAGGATTGCGTGTCGAATTTTGGCTGGCCCAGGGATTATTCGTTCGAGGTCACCGCCCCGTACTGGGCTGTGATTGGTGTTCTTAAAGAACCAGAAGACAGCAAGAATCTTTACATCCGGTCGCAGTGCGATGGCAATGGCACGCTGATCGCAAGCGATGCGTCCGGGCTTGGCCAAACGGGTTTTGTCGTTGGAGATTTCAACCACAACCAAATGGGCACCTATTATGCGCGGGTCGCGATCGGCGGCGCTAACGATTATTTCACAACCTTATTCGACCATGGCACATCTGGAGCAGATATGTTTCCCGTTGGCAGCTATGTCACCGGATCGTTGGGAGGGACCACCGGCGACTGTGGAGCCGTGGAAATTTGGGATGTTTATCTCGAAGCAGGTACTGAGTATATCTTTGGGTTTTCTCGAAGCGGTCACGCGGACATAAGACTCGAGCTTTTCCACAACCCCGGAAGCGGGACATATTGGACGTTCAACGGGGGTGGAGACCTGCAGATGCTGCAACCGGGCAATGCCGTCTATGGCGCCCCTGCGACGGACTGGTACGGGCTCGTCGTCTATGCAGACAACATAAACGAGATCGGAACATACACAATCGCGATAAACGGTGTTTCTCCGGGAACGGGAATCGACCCCACACCGGTCCTACCCGACCGGTTTGCTCTTTATCAAAACACACCCAACCCATTCAACCCATCGACTACGATCCGTTTTGACGTACCTGCCGCGGGTGGACACGTAGATCTTCGGATCTACGATGTCAGCGGCCGCCTGGTGCGGACCCTCGTCGATGGAACGGTACCCGCCGGTGAACAATCAGTCGTTTGGGACGGGCGGGATAATCGCGGAGCACACGTGACCGCGGGGGTCTATTTCTATCGGCTCTTGGCCCCGGGGTTCACGGAAACCAGAAAACTGGTGCTGGTGAAATGACCGCCTGCCCCTCCGGGTAGAACAGCCAAAAAGCAAACGACCGTTTGGACTGTCGGCCAAACGGTCGTTTTTGGTGGGGCCTGTTCGATCAATTGGTAGGCAGCTGCGTCTTGCTTCGCGTCGACATAAACCGTAACGCGGTGTGTCAATCTCCGTCGTCGCGTGCGGCCGTTGCGTCGGCACTCTCGATGGATGATTGCATGCTCTCCGCCATCGCCTTACCCATTTCCTCCATCCCTTCTTTCATCGCATCCATCATCGCTCCCATCGCACCACCGAGAACCGACATCATCGTCCGTGTGGCGTCGACCTTCCACTCGCCGTCCCGCCGAACCAGTATGGTCTCCATCGGGATGCTCATGATGGAACCATCCTCGTTCTCACCCGCAATGGTTGTTGTCACGTGAGACTCGCCGTCTATGATTTCCACCCGTCCAAAGGTAACGGCAACATCCTCGGACTTTTCGTCGCCGTTGACCGTGATCGATCCAGCGGTCTCCTCTGTGCAAAGCGATCTCGCCGTCTCGATGTCTTCATTTTCCATCGCTTTCCAGAACGCCTTGGCAACGGTGAGTGACTCGTCTTCGCTGTTTCCGCAACCAACAAGCGCCGGTACCAGCCATAAAGCTAACAACGCAAAAACAGCTTTTCTCATGATCAACCCCCTATTGTCGGATACAGGCCGTATCAGAGTCTCCCCGCCCTGATTTCCCGGCGAATCAACGCGTTAAAGCTGGACGACTTGGCAACATCGCCTTGAAGCCCATCGGGATCCCGCCGCCGCCTCAAGTGAGTGTATACTGCGACACGGTGTGTGAGACATGCGGGGAGCGGCCGGTCATCACTCTCGAAATAGCCGGGGTCATCCGGATCGCCGTAAATCGGTCGATCCTTTGCGCGGCGCGGTGATTTTCGTGCGTGAAACCGTGCGATACACCGTTGCAGATTGTGCTCCATCGACTTCGAATCACCAAAACCGAGCAGAACCAGAAGGATCCCAAGCAGTAACAAGACACACGCAACCCAGCCGAATTTCCACACCTTCTGGGTTTCATACGCGAGTCCTGCGACGAGCGTCATCACGAGGACCGCAAAAAACAGCGCGGTGATGTACTTTACAAAACCGGTTGTCATACCGTCCGGTACCTCCTCGTCCACCGGTGGGTTGCGGGCGGTGATGCAGGTTATGTGCCGGGATCGCTATTGCGGGGCTATGACGC
>CP070631.1:2427736-2429509 GCA_020356045.1 Candidatus Latescibacterota bacterium
CACGTCCCGTGACACTGGGTAAACGGGATCCACTAAGGTCCACCAAACCAACAGGTTGTCAATCGAGATCGCTCCTATTATCGCTCCTATTATAGGAGTCCAGGGGCGGGTCGGCAACAACGAGTACCAGGGGTGGTTTTTGGCGCAGAGGAACAGGGGCAGCGTCAACAAATTTCTGGAACCCCGATGGGTGCTGCGGTATATTAAAGGGTACGGAACGCAAGAGATCACTCGGGGTTAACCCGGCATCGAGAAAAACCCCGGGATCATTCCGAGCCCCCGGTCCGAAGGGGTATTATTCTTGCCTGTTCCTCCTTTCGCAGGGAACTACGATCCGATCTTTGTATCAAAGGGTAGGTGAGAGCGAATGAAAAAACTTGTAGGCGGATTGACGCTCGCCGTCGTCATTTCGCTGCTGTTGATCACGGTGGCAGCTGCAACCGATAAAAAGGCGGGTACAGACACCACCGCCGATAAAGACGGACAGCCCGCCATCGTCATCGAACAGATGCGGCACGACATGGGCGAGATCTTTGAGCAGGACAAATACCGGCACGTGTTCAAAGTCAAGAACGATGGAGACGCGGATCTTGTGATAAAAAGCGTCAAACCTGGGTGAGGCTGTGCCGTGGCCCAATATGACAAGGTCATCCCTCCTGGTCAGGAGGGCACAATCACGCTGGAAATCGACGGTAAAAAGGTATCGGGCCCGTTCAACAAAAGGGCAACGGTCAAGACCAACGATCCCAGACATCCGCAGATGACGATCGCATTGGCCGGCAAGATTATGGCCTACGTGGATATCAAACCCACCTCGCGCGTTTATCTAAGCGGTATGTATGGCGAGCAGGTCACAAAAGAGCTGACGGTCACGTCGAACGACATGAAGAAGGATTTTGAGATCCTCGAACTCAAATCGAACATCGACGACAAGATCACCTACAAATTGATTCCAGACGCCGAACCGGGCAAATACACGGTCAAGCTCTGGAAAAACCCAAAGCTGCCAACGCTTCATACCTGGGGCAGTTTGTTCATAGAAACCAACAGCGAGCACTCGCCCCAAAAGGTCGTGCAGATAAACGTAGCTACCAGAGGGTCAATCGTTTGTCAGCCGTCGACGGTTAATTTCGGCGCCGTGAGATTCGCGGAAGAATCCCAAACTAGTTTGAGCCCGTCGGAAAAAACGCTTACGATTTTCAAAGTGAATGGTGAGTTCCAAATCCGTGATGTGGAGTTCTCTTCACAGGGTTACAAAGCCGAGATCGAACCCGTCGAAGACGGAAAGCGGTACAAAATCATCGTGCACTTCTCTCCCGAAGAGAAAAAGAAACAGTACCACGACGAAATGATAATCAACACCGATGATCCGAACGAACCCTCGGTTCGAGTGCGACTGATCGCACGCGGGGTGGGCACCTGAACCCGTCACTCGTCGATCGTCATAGCCAAGGATGGTTAAATGAAGTCCAAGCTCTACGCGATTGCGGTATTGTGTCTGGCTCTTGCCCTTGCCGGCTTAACTGGTGCCTGCTCGCAAGACGCTTCCGATGCGAACGAGGCATCGGCCAGCGAGGTTGAGATTGCCCAGGCCGATGCAGCCACCGGATCCGAAATGGATACCGCTCCTACCACACCGGCGGGTGAGGCCTACCAGCAGCTGCGTGTCGAATTGATGCAGATTCAGAGAACGGCAACGACGCAGCAAAAAATGGCCGCCGCTCTTGGACAGATGGAGGCAAAGCTCAGGGGTTTTGTCGAGGAGTTTCCCGA
>CP070631.1:2429609-2440021 GCA_020356045.1 Candidatus Latescibacterota bacterium
ATGATTTCCCTCCGGTGGAAAATTGTGCGTTGCGATGATGAATCCTTCCTCATCGAATACAAATTCGACACCTTCGGAGTAGTACTTCCACCGTTCGGTGATTTTTCCGGCAGCGTTGAACCGCAGCCGATGAGGGGTGTAACCCAACAGATCGAAAACCATTCGTTTATCGTTCTTAAGGTTTTGACGAAGCGACAGGCGCCTGACGTATTTCCGGCCTCGTTTACCACGCCAATGTTTTAGTCCGTCTGGGTAATTACGGGGTTCGTAGTTGAGACGTTCCGCGAAGACGTGGGTGCCAAGAAGGAAGACGAGTCCCAATCCGAGAAGGAACGCTCGTTTCATGGCCTCTGCTCCTTGATGTTGCTCTATGATGCGGGCCAATTGATAGTGATGGTTAATTATACCATAGATCGACTTACCGGATCAAGCGGGAGAACGACACCCCGAATAAGAAATCAAGCGTCCGTATGCGACATTCGCGTTTCGTATCCGGAGGTCGCGCGGTGTTTAGTAATAGGTTAAGTCAAAATGATTCATGTTGTACCCAATCGTGACCTGTTGTTCCTCGTCGCCCCTGTTCGGCGCAACCGTCGATGACACGCCCGGCTTGCGGGGCGGAAACGCTCGGGAATCTCCACGGAACCCCATGTTGATTCGATACGGCGACGAACCTGCGGCGTCTCGCACAAGTGTCAAGATTCTTAGCAGAATCGCCGCGACTGCACGGGCTACGTCTTATTTTACAATAAGTTACCACGGCACAACTATTGCTTAAATCCTCAGGATTGACCCCAAACCCTTGGAAAACTGTCACATGGATAACCCAGCCGTCACAAAGCCAATCCGCCGGCCGATTTTTGCGCTCGACGCCGTGGTCCACGTTCTCCAACGGACCGGCCTGCTAAATGACGCACAGGTGGATGAGATTGCCCAGACCGGGAAGCGTAGGGCGTCGGCACTGCGGCGTAACTACAAGACGCGTGAATCCGACCATCCTTACGTATCCCCCATCGAGATAATCGCCGCCTTTGGTTTCCCCAGTAAAAACCCCCGCCGAAAAACGCTTGAGGAAGACGAAATCTGCGAGGCCTTTTCGCGTGCCACAAAGATTCCTTTCGTAAAGATCGATCCGCTTAAATTGGATGCGCGCTCTGTGTGTACGATTGTTTCTAAACCGTTCGCGCGAAAAAATCTGTTTGCTCCGGTGAGAATAGTCGGTGACGTCGTCACCGTGGCAATGGTGAATCCGTTTGATAAAACCACGATTCACGAGCTCGAAGATGTGACTGGATATCAGATCAAACCCGTTCTTGCCATCCGCGCGGAGATACTGAAGACGATTAACGAAATTTTTGCGTTTGAACACAGCCTGATCAAAGCGGAGAAGCTGCGGAGCAACGTTCCCGATCTCGGCAACCTGGAACAGCTCGTCGACCTGGCCAGCGGACGCGAGATTGAGGCGTCGAACCAGCACATCGTCAACGCTGTCGACCTCCTGTTTCAATACGCGTACGACCAGCGGGCCAGCGACATTCATATCGAGCCCAAACGCACGCACGCCGAAGTCCGACTGCGTATAGACGGCCGCCTCCACGTGACACACTCGATACCCAAACACGTGTACCCGTCGATAGTGTCACGCATCAAAATTCTCTCACGCCTGGATATTGCCGAAAAACGAAAGCCTCAAGACGGCCGCATCAAAACGAAGTTCCACGACACGGAAATCGAGTTGAGAATCTCCAGCGTCCCGATGGCCTTCGGCGAAAAGCTTGTGATCCGTATATTCGATCCCACGCTGCTCATGCAGGAGCTAGGCGGTCTCGGTATTCTTCCCGAGCAGCTCGCTGTGCTCAAGCGCTGTCTGAGCCACCCACACGGGATCATATTGCTTACCGGTCCGACCGGTAGTGGCAAGACCACAACGCTTTACTCGGCGCTCCGATTCCTGTCAAATCCCGAGGTCAACATCACAACGATCGAGGACCCAATCGAGATGGTTTTTGAGCCCTTCAATCAAATCGCCGTCCAGTCTCAGGTCGGGCTCACGTTTGCCACAGCGCTCCGTAATGTGCTTCGTCAGGACCCGGATATTATCATGGTCGGCGAGATACGCGACCGCGAAACGGCCGAGTATGCGATCCAGGCTGCGCTCACCGGTCACTTGGTACTGTCCACTCTTCACACCAACACGGCGGCGGGAGCGATATCGCGCCTGCGAGATCTCGGCATCGAACCGTTCTTATTGGCCTCCACGCTGATAGGAGTGATCGCACAACGGCTTCTGCGAAAGGTATGCAGGGGGTGTGACCAACCCGCCAGCATATCGCCCGAGGCGGGACGGCTTATTGGGATCGACGTGTCGGCGATCGACGTTTCAAGAATCAGACTGGGAGACGGATGCGAGGCGTGCCGTCACACGGGTTACAGCGGCCGGTCGGCTATCATGGAAATCTTGGAGGTCACTGACTCGACCCGGACGCTGATCAGGGACGGTGCCGACGACAAGCAAATCGAGACAGCGGCGCGTCGCGCGGGCGCGGCGCCTCTCCTGGAAACCGCTGTTCGAAAATTGCTCGACGGCCAGACCACCATCGAGGAGATTTTCCGAGTGGTTCCCCTTCACCACCCCCCCGCGTGAAATTCCAAACAAATCCCGCGATCAATCCGAGTTACCTGACTGACCGCGGGAATTTTTTTCAATTCTGTCGTTCGAGAACACCTGGTGTGGCGCTAAGACCTTCTCGCACCCTAACTTATTCTTCCCACCTGGCGACTTTGCCGTCGAGCACGTAGATGTACCGGTTGCGTTTGCCTTCCTTGTACACCCACTGGGCCTCTTTCCCTCCACCAATCTCACTGACACGAATCTCATCGGGGAATCCCCAGGATTCCATGGCTGCCTCTTCGGGCATCCCGACAAATACCTCGTGATTGACCACCGACTGGGCTGTTTTCTTTCCCCATTGCCGAATGTAGGCAACTTGTCGAAGAACGGGATCTTGGAACCAGAAAAGCTCGTTCAAGCGGTCCTCGATCTTTTCTACGCTCAGCGGCCGCTCGATCGCGAGACCGGCGTCGATCCGTTTCCGCTTGGGATCTTCGATCGTAATCGCCCCGTTGTACGAGAAGTTCATATCGATGATCGTTATCTTGGTGTCGCGGAGAACAATGCGCTTCTTTGGCTCTCCCGGCACCTCTTCGCGCTCGGTGATATCCTCGATGAGTCCGCGCGCCCACGCGTGGGTGCCCTGGTATTTCTCGAGAAGCGCCAGCTGCTCTTCGATAGGAATGTCTTTCGAGATCACCTTGTTGACTTTATTGACCCCCTTCAAACTGCTGCACCCCACACTGCCAAATACGACAGCAACCACGATGATTCCGGACAAAACGATCTTCCACACGGTTGAATCCTCCTCAAACTGTGAATCGGTTGTTCTGGTGGGGTACCTCTGTTTGATTCAGGCACCATAACCCTCTGGCGCCTCGTCAAGATACGGCCTCGATGTGCCGAACCCTCATGTCGTTCATACCGCTGCCGATGTCGATTACGACGAGATCCACTCGGGGTTCGAGCGGTTCATCCATACGGTCGAGAGCGTTTTCGAGCGCCAGGTGAATCCTCGAGAGCTTTCGCGAATTCACTGCCTCGACCGCCTCCCCGAAACGCGTGCCACGTCTCAGTTTGACCTCGACGGCGACAAGCTGCGAGCCGCGACGCACAATCAGATCAATCTCACGACCCGCGAAAACGAAGTTCCTGCGTACGACTTCGTAGCCCTTGATAGCCAAAAACATCTCGGCGATTCGTTCGCCTAGAGCGCCGAGCTCTTTGGTGTTCACTACCCATCCACCCCCACGTCTTCACCAAAATCGCCCAATCTATAGGAATCCTAAAACAGTGTCGCACTTTTCTCAATAGTTTTCAGGTGGTAGCTCCGCCGGTGAATCGGCGTCAAACCGCGACGCTCAATCGCCTCCAGATGTTCTTGCGTCCCGTATCCCTTGTTATTTTCAAAGTTATAGCCGGGGTGCAGCCGGTGCAGTCTCCGCATCAAGCGATCCCTGGCAACCTTGGCGACGATCGATGCCGCCGCGATGCTCAGGCTCTTTTCGTCCCCGCCGATCACCGGCACGACCTGGGCGGGGCAGACGACGCTGTCCCGTCCATCAACCAAAACCATGTGCGGCATCTCTTTGAGGTTGGCGATGGCACGGGCCATGACGATCAGCGTCGCATTGAGAATATTTTTCGAATCGATCAGATTGGGGTGGCCCACGCCAATTCCCACGGATACCGCTTTGTCCACGATGGACGCAAAAAGCGACTCGCGCTGCGCCTCGCTGAGTCGCTTTGAATCATTTACACCAACCAGACCCGAACCACGTGGGAGAATGACCGCCGCGGCCACCACCGGCCCGGCGAGGGCACCTCGCCCCGCCTCGTCCACACCGGCGAGGAGATTCTCACCCCCGGACAGGCAGTCTAGATCGAACGCCTCCAGACGGCCATACCGCTCTTCGGGCGACTGGCGCGCCCGGCGGCTACTTCCGGTACGGTGTTTTCTTCTCGGGGATTCGGGCCGCTTTGCCAACGAGATTTCTCAAGTAATAGAGCTTTGCGCGGCGAACCTTGCCACGCCGCGTCACCTTGATACCCTTGATGTTTGGCGAGTGGAGCGGGAAAACACGTTCCACGCCGATACCGGAGCTGATTTTGCGTACGGTGAACGTTTCGCGAACACCTCCACCGCGTCTTTGGATCACAACGCCCTGGAACGCCTGTTCGCGCTCCTTGTTCCCCTCCACAACGCGAACGAGAACACGAACGGTGTCACCGATGCCAAACTCCTCGGTCTTGTCCTTGAGATATTTTCTCTCGACTCTATCAAGCGTGTTCATCTGATTTCCTCCCTGATTGTAATCGGATCAGTTGTCTCGTTTTAGCAAATCTGGTCTTAGCCGCTCGGTGCGTTTGAGCGAAGATTCTCTTCTCCATTTTTCGATTTCCTTATGATTGCCGGAAAGGAGCACATCCGGTACGCGGTGTCCCCGGAATTCCTCCGGCCGCGTATAATACGCGCTGTCGAGAAGATAGTCTCGTTCTTTTTCAAACGAATCCGAATCCCGCGTGTCCTCATTGCCCAGCACATCATCTTTGAGCCGAACGATCGCTTCGACACAAGCGGCGGCGGCAATCTCGCCACCGCTGAGTATGAAATCGCCGATCGACACCTCTTCGGTTACGACGATATCACGGACGCGCTCGTCAACTCCCTTATAGCGCCCACAAATAAACGTCAGCTCGCGTTCAGCTGCGTAGCGATGGGCAAGTCTCTGGTCGAACCGCTTCCCCGCCGGGCTCAAAAGGATCACTGGGCTTGCACTGTCTCCCGCGAGGTCTTCGACCGCTTGGACGATGGGTTCCACCATCAAGATCATCCCTCCCCCACCACCGTACGGCGCGTCGTCCACCGTCCTGTGTTTGTCTTTCGTATAATTTCTCAAGTTGACGACATTGTAGGTCACCAAGGACTTTTTCGCCGCCACCGAGAGCATCCCCATCGATAGAACGCTTTCCACGACATCGGGGAATATCGTGATTATGTTGATCTTCATCGTGCCCCGTCTATTGATCGATCAGTCCGGGAAGAAGCCGCACGATCATCTCGCGTTTTCGCGCATCGTGCGCAACTATGAACTCCGGAACGGCCGGCAATAGAAAACTCCCTTCGTCCCCCGTCACTTCATAAACGTCGTGCGCCGAAGAGAAAACGACCGACGTCACCCGGCCCACCACGTCACCATCCTCGGTTTTAACTGTTGTCCCAATTACTTGGAACGGTAGCCGCCGGTCCGGTAGGTCGATATCCAAATTTTCTTCATCGACAAAAATCTCACCGCCAACCATTGCCTCGGCCTGATTCCGGGTTGCCACACCCTCTATTCGTACGATGTACGAATTGTGGTGCTGGCGACATTTGGGAAAGGTTATTGGCCTTTCCTCGATTCCACGCGACGTTTCTTGGCGAATCACTAGGTGTTTCGACTTGAGGGCGTCGGCCCAAAAATCGTCTGAGGGGTGAAATTTCACCTCTCCGCGGATTCCGAAGGCCTTGACTAAACGGCCGAGAAAAACCTCTGTCATGACAGTGTTGCTCATTCCTTGATTTCGAAGATGATTTTGTCGCCTGCTTTCGAAGCGGCGGCATTTACCAGAGTTCGAATCGCTCTAGCCGTCTGTCCGTTTTTCCCGATGACCTTTCCAAGGTCGGCCGAGCTCACCGACAGCTCCATGACGGTGTAGTTTTCCTTGGTGGATTCGGTAACCTTGACCTCGCGGCCATCTTCCACCAATGAAGTTGCGATATATTCGATCAATTGTTTGATGGTCGATTTGTTGACTTCGGGCATGATTGCATCCCATGTGTTATGGATCTTCATCACTCGCTGATTGCCAGCTACTTGGATTCCGCTTTGTCCTCGTTGGGTTCTGCGTCGGCCGACGGTTCGGGCGATTCTGCAACCGCCTCGGGTTTGGCCTCGTCGGTCTTCGCCTCCTCCGCTTTTGGTTCCTCGCTTTTGGGTGCCTCGGCTGCTTCTGCTTTGGATTCCTCGGCGGTGGGCTCCTCGGCGGTCGTTGCTGCCTCCGCCTCGGCCGCTTCCTTCTTTACCGCCTTTTCCGATTTGGCGTCTTTCTTCTTGAGTAGTTTCTTTTCCGCTGCGGCTTCCTGTTGATTTTTGATCGCTTCAACCTTTGTTTCCAGCTCCTCCCCGGTGACGCCGGCTTTGATCAATCCATATTTCTGAATACAACCGGCTCGGCGGAGCAGGCTTTCGGCATTCTCAGAGGGGGTCGCGCCGCGATCGAACCACTTGAACAGGATATCCTCGTGAACCTGGATGTCCGGCGGTTCTGTCATCGGGTTGTAGTAACCAAGCGTTTCCAAAAAACGCCCGTCGCGCGGCATCCTCGAATCCGTTGCGATAATCCGATAGAACGGTTTTTTCTTGGATCCCATTCGTTTGAGTCTAATTCGGACTGACATTCAGTACACCTCCAGGTGGTACATAGAACGATTACAGAAAAATCTCAAAAAGGGGCAAAGGGAAGCTTCATTTTCTTCCCGCCTCCCTTGCCAAACATCTTCATCATTTTCTTCATTTCCTGAAACTGTTTGAGAAGACGGTTGACCGCCTGTACGTTGGTGCCGCTTCCACGCGCAATGCGTTTTCTGCGGCTTCCATCGATAATGTTCGGCGACAACCTCTCCTCGAGCGTCATCGAATTGATGATGGCCTCTAACTCGACGAATTGTCGCTCGTCCACTTTAAAACCCTTCATCGCAGCTTTGGAGAACCCCGGGATCATCTTGAGGATGTCTTCCAGAGGCCCCATGTTCTTCACTCGTTTGAGCTCTTCGAGAAAATCGCTCAGCGTAAATGATTGTTCGCGAAGACGTTTCTCGAGTTTTTCTGCCTGCTCGGCATCGATGTTTTCTTGCGCCTTCTCAATGAGAGACATCATGTCTCCCATCCCCAGGATCCGCCCAGCCATGCGATCCGGGTGAAACACCTCCAGATCACCGAGTTTTTCTCCGACCCCGGCGAACCGGATTCGCGCATCGGTCACCGACGTAACCGAGAGGGCAGCCCCGCCGCGTGCGTCGCCGTCGAGCTTTGTCAGAACTACCCCGGTGATCCCGAGTCGCTCCTGAAAAACTTTGGCCACATTGACGGCTTCCTGCCCCGTCATGCTGTCCACGACGAGAAGCAGTTCCTCGGGTTTGGCAATTTTTTTGAGCTCCTCGAGCTCGTTCATCATGTCATCGTCGACGTGCAGCCGGCCCGCTGTGTCGAGGATGAGCGAGTCGCACATCAAATTGCGCGCATCCGACAAACCGCGTTCATAGAGTTTCTTGACATCCCTTTCACTGGCGTCGCCGCGTGACACCGGGACATCGATTTGTTTTCCGAGTATCTCGAGTTGCTCCATCGCTGCGGGGCGGTACACATCGAGCGCGACGAGAAGCGGTTTTCGTCCCTTCTTCTTTAAGAACACACCGAGCTTTGCAGCGAACGTCGTCTTGCCCGATCCCTGCAGCCCGACGATCATGATGTTGGGCTGGTCACCCGACAGCAAGAACGGTTTCGCCTCGCCGCCGAGAAGCGCGGTGAGCTCCTCGTGAACGATTTTTATGATCTGCTGCGCGGGAGTGAAGCTTTTTGTGATCTCCTCACCCATCGCGCGCTGCTCGATCTTCGATACAAAACCTTTGACCACCCGGTAATTGACATCCGCTTCGAGCAAGGCACGGCGGACTTCACGCGCGGTCTCCGCGATGTCTTTTTCCGAAATCTTTCCTCTATTCTTTAGCTTGGAAAGAATTCCGTCGAGCTTTTGGGTCAAATCGGAAAACATACTAACCCGTTAACATACGACCACTTGTAAGTGTTTTTGGCAAGTGACAGAATGAATGAGGCTTGGCAAATATGCGGTCCGTTACAGATGAAGAAATTTATCAAATTGAGGCCGGGTATGCAAGCGCAAAAACTGGTTAAATGGCTGGGGGTTATGCGGACGGAGGCCGTCAATTCGGGTGGGTCGGCGGAGCGGCAGTCTGAACTCTTCCCGCGCTCGCCCAGTACGGCTAGCCAACACGGAGCGCTCGGATCGTTTCCGCGTAGTCCTTGCTGCCAAAAACAGTGCTCCCCGAAACCATGATATCCACACCGGCGGCGCGTGCGTGCTTCGACGTATCGATGTCGATACCGCCGTCGATCTCGATGGCGAACTCGAGTCCGTCTTCGTCCCGGATCTTTTTGGCTGCTTGCACCTTGGAAAGGACCTCGGGCATAAACGACTGACCGGAAAACCCGGGAAACACGCTCATGACGAGCAAAAGATCAATGTCGCCAAAATAGTCGATGAGGCTTTCGAGCGGGGTGTCTGGGTTGAGCGTGATTCCGGGATGCTTCCCCGCGTCGCGGATCATCTGCAGATCTCTTTTCACATCGGTGCTCGTCTCCACGTGAATGGTAATAATATCTGCACCGGCCTTGGCAAAAGCGGGAATATACTTATCCGGATTCTCGATCATGAGATGGGCGTCGAAAGGCATTTCGGTAACCTCACGGACCCCTTCGATCAACACAGGTCCAAATGTAATGTTGGGAACGAAATGCCCATCCATTACATCGAGATGCAAAAAGTCGGCGCCAGCCGCTTCAACGTCGCGGATCTCTTCTGCGAGACGCGAAAAATCGGCGGATAGTAGACTTGGGGCGATGGCGGCGGCACCATCGCGAGTGTCTCTAGTCGGAGCCAGCTGCGACCAACTCAATCGAATCGCCCTCCCTGATCATCACACCCGGTTTTGGAAACTGATCGATAATTGTGTTTGGATAGGCGTCGCCTCGCGGCTCGTATCGAACATTGCTGACTCGAAAACCAAGCTGTTGAAGCTTGTCTTTGACGAACAACAGATCCTGTCCATCGAGATCGGGCATATAAAAACGCCTGGGTCGTCCCCCCACACTGACGAGCAAATCGACTTCGCCACCTTCCTCGACTTCCTGTCCCGAACCGGGTGAGCTAGCGACCACTCTCTCTTTCACGTCGGTTTCTTCGAGTATTCGCACAATCCGACCCGGACTGAGTTTCTGTCGGGTAAGGAGCAACCGGCCTTGACGTAGACTCAGCCCTTTCATATCGGGCACGCGCTGCGTCCGCGGCCCGAGGCTGAGCACCACTGCTATCGTTCGTCCTTCCTTGACGGTGTCATGAGCCCGGGGCCGCTGTGAGATGACGTAACCCTCGGGAATCTCCGCGTGGTGTTCGCTTCGGTCGATCTGCATACTGAGCGACACACGACCGAGAAATTTTTCTGCCTGTTGTTCGCTCATCTGCCGTACATCGGGTACGATAACGGTGTTTCGCTGGTGGATGAGAAGCGGCATGACGACGGAGTTCATGAGCACGATTCCGAGCACAAACACACCGACGATGATCAAAACGGTTATGCCAAACGACTTGATTTTCATTCTTGTGTCAACCTTCGAGCCGACCGCCAAAATGCGTCGTCAGACTATATACACATGCCGCCACTTTTATCAACCCAGACTATCACCCGTAGTGACACGATAACCGGCGACAAACGCCGAGGCCGGCATCTCCTTTTTGCCCTCCACCTTTACGCGAGATACCTCGAGCGTGCCCTCTCCGGCCGCGACAAGCAAAGGAGACGTCGATACGATCGTGCCGGGCTTCGCGCCGCGATGGCTCGAAGCCGACGCGATACCATCGAGAACGATCAATCGTTTGCCCCGATACGAGGTATAGGCCGTCGGCCACGGCGACATCGCCCTGATTTGACGGGCGACTGCCTCCGCACTGTCGCTCCATTGAA
>CP070631.1:2440121-2442482 GCA_020356045.1 Candidatus Latescibacterota bacterium
AAAAACACAAAGCGGAGATGCGGCAGCACTATCGAGCAGAGCTTAAACGCATTGTTAGTGCGCGGGTCGATGGGCACACGGGACCGCTTAAGGTTGTCGGTTGGCAATGATTGAGTGTGAGAAGGGTAAGCATCGGCTTGAGCCGTACCCGAATTTGCTCAACTATTATCGATGCCGGATCTGCAAGATTCCGGTTCATAAAAATGCTGTAAAGGGGGCCAAGGATGGGTCCAAAATGTACTGAGGAAGAGTTCATAAATCTGTGGACGAAGCTGGGGCCAGAGGGAACTGCCGCGAATCTTGGCATGCAGGTTCGAAACGTTTATGCGCGACGGCGCAGGATTGAGCGGCGTCTCGGGATCAATCTCATGGCACCTAGAGATGGCGTCATGCCGGTCGAACCAACAGACCGAGTAAGGCGTAAAATTGAATTGAAAGAGGGCGTAGTGATCGTTGGAAGCGACGCACATTACTGGCCGGATGAAGTTTCAACGGCCCATCTGGCGTTCGTAGAATTATGTAAAAAATTGAACCCTGCGCACGTCATTTTGAACGGCGATATGTTCGACGGAGCAAGAATCTCGCGCCACCCGCCGCTGGGGTGGGAGCACATGCCAACGGTTGCAGAGGAGTTTGAGGTGGTTCAAACGAGGCTGATGGAAATTAGAAACGCCTCACCTGATGCGCGGCATTGGTGGACTCTTGGAAACCACGATGCGCGTTTCGAAGCCCGGCTGGCGTCTGCTGCACCTGAATTTGAGGGCATCGCAGGCACACATCTCAGAGATCATTTCCCAGATTTTACAACGGCGATGTCGATTTGGATAAACGACGAGGTGGTGGTGAAACACAACTGGAAAGGGGGCGACCACGCTGCGTTCAACAATGCCAAATCCAGCGGTAAAACCATTGTAACGGGGCACACCCATAGACAGCTTGTTAGACCGTTCAACGACTATAACGGAGTGCGTTATGGGATCGAGTGCGGCACTTTGTGTGAACCCTACGCGAGACAGTTTGATTACAGCAATGATAATCCGCGGGACCACACTTCAGGGTTCTGCGTTTTAACGTTCAAGGATTCACGTTTGCTTTACCCGGAATTGGTGCGTGTCGTCAAATCAGGAGTTTATGAGTTTAGGGGTGACTGGCATGACGTTGAAAATCCCTCCACAACACAGAATTGAAGCAGTTTTCAACAGCAGAGAACTGACTGACGAGCAGCGATACCAAATCGCGCTGATCTATGGCATACCAATGTTTGAGGCAAGAAAAATGAAAAGAGACCCGCTTGAAGATTTAAAAATGTTTGCGTTCGAACACAATCTCGATGCGTTGGAGCATGAAATTTGCAAGATCATCGTGACGTGGCGTACTGATCTTGCCGGTCCTGGGCGTCTGAAAAAGATAAAAGAGTACGTTGATATTCTCGCCGACTCCCCCAATCGCCGGCCGCAGTTCGACAGGGATGAGGTCGAGGCGACAAAAGAAAAAATGGTCTACGCGCACACAGGACTCTGATGCCCACCATAACTATAGATTTTGATGAAGATGAACTGGTCGAGCCATTGTCTGTGATCGTCGGCCGGGCCGGGATGGCTATAGCAATGTTTCCCGATTTCGATCCGCCCGGAGAGGAAGACGATTTCGAGGATGAGAAAACGCACCTAAATGTAGTCGGCAATGACAAATCCTGAGTCGCTGACAATGCTTGCACCCAAGGGCATTCAACTGGGTCACGTTCCAGGGGGGATACCGGAGGTCACGCCAGAGGACATAGCGGGTGCGATGCGACACCTCGACGCTCTCGAAATGGAGCTTCTGCGCGTTAAATACGTTGGGGACGGTCCCCATAAACTGTTTGATCTTGTAAAAAAACGAGTACGCTGCGACCACGATCTGACGCATGGCGTGGCAGACAGGGTAAC
Source organism: Candidatus Latescibacterota bacterium (assembly GCA_020356045.1). Lineage (GTDB taxonomy): Bacteria > Krumholzibacteriota > Krumholzibacteriia > WVZY01 > WVZY01. The sequence continues at coordinate 2,442,050 of CP070631.1, forward strand.
GGTGCAGGCGCTGCAAGATGTCGTGGGGGTCAACCGTTGTCAGTCGTGCCTTGGCACAAAAGAGGCGATGCTTGATGGCGTTATGGTTGTGTGCCCGGACTGCCAGGGTAGCGGGGTGTATTACGTGAAGGGTGGCCACCAGCACCACGTCGATCGGGTGGTGCGGTGGCTATCAGGGGTTGAATTTGAGGCGTTGAGAAAGGTTCAAGAATTTTCCTTTTAATCCGCGAACTCGATTACCGCCGGCTCAAATTCGTCACCCTGCAAACTCCATGAGTTAACCTGAACGCGCACGTCAAAATATTTTTTTGTCGCCTCGTCAGCAAAATCAAACGCCGCCTTGTGCGGGTTGTCGTGGGTCAACAAAGAAAATTTTTCAGACCAACAAGACCAATCAGAAGGGGTTCTGCGATCATCAGCGTCATCAAGATAG
>CP070631.1:2442582-2445375 GCA_020356045.1 Candidatus Latescibacterota bacterium
GCCAAAATTGCTGCCAAAAAGACTCCCGATCACACCATAGAGAAACCCATAACCCATGTACACTGCCACAGTGTCTTTTGGGGCTACTTTGCCCACATAGCTGTAATATTTGGGATGCGCAGTCATCTCCCCGATCGAGAAAATCGCGATCCCCACCAGAAACCACCACGGTCCGCTGGTAAACCCGAGCACGACAAAACCAAACGCACCCATTACGATCCCCGATGCCATGACCGGAAGCGCCTTCATGTTTTTGCAGATCCGGCTCACGGGAATCACGAGCAGAATGATCACAGCGGCGTTGACAATCGTCACAAACTCCGCGTCAAAAACAAAATATTTGAGGATCGGAATCCCTGCCATCCACTCGGTGACGATCGTCCGGTTGACAAAATCCCTCAAATACCACAGAGCCGACCCAAACATCTGGAAGTACAAAATCCAAAATCCCGAGTAGACCAGGATCATCAACATGAACCGCGAATCGCCAAGCACCATGAGTGCCTCGCCGATCGTTTCTTTTGCGCTTTTGGTGCTCTCCGGTTTTCCCTCCGGGTCCTTATAAAAGAACACCGTCGGAATGAGCATCGCAAAGCACCAGATGGCCGACATCAGGAAGACATAGTTCCAGCTATACCCTCTGAGCACATTGACGATAAACGGGGTGACAAACGCGCCCAGGTTGATACACCAGTAATAGAGACCAAACCCAAATCCGCTGTTCTCTTCGGTGGTCGTCCGGGCGATGGTCCCGGTAATGATCGGTTTGAAAAGCCCGCTACCGGTGGCCATGATGAGCAAAAACAGAAACACGAGCCCGTAAGTGTCAAAATTACCGGCGGCAAAGTAACCAATCGAGAGCATCGAGAACGCCACCAGGAGCATTTTTCGGTACCCGAGCCGCTCGGCAAGCGCCCCACCGGCGATGGGCACGATATACGTCAACGCGTAGACAAACCCCTGGAGAAACCCGACCGATTCGACACTAAACTCGAGATGTTCGACGAGATAAACGGCCAGAACCGACTGCAGACCATAATAGGCCCCACGTTCGAAGAACTCGAACATGTTGGACAACCAAAACGTCAACGGCAGTTTGCTCTTGCCACCGCTTTTTGCCACCTCTTGGTTCATAATGTGCTCCTTCTGGGCCTCGAATGAATCGCCACAACCTCCGCCAATCTTACCCCGCCTCTAACACATTGTCCAGTGAGCCTTTATACATGATGACGCCACCCGGACGTCACCGATGTCAACTCACCGCACCCGCTGGCCGCAAAACGGGCAATTCGGCCGCCTCAAGAATCGTTTCCGGCAGCAGTCTTTACAATACGATTTGCCACACCCCTGACAGGTGTACACCTTGGTCTTTCGTGCGCAGTTGGCACATTTGCCTTTGAATGCCATAGTCCGCTGATTGCAGCACAATCGCTCGGCGGTTGTCAACAAACGGGATTAGAGAGGAGTGTATGAATTACTTGAGCGCCTCGACACCGGTAAAATCACGATCGAGACGGAAGCTTTCAAAAACAGCCGTGTCAGTGATCGATTTGCCCGACGTGACAATGCTCACCACATCTTCGGCCAACCCCGGTCCCAGCATAAAACCCTGACCACAGAGACCGACCGCGTAGTGGTAGCCCTCAACCTCGGAGTGAGTCCCCACAACCGGCATCCCATCGGGTGTCTGTGGATAACACCCGCGCCAGGTGCGGCGGACATGAATATTGGCAAGCTTCGGAACCAGATCGACCATCTTTTGCGACACCAACGGCAAAAACGTTGATGTGGAATCCCGGTTGGTTCCCGGATAAATCGGGTCGGGTGTCAAACAGAACACAATCTGGTTTGCAGAGTTTTGATAGAAATAACAGTTCTTTGAACCGGGCGTCGCGCGGATATCGACGATCAACGGCTCGAACAACCGCTCGACGGGTTCGGTGATACCCGCCTCGTGCGAGTCCGGAAACACGGGCAGCTCGAGACCGACCATCCGCCCGAGCTCGGAGGCGTTTGAGCCGCCGGCGTTCAACACGTGTGAGCATCCATATGTACCTTGAGATGTCGTCACTGCACGAACACGGCCACCCGTGACATCGACACCGGTCACGCGTTCGTTGAACCGAAACTCGGCACCCGCCCGGCGCGCCGCATCGTAAAACGCTGCGGTGCATTTCAGGGGCGAGGCGTTGCCATCATCCGGTGAATACGTCCCCCCGCGAAGCCCCTCTTGATTGATACCCGGCACTAACGCGACAACATCATCCGCTGAGATCCAATCGATGTTCAACCCGTGCGAATGTTGGATTTCGAGGAGACCTTTGAGCGTCGCTTCATCCGACTCGGTATAGATGGGAAACAGGTAACCGCCCTTGCGCCATCCGAGGTCGCCGCCTTCACGTTCCGCCCAGGTGCTAAACACATCGATCGATCGCAGACAGATCCGAATCTTTGCCGGATCCGAGTGTGTGGCACGGATCCCACCGATCGCCGTCTTGGCATCACCTTGACCCGCCGACGGCCGGCTGTCGAGAACCAGCGTAGACAACCCCGCACGCGCTGCCACCATGGCAACCGGCACACCAATTGAACCGGCGCCGATCACAGCCAGATCATATGTTTTGTTCGAAGCGCTCACGTTGAAGATTTCTTACCGTATCCATCGCCTTTGCCGGCCGAGTTCCGCTGGCCAGTCGTGTTACCCGCCTCGCCGGCCGATCCCATCCCGCCAGCCGCGCTGCCCACCTCCCCACGGTTTGCGTCGGCTGCCGCCCCATCGCCGTCATCCGCTGA
>CP070631.1:2445475-2447822 GCA_020356045.1 Candidatus Latescibacterota bacterium
AGACGTTCTTCCTCTGGGGGCCTCGCCAAACAGGCAAGAGCACGCTCCTTCGTCACACCTACGGGCAAGCCGTTTGGATCGACCTCTTGAAGGCGGAGGAATACCGGCGTTATCTGCAGCAACCTGAGCTGCTTCGTCAAGAGCTCACCGACGAAGATCGTGAGCGCCAGATTGTTATCGACGAAATCCAAAAGGTTTCCGCGCTACTTGATGAAGTCCATTGGCTCTTCGAAAACCGAGGGTTCCAATTCGCACTCTGTGGATCGAGCGCGCGCAAGGTCAAGCGCGGTGCCGCCAACCTGTTGGGTGGTCGCGCCGTACGCTACGAGCTACACGGCCTTGTCGCATCGGAACTCAAAAGCGACTTCGAATTGGATCAAATGCTAAACCACGGATACTTGCCGCGGATCTACGCATCTTCACGGCCCCGCCAGCTACTTGATGCATACGTTGCAGACTATCTCAAGGAAGAGGTAGCTGCGGAAGGCCTGGTTCGAAACCTCCCGGTTTTTTCGGAGTTCCTGAACATTGCGTCGTTGAGCGACACCGAACTCGTCAACTTTTCAACTATTGCGCGCGAATGTGGCGTCTCTTCTCATACGGTAAAAGCCTATTTCGGTATTCTGGAAGACACGCTCCTTGGGCGCTGGCTTCCGGCTTATCGTAAGCGTCAAAAGCGGAGAGTGATCGGCGCTCCCAAGTTCTACTTTGCCGATGTAGGCTTGGTAAACCGTTTAGCGCGACGCGGCACGCTACAACCTGGTTCCGAACTCTTTGGAAAAGCGTTCGAAAATTGGATATTCCACGAACTCATTGCCTACAATGCTTATGCCGATGCCGACGCGATAATCTCCTATTGGCGACTGCCGAGCGGGATTGAAGTCGATTTTATCATCAATGACATGCAATTAGCAATAGAGGCAAAGTCGTCCACGCGAATCACAAATGATCCTTTAAAAGGGCTGCGCAATAACGCTCGGGACCATAGCGATGTGAAACGACGCATTGTCGTTTGCCTAGAAAAGAAAGCAAGGCGAACGGACGACGGCATTCACATCCTGCCTGTATCGACGTTCGTCAAATCCTTATCACAGGGTGAATTGTTCTGATTGGCGGCGGTCCGCACGGCCTTTCCCTATAGTCCGCGTTAGAAACGGAGATCAGATAACGGTTCGAATTCTTTGCGTTGGTGGAGGCGGCGGAGCCGCAGATCCTGAGCCTTCACGTTAGCATGAGGGTAAAAGCCACGTAGCGAAGGACGAAGGTCCTGAGCCCAAGACCTGACTTCGGAGATTGCAGGCAGCTTGGCGAAGCCGCAGGTCCTCCGCAATCCGCATCGGCAAGGAAGTGAAATCAACGGAGCGGAGGAAAATTCGGACCCTTGTTCCCTTAAACCCTAACCCGATGATGGCGAACGACTTCGGTTTTCAAAACATGAAACATCAGACAATGTCTAATATGTCTGCCGATCGTCTTTACTACCGAGGCTTTTGATGCGCATTTCTATTCTCTCTCAAAAGGAAAGATCCATTTCCAGTCACGTTTCATGTCCACGACGGTCCACCCTCCCGCCCTGGCTTCCGCGAGAGCCTGGTCGAGGCGCCCGACTTTGGATTCACGATCGTAGGCCCACTCTCGCTGACTGTCTGTGTGATGAACCAGTCCCATAAAACGTGCTCCGGCACCCGCGGCAGTCCACTGCAGCATTTGTAGGTCCCCGTCCGAGTTGCCAAAAGCCAGAACGGGTCGCCGCCCGATGAACTTGTGGATGCCGACCGGCTTACCAGATTTGTCGTCAATAAAATCGAGTTCGGGAAGCCGCATAAGCACTGGACCGCTGTCACGCATTTCGAACTTCACCTTGATACTCGAACCAATAACCCGCTCGGGTGGAATACCGTACACCCGGTCTGCCCACGCACGCATGAACTCGATACCGCCACCCGAAACGATGTAGGTCTTGAAGCTTTTCGCATGCAGATAGGCGAGAAGTTCCAACATGGGTTGATACACCATCTCAGTATAGAGGCGGTTCGTCGTTGGATGGCGTGCCGTGTTGATCCAGTCCAACACGCTTTGCTCGAATTCTGCGGTTGTCATGCCTCCGTGGGTGGCCATCACGATTTCTAGCAATGCGTGCTCACCACCCGCCATGACCGTCTTCATGTCGCCCTCCAATACAGCATTGAAGGGCTGCTCGTCTTTCCACTCGGGGTGCTCCGCGGCAAGCGCTTTAACTCGCTACAACGCAAAAACCAGCTTGAAGTACATGGGCTGCTCGGCCCAGAGGGTGCCTTCGTTGTCGAAGACGGCGATGCGCTCGGCGGGAGGGACGTAGTCGTGTCCC
>CP070631.1:2447922-2463821 GCA_020356045.1 Candidatus Latescibacterota bacterium
ACATGCCGGTACCGCGACGGGTTCGATGATTTGTTGTTAAAGTTTGACCGCCTGGATGTTCTCGGCGGGTTGGGGGATATCGTTCCGGGAGAGGTGTATCAGCTGACCCTGGAGGGGGCACTGACCGATGGGCAGCCCATCCGTGGGGTGGATTGCCTGATGATCATGTTGGAAGAGGACGATATGGACGACCGCGACCAGTCGGTCGCTGCGTCGGTGGACGCAATGCCCAACCCATTCAACCCAACTACACGGATCCACTACTCCGTGTCCAAAGAGAGTTATGTTCGTCTCGGGGTTTACGACGTTCGGGGCAGGCTCGTGAAAGAGTTGGTATCACGGACTGAACCGCAAGGGAATCATGTGGTGGAATGGGATGCCCGTGAAGCGGCAAGCGGCATCTACTTTTGCCGGATTCAGGCCGGCAAGGCGGTTCAGACCAGGAAACTGGTTCTACTCAAATAAATTGAAAACGCGTTGGAACTGAGAATAAAAACCCGGTCATCCGGTTTGAACCCGCGGTGACCGGGTTTTGTTTTGACCGACCGCTGTGCCGGCTTCGGAAATCTTTGTTTTGAAGCCGTCTCAAGCGAGTGCTAGAATCAAGGTGCCATCGTATCGTTGACCCATGAGCGAGGAGGGACGGAACCATGTCAAAAAAATTTACGCGCCGCGAGTTTATCAAGACCAGCGCCGCCATTGGCGCTGCTTCGGTTTTGGGACGGACGACAATTCCAACCCCCGCCGTGGGTGACGATCGCATCGACATCGGTGTGGCCACGGGAACCGACTATTTCGAGAATACGAAGAAGGCGATTTCGGTCTTGGGAGAAATCGATCGTTTTGTTCCCAAGGACGCGAAAGTGGCGCTTTTGCCAAATCCACAGAGCAATAATCCGGGCACATACACCAAGCCGGAGGTGGTCCGGGCCGTCGCCCAGCTATGCAAATCGGCTGGAGCCAAGGACATCGCGTGCATCAGCTGGCTCAAAGAGAAATACTGGGAGAATACCGGTCTCAAGAAAATGGTTGAATCGGAGGATATCGGGTTGGTGATTACCGATTTGAAGGATGAGTCGCTTTTTGATCCCGTGCCCGTGCCCAACGGTGTGGCGTTGAAAGATGCCCGCATCATGAAAACGTACTTTGACTATGATGTGCTCATCGATATTCCGATTACAAAGGAGCACTCGGGAAACAACTTCACCGGGACGCTGAAAAACCTCATGGCGTTGAATTCGCCAAAGTCGAACGGTACCTTTCACAAAAAGAACTGGAAAACCGATCCTGACAGCATCCGCCATATGGAACAGTGCATAGCCGATCTGAATACGATAATCACACCCGATCTGTGTGTGGTGGATGCAACCGAGTTTATTATCACCAACGGACCCTTTGGACCCGGCAAGTTGCACAAGCCTATGAAAGTGGTGGCCGGGACGGACCGGGTGGCTGTTGATGCCTACTGCGCGACGCTTATGGGGCTAAATCCAAAAGACGTCATTGCGATCGCCAAGGCGCACGAGCACGGGATCGGTGAAATCGATCTCGACAAGGTACGAATCAAAGAAGTCGACGTTTAGGCGATTGTTGCGCGACTCCGAACAAGCCAATCTCGTATGAACCGAATACAACTGATTCAGACACTGGTTTTTGTCTGTGTGTTCAATCTTATGGCCTGCTCGGCAGATATGTCACGTGAGCCGGCTGATCTGCGCCACTTGCTGCCCCAAGGCGACGAAACTGGCGGCTGGGTACCAGCCGGGGACGCCGAAATCGCAACCGGTGAAGATCTTTATCTGGTGATAAACGGAGGCGCAGAAATCTATCATGAGTACGGTTTCGAAGCTGCCGTATTCCAGAGCTACCAACGTGCGGATGCGGGGTCGGTCAATCTTGAGATTTATGAAATGAGCGGCCCGGCGGCCGCTTTTGGTATGTACACTTTTAAGACAGGCCGTGAAGGAACCGCGATCGATTTGGGAAACGACGGCTGGCTGGAGTCGTATTACCTCAACTTTTGGAAGGGTAATTTTGTGGTGACAGTGATCGGGTTGAGCGACGATCCAAACGTTCTCGACGGAGTTCAAGCTGTTGCCATGGCGGTCGACAACAAGCTAGAAGCCACCTCAAGGCGGCCTCAAATCGTATCGTTTCTCCCAGCCAAAGGATTAGAGGCAAACGGCGTAACGTATCTGAAAGGGAATCTGGCGCTGTTCAATCAATACCTGTTTGCGACAGAAGACATATTTGGAGTTCGTGAGGGTGTGGTAGGAAGATATGTGACGTACTCGGTCTTTATCTTTGAATACGAAAACCGGGACGAATCCAGACAGCGGTTCAATAGAGCCAGAGACTATTTTGAGAAAAGTGCACGGTTTGAGATACTGACCCATGACAGTCTGCGGGTGGACTGCCGTGACCGAGATGATCACCACCTGTCGATGATATACCACCAGGACTGGATAGTGATAGTGGTGGGAGAGAGCCAGTCGGCTACTGACGGTGTATTCGAGTCGCTGAGGTTTCGCTCTGAACGACCCCATTAGACAACCACTGCACCCACGCCGTGGTGGCGGCCGGTTTGCCCGAGAACCGGCGGCTGGAATCTAATCTGTTATGCCACTTTAGCTTACAGCCACACTCGTCCTTCTGTGGTATCCTGCCGCTGGTCAATCTAACAAAATTCTAACTTTCCGCTCACGTCGATTTAACACCGGAAGCGCATAGTTGCCGCCAAATCGAGGGGAGAATGTCCGCACAAGAGACAACCCACATTTGTTCGGCGCGGTTCCTGCCGCGCTCCAGTCAACCAAGGAGGGGAGATCCTATGAGACGGTGTCTGTACGTGGTTGCGCTCGCCGCGCTCGTCGTCGGTGTATGTCCGGTCGATGGTATTGCCGATGATGATAAAGAGCCGAGGGTCAAATTTTCCGGCGATATCAGGGGGCGTTGGGAAGGATTCTGGTTCAACGAAGATCCGACCGGTAACGAAAAAGCCGACCGGCGGAGGATCCGCTACCGTGTCCGTTTCGATGCCAAAGCGACAATCAACGATCACGCCAAAATGGCGCTTCGGTTGGGTACCGGACAGATCGACAACCGGAGTGGTAACCAGACGCTTGGTGAACCCGTCGATTTTTCCCCCTCTGCGATTACGTTCCGGCGTGCCTACTTGACGTTCTATCCGTGGGCCAAAGGCGGGTTGGGAAGTCGAGACGGCCACCTGTCGTTTCACTTTGGCCGCGTCGCCATCCCGTTTGTCTGGAAAAACGGCAAAGATATCATGCTCCTCGACAATGACCTCAACCCGAACGGTTTGAGCGTGAACTTTGACATCAATATGGGTGAGTCCGCGATGTTCTTTGTCAACGCGGGCGTATTCATTATCGAAGAGAAGAGCGGGGAGGTTGACCCCAATTATTCGGGAGTACAGGCAGGTGTGCAAAACAAGTTCTCAGATGCCTTCAAGGCCGGAATTCGTGGAAGCTGGTACTACTTCAGCAACTTGGATACCCTGTTCCTTCAGAGAGGGATTGACGGTGAAGGTGGGGTCACTTCAGCCGGCGGTAACATCCCCGGTGGTCTGACGGGGGATCCGCTGGGCGGCAGATTGAACGTCTGGGAGACTCAGGCATTTGTCAATTTTGGCAAATCAGAGAAGTGGCCGGTCACGGGTTTCGGCGGTTTTTCGTATAACCAGGACGCGTCGGAGACGGTTTTCGTGGAAGATAGTGACACGCTTGCGATCGACAAAGAGGGTATTGCGTACAACGCAGGGATCGAATTCGGCAACAAAAAGAAAACCGTCCTGCTGGGTTTTGCGTATTTCCATATCGAAGCCAACGCGTTTCCGTCGCAGTTTATCGACAGCGATCTCCTCGATGGTCATACAAACCGCAAAGGTCCGTTTCTCTATTTCAAACGGCAGATTCTGAAGGGAACCGATTTCAATGTTCAGCTCTTCCGGTCCGCTCCAATCGAAGAAAACAACGTTTTCGTCGAATCGGTGAAGAACTCCAAGAGAACGAGGATTCAGGTCGACCTCGTTTACAAATTCTAAGCCGTCGACCGGTTTGAAACCTGCTTGCCTGGGATCAATCCTGCTAAGCAGAGTGATGTTCTCCAAGTTATTGCCTAGCAACACGTTGGGTTGTGGGGCAATTTCTTTTCAAATCGTTGCCAGATTTCGAATTTTTCACACGTCTTGTTGTATATAGAGTGAAAGGAGACCCTGGCATGAAACGAATCGAGAAAGTGGCGACGGCCTGGACGACATTTCTCTGCGTGACGTTCGCCCTGTTATTCTTCCCCATCGTTCTCGAGGACCGCGGTTTTGTACCCGCCTTGTTTTTCACCGGTTTGGGCGTCGCCGTAATCGTGCTGATCTATTTCGCCGTCGGTAGTTTTGTCAGCGCCGCTGTAGCCGAGGAGCTCGAGAGACGGAAAGACACCCCCAATGACCTCGGAAAAACACCCCGCAACCGTTGATGTCAACGTTCGCCGGCTCGCAGAAACATCCAGAGATATGATATAATCTAGACAACTCACCGTCCGATCTCTACAAATATGGAGGAGGCGGGATGATCCCGCGTACTCGAGCATTTCGTATATTCCGGCGATCCTCTGCGTCGGTAGCGACAATCCCCACCCTGACCGCCGTGATGATGGTGAGTCTGTTTGTGTTGGCTGGTGGGTTGCGGGCACAGGCCAACGGGCGCATAGGCTTGCTTGGACATCTCGATATCCCCAGTTCAGCCTACAATACGGATGTGTGGGGATGGGTGGATCCGGAAACGTTGAAAGAGTATGCGCTCGTTGGGAACAATGCCACGGGGCTCCATATCGTGGATTGCTCGAACCCGAAGAATCCTATTATCGTTAGCACGATTGACACCGTTCCGAGTTTCGACATCAAAACTTGGGAACACTATGCGTTTACAGTCGACGGCAACTATGGGTTCGCCGGTGCCGACGGAAAAATCATCGATATCTCCGACCCCGAGCATCCCGTTGTGGTTGGAACCATTCCACCGGGCCACAACCTGTTTGTCGATGCCGACGGATACTTGTACGTGACATTTCCGGGGCTCAAAATGTTCAGCCTCCGTCCGGACCCCACAAATCCGAAGCTGGTTTGGGAAAAGGTGTCCACACAAGGACACGATGTCACGGTTGTGGGCGATAGGCTGTACGATTTTCACGGATATGACGGAACCTTTATCTACGACATATTCAACCATCGCCACCCGGTTCTGATCGGTGCCATCCCTTACGGAGGAATTACTTTTCATCACAGCGGCTGGACGTCGAGCGATGAAAAATTCTTGTTCGTCAACGACGAGATGGCCGAACACCCCTCACCCGATATAGCGGTTTTTGATATCAGCCGCCCAGCACTTCCAATCAAGGTCGCCGCCATCGCCGATTCCAGCGCCACCGCCCACAACTCGTATCGAATCGGGAATTTCCTTCATGTATCGTATTACACCGCTGGTTACCGAGTGTATGACATAACCGATCCGACCAACCCAGTAATGGCCGATGAGTTTGACACCACACCGCTCGTTGGTGAGGGTATCTTTAAGGGCGCGTGGGGCTGTTACCCTTTTTCGCCATCGGGTTGCATTTTTATCAACGATAGGCCTGACGGGTTTTTTGTGTTCTCATTTGGCGCAGATGTCACTGCGGCGGAACCGGGCGCGGCATCCGTGTTCGATCTCGAGCAGAACTTCCCAAACCCGTTCAACCCCGAAACCACCATACCGTATTACCTGGCCCGCGAGAGCCGGGTCGAGCTCAGTATCTACGATACGGCTGGACGGCGCATCCGCAGGCTTGTCGACACCGACCGCGGGGTGGGCCCGCACCGGGCTGTTTGGGATTCGCGAAACGATCACGGACATCGGGTGGCATCGGGTGTATACTTCTACCGGCTCGAGATCGACGGGTTTGTAAGAAGTCATAAGATGGTGTTGCTCCGATAGCGAAGAACCCGGCGGCGAATCAAAAGGGGAGATACTGATAAATATGAATCGTTTTCTGTTTTTTGCTTTTTTGGCACTTCTTTGCGCCGTTTGGATGGGCTGTGGTGACGACTCAAATGGTCCATGTGGGTGCGAGAACGCCCGGTGGCCGCTGGAGGGGGATTCGATGAATCTCGCCGTGCTGGTGTCCGACTACACGTCGTATCAGTTCGAAAAGGGGGCGCTCAACTACTACGAACTGTGTAACGGATGTGATGACAATGGGTTGCCGTTTACGGTGACGTATAACCCTCCCGGTGATTTTGGTGACATAACGTTCGAATATGACCATACCGGCGATACGCTTTTCTTTGGCACCATCATCTGGATGGGCCGCGGTGGCATCGTGGTCCCAAAGGTGTTCTTTGAGAAGGAACAATTCGAGCGAGTGGGGAAACCGTCCCGAGACCCATTGAGTGTCGATTACTTCAACATCGTTCCACAGCTCGATGAAGACAGGTTCAAAGAAAAAGCGGACTCGGCGTGGGCGGAGGTTAGAACGATCGACCTGGTTGCCGAGTTTGCCAAGAATCCGTATCGCATTGGAATCTACCTCTACGCTCCGGCGCAGGGGGTCTTCGATCCCAGCGTGGCCAAATGGATCGTGTTTGTTTACCGTGGGAGAGTATGAGCCTTAACCACGTCACTGCTGCTGGGGGACGGGTAGCTACTTTACGTAAACAGTCTTGATATTCACAAACTCCCTGATCCCAAAATGCGACAGCTCGCGTCCGTAGCCGCTCGCCTTGATGCCGCCAAATGGTAGTCTTGGGTCCGAACGCACAAAATCATTTACAAAACAGCATCCCGCCTCGAGCCTTCTTGCCGCGATCTCTTCGCCGGCCGCCGCGTCGTTGGTGAACACCGCTGCACCCAAACCAAAGATCGAATCGTTGGCTATCGATATGGCATCGTTTGCGTCTTTGGCTGGAATGATCGCCGCGACCGGGCCAAAAAGCTCTTCCTCGTAGGCCGGCATCCCCGCGCTGACATCGGTCAGTACGGAGGGCGGGTAAAAGGCCCCTCTGTCAGCGGGTATTTCACACCCCAGCAAACACGTTGCGCCCAACTCTATGCTTCGCATGACTTGATCGTGAAGCTCGTCACGAAGATCGTGTCTCGCCTGCGGTCCGATATCCGTATCGGATTTGAGCGGATCTCCCATCTTTCTCGATTTCATCTGCTTGACAAAAAGCTTTTCGAATCGATCCCGGACCGGTTCAACTACCACAAATCGTTTGGCGGCGATACAACTCTGCCCCGCGTTAATCAACCTGCTCGTGACGCATGTGGTCACCGCCGATTCGACGTCCGCATCCTCTAGGATCACGTACGCGTCGCTGCCGCCGAGCTCGAGGACGGTCTTCTTTAGCATCTCACCGGCCTTGCTCGCCACAGCTCGGCCCGCCGGTGTACTGCCCGTGAGCGTCACCGCCTTGATCAGCGGGTGTTCGATAACGTCGGCGACTCTCGAACCACCGATGAGAAGGGTGCGAAATGCGTGTTCGGGGAACCCGGCACGGTTGAACACGTCCTCAATGGCGATCGCGCAGGCGGGCACGTTCGACGCGTGTTTTAACACGCCGGTGTTGCCGGCCATGAGCGCGGGTGCGGCAAACCGGAAGACCTGCCAAAAGGGAAAATTCCACGGCATTACCGCCAGCACGACACCGATGGGTTGAAAAGTGACAAAGCTTCGTGACGCGTCGGTATCGACGAGCTCAGATGCGAGAAATGTCTCGGCATTGTCGGCATAATATTCGCAAACCCACGCGCATTTCTCGGCTTCCGCCCGGCCTTCAGCAAGCGTCTTGCCCATTTCCTGCGTCATGAGGTTGGCGTATTTCTCCACATCGCCCCGCAGTATCGCGGCGGCTTTTTTCATGAGCTGTGACCGGTGTGAAAACGACGTGTTGCGCCATTCCAGAAATGTCGCGTGTGACGCCTCGATGGCTCTGGCCACTTGTTCGTGTGGCGCTTCCTTATACGTTTTGACCGTTTCGCCCGTTGTGGGGTTAATTGTCTCGATCGGCATGATCTGGCTCCGCTCCTTTGAGATTCGCGCTGGATAGACCGCTGCGAGCGCCGTCAGTTTCGATCCCGCACGCGATGGTTCAGAAGTTTAACACGTTGGCGGCCTGTGTAACAATCGCAGGGTTTGTCACATTATATACTCGCAACATGTTATTAATAAAAGTTTTATGTGCTGCGTAATTTGGGTCCGTGTTCCCGGTTTTGGACGTGTTACAATAAACACCGGAATAATCAAACCATCGCCGGGATAAAAGCATGACACCGATCTATCTGGACTACAACGCCACCGCGCCCATCGATCCGCGGGTCGCCGAAGTGATGATCCCGTTCGTAAATCAACATTTTGGTAATCCATCGAGTGGTCACAGTCTCGGCGTGACCACAAGGCTGGCCGTCGACAAGGCGCGCCGCCAAGTTGCCGACATGTTGGGATGTGGAATCGACGAGGTCGTGTTTACCAGCGGTGGATCGGAATCGAACAATTACGCGATAAAAGGTGTCGCGGAGGCGTACCGCCGAAAAGGTAACCACATCATCACTTCTGCGGTCGAACATCCCTCGGTCGGTGAAGTGTGCCGGTATCTCGAACGAAGAGGTTTCAAGGCTACGTTTGTTCCCGTCGACGAGTATGGGATGGTGGATCCGGGTGAGGTCGAAGCGGCAATAACTCCACAGACGATTCTCGTCAGTATTATGCACGCGAACAACGAAGTCGGAACCATCGAGCCCATAGCCGAGATCGCCGAGGCTGCCCGCCGGCACGGCGTGCTCGTGCACACCGACTGCGCGCAATCCATTGGGAAAATCCCCGTACGCGTGAACGAGCTCGGAGTCGATCTGTTGACCATCGCCGGTCACAAAATCTATGGACCAAAGGGAATCGGTGCGCTCTATGTGCAGTCCGGTGTTCGTCTCGAGAATCTCGTTCACGGCGCCCATCACGAGATGAACCGGCGGGCCGGCACGGAAAACGTGATCGAAGTCGTCGGACTCGGTGAAGCTTGCGAACTTGCTGTCGATGATCTGCCCAGGCATAGCCGCCACATGCAGGAAATGCGGGACCGATTGGAGCAGGGCATCGAAGCGGAATTTCCATGGATTCGCAAAAATGGTCACATGGGAAAACGGCTTCCCAATACATCGAGCGTAAGCTTCAAAGGCCTCGAAGCCAACACGATCCTGTCGGAGCTCAGCGGTGTGGCTGCCTCTGCCGGCGCGGCCTGCCACAGCGGAGGTGTCGAGCTTTCGAGCGTTCTCGAGGCCATGAAAGTTCCGGTCGAATACGCGATGGGGACGATTCGGTTTTCGACCGGACGTTTTACCACGATTGACGACGTCGATGCGGCGCTCGAACAAATCCGGGATGTAGTCGGACGGCTGCAACCATCCGGTGGCGCGGTAGTTGTCGAGGATCAGGCATCCGAGACGGTCAAACTGACCCAGTACACGCATGGATTGGGTTGTGCCTGCAAGCTCCGTCCGCAGCTGCTCGAGCAAGTGCTTGCTGCCCTGCCGGTGCCCGACCATCCGGATGTTCTCGTAGCAACCGATACCGCTGATGATGCGGCCGTATACAGAATCGACGATCATGCCGCGATCGTTCAGACCGTCGATTTCTTCACTCCCGTTGTCGACGATCCCTTTCAATTTGGCGCCATCGCAACAGCGAACTCATTGAGCGACATTTACGCGATGGGGGCGAAGCCCCGCTTTGCCCTGAGCGTGGTGGGCTTTCCGAGCAGCAGGCTTCCGATCAGCGTGCTCGAGCAGATACTCCAAGGCGCCAGGTCAAAAGCGGATGAAGCTGGAATAGCGATCATTGGCGGTCATACCGTGGACGACACCGAGCCCAAATTTGGCCTGGCCGTTACCGGATTGGTCGATCCGAACGAGGTTGTCACCAACCGAGGCGCGCGGCCGGGCGATGTGTTGGTGCTGACCAAACCGATAGGAACAGGTGTTTTGGCCACGGCGCTCAAACGAGGTCTTCTGGATGGAGAACAGGTGGAACTGCTCGTGTCGACCATGTCGAGTCTCAATCGTGCCGCCTCGGAAGTTATGGTGGCGATCGGCGTCAACGCCTGTACCGATGTCACGGGATTTGGCCTTCTTGGCCACCTGCTCGAGATGATGAACGGATCGAATGCATCGGCATTGGTGGAGATGGAAAAAGTCCCGGTTCTTGCAGGCGTGCTGGATCTCGCCACATCGGGCGTCTTGCCCGGTGGATCAGAAGACAATTTTGCGTTCACAGGGCCCATGGTTGAATACGATGACAACATCTCGGTTGTAACGCGCAAGGTGCTCAATGATGCGCAAACCTCGGGTGGGCTCCTCATGTCGGTACAGGCGGATAGGGCAAGTGCCTTGATCGATGCGTTGATTCAAAAGGGCGTCCAACCGGTGGCCGAGATCGGGTCAGTCCGTCCGCCGGAACGCGTCCGGATCAGCGTTACGGTGTGACCGGACTCCATGATTATGGGCTCGAAACATCGAAAATCCGCGCAGTTTCGTTTCTACGAAGAGCTCAACGATTTCCTCCCGCCGGATAAGCAAAAGATGGCATTTGCGTATCTGTTCGACGGCACACCGGCGGTGAAAGACGCCATCGAGGCTCTGGGTGTTCCCCACACCGAAATCGAACTGATTCTTGTTAACGGAGTTTCCGTCGGGTTCGCTCACCACCTGGCGGACGGTGACCGCGTTTCGGTTTACCCGGTGTGCGAAACGATCGACGTAAGCCCCATCGTTCGTCTTCGCGACAAACCGCTCAGGCGAACGGCGTTCATACTCGACGTTCATTTGGGCAAGCTTGCCCGCCTGCTTCGGATGCTGGGCTTTGACGCGTCATACGAGAACGACTACAACGACATGGATATCATCCGTTTGGCCGCCGCCGAGAGACGAATTATCCTCACGCGAGACAAGGGGATTCTCAAGACGGGGAGCGTAACTCATGGCTATTGGATTCGCTCGGCCGATCCGGATCACCAGCTTCGTGAGGTCGTGGGCCGCTTTGATCTTACCGGACGGATTGAGCCGTTTCGACGTTGTATGGAATGTAATGGAGTGCTGGCGCGGGTCGACAAAAATGATGTGCTGAGTCAAATTCCGGCGAGAACGGCAATTGCATTTAGCGAGTTCTACCGGTGCCCCGGCTGTGGAAAGGTATATTGGAAGGGGTCTCATTACGACAAAATGAAAATGTATGTACAGGAGATACTCGGTTGCGGTAATCTAGAAGGCGAGGAGCCAGCGGATTGATCGGCCCGCGCTACACTCTGGTGCTCATCTCCGGCGCAAATCGAACAGGAGGTACCTTTTGAAATCAAAACCGAAGCTTATTACCACACTGGTTTTGGCAATTCTGCTAATCATCATCATCGTTCAGAACAGAAGCGATGTCATCTTCAAGTTCCTGTTTTGGGATTTCCCGATTCCCCTACTTCTGCTCGTGGTTCTGATGGCTGCCCTTGGGTTCGTGCTAGGTTTGTTTGCGGCGAACAGACCCAAGAAAAGCTGAAACCTGGGTGGACGAGGCTGGCGGGGGTGTGACAGACATAACACAAAAATCATGATTGAATCGGTACGGACCTCGAATGATCGATATCTTAAAACGGATTTTGGGAACAGGTGACAAGCCAGACGGTTCGCATCCGCTGGCGTCCGCGGATGAGAAAGGCGCGCAACACCACGATGTTCATCTTGCCACGTGCGCCATTTTTCTCGAGATGGCCAATATCGACAGCGAATTCGGCGATGAGGAACGTGACCATATACTGTCCACGTTTGAGAGCGAGTACGGCTTATCACGCGAAGAAGTACTCGAACTAAAACGGGCCTCGCGCGAAGAACTGGAAAAAAGCCTCGATGTCTGGCAGTTTACGAACGCCATCAATCAACACTATTCCAACGAAGAGAAGACCCGGATCGTCGAACTTCTGTGGGAGCTCGTCTATTCGGATGGGAAGATGGATGAACACGAAAACTATTTTATGCACAAGCTGGCCAAACTGCTCCGGTTGACGCACCGCGAGCTGATCGACGCCAAACTAATAGCAATCGAGCGAAGTAACAAGTAGCCGCCACTCGCAAAGACAAGGAGGAGAGCCCATGGTGAAATTGACGTTCCACGGACACTCGTGTTGGGAGGTTCAGGATGAATCGCACCGGGTATTGATCGATCCGTTTCTTACCGGTAACGATCTGGCCGATGTAGGTCCGGACGCTTTCGAAAAACTAGACGGTGTGATCATTACCCATGGCCACGGCGACCACATCGGGGATGGGGTAGAAATCGCAAAAAAGACCGGGGCGCTCGTTGTCTCCAACTTTGAAATCGCCAATTATGTCGCCGCAAAGGGTTGTACGTCGCATCCTCTTCACATTGGCGGCGGTGCCGGTTTTCCATTTGGCCATGTCAAGCTAACCATAGCCCACCACGGGTCCACCGGTCCCGACGGCGAATCATTGGGGAACCCGGCGGGTGTTGTTTTGACCATGGGAGGCAGGAAAATCTATCACGCGGGTGACACAGGGCTGTTCCTCGATATGAAACTAATCGCTGAGATGAATGGCCCGTTCGACGCGGCTCTGCTTCCTATCGGTGATAATTTCACCATGGGGATAACCGATGCCGTCAAGGCGGCGGAGTTTGTCGATGCCAAGATCACGATCCCGATGCACTATCAGACGTTTCCGTACATCGAGGTGAATCCAAACGAGTTCGTTCAGAAAGTGGAATCGCAGGGTCGAAAGGCCGCAATTGTTGAACCCGGAGCTAGTATCGATCTCGAGTAGGGCTCTGGAGTTCGGGTAGATGATATGAAGATTCGTTCAGCCCGACAGGAAGATGTTCCTGCCGTTGTGGCGCTCTACAATTTGACGAAGGGAATAAGCGCCGCAACATTTGACGTAAAAACGGTTATGAACATCTTTGAGAAGGTGCAAAAGCACCCTAATTTCCATGTGTATATTGCCGAGAAGGGCGCCAAGGTGGTAGGTACCTTCATGCTGGTCGTCATGGAGGGTCCTGCGACAGGAAGGAGTTCCCACGGCATCGTCGAGAACGTCGCGGTTCACAAGCGGTACCAACGGCAGGGAATCGGCAAGCGCATGATGGAGTTCGCAATGGAGAAATGCAGGGAGGTGGGGTGCCATGAGTTGAGGTTCTCCACCAACGACCGAAACGAAGAGGCGTCCCGGCTGTTCGAAAGATTGGGCTTCAAACAAAAAGGATACGGATACGTCATCGACCTCGATCGGTAGCTCGCCATGTGGCTCCCCGGTTAAGAAAGGACTTTTCCGACATGATACGACGCCCCGCCGCCAACGAGTGCCCGCCGTATGCCTCCGCCTATGTTGACAGGGTCGGGGATGGGGATATCCTCGATATACTTGTGGCACAACGCGAAGAGATGGATAATCTGCTCGAGGGGATCGGAGAGGAGAGAGCCGGTCACCGATACGAGGAGGGGAAATGGAATCTCAAAGAGATAATTGGCCATCTGACGGACACCGAACGTGTTTTTTGCTATCGCGCGCTTCGTTTTGCAAGAAAAGACAGGACGCCGCTGCCCGGTTATGATCAGGATGAGTTTGTGCGGAATGGTGGATTCATATCCCGAACTCTGGCTGACCTTCTCGCCGAGTTCCGTTCGGTGCGATCTGCCACGATCACGCTTTTTGCCGGTTTTAACAAAGATGTCCTGATGCTCAGGGGGACGGCTTCCGGTTTTGAATTTACCGTGCGGTCAATTCCATTCATCACAGCTGGTCACGTGTTTCACCACTTGGATATCATCAAGGAACGATATGCCTGACCACACGCCCAAAACGGAAAGAAACGCGATAGTGACACTTCTTGGTCACGCGATCGATTATGCAGGGTTGTTTCCACCGGCGGCGCTCGATATGGAATCTGCCGTACGCAAGTACCATGTGCACAGGAATCAACCTGAAAGCTGGATGCTGGGGCGATTCGTGGTTCCGGTGTCCCGGCTGGAAGATTTTAATTTTGCGGCGCTCGACGTCCTGGACGGTGGGCGCGGCGAACCTCAGTGGAAGTTGGCTGCGCTGGTCGCTGACGATTTTCGTGCCGATATGGACAGGATACAGCGGTTCAACGAGTGGCACCGGGAAAAGAGAGAGGACGGTCTCGCCGTGATTGATGTAGTCGAAGCCAAGGCGGACACGACAAAGTTTGTCGAGGCGGCTGCGGCGATAGTACCCGATGGGATAGAGTGCTTCTTCGAGATACCAATCACCGATGATCCGACCGTTTTGGTCGAGGTCATTTCCAGTGCGAGAGCCGGTGCGAAGGTGCGGACCGGAGGAGTAACCCCAGACATGTTCCCGCTGGCGTCCGACCTGGCGAGACTTCTGAAGATATGCCATGAAAAAGACGTGGTTTTGAAAGCAACGGCGGGGCTTCATCACCCCTTGTGTGGGGTCAAAAACCTGACCTACGAACCCGGGAGTCCCACCGGGCGGATGTACGGCTTTCTCAATCTTTTAATAGCTGCGGCGGGCGCGAGTGAGTTGATGTCAGACGGTGAGATAATCGAAGCGCTGGAAGAGGAAGATGTAACGGCTTTCGCATTCGATGAGCTTGGCGTCAGATGGAAGGGGCGCTTTTTTTCGAACGATGTTTTGGAATCTGTTCGCACCCGCTCGGTCTCCGCGTTCGGTTCCTGTTCTTTTGATGAACCAATTGAGGATTTGAAAGGACTACGGTTGTTATGAACCCTCGATTGAACGCGACACACGACCAACAACTGAAAAGCTGGGTGGAGTCGGCCAACCAAACCGATTCTGATTTTCCAATCCAAAATTTGCCATTTGGCGTGTTCAAAAGAAAAGGGGCCGAAGAGACCCCGGCGGTGGGAATCGCAATAGGTGATCAGATATTGGATTTGTCAATCTGCCGCGAAGCCCACCTGTTTAGCGGACCGGCGTACACCGCCGCGTTGTCCTGCGACGTTGCGACGTTGAACGCGTTGATGGGGCTCGGTCCCGTGTATTGGTCGGCGTTGCGGCATCGGGTTAGCGAGTTACTCCGCGCTGACTTCCCCGATGATGCAGGAACGCGGGATATCGTCCACGGCGCTCTCGTTCCTATGTCCAGCGCCGAAATGTACCTGCCCGCGAGCGTAGGCGATTACACAGATTTTTATGCGTCGGTCTATCATGCCACAAACGTGGGGAGTATGTTCAGGCCGGATAGCCCGTTGCTACCCAATTACAAGCACATTCCAATAGCATACCATGGCCGCGCCTCGTCTCTGTGTGTGAGCGGCACACCGGTCAAGAGGCCACGGGGGCAAACCAAGGACGATCGATCGCCGACGCCCGAGTTTGGACCCAGCCGGTTGATCGATTACGAAATCGAGGTTGGTGTGTTCGTCGGCCCGGGTAACGATCTGGGACAACCGGTCCCCGTTTCCGAGGCCGAGGATCACATCTTTGGTTTGTGCATCGTCAACGATTGGTCGGCACGTGATATACAGAAATGGGAGTACCAACCTTTGGGACCCTTTCTAGCGAAGAGTTTCACAACCTCGTTATCGCCGTGGATTGTAACCCTGGAAGCATTGGAACCGTTTCGCATACCATCCTTTGAACGCTCCGATGGTGACCCAAAGCCTCTGCCGTATCTCGACGACCCCTCCGACCGTGAACGCGGCGGTATCGATCTGACTCTCGAGGTGTTTTTCTCGACACGAAAAATGCGCGACGACAATATCGATCCGCACAGGCTAAGCCGCGGAAGCTTCAAAGATATGTTTTGGACAATCGGTCAAATGCTCGCCCACCACACGAGTAACGGGTGTAACCTTC
>CP070631.1:2463921-2479826 GCA_020356045.1 Candidatus Latescibacterota bacterium
AGGTTTACTGTCTGGATGATTCAACCGGCGAGCTGATTTGGAGTTACGACACAGGTGGACGTGTTTTTTCTTCTCCTTGCGTAGCTGACGATAAAGTGTATGTCGGGTCATACGATAGCAAGATGATTCTCTGTCTAGACGCGGCAAACGGCGACTCGCTATGGACCTATACCGTATCACTCCCAATATACGGATCTCCTGTTGCCGCCAATGGTAAGGTCTATTTCGGAGCGACAAACAGATGGCTCTACTGTCTGGATGCCAACACGGGAAGTGTCAATTGGTCCTACTATACGGGGGGGGCGGTATACGGTGCTCCTACTGTTGCCGATGGTATGGTGTACGTTGGGACATACAACGATAAAATCGTCTGTGTAAACGAGTCAAGCGGCTCGTTGGTTTGGAGCTACACGACGGGGGATTATGTGGATACCTCTCCCGCCATTGCCGATGGCAGGCTCTATGTCGGTTCCAGAGATAACAAGGTCTATGCGTTCGAGACAGCGCCTACCGAATGTGAGGTCACACCAAGCTCGCTCGATTTTGGCACCGTTGTTTTGGGTGATTCTGCTGATCTGGTGTTTACCATCGCCAACATTTATGAGAACACGCTCACTGGAGACGTAACGGAGCTTTGTAATCATTACAATATCGTCTCGGGCGGGGGTGCGTTCTCGCTTGCGCCGGGTGAATCATTGCTCGTAACGGTTCGTTTTGAACCCGTTTCAGTTGGGACGCACAATTGCACGATCGAGACCGGCACCGAACTTTGCACGGACGTGGCGTGTACGGGCGTCGCCGAGAACCCTCCCATATGCGAGATCTTTCCAGTCAGTATCGATTTTGACACGGTGAGTGTGGCCCACTATCTCGATGAGCAATTTACGATTCGGAACGCGGGTGGAGACACGTTGAGTGGGGTGGTCAGTGAGTCGTGTGATTACTACAGTGTTGTTTCTGGTGGTGGGGCGTACAGCCTCGCAGCGGGCGAGTCGCTTTTGGTGACTGTACGATTCGAGCCCGATTCTGTCGGAGAGCACAACTGCACCATTGAAACGGGAAGTGTGTTGTGCAGCGATGTTTCCTGTACTGGGGTGGGTGAGCAGGGCCCCGGCTGTCAAATTTCTCCAACCATTCTGGAATTTGACACGGTTATGGTGATTGCAGGGGATCCTGTCGACGAGAGCTTTAGTATAACGAACACAGGCCGAGGGAGACTCAACGGCACTGTAAGCGAGTCGTGTGACCAATACAGCATTATATCGGGTGGTGGTGCCTATGATTTGGCCGCCGGCGAGTCACTATTGGTGACGGTGCGCTTCGACCCCGATTCCGTGGGACAGCACGACTGTACGATCGAGACAGGAAGCGCGGACTGCGATGACGTGTCTTGTTCGGGGTTTGGGTCGAGCCCTTGTTACGTGTCGCCGACGTATCTGGATTTTCACGTAGTCATGGTGGGGGACTATCGCGACTTGAGTTTCATCATCACGAATATTGGAGTTGGCATACTTCACGGTAATGTAAGTGAGCCATGCGATCACTTCAGTATCGTCGACGGTGGAGGATCGTACAGTCTGGCTGTTGGCGATACGTTGACGGTAACGGTGCGATATGAACCGACGGAGCCTAGTGGTGGGCACAGCTGCACGGTTGAGACCGGCCTTGATTTATGTAGCGATGTCGATTGCCACGGTCTGGGTGGAGGGCCAAATCCTGATGTCTGCGAGGTCTCGCCCACAAATTTGGATTTCGGCACAGTTGCCGTCGGGGACTCATTGGATAAGAATTTTACTATCAAAAACCTTGGTCTTGGCACCCTCAGTGGTAGCGTAGGCGAATCATGCGACCACTACTCTATCATCTCCGGTGGCGGATCGTATTCCCTCGACCATATGGAGTCTCGATCGGTCACCGTCCGGTTTGAACCTTCCTCTGCCGGGAGTCATGATTGCACCGTGGAGACCGGTGCGATGAGCTGCTACGACGTGTCCTGCACGGGGGTCGGTTACGACTCCACTCTCTGTGATGTCTGGCCGATAGCACTGGACTTTGACACGGTGAATGTGGGCGGGTTTGTGGATACCTCATTTGTGATCATCAATGCGGGCGTGGACACACTCAGCGGAAATGTGGGCGAAACGTGTGATCATTTCGAAATCGTCTCGGGTGGAGGGGGCTACAGTCTGGCCGCCGGCGAGTCGCTGCAGGTGACTGTGCGTTTTGAACCCAGCTCTGCTGGAACGCACAACTGCACGATCGAAACGGG
This sequence comes from Candidatus Latescibacterota bacterium, assembly GCA_020356045.1. Taxonomy (GTDB): domain Bacteria; phylum Krumholzibacteriota; class Krumholzibacteriia; order WVZY01; family WVZY01. The sequence continues at coordinate 2,466,191 of CP070631.1, forward strand.
AGTCAACTGCACCGATGTCTCGTGCTCCGGAACTGCCACGGTGATTTCCGGTCAGGATGTATTCGTCAAAACTCTTGGTGGAAGTGCGTACGACAACGGCGGCTGTCTTGTTCAAACCTCCGATGGGGGATTCGTGGCGGGTGGAACGACCAGGAGCTTTGGGGAAGGTGATACCGATAATCTCATCAGCAAATTTGACGCCTCTGGAAATCATCTCTGGACCAAAGCTGTAGGCTATGGCGGCGTCGAAGGCGGCGTCGCATCTATTAAAGAGGTTCTCGATGGGGGGATTGTTGTGTTTGGATGGAGCGAGAGCTTCTGGGCCGATCGCGAGCACTTGATTGCCAAGTTCGACGGGTCTGGCAGTCATCTTTGGAGCAGAACTATCAGAGCAAATAATCCATGGTGGTCATATGGAGGGCCCATCGAAGAAACGTCTGATGGGGGACTTGTTGTGCTTGGGTGTACTAATAGTTTCACTGGCATTTTCGACCTCTATCTTTCCAAGTTTGACTCTGCAGGGACTCATTTGTGGACGAAAAACTTGATTGGAAATGATAGGGAATGGCAAGGAGGTCTGATTGAGGCGTCCGATGGGAGGCTTGTTGTAGCAGGTTCCACAAGGAGCTTTGGCGCTGGTGACTACGATTTACTCATCGCGAAATTCGAATCATCAGGAAACCTTCTCTGGGCCAATACAATGGGAGGAGTGGCAACTGAATCGAGCTCGTCATTAATTGAAGCTTCCGATGGTGGGTATGTTGTAGCGGGGTATACAACAAGCTACGGCGCGGGTGACAGAGATTTGCTCGTTACCAAATTTGACTCCACGGGTGTTCTTGTTTGGACGAAGGCATTGGGAGGAGTCGGAATTGATGGGGGCTACTCTGTGGCGGAAGCATCGGATGGTGGGTATGTTGTGGCGGGGTATACAACAAGCTACGGCGAGGGCGGATACGACCTTCTGCTCACCAAATTTGCTGAATTCGGGGACCACCTTTGGTCACGAACCCTTGGAGATAGTGCGGACGATTGGGGCTCGTCAGTAGTGGAAGCTACTGACGGACGCCTTATGGTGACGGGAAATACAGGGAGCTACGGCGTCGGTGACAGAGACCTTCTGATGGCGTGCTTCGCGTCAACGGGATACACCTGTCTGGGGCAGAACGTCACACCGGTTGTAACTACGGTCGCCCCCGTCACGGCCGCCGCCGGTTTCACGGTCCAGTCCCGCTCACCGACCATTACGGAACCGATTCCCATTGTCAGCGCACACGATCCAGACACAACCCTGGTGTGCGATTCATCGCCATCAGCAGTGGACGATACGCCGCGTGGGGCCTTGCTGACAATATCACTGGAGCAGAACTTTCCAAATCCGTTTAACCCAACGACGACGATTTCGTTCACGTTGCGGATACGGGAGAATGTGAATCTGTCCGTGTATGACGTTCAGGGCAAGCTAGTGACGACGCTCGTGGACGAAACACTTGACCCCGGTGTCAAGGAAATCGCCTGGCATGGGAAGGACGTACACGGTAATCAGGTCAGCACCGGCGTCTACTTCTACCGCCTGACCGCGGGGAAACAATCGCTCACGAAAAAGATGGTGCTTTTGAAATGATATGGAACCGGCTGGCGCAAAGTATGTTTTTTCGAGAGGAGAGCATTTACCGACGATCATCAGACTAGTATCCGCGGATTAGCCGTAACTGGCATTCCGCATTTCCAATGGTTCGTCCGGAGCTGCCTCAGTCTAGGCTACGCGGATTAGGGCCAAAGGCCCGTGCCGCATACTTCAAACGAGGATTCTCCTACCGAATCTCCCCCTCTCGGGATTTCTTTAAACAGCGTCTCAGTTCAGCTACTGGGACGCTGCTTTCGTAATGGCACGGTGCTATTTTCGGACACTGTGCCGTCGATTCACTTCAGCAGCACAATTTTCCTTGTTAGCACCTGGTCACCCGCTTCTAGCCGGACGAAATAAACACCGGAGGCAGCCATTTGACCTTCGCGGTCACGACCATTCCAGACCACTCTGTGCTCACCGAATGTGTTTGGCTCCTCAACGAGTGTTTGTACCAAACGGCCGGTTACGTCGTAGATGCGAATACTCAAAAGTCCCGTTGATGGGACTGAATACACAATGGTGGCGGTCGGATTGAACGGATTCGGGTAACTATAAAGTATGTGCAGATCTCGAGGAACAGACGGTCTCCATTCCACACCAGTGATGGCATCGCTTCGGTTCACGAGGACAGTGACGTTATCACTATTAAAATTCGCCACGGCAAGATCCAGGTCGGTGTCTCCATCGAAATCCCCTCCATAGACTGAGCGGATTCCATCATCTGCCCTGTAATTCACTGGGTTCGCGAAGGTGCCGTCCCCGTTTCCAATGAGAATGGAGACGTCATCGTCAACAAAATTGGTCGTGACCAGATCCAAAACGATGTCCCCATCAAAATGCCCGACGTAAACGGAGTGCGGGCCATTACCCACCTTGTAGTTCACGGCGGCGTCAAAGATGCCGTTTCTATTCCCAAAAAGAATCGATACGTTGTCGCTGTTAAAATTGGCAACCGCCAGATCCAGCCACGTATCAAAATCAAAATCCCCAGCGACAACGGAAGAGGGGCCGCTGCCTGTCGTATAGTTCACAGCAGTAGCAAAGGTGCCGTCTCCGTTTCCAAGGAGAATTGAGACATTGAAGCTATTATAGTTGGCTACTGCCAAATCCAGATCCGTGCCCTTATTAAAATTCCCCGCGTAAACAGAATAGGGGCCGTCATCCGCCCCGTAGTTCACAGCGGTAGCAAAGGTGCCGTCTCCGTTCCCAAGGAGGATGGAGATATTGTCGCTTTCAAAATTGGCTACTGCCAGATCCAGATCCGTGTCCCCATTGAAATCCCCGGCGAATACGGACGAGGGACCATCACCCGCCCCGTAGTTCACGGCGGTGGCAAACGTGCCGTTTCCATTCCCAATGAGAACGGAGATATTGTCGCCAATATAATTGGCTACGGCCAGATCCAGATCGGTGTCTCCATCAAAATACCCTGCGTAAATGGAGCGGGGCGAATCGTCTGCCGCATAATTCGCGGGAGTGGCAAAGGTGCCATCTCCGTTCCCCAAAAGAATGGAGGCGTTGTCGCCCAAATTATTCGCCACAGCAAGGTCCAGGTTGGTGTCGCCATCAAAATCCCCTGCGTGAACAGCCCAGCAACCATTGCCCGCTCCATAATTGGCGACGCCCGGATAGGTGCCGTCTCCGAACCCCAAAAGAATAGAAATGCCGCTGCTGAGTGCAACCGTTACGGCCAAATCCAAATCCGTGTCCCCATCAAAATCCCCTGCGCACACATAAGAGACGCCGTTACCCGCCTCGTAGTTATCCGCGGCCGCGAAGGTGCCGTTTCCATTCCCCAGGAGAATAGAAACGTCGCCGCTATTATAGTTTGCTGTGGCCAGATCCAGATCGGTGTCCCCGTTGAAATCCCCAGCGAAAACGGAGCGTGGGCCAACGCTCGCGCCGTAATTCACGGCGGCGGCAAAGGTGCCGTTTCCATTACCGATTAGAATGGAGACATTGTCACTCCCTGAATTGGCGACGGCCAAATCGAGGTCGGTGTCCCCATTGAAGTCCCCCACGTAAACGGAGCGTGGGGCATTGTCCGCCGCGTAATTCACGGCAGCCCCAAAAGAGCCGTCTCCGTTCCCAAGAAGAATGGAAACATTGTTGCTGTTAATATTTACCACGGCCAAATCGAGATCGGTGTCCCCGTTGAAATCCTCTGCATAAACGGAATGGGGGCCATCACCTGCCCCGTAATTCACGGCCTCGGCAAAGGTACCGTCTCCGTTGCCAAGAAGAACGGAAACGTTGTTGCTAAAATAATTTGCAACGGCCAAATCGAGGTCGGCGTCCGCGTTGAAATTCCCTGCATAAACGGAATAGGGGCCATTAGCCGCCCCGTAGTCGACTGAGGCGGCAAAGGTGCCGTCTCCGTTACCGAGGAAAATGGAGACGTCGTCGCCATTATAACTCGTTACGGCCAAGTCGACGTTGGTGTCCCCATCGAAATCTCCGGTGCAAACGGAATAGGGGCCATTACCTGCTTGGTATGATAGCGGGGCAGAAAATAGCAGGTCGAAGGCCAGCGCGTTGACAGGTGTGAATAGGAAAGCGACCACAATCAGTATTGCCGGAAAAAGACAGCCAACGGGTGTTGAAATACGCATGTTCATCAACGTCCCTTCTCTACGATGTTGGAATGGTGAGAGTGTGCCGGAAACCCAATAAAGAAAGCTGGTTACAAAACATGAGTATATCACACCAAGCCGCATGCGATCCAGCGAAAAGAAAAACCGCCCAAGCGAGAAAGAAGGGAACCGAAACATGAGCTCGAATATCCAGATTACTTTCCGCGCATGAAAGGTTCAACGCCTGTTGAGTCAGTGTGCGTGGGGTAGGTTTTCAGATGCGTTGGCACTCGGATTATAAACTGACTTGATTTCCAATCTTAAAACCATTTCGCAATTTGCATTCGGCGGCCACACCACGGTTCCGGATAACGAGAAGGGCGGGTGGCACGCGACTCTGAGTGTCTGAAAAATTTGACAATTCCGGTTTTTGGCGGCCACCCTTCATAAGATGCCGAGTTGAAACCTATTACCAAGTTCAAGGTTGGCAAACTGGAAGATTGTTCCTCGATCCCCGCACCTGTAATGCGAAGTTAACACCCCACCTCGGCGAACGGTGAGATGGCCCACGACTGAATGCGGTCCGCCTCACGGGCGGCTCTGTGGCCCATTTTTTGCAAATTTGCCATTTGGTCTCCAGTACAAGACGTTTGCGAGGCACGCCAGTCTATTTTGCGTTCGCACCGGCGGGCGAATTCGTTTTCAGGGAGGGATCACATGTCACGGTTGTATTTTGGATTCATAATCAGCTGCCTCTGTATTTCCTTTGTGTCGAGTGCGGCCGCTCAGTCCAATATTGGTTTTAAGGCGGCCGGTTTGCAGGTTGGAGTTGTAAACCCTGAGGATTTTGATGCGACAGTAGGATTTAGCGCACATCTGGATCTAGGGACGATCGCACCCAGAATCATGTTGGAAACGCACCTCGGTTACTGGTCGACGTCCGAGGACGAATTCGGAATCGAAGCGTCCGTCCGAGATATCACACTTGGCGCCAAAGCGAAATATCTCTTTGACGTGCCGAGCACCAGAATTCGTCCTTTTGCGGGTGGGGGACTTAGTATTCACTTCGTGAGCGCCGAGCTGACGATTCCGGATCAGAACATCATGGGAGTTATTGTTCCCGGATCGACGGTCAATGATTCGAGTACGAAGCTCGGGCTCGACCTCGGCGGCGGGTTCTACGCTCCGATGACACCGAAGATGAATTTCGTGACCGAACTTTGGGCAGGAATCGTGAACGATGTGAATCAGTTAGCCTTAAAGGTGGGTGTGCTCTACAACTTGTGATCGCCGTAAGGTCGACCAACCGCAACATCTTGATTCAAACAATTTTCCATGGGCCAACGCATCGCATTCGTGATGCGTTGGTCACTAAATCGATCTCATTCATCAGCACCAATAGTTACAGAGATTTATTAAACCGCGGTCTTCACTGCTGGGTGCTCCATTCGCTCTCGAACCGATTGGTCTGTTCGAGTGTGCGAATTACCATCACACGCTTCTTCTTACCGCTACGCAGTAGTGTGCCACAGGTTGTAACTGTGGTATTCCTACAAGTCCGAGGAGCGATCTCAGCGCGGAGAACAGCTCGCGGAGAAGGGTGAATATCGTGACGCTCTGATATAACAGGATCTTCGTATTCTTAATAATGGCGGGACGGACGGCATCTTCACAACGAACCGGAGCTTTTAGGTACCACAGGGATTATTTAGGCGTTCAACCAGCAAAAATTCGAATGCCCTGCAACGAAACCGCCGCAGGGCACTCTTGATCACTTGAAAAAGCGTGTTTGATTACTCGCCTTCTTTTACCTCGATGAGCTCATCTGCTTCACCACCGTGCGCTTCACGATGGACAGCGGCTGCAGCGTCTCTGTCGGGGGCATTACACAGACAAAAGATAGCTCCATCTTTTTCGCTGTACCAATAACTGATGAACTCAACTCCGTACTTGGCTTGGACTTCCAGGTCCTTTCTGTGCGCCTCAGCAAGATCCTGACGAGTGATCCCTTTAACATTTCTATGAATGTCCATAAAAAGTGGCATTTGTCATCACCTCCTAGCATTGCGTCCGAACGACTCCACTCAAGCCAATCCTTTCGCTGTGAAGTGGGTTGAGGTTCAAGGCACTCCTGACTTCTTCTCTCTCGACGATTTTACTGTCTTAATATATGTATATTGGGTCTGAAAACACCAAAATATATTTGTTGCAATGGTATGTTGTGAATCTCTTCACGTGCGTAGGTCATCCCCTTGCAATGACACTGGACTTGTTGGGTCGTTATTGAGATAATACCTCCGTTGTGTCCACACTGAGTCAAGTATTTGCACCCACTCAGAATACTCGCAGACGATACGCTGCATCAGTGAGCAACACCGAACGAACTCACGCATTTCGTTGACAAACTGACTGGTTCTAACTCGTCACGAATCTGAAAATCTGTAACGTAGGGTTGTCGTTTTTCAACAGTCCGCGTGTGAACGGTGTCGGACCTTTTGATCTGGAGGTGATCCATGGATCTCAAGTTCGCGTTTGTCGTGATTCTTGTTCTGGGCGTGACCTTGTTTCTTGGTTGCAGCGAATCGCCAACAGGCGTTCCAGCGTCATCGGACAACCAGGTTGTTGGCGCGCTCGACGGCCCGGGTGATGAAGCTAACGGCGTGTCACAACATGGTGGACAGCCAGTGGGCGAGGCGCCACTCGTCGCCATCGGACACTTCAAGAGGCAGGAGGTCGATGCGGTGGCACCGGATGGGAGTGTATCGGTAGTGAGTTTTCAAGCCAGTTTCATAGTGTTTCCGGACGGAAACGCCCGCGGGAGTTTTTCCTTGTTCAACGGGGAGAGCATGACCGTTTATCAAATCACAGCGGGGTTTTTGAGGTGCGAAAACGACAAGGACATTGTGGTACTGACTGGAAAGGTTCAAGGTGCCGATGAAGCTATGAGCAGGTTGGGGACGTTCGAAGCGACGGCGACAGAAGATGACGATAATCCTGAATGCCTGATCTGGGACATTAAGGATGGATGCTCTCACGAGGCCCAAGGAAAGTTCGATGTGTTTGTGAGCGCGTGCCTATGATCGTTATGTGAGGGATAGTGTTGTCCCTCCCAATGGTGTCATCCGGGTCGAATAACGCGGTTCGGGTGGTCGGATTCAACGACACACAATTTCTCGTCACCGGCCGACCACTGGCCTGCTTGCCTCTAGCCGCGTGAGGTGGGGGATGCAGGGGGCTTCCCGTCCGACCGATCTCGGCATGTAACGGCGTGCACGCACAGCGACTACCCCCTTTGAACCCCGCCCCATTCCTGCTAGAATATCCCTTGGTGCAGAGTGCCACCCATGGATAACAAATCTTCTCCACTGCGCTGGGCATTTCAGGGGAATAAGATGATCGGGCAGACCATATCTCACTACAAAATCCTCGAAGAACTCGGTAGTGGTGGAATGGGTGTGGTCTACAAAGCTCATGACCTGAAGCTCGACCGCGCGGTTGCGCTCAAGTTTCTACCCCACCACTTGGGTCATTCAGACACCCAGCGCGAGAGATTCGCGCGTGAGGCTCGGGCGGCGTCCGCGCTCGACCATCCCAACGTATGCACGATCTATGAGATCGACGAAACTGAGGACGGTCGGACGTTCATCGCGATGGGATTCTGCGGGGGCGAGTCGCTCGACAAAGTGATCGGGCGCGGCGTGGTGCCCCTCGATACGGTCATAGGTGTCGCAACTCAGGTGGCAAGCGGCCTGGCCAGCGCTCACGAGACGGGCATAATACACCGTGACATAAAGCCGGCGAACATCATGGTGAACGCGGAGGGCAGCGTCAAAATAGTGGATTTCGGACTTGCCAAGCTAACCCGGCAGACGATTCTCACGGCTGAGGGAACGACGATCGGGACGGTGGCTTATATGTCTCCGGAACAAGCGCAGGGCGGCGAAGTCGACCTTCGCACAGACATTTGGTCACTGGGAGTGGTTCTTTACGAAATGATTGCCGGTATGCTTCCGTTCTCGGCCGACCACGATGCGGCCGTGTTGTACAAGATAGTCAACGAGGAGCCGGAGCCGATTGGCTCATGTCGTGGTGAGACACCGCAAGGACTAGCAACAATCATACACCGCGCACTCGCGAAAAATCCCGCACGCCGCTATGAGTCAATGAACGAAATGTCATCGGCGCTTCAATCGTCACTATCACAAACAGCGATTGTCGCCATGCCGACGCAGGAAGAATCGGCGCAGCTCGACCGGGCCCGAGCCGCATTCGCTCGGTACGATTGGCCAGAGGCATTCGCGGCGTTCGCGGAGGCTCATGAACATGGAAAATTGGCACCAGAGGATATGGAACAATGGGCAGATGTGGCTACGTGGATGGACCGAGTCGACGTCTGTATCAATGCTAACGAGGACGCCCACGCGCAGTACGTGAAAGATGACCGTCATGTGGATGCGGCTCGCACGGCCATCAAACTCGGCGAGACGAACTTCGGCAAGGGCGCTCGTTCGGTCTGCAATGGGTGGATCAAGCGCGCAGAAAAACTGCTCGAGAAAGTACCAGAGACTGTGGAGAGTGGTTACCTGGCGCGACTTCGAGCGAGGATCGCCATTGAGGCTGACCAAGACCTGGCCGCTGCGGCGGACCACGCGGCTAAAGCGTTGGAGGTGGCTGAGAAGTTTCATGACACCGACCTAGGTGCCCTTGCCATGCAGGATCGCGGGCGCACGCTCGTTCTGCAGAATCGGGTAGATGAAGGGATGGCGCTCCTCGATGAATCGATGGCCACGGCGATTTCTGGCGAGCTTTCTCCGAACGTAGTCGGCGTCACTTACTGCAATATGATCTCGATGTGCGACAAAATTGCGGACTACCGGCGGGCGGGCGAGTGGAGCGACCAGGCTGTTCGGTGGTGCCAAAGCCACAAAGAATCGGGGTTTCAGGGGATATGTAACGTCCGACGGGCCGACATCATGCGAATACGCGGCGACTGGAATGCGGCCGAGGAGGAAGCGGAGCGAGTGTCGAGGCGAAAAGAGGGATTTGTAGCCTTTGTTGCGGGCGAAGCGCACTACGTAATGGGCGAGGTCAGACTCCGCCGCGGAGAATACCAAGAGGCAGAATTGTCGTTTCAGGAAGCCCACGGTCGTGGACGTCACCCGGTACCGGGGATTGCCCTTTTGCGTTTGGCACAGGGACGCCAAGACGCGGCGAGCTCCTTGATCGACCGGGCATTGTCCGACGTCATCCTTGACCTTGACCGCGTCCGGTTGCTGCCCGCCGGGGTCGAGATTGCGCTCGCGACGGGTGACGTCGCAACGGCGCAGTCGCGGGCGGACGAACTTGCGTCCCTGGCCGGGCGGTTCGAGTCCAACGTGTTTTTCGCCCATGCCGCTCACGCGGCCGGTGCGTTGGCATTGACGAAGAGCGACAGTGAGGGAGCGCTGTCGTCACTCAGCAGTGCCTGCCGATACTGGCAGATGGCGGATATGCCTTATGAAGAAGCGCGCGCACGTTTGCTTACAGCCACGGCATATTGGAAAACGGGAGATAACGACCTGGCCGAACTAGAAGCGCGTGCGGCGCGGGCAATATTCGAACGCTTAGGTGCTGCCGCCGACGTAGCACGGGCCGACGCCCTGTTGTCGGAACACTGCTGACGCGGAGATTCCTTCAAGCCCACACTTCTCCCCAAAACACCCATCTCAGGCTTATCTTTCATCTTGGATTTGGCCCAAAGATGCTCAGGGCCAATTGTCATCACTGCCAGTGTGTCGGTCCGCCTTCCACCGCAACGCCAACGGATAACGGTGCGACGATCTGCGGTTTTTGACAAACGCATCGCTTCCGCCGGTTTTATGGCGATTGTTTTTGCGAATCTAGCTCGGCCGATTCGCGATCTCACCGCTCAGCTGTAAGTTCCATTCTCCCATGTCGACTAATCTATGAAGCTGTCGGAAGCGATGGATCAAGTTTCGCCGGCTTTACGATTCGAACAAAACGATCAAACGTATATGCAACCAAAGCTATAGAAAAAGAGGTGCAACATGATTACGCGTAGGGAGTTCTTGCTGGGATCGACCGCCACTCTGATTTTAGTGCCGTTGGCGGGTTGTTCGTCGGACGAAGACTCGCCGATGGGCGTTGACGACGGAGGAGGATCATGCCAGGGCGTGTTTTCGACCGGGAGCAATAGCACTGGTCATGTGCATACGGTGTGCATTCCCGAAAGCGACTTGACTAGTCCTCCCGCGAACGGGCGCACGTACATCACTTCTTCGGATGCGGGTCATTCGCACACTGTTAGTCTGAACCAGTCACAACTTCAAACCGTCTCTGGCGGCGGATCGGTAACAGTAACCTCTTCGTCCACGGGTCACGTTCACGATTTTCTCATTCAGAAAGCTTCGTGAGAGTAACTGCATTTAGATAGTGACTCGTTACCGCGAAGAATCAAACAGACCGGGGCTCTCGAGCCGGATGAAGTCGTTATAGGATACAAAGGTTGGACCTTGTTGAGATGTGAGCCGGCGTGAAGGTTATCGCCGTCCGGTTTCATCGAAGTCAGGTATTCATGGACGGCCTCGCGTGCGTATGCGGCGATCAGAAGCCGGGCCCGAAGACCGTGACCGCAACGCAATGGCCAGTTTGAGCGTCGAAGTTAGTCACGTTGAGCACGCACGGATGATAAGACATCTTCCCCAACAAAGACATGGGCTGTAAACGGCACTTGTAATTCCTCCCCAATACACCTACTCTCAGAAGCTGGCAAGAGTGCGACAACAGTGGTGGGGGTTTTCATGGAAATATTGTCGATGTTTCTGAAACGTTCCGGTAACTCGTATTTGCGACTGCTGCTCGTGATTTCCATCGTGGCTCTCACGATCTTTGTCGCAGCGGTTGTCGGATGCGCATCTGGTGACCGTCCACTCGAGGCGGTGGATCCAGATTCCGTCCCGGCAGACCCCACGTGGGATCAGGTTTTCTCGATCATACAGCGGGAGTGCACGCCATGTCACAATGACGATAACGGAAAAGATGAGGATGATGACGGTAGCGAGAACGGAGACGATGACGACGATCCAAACTACGAGACATGCGAGGGAGTCGTCGGCGGGCTCAGCGATCTTTATGATGAGGTCTTCGAGAAAAACACAATGCCACCAGGCGCGTGGCCGAGGCTGACGAGTGAAGAAAAACTGATCATTCAACGCTGGATTGACAATGGGGTGAAGTCGCCATGCACGGGCAACTGAGAAGACTGCCAGTGCTCGCGTTCGCGGTCTTAACAATGTTGGTTGGTCTTGTGGTGTGCTTCACGATCGCGTTGAGCACTCCAATGTACTCTGGTAGATCCGGAAGAACCTGTGACAACTGTCACCTCACTCCTAACGACTGGGTCAATCCGCCGCTGGCCGAGCGCAAATGCGCGCTCGCTTGTCAGGCCTGTCATGTCGATCCGGCCGGTGGTGGCATGCGAAACGCCTCGGGCCGTTTCTACGGACGGGCGACCCTACCCATGATCGCGTTAAGTCCAAGACCGACAGCGGACTGGGACCGCCGACTACCGGGATTCGGGCGGTGGGATCGAGCGACGACGTACTCGCACGATTTGCCGCTTGGACCCAACACGTTTGAAGAAAGCCACGCCTATTATGATTCAATTAGCGATTGGGCGGCCTGGGGAAGGCCTTATGGGCCGCCGACGAAGTATGATTTTTTTCAAGGACGATATGGGTCGATCAATGCGGATCCGTTTTTCCGTATTGGTATCGATATTAGATTTGCCGCGTTAGTGTCACAGGGTGAGCTCCTTCGATTTCCCATGCAACTGGACGTTCCAGTGAGTCTTCATCCGATTCATCACCTCACGTTGTTTGTAAATACAGGCGTTCGGGGACAGTCGAGCGGCTATTCGGAGACATTTGATGACAGTCACACACCCTATTTCCGAGAACTATTTGTTCTCACCCAAGAGTGGCCCTATCAGGCATATGCAAAGGCTGGCCGCTTTGTTCCCTCGTATGGACTTCGGCTTGACGACCACACATCTAGAATTCGGCGCGAGTTCGAACTCGATGGGGCGCTGCCAGAGTCCCGAGTGACGGGTGTCGAGGTCGGCGCCGCTCCGAATTACCCTTTTCTAAACCTTTCCTGGTTCACGATGGCGTCTCGGACGCGGACGCCGGATCCATGGAATATCTTTGATGTGGACGAAGGATGGGGTACGGCGCTGAACCTCGGATACCGAAGCGAGGGCTGGTCGCTCGGTGGAAGTGCTTTGCTTCGTCGGCGGCCGATCAGGGAGGGGGGCGACACTTCAACGCTTGGGGTTTATGGTGTCCTAAATCCTTGGTACTTCTCTCGCCGGGTGCCGCTTACATATCAGGCCGAGTTCGACTACGGTTCCTATCAACGATTGAGCGGAAGGAAGACAAACCACGCCGTGTTCTACCAGGAACTCAACTGGTTGGTGTTCAATGGGGTCAATTTGCTTGCCGCCTACGACTGGGCTGATCCGGACCGTGAAGTCATAGATGACGAGTCTCATCGGCTTTCCGGCGGATTTCAAATTACACCGATTCCGGGTGTTACTGTCGACGGTCGCATTCGCGGGTTTTTCCCCGCAGCTGGTGGTGACGACGCCGACTTTTTCCTTCAGCTCCATTTGTGGTGGTAACGCCGTCGTGTCATTTTGAAGACGAGCGCAACCACCGTTACTCAAATCCGTTTAGTTTTGACTAAGCAGCGCACCCGTATTGCGTTGGACAGGAGGGTTTGAGCGCTGATAACCATCTGTCATTAGGCGACTTGCGATGCCACCATTTTCGTTGAAAACCCCCATCTTACAGTTATCTTACCCTAAAAAATCGCCAATATGTCCAAATACGCTGGAATGTGGGGTTTGGAGTGGCGTTGGCGGGCGAACCTCACCCATCTCACACTTTGGATTTGGCTGTGCCGTTCCAAAAGACGTTCTGTCCAGAATGGTTTCAGCTTTTTCACTCTCTTGGCGTCCATCCACTTCTGACGGAAAATGCTTCATGGACAGCCGAGAGCCAACGATCTCGAGGGCCTAGACTACCGGATCACAACCATCTTCCGGGTTTGCATGAAAGAGCCGATCTGCACACGGCAGAAGTACACACCTCCAGGCACCCTTCTGCCTCGGTCGTTCTTTCCATCCCAGACCACAGAATGGCGACCCGCCGGGCGGGCGTCGTCGATGAGTGTTCGAACGAGTCGTCCTGCAACATCGTAAACACGAATGGTTGCCACGTCGGCTACCGCGAGCCCGTACGGAATTCGTGTTGCGGAGCCGAACGGGTTCGGCGAGTTCTGTTTTAGATAACTTGCTTTGGGTGTAGTTCCTTGAGACACACCAGTAACCAAATCCGGGTCGAGTAGCGCATATGGACTGACGTTGTTGTGA
>CP070631.1:2479926-2481940 GCA_020356045.1 Candidatus Latescibacterota bacterium
GTTTTGGCCACACAAAACCCGATTGAGCAAGAGGGTACCTACCCGCTGCCCGAAGCGCAGCTCGACCGGTTTATGTTTCACATCAATGTGGATTACCCCAACGCGGACGAAGAGCTGCGGATTGTCGAGACGACCACATCGCAGCCGCCAGGCGAGCCGTCGGTGGTGATCAAGGCCGAGGACATCCTCCACATCCAGCGGCTCATCAAGACCGTCCCGATATCGAGTCACGTGCTCAATTATGCGATCCGTCTCGTCCGGGCCACACGCGATGGGTCGGTAAAGGCCATACAAGACTACGTCAACTGGGGAGCGGGGCCGCGTGCCGGACAACATCTGGTTCTCGGAAGCAAGGTCCGGGCGATTATGCATGGCCGGCCGACACCGAGCTGCGATGACGTGCGAACCATCGCGGCGCCGGTCTTGCGGCACCGAATCGTGACCAACTTTAACGCCGACGCCGATGGGGTGGCGACCGATCAGATTATCGAGAACCTCATCGGCGAAATCCCGGAGTGACCCGGGAGGGAAAACCGGTGACGGACACGCGCGACACGCGGGCAAGGCGGTGCGTTTGATTCTTAGAAAGAAAAAGCAGGCCATCACCAGGTACCTCGACCCCACGGTCGTGAGTCATCTTGGGAATATGGAGCTCAAGGCCCGGCTGATCGTGGAGGGCTTTATCGCTGGGCTGCACCGCAGCCCCTATCACGGGTTTTCCGTTGAGTTTGCCGAGTACCGGCAGTATATGCAGGGGGATAATATTCGGGACATCGACTGGAAGGTGTTTGGCAAAACCGACCGGTTCTATATGAAGGTCTTTGAGGAAGAGACCAACCTCAAGGCGACGATTCTGCTGGACAAGAGCGGGTCAATGGGATTTCCCGCCGCATCGAACACAGGCGGCGGGCTGGTCGACAAGTTGACCTATGGCGGTCTTCTGGCGGCAAGCTTGTCGTATCTGATGATCCGCCAGCAGGACGCGGTGGCGTTGTGTTTGTTTGACGAGGTACCGCGGGAGCTCACGCCTCACCGGTCGGTTCGCAAGCATCTCTTTTACTTGCTCAGCGCGCTGGAACGGCTCACGCCGGGTGAGAAAACACGAATCAGTTCGACGCTCCATTCGATTGCCGAGCGGGTCAAACGACGAGGGCTTGTCGTGCTGATCTCCGATTTGATGGATCGCCCGGAAGATGTGTTGATGGGGTTAAAGCATTTTCGGCACCGAGGGCACGAGGTGATCGTTTTTCATGTCCTAGACCCTCGGGAGCTCGATCTTGACTACCGGGACGAAGTCGAATTTCAGGATATGGAAACGGGCCGCAAGATCAGGGTTGAACCGGCGTTTCTCAAGGATGAGTATGCGAGCGACGTACGGGGTTGGATCGACGGTCTGGACCGCGGGTGTAAGTCACACCAGATCGATTACAATTTGCTCTCGACGGCGACGCCATTTGATCAGGCGCTGACCGCCTATCTCAACAAACGCGTTCGCCTGACTTAGCCGCGATTGGGACCGGAACGACGATGTTTTGGTGCCGAAGAACCGCGGCCGTTTGCCGTGGCAACGGTTGCCGGATGTTACCTGCAACCGGCCTCGCGGTGTTGTTGCCACAAACAGATTGGGCGGCGGGTAGGCCGATCGCCCCGCACAAAGTGGCTCTCCGTTGCCGTTGTGGGAACGCAGCGCGAACAAATTGATCTCAACCGAGGTGTTTCGTGTTTGGTTTGGGTTTTCTAAACAGTCTTTTTCTTGCCGGTCTCGCCGCCACGGTTCTGCCGATCTTGATCCACATTCTCAATCGGCGCCGGGTTCGCAAGATCCGTTTTAGCTCGCTCGAGTTTATCGATGAGCTCAACAAACGACGGATGAGCAAGATCAACCTGCGCCGATGGATCATTCTGCTCCTTTGCACGCTGGATTTGGATTAACATAGGTGAACAATCAATATCAGAAAAAATTGCAATGATTAATCCATTTTTATTCGATTCCATAAAAGCCATCCGTAAAGGA
>CP070631.1:2482040-2489411 GCA_020356045.1 Candidatus Latescibacterota bacterium
GCTTCTGTCCAACGACGCGCTTGTCGACGAACGCTTTGCGGATTCCAAGAGCATTGGCGACCTAAAGGTTCGCAGCGCCATGTGTGCCCCGTTGGTTGCCCGCGGCAAAGTGCTCGGAATCATCTATCTCGATTCGAGCGACCGAAAAAATCTGTACACAAAAGACGATCTAGCCCTGCTCTCCGCTCTCGCGTTGAAGGCCGGCCAGTCTCTCGACAACGCGAGGCTGTACGATGACCTGCGAAACCTGTTCTACAATACAGTCGAAACGCTCGTGCGCGCGCTGCAAGCACGGGACAAATACACCAGTGGACATTCCGCCCGAGTGAGCCGGTATTCGTTGCTCGTCGCTGAAAAACTTGGGCTCAGCACCCGGGAAAAACACCATCTTTACCTGGCCGCCATGCTCCACGACATTGGGAAGATTGGAATCCCCGACAATCTCTTGAACCGGCCGGGCGAGCTGACCGATGAGGAAATCAAAACCGTGCGAAACCACGTCACGGTCGGCGCTTCGATGCTCAAGGCCTTGGGTGAGATGCACCCGGTCGTCCCCCTCATCCTCCACCACCACGAAGCGTTTGATGGATCGGGTTACCCCGATGGTTTGGCGGGCGAGCAGATTCCGTTGATGTCAAGGATACTGGCCGTGGCGGACACCTACGATGCCATGACATCCGACCGCCCGTACCGAAGAGCGCTGTCCAAAGCCGACGCGATCGGTGAGCTGAAACGGTGCGCCGGGACGAGCTTTGATCCCGGGATCGTTGCATTGTTCCTCGAGGTACTCGAGGAACAGTCGTCAGCCGTGATCGATGTCGACGAACCTCAATATGTCACTTGAGGGCGATCTCGCTGACCGCGACGTTATCTCCGCCAAAGCTCGATTCGAAAACGATGCGGACCCGTTTGGCACCTTTTAACGCGCCGAGATGCATCAGCTGCCGGACCCCACTCGCCTTCAATTCTACCGTGTCGATTTTCTTGCCATCCGCAAAAACCGTGCACGTCTTGGGTTGGTCTGTCGCGAGCGTGTGCAGCGTGAGGTTGCCCTCTTCGACCCCGAACGGCACATGAAACTCGACAAAAGCATTGCCTTCCGAGGCCACCGGAGATGCCCAAGCAGTGGTCGAGTCGCCGTCAAAACACAACCACATCGCCGCGCCGTCAGAGATCGGTGTGGATGACTGGCCGTTCATGGCCAGCCAATCGGATCTGTCCTTCGCCATCAGCGTGAAGGAATCATCCTGAATAAATGTCAACGGGCCCTTGCTCGTCACGATTTTGACATCCCACAACCCATCGTCGTTGAGCTCGACCTTGGAAACGGTTTCGGGTACCGCATCATCGAAGTACCAATGCCAACACGGTGCAACGGCGGGGCCGGTCTTCTTGAAATAGACGACACCACCCGACTGTTTGGATTTTTTGTCGGTATAGACGAGCATGCGGCCTTTTCGCCCCACCTCTTGCGCGGGGAAGTTCTCATAACTTTTGACCGTGAAACCGGCGGCTTCGATCATATCCTTGACATTGGCCACTTCCTCCTCGAGCGATGCGTCGCCCTTAGCATCTCTGGCGAGCTTTTGGAGAGAGGACTCCGTTTTTCCCTCAGCCTGTTCCGTCTCGGCCGCGTCCTCTTCCTTTTTGCCACAGGATGCGAGCAGTGACACGACCATTAACGGAATTATCAATAGAGTCAACAATCTGGAATTCATCGTAAGCCCTTCCTTTTCGTATGGTTGAACCAACGCATTATGCTCTATTGAACCCCCGATGTCAACCTGAGTGCCGCCGGTTTTTGAGGGGACGCCATGTGTTTCCCAGGTTCCGGAACGGGTCAGAGGCCCGGGTGGGAATTTGTCTTGAGCATTTGCGCGAGGTGGTATATGTGGTAGGTATTGCTGGCCCCGTACCCGATGGCGCCCGGCGCCGTCAGATTGCAAACGATGCCGACGTCCGCCCAGAGACGTGCTCCATCGCCGTCCTCACCCCGTGAGGACAACGGCAAGAAAGGAGATCAAGTGACCAGAACCGCGATCCTCGCGTTCGCGTGTTGTCTCGCGCTGTACTGTTCGAACGCGTCCGCCCAGGTGTTTTATCAGTATCCCGAGGCCCCGCCGGTGCCAAAAAGTCAAATCGTAACCGGCCCCTATGTGGCCATTGGTGAGAACAAGCTTTTCCGGGGCGCTGGATTTATCCGCATGAACGGGACAAAACACATCGACGTGGGGTTCGAGCTGCTCGTGGATTCATATGATGGCGACGCACGAGGCGGCATCGGCGCGGATGGCCGGCTGAGCATCTTTAACTCATATCAGGCCATACCCTTTGACCTATCGCTCGGTGCGGGCGTGGGATATTTGACCCGAAAAGATGTGGGGGTCATCCAGGTCCCCATCGGTCTGGTGGCCAGTAGCCCCTTCAAGTCGGACGCGGGTAACACGCTGGTTCCCTATTTCGGGGTCTACCTCCTCGTCGTCAACACAAAGGTCGACCTTCCCGGCGGCGGCGATACGTCGGACACCGATGTCGATGTGGAGCTGAGAGGCGGGGCACGTTACACGCTCAGCGCGGGCCCGGATCTCTTTTTGTCGTTCTTTGTGGGAAGAGAAGCGCAGGTTCAGTTCGGCGTAGCCTTCTGGCCGTTGGGGCGCAACTAGCCGTCGTCGGACACGCGGATCACCTGGACGGTGATGTTGTCCTTCCCGCCTCTCTGGTTCGCGAGACCAACCAAAGCGTCGCACGCATCCCTAGGGGAGTTTGCAGCAATCGCGTCACGGACTTCACTTTGACCCACCAGTGACGTCAGACCGTCGGAGCAGAGCAAAAAGATATCACCATCACAAAGCTCAAACGGTTTGGCAGGAATGTCAGCCGATATCTCATCGTGGGTGCCCAGCGATCGCGTGATCACATTTCGCCGTGGATGATTCCTCGCATCTTCATCGGAAATGATCCCAGATCTGACCATTTCGCCAACGAGAGAGTGGTCCTCGGTGAGCTGCTTCAGCTCACCGTTCCGTAGCACGTAGGCACGGGAATCCCCCACGTGGGCCAGATACGCACTCCGGTTGCGGATCACCATCGCCGTACAGGTCGTGCCCATTCCAAACAGGGTCACGTCTTCGTGAGATTTCTCGATGATGACGTTGTTGGCCTCTTTGAACGCGTCGCGCAAGGCGAGCGCTGGATCTTTCGCCCGGGAGGCGTAAAATGTCGAGATTATCGATTCGACGGCTAGCTTGCTGGCTATCTCACCACCGCGGTGACCACCCATCCCGTCTGCCACGACAAACAGCGACCCTTTGTCGTCCCGAATCGCGTCCTCGGCCGGATGATAGTGACCCAGAGCGTCCTCATTACGCTGACGCACCAGGCCGATGTGGCTTAGCGATGCGACGTCAATCTTCATTTCCCATTCCCTCTCAAGGACTTACCATCCACGAACCTAATATAGCGCTCTTCACCGAGTCAAGTTATTTGCGGTGGTCGGCCCTGCCGGATCGTTACCCCGGTCTGCGACACCGAGACACCCGGGAGCCAACGGGGTCCGAATTTTTCCAAAAAGTACCAAATTGACCACTGTGTGGCACATTTTACGCAATCCGACCGTTTGGCCGCTTTTGGGTGCCAAAATTTGTGCCCATCCAAAGCGCAATCTCCTTTAAGTATCAAATTGGCAAATAGTTGCGTGTCTGATCGATGGACGACGGAGGCGATCGATGGACAAGTTGATGGTTGAAAATCAAGAGATCGATATCCAAAAACAGCTCGCGGAGTACAGGGAGCTCACGAAACGCCGCAGCCAGCTCGAGCAACGGATCCAACGGGTCGAGTCCGAAAAGGGATCTGTTAAGGATCACATTTTCGAAAAGGTGAGTGCTGAATATCGGGACGCCCTCGACTCGCTGGCGAGCGAAATCCAACCGGTGGAACAAGCGGTGGAAAAAACCCGGCAGACGATTCTTCACGAGATCGAAACCGTCGAAAAACAAATGAGTGACCTTCAAGACCAGCTCGATGAGTTGGCGTTTCGCTGCCGCGTGGGTGAGTTCGAACGGAACGCGCGCGAGCACAAAGAGGATCCGTTAAAAAAACAGATGGAATCATTCAAGGCACAGGTCGACGATCTGACCGACACCATCAAACGATTTTCCATGGATGCGGACACCGATGGAGACATTGTCAACGACAACGCAACCGATGATTTTTATGACCTTATCGAAGATATGTGTGGCGATGACGTCGCCATCGACAAACCGGTCGACGTCCCCAACACAGACACGAGTGACGGTGATTCCACCATCGACGCGCTCGCTGACGGCGCCGACACGGCAGAGGAGCCCGTCGACAACACCGTCTCCGATACGGCAGCCGATGACAGCTGGGGTGAAACCGGCACAGGCGACTCGACCGAAACACCTCGAGAATTCGAAGACGAAACCACTGCGTTTGTCGGGCCAAAGGGTGCCTACGATACGGCCGCCAACGGAGCAGAATCGGAACCGACGACGTCTTCGGAGTATGTGCTCGACCCGTTTTCCCAACAGGACACGGAGACCATCATTGACGAGTCGCACGTACCAGACGACCTCGAGATGCGAGGTAGTGAACAAGACCTCGTGGACCCGAGCACATGGGTCGGCGAGTTCGTTGGCGAGGACGCGGTGAGCGATCCAGGAGTCGAGTTGCCGCCTGAGACACCGATTCTAACCGAATCGGACGATGACCCTCTGGCACGATTGGCCGATCCCACCGAGGGCGGCCCCGCTCCTGCAGACGATCCCATTTCTGCTCACGCACCGGAACCCGCCGGCGCCAACGAGATCCAGGGATTTCCCGTCTTGGTGCTTACCAAAGGCCCGGGTGCGGGTAAGAAACTGCCGCTGCTCCCAATGACTATGACGCTGGGGCGCGAACACGACAACAACATCGAGCTCAAGGATACGAACGTATCTCGTTACCATGCCCGCATCTCGTTTGAGCGGGGCGAATATGTGATCGAGGATCTCGAGGGGTCTTCGGGAACCTGGGTCAATGGAGAGAAAATCGAAAGAGCAGCGTTGTCCCCCGGCGATGTCATCAAGACGGGGGGCATCGAGATGACCATCGAGCTCGAATAACGCCGGTTTAGATCTGAGAAATGGACTGGTTGGATACCCAGCCGGATAGTCCGCCTGGCAGCCCGATCCGCACCCATCCACCGCTTTGTTGACGGATTTTTAACACCGTACCCTCGTGGATCTTGAATTGGAGTGTCGCGTCCTCGGTCGGGCTCGAAAACACGGGAATTTCCCTTTCCAAAACAACAGCATCGTCCCGGCGCAGGTCGCTCTTGACCTTCAAATAGGACGACACCCCGGAGGTCAAGAATAGGCATCCCGCCAATATGATGACGGCGATCAAATCCTGCGATCGCGTCAGTCCTGCCAGCCTTCCCGGTGACACCATCGAGACCTTGTCGTAGACAGCACGTACCGTGCGCGAATCTCTAAAGACGAAAACAATGGCGAGAAGACACGTCAACAGGTAACACACCGATGCAAAAACAAGCATCTCTCTTTTGTTGAGGTTGTTGTGAAGCCAAACAATCGTACCCACAATCCGGTTCTGCTCACGGACGAACTGCCGGTCCCGGAGCTGAGTTCTCACCAGAGACAGATTTTCGCGTGTGTCGCTGTCCCGGGGCGATAATCGCAACGCCCGTTCGTAGAAAAGCACCGCCCGGCCGAGCTCATTGGTCCTGTAATACGCGTTACCCAAATTGTAGAAAAGGTGCTCGTCTTCCACCCCCACGCCGACGAGGGTCTCGTAATGTTTGACCGCGTCAAAGTAGTCGCCGCTCTCGTAAAAGGCGTTTGCCCGCTCGAAGTGATCCTTTAGGTCGAGTTTGAGTGCAGCATCCGATGCGTCCGGCTGTGGCGTCTGCGCCAGCGATGATGACGATATCAGCGCGGCAACCACTGCTCCGGCAAACCAGACAAACACGCTTCGGATCATGATAGATACCTCTTCTCCAGCTCTTTGATGAGCTCGCTGGCGCGTTCGATGACATGCCGGGCGTTGCCGGCTTCCCCGTCACCTGTCGCTCCCGGTGCGTAGCGAGCGCCATCGCATATCTTGAGCACGGATTTCGCGGTGTCCGACGTGTCGTCGCCAATCCCCTTGGCCACGAAAAATCGTTCGAGATCCGCGAGCGTGATCCCCGGGGCGGGCACGTTCATCTTGTCCGCGAAATACCCTCTTATGCCATCGGATACCAACGGATACACATCCGATATGTTTCCCCTCTTGTGGACCCGCCGTGCCATATTGAACTTCTTTTCTGCCTCTCGTGCTGCGCGGCTTGCCCGTGCGTAGGAAGCGTTTTCTCTCAATCGCTTCCTTCGCCGCTCAATGGCAATGGATGCAAATAGAGCGAGCAAAGGCAGCGCATGCAGAGTCACCACGACTTTGGATGGGAACCCGCCTGTCCCGGCCGCGCGAACCATCGCAGGCACCGGATGGATATAGTTGATATCCTGGCTCAACACTTCGATATCTTCGCCCGATCCGGCGAAGATCACGCGCCTGCCCTCGTCTTCCGTCCCGGGCATAATCTCCAGGTGTATCGGCTGCGATCGAATCGATTGATAGGCTTTGGCCACGGGATCAAAGTACGCCATTTCGACAGGTGGTATCGTTTTGTTGCCCTCGAGCTTTGGAACCAGAACGTATTCGTACTTTTTCCTCCCAGCCACCACATAGTCTTTTTTGAAAAGATCCGACGTCGAACCCGATTCGTACATCTTGAACCCCGCCGGCTCTACAAGCTTTGGCGCGGACATTGTCTTGAAATTGCCCTCACCACGTATCTCGATGGTAAGATTGACCGGTTCACCGACTTGAGTCACGTTCTTGTCGGTACGAGCGGACAATGTCAATCCTCGGCCAACGAGCCCCGAGAAGCCATTGGGGCGGCCTCGGCTCGGAAGCGGAAGCACGGTAACATCGATCTCTTCGGTTCTCAACGTTACGGGTTTGCCAAAACCGAAGGAATTGAGACGCCGGTTGAAAAGGTCGCCGAACACATCCGACGACGACCGCCGCCCTACATCGTTGATTACCAAATCAACACGCGCCACTCCGATTTTGAACTCCCCCGGTGTCGCCGCGAAGAGTCCTCGTTTGAGTTCGTTGACGAGGTACCTTCTACCCGCAATCTGTTGGTAATAGTTTTTCTGGGGTGGAAGATCCTCAACCCAAAACCCTTCCGCGCTCGGTGGTGAGAATTCGGGCGTGCGCAACAACTCGATGCGACCGTCAGTATAGAAACCCAGCGTCCACGTGATCTGCTGGTTGACATAGACCGTGTCCCGTTCTACCTCC
>CP070631.1:2489511-2490901 GCA_020356045.1 Candidatus Latescibacterota bacterium
GATTTTGGTGATCGCCTGCGCTACGAGGTTGTTTTGGGCGAGATTGCCCGCGTCCTCGGGGTGGATGCGGATACGCTCCGCGACAGGCGGACCACCAGGACGTCGGCGTCGGCCGACCAAAAACAACGTCCGAATCGCGATGCGGTAAGGCGGGCGGAACTCGAGAAAACGTTGCTACGGTTGCTCCTTGTGAACACCCCTGAGGCGGCGGAAGCCCGCGAGACACTCGATTCGGACGATTTTTCACAGGCGCAGTGCCGGGAGTTTTACAAACTGCTTGACTCGGCCTGGGAAAACCATATTGATATAGAAAATCAAGTTTTTCACCAAAGGGCAGAGGGGGCTGGATTAGAAGGGTTTGCCGCTGAAATTGCTCTTATTGAACTCCCTCCGGGAAATCAGGAAAGACTTCTCAACGACACTTTGAGGCGGGTAAAAGAACTCAGGATCCGCGACGAACTAAAGGTTCTCCGTGAGAGGTTACAAGATTTGCCGGAAGATAGCGACGAAGCGGTTGGCGTGGCGGAGCATTACGCACGACTCAAACGGGCACTCTCAGAGCTTTGAACGAGGTGAATGATGGATAAGTTTGACGACGTGTTGGAAGATATTCGGCGGGTGGCTGAAGAGAAAGGCTATATCCTCAATCACGAAATCGACAATCTGGTCGGTAATAACTTCACTCCCGAGGACATCGTCACGCTGTACGATCGCCTCAGCGAAGAAAAGATCGATTTCTTCGACACGCGGGAGAAAGCGCTCCTCAAAATAGAGGCCAAAAAGCGGCGGGTCGAAAAAGAAGAGACCAAAAACGCGGAAATGCTCAAAACGGTCATTCGTTATGACGATCCCGTGCGGATGTACCTGAGGGAAATGGGTAAGGTGCCCCTCCTCGACCGCGAGGGCGAGGTCGAGCTGGCCAAACGCATCGAAGAGGGTCAGCTCATGATCGCCCGGGCGGTGTTCTCGCTCGACAGCCCGATCCGCGAGCTGCGGCGGCTTGCAGAACTGGTGGAAGAAGGCGAGTTGCGTCTCGACGATGTGATTCAGGTCGAGACGGGCGGGCTTCATCCAAACTACACGGGGAAAAAGGAGCGTCTGCTCCGTTTCCGGCCGATTCGGCGGATCACTCAACTTCGAAAAGAAATCGTCGCGCTCCAAAAACAAGCGAAGCTCAAGAAAAACATCAAAAAGCTCCCAAGTCTCCAACGGTCTATCGACCTTCGACAAAACAAGCTCTTTGACCAATATCTCAAGCTTCAGCTCAATCCCAATCAGCTCGAACGCATCGTCGAGATGACACGGGAAACGCGTGAAGATTTTGACGAGCTGCTCGGGCAGTTCAAAGAGTATGAGTCATTTATCGGGCTGAACTATTCCGAGCTCAAGC
>CP070631.1:2491001-2498511 GCA_020356045.1 Candidatus Latescibacterota bacterium
GGTTAGGTAGTACTCCTTCTGCGCGTTGTCACGGTTTGTCGATTTTAGCGCATCGAACAACCCAGATTTGTCAAAACAGAAAAGTCCCGAATTGATCTCACGAATCTTTTTTTCACCCTCGGTGGCATCTTTCTCTTCGACTATCCTCAACAGCTCGCCTTCAGGGCCTCTGACGATTCGGCCGTATCCGGTCGGATCCTCGACGGTCGCAGTCAAGACGGTGGCTGCGGCGTTCTCCGCGTCGTGGTATCCCGCAAACCTCTCGATTGTCTCCGCAGTGAGCCCAGGGACATCGCCGTTCAATACCACGATCGTTCCCTCAAACCCCGCGAGCGCGTCATCGCACTGGAGCACCGCATGCCCGGTGCCGAGCTGTTCGTGCTGGTGGATAAACTCGATGTCTTGGTGCCGTTCCGCGTATTCGCGGACGGCGCGAATCACTTGGTCGGCCATATAGCCGACAACCACATAAATGCCGTCTCCACAAATTCCTCGTATGGCGTCGATCACATGAAGAACCATCGGTTTGCCGCCTACCTCATGCATCACCTTTGGAATGTCGGACGGCATCCGCGTACCTTTGCCGGCTGCCAGGATTATCGCCGCTCTTTTCATCGCTAAAACCTTTGGCTTTCAAACGTACCGCAACCCGCCGCTACGCGGCCTCCCGCGGGGCTCGGTCAAAACAGCATGGCCTCCGTTACGCCGCCGTCGGCGGCAACCGTCAAGACAACATTGTCGATCAAACGCGTGGTCCCGATACGAACCGCGACGCCAAGAAGCACGCGGCCCTCCACCCGATCGATCGGCTCGAGCGTGTCCGCCGTAACCAGTTCCACATATTCCACGTCATCGATCCCGCCGGTGGCAAGCCGCGTTTGGACCGCCTCGATTATCGTTTTTGCGGTTCTGTCCCCTCTGCTTATCGCGTCCCGCCCGGCTAAGAGCGCCTGGTAGATCGATGCCGCCCGTTGTCGGTCCGCGTCCCCGAGATAGCCGTTCCGCGAACTCAACGCCAGACCGTCGGGTTCTCGAATCGTCGGTGCGAGGGCTACACGGACGGGCAGGTTGAGCCGTGTGACCATCTCGTTGATCACCACGGCTTGTTGCGCGTCCTTTTGTCCAAACACCGCCGTATCTGGCGCCACTATATTGAACAGCTTGGCAACGACGGTAGCCACACCTCGAAAGTGTCCTGGCCTGGAGCGTCCACACAACGGGCTGGTTAGCCCCTCCACCTCCACCCATACGTTTTGATTTGTCGTATACATCTCCCGCGTCTCGGGCACAAATACGGCGGCAACACCGAGGTTGCGGCAGAGCTCGAGATCCTTGTCGAGTGTCGCCGGGTACTTGTCGAGATCCTCACCGGGTCCAAACTGTGTGGGATTGACAAAAATCGACACCACCACCACATCACCCAACTCCGCGGCCTTTTCGATGCACGCCCGATGACCGCCGTGGAGCGCACCCATCGTCGGCACAAACGCGACCGACAATCCGCGGCGCTTCTCGCCGCCGACCCACGCGCGCAGCTCATCGATCGTATCAAACGTCTTCATCGTCCCAGTGTTCGCGATCGATTTGTCACGAATAGCTGTGTTCTGAACCCGGAAACTTCTCGTTCTTGACTTCGTCGATGTATTTTTTGATCGCCTCGGTGATCTCTTTTCCGAACTCGCCGAAGCGCTTGACGAACTTCGGAGCGAATTCTTCGAGAAGTCCCAGCATATCGTTGATGACAAGCACCTGGCCATCGCACCCCGCTCCGGCACCGATCCCAATCGTGGGAATGGTCAGTGACTTGGTGATTTTCCCGGCGAGCGGCCACGGCATGCCCTCGAGCACCATGCTAAAACAGCCCACCTCTTCGAGAAACTTCGCCTCCTCGATGAGTTTCTCCGCGCTGGCCGCGTCTTTGCCCTGAACCTTGTACCCGCCAAAGCGGTGGAGCGACTGGGGCGTGAGCCCGATGTGTCCCATAACGGGAATATCCGCATCGAGGATCGCCCGGATTACCGATTCCATACGACGCCCGCCTTCCAGCTTGATCGCCTCGGCGCCGCCTTCCTTGACAAGCCGGCCTGCGTTCCTTACCGCGTCCTCGACGCTCGCCTGGTAGCTCATAAACGGCATGTCGCCAAGCAGAAACGCCCGCGGGCGCGCCCGGCTGACCGCCTTGAGATGATGGACCACATCGTCAACGGTCACAGGAAGCGTGTTCTCGTACCCCAGCACCACCATTCCGAGACTGTCCCCCACTAGGATCATCTCCACACCGGCACCGTCTTCCAGGAGTGCCATCTGGTAGTCGTATGCGGTGAGCATGACAATTTTCTCACCGCGCTTTTTCATTTTGAGAAGCGTATTGATCGTGACTTTTCCGCGTTGATTCATTAGGCCTCCCACGACGGAACATATAGCTCCGTCCCTTTCACCGGTTCGGAAATCCGTTTTAACAGATCCTGGAAGTGCTTCTCGTTGTTGACAAAATCCATCGCATCCGTGTTGACGACAAGCAGTGGAGTCTCCGAATAATTGAAGAAAAAGTGATTAAACGCGTCGTTGAGAGTTTCCAGATAGTCTTTGGAAATCGTCCGTTCGAGAGCGCGGCCACGGTTGCGAATCCGTTCGTAAAGCACGTCGCTAGCCGCCTGCAGATAGATGACCAAATCTGGAAGTATGAGCTGCGCCTCCAATTCTTTTGCGATGCGGTTGTAGAGGCCCAACTCATCGTCGCTCAAGTTGACGTGTGCGAATATCTTGTCCCGCGCAAAGAGATAGTCGATTACTGTGAGATCGTCAAAAAGCTCTTTTTGTGTCAGCGCCAGCTGTTGCTTGTATCGGTTCATCAGGAAAACGAGCTGCGTTTGAAACCGGTACGCGCCCATGTCCTCGTAGAACCTGTCGAGAAAGGGGTTGTCCTCTACCCGTTCCTCGACAAGACGGGCACCGAGCTTGCGGGCCATCAATCTCGTCAGCGAGGTTTTCCCGACACCGATGTTGCCCTCGACGGCGATGACCGACACACGGTTGCTCAAAAGGTCTTCTCTGGTTTTCGAATAATCCATGGTCTCCGTGGGGTTGGAGTAGATTACACGTAGATTGTTTGCCGACTGCTGATTCTCGATACGCCCCGGCACGGGGCGATGGCGGCGAGGAGTTCATCGACGGTTTGCCCCGTCGCCGGACACTCAAACCGGGGGGCCAGCTCGCGCAGCGGTATCAAAACAAACGTCCGCTCGCGATAACGGGGATGCGGCACGACAAGGTCCGGCGTCTCGATCACGGCGGTCCCCAGCGTGATGATGTCGAGATCGATCTCCCTGGGCTCATTGTGTCCACCGCTCCGACCCGACAGTTTCTCTATTGTCTGTAAACGCTTTAGCAAATCCGTGGGGCAAAGTAAAGGTTCAATTTCCGCAACGGCGTTGACAAACGATGCCATCGGCGGGCAGTCAACCGGTTCGGTCTCGTAAAGCGAGCTCACGCCAATCAAGCGCCCGATTCCGGACGATTCCAGCATCCTGACGGCCCTCAACACCGAGGCCTCTTTGTCTCCCAGGTTTGCCCCCACACCGACAAAGGCAGGCGACATGACCCGTGTAGCGCCCTTGGGTGCGGCGCCGCTCGGGACCGACCCGGCATCGCCATAACGATTAGTGCTCAGATCTGGGCCTCGCGTGTCAGACATACCTCGACGTAGGACATATTGTTGGGAAATGGGAGATTTGATTTGCGCAGATTCACGGTCACTCTCGACACGGGAAAGTTCTTGAGGATGTTGTAACAGACGTCTTCACCAAGCGATTCGAGTAGCCGGTGCTTTTGCCCGGATACCACATCGAACACCAGCGCGTACACCGACTCATAGTTGATCGTATCTTTTAACGAGTCTGACTTGCAGGCTTCTTTCAAATCCGCAAAGAGCTCGATGTCAAGTTGGATCTTCTGCCCGAGCTCACGCTCGGCGGGCGATACGCCGTAATGCCCAAAAATGGTCAATCCTTTGAGTCTTATTACATCGCTCACCTGATCTTCACCTCTCGGATGATATCAAACCGCTACGCCGGGTATTTGTACGATCGACTCAACGGAGCGCCGCGATACGCGCGACAGCTTCTTCGATTCTCGCATCGGGTTGTGTGAGAGCGATCCGGAAATACCCCTCCCCCGCGTCCCCAAACCCCGTTCCGGGCGTTACGAGCACGTCCGTTTTATCGAGGAGATCAAGCGCGTAGTTCATCGTGTTGAGAGCGCCGGGGACCCGTGTCCAAACATAAAATGTAGCATAGGTCGGAAAACAATGAAAGCCCAGCCTGCCAAGCGACTCCAGCGCCAGGTCACGCCTTTTCTCAAACGTCGCCCGCATCGCGCCCGCATATCGATCGCCGTCTGTTTCGAGTGTTTTCGCGGCCGCCGCCTGAATCGCGCCAAAAACCCCGGAGTCGATGTTGGCTTTCAAATGAGCCAGCGCGTCGATGACTGCTCGGTTCCCAACTGCA
The DNA here is from genome assembly GCA_020356045.1 of Candidatus Latescibacterota bacterium. Taxonomy (GTDB): domain Bacteria; phylum Krumholzibacteriota; class Krumholzibacteriia; order WVZY01; family WVZY01. Next base: position 2,495,507 of record CP070631.1, read on the forward strand.
AAACCAACCCGCCATCCCGTTACGCAAAAGGTTTTTGAAAACGAGAAAAATTCGATCATCGGTGATTCGAGCGCCCGCGGCTGCGCGCAAAGCAACGGCGGCGGCCTGTCATCAAAGTAGACGTCCGCGTACGCCGCGTCATTGGCCACAACAAAACCGTGCTCATCGCCAAAACGGAGCGCGGTATCGAACACGGCGTCCGTCGCGGTGGCGCTCGTCGGGTTGTTGGGATAGTTGAGAAAAAGAAGTCTTGCGCGGCTAAGATCTCGCGTCGCCAGCTCTTTGAAATCGGGAAGAAATCTGCGCCGCTCCTCGAGCACGAAACGATCGACCGCGCATCCGGCAAACTGCGCGGTGGAGGTGTAAACCGGGTAACCCGGATCGGGTACGAGGACAGTGTCGCCCGGATTACAGACGGCGAGCGGGAGATGCGCGATTCCCTCTTTTGAACCGATGAGAATCAGAATCTCGTCGTCCGACGGCTCCACCCCACAACGGTCCTTCAGATAGCCCCGAATCGAGGCTTTGAGCTCCGCGGTTCCCCGTTGGGGGGGATACAAATGGTGCCTATCCTCGGCGAGGGCCGTCTTCAAATGATTTATGATCGAATCGGGCGGGCTGAGATCGGGGTCACCCACACTCAGGTCGATTACATCACGACCCTGCGACGCTGCCTCCCGGCAACGGTTCTCGAGGTCCTCAAAGAGGTATGGCGGGAGCGAAAGAAGCCTTTTTGCCTTCATCGTCGGGATCAGATGCCACTTAGATCGAGCGACATCACCCGGGGCGTGTCCTGATCCAGGAAAAACAGATACGCGGTTACACTTCCGGGCATCCGCATCCACGATGACCGCAATGTCATCAATGGACTGCCGTAATCCACGGCAAACCCTGGCACCCACGCCGGGGTGATACGGGCCGGTTTGGTCAGTCCAGTCGACCCTTCGACATCGTAGAGCTCATACCAAATTTCGCCGGAGCGGTCGACCGTGTAGACGAGATACGTGTCCTCGGGGGACCAGGTGAGCAATCCAATCCGATCCCGTTCCAATGCCTGATAAAGCAGCGTGGCGCCACCCGAAAGATTTACCAGATGAATGGACGCGCGTGATGCGTCGCCATCAAAGCTCGAAACGGCAAGTGTCTGCCCGTCGTTGGACCAAACTCCGTCAACGATTCTGCCCGGAATATCGACCGGGGTACCGTCTCCGCCGGCGGGGTTGATAAGCCATATGCGATCATCGGTCGCGAGGGCGGCCAGAACCGGCGTGCCGGGTTGCGGGTTCCACAAAAAAGGTACGGGTTCGGGCGGTATGGATTCCGATCCAAACAGTCCACCCGAGTCCGTTAGTTTCACCAACTTGCCTGCAGAGGTGTCAGCTTTCGCCACCATGTTGTCCAGTGGCAGCGAATAAAACTCCCACTCAAAGGTGCCTTCGTGGTTGGCGATGTAGACGAGATAATTGGCATCACTCGAGAAGGATGGATAAAAATTGTCACCGACGAACGTGGCTCGTTGCGTCGTCGAGGCAACGATATCGTAGATGTAAACCGCAAATGTGTCCACACCGCCTTGGGCCGGCGTTGCCTCTTGATCGAGGAGGCTGCCCTGATACGTCAACCCGGTTCCGTCGTGTGCCACATACGGGCTCGAGAATTCGTTGGGGCGCGTAACCTCGGGGGAAAACGGTCTTGGGTCTCTCGCAATGACCGTCTGGATTCCGCCAGCAATGTCATCGTATACCACGGTGAGCTTCTGCTGGAAAGCGCGTTCAACGAGCATATGTCCCGCATGCTGCGCTTCCGCATCAAAGCTGTACTGTGAACCAGCTTTTTCCTCCGCAGGAAACACAACGACATCTTCACCGGTGGTTAGGTCCAATTGTCGAACGATAACACCCGAATCCGCGTCGGCGGGTGGGCTCAGATAGATCATTGTGTTGTCCGTGCGGGGATACATCTCACCCGCTCGCGAGGTGATCAGATCCAATAGGCTTCCCACAAAAACATTCTCCGACTCCGTCGACGAATTGACGCTGTTGCTCGCTGTGCAGGTCAACGTGAAAACGCCACTGTTGGTCGGCGCCACCCAACGGACCGAGGACAGGTTGTTCTCGATCAGTGTCCCCCCGGAGTTCGACCAAGAATAGGAGACGAAATCGCCGATGTTTTGGGTGCTCGCCGTAACGACGGCTGTCGCCTGCATGGTGTCACCGGGTGCCGGTGATTTTGGGTTGAATATGAGTTGTTCGACCGTTATCGCCGATGGCTCCGGTCCAATATCCAGCCGTTCATCGTCATCGCTGCAACCGACCAGAAACCCTGCGAGCGCCGCAACCCCAACCACGAATGTAATAATCGTTCCCCATCTTCTTGACGTGGTCTTCAAGGGTACCTCCAACACGTTCAACGGGTAATCCGTTTACCCGCTTTAACTAAACGAATGAAATTCAGATATGGACACAATTCAGATTCTATGTTCAGGTGGGGCTGCATGAAGCATAGGGGGACGAATCGGCGATTTCAAGCACTTTTTTGACCGGAAACGCCGCCGCGGTGGGCGGTTGAGCGGCCGCCAGACGTTAAGCGGGTCTCCCCGTTGAGCCGCGCCAGAAGCGCCACCGTGGAACCGACCGTCTACGCCCTGTCACCGGAGCTCCCTGGTGTCAGATACGGAAACGCCGCGGGGGTTGTTGTCTGCACCCAAGCCTCTGAGTGACTCGCGGGTGCCAGATACAGAAACGCCGCGGGGGTCCTCGCCCCCACGGCGTGTTCTTGGGTCCATGACAACCCGGTATCGATGGGCAGGCGTTTAGTACATTCCGCCCATTCCACCCATTCCGCCGCCCGGAGCCGGCATTGCCGGTTTCTCTTCTTCCGGGACGTCCGTGACAACCGCTTCGGTCGTCAGGAGCAGCGCGGCAACGCTGCCGGCGTTCTGAAGCGCCGAGCGCGTCACCTTGGTCGGATCCACGATACCGGCCTTGACCATATCGGTGTACTCA
>CP070631.1:2498611-2500834 GCA_020356045.1 Candidatus Latescibacterota bacterium
CCTGGTTACGATCGATATCTGTCGATGGTTTGCTTGGCCATCGTTACCACGTTTTCTACGGTCAATCCAAATTCTTCGAGCAGGTCTCTTGCCGGTGCCGACGCGCCGAAATCCCCGAGCCCGAGTATGCTACGGCCGGTTGTGCCTCCTGTGTAGCGTTCCCATCCCAGCATCGATCCCGCTTCGACGGCAAGACGTGTTTTGACTTCGGGTGGCAGCACGTCATCACGATACGTGTCATCCTGACGTTCGAAGAGGCTCCAACACGGCATGCTTACTACCCGTGGCCGGATCCCCTCGCTCGATAGAACGTCGTATGCATCGAGACAGATTTGAACTTCGGCGCCGGTGGCCAGCAGGATGATGTCCGGCTCGCCGTCGCAGTCCGCCAGCACATAGGCACCGCGGAGAGCACCGTCGGCGGCCGCATACCGGTCGCGGTCGATAACAGGTATCGATTGCCGGCTCAGTACGAGCGCGACGGGCCGGTCGTTCACAGTCATGAGGTGCCGCCACAATGCGGCGAGCTCGTTGGCATCGGCCGGCCGGATCACATCGAGATTGGGAATCGCACGCAGTGACGCGATGTGCTCGACGGGCTGGTGCGTTGGTCCGTCCTCGCCCACGGCTATGCTGTCGTGTGTAAATATATATACCACTGGTTGATTCATCAATGCGGAAAGCCGAAGCGCGGGGCGCAGGTAATCGGAAAACACGAGGAAGGTTGCCCCATACGGGCGAAGTTTGCTCAGCGACATTCCGTTTAGCACAGCGCCCATGGCGTGCTCTCGAATGCCAAAATGAATGTTGCGTGCGTCGTAACGGCTTTTTTGAAAGCTGGGCGACCCATCGATCACGGTCTTGTTCGAAGGCGCAAGATCCGCCGATCCCCCAATGAGCCACGGGATGTGTGTGGCGACTGCATTGAGAATCTTGCCGTTGGCGGCCCGGGTTGCCAGTCCTTTTTTGTCGGCGGGAAAAGCGAGGATATCTGTGTCCCATCCGATGGGAAGGTGGCGTGACTGAATGATCTCGAATTGTTTGGCGAGCTTTGGCAACTCCTGCGCGTAAGCAGCGAAAGCGTTGTCCCAATCCTCCTGAAGCTGCCGGCCTCTCGTAATCGTCTGGTCCCGGTAGTCTATGACCTCGTCCGGTACATAGAACGATTTATCGGGATCCCACCCGTAGTTCCGTTTGGCAGCGGCGATTTCCTCGTCACCGAGCGGTTCGCCATGCGCGCTCGCCGTGTCCTGTTTTTTGGGGCTGCCAAACGCGATGTGGCTGTCCGCAATAACCAGCGAGGGTTTGTCGCGTTTATCAATCGCCGCCTCAAGCGCGCGTGACAGGGCGTCGAGGTCGTTGACGTCTTTGACATGTTGAACATGCCAGTGGTACGACGCGAAACGCGCCGCAACGTCATCGCTCCACGCCAGGCTCGTGCTGCCTTCGATGGTGATGTGATTGTTGTCGTAAATCCAGACGAGGTTGCCAAGACCGAGATGGCCGGCAAGCGATGCGGCCTCACTGGAAATGCCTTCCATCATGCAGCCGTCTCCAAGAACGGCAAATACATTGTAGTCAATGATGTTATGCCCCGGGCGGTTAAAGAAGCCTTCGAGCCATCGTTCGGCCATTGCCATTCCGACGCTGTTTCCCGCGCCCTGACCGAGAGGTCCGGTAGTCGTTTCGACTCCGGGCGCGAGACCAAATTCGGGGTGCCCCGCGCACTTGCCGTGAAGCTGTCTGAAGTTTTTGATGTCGTCGAGCGAGATGTCATACCCCGTAATGTGCAAAACACTATAGAGAAGCATCGAGGCATGACCGGCGGAAAGCACAAAACGGTCACGGTTTGCCCATTCGGGATTACCCGGGTTAAAACGCAAAAACCGGTCGTACAACACGTAGGCGAGCGGTGCCATCCCCATCGGGGCGCCAGGATGACCCGAGTTGGCCCGCTGGACCGCATCCATTGATAGCGTACGAATCGTATTGATGCAAAGTTCATCGACACTTCTTTTGTCGGGCGCGTTCATCCTCGTCATAGCTCCTTCGAGATTGCCTTCATGTCGGGAAATGTCTTGGGGTGACCGTTAGCCCACGCGGAAGTGCTATGGCTTATCGCACGGGCTTGTCTGGACCCTGTCGCCACGGTTTTCCCCACATATTACATCATATCGTCATGCGAGTCGTGCTCTATTGTCCTGGTCGGTCAAAGTCTAAACC
>CP070631.1:2500934-2505411 GCA_020356045.1 Candidatus Latescibacterota bacterium
ATGGCTTTCGCATTCGCCATGCGACAAGCATGCCCCATAACACGTTTGAATTCAAGGGATTTTTGAATAAGACAACACGAAGCGCCGCTAACAGTATGTGTCGAACGCCGCGGTAAGCACTTGTGCGATCTCTGAGGGTTGCCGGCCTTCGATCATATGGCGTTCCATGAGGAACACCAGCTGGTCTCCCTTGAACAATGCGATCGCGGGAGAGGAGGGGGCATAGCCGGTCATGTACGAGCGGGCCTTTGCCGTCGCCTCGGTGTCTACACCGGCGAAAACCGTTGCGATGCGATTGGGCCGCGGATCATGCTCGAGGGCGAGCTTGGCGCCGGGCCGGGCGCTTCCCGCCGCGCATCCGCAGACAGAGTTGACGAATACGAGAACGGTCCCGTTCTTTTCGTCCAGAATGGATTCAACCTCGGAAGCGGTCCGCAGGTCTTCGAATCCCGCGGTGATTAGATCTTCTCGGCAGGGTGTGACGATTTCTTCCGGATACATTGCGTTGGCTCCTGTCTTTGGTGATGGTTAGCGATGTTGCCTATAGGTTGAGCTCCAAACGGGCTGCCTCGGACATCCGCTCCGGCGACCACGGAGGATCCCAGACGAGCTCGATGTTCACATCGGTTACCCCGTCGATCAAGCGGATCTTTTTGTCGACCTCGACCGGCAGCGTTTCGGCGACGGGGCATGCCGGCGACGTCAAGGTCATGGTAATGCTGACCTTGCCATTCGAGTCAATATCAATTCCGTAGATCAACCCCAATTCATAAATATCAACGGGAATCTCGGGGTCGTAGACGGTTTTGATTGTGTCAACGATCAGCCGCTCGAGCTCATCGGAATCGAGTTTTCCATCATTGGACTCGGTCATGTGATCTCCTACTCGGTGGTTACCACATCCTCGGATTGCGTGATAGCCGCCTGCATGGTATGCCAGCCAAGTGTTGCGCATTTGATCCGCAGAGGAAACTCGCGAACGCCGGCAAAGATGGCGAGCTTTCCCAGACTATCTGCATCGAACTCTGTATCTGTATCGCTGGTAACCAGGTCGTGGAATTCTCCAAAGATTTTTGACGCATCCGATTCCGACTTGCCTTTGACCACTTCTGTCATGACCGAGCAGCTCGCCTTACAGATCGCGCAACCAACACCTTCGAACGCGATGTCTTCTATGACGTCCTCATTTAGAAGCAAGTAGACGGTAACCCGGTCACCGCAAAGCGGGTTGTATCCCTCGGCTGTGCGGTTGGCACTTTCGATCTTGCCGTAGTTGCGGGGATGTTTGTGGTGATCCAGCAACATTTCCTGATAAAGCTCTCGAAGTTCATCCATTACCCGAATACCTCTTTTACCTTGTGAATCGCGTCGATGAGCGCGTCGATTTCAGCTTTTGTGTTGTACATGCCAAAAGAAGCCCGCGACGTCGCCGGTATGCCAAAAAAATCCATTACCGGTTGCGTGCAGTGATGCCCTGTTCGAACGGCGATGCCTTCCTGGTCGAGAATGGTGCCTACATCATGGGGATGGATATCTTCCAGCACAAAAGACACACACCCCGCCTTGTTTCGAGCTGTGCCGATGAGCTGCACCCCATCCACGGCGAGCAGCTTCTCTTCCGCATACTCGATGAGGTTGTGCTCGTGCGCGCCAATTTCCGGAAGACCGATGCTCCCTATGTAATCGATGGCGGCGCCAAGACCAACGACACCAGCCACGTTCGGCGTTCCCGCCTCGAATTTGTGGGGAAGCGTGTTGTATATCGTTTTCTCAAAGGTCACCGAGGCAATCATGTCGCCTCCACCCTGGTACGGCGGCATCGCATCGAGCAGTTCATGTTTTCCATAGACGACGCCAATCCCCGTGGGTCCGTACATCTTGTGGCTCGAGAACACATAGAATTCGCAGTCCAACGCCTGCACGTCGATTTCGATATGAGGGGCCGCCTGAGCGCCGTCGATAAGCACCGGGATCCCCCGGTTGTGAGCCATCTGGATCATCTTTGCAACGGGATTCACCGTACCAAGTGCGTTGGAGACATGGACCACAGAGAAGATTTTGGTCCGGTCGGTAAGGAGCTTCTCGAACGAGTCGAGCGGAATCTCACCCGCCTCGTTCATCGGTGCGACGTTGAGCGTGGCCCCCCTGTCTTCGCAGAGTATCTGCCACGGGACGATGTTCGAATGATGTTCCATCGCTGTGATGAGGACTTCGTCACCGGAATGTATGTAAGCTTGTCCAAAAGACTGGGCAACAAGGTTGATGCCTTCGGTAGTCCCGCGTACGAATATCAGCTCCGATTGGTCTTGGGCGTTGATGAATTGCCGGACTTTTTCGCGCGTATTCTCGTAAGCGTCCGTGGCCCTCATGCTCAATGTGTGAACGCCGCGGTGGACGTTCGAATTGTCAAACGCATAGTAATGTGTAAGCGCATCGATCACGGCTTGTGGTTTCTGGCTCGTAGCCGCGTTATCGAGGTAGACCAGCGGCTTGCCGTGTATCTGCTGGTTTAGAACGGGGAAGTCCTTTCGGATGCGCTCGACATCTAGCGCTGGAGTGTCAGCGTTCGATCGGCCTCCCGCACCGGCCGCTTTATGATTTACCTGGGAATTCATCCGCTCGTCCTTGTCAACTTACTTGTCATTTGAGAGCCAGTTGTACAGATCCACTTCGAGATGTTCGCGAACAGGCTCGATCCGAATTCCCTCGAGCACCTCGTTGGCGAAGGCATAGATCAGCATCTGGCGGGCGGCCGTTTTGTCGATACCGCGGGTTTGAAGATAAAAAATTGCATCATCGTCGATCTGCCCCACAGCCGCCCCATGGGTGCATTTAACATCATCCGCGTAAATCTCGAGTTGTGGATTTGTGTTTATCTGCGCATCGTCGGAAAGCAAGATACAACGGTTTGTCTGTTTTGCGTCGGTCTTTTGCGCGTCTGGGTGAACATGGACCCGGCCGTTGAACACCGCTTTTGCGCGGTCATCGAGAATCCCTTTGTAGAGCTCGTGGCTTGTGCAATTCGGGTTTGCGTGTTCGATAATCGTGTGGTTGTCGATGTGCTGATGCTCGTTGCCCACGTAGAGCCCGTTGATCGTGCAATCGATGTCCTCATCACCGAGCACCGCGTTGACATCGTTCCGGACCAAAATCCCGCCGAGCGAGACAAAATCGGTTTTGAAGCGGCTTTTCCGCCGCAAATGAACCTGCGTGGTCGCAATGTGGTACGCGGCGGCACTTTCACGCTGGAGTTTACAGTGGTCAATTTCTGCCCTGTCGCGGACGACGATTTCGGTCACCGGGTTGGCGAAGTAAACGTCTGTGTCAAACCCGATGTAGCTCTCCACGATCGCCGCGCGCGCGTTGTCTTCGGCAACTATCAACGTGCGTGGGTGGGTTGCTATCGGTTTGCCGTTCGGCCGCGAAACGTACAACAGGTGGATCGGCTCCTCGATTCGCGCCCCTTTTGGCAAATACACGAATACTCCGTCGACGATGTGTGCGGTATTGAGCGCCACGAAGGGATTCTTCCCGGATTCCGCGTATCTGGACAAATTCCGTTGGACGCGCTCGGGATCGGCTGCCAGCGCGTGTTTGAGGCTTTCGATTCGAACGCCGTTTGGCAGTTCGCCGAGATCGGATAGGTCTTCAGCAAAATGGCCGTTGACGAACGCGATCCTGCGGCATCCCGTATCCTCGATGCAGAGCTCGTCGATCTGACTGGCAGACAGAGCCTCCGGCTGGGAGTCAAGCACAGTTTCGAAGTTGTGTTGAAGAAGCGGGCGTACGCGCGTGAAGCGCCACTCCTCATGCTTCGTTGTCGGAAAGCCCTGATCGGAGAACTGCCCGATCGCCGATTTGCGGATGTCATGGACCCACGACGGCGCCAACTCGGCGAGCTTTGGCTCGATTTCCACGAAACTCGCGACGTATGAATCTTTATCTGCCATTCCAATTGGTTCTGTTACGGACAGTCACCCGGCTGTGGGTCGATCCCGCCCTCTTCCTATTGGCGTTTTGCCACGCCACTCTGGACCGCCGCATAGCCCTTGTCCTCGAGTTCGAGGGCCAGCGAGCGGTCACCAGTCTTGACGATGCGTCCGTCGATGAGGACGTGAACGACATCGGGCACGATATAGTTCAACAATCTTTGGTAGTGGGTGACGACAAGCGCGGCACGCTCAGGGCCCCTAAGAGCATTGACACCCTGGGCGACGATCCGGAGTGCGTCGATATCGAGACCAGAGTCTGTTTCGTCGAGCACGGCCAATTTGGGATCGAGCATCGCCATTTGGAGAATCTCGTTCCGTTTTTTCTCTCCGCCGGAGAACCCCTCGTTGACCGGACGCTCGATAAAGCTCTTTTTCATCTCGAGCATTTCCATTTTGTTTTTGACCAGCGCGAGAAATTCCATCGCGTCGATTTCTTCCTCACCATAGTATTTACGTTTTGCGTTTAACGCCGATTTGAGGAAATA
>CP070631.1:2505511-2508412 GCA_020356045.1 Candidatus Latescibacterota bacterium
AGTATAAAAGCGATCACGCCTCCCAAAATAACTCCAACGCGAATTCCGTTAGCAGTACTGTCGAGTACACCCCCCACCAACGCCCCAAGTGCACCACCTATTAAAATGCAAGGTATGGCAGTCTTAAGATTAGTGGCGATAATCATTCGAGTAAGTTTAGGCATGCTTGTTTGCTTTCTGTAAACCCATCTACTTACGTTCTCCTAATTTATATTATATCGCAGTTCTAACCTCTATCCCTATTGTACAGCAATATTTGCTGCAAGACGTGTGCGGTTTGCGTTCTACCGGTGGACGGTTCGCAAATCATCCGGTTCAGGGGGCGTGTCGTACGTTTTTGCGAACCCGAGGAACCTCAACGTCAATGGCAAAACGTCCCATACGGGGACGAAATTGTATCTTAGAGGCCCGGTCGCCAGACCGGCTCTAAATTGCCCGATTCGGGAGTGAGACAAAGGGAGGTCAATTGGCCGGTGTACCCGTTCCAATCAACATGGTCGTGAAGTCTTCGAAGCCTGGTGTGGGCGGGTCCCCCGGTTCGACACCCCAACGCTCGTAGCTGTATACCGGTCCGATCGTCGGCGCGTAGATCACTCTTCCGTAATCGAAACTCCTCATATATCCCACGACTTCGCCCTGTAAATCGGTGACTGTACTGATACCAAAATCCAGAATGTACAAACAATCAAGCGCTTTTTCGAATGTCCCGATTTCGGTTTCCACACTTGTCTGCCGATATACACGGCCATGCAAAAACGTGTCATCCGAGAAATCGGGGATTAGCTGATACGAGAACTCGGAGCCGACGGTGATGTCTTCAGCAAGAAACTTCCATGCGAGCCGTGCGCTAAGATCATCGTAGAGGCCTATCCACTCCGCAGTCTTTTCCCAGGCACCACCGCGAAGCAAATATGGCATGTAAAGAATTCGAGCTGGGTTGCTGAGTAAGCCATGCCAAATGTTCTCACCGTGAGCCAAAACAGTCGCGCCTCCACTTGGATCCGAGGTTAAGCCCAACCCCAAAATCGGATCCTTGGATTGCCGGATCCGATTCCAAATATCCGGGCGTATCGTGAAAAGCCTGGTCAGAATCGGCATCCCGAGCTTTTCTGCGCCCCGCTTCAATCCTTGGGCGGTTTCTATGTAAACCTCATCGGTGAGGCGTTGAGCCGTGACACCAGATGTCGTCGTAGTCACACCGTCGAACTGCATCCTGTAAATTCTTCGCGTCGCCGTATTCGGTTCAACCGGCGTACGGGCCTCGACGAGCGAGAAGATTTCGGACCACGTGGGAAGAGGAACATTCGGAATGTCGTCACGCGTAGGATATATCGTGATGTTTCCCTCCCACACCCTATGATTCTGTCGGTATGTCCACGACGTTTTGTCCGCATTGGGCCAGATGTTTTGAAGCGAGGGATCAGGTACTTCAATTTTCCCGTCGCCTGGGCAGGTAGGACAATCCGATTCGTCGCTGCAACCAGCGAGCAAAAGAAGCACAGCGCAGATTGTGGCAATCACCGTTCTCATGGTCGACCTCCTACAGAGATCGTATCACGTTTTCAGTCCACATCCAAGCGGTTTGACAGTATACAGATTCGTACAGGAATCACAATCATCCGGTTCGGGAGGCGTGTCGTACGTTTTTGCGAACTCTCGGCACCTCAACCGGAATGGCCGGAGGGCAAAACGTTCAACTCGGGAGCCAGTTTTATTTCTGGCACATGGAGGGTATTAGTTTAATTCTGACCTCTGCAGGCAATGGCAGCCATATATCAAGAGCTAAGTTTTAGCATTTCTTCTTACTTTGTCCTCAGAAAGAGCCAATTATCTACGAGGAGCAACACACCTGCGGGGCTGGAACGTAACGGAATTCCCATCGGTGTCTGTGGCATTGTAAGAAGACACTACCCTATTTCGTAAGCCACTCGATACCAGCATCATAATCATCGAAAATGTTAACGCTCCAGCCTCGGTTCAAACATACGGTTTCATAAAATCGCAAATCATTACTTAGCTCCTTGCACACTATTGCTGCTCTTATGGAGCGTTCAATCCCATGGTCACCGTATGCCTTTGGACGATCAAAGATATCCATGGTTTTCGCTGCGATATGGGCTGCTCTAAAGTCAATTAGTAGCCTACTGCAATTGTGTTCTTTGAGTTTAGATGCGATTTTTTTGACCGTGTCTATCTCTGCTGACAATTCGTATGAGCCTGTTGCCCGGACTATAACAATTTCTTTGTCTTCGAGATATTCAAATTCCCTTTCCAAGTTCCGGCCTCCTTACAGAATCGGGCCCAAATAGACGTCGATGATTATAGCAATAAATTCCCCAAAAACCCAAAAAAGTTAAATCTGGGGACTTGAATATCTCCGCTATGAGGCGATTTTTCGGCTGAGTTGAGATTTAACTTCGTCCAGTCTGGAGAACAGTTGTCACGGCTGATCGAAACGTAGGAAAAACCACTGGAGGGGTTCGCAAATTATCCAACTCGGGCGGTGTGCCGTGCGTTTTTGCGAACTCCCGGGACCTTCACGGGAATGGCCGGAGGGCAAATCGTTCAATTCGGGGATTCACACGCTTCCGCGGACTCGCCCCTCACAGGAATGGCTGCCAGGGCCAAACGATCAAATCGGGAGCGATTGAACCATTCTCGAACTTGGGAGGTATCTTAGTAAATCGTACAGTAGAGGATCACCACCATCGCCGCCGCCTTCATCGCGTCGACCGTTTCTTTTGTGGCCTTGCCGGTAACTTCGCCGTTTACGATCCGTTCGATACGGTCTTTACGGGTTTTGAGTTTTTTCTTATCGAAATTGGCGTTGAGAACTCCGGTGCTTCTTGCCAAAGACAAGAGCACAACGGTACGAGGTTCCACGTAATTGGTGTCGGTGAA
>CP070631.1:2508512-2510484 GCA_020356045.1 Candidatus Latescibacterota bacterium
CAATTACGCCGATTGGATGGTGGGTGACATCAAGGTTTTCAATATTGACAATGCCAAGATCAAAAAAGACCTGGGTCTGGAATTTTTGACCGATTTCCGCAAAGGGCTCGAGATGACGGTCGAGTGGGCCAGGGATTTCTTTACGACGAAGTGAGTCAGAGTTGTACAAGGATCACAAAATCGGAGTGGTGGTTCCCGCGTACAACGAGGAGCTTCTCATCCTCGAGACGCTCGAGGGCATGCCGGATTTTGTCGACAGTATCTTTGTGATCAATGATTGCAGCACCGACAACACGCTCGAGCTTATCAAGCAGCGCCAGGAAAAAGACGATCGTGTCGTCCTGATCAATCACGAAAAAAACAGAGGTCTCGGTCAGAGCTTGATCGATGGCTACCTGGCCAGCGCCGATTCCGATGTTGAAATAACCGCCGTCATGGCCGGTGACAACCAGATGTACCCGGGGGATCTGCCCAAGCTGATCAACAAAATCGTCGTTCAGGGTTACGACTACGTCAAAGGCAACCGCCTGCTCCACGAAAACATTGATTTTATGCCCAAGTACCGGTTTTTCGGCAATGCCATGCTGACCATTCTCACCAAGTTTGCCACCGGGTACTATTCGCTCATGGATCCTCAATGCGGTTACACGGCGATCAAAAACACGGCGCTCCGCGGGATCCCGATCGAAGAGATGACCAAGGGTTATGGCTACAACGCGGACATTCTCAACATGCTAAACATCCGCGGTTACTCGGTGTGCGATGTGGAAGTGCGTCCGGTGTATGGACGCGAGCAGAGCAAGATCAAGCTTTGGAAATACATCCCCAAGACGAGCTGGCTGCTGGTGAGGTTGTTTGTTCGGAGGTTGTGGCAGCGGTATGTCGTCAGGGATTTTCACCCGCTGGTTCTTTTCTATTTGTTTGCGCTTTTCAACGTTCTGTTTCTAATCATCCCGCTCATCGTCCGGTTTTTCCATATGTATCGGATCGAGGGCCATGCGCCGCGAACCACGATGATCATCCTGGTGTTTTTGTTGATCACGACGTTTCAGTCGATCCTTTTTGCAATCTGGATGGATATGGATTACAACCGGAAGGACAGGCGTGGGCCGTTCGTTTGAAATCCGGCGCAGGAGTTCTACGTACTCACTTTGCCGACGGCTTGTGAGTACCGGTCCCACCGCTTTGTTTTAACCACAGATCCATAACAAAACCGATCGCGAATATCGCAGCTTCGCCCATGAGGAACCACAACCGCGCAGCAATCGATATCGTAGTTGCCTCCTTGACCGGTACACCGCAAAAAGACAGATAGACCACGATGGCGCCTTCGCGGACCCCGATGCCTCCGGGGACGACTATGGCGAGGATCCCGAGGATGATGGAGAGCGGGAACCCGAGGCCGGCGGCAAATGGCACCGCGCCGGGATAGAGGGCCCTGACGAGATAGTAAAAACCGGCGGAGTAGGCGATCCAAGTCACAACGCACCAAGGCATCGAAACGAACGTCGATCCAATGGTGAGCCGGGGGATGGAGATGTCTTTCTTAAGGATCATTTTGTAGGCGCGGCGAAATACGGACTGCGCTGCATCGCTGAATATGACGGTCGTCAACACCAGCCACATGAGAAGAATAGGGAACCCCCACCGGAGTATTTGACCTAAGAGCAGTAGACCGAGCGCGCCGAAAACCAGCTCGATCCACAACATGATGAACTGCCAAATCATCGACACCGAGGTGAGCTGGGTGAGCGAATACCCACAGCGTTCAGTAAGATACGCAGCTCGGCCCATTACGGCCCAGATTTTGCCGGGAATGTATTTCGCAAATGCAGACAGCCCCACCGCGGCGATGCTTTCGCGAACGCCGACGCGATGTCCCGACCGATGTAAAACGGTCTGCCACGAAAGCGCATCGAAAACAAAACCCAAAACAAGCAAGACGAACGACAGGACGAGAGCCGAAGCCGAG
>CP070631.1:2510584-2513642 GCA_020356045.1 Candidatus Latescibacterota bacterium
TGGGCAGGGTTCATGGGTACATCCTGGGTTGAGTCAGTCTACCGCGCTCGGCCTTTTAAATAGATACATGGAAGTACGTGCGAATTTCCCACTCCGTCCCGTCGTCTCCGGGCAATGAGGGATCACACTCGTCGTCCGTCCGCCCCGGGCAGTACCGGTTCGAGTAGACATCGAGCGACCGCCAGACACCACGCAAACCGATTTTTGTATTCGGGTTGTCAAACCACGCAGGTTTGCCAAGCGAGTACGACAGATCGCCCATCACGTGAAGTGGGAACGTAAGGTTGAAATCACGGTGATAATCGAACGGTCCCCAGTCGTTGATTTTGAGGAAAGTGGCGAACGCCACCGGTCCGGAGGTGACCCGGCCCTCGACGCTAAAACGATCGATAAACCGTGTGAGTATCGGATCGGGATTCTCCGGGTCGTAGGTCCAGCCATTTGGCGCGGCCCGCCCAAAACTGAGTTCTCCCACGACGCGTGTGTTGTACCCGAGCTTGGAAACCACTCGTCCATTGACCTCCCAGAGATTCTTTGGCGGGGGCGCCCCGGGGAAGGGGAAAAACGTTCTACCGTCTTCCAAAATCCCGATGGCCGCGTCCATGGTGGTGGGCAGGTATCGATACACGTAACCCAGACTCCATGCAAGACGAGCGTTTTCGCGGACATCGTTGTCCCATGCCCAGAACCAGGTCGCCGGCGTGGGGTCGTAGGTCAGCAGTATCTCGCCACCGATCGTCTCACGGTTGTCGCGAACGGCAAAGGGGTCCTCGACGAGGTTACGGGGTTCCGCCGGAGGATCGGCCCAACCCGGAATCGGGCCAACAATCGGCTTTTGCCACAAGAAATTGGGTCCAATCTGGTAGTTCCCGATGTTTACGGCCAAACCGGAGATAAAGTTGGTCTGATTAAAGAACCCGCTATCCTTGAGCTTCCAGTCGGTAAACGTGATGGGCTCGGTGGGGCCGCCGTCGGCGACGATCCCCGCGCGCGCGGCCTGCGCGTACCAGTGCCAACGGCCATGCTCCCAGGTCAGTTTGGCCTTGCCGCCAAACGTGTCCGAATCTTTGACTTGGTCCACGTAGATGTTGTAACCGTCGTCGGTCTCTTCAGCGATCTGGAAGGTCTCTCCAACTTTGGTGCTACCCGCCCAGATCCCCCCCAGTTCGATACCAATCGGGCCCCAGTTTGTTTTCGCATAAAGGGTGGCTCGTCGTGTCGGCGGTAATGGAATCACGAATGACGTGGTCGTGGTTCTCTGTCGGGCGAATTCGTCTTGATAAATGCCGGCCATATCAAAACGGCCGAACTTTCGTTGATACTTCACGTATACGGCGGGGTTGGCGCCCCACCAAAGCTGCGGACCAAAGGCGACCTTTAAGCCTTCCATCCATTTTTTCCCCGCAATCTCGGCTCCGACCGGGGCCTCGCCGTTGTAGATGTCGAGGTTTTCCCCGTAATAGGCATCCCGATAAATGCCAAAGAAGTCGCCTTCAAACCCCCAGTGAAGGTGTCCGGTTCGATAGAAACCATCGAGACGAAACCAGCGGTCGTCCCATGACACTTCGGCCTGGTAGACTCTGACACGTTCCAACCCTGTAAGGTCAACTAACTCGCCGTCGATCTCGACGGCGCGCCGCCGGCCGCGGTTCTCATAGAAAATCTCATCAATAGGGTTAACACCGACGTTGCCAAGAATATTGAGAGAAACCCTGCCGGAGATATTATCCGCGGGGCGGGCTTCGAAATCTGTGAAGAACGATTGCTGGTGATCGAAACCAAGATAAGCGGGCAATTTCGGCTGTGGATTCTCCGCCGTGGGAGTGCTGATATTCGTTCCGCCCGTGCTGTAAGTTTCGAACTCCATCCGCAGCCCTGACAACCGAACTCGTTTGAACTCCTCGCCCAGCTGACTGGCCCGGTCGGAACGCGCCTGAAACGCAGCATTCACCGGCTGAATGGCACCAAAATGAGAGCGGATGACATCGAGGTTTGTCTCCGGTGCATACGGATCCAGGCGAAACGCTTGTTGAAGCGCATAGTACGCGGCCCGTGGGTAAACGTGGTAGAGCGTGCGGTGGTCAGGTGGTCCTTTGGAGGTGATGCCCCACCACTCCTCGTTCATATTGTTTTCGCCCTCGACATAATCTTCCGGGTAGCCGGCGTTGGGCCAGGAGGCGTTGGTATCGTGGACATCGAGCCGGCTTTCCTGACCAAACTTCCACCACCCATCGCTCCATTGAAAGATCACGCCACCAATCGCATTGCCCACGCGTCCCTTGCCGCTGGATTGTTCGTAGATCTCCTGCCACTGGCCGATGAGGTATTTGGCCTGTGTGACCTGATCCTCTCGCATTTCCTTCGCGTTCCATGCGTCGGCGCCAAACTCGGTGAACATGGCGGGAACGCCGAGCTTGTCCTTGATGACCTGGAAAAAATCGCGTGCGGAGATACCCCGGTAGACGTTGGACCCTAGCACATCCAATCCTTTGCATTCCTCGGCGATGAGATCAATGTACTGGAGATCGCCGTTGGCGATAGCCACCGGGTGGTCCGTATCCAGTTTCTTGACCTCATCGATAATCTCACCGAAAAGCGAGTACAGATAGCGCGCGCGCGCCGCATCGCGTTCGCCTTTGGGCAGTGCTTCGATTTCAAATGAGGTCCAGGTTAGACCGTAGTTGTTTTCGTTGCCAAGCAGCCACATCAGCAAACCGGGAGTCGCGCGGTACTCTTCGACCAAAGCAACCCACTCGTCCTTGAGGGCCTGACGAAGCCGTTCGTCGGAATAGTCCACCGACGGGTACCAGACACCATCGAGCGTGTATCCATAACGCCCCACCGTGTGGTTGAGAATCGTGTAAATACCGTAGCGTTGATAGATGTATTGGATCCAGCGAGGGGGAATGCCGACATACTGGCGAATCGCGTTGATTCCCATCGCCTGTAGAAGCGGCATCTCACGGGTGAGCGCTTCGACGATAACATCGTCCGGTTGTTCCCAGAGGCTATAGTTATAGTTCTCACCGATGGGCATGTAACCCCAGTTCATCCCAAA
>CP070631.1:2513742-2515263 GCA_020356045.1 Candidatus Latescibacterota bacterium
CGCCGTCTTGATGATTCGTACGGCTGGAGCGGTGGCAACCAGCGTCTCCAGCGCGTCGCGAGCCGCGGCCGGTTGGACAGCGTCCAACGGGAGGTACGCGACCAGCCACGCGCGGCGTGTGGTTGGGGTTACCTTCACACGCTCGTTACCCGTTATCGGGCAATCGAGAGCGCCCCGAGCATCGCAAAGCAGCGGTTTTCCCCCAAGACGAAACGGTCCGCGAAGCGACACATAGCTCTCACCCTCTTTGCCCGCCCGAAACACGAGCGGCGGATCGAACGTCCCCGCAGCCATCACACAACACGGAACACCCAAATCTGCGGAGAGACAGTTGCTGATATCGACAAGTGGATGAATTGCGGGCAACTCACCCCCTTTGAGCACTCTGCGGAGCAATGCTTCGGAAGACGGTCGATAACGGGTCGGGTCGCAACCCGCTGCGCGAAAAAGCTTTCGAAGCGATGAACCCGGTGGTTGGGTCGAAAGACTTTTGAGTGTAAATCGCTCTCGGGCTCGTTTAGCCACCTCGCCACGAAGCGCGGCGAGCTGCTCGCCGCCGCCATCGACAAGCTCGAGATCCGCCCAAAAGAGGCTCCAACCATCTAGCTCAAGCTGAACATCGAATGGGGGTGGTTGCATAATAGGTAAGAGTATAACGGTTCACCAACACCTGCACCAGAACGGCTTGGTAACTTCCGGTCCTCAACGAGTGTCGATGGGCGGGCGACCCGGTATCACCCAAGGTCCAGATTTGTATATCCTGTCGGCAGCGGAACGCGTACATCCCCCAACGGTGACCCGGTAACTGTCCGACTCGACGCCGGCGCCGGAAACGGCTATAATAGACACGGATTCCACACCTCAAAACGCATCCCCCCGGGGGGCACAGGTTCTAGAATCGCGCTGGACAGTAGGGGGCATGTTATTTCGACGGGACGTTCTGACATAAACGGCAAACCAAGGCGGCTGCACGCGGCGGTCCTGGTAGTTGTCATCACTCTATTGCTGCCAGTGCCGGCGGCATCCCATCAGTTTTTGCGTGGTGATCACCATCTGCCGGCAGTATCCCATCGGTGTTTGTGTGGTGATCACCATCTGCCGGCGGTCGACGCCTGTGCGCCGTTTTTTGTTCAACCAATGCGGCATGACGCCGACACACGCGTTTTGTGTCTCGAGATCCGGGATGCCGGCAATGGCGATTCGCTTGCCGCGCGCGTGGGAGTCTTTGATTCGGCTCGCGATCCCGTTCCACCTGCGGACCGTGAATCGCACATATACAACTTTTTTTACACGCAAAGCTACTTTTACGTTGATGGGCCGGTATGCCTATCAGTTCCCACCGGTGAGACCACAATTTACGCGGGAAGAGGATTTGAGTACTTCCCCATTGATACGGCACTGCAGGTTGTGAGTGATACCACGGTCGTTTTGTATCTCGAGCGGTTCACCGACATCGTGTCGGAGGGATGGTATTCGGGGGACACACATGTGCACTTGTCCCATTCGCCGCTGGTTTATGAG
>CP070631.1:2515363-2524208 GCA_020356045.1 Candidatus Latescibacterota bacterium
ATCACCTGGAGCGACTCACCCGCCGCCAGCGTGTACGGACCACCGCCGGAGACGAGGTCGTAGTCGTCACAGGACTCGCTTACGGTGCCGCTGACGGTTCCGCCACCGGTGTTTTTGATCGTAAACGTATCGTCCGCCGAATTGCCGACGGCAACTGTTCCAAAGTCAAGACTCGTTGGTTCGACCGAGCAGACCGGTGGATCATCCCCAGTTCCTGTGCAGGTGACATCGGAACAAAGCGCGTCACCGGTTTCGATGGTGCACGGCTTGACACCGCTCGACAGCGGTTCGAACTTGACGATCACCTGGAGCGACTCACCCGCCGCCAGTGTGTACGGCCCGCCGCCGGAAAGAATATCGTAGTCGGCGCAGGATTCGCTCACGGTGCCGCTGAGCGTTCCCCCACCGGTATTCTTAATCGTAAAATTGTCACCCGCCGAGCTGCCAACCGCAACGGTGCCAAAATCGAGACTGGTTGGAGTAACCAAGCACACCGGTGCCGCTTCACCTGTACCGAGGCACGTGACGTCGGCGCACAGCGCGTCACCGGTCTCGATCGTACAGGGCTTGACACCCGGTGTCAGCGGTTCGAAACGGACCGTCACCACACGCGACTGTCCCGCGCCCAGCGAGTAGGAGCCGCCACCTGACACAATCGAATAATCGGCGCAAGATTCGCTGACGCTGCCACTGAGCGTTCCACCACCTGTATTGGTAATGGTAAAACTGTCATCGGCTGAACTGCCGACGGTTACCGTGCCAAAATTGAGGCTCGCCGGCGTGACGGAGCATGATGGCGGATTTGTCAAAAGCGTCCAACCGATATCCTTCATGAGTTGGATATCCAGGTCAGGTGAATGATCGGGGCCCGTGTAGAATGGCTCCATGATCTGATTGGGTACGAGCCCGCTGCTGAAATGGGAAAGCGATGAACCGCTTTGATACGGATTGGGACCGTGAAGCCGAGTGCGGCCGTTGACAACCCCGGCGCTAAGCGGAATCGCCGCCGCCCGTTGATTGGTTTGCAGACCGTCAAAAACCAGATTGGGGTCACCGATGTTTCCGGCCGCGCGTTGCACGTTTGTCATTGACGGATAATCGGGTGGTGAAGCACCGTCATGATACATGAGACGCTCGTACGCATCGTGGCCCGAATAGAAGAGCGTCCCGTTCGAGTTCATAAGCGTCAGAAATCCTAAGACGTGCCCCATCTCGTGCACCAACACGGTGACAAAATCGATGTCGCCGGGCGGTGGTGACTCGTCAAATCCCAAATACCACCCCGATCCTCCCAGACAACTCTCACTCCCATCCAGGTTGCTGTTAAACGTCATGGTGCCATCCGAATCGCTGGGTGCCAGGTCAGTGCCCGCGTGCGAGTTGGCTTCGGCCTGGACATACCACGTACTGGCCAACGGTGCGCCCGAGTGGTTCCGGTGCACGGTGTTCGGTCCGGCTGAACCCAGAACGGCAGATGTCGCGTTGCAAAACATCGGATCCATGTTGGCATCGATGCTGACTGTAACGTTGCTCTGCAGAATCGCTCCCCAAATCTCACCGGCTCGGATAAAACAGTTGAGCCGCTGCTGACCCAGCGTCGTCCCCGGGTTGCCGCCAACCGGAGACACCGGCGTTGGATCGTTGAATCCCTCGCCGGGACCGTCAAGGTTGATAATATTGAAAGTCGCTGCGTCGGCCTCCTCAACGACAAACGCGCTGCCAACAGCGATAACGGCAATCGCCAGGAGCGTTCGATACGAACGTAGTCTTGTCATGATCGATCACTCCTCCTCGCTGTCCGAGTTCGTGTTGTTTGCTGGTTCGTGAATATCGCAGTTGCCGGTGGGTTTGCCATCGGGGCCAACAGCAGCGGTGTATCTGTGCCGGAAACGACCCTGCAGATTGACCATCTCACCGCTAACCGGGCTCTTCTCCAACGTCAAACCCTCGCTCGAGGTATTGAGATCACCTTCGAAAGACGGAAAGTCGAGGGTCGGATCGACGGGTTCTTCTACAGGGAGCTTGGTAACGGGGTCGATGTACACCTTTAACCCAGCGTCGGCGCCCGATTGTATCGAGACATCCTCTGCATCGATTGTTGTCGGAATGTCGGTCTGAAACGACCATAAGACGGCCAATGGTAGAACGAGCAGCAAAACGAGCGGCACCCTGCGTTTCATGTCTCCTCCTCGGCTGCAGGTGGGTGGTATCGTCGGATCCAATTCTTTCTACCAACAAACGCCCGGGTGAGCGGGCGTTCAGCATAATGATTATACGCAAAAAAACTGCGTAAGTCAATAACACAATTGATCTTACGATGTGCCGACCGGGGATGATTCGTCCGCGTAATGACTTAGAGTATCCGATGCTGCCACACTCACACCGAGCCCCACGGCGATTTCCGATGGATCACCTTTCCGGGGCGTGGGCCATTCGCGAGATCTGCCTGGACAGTCTTTGGCGGAGCGGTCAACAATAGAATGGCAAGCTTCGTTCAAAACAATCTCGTTCCTCAGATTTTTGAAAGGGATCGATGATCGGAACATTCTTGTTCCTGATTCTATTTCTCGCCATCGCGCGATATCTTCGTGGCTGGCCACCGGCTGCGCGTGTTGGGTTTGCCGCCGCGCTGTCTTTGGCGGTTCCCGTTGTTGTCTTGTCGATACTCGCTCGTTTTGGCTTCCATGCCACATCAATATCGATCGCAGCAGTTTTTGTTGTTCTGATCGCGGTCATACTGGTTCGAACCCCTCGCGGCTTTATCCTGTCTGACGACCCTGCATGGGTCACAACCGCGGCCGTGGCGTTGCTCGTAGCGATGTCGACAGCACTTTTTGGCCGTCCGCCGACCATGGATCCCCTGGTGGATCCCTGGGCGCATCTTGCCTGGTCCCGCGATCTGCCAAACGCGTTTCATCTCTACTCGACGGGATTCCCGGCCTTCTATGCCGTTATGGGACTCGGCGACCCGCTTGCCGGTGCGTTCCGCTTTGCACCCATGCTCCTCCACGCGGCGTTGGCCGCGCAGTTTATGGCACTCAGCGAACGGTTTGGAAAACCGTGGACCGGCGCCGTTGCCGCATTTGTATTTCTCGTCGTTCCCGTCGCCTTCGGAAAGTTCGAACCACCACGGCCGATACTTCTCGCATCAGTTTTTATCGCTGCGTCGTGGTGGATCATTCTATTCGATCGGCCAGGATTCCGGTGGAAAATGGGCTCGCTGGCGTTTCTCACCGGTGCGCTGGTAATTACCCATGCAAGTGTCCTCGAAATCACCCATCTCGCGGCTCTTGCTTTTGCGATTCAAATCGGGGACGACAGCGTCACCCGCACCAGCCGGTTTGGGGTGGTGCTGACCGTCGCCGGCGCGGCGGTCTTTGGATTGATCATATCTCCGTTTCCCTTGTGGCTGTTTTTCAAACCGGATGCCGGTGCCGCCGTTGTTGATATGTCCAGACCCATTGACGTTCCTGGGGTCGTTGATTTTGCCCGGATGTGGGGTTTGGGGCTTGGAGTCGCCGCGGCCGCGGCTTCGGTCTGGATGATCGTTCACGTTCGAACGGCATGGAGAGCATCGTGGGGCGTGCTCCCGGGATTCGCCCTTTGGTTTGTGCTTTGTCTTGCACCAGTGGGCCTGGCAGGGCTTGGCGTACGGATACCCAATACATTGGCCGCCTACCGATATGTGTTGGCCGCATCGCTTCCGCTCGCTCTTGCTGCCGCGGTCGTCGGAGCAATGACCGCCGAACGCAGCAAGGCAGCATCTATTGTAGTACTCCTCTGCTCTCTTGTTGTGGGTGTGGACATCGCTCTTCGTCCATCGTTTCAATTGTTGTATGGGTTGATTGCTGCGGCACTGGTGGCAACAACCTGGAGGATTGTAAACCGCCCCTCCAAACCGGCAATACCGGTGGCCCTGTCTGTGGGTTGCCTTGCGCTCGCTACCGCTTTCCGTCTCGTGATCTGGTTCCCGACGACGCCACCGGAAGCAAGCTGGTTAAAAGAAGAAGGTGATCCTAATTTTCACGTCATCACCAACTGGCCGGTGACTAATTCGTTGGACGCGCTCGCCCCGCAGCCGGTCCTAGATGGTCTGGCCGGCAAGGATGCCAATCTCGGACTCCACCGCGCGTCTGCAACGACGTCGCTTCGCGATTGCATCAGCTGGTGTGGTCAGAATGTTGCGGCAAATGCCGATTCGCTTCACACCGCTCTGCAACAGGCGAATGCGCTACCCGCGTACATCGTGGTCGGCAATCGATTCGAACAGGCCTGGCGCACCTACGCGGAACAACGAGCGAAGCGGCCGGGAACATCGTCGTTTTTCGCCGCCTCTCCTTGTGCAGACGATCCCGTTATTCGTCTGTTGAACATCAGACGGGCCCTCGAGAACCACCCCACCGTCACACACGAATTCGAAACCGAAACGGTGACCATTTACACCATCCGTTGATTGTCCGTACCAAGGAGGCAGACCGAAACGCAACCGCAATTCGGTTTTCTTGAATCAAGGCTTTTATGGTATAACTAGAGGACGTTCGGGGGAGCGCACGACGTCGCTCGGAGTCTCCATGGTATTTCACAACAGTCCCACCGGTGTCTTTTCGCCCCGCGTCTTGGTGTTGGTGCTTGCGGTTGCGATGTTGACCTCGGGATGCCGCCGCGACAACACCGATAACCCCTGGCGGCAGATCAAGACACCACGGCCCCATACCGATCATTCACCGCTCATAACAGATCCTATCGCCACCGGGCCAGAGGCCACCGCAGTATGCCTGGGCTGTCACAAAAACGAGGCCGAAGAAGTCATGGCCACTGCTCACTGGACGTGGCTAGGTCACGAGGCGGTAATCCCCGGGCGAGACGAGCCCGTTCGAATCGGCAAACGAAATCTCGTAAACAATTTTTGTGTCGGTATCCAGTCCAACTGGCCGCTTTGCACGTCGTGTCACGCGGGATACGGTTGGCGCGATCACACGTTTGACTTTGACGATCCAAACAACGTTGACTGTCTCGTGTGTCACGACCAGACCGGCACTTATACGAAATCGGCCGACGCCGGTCATCCGGCGGAGGGCGTCGATCTTCTCGCCGTGTCAAAAAGTGTCGGGCGTCCGACGCGGCGCAACTGCGGTTACTGTCATTTCAAAGGTGGCGGCGGTGATGCTGTAAAGCATGGCGATCTGGACGGCACGTTCTACTTCCCTGTGGAACGGATCGATATCCACATGGGTAAACATCACCTCCAGTGCGTCGACTGTCACCGCACGACGGATCATCAAATGACGGGACGGTCGCTGTCGGTAAGCTCGGACACGGAAAACCGGCTCGAATGCACGAGCTGTCACCGGGCGGAACCACACACAAACGACCGGCTCAACGCGCACATTAGTGCCGTCGCTTGTCAAACCTGTCACATCCCACGTATCGCAATCGGTGCGCCGACCAAGATGGGGTGGGACTGGTCCGCGGCAGGCCAGGATCTGGATATCGAGGATCCTCACGTGTATCTCAAGAAAAAGGGGAGCTTCACCTACGCCCAGAACATCCCACCCGAATACTACTGGTACAACGGCCGCTCGCATCGGTATCTGTTGGGCGATACGATCGATCCTTCACAAACGACCGCGCTCAATCTTCCAGACGGCAGCATCAACGATCCCGACTCTAAAATCTGGCCGTTCAAAGTGCATCGCGGGAAACAGATTTACGACAATGTTTACAACTATTTTCTGGTGCCAAAAACCTTTGGCGAGGGCGGGTATTGGAGCGAGTTTGACTGGGACCTCGCCGCACGTCTGGGATCGCAGGCCACGGGGCTCGATTACAGCGGTGAGTATGGCTTCGCTACCAGCGAAATGTACTGGTCGATCACCCACATGGTCGCCGCTACCGACAAGGCGCTTCAGTGCACGGATTGTCATGGTGACGGAGGACGAATGAATTGGGCGGCACTCGGCTACGATGGAGATCCCGCCTTTCGGGGCAGCCCGCGCAATGTCAACGTGTCGGCTTCACAGGCCGCAAACACGGAGGCACCCCGATAGTGCGAACAGTCTTGATGATCGCAGTGTTGGTTGGAGCTGTAACGGCAAACGGATCGGAGACGGTTCAGTTCGTTCCGCCGACGACCCCTGATCGCCCGCCGTCGATAGACCATCCGGCCATCCCACTTGTCGACCGTGATGGTGTCAACGTTCTTACCTCCGGGCGACCTGTGTCGACGATGCAGACGTGCGCGGGATGTCATGACACGGAATTCATCGCCGGTCACAGCTATCACGCAACCGCCGGGCTCGACGAGTGGCAGCATCCGGGAGCTGGTAATGGCTGGCGCCCGTGGGATACGAGCCCGGGCGAGTTTGGGCGTTGGAATCCGTTTGTTTACCGTCACCTGACTCCCGCCGGTGCCGATCGGCTGGATATGGGCACGGCCGATTGGGTGCGTCTCTTTGGACCGCGGCACACCGGTGGCGGGCCCGCCGTAACCGGCCGCGGTGGAACACCGCTCGACGATCTCGATCAGGGCCAGCTCGACGGTGAAACCGCCGTTCTCGACCCCTCAACGGGCAATGCGACACGATGGGACTGGCGCGTGTCCGGCACGGCTGAGTTCAATTGTTTTGTCTGCCATCTCGCCGATCCCGATAACGATGCGCGGGTGCAGGCGCTTCGCAGCGGGCGCTTCGATTGGGCCGCAACGGCGACGCTTGCTCGAACGGATCTTGTATCCACAAGCGATGACGGCTGGCAATGGAATGAGGCTGTGTTTGAATCCGACCAGACGGCGAGCGCACAGAAGTTATCGATAGTCCCCCCTTCGAGCAAGGCGTGTGGAACGTGCCACGGTTTGGTTCACATGAGCAATGCGCCGGTTACCCCTTCATACGGGTCGCTCACCGAGTGGCGCACTGAGATTACAGGGCAAATCTTCTCTGCACAAAACCTGTTTGACTCGGGAATGAACCTCGCCTCGAAAACCAAACAGGGACGCCCCTGGGACATCCATGCAGAACGGCTTTTGAAATGCGCACACTGCCATTTTGCGATCAACGACCCCGCTTACGCCACCGAGGAAAGCGTCTCTCGGCCGCGTCACCTGGCGTTCGACTCCAGACGCCTGGAGATCGGGGAGTTTTTGAGACGTCCAAACCACAATCTTGCCAAAGGGTACAGCGCCCAGGGAACGGTGGCCAATTCGCTGGATGGCACCATGCGCCGTTGCGGTGACTGTCACGACGCTCTCGTCACACACGACTGGCTTCCGTACAAGAGACGTCACATGGACCGGCTGTTGTGCGAGTCGTGTCATGTCCCCGCAGTGAGCGCGCCCGCACGGCGGGCGACGGACTGGACCATTCTCACCGCCGAGAGAAAACCACGCATCGAGTACGTTGGTGTGCGTGGTCCCATCGACGACCCTGCTTCGCTCATCGACGGATACAATCCCGCGCTCGTTTCACGCGCCGACCGTCGTGGCGAACGGGTCCAACTTGGACCTCACAACTTGGTGACGACATGGTTTTGGACCTTTGGCGCCGACGGTGACCGGCGACCCATCCGTTTGATGGACCTCGAGCAAGCGTTGTTTGACGGCGACCGCTACAACTCAGACGTGCTCGCAGCATGCGATCTCGATGGCAACGGATCGCTCGATCACACCGAGCTCGTTCTCGACACGGCTGATAAAGTGAACGCCGTAAGGGACCGTCTCATAACCGTGGGTCTGGCCAATCCAAGAATCACTGCCGAGATCCAACCCTTTGGCATTCATCACGGCGTCGTCACTAAAAAATGGGCTCGGCGCCAGTGCACATCATGCCATTCGGCGGCATCGGATATCTCACAGTACTTTGTGCTGGCGGCCGCTGTTCCTGCCGGTGCGATTCCGGCACCCGTGGGGGACACCAATGTACGCCTCACAGGTACAATCGAGGTAGAGAATGGAAAGCTTGTTTACACACCGGCGACCATGACCGACGGCTTTTATGTGCTCGGTCACGACCGGTGGGCAGCGATAGACATCAGCGGTATCGTTCTCATTCTGGGAACGCTTGCGGGCACGCTGTCGCACGGAGGTTTCCGCTGGTACCTCGCCCGCAGGAGGCGCGGCTCATGACGCAACGCGTCTATATGTACTCGCTCTACGAGCGCATCTGGCACTGGCTCCAGGCGGCGATCATACTATCGCTCTTTGTGACCGGTCTCGAGGTTCACGCACCGGATCTATTTCGATTGACCGGCTTTGAAGCGGCGGTGGGCATACACCGGATCTTGGGATTTGTTTTGATCGCGCACGCGTTTCTGGGATTGTTCTATCATTTGACGACGGGCAAAATCAGCGAATATTTCTCGGCCTCGCCGGACGCCGTCACCCTGGCGATCCAACAAATCGCGTTCTACACCCGCGGGATCTTCCGGGGCGATCCGCACCCATTCGAGAAAAGGCTCGGCCAGAAACTCAATCCCCTACAGAAAATCACATACGTCATGATCCTCAACGTGCTTCTTCCGGTTCAGATCGCAACGGGCCTTCTTATGTGGGGCACCCAGCAGTGGCCCGACACGGTCGGCCGGCTTGGTGGACTTGCGGTGTTGGGTGCCGTGCACACCACGGGATCATGGTTGTTCGCGGCATTTATCATCATGCACATCTATTTGACGACAACGGGGCACACCCCGCTGGCCAACATCCGCGCAATGATTACCGGGTGGG
Organism: Candidatus Latescibacterota bacterium; assembly: GCA_020356045.1. Classification (GTDB taxonomy): domain Bacteria; phylum Krumholzibacteriota; class Krumholzibacteriia; order WVZY01; family WVZY01. Next base: position 2,524,080 of record CP070631.1, read on the forward strand.
AAGATCTCCCCACCGCCGGGGCAAATACGGCGCGGGCAAGAGCCAGCGATCGAGTGAAAGGCGGAGGCACCCATGGGTGATCCCAACCCAAAACCGTACTGGAATCCCTATCTGGCAGGATTGCTTCTC
>CP070631.1:2524308-2534199 GCA_020356045.1 Candidatus Latescibacterota bacterium
ATCGCGAGTGAGCTCAAGAAATACGGGAAAAAGGTCAAGGGCAGTGTGGTAATCAAGGAACGAAGAGAACTCACTGCCGAGATCGAAAACGCCGAGACATAGCCGTGTCGGCAAATCAAGTCTTTCGAGGGAGCGCAAAGACCGTGCAGACCGACCTGGGAAAAATCGAGACTCTCACCAGCCTGCTCAACGAGGCCAGGGCGGAAGCCGATGATCTCAGATTGAGATTGCGGACGTATGAACAAACGTTGCTGTCCTCCCGGCTCGTGATGGGACATGAGTTAAAAAGACCGGCAACAGCGCTAAGCGGCTATCTCGAGCTTGCGCTGGAGGAAATCGGTGCAAAAGATTCGATAGCTGCCAAAGAGGCCATAGAAAAAGCTCAGCACCAGTGTAGATCGTTGGACAAGCTCAACGCTTTTTTCCTGGAACTGCTCAAGCTCGGTTGCGAACCCGGCGAGTCCGGTAGCGACCAGATAGCAGTGCTGGAGTTCGTCGAGGGAGTTACAGCGCAGTTCCCGGAAAATCTGAACGCTGAGAAACGAATAAAAGTCAATGTAGGGCCGAATGCCGAGACGGTGAGTTTCAACTCGAATGCATTCAGGACTGTATTAACAAACCTGATCGAAAACGCGTTGATATATTCGGATGCCGAATCGCTGGTCAATGTGATCATTGAGAGATCGCCGGACAAAAGAGGAATGCGCGAAACTGATTTGCTGAAAATCAGAGTGATCGATGAAGGAGTGGGCATTCCAGATCATAGTCTGAGGAGAATTTTCAAACCGTTCGTCCGTTTGGAAGGCCACGCCGTGCAGGGCTCGGGACTTGGTCTCACCCTTGTGAAAAGCCTCGTTGAACTTCACGATGGGAGCATTCACGTCCGCAGCATCGAGGGTCAAGGGACAACGGTTAACATAACCGTTCCGGAAACTCCGGTCCGAAACGGGGGGAGCTACGTATCATGAACACGGCGACACTAACAAATACAGTCCGGCTGCAGGATCATCCTGCGAGCCTGGGCAATGGCCTCAGGCTGAGGATGATCGAGCTGATATCGTTTTTTGTCATCGTGTTTGTGGCGAAGGAGATTGCTGGCTTCACCTACGACTCCGGCCCGCTTCTGTTGGTGTTTCTTTTAGCTTCGATCTTGCAGATCAGTGGGTACTCATTTGGCGCTTCAGCAGGCACATGGTTCAAGTGGACGGCGAGAGCGACACACAATGCCGTCGTTTGGTACTCGAGCGTGGTGGATTTGCTTACCGTGATCGGGATAGTTTACCTCACGGGTACTGTTGGCAGCCCGTTTCTGTTTTTACTCGTTGTGCCGGTTTTTTTCGTGAGTCACGCCTTCGCTTTTCGGGTCGCGCCCATCATCTACGTTGCCGGGACAGTAGTCACTGTCGGTGTCCTCGGCTATTTGGAAATGACGCACGTCGTTCCTCATTTCAACTGTTATCCTTTCGAGAACGACGTTTATCTCAATAAGCATTTCTATATCGGCTCCCTGTTGGTCCTGAGCGGGTTTTTGAGCCTCATCCTATTTTTATCGGCTGCGTTTCAGTACCGTTTCAGCGATTCTGTCAACGTGCTGCGAGAGCAGGACCGTGAATCCAAAGACAAGATCCAGGAGTTATCCCGTCTTTATGACATCAGTCTAGGAATCAACGCGGTAATGACCGTGGAAACGCTTCTCAAGATGGTGGCAAAGGAAGCTACGCTTCTCATGTCCCAGCCGTGGGCCAGTATTGTGCTGTTCAAGTCGAACCACGATGTCACCCACTATGTGTCCGTGGGTGGGCCCGGCGGTGAAAAAAGTGGTCCCGGCAAAAACGGCAGTGTAGGCAAGCTCACGAAATGGATCGCGGAGAACGGCAAACCCGTGGTGATCGAAGACGTGTCGTCCGACACGCGAACCCGCGGCGACAAAACGCTCGAGCGGAGCAGCATTCAATCGTTGATCGGCTTCCCGTTGAGCACCGGCCAAAAGGCCATCGGCGTATTCTACGTCGGCGATTTTGTTCCCAAGCACTTTGATCCAGAACAAAATCGACTTCTCGCGATTATGAGCGATCAGCTATCGATTGCGATAATCAAGAGCAAGCTCTACGAATCATTGCAGCGCAAAATCAAAGGCTACGAGGAGAAAAACTCACAGCTCGAAGAGATCAACCAATTGAAGTCCGAGTACGTGTCGCACGTGTCCCACGAACTGAGAACTCCACTGACCTCGATAAAGGCCTATGCGGAGACGCTGAGCGCGCATATTGAAGACGAGAATTTCAAAGAGAAAAAAGCGTTTCTTGGCATCGTGAGAAGCGAAACCGAAAGATTGATCCGTATAGTCAACGATATCCTCGACGTGTCAAATATCGAGTTCGGGCAAAGGCCATTGAATCGGGATTCGCTGAATCTCAACGAGGTTGTAAACGATGTCGCGTCTATGCTTCGACCCAAGCTGGAAGAGAAGAACACTACCCTCCAGGCGTGTCTTCCGGAAGGATTGCCGCGAGTCGATGCGGACAAGGATCTGATCTCACAGGTGTTCATCAATCTGGTGACGAATGCGGTGAAGTACTCACCCGGTGACACAAAGATAAGGATCGGAGCCAAGGAAGAGGCCGTTAGTGTCCGGGTGTTTATCGAAGATGAAGGAATCGGTATACCGGAGGCGCAAATCGAGAAGATTTTCGACCGGTATTACCGGGTCAGATCGGACAAATCACGAAAGGACGATGGCGTAGGACTCGGGCTGGCCATCGTAAAGAGCATTATCGAGCGGCATGGCGGAACCATCGAGGTGGAAAGCGAAGAAAATGTAGGCAGCAAGTTTACCTTCACGCTGCCCAAGGAGCACTGTGTCAATGACCTGCTCGGCTATTTGTCGGAAGGCATTGCTGCGAAGAGCGAGCTGCACGAGATGCTCAACCTGATCGTGCGCATGATAGCCGAGCTTCTGTCAGCGAAGATGATATCATTGATGCTTTTGGACCGTACGCGGTCCGAGCTCTTCATCAAAGTATCGTACGGACTGGACGAATGGATCGTTGAGCAGACCCGCGTGAAAATCGGCGATGGGATAGCTGGCCGTGTGGCCGAATCTGGAAGACCGCTTCTCATCGACGACATCGAGCACAATGATGTCCACTCGTCCCCAAACAATCCGCAGTACGAAACAGTGTCGCTGCTTAGCGCCCCGCTGATAGTGAACGGCATCGTCGTCGGTGTGATCAACGTCAATAACAAGCTGGATGGAACACCGTTCGACCACGACGATCTCAACCTCCTCATGTCATTCAGCGAACGAATCGCGAAGGCGTTGGAGAGACTGCGCGGCGCGGAAGACTGGAACTTCCACCTGCAAGACACGATCGATGCGTTGAAGAAGATGGTCGACCGTCAGATCGAAACCAAAGCTATCGAGAAGCTCGTCACTCTAGCTGTTAAGACAGCGAGAAAGCTGCAGTTGAGTGAAAAAGAAGTCAAAGTGATTCAGTACGTTGCGAGTGTACACGATATCGGCATGACCAAGGTGAGCGATGACATTCTAAACAAGACGTTCCATCTGTCCCGCGAGGAAATCAAACAGATACACAAGCACCCCGAGGACGGGACCGATTTGCTCAGACCGTTGGAATTCGTCGAGTTGGTGAGCCATATCATCCTGTATCACCACGAGAGAGTTGATGGGATGGGTTATCCGGTCGGGCTGAAGAATGATCAAATCCCATTGGGCTCACGGATTCTCGCCGTAATAGATGCTTATCAATCGATGACTACAGAACGGCCTTACCGTGAACCCAGTACGGAGATGGAGGCTGTTCAAGAGCTGGTGAATTGTGCGGGCAAGCAATTCGACACGATGGTTGTTGACCGATTCATCGATGTAATGGTTGACGAGGATGCGATAACAAAACAGCAGGCCAAAGATTCCAAAGAGATGTTGAACAAGGCGATTGAAAGCGGTTCCTGCTAATTCGATACTATGTCGTTTGTTGAACAAGCCATAATGTTTGGATACGGCGTGAGTGGGGCATACGCTCTCGTGTCACTGGTCCTGACGCTGGTGGCGTGCTACATGTTGTGGCACAGCCGTCACACACTACCGTTTGGCGTCGCAGCGCCGTTTGTTTCCGCGCTTCTCGTTTTTGCCATTGCCCGTGTTCCGTTCTGGAATTGGGAACTGACGACCGTAGAGGCCGGCTATCTCCGGTTGGCCATATTCTCCTGTCTCAGTCTCTTCGGGCTCCTTTTCGTCGTGTCGGCCTTGCTGAGGTTCAGTCCGTCTGATGGTGATGACACCGCCACCAGGCATCCGGGCTACAGGCTCGTTCGCGAGTCGATTTGTCTTGGTGCGGTTGGCGCCGCGCTGTTCCTGTTCAGGCCGGTTGTGGATTCGCCTGCGGCCTTCCTCTACGGTCTCCTCAACTTCATGTTTGTGGGCGCCGCCATACGACTGACCGCCGCTATATTGTTCGGAATCAGGAAGTCTCACGTAGACCTCAGGCCCAGCCTGTTCGGACTCGCCTTAGCGCTGTTTACGTCGTGGTTGCTGTACTTGATTACACCGGTTGTGTCGGCGCTCGGGCCGTCATGGACTCTCCACATCGCGCGTTGGACCGATGTGTTGTTCTTGAGCCTGCTGATTGTAGTTTTGTTCTCGAGTTACGTTCGTTGGGGTGAGTACTGCGACGAGTTGGCTGCCGAAAACCAAAAGGAAAAGGAAGACGCGCAAGCTGAACTGGCCAAGCTCAACCGTATCGCCAAGGATATATACGAAGACAGCAACGATCTGATGCTCAAACAAAAAGAGCAAACGCTTGCCTCCATGAAGAAGATCGACAGACTCGAAAAGATTCTCGAGATGGCGAAGGCCCTTCAACAGAAAAAAAAGCTCGAAGACCTCCTTCAAATGGTCGCCAGTCTGGTCCGCGACAACTTCGGGTTCAATACCGTCGTTGTTCGCCTGCTCAACTCCGCCACAAAAAGTTTTGAAACGATGGCGCACGTGGGCCTGGCACCAGAAGCTCACGACAGGGTCGTAAACTATCGAATCCCGGTGTCCGAGTTTGAAAAGATGATCGAGCCGAAATTTCGAGTGAGCCGGAGCTACTTTATCAAGAATTCTGATGCTTGGTACGGAGATAACCCCGATGGCGACGAGTCGATGCTCGTCGAAAACACCTGGGGCGACATCGATATGCTCGTGGTTCCCTTCACCGATGAATCCGATGCAATTGTCGGATACCTGTCCGTGGAAAACCCCGAAGAGGCAAACATTTCGCTTGGCGATATCATTGAAAGCCTCGAAAACATCGCGGCGATCGCTGTCCTTGGTGTGCGGAACGCGCGCGTATTCGAAGAGCTCAGCAGCAAAAACGAGAAACTCAAAGTGTACGCGGACAAGCTGACGAATTTGAACAAGATGAAATCCGATTTCGTAACCACGATTTCACACGAGTTCAGAACTCCGTTAACCTCGATCAAAGCGTACTGCGACACCCTGATCAAGAACGCAGACGCCGTTGACCATGAACTGCTCAAGGAATTTCTCTGTGTAATCGACGAGGAAAGCGGCAGGTTGATGACTCTCGTCGAGGACATCCTCGATTTTTCGCAGATCGAATCTGGTGCGTTGAAATTCGAGCGCCGGTCCTGCAACTTGAACGAGATGGTTATTTCGGCGACATCGGAGCTCGCCAAAAACTTCGAGTTCAAGAATATCACGCTACACCAGAAGTTGCCGAAGGATAACGTATTCGTCCAGGGGGAAAGGGATCTAATAAAACAGCTTCTCGTTAGCCTGCTTCACAATGCGACCAAGTTCTCGAAAAACGACGGCAACGTTTGGCTGAGACTCGAGGAGGAGGTGGCAGCGGTCCGACTTGTTGTTGAAGACGATGGAATCGGAATCCCGGAAGATCAGCTGGAAAAGGTATTCGAACAGTTTTACCAGGTGGACAGCTCGAGCACGAGAGAACACGGCGGCTCGGGGCTTGGGCTGGCGTTGTGCAAGAGCATCGTCGACTGGCACGATGGCAAAATCTGGGTCCAGAACCTCGGTGGCACCGGCGCGCGGTTCGTCGTCGTGATCCCCAAAAAGCAAGCTGTGGTCAACTCTCATGTGTTGAACGTGTCCAGCACGGTGCGGCGGTTCGAGGTGGAAAGGTTCCTCGAACTGATCCTCGAAAACACGGCGGAGCTGCTCAGCGTCAACAAGGTCTCTCTCATGCTGGTCGACAAAGAACGGCAGGAGTTGCGTATCGAAGCGGCCATCGGTGTCCAGGAAGAGGTTGTCAAACACGCCCACGTCAAGTTGGGTGAGGGAATATCGGGCAAGGTTGCGCGGGACGGCGAAACGCTTCTGGTGACGGATATCGAAACGGATGAGCGGGTTGGAAGAAGCAACAACGACCCGGTCTATGGTTCAAAATCCTTCCTGTCGGTGCCGATAGTTCTGCGGGGCGAAGTCGTTGGTGTCGTTAACGTGTCGAGCCCCATCGGGCGATCGGTGTTCGACGAGAAGGATCGCGAGCTGCTCGAGATATTTGTTGAGCGGATCGCTATCTCGCTGGGTGAGCTGGAAAGGTTTGCTGAAGTGTCGTTGACCTATGAACACGTGCGCGAGACATTCAAGGCGATTCTCGAATCAAAGCGCTTTGTCGAAACGAGAGACAGCGACATTGTCCAAGCCATTGTGTCCAGAGCGGTTCAGAAACTCGATTTGGACAACGAGATCATCGCAACGCTTCCTTACATTTTATGTATGTACGATCTCGGTTTGGCGAAGATTGGTTATCACATTCTCAAGAAACCCAGAGATCTGTCGCCGAAAGACAGAGAAGAGATCGAAAAGCATACGATTCTGGGCAGCGAGCTGCTCAAGGTGATCGAGCCGTCGCCCAGGGTGCGTGACGTCGTTTTGTACCATCACGAGAATTATGACGGCAGCGGCTATCCGGGCAAGCTTGCCGGCGATGCCATTCCCGTCGAGGCGAGAATCATTCGGGTGGCCGATTCGCTGAGGGCGTTGATTTCCGACCGACCGTACCAACGCAAATACACCTTTGAGGAAGCCAAAGAGGTATTGAAACATCGTTCGGGAACTTTCTTTGATCCCAAGGTGGTCGATGCGTTCGTCGATGCGATCGACGAGAACGACGATGGACTCATCCCGACAACTGAAGAATTCGAAACTGACGTGCAGTTGCCCGAGCCCGCTCAATAAAGAAAGGGCATCGAAGAGGAGCATCAGATGCAAAAGGGTAAGGTATTAGTCGTAGACGACGAGGTCTACATATTGCATATTCTCGATTTCAGCCTGGGGGCCGAAGGGTTCGACGTGATAACGGCGAATAACGGCGAGTTGGCCGTCGAGAAAGCAATTCAAGAGCAGCCTGATCTCATTGTTTTGGATGTCATGATGCCTGTGCTCGATGGTTACGAAACCTGCCGTCGGCTCAAACGCGAGCCCGAGACGAAGCACATTCCGATTATCCTACTAACTGCAAAGGGTCGCGAGGCGGACAAACGGCTGGGATTCGAAGTCGGCGCGATCGATTATATCGTCAAACCATTTAGCCCCAACAGACTCATCGGGCGGATCGAGGAGATCATCGGCTGCAGAAAGTAGGAGACACCGGGACTTCGCCGCCGCTTTTGTGGAAATCCGCCCGCCTCTTCGTTTCATTGCACAATCCCCACCCCTTGCCACCCTGGGTATCGGCGACTATAATCGTCGAAATGCCTGGCCTATCGAATACCACGTCCCGACCCAAAAACGCCTTCGCCAAAATCGCGCTTCCCGTCCCGGTCGACAGCCTTTTTACCTATAGCGTTCCTGAGCACCTGCAGCCGCAACTCTTTGTCGGGTGCCGGGTCGAGGTGCCGTTTGGCCGCCGTGTTTTGCGTGGTGTCGTGGTGGAGCTAACCGGCAAGACAGATATCGAACGCACCCGGCCTGTTGCCAAGATCCTCGGTGCGTATCTTTCCAGCGAGCTTATGGAGTTGGTGAAATGGATGGCGTCGTATTACGGGTGCACGCTGGGCGAGGCGGCGCAGGCGGCGCTGCCGACGAGTCTTCGACGGGCCGGTGCCGCGAGACGAAAACGTCTGCTGGGGACGCTCGAACTTAGCCTGGGAGACGGGGATATAACGGGGGCGGAGCAGCGGCTGAAAAGAGCCCCCCGTCAGCTGGAGTTACTTCGCCGGGTGGCAAATAGCGGCGGTCGGATCGATGCCACCGAGGCGGTCAGCCGGTGGGGTTTCAATACCACGCATATCAAGGGCTTGATCGACAAAGGGCTGATGCAAATCGACGATTCTCCACCAACCTCGTCATTGGATACGATTGATGCCCCCGTCGTTCGATTGAATCCAGATCAGAAAAGGGCGCTCTCGTCGATCGAAAACGCAATCGCTGAGGGTGAGTTTAGACCGGTTTTGCTGCATGGGGTTACGGGGAGCGGAAAAACCGAGCTGTATCTTCGCGCGGCCAAGAAAGTGCTGGAAAGCGGCGGTGGCTGCATCATCCTGGTACCGGAAATCGGGCTGATACCGCAGGCCGTAGCGCGTTACAAACGTGTTTTTAGGGATGAGATCGCGATCATTCACAGCCGGCTTGGAAGCAGCGAGCGGTTTGACGTGTGGTCAAGAATCGAAAAAGGAGAGTGCCGGATCGTTCTCGGTCCACGATCGGCCATTTTTAGCCCGGTGTGCAATCTGAGACTCATCGTGGTCGATGAGGAACAGGACGATTCGTACAAGCAAGATGACAAACCACGGTACCACGCCCGCAATGTCGCGCTGATGCGTGGTAAGTTTGAAAAACTCACCGTTGTGCTGGGGTCGGCCACACCATCGTTGGAATCGCTGCATCACGCGACAGCGCAAAAATACTCACACCTGACATTGCCCAAACGCGTTGGCGGAGGGGTCCTGCCGCGTGTCCACTTGATTGATCTGCGAGAGCAATCGGTTGAAGGCGCCTTCTGTTCGGCTTTTCTTCTCGAACGTCTGGGCGAGAACATTAATAAAGGCCATCAGAGTATCCTTTTCCTCAACAAGAGAGGTCACGCCCGCTTTATCCAGTGCAACGCCTGTGGTTGGGTGGCACGCTGTAAGAACTGCGATATCGCACTGATCTACCACAGACCGGCGAATCGTCTCCGGTGCCACTATTGTGGCTACAATAGAGCACAGGTAACTCGATGCGACGAGTGTTCGAACCCAAAGCTCTATTTCGCAGGCGCAGGAACGCAACGCGTCGAGCTCGATCTCGCCGCGTTGTTTCCAGGAGTTGGGATACTCCGGATGGACGCTGATACCACAGGTGGCAAAGAGGGGCACCGTAACGTCCTGGAAAAATTTGGAACGGGCGATTACCCGGTTCTCATCGGAACACAAATGGTGGCGAAAGGTCACCATTTCCCACGCGTAAACCTCGTTGGCGTTCTACACGCGGAAGAAAGCCTCAACTATCCTGATTTTCGGTCATCCGAGCGGACCTTTAGGCAATTGATTCAGGTCGCGGGAAGGGCGGGGCGGGGCAGCGATCCGGGCAAGGTGATTGTGCAGACTTACAACCCCGATCATTACGCCGTCCGACTGGCGCTCGATCACGATTATGAGAGCTTCGTCGAGGAGGAACTGAAAAACCGCAAAGAACTCGACTACCCGCCCTACAAGCGCCTGGTGGTATTGCGTATCAGCGGCCCCGGGCCGGCGAGCACCCGGAAGGCGGCGGTCGCGGCGGGTGAAGCGGCGAGAAAATTTGGCGGCGTCCGGGTGATCGGCCCCGCGCCCGCGCCGTGGTCGAAAATAAAGGACATGTATCGCTGGCAACTGCTCATAAAATCCGCCTCGCCAAAGGCTGCACGCGAAGCAGCCAGG
>CP070631.1:2534299-2539075 GCA_020356045.1 Candidatus Latescibacterota bacterium
CATAAATTTCAAATGCCTGCGTGGACCGCGCCTCGAGATCAATTTTCATCCAACGGGGCACATCGATATACGCGGCAAGGTAGGCCAAGGCGGGATGTCCCTCACCAACGGGAATCGCAACACCCAGAGTGTCCGCGCCCGCATGTCGCCAGGTCAACTTGCTCCCACCGGCGAGATGCACCGCGGAACGGACATCGGGGGTTAGCGCGGCAACGACCGCATGCTCGTAGCCAAGCAGTTCTTTTCCGCCGATCTTCGAATCACCTTCGTCGTTAAACGCCGGCAATGGTATTGCCGCGGGCCCAAGAAGCAACCACTCCTCCACGCGAAGGGTTTCACCACCGTCCTCTTTGTCCACCGCGTTGACTACCGGTGCGGATACAACTACCAAGACGGCCGCAAAGACAATATGCCAGACACTACGGATGCGGATCATGATCAACTCCTCAGACATTGTTGGTAGATTTGGAGATCGAAAAAAAATGGAATTGTTTCCAGACCACGATAAAGGTATTATGTTTTGATTTCAAGTGAGGGATAACTCAACCGTCTGGGTAAAACAGTGCAAATTCCCCGAAAGGCATCAAGGGCGATAATTCTTCTCGTTATAGCGATCGCGATGGCGATCGCGCTCAACCTTGCCGCCTCGTGCGCAAAAAAGGCCGCCGCACCAGCGCCGGAGCCCGTGCAGACCGCGGAGCCGGCACCCGAGCCCGAGATGAAGGCCCCGCAGAGCCTTACGACGCTCGCCGAGCGGATCATTGAGGTCAATGTCGTGGACGACCGACCCACGGTGTCGGCCCCAGACCGGATACTCAATATGCCCGAATGGACTATCGTCGGGCAGAAAGACCAGGTGTATCCCGCGATCGGAGAGCATGACGACCGCTTGATTCGAAGCGAGATCCTTCGTTATTCCGGCGGTGGTCCAGCCGAAGTCACGGTTGATGTCTTTGTAACCGACGGAATCCAAAAATTTACCGCAGGTGAGCGGCTCCAAAAGATTACCGTCTCTTTCGGAATCCGTCTCGAGATCGCCAGCTCGACCCGCGTCCACGACGTCGTGGTCACCGAGGGCAGCGCATCGCTCGACCGTGAAGCGCTCGATATTCCCTACGATACCCTATACGCAGCGTATGCCGAGGTCATCACCTCGAGCATCCGCGACGCCCTCGATCCCGTAGTCGAAACCCGCAACGAGTAACGGCACATCTCCAATATCTCAATCTACCGCGGCGGACCTCGCTCGACTGCGCGCGCCGTGTTGTCACACCTCTTTCTCTCCCGACCGTCTCGATGTGGTCTTTTGCAAAACCAGGCCTGCGACTATGAACAACAAACCGACGATGGTCGATGTCAGTATTTTTTCACCCACAATCAAGTGGATAAAAACCAACGATATAAACGGCGACACAAAAATCAGCATACTCACCTTTGCGGTGTTTTCCGACAACTTGAGCGCGAGCAGCCACAGCACAAAGGTTACGCTCATTTCAAATGCCCCCGAGTACGCGGCGCCCAACAGACCCTTTGTGTCGGAAACAATCGGGTCCGACACCGCGGCACAAACAATCAGCGACATCGGCATGCTAAAGAGAAAACCAAGAAACAGACACACCACGGGGTCACGCTCGTCTTTTGCGTTGTAAATCCAATACAGCGCCCACACAAACGCGCTCCCCACCGCCAAACCCGCTCCCAACGGATCAGTCAGGCGAAAACCCAGCACGTCGCCGTGCGTCGATATTACGATGACACCGGCATAACCAAGTAGAAGCGCCACGAGGTCGCGGGCTCCGATACGCTGGCCCAGGAGGGGCATCGATAGAAGCGGCAGCACCAGTCCCCAAGTAAAGTTGAGTGGTTGGGCCTCTTGTGCAGGGAGGAGATCGTAGGCTTTGAACAAAATGAGATAATAAAGAAAGGGGTTGAGGAAACCAAGAACAGCCGAGCGAGCGTACTCCACGCGCGAGCCGGAGAACGCTTCGCGCATCCGGCCTCTGACCATCAGAATGCTCGCCAGAATCACGACGGAAACGAAGTTCGAATAGAGCAGGAGTTGAACGGGGTCGATGTATCTGAGAGTAACCTTGAACACCGAGGCGACGGTCGACCAAAACAGCACCGCGGCAAGACCAAGCACATAGGCTTTATTCTGATTCCGCCGGGTCACCCGTATTGCCCTTGAAGTAGTGCCATATTCGCCGGCCGACATAAGTGCCGACCAACACGACAAATCCGGACATGAACCACACACGCGGTTGCGTTCCCGTTTCAAACATGAACGACACACCAAGACAGACAAACCCGATGTCCTGAACCGTTTCCCAGATCAGGTAGGAACGCGACCTTTTGCCATGTCGATAATGAACAACTCCAATAACAAACGAAATCACCGCCGCCACGACGACACCGGCACCCACCCAGGGCAGTCTATTCCATGACATCATTGTCGACCCGGCCTCTTTTCAAGAGATTATCGTTATTGTTGTATTGTGACCAAACAACAACGAACTGCAGGTCGCGCAGTTCTCGGAGATGATACACGGATATATGGAGAAGTGCGACCAAAGATTCGCCGCTTGGCCGCAAGCACCGGGGGCCGCAAATCGGCGGGTTTGAAAGGCCTAGAATTAGAGTATTTTTTCTTTCGCGACTGGGACCGGCGGTACTTTCACCGCTTTTTCCAAGACCTCGCAGTTGTCAAATCGCCACATGAGCCGTCTGCCCCTGCATTTGGGGCACTTTTCGAGATCCTTGATGTGCGATGGGACATCAAACTCGTGTCCGCAGACGCAGCACCTTATGTATTGCTTTGGCAATTTCATGCCTTTTCTATCGTTTCTCTGCGACGGCGCAAAGGTGTTCACACCGTTTAGCTGCCGTATCGTTGCCAGAAAAACGGGTTGAGCGCTTCGCCCCGAATTTTTTTCAACGCCTTGTGAATTTCGTACTGACACACATACTGGCCATGATCGCACGTCTCCGACCCGCTCAGGGCCAACAAAGCCGGGATTGCGCGATCGTCACGAAGCTCACCCAATACCCAAATCGTCCGGTTTTTCTCTGCGAGGCTGGTCGTGTCTGCGTTCAAATATGAAATCAACGCGTCGATTTGACATCCGTCGAAATCCGCCTGGGCATTGACGCATACCGCCTTGATCGCCCCCGCACGTTCAACGCTTAGAAACACATATCCGACCACGACTAGAACGGCGACCATGATGAGCGACTTGACCAGAAACGATGGGTTGCGGAGCCATTGCATGTCATTCCCCGACTCCAGCAGATCGACCGTAATGCACTTATTTTATTGGCGATACAGGATTCTTCGAGGAGGGAGGATGAGATGTGAGGATGGTCAAAGCTGCAGCACGACTCCCCGGACCGGTCGATCCTGCTGACTACATAATTATGATAGTCACGGGTTCAAACCCTGTCAACACAGGTAATTCGCACATGCCAAGGAACTTAGACAGCCGACCCAGCCCAACCTCGCCGTAGTTACCCAAAACCCGCAAGCCGCGGTTCACTCGTTGATCCACACGAATTCGGTGTTGGACAATGCTTCCTTGATCCGAGCTTCCAGTTCGTATCGCCCCGGGTTCAGGTAAATGACATCTCCGTCCGCCCAGACGTGACCGTCCCATGCGTGCTCGAATATCTTGGTACCGCTCGGCTCCAACTCGAGCGTGGTCAAAATGGGATCGCCGCGCTTGGTCAACTCGAGCTTGTGCCCGTCGGTGTCGTATGCGTACAGCGAGTAGACCTTGGATGTCTCGAACTCGAGCACTTTGGGTTTGTCCTCGAGATTGGTCAGAAGGATTCTTATGACGATGCGGCCGCTCGCCGACCGCGACACCGTCGTGGGATCAACCGACAAAAGCTCGGCTTTGATCTTTAGCTTATTGTCGGGCCGTGCCGGCCGGGTCCGCAATTCGTCGCCACCACGTCGTCCGCAGCCGGACAATACAATTCCCCCAATCAACAGCGACATTAGAACCATCCGTCCAAACATAAGTCCTCCAATCTTCGTTTTCGTTCCCACAGCCCGAATCTTGTGCTCATCTTTCCCCGAGCTCATTGGTCTCTTCCTTCTTTGATCAGCCAGACAATCGGCGGGGCCGCAATCGCCAACGCCAACACCGCCCCAAAGGCTCTGCCTGCGGCACCTGGCTCAGAGGGCGGATCATTCCACATCCAGAACACCAGAAATACGGCGAGAATCCCAACCGCACCAATTCCCCAAAAGCGAAAAAACTGTCGCGGATTCGCCTTAAGCTTCGAACGGACTTCGATCCAATTGATCTTCATGTTGACACCCTGGTTTGGCGCGCACGAAATACCTTTCGACCCCACCCTGGCCGGCTATCGCGGTTGTACGCCCCACCCACGGAGGATGACGACAAGCAGGATGACCAGCACCACAATCAAGATGAACACGGCCCTACGGGTCGCTTTTTTGGCCTTTTTTTCTTCCCACCATGTCCTCGGACGGACCCGCTGCGCAAGGAACGTCAATACTCCGGAGAGATTGATGCAGGTGACGTTTGTGATCACGAGCACACCCGCTCCGACTGCGAGACCCTCGTATCCGGCACCGGCAAGTAGCCCCGCGGATACCAGCGGGGGGAGAAGCGCCACCGCAACCATGACACCCACAAGCGATGCCGAAATGCCGGCAGTATATGCCAAGGCTCCCGCGCTCCCGGAAGCCAGGGCCAGGATGACATCGGAGAACCCGACGTGCGTCCTCGACACGATCTCAGGGTTAAA
>CP070631.1:2539175-2541836 GCA_020356045.1 Candidatus Latescibacterota bacterium
AACGAGAATCTGCGGAGGCGCGCGCGTTGAGATCGATGAGAGCGGCAAAAAGCAAGGTGTGGTGTGTGAGAGCGTTGATATTTTTCTGCCCTCGACCGGAAGCTCAATAGCAGTCACCGGTCCGGCGATATCAACCCCGTCTAATGTCTGGGATAGCTGGCAAACCGCGCAAACCGATTCGGTATCGGTTTCATCATGATGGTGAAATGGCGCTGCCAAGGGGCCCGCGAGCACCAGCACAACGAGAACACTGTAGAGAATCCTATTCACCAGCCCGCCTTTCGGTCGGTTTAAGATAAAAGATACACTGATATCGCCTCGGAGTCAATCGCGGGATTGACGTGCAGCCGCCAGGACACGAATCTGGACAATCAAAATCCCTTCACTATATTGTCATCAGGAGGATGAATGAAAGTCTCTGCCCTTTATCTCCTGCACTTCCTAGTGTTCGCATCTGGTCTCGCGTGCAGCGATGAGCGAACTCCTGTTATGCATGGCACAGGGCTCGATGACGGCGTCGGACCGCCAGTAACCCGCAGCGAGGTGATCCGCACCGCCGACGAGTACGCCAGATTGCACTGGACCATGTCGACGACCAATCGCTACGGCATTTCTTGTGGCTCCCATTTTGTGAGCAATTACATGGAGGGGCCCCGCATCGGTGTAGGGTACAAATGGGGTGGCTGGAACGACATAGACGACTTCCGCCAGAAAATCGAGGAAGGCTATGGGACCGGCACGGGGGGCGGCGCCAACACCTACGAGAACTTCTCCATCGATTGCGTCGTTGGTGTATCGTGCACCGGTTTCGTGTCTCGGGCCTGGCATTTGAATGAGAAATATACCTTGTGTTATGCGGATCCAGACATACCCAGAAAGTTTTGTGAGATTACAGAACCGATCACGGAGGTGGATTTGGGAAGCCACCAGACCGAAGGGTTGAAAAAGGGGGACATGTTCATCAATGACTATCATACGATATTGTTTATCTACAGAACACGAAGCGGTCATCCGCAGATCATGGACTCGTCGCACGAAGGTGTCCGTTTTCGGCGGTTATCGTTTGCACAATTAGCACTCGAAGGCTACCGCGCGGTTCGGTACCGGAACATCGTCGACGACACGGATCCGCCTGGCACCATCGCAAATCCCATTGCCATCGATTCCAATTCTCTACCATTTGTTGACAACGGCAACACTCGCGACGTGGTAAGCATGAACTTCGACAGTTACTCCGCCGCACCACTGGTCAGCCAGGTGGGCCCCGACGTGGTTTATGAGTTGACCATTCTGTCACCGGGGTCGATAACCATAACCGTAACGGATATCAAAAACGAGGGAATCGACAACGACGTACATCTCCTCGCGTCGTTGGAGAAATCGGATCCTGGGATGGTGGCGACGGACTGCATCGAGAGTGCCGATAACACCATTACCAGAGAGCTCGACGAAGGGCTATACTACCTTATCGTGGATAGCTCCCATGATCTGCCAGGAGAGTACACGCTTTCGGTCGAAATGGAATAACCGTCTTCCAGACCGGCGGTCGATCCCATGGCCAGATCGCGTCCACAAGCCAAATCCAATCCCCCAAAATCACTTGGGCGGTCCACTCAGCCGAGGTTCTCCCGTGGTTCACGGTCAAAATGGCCGGCCTGCCGGTATCGCTCCTTGGAAACCGCTACCATATCGCCTCGTTTTGGTGTATAATTCCCGATTGCCCACGGGAACCACATAGGATTCATCGAAAAGGAGGGACACCATGAGGGCACTGCTGTTTCTCCTCGCATCGCTGACGTTTTGCGTTGGCGGTCCAACCTTGTCTTTTGCGGCCACAATTTACATCACGCCGATGGGTCAGGGTGACGCCCCAAACATTCAGGCTGGCATCAATTCAGCCGATCCGGGCGACACAATCCTTCTTGCGGACGGCTGGTTTGCGGGCAATGGAAATCGGGATATCGATTTCGCCGGCAAAATCGTGGTCGTGCGATCCGAACACGGGGATCCGGCCAACTGCGTGATCCATTGCGAAGGAACAGCACAGCAACCACATGTCGGTTTCATCTTCCAGACGGGAGAGACTCCCGATGCCATCGTGCAGGGTGTTACGATTCAGTATGCGTGGGGTGCCGGTGTTCAATGCGATCCAGAAGGGGCGACGGAAGGAGCGAGTCCCACCTTTCGCAACTGCAGATTCACCAACAACACGGGTTCCGGACTAGAATGCTTCGTCAGCCAACCGACTCTCATTGATTGCGTGTTTGGGTATAACACGGGGGACGGTGTCACGCTCAATGAAAGCAACGTTGTGTTTGACGACTGCGTTTTCACGTCCAACGCATCGGCTGGTCTCGACGCTTATGGCTCGGTCACGGCAACCAATTGCGAATTCAGCAACAACGGCCAGGCTGGTGCGAAGGTCCGTGGGATTCAGGCCGAGTTCAATGGCTGTGATTTTTCATCGAATTTCGGTGGCGGCTTGATCAGCGACGAATCCGAACTCGAACTGACCAACTGTCTCGTATACGACAATGAGATCCTTGGCGTAGAACTCGTGGGGAGCGATATACCGCAGGACACAACGCGAGCGACACTCACCCGATGTACGTTGTGGAATAACTTGGGTAGCGGAATGGTAGTCGAAAATGGCGAGGCCTA
>CP070631.1:2541936-2544655 GCA_020356045.1 Candidatus Latescibacterota bacterium
CGATTACCGTCGTGGGAACTTTGCCATCATCTGGGCGATCGCATTATCGATACGCGCTTGCCGCTGCTGCGGAGTCGTATATTTGGGATCGGTAACTTCGGCCTTCGCGCTCGCCTGATACACGAGCATACGCGTTTTGGCATCAAAGAAGAAAAGGATTATCGACCCTTCCTCCCATTTTGCCTTTTGTTTGTCACCCTCGGAAATATCCGTCTGATACTCGGGGTAATAAGACCCGTCATACTGCTCCGCAATGTAGTCCTTATCGATTTCCTCGAAAACCGCATGACCGTTGACCAGAAGATCGGGCGCAGCTTTGTCCTTGCGGTAGCCCCGCGTATACATTTCGCGCTCGACCGCGTTGTCGACGTTGCTGGTAAACTCGGGGTTGTCGATCCTCGGATCGACTTGCACGTTTGCCAATACCTCGAGCCAGGTCCAGGTCTCGTATTTGGAGAAATCCGCGTCCTCCTCGACGGCGGCCTCCACGATTATCGGAGACTCGAGAATGCGATTCACTTCTTTGCTTTTAGAGCATCCTACCGCGAGTGCCGCCAGTAACAAGAACACAACAAGTCGTGGGATTGCCATCGTAATACCTCCAGTTAAGAGCCCCTTATTGGATTAGATCGAACTATATCAGACCACTTCGGATTCGAAAAGCGGCAAATGCGCATCGGATCCTGGCGGGAGGGCCGGCGAACTACCGGTCTTACCGCGCCCTGTGCGGCTGCAATCCGTACCCAAGCGTTCTCCTATGTGGTGGGTGATTCGATTCCTTCGGCGGGTTCGATATGTACGTCGACATCCTGGATCGCAAGCTCCGATTCGAGGAGTGCGTCTTTGACTTCGTGCGCGATCCGATGTCCCTCCCACACGGGAATGTCTCCATCGACGTGGACGTGAATATCGACAAAATACGTCAGGCCGCTTTTTCGTATCCGACACATCTCGATCTCGAAAACCCGATCAACCGATGAGGCAATCTCCCGTATCCGGGTCTCAATCTCCGGTGGCGGCGCGATGTCCATCACCTCGGCAAGCGTGCTTCTGAAGAGCCTCGCGCCGTTGAACGCGATCACGCCGCAGGCAAACAACGCTGCCCAGCCGTCCGCGCTTTCGAATCCATCTCCACCAATCAGCGCAATCGTAATCCCAACAAACGCGGCAAGCGACGTAATCGCGTCGGAACGATGATGCCACGCGTCGCTCTCAACCGCGCTGCTACCGATAGAAGAGCCCACCCGCCGCATCACCCGAAACATCCCTTCCTTGGCAGCAACCACCAGCACCAACACACCGAGGGTAAACGGTGCCGGGATATGCTGCGGATCCTGAATCTGCCGGACGCTCTGAATGGCTATGCCCACGGCCGCCGCCAGTAAGGCCACCGACACGACAAGACCGGCCAAAGGTTCCGCCTTGCCATAGCCAAACGGGTATCGCCGATCGGGAGGGCTGGACGCTATTTTGAGCCCACCGAGGACAACCAGCGCACTCAAGACGTCGAGCATCGACTCGACCCCGTCGGCCACCAACGCGTAAGAATGCCCGACCACACCCGAAATGACTTTGACCACGGCAAGCGCGAGGCTGGTGAGAATTCCCAGGATAGTGGCCCGAATTCCCTTGCTTGCCGATTCCGTGAGCGACGTGTTTGGATCCATGCCCATCAATCTAACAGGCGAGACCGCAGTTGTCCCGATAAAAAAAGACTCCTAATTGTCGGCAAATGACGTTGATTTTTCGTGTGTCGGAGATCCGCTCGCCGATTGCACCTCCCACTCGACATCACTCGTCTGCAACCGGCCAAACATGCTAACCATGACCCGTCCAGTATCGTCCGGGGATCCTCGATCCCCCGCCGACCGTTCATAGGCCAACCCGGTAACCAATGGCAACCCATACGACGTACGCCAAGCCATAGGCAATTTCTTGAAACCCGATTCGAACGGCCTTGGACGGACGCCGGAACCGGGACAAACCGTGAAGCGCCCGGACCCACAGCAGCCCAAAGGCCGCTAACGTCATTGCTGGGGCCATTCCCCACCGGATCAGGACGATGACAACGAGCGCGCAAAGAAGATGAATGACAAACACAAATCCACGGTCGAGCGGCCGGCCGCTTTCCAATCGAAGTCTCGCTCGCACATAAAAAATCGACGGAATGGTTCTAGCCATCACCACCACCCACAGTGCCACCGCCGGGCCCCAACTCCAACCTCCCGCCAGCGCGATCCCGGTCGCAACCCCGGCTAATCCGAACGGACCAGCAAGTTCCGCGATCAACTTGCGCGATTGTTTTTTTGTGTCATAGAACAGGTACACCCCGGCGAACGGACTTAGGATCACGAACGGAGCCAACGGTCGCGGTCCAGCGAGGCCTATACACCCCGTAATACCAGCGAGCGCCACAACGCCGTACACACCGCAAACGACGAATGCGACCCTGCGCCTGGGCGAATCCACCAGACTGCCGCTACCCCTCAAATAAATCTTCAATGGATGCCGCAAGAGAAACATCGCGACAGCGCTCACGGCCACGCATAGACCAGCCAAACTGGGAACAATGATGAACGCGAGCAATATGGGTTCGAACAAAAAGCCCCATCCGCCGTGCTCGACAGGCAGCGCAATCGATTTTATTCGGACTTTCCCGGTCAACGATCTCGCTCCGCTGTTTGAGTCCACCCGCTCCCTCGATTTTTAAAACAAACCC
>CP070631.1:2544755-2547560 GCA_020356045.1 Candidatus Latescibacterota bacterium
ATCCGTTTGAGCATCTTGTCCGAGGCATGCTGGATAGGCACTTCGATATACCTGCACACCGACTCGTGGTCAAAGAGCCGCCGGACCAGATCGATGCTCAACGACCCGGGATGGACGTAGTAGATCCGGACCCAATCGATCCCCGTCGCGGTGATGGCGTCGACGAGGTCGGGGAGCCGTCGTCCATCGTCGGTGTAGGACGTGATATCCTGTGAGAGCAGCGACACCTCCTTTACACCATTGTCGACCAGCCGTTCCACCTCCTCCACGATCGACTCGACCCGTCGGCACACCATGTCACCGCGTATTCTGGGAATGGCGCAGAACGAGCAGCGCCGGCTGCAGCCTTCGGCGATCTTGACATACGCCGTGTGCCCGGGTGTCACCAGGCTACGGTTTTGGTAACCGGCAAAGCGATCGAGACCCGTCGCCGGGAGCATGCGGGCCGGTGTCTCCCCCTGTCCAAACGCTTCCACAATCTTTGGCAACAGTGCCTGCCCACCGGTGGGAAGAAAATGATCGACCCACGGAAGTTCCGCCATCCAGTCGGTGTCAAGATGAACCGGGAGACATCCCATCAAAACGAGTCTTTTCCCCGACCCCGCATTCTTGAATTGGGCGAGCCGTTCCGTTTCCTCGGTGGTCTCCTCCCAGGCGCTGCCAAGAAACGAGCATGCCGATACGATAAGAAGATCGGCCTCCTCGGGGCGATCCACAACATCACAACCGGCGTCACGGAGCAGTGCGATGGACGCTTCGGTATCCACCGTGTTCTTTGGGCAGCCAAGGGTGACGATATGGGCTTTCACGATTGCAGAAATCAGCGGGGCTTAGTTTACGTCATCGTCGAGATCGGCGCCGACCTCGGCCTCTTCTCTGATCAACACCTCGCGCGGTTTGCTTCCGTCGGGCGGACCGACGACACCGGCTTGTTCCAATTGATCGAGCAGCCTGGCGGCACGTGCGTAGCCGACGTGGAGCTTTCTCTGGAGCAGCGATGTCGATCCCTGACGGTAACGGAGAATAATCTCGCGGGCGTCGTCAAAATACGGATCCGTCTCGTCGCTCTGTACACCGGCGACCGTTTCTTCTACCAGGTCGAGACGCGATTCCTCGTACGCATACGTTTTCCAGTGCGCAACCAGCTGTTCGAGCTCGTTTTCCGAGATCCATGCACCGTGCAAACGCAGCGCCTCGGGGTGTTTGGCATCGACAAAGAGCATGTCGCCTTTGCCAAGCAGCTTATCCGCACCAACGCAATCAAGAATCGTTCGCGAATCCACTTTGCTCGCCACGCGAAACGCGATCCGAGTCGGGAAATTGGCTTTGGTTTTGCCGACGATGACATCGACAGACGGACGCTGTGTGGCAACGATCATATGAATACCCACCGCGCGTGCCATGTTTGACAATCGCGACAGCAGCGACTCGATATCGGCGCCTTTGGTCAGCACGAGATCACCAAGCTCATCGACCACCAGCACGATATAGGGAAGCGTTGATTTGGACCCGTCAGGGGTGTCAGGGGGGGCGCCGGGCCCGGATTTGCCCAGCGCGATCTTTGAGTTATAGCTCTCTATGTTTTTTACACCGTTTTTGCGGAGAAGTTCGTTCCGTCGGTTCATTTCTTTGATCAGGTAATTAAAAACCTTGACCGCCTCGCGCGGATCGGTGATCACCGGGTGAAGAAGATGCGGAATTCCGTTGTAGACGCTCATTTCGACCATCTTTGGGTCAACGAGGATGAGCCGCACGTCGCTGGGTCTATACTGAAAAAGAATACTGGCCAGAAAACAGTTCAACGACACGCTCTTGCCGGACCCCGTGGTTCCCGCCATGAGAAGATGCGGCGCGCTACACAGATTGATGTTGAATGCTTTGCCCACCGCGTCGACACCCAACCCGATCATCATCCCGCTCAAACGCATCCGGTCCGGAATCTCACTAAGGACGTCCTTTAGAAACACCACATCCTGGTCGGGGTTTGGAATTTCGATCCCCACCACGGCGCGGCCAGGGATGGGGGCGATGAGACGGAGGCTTCTGGCCCGCATTGCCAGCGCGAGATCGTCCGTGCGGCTGACGATGTCCTTGATTTTGACACCGGGCGCGGGGGCAAACTCGAAGGTGGTCACCAGGGGACCCTGATTGACCGCGGTGACCTTGCCCTCGATTCCATAATTGGACAATTTGTCTTCGAGGATCGCGCTCCAGCTCCTGAGCTTGTCTGCCGAGAACCCCGATCCACCACCCACGCCGTCTCCCAGAATGTCCAGCGGGGGCAGCTCCGCCTCTTCGATGGGGATTCTCCGGTCCTCTTCATCGACAACCACCGGTGGCCGCGGTTTGGGCGCCGGCTTCTTTTTGGGTGGTTTTGTCCTCACAGCCGCCGGTTCCTCCGTCGGCGGCGATTCCTCGAGCGCGTCCTCGGCGGCAATCTTGGGTCCGGTCGAGAGCCATTCCGGATCCTCGACCGCCGCGTCTTCCGCGTCGGCGGGCGCTTCCTCATCCATAGTTACCAATTCCAGCCGTCTTTGCAGCTCCGCGTCACGGCGTGCCGCCCGCTCCTCTTGCATCCTCTGCCACCGGTCGGCGACAGCGCGCACGGCACCGGTGATCCGGCCCCCGGTCCATACCCCCAGCGCTGTCAACGCGCGCCCCAACCCCCGACCCAACCGGCCAATCACCGGCCGCATGTCGGGCCGGCGGCCAAACACATCCGCGCTTCTGCGCCACAGGAACCGTACCTCGGTGAGCAACACCAGCAACAGACAGGTGATTATAATGATGGTGCCGCCGATCCGG
>CP070631.1:2547660-2549480 GCA_020356045.1 Candidatus Latescibacterota bacterium
GGTACGATTCGATTCTCCGAAGAGTGGAGTGTCTTTACCGAAGGGCAGGTGCGGTTATGGGAACCCGTCTCCAACTTGAATGAGCTGCTGGCGCGGGTTACCGTGCACTATAACTTCAGTCCCGATGCAATGGTCGGTCTTGGCTACGTGCGTGCCGACACATGGCCGTTCGGAGACGGCGGACGCGAACGGATCGAGAACCGGCTCTATCAACAGTTCGCCGTCTTGCACAACTGGGCACGATCGAGGTTCGAGCACCGGTACCGGCTCGAGCAACGCTGGCTCAAGGAGGACGGTGACACGCGGTATTCCAACCGGGCACGTTACCGGTTGCAGATCACAACACCACTAAATCGCGATTCCATGCAGCCGGGTGCTTACTTTCTCAATTTTTATAACGAGGTTTTTATCAGCTTTGATGACCCGCGACGATTTGACCAGAACCGGCTATACGGTGCGGGCGGCTACCAGTTCACACCCGTGGCCAATCTTCAGCTAGGACTTTTGTGGCAGGCGCGGAGCTCGGCGGATTTCTTTAGACTTCAGATTTTCTACACACACAATTTCAACCTGCACACTGATTAATACCTCGGGGGGCTTACCCAGTTCCGCGCGCGATCGTTGTATTTAGACTCTTGGGAGGCAGCACCCACTTCATCACGCGATCTCCGTGCTCGGTCTCGCGGGCAGCAAGTGCGGCACCTATTTGTATTCGAAATCTTTGAACCGCACCCTGTAGAAAATCGAATACATCACCGGGACAAACCCAAGCGTCAGTACCGTCGCAAAGATCAGCCCAAAAATGATAGCGACCGCCATCGCTTCAAACAGCGGTCCGCCGCCAAACCACAGCGGGATGAGTCCCCCGATCGTCGTCGCCGTCGTCAAGAGTATTGGGCGAAGACGGCGCTGACATGCCTCGATAACCGCACGGCGCGGCTCGCGGTTGTTTTCTTCGATCTCGATCTTGATGCGATCAATGAGAACAATCGCGTTGTTGATGACAATTCCAGCCAACGCGATCACCCCCAGAAATGCAACAAAACCCAGGGGTTTTTGTGTAATCAAGAGACCAAGTATGACGCCGATCAAACCCAACGGAATGGTGAGAAGGATGATAACCGGGCGCCTAAGCGAATCGAATTGACCGACGAGCAGAAGGATAATGATCAGCGCCGCGATCGGAAGCTTTGCGCCGATTGATTCGTTTGCCTCACCCGAGGATTCCACTTCACCCCCCATCTCGTACTTGTACCCGATCGGCCAGCTGCGGCTGGCCTCGCCGAGCCACTCGTCAATTATGGCCGATTGCGCGATGGCGTTGTAACCCGGAAGCACGTTCGCATTCACGGTGACCGTTTTTAACCGGTCCCGTCTCAAAATTTTGGATGGTTGAAAAACAATCTCCGCATCGGCCACTTGTTTCAACGGTACAGCTTGTCCGGTCGCCTGCACATAGATA
Organism: Candidatus Latescibacterota bacterium; assembly: GCA_020356045.1. Classification (GTDB taxonomy): domain Bacteria; phylum Krumholzibacteriota; class Krumholzibacteriia; order WVZY01; family WVZY01. The sequence continues at coordinate 2,549,123 of CP070631.1, forward strand.
TTGTGACTTTCGAGCTTGCCGATGTCTGTGCGGTCCGCGGCCACCGATCGCAACACCACGGGGATCACCTCGTCGTCTTCACGGTAGTCGGTAATCTCGATTCCGCTGACCACCGTCTGCAGCGACAGCGCGATGTCCTGACTGGTGAGCCCGGCACGCTGGGCACGCGGCTGATTGATCCGGACAAAGAGTTTTTTTGTCCGCTGCCCCCAGTCGTCACGAATGTCTTTTAATCCCTCGATTGTCGCGAGGTGAGCCTTAACCATGTCAGCACGCTCGAAAACCTCCTCGGCGTCGGTCCCCGACACGCGAACCTGGACTGGTGCGTCGACCGGCGGGCCGAGAAGCAGCGGGCCAA
>CP070631.1:2549580-2552456 GCA_020356045.1 Candidatus Latescibacterota bacterium
ACGGGTCCCGTAGGTTATCCCGGTTGATATGATCCTAGATGCCATCGAGTTGCACTCACCCGGTCCGTCGACTCTTCGCGGCGGGAAGAAATTGGATGGACCTGCCGTTGGCTGGTGCTAGTATATGGACGTCCGCCACGGTGGATTCGGCCGACCGAGGACGTTCATGCGGTCAAAAAGGGAAACCATGATCAAACGTGCCTTCACCATCTGGATGCGGATCGCGCTGTCTGCGGCGGTGGTTTTTCAAATTACCGGTTGTTCCACCACCTACACTCAGATGGCCACCACGCCGGCGGATGAAGAACCGTCGGCGGCAGGTCCGTACGAGGAAGCCTATTTCGAGGACTATCAAGAGCTGTCCAGTTACGGCGTGTGGACGGTCATCGAACCACTGGGATGGGTCTGGCGGCCAACCGTTGTTTCGGGCTGGCGCCCCTATTTTTATGGTCACTGGCTGTGGTCAAACTGGGGCTGGACCTGGGTGTCGTATGAACCGTTTGGCTGGGCGGTGTACCACTACGGGTATTGGCACTACGACCCTATCTGGGGTTGGCTCTGGCTTCCCGGCGATAAGTGGTTCTCGGCGCGGGTGAAATGGATGGTCTACGACGATTACGTCTGTTGGGCCCCATCTCCACCTCCGGGTTACTATATCGGCGACCCGTGGCAAACCAATGTCCACTTTATTTGGAACGCCGTCCCCGCCCGGCATTTTACCAGTTCGAGCGTCCACAATTTCTCTGTACGCCCGCCGCGCCCAGCGATACCGATCCTGGACGACGATTACAGACATCGGCGAGAACCGAGCCTGCGGTTTATCGAAAACCACACCAACAAAAAGGTCAAACCGGCGCAGATCGATGTTCGTGATGTAAAGACGGGTTCGAAAACCTACAAACGTATGGTGCTTCCTCCGGGTGAAAAGCGAAAGGTCGACCGTTATCAGCCGCGTATCGAAAAACAAGTGATCCCCAAGAACCCGGAAACGGAAACGAAACAGCCCAAGAAAAGAACGACATCCTCGAAGAGCCAGGACAAACGCTCCACCAAGTCCAGAAACACCACCGATGCGAAATCCACGAGCGGGACCGAGCCGGACTGAGCATCTTGGCCCGGCATCTCCACACCCGCATGTACGCGTTCGACCTGGGTCTTGCGCCGCGCCCAGGGCAATCAATTCCCGAACCACGCCTCGTGCAAAACGAGCGTGGACCAACCGTTACACCCAGATTCCGGTCGCGGATTCGACGCGTGTACGCTACAATCCAAGCTGGGACGAGCCCACCGGCTCCATCCCCGGTTCGTGGTAATCGAGCAGCAGACGGGAGGTTTCGAATGGAAGCTCAGGTTCGCATAGTCGAATACTATTACACGATGGTGCACGATCGCCCGGGTGAGGCGTGCAAGCTGCTGTCGCAACTGGCCAGCGAAGAGGTCAATCTTCTCGCGTTCAGCGCAATCCCCATCGGCCCGGACCATACGCAGCTGGTCATCTATCCCGAGAGCGTCGAGCGGTTGGCCCGTGCCGCCGAGAACGCCGGGTATACTCTGACCGGCCCGCAGCGTGCCGTTTTGATCCAGGGCGATGACAGGCTCGGGGCGCTGGTGGGGTTTCTGCAAAAGCTCTACGATGCAAAAATCAACGTCTCTTCGTCCAATGGTGTAACCGACGGCAAGGGTCGGTATGGATATTTGATCCATCTTCGGGCGGAAGACGTCGACGGGGCGGCCGAGGCATTGGAAATCGGAAGGTGACGTGGGCCCGCTGCCCACGGCGCGTGAAAAGGCGACGCGCGGACTCTTAACGGTGTCCGATGGGGCAACCCGGCGAGCTACTCGGTGGACGGTCCCGCTGGCCCAAGAACAGTCGGCCGGGCGCCCAAAAGACCAATTCAGCCGATCCACCTATCTATTTATCATGAAACGAACAAGGAGCTTGTTACTTTTTTCACAAACTTATCTTGCGACCCTGATGTGATTTTGTTATGGATACGTTGAGGCTGTTGAGGATCACGATCCGCCATCAAGGTGACGGGTCGGCGACCGCGCGAGGTATCAACCCGGGATCCCGCACGCCATGAAGGTTATCAAACGAACGTCGCTCACCGCTCTCTTCGAGGCCATCGCCGCCCGGGGCTACACGATGGTTGGTCCGGTCCTACACGATCAAACCATTATATACGAAGAGATTACGTCTCTCACCGACCTCCCCGTCGGATGGACCGACGAGCAGTCCGGCGGCACGTACCGGCTTCGCAAACGGGACGATGAGGCGTTGTTTGGCTATGTTCTCGGGCCGTACAGTTGGAAACGGTACCTTTACCCGCCGCGGTCGCTACTCTGGAGGGGCACTCGCAATCGCCGCGGGTTCGACATCGAAGACCCACCCAAGGACAACAAAAAGTACGCCTTTATCGGCGTGCGCCCTTGCGAGCTCCACGCGATTCTCGTCCAGGACGAGGTTTTTCTCAGGGGAAAATATGTAGACCGATTGTACCGGTCGCGGCGGCGAAACGCGCTTCTGGTCGTAGTCAACTGCGGTCGGGCCGGTGGCACGTGTTTTTGCACGTCGATGGGTACGGGCCCCAAAGCCGACCGCGGTTTTGACCTCGCGTTGACCGAGATCATCAGCACCAAACGACACGTGTTCACGGTCGAAACCGGAACCGAACGCGGCGAAGATATACTCACCTCGGTTCCATGCAAAAAGTCGACGGCGGCCGACGAAGCCGCCGCCGCGGCAACGATTGCGAACGCTGTCGAACAGATGGGCAACACCTTTGACACCACCAACATCAACGCACTATTTCTCGACAACTACGAGCATCCGCGTTGGGCTGATGTCGAGAAACGGTGCCTGACATGCGCCAACT
>CP070631.1:2552556-2554346 GCA_020356045.1 Candidatus Latescibacterota bacterium
TGTTTTCGAATGTCACATCGCGCGCGTCGGCGCACTGCATACCGTTGCCGCCGTTGTTGATGGATGTCACATCTTTGTCGGTGAGATTGGTCGCGCCGAGTATATCGACACCGGTGCGGTAGCATGTCTGAACAGTAACTTGTTCCATCCAGCATCCGTCAAAGTCTCCAAACTTCACACCATAACGTGGAAGCGTATTGCCTGTGTCACCAACGAGGGTCAGATCGTAAAGAACAACATCATCGGCGGCCACATAGATACCTGCGTTGTTGACCGCCAACCCCACGGGGTTTATCGTGACCGTGGACATGCTGTGGCCGTAAATCTGACAGGTTTTGTTTACGTCGAGCGCTTCCGCATAGATACCCCCACCACTATAGACTCCCTCCCACACTAGGCAGAGGTAAGTGGTAGTGGGAACCGCGTTGATCGCGCCCTGGATCGTATCGTAATACTCCGCCCAGTGCGGTGTCGGATTGCCTTTGACGTGGAAATCCAACCGAACGTCCTCTCCGGAAATATTGAAAAACGTATTCCCCGACAAAACCGGTGATGCATTGTTCGAAATGATCCCATAGTCGCTGTCGTGAAAATCGTTGTTCGAAATGGTCGATGTGGATCCAAGCCACACATCCAGACCTGCAGATGCCCAGGCGGCGACATTCGCCCCGGACACGCAGTCATAGATGTGGTTGCCGTCCACCGTCGGATTACCGTAGTAGACGGAGATGCCATAGCTCAACCGGTCGGGGTCGCTACCGCCGAGACCGGTCACCGTGTTTCCGGAAATGACACCTGTATCCGTGTTTAAGATTACGTCGTCCCGAGTGTAGATCCCGATCCGTCCGAATCCATACACGGTGTTGTCCGTCACGTCGATCTGGCTGTTTCGCCGCCGTATACCGATGCCGGCGGCACTGGGCGCCTGGACGTTCTTGACTTCGTTGTCATGGATGTCACCATCTGTGCCTTCCGTCGCCCAAACCCCATAATCAATATTCTTACCGGTACCATCGATGGTAAACCCGGAAAAATCTACAACCGCTGAGTTTGTGATCTTAACGATATATTGAGTGTTGGTGACATCTCCCGTGATGACCGATCCTCCCGCACCACCACCCTGTATCGTCAGATTCTTGCCATCGATCAACAAGTCTTCGGCGTACGTACCGTTCGCCACGATGATTACATCGCCGGATGTTGCGGCGTCGATGGCTGCTTGAATAGTGGAGTAATCCGCGGGAACGTTGATCGTCAATGCCGGACCCGACGGCGCCAACTGTGGCGTACCCGATGTCGGCTGCGGCCCGGTATCCGGGTCTTCGAACGGCTGCGTGGCAATCGGACGAACCGGTTGCCCGCCCGCGAACGCCGTCCCGGTGCTCCAAACCAGGACTCCGACCACTAGTAGCACAAGGCTGTACAAAAGAATCTTTTTCATGATTCCCCCCTAATGATGTTTGAATTGAGATCTTCAAAAACGTGCTTGGCTGACGGTCGGTAGCATCCCCCCTTTCGTTCCCGATCGCCGAAAATATAGCCGGCGCCCGCCCGGTCGAGCGGCGAAAACACCAATACCAATTTGATTACCCAAATGCACTGTGGGTGGAAAGCTGCGTTGGTCAAGTGCTGAGATTCAGTTGGAGGGAGAGGAGCCCCGCTTCAATGCTAGACACGCGAAGCGATTTCCGTTTTCTTGCGGTAATGGCTGCTTATCGAAGCTATCCCCCCGGCTGCTCGTTCACAGCTTTCTGAGTCACCCCCTGAACACAACTCCCTTTATATCACAA
>CP070631.1:2554446-2555993 GCA_020356045.1 Candidatus Latescibacterota bacterium
ATTCTCGTGATCCCGACCGGGCATACACCAGGTTGTTTGGCCTCGAACACGTACCGCGCCAGTTCGCCCGGTGTCAACGTAAACGCCGTATGATGCAACAAACATCCTTCGACCGATTGCGTGTCGGGTGCGATTTCGCGCCAGAAAAAGAGCCGCTGGAACGGCGCGCTCACGAAGAGCTCCCCTTCCTCGGCCAATGTCAAGTCGACGAGCGTGGTGTCAAAAGACACCCAGCATTCGACACAGGCCAACGAATCACCGGATCCGTCTACCCATATCTGAAGCGTACAGACCTCTGTCGGCTCCACATACGTGTGTGTGGGCAATATCATCACTGGCGTGTCGGGTGTGGCGGCCTGCGAACCAGGCGGGTCTGCCGCACTGGATTTGTGCGACGAGTTCGCCGCATCCGCGGCTGATTCGCTCCATATCGACTCACCGCCGTAGATCGCGCACCCAAAAACAAACATTACTACGAGGAGTCGTGTTGTTGCTCTCCCCACAAGAATTCCTTTCACATGCTGGACGGAGGGCGACGCGAGCGACCGCGTCACCCTCCCTTCCATGTTATCGCTCTGCTCCTACTTCAGAAGCAGCATCTTCTTGGCCTGTGAGGTGTAACCAGGCGCACTCATCCGATAGAAATAAACACCCGTGTGCACCGGTGTCCCACTGGCATTACGCCCATCCCATTCCACCTCGTAACGGCCCACGCCACGATGCTCGTTCACCAGCGTCCGCACCATACGGCCAGAGACATCATAGATCTCGACCCGCACGTGCCCCGCATTCGCCACATCGTACGTGATCCTCGTCGTCGGGTTGAATGGGTTCGGGTGGTTCTGCATCAACGCCGACACCCTCGGCACAAACGTCTGCGCCCCCGGTGTCGTGATCTCGATCTCATCCTTGCGGTTGGCTACATCGCGCAGATCCGCCCCCTCGAGCTTCGCCCCCACAGGATCCACTGAACTCTCACGAACCACCACACGCGCCACTTCGCCCGTGTGATCAAACGGCGCATCGATACCCAGCGCCGCCACACACAGCTCCACCTTGCCCAGATCCCGCTCGATCGTCCCAAAGAAGTGCTCCGAGCCCTTGCCCGATAGCGACCTCGATGCCACAACTTCCACGAGCTCGTTGCCCAACCCATACGAGATATCCAGCGAGAAGCCCTTCAGGACCTTCGCATCGTTCTCGATCATCACCGCATAGGTGACCAGATCGCCATCGGCCGAGACCGGCACCAGCTTGAACGACACCAGCTCGCCAAGCGGCCGCTCCGAGGTCGCCACAACACCCGCTCCGCCGGCCAGTGGCGGCGGGGCCACGTTGCCGTAGTTCATCGCAAAGATCATCAGATCCTCGAAGTCTACCGCATCGTCCGGAAGCGGGATCCCAAACCGTGACCAGTCATCGGTCGGACCGATGTCGCCTTCGGAGTTCCACGCCCCGGCACCTTGCGTCAACCCAATCGTCAGCGAGAACAACGCCAGATCCTGGATCTGGATAAGACCGTTCCCAACGTTGGCCGGACTGATATC
>CP070631.1:2556093-2559998 GCA_020356045.1 Candidatus Latescibacterota bacterium
CGGCTCCCATTTGTCACGGGTTACCACATACTCTTTGTCCACCTGTTTGCCGGTAAACGATTCGATGATCGGAAACATGATGCCGTTGCTCAAATTACCATTATGGGCTACCGCAAGTACCTTACCACCGGTTTTGTCTTCATAGCTCTCCAACCATTTCCACAAATCGCGCGGGTTATCACTCCCGTGCGGCGGAATGGTCGTGTAAGGCTCCATCATACTGGCTTTGGTGGCGTCATCGCGATAAATGACCACGCGGTGGAGGTTGAACCCCTTGGTGGTCGACGTCCACTCGTAGCCGATAAACGCGGTAAAGTTGCCTGGATCGTTGTATTTTTCGGCGGCGTCAAGCGCCTCTTCCCAGGCGGCGGCGTAGGCCGGTGTTCCGGGCAGCGATTTCAACGCTTCGGGAAACTCACCCGACGTAAATCCGGTGATCACTTCAACGGCGACCTGGACTCCCTTTTGCCCGCCTTCCTGAATCATGTCGTACCAGCGTTTTCCCGTCGGATCGGCCAGAAACTCGGGATCGCCGGCATAGAGACGCGGGAAGAAACCCATGTTATCCGAGTGATCGGCGACCACGAGAAAATCGAGAGGCCGAGAGAGCTTGACCTGCAGGCCGGTTGACGAAGTCAGCTCCTCTCCGCGGGCAAAGCGATAGGCATCCTCGGGAGTTAGCCGAGCTCCAAATGCACCAGCATCCATTGACATCCCCGTGTGGAGATGCGTATCTCCCCAGTAGACGTTGGTCGGAAAATTTCGCCCCGCATATGGCGAATAATGTTTCTGCCCCGAGAACTTGACCTCCTGATCTTTGGTTGGCGGCGGCAGCTGCGCCAACGCCGGCATCGTAATCAGCAGCACGAGAGCTGCCGCAATGAGCACAATAATCTTCTTCGAGCAAACCATCGCTCCACCATCCTTTCACTCGATCGGAAATGAGCCAGAGAGTTGGAATAGAGGCTCGTCAAATGAGCCATTTGGAGATTAACTCGAATAGGCGCGGGTCGTCAAGCACCCTACATGATCCGTTTTTCGTCGAGAAGATCGAAGCCTGTAATCTTCCAGTATTTTTCATCGGGCATCAGCGTCAACCGGGCTTTGTAGGCGTTGCAACGGTAATGGATGTGCTCCCAGTGATTGACCGATCCGTAGACATCCCAACTGGCGGTAACCGAAAACCCACCGTCCTTTTCTTTTGACACGGCGTCGATCTCGCGAATATCGAGACGGTCGACAAACGCCATGGCCCGACCCTCCTCCTCGTCAACAGTCATGGCATTCCGGCTTTGCAGATAGACAGTTTTGAGAAGATCACCGGACACACTTTTTGCCATTTGATCGTAGACTGCCTCGTACTGTCCGTAACTAAACGACCGGTACACATTGAGTAGCAATCCCTGGAGAATGCGATTGGTTTTTGCTTCGGTGGGAAGTCCGCCCACGCCAACGTACGTGGCAACGTTTGTCCGACCGGCGGCGTAGCCAAGCGACGCACCCGCAATCAATGCGATCGAGCAATAAATCACACCTCTTTTCCGCGACGCGGGCAACGCCCAAAGCGCGCCGGCAACGACCAACAGTACGGCAAGCCGTGCTGAATCGACACGCCGTAATAACCGGTGGAAAACGGATTCTGCCGGTGCGGTGTCGGCCTCGGCCAGCGGCACGGTTATCTCAGGGCCATTGGGTCTGATCACCGATCTGAAAATCCCGCCGTCCAGAAATTTAACCCGGAACAACACATCGGATGTCGTTGCCGGTAGCCCCAAGATCCCGATGGTCTGACCCTCGAGTGACAAACTATCCGACGACAGCACCCACTTTCTGACGATTGCGTCGGGAGTCTTGATCTTCGTGATTGGGGAGATCCGTTGGAACCCCTCGGCGAACACGGGCTCTATCGGCAGCGGCGCACCGTTGAACAAGGGGTTTTTCCACGTTACATAAAAGCGATCCGGGCTGTTGTTTTCGATACTGAGATATGCGGGCCGAACGTCATCGGCGGCAACCGGGCCGGCCGCGCATGCAGCCAAAGACCAACCGACGAGGATCAATCGAGCAAACCTATTCATACGGCAACCCTTCGACCAGGATGGTGTAGCGGGATTTCACCGACCCGTACAAATGGTCGATAACCTTCTTCTTTTGATCGTACATATAATCGTAACGGACCCGTTCGCGTATACTCTCGAAGTCGGGCAGCCTGCTCTCGGTCCTATTGTTGATGTGAACGATGTGAAGACCAAACGATGATGCGATGGGTCCACACCACCCAGTCCCGTCGATGGCAAACAGCACCTCGGCGAACGACGGCCCAAAAACGCCGGCAACTCTTTGAACCGACAACTCGTCATATGAGGAGTCCAACATAATCGCGTCGCCCATCGCGACGGCATCGGCGACACTCACATTCCCCGTTTTCGCACGGGCCAGCACGCCCTCAGCGACGGCCACCACATCGCTATGGTCGTCCGGATTGAAATATACTTGCGTAAACGAAATGGTCTCGGGAATACGGTACTTATCCTGGTTGGCCTCGGCATACTCAATCAAGGTTTCGTCCGCCGGCTCGACGGATTCCGCCAGGTCCTCGAACACAAACGTCAATTTTTGGACTAGCCGTCTTTTGATGACCTGATCCTGCTCGTCCAGCCCCATTGTGTAGGCTTCCCGAGCGAGAATCTCCTCGCGGATGAAGCTGTCAACGAGCCCCCTGAGTTCCTCCGGTGAGGGTTTTCGCTGCATACGCCCTTCCCAGGAGGAGCGAAGCCATTCGATATCGGCTGAGGTGACGTCCACCGTAAACGGATCATCGGTTATGGCCTCCTTCTCCATATTGAGAAAGGCGTGCAGTCCAAATACGACAAAACCAAGAACAAAAAAGTAAATAATCGGATTTTTCACCAGTTTCAACACGCTGCGGGTCCTTTTTTGGGTGAGATAGGATTAGCTTAATTTCTACACGGTTGGACAGGCTCCCGTCAATGCTTCCGCCGAGTTTGCTGCGGGACTTTCTGCAGACATCCTTCTCTCGGCATGATCTGCCAACGGGAAATCTCGTGAGTCGCCGGTGCCAAACCCTTGGGGGACTTCAGGGACTCAACACACCGAGGTAAACTTGCAGCATCAGGATGAAATCCATCGTGGCGTGCGCGGCGATCAAGGGCCAAAGGTTGCGTTTGGTCACGAGATACATGATTCCGAGAACCGAGCCCATAACCGCGGTCACCATCATACCGCCGATCCCCCACTGGAAATGGACCAGACCAAACGGAATGCCACAGGCCAACGCGGCAACCCGGACACCTGTTTTCCCTCCGCCAAACAACCGTCCGAGCCTGTCGATCATAAACCCGCGATAGATGACCTCTTCGACAAAACCACCAGTGACCATCGAACCGCCCGCGCATATCAAAAACAAACCAAAGTTGCCCGTGACAGCGTCATAGCGGCTCAGATCCGGTGGCGGCACATTCAGAAGCCGCGCAAGAAGCGGTACGATGGTCAGTTGTGCCACGATCGATACCACAAGCACGACGACGCCCCACAGGGGGATCGTCCACCAGCGCGCCGGCTTTTTTAGCCCCAGGTCTCGCCAGCGTTGGGCACGCCATTTCACAAGCCCCCACACCAATACGAATGACAAAATCAGACTCATCCCGCCATCGAAAAGCCCGGGATAGGGGTATGCGCCGACACGGCGCAGAAGCTCTTCAAGTTCCCAAAGCCCAAAAGCAACAACGAGATAGATCAGAATATCTGCGCCAGCCGTGGACCGCCCCGGCGTGCGTTCCAACATCCTTTCGGTGTGCTCGATCTGGTCCGCCATAAGTGCTCCTGTCGTTGCATGAGAAACATTTTGCCAAAACTACCGATATTGTTTTACAATAACAATGTTA
>CP070631.1:2560098-2567527 GCA_020356045.1 Candidatus Latescibacterota bacterium
CATTTCTTCGTTATCGCCGTTGTCATCGATCAGAAGACGTTCGTACAAATGATCGTGTCCGGCGAATACCACGTGTGCACCCCAGTCTTCGTACGGCCACTGCAGATCGATTTCCGACCCACGTTTGCTGCCCGATGAGTAAGGGGGGTGATGCAAACACACCACATTCCACGGGGATGTCGAGAGGGCTAGCTGTGTCTGGAGCCATTGGGCTTGGGTCGACGCGCTGGTGCGACCATCGGGCTCCTGGGTGCAGCTATTGACCATAAAGAAGTGAACCGGTCCCCGAACGAAATCATAATACCGTTCGTTTCCTGACGTGTTGTTGTCCAGTATGCCGGTGTCCGACAATGTGAAGTAGTTGAGGTACGCGGCAATACCGCCACCGTCGGTGTAATCGTGGTTTCCCAGCGTCGGGAAAAAACGGTTTGGCACAGAACCGGGGCCGTAATTGCCAGCGTAGTTGCCGATGTAATCGCTATAAAACTGTCCGACGTTGTAGTCCACAGGACCCGGCCCGTAACCGTTGTCACCGGTAGTCGCGATCAGGTCCGGGCTAAAGCTCTTGACGAGATCAGCGACCTCCCCCGCTGTTGCTCCGCCGTCACCGTAGTCGCCGAATACGGCAAACCGGAGGTCGACTTCGGTTTCGAACATGGCGATGACCGTGGTATCGCAGCTGACAACAATGGTGTGCGGGTTCTGATTGCCTGTGAGCCCCCCGAGCCAGGTTGAGAACCACCAGCCTGGTGCCGGCGTGGCAGTTGCGACCACGGTGTCGCCGGACGAGTAGCTGGGCATGTCCGGGTCCAGCGTCACGGTGCCGTCTCCGAATACATCGGTTGTGATGCCAAAACCATCACGGGTGAAGATCGCTGTGACCGTCGTATCGCTGGCCACGATGATTGTGTCCGGATTTTGGGTGCCGGTCAGTCCCTGCGACCAGCCCTGGAACAGCCAGCCGGGATCGGGAACCGCCGTGACGATGACAGTGTCACCTAGAGAGTAGCTTTCTTGATCGGGTGACCGGAGCACGGAGCCGCTGCCAACCGTCGGTGTGGACACAAAATACCGAAGCAGCGATGCAAGCTCCTGGATATCGAGCGCACGGTCGTAAATCATTATCTCGTCGATCAACCCATCGAACGCGCTGGAACCGGCGCCGGGTGGTTGATTGCCAATGGCTGCGAAAACCATGGAATTCGCATTTAGTATGCCGGTCTTGGGCGCGCCGGCCACTTCGACGGCATTCCTGTAAATCCTCATGTGCGAGCCGTCGTATGTGAGAGCCGTATGGTACCAGCGCCCGGCTTCGACCTCGCCTGTTCCTGTGGGCAGGGTTGTGGTTGAATCTGCCGTTTTTAAACGCACCCGCAATGCCGTGGCGTTGACTGTGCTCAACATCCAGTAATGATCGTCGCCGGACGTGGAGGTGGCCTTCGAGATGAATCGAGCATCGAGAATGTCAAAATCGTCGGCGCGAAACCAAAGCGCAATGGTAAGCCCTGTTGTGGCGGCGATATCCATCGTCCCGAGATCGACATAATCGTCCAGACCGTCAAACCTCAAGGCACTGCCCACGACTCCACGGGCGATCTCCCAAAGCGGTCCCATTAGGGTCCCATCGACGGACCCGACGGTGTCTGCCGCCGTAGGGCCCGCGCCTTCATCAAAGGTCCAGTGATGGATCAAACCGTTAGTGGGAACGGAATGGGCGCGTGGGTTGTTTTTCGATTCGCGCGGGGTTGTGGCAGACGCGTAACGATCGGTGTGAAAAACGAAATCAGGCGTGGACCAGCAGAGAAGCGTAACGTTCGAACCGACAAAAACTACCGCAAACAGAATCACACGGTAGAGCCGCCCGAGCGAATCAGCTCTCGAGCTCGGATCAGGCCGCGAAATGAGCATTTCTCTAACAGGTCGATGATTCGGAATGGTTGATTTATAGTGTGCGTCGGGTGGCTGCGTGTCGGTCGATGCGGGAATTCTCGAGGATGCACCAAAGAGGATACTGGCTGAAAGGTTGTTTGTCAACGTCACACCCGTGATGCCTGACCATTTCGGTGGCGTGGATCGGGAGATGATGGCATGGACGGTGGGGAGCGCCGGGCTGCTTCCGGCGCATATGTCGCGAGCATCTCACTTGAGGGCAAATCGGCTAGCCGTAAGAACGAACCTGTCGAGTAGGGACAAACCGTCTCGCCCACAAAGTGCTTTTTTATTTCGGGTTGGCGCCTGGCCTCCACATTGATTATTCTCTGTGGAAGGAGGTTTCTGAATGAACAGCAAGGCCCAGACGCCCGTTATGATCGACGGGTCGCGGATCATCATCGAGGCGATGGCAAGGGCGGGTGTTGACGCCTATATCGGCTACCCCATCACTCCTGCCAACTGGCTATATGCCTACGCGCAAAGACGAATCCCGATATCGCTGGCGGCGCCGGACGAAATATCCGCGTTGCAATGGGCGACCGGAATATCAGCAGCTGGAAAACTGCCGCTAACCGCGACATCATTTCCCGGATTTGCCCTTATGCTCGAGAGTCTAAACATGGCTTATATGATGGAACTTCCCATGGTCATCGTGCTCGCCCAGCGGTTGGGACCAAGCACCGGATCGGCGACAACGGGTGCTCAGGGTGACCTTTTGCTGCTGCGTGGTAGCATATCGGGAGGCTACCCGCTCCCCGTTTTTTGTCCACCGGATATCAAAAGTTGTTGGAGTCTTGCTGCGCACGTGGTCGACACGGCGCTCGCGCTGCGGTCCCCAGTTGTGCTTTTGACATCCAAGGAAATGGTGATGACCAACCAAAGCCTTGACCTTGACTCTTTACCCAAGATTGCCAGATCGAAGTGGCCACTCGATTCCGGCGGCGGCGAATACAAAACCTATGAGCCGGGGGATGGACAAGTACCTTCGTTTCTGCCGGCGGGCAACCCGTCACACCAAATCCGTTTGAACGCGTCAACCCACGACGCACACGGACTCATCCGAAAAGCCACTCCCGAGGCGGTGGCAAACACGAAGCGGCTGCGAACGAAGATGGAAGCGGCTGCGGATCGGTTTAACCGATACATTCTCGACGACGACGACGATGCGAGGACATTGGTTGTCACCTACGGGATTTCAACGGGCGCGGCGCGAGAGACCACCCGCACGATTCGTGGTCGTGGCGAAAAGATTTCGTTGTTGGTCCTCGAAGGACTCATCCCTGTGCCAAGGGATACAGACGAGATCCTCGCGCGGTATGACAACATCGTGATCGTGGAAGAAAATGAGCACGGTTTGCTTGCGGAGATGTTGTTTGGCCACCGCGACGACCCACGTGTCAAACGGGTCAACAAAATCGGCAATCTCATAACGCCCAACGAATTCTTATCGGATGTGGAACAATGTCATTGAGCATCCTTGCGACAAAAAAGCTACCGTTCTGCCCCGCATGCGGACACAGGGTGGTGACTCAGAATCTGAGCAAGGCAGTGGCCGAGCTCGGGCTCGATCCGCTCGACGTGGTGGTTGTGAGTGACATCGGGTGTTGCAGTCTCGTCGATAGCCTTCTCAGCTGTCACACAGTCCACGGGTTGCACGGGCGTGCAGTCGCGCTTGCGATGGGGGTCCGGTATGGACTTGGCACAAAAAACAAAGTCATCGCCGTGCAGGGCGACGGCGGGGCGACCATAGGGCTGCAGCATTTGCTCGAGGCGGCGCGGAGAAACGTCGACATTACGCTGATCGTTCAAAACAATCTCGTCTACGGTATGACCGGTGGCCAGCTCAGCGGTCTCTCGCCACGCGGCTTCAAAGACAATCCGGCCTCGGTCGAAGAGGGAGTACAACCTTACGACATCTGCGAGCTGGCGCACAAAGCCGGGGCAACGTTTGCCGCGCGGGCCTTTGTCGGCGGCGATACGCCCGAGTTGTGGAAAGAGGCGCTCGATACAAAAGGATTCTGTTTGATCGAAATCGTCGAAATGTGCACGGCGCACGGTGTCAAAAAGCTCAAAGAACTCAAGGATACGGTGGAGTATGGGGAGACTGTTCTACGCAACGACAAACCTTCGCTGGTCGTCGAACCCCGGGCGACCGACTCACTGTTCGACGTGCTCGAACCCGTCAAGCCGCTGTTTGAAGCTGCAATAAAAGAACCGGTGGGGGTGATTCTGGCCGGGTCGGCCGGGGAAGGGGTGCAGTCAGCCGGGGGGTTGTTGGCCACGGCGGGAATGATGGCGGGTCTGAATACCACTCGAAAAGGCGAGTATCCGATCAGCGTGGGAAGCGGTTTTTCGGTTGCAGAGGTCATCCTGTCGCCACAGCCAATCGAGTACACGCGTATCGAGCAACCGCACACGGTAATCGCGGTATCGGAGCACGGGATCAACCACGTATCGGCCCGAATTGGTGATGACACCAATCTGCTTGTCGATGACACACTGCTCGAGATGTTGGGTTCTCGCAGCTGCGAGTCGGCTCCATTCCGCAAAAAAGCCGGTGCCAAAAGCGCGGCGCTTGCGGCCGTGGCGCACTGGATGCGGTCCAGCGGAATGCTCCCGGTAGACGCACTCATCGAATCGGTGCGCGGTCACCGTTACGAGGAACAGCTTCGCAAAGCGATCGGCAGTATCTAACCACGAGGGTGTCTCGCAAGCTTGATTTCTCGTGGTGGGCGGGTTACTATTAGGGTGCAAGGGCAGGGAACAGAAACGGCGCTGTCATCGCCCGGCCGGGGTGCTCCGGGCGAGTTTCCCCACCCAGGCCATGTTACTACCCTCATAAGCGAAGCTGATGAGAGGGGAGCTTGCCCCGCGTGACGCTTCATTCATCCATCTCCACCTTCTGTTTCCTTTCGTGATTTTGCCGGTGGCCGTGACTCCAGGTGTGCCGGTCAATGTGAAGCAAGGGGGGAATCATGTTCAGATTCATCGTATCGATGGCTTTGGCCGTAGTATGTCTGTTCGTAATTGGATGCACTGAGGAGCCGCCGGATGAATTGCTCACACCAGATCTTGGAGGGGTTAGCGCATCGAGAATGGCCAAACCGGACAAATTGCCATCGGTGTATATCACGTTGCCGCTTCCTACCGGGCTGAACCCCGCGTTGGTACCACCGGTGTTCTATGTTCTGTGGGAGGCCCAACGAACCAAATCTGTGCGTTGGATCCTCATCAACGCGGCTGATTTTAATGATTCGTGGTTGGAGGCCGAGGAGTATATTCGCAACAACCCGGATGCGCCCGAATGGTCTGAGTGGACCCGGTACAAGCCAAAAAAGGACCAAGGCGACGCATACTACCCGCCGCCACAGGATTTTGGACGATACGTGTTCGCCGTCCAGGCAAAGAGTCCCCCCGGTGACACCACGGACATCATTCGGGGAGTGAACATGGCGCGGCTGCTCGTGTCACAGCGGACAACCGGGCCGGTGCTCAAGGTGATCAACCGTTACATCGGTCCGATGATCACGGCGGTGACGACAGCCCCGCCCTGGATCATCGACATTCCTTCGAACGTCCCGATGGTGTTTTCGTTAACTGCCGACGCCAGTGCGTACGGGGCATATGTCAACGGCTACCGGTGGGGATGGGACCTCATCGATCCCGACGATGAGTCGGAGTGGCCCATGGCGTTTACGCCTTTTGTGAGCGATGTAGCGGAGATCCCGCCGAGCTCGTTTATGGCGGGGACCCACACGGTTTATATCGAAGTCATCGACACCTGGGGCTACAAATCGAGAATCGCGGTGCAGGTCAACATCGTCGCAGCGTTGATGAACCGTCCGCTTCTTTTGGTGGATGACTGGGAGGAAAACAGCCCCGGTTGGGCGGTGACAAACGGGGCCGTTCCGAGTGACGAGGAACACGACCAATTCTGGCTCGCGATGGTGGGGGGCGTGGATGGATTTGATCGCAACGGGGATGTAATCGAAGTGGATGCCAATAGCGTTCCGTCGTTGGATATGATGTTGAACTACAGGAGCATCGTGTGGAATTCGATTGCCTTTCATAACGGCTCGCCCCCGACGGCCCTTGGCGAGTTTCTCGATTTCAGGGATCCAAACGGTCCCCCCGCACCTGCGGGGTTGGTACAGGCGAATATCCTGGCATTGTATATGGCTGCGGGCGGTCACGTATTGTTGTGCGGCGAGCAAATTATGACGGCGTCGGTCAACCGGGAGTCGTTCCACCCGCAGAACCCAGTCTATCCGCTAATCTTTCGATACGAGCTGAGCGGGGAACAGGACGGCGACTACGAGGACTCGGAGCTCGGTGTAAGGGGAATCGGCGACCAGTCATTTCCGTACGATGATTGTTGCCTCAACGTGTTGGACATCGGATATGTCCCGAGCGTCATATCCCGGCGCAGATCCGGTGTCAACAACTGTCCGGTCGACATCGTGCGCACACACAATCCCCGCAACGATGGTCTCCGGCACACGATACCGGTTGGTGTGGGTTCGGGCTTTTCCGCGATGAATTTAAGACCCGAAACGGCGGGTCCAGGCAGGTTTTTCGCCCCGGAACATAGGGGGCTGAACTGCGATGTCTACAATCCGCCGTATTTTGCTGCTATATGCGATGTGGCCGAACTTTTCCCGCAGCGTTCCTGTTTTGAACCCATTTGGGCGCACGGGTGTCTCGACGAAGGCTCGGCGATCTATGGTGCGCCGATCGCTTTTTGGACATCTACTTACGCTGACCGCGTGCCAGACAATGGCGGTGTCGCCGCCAAGAGTGCAATATGGGGTTTCCAGCCAGTGTATTTTAATCCTGATGAAGTCAAAACGGCGATCGACATTGTCCTGTTTGATGAGTGGCAACTCCCGAGACCATCCGCGGCTCTTGGCATCTGGGGTTCACCCGATGCGGTGTTTTCGATTACCGATACACAGCCCGGCCAGCTGCTGCCGATCTATGTTGTTTACCGGTCCGCGGTGGACGCAGCCGGTGTGGAGTTTTCAGCGCCGCTGCCCGCTTGTGCCACCGGGATGACCTACCTCACCGATGAGCACGTGTTTCCGGCGACAACGGGAAACTCGCAGACCGGCGTGGCCGTAGACTTTGGTGGATGTCTTAGCGGCTCGGTTCACGCGCTGACGATCTACGTGTATGCCCAAGGTTTGTCACAAGTATGCTGTTACTATCCTGTGCAGCCGCATTCAGGAACGGGGCAGATCCGAGCGATGGGCTGCAGTGGCATGTGGTCTGAGGCGCCGACGGCGATGACATTCATCAACGATGATGGCACGTGCGGTGTGCCCCCGGGTTCGACCACGTGGAGCCGGATACAATCACTCGATAAATAAATCGCCCCGATTGGGTGAGAGGGAAAAGAATTGATAACGAAATTCGTCGCGGCGACGGTGCCATGGGTTGCGATTTTGCTTCTCACAAACAACGGCGCCGTCGCAGGTGAGAAAAACGAATCCGCGCC
>CP070631.1:2567627-2571667 GCA_020356045.1 Candidatus Latescibacterota bacterium
GGGGTAACGTCGATACGCGCATTCGAAAGGCACTGGACGCGAACGGGATATACGACGCGATCGTGTTGGCGTATGCGGGTCTTGAACGACTCGGTCGACTGGATGTGGTCGCCGAGGTTTTGGATCGAGATCTCATGCTTCCGGCGCCCGGGCAGGGTGCGCTCGCCATTCAGTGCCGCGATGACAAGACGTCGATGGACGTTGTTAGAACCATCAACGATGAAGCAGGCGAAATCGCTGTCGCCGCCGAGCGTGGTTTTCTGGCCGGGCTCGGAGGTGGGTGTGCTCTACCAATTTGCTGCCTTGGGACTGTTGCGGGCGAGGTCCTGGAACTCCGCGGACGTGTGTTGTCTCCCGATGGATCTCAACGCATCGATGTCAGTGTTCGTTCGAGTGCTCAAACCGCTGCCGAGGCTCGTGAAACAGGGAACGACTTGGCCCAGAATGCAATCGGAAAAGGGGCCGCAGATCTTCTTGGAATGCAGAAATGAAATCAAAACGGATTGTTGTTACGCGCGCGGTTGAGCAGGCCGGCAAGCTGGTGGCAGCCCTCGAGAACCGTGGTGCCATACCGGTTCTTTATCCGTGTATTGCGATTGCCCCCCCTGAAGATACTCGCGACATCGATTACGGTTTGAAGATGACCGTGAGAGGCGAGTACGATTGGGTGGTATTTACAAGTATCAACGCCGTCACGGCGGTCGCAAAGCGGTTGGATGAGCTCGGTCTCGAGCGAACGCGATTGTCCGCGGCAAAGATCGCTGCCGTGGGACCGGGGACCGCTGACGCCATCGAGTCACACCTGGAGGTCGGAGTAACGGTCGTCCCGCCTCATCACGAGGCCGAGGGGTTGGTAGAAACGCTCTCCGACGTGTCGGGGGATCATGTGTTTCTGCCGCAGTCCGATTTGGCCCGACCCATTCTCGTCAACGGATTGACAAACGCCGGTGCGATTGTCAAGACGGCTGCCGCGTACCGGACCGTGCTGGGAAGTGGTGGTGCCGATCTACCGGTTCTGCTCTTTCGAAATGCCATTGATGCTGTGACGTTTACCAGTTCGTCGACCGTTGATAATTTCCTCGAGAGGTTTTCAAAAGAGGGTGGTGACCTCGCGTCATTGAAGAACGTGTGTGTGGTGTGTCTTGGCGCCAAAACGACGAAAACAGCTGAGGACAACGGTATAAGCGTAACTGCGACCCCGCCCGAGAACACGCTCGAAGCACTGGTCGAATCGCTGGCGGCGCAATTCCAGAACGAATAGCTTAGTCGATCATACAGGTAATGGTATGAAAACAATCGGGATTATCGGAGGGCTCGGGCCGGAGACCACGCTCGAGTACTACCGCATCATTACAAAAGGTTATCAAGAGCGGAAAGGCGGCCACAACTATCCGCGCGTCGTGATCCAAAGTCTGAATCTCGGCGAGTTCTTGGAACTGGCTGAAATGAACGAATGGAGTCAGATTGCTGGGCGGCTCATCGAAAGCGCCCACGTGCTCGAACGTGCCGGCGCCGATTTCGCACTGATCGCATCCAATACACCGCATAAAGTGTTTGACGAGGTGCGAGCTGGTTCTCCGATCCCCGTGCTCAGCATAGTCGAGGCTACGCTGAATCGGTGCGAGCAAAAGAAAGTAGGAAAAGTCGGTCTCTTTGGAACAGGTTTCACTATGCGGTCAGATTATTATCAAAAGGTAATTGCACGTGCGGGAATCGATGTCGTTGTGCCCGAAGCCGATGAACAGGCGTACATTCACAACAAGATATTTGATGAGCTGGTTCACGGCCGTCTCAAAAAGGAGACGCGTGAAGGACTCTACTTGATCGCCCAGCGGATGATCGACGAGTTGTCCATCGATGGGTTGATCCTTGGCTGCACAGAGCTCCCGCTAATCATGGACAAGGAGACCTTGGGGATTCCTTTTTTCAACACGACGCGTGCGCACGCAGAGGCTGCAGTTGCGTATTGCCTGGCGGATTCGTAGGTGCTTCACAGCTCTGTGGATGGCGCCCTGCGGGTGGGTGAAATACCCGACGAACCACACCTACGATGCGGTCGCCGGGTTTTTGTTGATCGACAGCAGGGCCGTTACTTTAGCAGGACCATCTTCTTGACATGGATGTCGTGTGCTGCTATGAGCCGGCAAAAGTAGATCCCAGACGCCGCCCGTTCGCCGGAATCGTTCAATCCATTCCATTCCACCACATGGTCGCCGGCGCTCACATTGCCGTTGACCAGCGTCCGCACGGCTCGCCCCTTTACGTCGTAGACCACCAAAGATACTCGCCCCTGGGCAGGCACGAAGTATCGAATCGTTGTCGACGGATTGAACGGATTTGGTGAGTTCTGCGCGAGATAGCCTTTGTTGTCAATACCGGAGCCGTCGCCGATGCCGGTGGGTGTAGAAGTGACCGACACCGACCAGCCAACGGTAGTCTTGAGTCGATCGTGAGGATCGGTCCGCACCATCGCGCTGGTATCTTGGCTCATTGCCTCGACAAGGTGCGGACCCAGCGTGTGCTCGGCGGCATTGAACAAATAAAAATTCGTCCCCTCCGCCGCCAGATTGCCGTCGACATACCAAGACGTCACAACCGTGTTTGTCGATGGGTCGAGCGTCGCGACTGAAAACTCCTCGAGCTCACTCTTGTAGAGCGTTACAGCCGACTCCGGCGGGTCGTAGCTCTCAATGGTACTGAGAACCTCGTAGATCGAAATTATCGTCTGCTCGGAACACACCTCGCAGAACGGATAAAAAAGCCCGCGCATCAGACAATCGAGTTTTGGCCGGTACCAGCCGGTTGGATTGTAGACGGCCCCTTCGAACAGCCCGACCAAGTGCGCATAGGGCGCGGACTCCGGTGTCGGTATAGGTGTGGTAGCCAAAATCCAGTTGTTCCACTTGATGAGCTCGCGCATCGTTTGCGCCGTTGTGTTTGCGGCCTCGTAACCGGGGACGCCGCCGTAGTCGTATTCGTCGGCAAGGCTGGCGAAGGAGTGTCCGAGCTCGTGGATCGCAATCTCACCGGCCGATTCGTGAAGCGAAAACGTTGCGAAGGTACCTCCCGATCCACCGTACATGGGGTGATTCACGAGGAGAAAAACAATATCCCACTGGGGAAAGTTGTTTTGAAGCACCTGAAATACGGCCGAGCTGTTTTGAACCACCAACAGACGATGGATGCCCGAGGCGTCAAAGGAACTGTTGAAATAGGTGTCGCTGTAGAACGTTCCGGTACCGGCTGGGCAATCGGGCGCGGTGTTCGGATGATCGGTACCCGATTCGTTCGACGGGACCTCGATCGCGTAAACGTTGAAGTACGACATGTACTGTGCGTATGGCGGCTCCGCAAACAGATAAGCGGTGCTTGTCGTTACGTCATTGACAAACGTCGACATTTCGGCGGCCGTGTATCCATCGCCGATACAGACGATGTTGATGCGATCGTCGATTCCGCCGTTTGTCAGAATCGGTGTAACGGGGAAGGTCTGCGACAGGAGCGGGCCGGCGGAGATCGCCACGCACACGAGCAGCACGTTGGCGAAGAACAGATGCCGGGTCATGGTCTGTCGTCCTCCGCCAGGTCGATCTCAAACGATCCCACCATGACGGTATTTTCGGTGAGTCTTCGGATGTCTGGGATTGCGCTGTCGATTCTGCGGATGGTGACGCGATGTGCGTCCGGGTTAAAGGGAAATCGAATCGAAAAATCGGCGATCTCTTGTTTGGCCGTTCTCATCTGCAAGCGGCCCTCCTCGTCCGCATATTCCACGCGGAGTATCGACGGGTCCGGAACGGTGGCTTCGTAAAGCGTTTCACCCGATGCCGACGTCACTTTGTAGTAAAAGTGATTGTGAAGGAGCCGGATCGTCTTGCGGTGTTTTAGGTGACCGCTGACAACCACGATGTCATTGAGATGGGCTTCGCCGTCGACGAGAGTCAAATTGAGAAAGACAATCCGTTCTGAGGATGACTCCGTGGGCGGCATAAAACCCAAAGACAGTGCCGCCAGAATCGTCGGCGCGAGCAACCATAAGA
>CP070631.1:2571767-2578582 GCA_020356045.1 Candidatus Latescibacterota bacterium
AGAACTTCCGGTTTGAGGCGAGCGATATCGAGAAACTGATCACACCAAAAACACGGGTATTGATCATCAACTCGCCGTCCAATCCAACTGGTGGTGTCCTGACCGAAGCCGACCTCGAGGGTATCGCCGCGGTGATTCGTGACAAGGCGCCGGAAAAGTTCCGCATTTATTCGGACGAGGTTTACGAAGACATCATTTTTGACGGCAAAGCGCACAAAAGCATCGCTCAGATGCCGGGAATGGCGGAGAAAACCGTTTTGGTCAGCGGACATTCGAAATCGTATGCCATGACGGGGTGGCGGCTCGGCTACGCGGTGCTACCCACAGTGGAAGAAGCGATGGTGTTCAGGCAGTTTAATATCAATATCATTTCGTGCACGCCGCCCTTTATTCAAGCGGCGGGCAAGCAGGCGCTCGACGGCGAGGAGAACCGCGGGATCGTTGCGGCGATGGGCGCGGAATTCCAAAAGCGCCGTGACGTCGTTGTGGACGCGCTAAACGCAATCGACGGCGTGAAGTGTCAGAAACCCGAGGGCGCGTTTTATGTGTTTCCCAATATTGGTGGAGCCTGCGAGGCGCTCGGTGTCACCGCGGCGTACGAGAACCTCGATGAGGCGACAAAAGCCGTGACGAGCCCCTCGACCATTTTCCAAATGTTTGCGCTGTACGAACACGGCGTGGCCACCATGGACCGGCGCTCGTTTGGCGCCATCGGCTCCGAAGGCAAACACTATCTGCGGCTCTCGACGGCGACGTCTCTCGATAACTTGAACGAAGGTGTGCGCCGAATCGAGGCGGCGACCAAAGACAAAGAAGGATTCGACCGGTTTTTCAAACAGGGCGAGCATCTCTACTAACAGACCATCACGACTAAAGGAGCGTTATCATGGGATTGGCGTTTGGACCGCGGCGCGGAACCTACACGGACATAAGTGAGGAGCTCAAATCGGTGGGCAAACCGCTCACGACGACGGAGATTCAGAACTTCAAAACGTTCGACCTCGTCTACCGGTCGTTGTGCGCATTGATGTACAACTACGTGCCCATGTCCGGACACCCCGGCGGATCGATTTCGTCGGGGCGTTTTGTTCAAGGGATTCTTTTCGATGCCATGGATTACGACGTCTCGGACCCCGACCGGCAGGATGCCGACATGATTTCGTATGCGGCCGGACACAAGGCGCTGGGGCTTTATGGAATGTGGGCGCTTCGCAACGAAGTCATGCGGGTCGGTGCCCCGGACCTCTTGCCAGCGGATGAACGGCTCCAGCTTCGGCTCGAGGACTTGCTCGGTTTTAGACGCAACCCCGTTGCCGACACGCCGCTCTTCAAAAAGTTCAACGCCAAGCCGCTCGATGGTCATCCCACTCCCGCCACTCCGTTCGTACGGTTGTCGACTGGCGCGTCGGGTGTTGGTGTGGCGTCGTCGATGGGACTGGGTTGGGGGGCACAGGACTATTTTGCCGGCAATCCCCCGCGTCTTCATATCGTGGAAGGCGAAGGCGGCATGACACCGGGGCGCGTGTCCGAAACCATGGCGGCGGCGGGTACTGCGTCGCTTGGCAACGTGATCATGCATATCGACTGGAATCAGGCGTCGATCGACACCAATCATGTGTGCCGTGATGACGGCAACCCCGGGGATTACGTGCAGTGGGATCCGATGGAGTTTGCGTATTTGCACGACTGGAACGTCATCTACGTGCCCGATGGGACGGACTATCAGCAGATCATCGCCGCGCAACGCAAAGCGCGAACCATCGACAACGGTCAACCGACGGCGGTCGTCTACCGCACAACAAAGGGATGGCAATACGGGATCGAGGGGCGCGCGTCACATGGCGCGGGCCACAAGCTCTGTTCTGACGGATTCTATCAAGCTGTCAAGCCGCTGCTCGATGCGCTCGATCAGACGATCCCTGAGTGTAAGGAAGACTGTCAGATATGCGAGGGCGGCGGCAAAGCCGACATTGTCGAGAAATGTTACTGGGATGCGCTTCTCGTGATCCGCAACACATTCGACAAAGGTTTTGTCGATGTCAAAGCGCTGGCGCAGCGGTTGATCGATGCACGCGAACGGCTCAATGGTCTCGAGCGCAAACCCCGTAAGGACGCACCCGACGTCGAAGTGATCTACAAAACCGCTGCATCGAACGGCAGCTCGATCCCGACCGAGCTTTTGCTCGAAGCGGGCAGCTCGACCACACTGCGTGGTGAGCTGGGCAAAGTATTGAACTACTACAACAAGGCCAGCGGTGGCGCCATTCTGGCCGCGGCGGCGGATCTTTTGGGTTCGACCAGCGTCAACGTGTCCGCGGATGGGTTTCCCGGTGGGTATTACAATGCCGTGTCGAATCCCGGATCGCGTTTGTTATCGATCGGTGGGATCTGCGAAGACGCGATGTGCGGGGTGTTCTCTGGTTTGTCGACCTACGGACATCACATCGGTGCGGGGTCATCGTACGGGGCGTTTATTGCTGCGTTGGGTCATATTCCCTCACGGCTGCACGCGATCGGGAATCAATCGCGCCAGGCGATCAAAACTGAACCGCACAAACCCTTCTTTCTGATTTGTGCACATGCCGGTGTCAAAACCGGTGAGGATGGTCCGACCCATGCGGACCCGCAGGCGCTCCAGCTGATGCAGGAAAACTTCCCCAAGGGCACCGTAATCACGCTAACGCCGTGGGATCCCCAGGAGATGTGGTCGGTGGTGACGGCTGCGCTGGCGAAACGGCCGTGTGTGATCGTCCCGTTTGTTACACGTCCCAACGAGAAAGTGATCGACCGTGAAGCGCTTGGGCTCGCGCCGGCGACCGAAGCGATGAAAGGGATCTACAAACTGCGGGCGGCAAACGGAAAAGGCGACGGCACGATCGTTATCCAGGGCAGCGGGATCACGTACGCGTTTGTCGAAGAGGCCCTACCGCTAATCGAAAAAGAGAGAATCGACCTCAATGTGTACTACGTCGCCAGCGCCGAGCTCTTTGATCTTCTGCCGGCCGATGAACAGGAGCGCCTCTACCCGCGTGAGGTCGCCGATGAGGCCATGGGCATCACCGGGTTTACTTTGCCCACGATGTATCGATGGGTGACGTCCGAGCGCGGTCGGGCGATGACGCTGCACCCGTTCCAGAAGGGACATTTCCTGGGGAGCGGGCAGGCGGACAAGGTGATCCGTGAGGCCGGGCTCGACGGGGAGAGCCAGTTCAAGGCGATCGTCCGCTACGTCAAGGAGAGGTAGCACGGCCCCCACAGATCCGTCTAGCTGGTGGGGATTTTTTGAAGAGACGAACGGCCCCTTCGGGGGCCGTTTGTCGTTGTCGGAGTCGGGGATATCCTCTTGCATATGCGTCAAACGCGTGCTATCATAACTATGTGTAGGGCTTGCTTCTGCAGCAATTGGGTCACGCATCATTTCGCTCTACTCCCGCAGATAAGTCTTTGACCGGGGGGGTCAGAAACCTCATTCCTATAGTGGGTTCTCCCGTAAATCGCGGGCTTACCTGCATTTACCATTGGGTTTCTCCATAAGTTGTCGAGTGTTTCAGCGTTCCATAAGGAGGTCTGTAATGAGAACCGCTGTCAGCGGTCTAGTGGCCGTTATGGCTATTTGTCTGTTTGCTGCCGCGCCCGCAATTGGGCAGACTCCGTCGGATGGAAAAATCACCGTTTATTTCGACGAAGCGCTGACTCAGCGAGCGATGGATTGCCCGGGACCGGGCATGCTGGATACGTTGTATGTGGTGGCTGAGGACTGGAACACCTTCCTGGTTGGTGCCCAGTTCAAGATCAATTATCCGCCCAGCATGATCTGGCTCTCGGATCTGGGTGTGCCGCCTACCACGATCGGAAATTCACCAAACGGGATTTCGCTCGGCTTTGCGATTCCTCAAAACGGGTTTTTCAAGCTGGAGCTTATGCAGGTTCTGGTTCTTTGGAACTGCACGGATTGCAGCGCTGTGAATCAACTCGTCACCGTGGTCGATCACCCGTTGTTTGACGGCGTCAACGGTGTACAGTTCCCAACATTTGAACTGTGGGCGGGCGCGGGTCGTAGCTCCGGGGTGTGTCCGGACGCCGATCTGGATATCAAACCGGGGTCGTGTCCAAATCCGTTCAATGCGCATCTCTTCGAGTGGGCAGAAGAAGGCGCCCAGCCAAAGAAGGGTGGTGTATTGCCCGTTGCGGTTTTGGGTAGTGACACGTTTGACGCATCGATGATCGACGTCGAGTCGATTCGATTGGAAGGCGTCGCTCCGTTGCCGGTGGGTGGTGGTCCCAGAGTGAGAGACGTTGCGGGGCCGGTGATGGATGGGGATGAGTGCGCCTGCACCGAGGACGGACCTGACGGGTACGACGATCTCATGATGAAATTCCGCTCGCAGGAGATCGCCGGAATGATCGGTTCGGGAACCTATGGCGATGTGGCGCTCACGTTGACGGGTACGTATCTCGATGGCATCCCGTTCGAAGCCACGGACTGTGTGATGATCGTCGCCACGAACTATATGCCGATGGGCTACCAGACAGTCAGCAAACCCACGCTCAAGAACGTGTATCCCAATCCGTTCAACCCGACGGCGCGGATCACGTTGCTGCTTCCCGAGGCCTCGGATGTGCATCTTGCTGTTTATGATGTCGCCGGGCATCTCGTCAAGACTCTCGAGAACGGTCATCGCGAAGCCGGCGACCTCGTCTTCGAGTTTGACGCGAGCCAGCTGGCCAGTGGTGTGTACTTCGCACGTATGACTGCGGGGAACACCACACAGGTCCAGCGGATGGTCCTTTTGAAGTAAGTTGAGCCCGCGTGACGGGCGAGGCCCGTCGGTGAGCTGGGAACAGACATACTCGCTTCCGTGTCCGACCCGGTCGGACGCGGCGATGATCGGGGTGGGTGCCTGCGGGCAGCCACCCCGATCATCTTTTTGTGCCCAATTTGTGCGAGGAACGGTGGTGCGGGGCAGGG
Source organism: Candidatus Latescibacterota bacterium (assembly GCA_020356045.1). Taxonomy (GTDB): domain Bacteria; phylum Krumholzibacteriota; class Krumholzibacteriia; order WVZY01; family WVZY01. Next base: position 2,576,737 of record CP070631.1, read on the forward strand.
CCGTTCGGTCGGTGGATTTGGGAATGACCCGATTTCTTGGCGTAAAGGCGGGGTTTGGCAGGTCTCGAATTGACAAAACGCCCCGGGTCGGGGTATAAGGAGGTCTGACATGATCGGCCAAAAGGAGGTCCGTGGTGATTGATTTCGAGTTGACCGAAGAACAAATAGCACTCCAAGAGACAGCGAGAAAATTTGCAGAAAAAGAAATGAAACCAGTCGCGGCCAAGTATGACGAGGGTCACGAGTTCCCGTGGGATGTGATGGAGAAGGCGTTTCAGGCGGGGTTTCTCAATTGCACCGTGCCGATCGAATACGGCGGCGGCGGATTGAACGCGGTCGATACGGCGTTGGTCAGCGAAGAGCTGGTGATGGGGTGCCCGGGTATGTTTACTACCATCATGGTCAACTCGCTCGCCTTCACACCGATCGTTCTGTTTGGCAGCCACGAGCAAAAAATGAAACACCTGTCACCGTTTGCGGAGAAACCGATGCTGGCCGCGTTTGCGTTGACCGAGCGCGAGGCGGGATCGGATGCGGGACGGGTCCGCACGACGGCGATAAAAGATGGCGACGAGTACGTGATCAACGGATCGAAATGTTTTATTTCCAATGGTGGTGTGGCGTCGCTCTTCGTCCTGTTTGCGCTCACCGATCCGGAGAAAGGCACGCGTGGGATGAGCGCATTCATTGTGCCGGCGGACAGCGATGGTATCCAAATCGGAAAAGTGGAAGACAAGATGGGGCAGCGGGCCTCGAACACGGTTGAGCTTTTCTTCGATAACCTGAGGATTCCAAAAGAGAATCTGCTGGCCAAGGAGGGGTTGGGATTCGTAGTGGCGATGAAGACGCTCGACAAAGCACGCGCCAGCGTCGGTGCCGCGGGTGTGGGCGTCGCGCGGGCTGCCTTGGAGTACTGCATCGAATACACCAAGTCGCGAAAACAGTTTGGCAAACCGATCAGCTCGTTCCAGTACCTCGCATTCAAGATGGCGGATATGGCCACCGAAATCAACGCGGCGCGTCATCTGGTGCACCACGCGGCCTGGCTTCTCGACAACGGCAAGAAAGCCTCGAAGGAATCGGCCATGGCCAAGGCGTATGCATCCGATGTCGCGATGCGGACCACGACCGAGGCGGTCCAGATCCTCGGCGGCTACGGCTATATGAAAGATTATCCGATGGAGAAACTGATGCGCGATGCGAAGCTTCTCCAGATCTACGAGGGGACCAACGAGATCCAACGTTTGGTGATTTCACACGAGATCCTCTCGTAGCCGGGCAAAGTTGGTCTCGATCCTGGAGGGATCGACCGAGGGCCGCCGGGTGCTCGCCGAGTGTCCGGCGGTTTTTTTGTCGGTTCGGACACCGGCTTGGCGGGTGACAGGACGTCGAAGCGGTGGTTTTCCAAACATAAAACTAATTATGAGAAACCGCTTCTTTGACAGAGGCGTGTTGGGATTATAAGCTTATTGTACCCGGGATGATCCTGCCGGACGGAGGCGAACCTCCGCCCACGGAACTCGGGCACCGCCATCGGTGATGGAGAGGTGGCACGATGGCGGCTTCCAAATCGGTTCTTCTCCCTCTGATTGCTGATAAATCATATTAATATAATGCGAGATGTTATTGTCATATTGTTAGTTGTGGTTACGGTGGCAGGTATGACTGCTGCCGCCAACGCGGTGGCTGTGATCAAGGGCCAGGTCACCGACGCCGACACGGGCGAGCCGTTGCCCTATGTGTCGGTGCTGTTGAATGGAGAAACACCAACGGGTGGGATCATCAAGACCGGACAGTCCAGTGATGAGGAAGGATACTTCCGGTTTGGCGATCTGGCCACCGGGCA
>CP070631.1:2578682-2579762 GCA_020356045.1 Candidatus Latescibacterota bacterium
CGCGGCGATGTGCGGTCGCCGTCGATTTCCTGAGCGACATAAAAACCAACGTACGGGAAAAACGATTCGCCGCTAACTCCCAGTCCTACGGTCTTTTTCCAGTAACTGAACGGCGTGTCCAACCAGCCAAACGGCGACGTGGGGTTATCCGCCTCGGTTAACAGACCCGCATCGGCAAATCCCAAAATATCCCAGCGCGAATAGATAAAGCGCATCACGGGAATATCCGGTAGCGGGTAGCGAAACTCGGTCGACAACCGCACCATGCGGTCGCCGCGCGGCACGTCGAACGGCACGCGATTGGTCCCGCGGAGCCCGCCGTAGCCGTTCAACGTTTGAAAGAGTTGAAAAGGAATCGCGTCGAAAGAGGAAGACAACCGTGTGCCGATATCCCACTGGAGACCAAACGGAAACAGCGTGTAACGGTTCGCCTCTATTGTAAAGGCCGTGTAATCGATATCCACCGCGTCGTCTTCATCGGGTGATAAACGCCCGGTTTCGATCGCCACACCAAACAACCATGCGTTACCGGGGAAGACGCGGTCCTCCCGCGTGTCGAACTGTACGGTCACGCGCCCCGCCAAACGCTCGCCTTGATCGATCGGTGGGTTCGGCGCCAGGTTGCCTTTGGATCCCAGAATCGTAAATACTTTGTCCTGGGTTTTCATCGACACATCCCTTTGAAGCATTCCTGTCACACCGACCGTAACATACATGCCCGGGCGCCATATGAATCCGGCCGAGCCACCCCTTTTCTCATAGTAGTTGGCGTATTCATTTGCCGAGAGCACGAGCAACAGCGCGTTCTCGGTTCGCGACACCTGCCAAAAATCCTCGGAATGAAGCGTTTTGTACGCGGCAAGCTCCAATCCCAGCGTATGTCCCGCCAAAGGGATGAGCGCATCGACGTCAAAACCCAAAAATCCGTGCTGCGTGGATTTGTAGAGCGGGATGTTGATCATCGCGCTCCCGCGAATGTATGGGTCGCGGCGGTTTTTGTTTTAGCGTTTGATCCCCAAACGAATCACATCGTAACGAACGCGGGTGGGCCGCCCGATGGCAACTGCTGGCTTGATATGA
>CP070631.1:2579862-2587331 GCA_020356045.1 Candidatus Latescibacterota bacterium
CCGTTTACCGAAACTGACGTGCTCACCGAGAACACCGCGGCTGCCGCCATCCCGAGCGGGATGTAATCCGCTCGCGTTTTTTACAACCCGTCAGGGCCCGACGATGCTGAACCCGGCGTCGACGTGAATGTTTTCGCCCGTGACCCCGCTTGACATGTCGCTGAGAAGATAAACGGCGGTTTTCCCCACTTCCTCTCCCGTGATGTTGCGGCGCAGAGAAGATTTTTTTTCCTGAAGTTCGAACGCGGCTGTTATCCCGCCGACGGCAGACGCTGCCAGAGTTCTCAATGGTCCCCCCGAAATCATATTGATGCGTATATTTTTTTCACCAAGCTCGTGCGCGAGGTAGCGGGCAGTGTGCTCCAACGCTGCTTTGGCCACTCCCATGACGTTGTAACCCGGGCTTACCTTTTCTCCGCCATAGTACGTCATCCCAATAATGGTTCCGCCACCGGGCATCATATCGATTGAGCGCTGCGCCATTGCTAGAAGGGAGTACGCACTCACGTCCAACGCCTGCGACCACGCCTCGCGAGTAGTTGTATGGAAGTTGCCAAGCTTCAGGTACTGCCTGTCGGCGAACGCGATCGAGTGCACGATGAAGTCGAGCGTTTCGTACCGCGCCCGGATCCGCGTGAAAACCGTGTCGAGATCGTCGTCCTTGGTCACGTCGCAAGGTTCCAACCACGGATCTTCTATGCCCAGCGCGTTTATCGCGGCCAAGCATCGGGCGCGCATCTTGCCGTGCTCATCGGGGATGTGTGTGAAAAGGCACTCCGCGCCTTCTTCGAGCAGAGCTTTTGCTATATACCATGCGTAACTCCGCTCGTTGGCGATTCCGAAGACGATTCCTCGCTTCCCCTCCATACACCCCATCAAAATCTCCTTCTCACGACAAAAAATTCTCAATCACCGTGCGACACGCGGCCGGCAAGAACGTCGAACCGGTCAAGAACCGACCGGTTGCCCGAGCAGATTGCGTCACACGATAAATGGAGCTCGGGAAGCTTGGTATCAAGCCATCTTTTGGCGACCGTCATCTTCGCATCATTGAACTCCGCGTACCGGCAAAAGAGCGCGCCGACAATCAGGACGCACGCCATATCGACAATCCGGCGGCTGTGCAGATCCGAGTAACTCTGGTCCCTTCGCCCGTTGATATAGTCGGCCGCCCGATCCAATAACCCGACACCCTCGCGCAAATTGTCGACCAGCTCGGCCTCATCACCCATCCAATCCCTGTCGGTTAGTTCACCGATCACGGACTTGGCGACGCCAGCGAGGACGGGGCGATAGGCAGTCACTATTTGGATTTGGGTTGTTCCTTCGTAAATTGTCGTGATGCGGCTGTCGCGAACGTGGCGTTCGACGGGATAATCTCGCATGTAGCCGGAACCACCCAGCACGGCGAGCGCCTTATTGGCCACTCGCACCGACATTTCCGACGCGTAATACTTGCCCATCGCGGACAGCATGGCAGCGATCTTTTTCTGACCCGCTGCGTCGCGTTCTACCGGTACCGCCCGCCGAAAAATGGCTGAATCATAATCCAAGTGAAGCCCTGCCAGATATGTCAGGGCGCGTGCCGCCTGAAGATCCACGCTCATGTCCACCAGAAGCTCTCGAACCGCCGGGATTTTTTCGATGGTGTCGCCAAAGCCACCGCGGGTGTGCGCAAACTCGCGTGCGGCCCGATAAGCCGCCTCGCCAATCCCCAATGACTGCGCCGCGATCGCGACCCGTGTCTTGTTGAGCAAATTGGTCACATACGGGGTCAGCCCACGTCGCCGCTTCCCAACGAGCTTTGCCGGCGCGTGGTCGAAAAACAACTCGCACGTCGGGCTGCCGTGAATGCCGAGCTTGTCATCAAGACGCCTCACTTTGACTTTGTCACTGCGGTCCACGACAAAAAGACTCAACCCCCGCCCGTCCATCGTTCCGGGTTCGCTTCTTGCCAAAACCAGCAACACATCACCGCAACCGTTGGTGATGAACCGTTTGACACCGTGGACAAACCATTCTTTGTTTTCGCTCTGATAAGCTCGGAGTCTTATCGACTGCAGATCGCTGCCCGCATCCGGTTCGGTAAGCACCATAGCAGCCGTCGTCCGTCCTGACGCAAGGTCCGGCAGATACCGTTCCTTGAGCGTTTTTGAGGCAAACCGTTCAATCGTATCCGCTATACCCTGTAACCCAAAAAAAACGGCCAACGACGCGTCCGCACGGCTGACGATGTCAATGGCCATAACATAGAGCAGTTGGGGACAATTGAGGCCGCCGTATTCGTACGGGAGGGTAAAACCCATGAGATCAGCCCGGCCAAGCCGATCGAGCGCATCGGCAATTCCTGGAGCATAGGTGACACTTCCGTCTGGGTTGAGTCTGTTCCCGATACGATCCGTCGCCTCCGCCGTGGGGGCGATGACATCCGCGGCCAGCTCGCCAAGCATTTTCAAAATCCGGAAATAGTTGTCCATGGCGTCTGCCGCGTTTTCGGGCGCAAAGTCGATAGTTTTGGATGAATGGAACCCATTTTCCATTACAACCGACGCGCTCGGCAGATCTGCGTGCTCGAACAAAAAAAGTATGTCGTCGTTATCCGTAAAATAGTTCCCCATAATATCTGCCGCCCTATTTCAAACGCTTGCCAAGCGATTCGACCCTCGCGCCCGCCCGGATCGCCTTTATCATGCGAGGTATCACCTCGGTCAGATCTCCTACGATTCCGTAGTCGGCAAACGAGAAAATCGGCGCCTGCGGGTCGATATTGATGGCAACTACCCGGGCCGACTCCTCCATCCCCGCGCGGTGCTGATCCGCCCCGCTGATACCGCACGCTATGTAAAGCGCGGGGCGAATCGGAGTCCCCGTCTGTCCGATCAAGTAGTCTTTGTCGATAAACCCCAAATCGACCGCCGCCCGGCTGCACCCAACGGCACCGCCAATACAGTTGGCAAGCTCCCATATCAATTTGAAGTTCTCACGTGTCCCAACACCGGCGCCACCGGCAACGACCACACGGGCCCCCTGCAGGTCCGGTGTCTTTTTTTGCCCACGCGACTCCACGATGCGCAGTGGCGGGACGAGGCCTTCGAGACCCGCGTCGTACCGGATCAGCTCGGGCTTGTTGTGCGCGTTTGGCGCCGGCATAACCATGACGCCCTCGCGAACCGTAGCCATTTGTGGCCAGCTTTTGTAATTCACGACGGTCGCGATCACATTCCCCCCGAGCATCGGCCGGATCTGGAAGAGCACCTTATTGTATACTTTGCTGCTTCGTTTTGGCTGGTAATCACCGATTCGCAGATCCGTGCAATCTGCGGCCAGGCCACAGCCCAGCGCGCTGGCCACCGAAGGCGCAAGATCCCGTCCCTTCGAAGTGGCTCCGAAGAGGACTATCTGTGGTTTGAAACGGTTGCACAGATCCGCCATCACTTTGCGATAAGGCGCGGTTTGATAGTGGCGAAGCTTGGCGTCCTCGACGAGATACACCTTGTCGGCACCATAGGCGCCAAGCCGATTAACAAGCTCTTCTGTGCCCCGGCCACCGAGAAGAACGGCGCCAAGCGAAACACCCAGCTCATCGGCCAGCTCCCTGCCTTTCCCCATCAATTCGATGGGCGCGTCAAAAAGCCTGCCGTTGTCTTCTTCGGCAAACACCCAGACATCACCCTGTCGATAGCGTTCGATCATATCGACTGCCCGCAATTGGTTAGAAGTACTGGCCGATCACCTGATGGTGTGGTCTTTTATCAGCAGTCCGATGAGCTCGGACACACCGGCTTCGTCGTTACGGAATCTTTTCTGTTCGGCGGCCGTGAACACTATAGACTGAACGCGGTGGATCTTTGTCGGGCTGCCACGCAGCCCGCAGCGACCGGGTTTGGCGCCGATATCATCGAGCGTCCACGATTGAATCAGAAGACCGTGTTTCTCCAGTTCGGCGGCTCGCCGGTCGACGGCCGTTTTTAGAGATGTTTTGTCGGGCCAGTCCGCATCTCGCATGAGCTTCTCGACGATCTCGGGTCTCGACCGCGCCTTTTTGAGCTTCATCATCCGTTTGACCGATGGCGGCCGCGGTGTATTGGCGGTATGGGCCACCGTCATCAACACTGGCAGCTCGGCGGCAACCAGCTCCCATCCAGTGTCCAGATCTCTCCGTGCCGTCACCGTGCGATCCTCAACCGCAACGAGAGAATCGACATAGGTAATCAGCGTAAGCTCTGTTTTTTCAGCAAGTTGAGGCCCAACCTGAGCATTGTCCCCATCGATGGTCCGCCGGCCGCAAAACACCATATCCGGGGAAAGCTTTTTGACAGCGCACGCGAGCACGTAACTCGTCGCCAGTGTATCGGATCCAGCAGCACGCTCATCGCTGATCAGATAGCCGTCATCGGCACCTCTGTACAGCGCCTCCCTAAGAACCTCCGCGGCTCGCGGGGGACCCATCGTTATTACCGATACGCTGCCGCCGTGGTGGTCGCGGATCTCGAGCGCAGCCTCGAGCGCATGCATGTCATCCGGGTTGGCGATGGCTTCCAGCGCAGCTCGGTTGACGGTCCCGTCATCCTTCATCGGATTACCCGTAATTCGATTGGTGTCGGGCACCTGCTTGACACAGACGACACTGTGGTAATTCAATCCACGACTCCATCCGGAAAGCCGCATCCGCGCGGGATCGGCTGGTTCGAGGCTTCTGAGTTGGGCATCCCAAGATTAAGTCACCTGCGCCTCGCCTCACAAGCGAAATGTGTCTCGACGGACACCACCCGCCCCACCGGAACCGATCTCACCTTCACGCTAACACATTTTCAATTATAGGTTTCCCCTTGTCTAAGATCCGGCTTGATCGTATATTGAGGTTTGGCTATCATAATTGAACCTCATCTGGAATCTGACTCTGAGAGCGATTGCATTTCCAAGTCGCCAAATAAAGGTCCAACCAGGTACATCTCACAACGCACACCCGCTGATGCAGGATCTGAGCATCCGTACCGGTTACGACCGCCCGTAACGCGAGCAAAAAGGGGGTCTTCTTGAAAGAGTTCCAAGTGATCATTATCGGAAGCGGCCCTGGCGGGTACGTCGCGGCGATCCTGGCCGGAATTCTCGGGCTCAAAACCGCACTCCTCGAGAAGGACCCGTTTCTGGGCGGGACTTGCCTTCACCGCGGTTGCATCCCGACCAAGGCGCTTCTCCATACAGCTCATCTCTACGACGAATTCAAAGGGGCGGCGGAATACGGGCTGACCGCGGGCGAGTTGGGGGTCGATTTTCCAAAAGTCCACAAACGCAAGACGATCATCGTTCGAAAGCTCTCAAAAGGCATCGAGTACCTGATGAAAAAAAGAAAGATCGATGTCTTCACCGGCACCGGTTCGCTTGTCGATGGCCACACCGTGAGCGTCAAAGGGGCCGAGGGCGAGGAAACGATCCGTGGCGAATCCATTATCATCGCCACGGGTTCGGCGCCGTCGCAGCTCCCCAACATTGTCCCCGATCACAAAACAATTCTCGATAGCGATGATATTTTACAACTGGAAACCATCCCCAAGTCGCTCGCCGTAATTGGCGCGGGGGCGGTTGGTGTCGAGTTCGCATCGATATTCAACTCGTTTGGCAGCGATGTTTCGGTCGTGGAGCTGTTGCCCAGGATCGTCCCGCTCGAAGATGAGGAAATATCCAATACTCTCGAGAAGTCGTTTAACAAAAAGGGAATCAAAACATTTACGGCAAGCCAAGTCACGGCGATCGATGTCGCTGGGGATGGCGCCGTACTCACGATCGACTCCGACGGCCAAACCGCCGACCATAATGTCGATAAGGTACTGCTGTCGGTCGGCCGCAAACCGCTCACCAGTGGCATCGGGCTCGAACAAGCTGGCATCAAACTCGATGACGGAGGATATATCGAAATCAATGAATTTATGCAGACAGCGTTGCCAAACGTTTACGCAATCGGCGATATCGTCCGCACACCTTGGCTTGCACACGTCGCTTCGGCCGAAGGCATTCTCGCAGTGAACCACATCGCGGGCAAACACACCGAGCCCATCGATTATACCAAAACCCCCAACTGCACGTACTGCAGCCCCGAAGTGGCCAGCGTGGGACTCTCCGAAAAGGCAGCCGCGGACGCAGGATATGATGTCAAAACGGGCCGTTTCCCGTTTTCGGCCATCGGGAAGGCGATGATCGTCGGTGAGACGGAGGGATTTGTAAAAATCGTCAGTGACGGTTCTTATGACGAGGTGCTTGGAGTACACATCATCGGGCCAAAGGCCACCGAGCTTCTTGCAGAGGCTTCGCTGGGGCTGCGTTTGGAGACAACCGTTGAGGAGATTGCGAAAACGGTGCACGCACACCCCACGTTATCCGAGGCGATGCTCGAGGCGGCGCACAGTGTTTATGACGAGGCAATTCACATCTAGCCATTGGAGATCTTGATGGCCGACAGAAAAGCCGGAGCTAAAACGGCAGCGGGGAGCAGCAAAATCTCAAAAGAAATCAAAACCAAGCTGCTCTACTACATGAAGATGACACGCGAAATCGAGCATCGGATCGAACGCGTGCTTTACCGTCAGGGCAAAATCGTTGGTGGTGTGTATGTGGGCCGGGGACAAGAAGCGATCAGCGTAGCTACGGGGATGTTGATGCGTGAAGACGACGTCGTGGCTCCATCACACCGTGACATGGGTGTGTTTTTGCTCAGAGGCGTGTCACCGCGCCGGATCATCGCCCAATATATGGGCCGCAAGACGGGTGTCACTCAGGGAAAAGACGGAAACATGCACATGGGTGACCTCAAACACAACATTATCGCGTTTGTCAGTCATCTTGCCGACAACGTTCCCGTCGCCGCCGGAGTCGCCTTGAGTTTTAAGATGCGGGGTGAGGACCGCGTGGCGTTTTGTTACAACGGCGAGGGCGCGACCAGCCGGGGAGACTGGCACGAAGGGATCAACTTGGCCACCGTTCACAAGCTCCCCGCTGTGTTTTTTGTCAACAATAACCAGTATGCCTACTCCACTCCGATGGAGCTCCAGATGGCCGTGGAAAACGTCGCCGACAGGGCGCCCGGGTATGGCATGCCCGGTGAGATCGTCAATGGCAACGATGCCATCGCGGTCTACGAATCGGCAAAACGCGCCGTGGATTGGGCGCGGTCGGGAAAGGGGCCCTACCTGGTCGAATACAAAACCTTTCGGATGACCGGTCACTCGGCACACGACGACGCCGGATATGTTCCCAAAGAGTTGTTCGAGGAATGGAAGAGCAAAGATCCCATCACCAGGCTCGAAAGCCAGCTTCTTGCCGAGAGCGACATTACCGGTGAAGAAATTGAAAAAATGAAGAAAGAGATCACTTCGATCGTCGACGATGCGGTCGACTGGGCAGACAAAAGCCCGTACCCGGACCCCGAGGACTGCCTCTCGAATGTGTATTACCAGGAATAACAAGGCTTTATA
>CP070631.1:2587431-2590537 GCA_020356045.1 Candidatus Latescibacterota bacterium
CGAATCGGCAGTCGTCCGTAACTCGTTAACATGACAGAAGTTTCGTGGAACAGATAATCGCGATTATCTGTTCCACGAAACTTCTGTCATGTTAACGAGTTACGGACGACTGCCGATTCGTGGCTATCCTATACCGCCCTTCCGGTTTTGTAAACAAAAATTGTTCCCCTGATGCGTTCGGTGCGGCGTTGATCTCGTTGTCTGGCGGACGCACCGGGTCCCGCCGCGCCCTTTGCGCCCAACGAGCGAGGAGCCGGTGACCGGCGGCATTGACGCCGGTCGCCTGGTGGGCGCGGGGCCTTGTGCGTCCGCCGTTCGCTCTGACTAGTATTTGATCTGCACCGTGTAGGTCAGCTCCGCCTCGCCCTTCGCATCGACAGGGACGTCAAACCGCACCCGGTTGGACGTCTCCTTCTCATACTCGTGGCTCTTCTCCGTTATCGTCCAATCCCCCGGGATCGCCTCGATCACCGATACCACGACGTCCTCTTCTTTATGATTTCGGAGTGTCACCTTGTACGAGGACTCATACAGATGACCGCTGGCCAACACTTTGTAACGAGTCTGTACGCGTTCGCCGACGATATCGAACGCGTCACCGAGCTTGACCCGGATCTTTTCGTCTTCCGGCGTGTGGTCGATGGCGTCCTCACCGATGAACTGGAGCGATTTGTCGTGATCTTTCTTGTAAACTCTCACGACACCCTTTGGCAGCGGCATTCCCATACCGTTCTGCTCCGAGTTATCCAGTGTCAGAAACACGCCGACTTTTGTTGATTTGTCCGGTCCGCTCATCGACGAGAACCACCAGGCAACGCGCGGCTGATACACGTACGATTTGACCACCGACACATCTTCGGCATCGAGCAAGCTGATCTGTTTGGTCTGATTGTCCTTGATGGTGCTTTTTCGTTGCAGGGTGTACAGGTGATACTCGAAAAACGCTTTTTCTTCAAACTGCGGGGCCGCAGAATCCATCACCCGTGCCTTTGCCCCTACGGGAACGGGGCGCATCCGTTCGTGCTTGACCCGGTGGACGTCACCGGCAACGAGCTTGATCGAGGCGTTTTCGTAAGTGGCTCCGCTTCGGTTATCAATCGTCACCCAGCCCGAAAGATCGGTCTTTTTGTCGTCCTCGCTGAGAACCATCACATAGTTCGATCTCCAACTCATTCCGGCGGTGAGATAACTCGCCTCAACCTGGTGTTTGGGTCTATTGTTGTCCAGCATCCACACGAGCGTCGGTTGGGCGATCAAACCGGCGGGAAGCTCCGGCAATACCACTCGTCCCGGCGGATTGACGGCAATCTTGCCTTCCATCTCGTACACGTAGCCGTTTTCAATGCCAATGAGGCGTGCTTGTTTGACCACCTCTTTGTCATCCACCATCGTGATGAGTTCGACGGTCTGACCGATATACTTTTCCATCAGCTTTTCCGGACTGATGAGGTCGAATTCGAAGTTTTGCTCCAGGACGGACAACGCGTTTGGATGGCTAAGCGATCGGATGTGAACGCTGGTGGGATCTATCTTTGCGGCGACACCTTCGAACATGAGATCGACCACACCACGAGCGAGATCGAGCTCGCGGACATCCTTGATCAAACCGAGATTGTCGTTGTAGACGGTGACGCTTACTGACTGTTGATCGGCTGGCGTGCTCTTCTGTTTTTCGGCGCAGAACGCCGCACCGGCTATCGCCGAGAGGACCAACATCGCACAACCAACGACCGTTGCCGGTTGCCACATAGACGCAACGAAAAAGCGATTAATTTGTTTTGTGATATGCCGCATGATGACCTCCTGTTATCAAAGGGGCGCGTAACGATTGGGCTGCCATGTCGGTTATTGAATTATACCAACGCTGTACTCGAAGATTCCGTTACCGTCTGGAACACTCACCCCAAATGCGTGACCCTGTCAAGACGAATCGGCGTATAATGTCAAGATATCCAACAATATACGCGATCAGCGCGTTTGTGATCGTATTGGAGAAGATAAGTAAGAGGAATGGTGGTGCCGAGGGCGGGACTCGAACCCGCACAGACTTTCGTCTACTGCCCCCTCAAGACAGCGTGTCTACCAGTTTCACCACCTCGGCACATCAGGATTCAATGCAAAATGTCACTGCGTGGTATCGGCGGGAGCCGCTATCGAGTCCAACGCAGCACCGAGTATATCATCTACGCTCTCGCCACGCGGGATCACATTCCCCTGCTGCTGGAGCGATTGTCTGATGGCGCTTTCAGGTCTGCCAATTCCTCGCTTTGAGGTGAGAAACGCCAACACGAGCGACAACACCATAAAGCCCACCGCGAGATATGTCGTTGCCTTGCTCAAAAACGTCGCGGTTTCATGACCGCCAAACACCGTTTGGTCACCGCCACCGCCAAACGCACCGGCCAGTCCGCCACCTTTGCTCGATTGCATCAGAACCACAACGATGAGCACGATGCACACGAGTACGTGTATGCTCAGAACCAAGTTGTAAATCATTTTTTGTGTTTTTCCTTTCCCCCGGCCTTTGCCACGGGCAGCATCCGAATCACCGACAGTCCGGTGTTTTATCCGGCAGCGCGCGCGATCCCGAGAAACGAATCGAGCTCGAGGCTCGCACCACCGACCAGCGCTCCATCGATTTCTTCCTCGCCAAGCAAGCCGGCCGCGTTCTCCGGTTTGACGCTGCCCCCATAGAGAATCCGCATTGTCTGAGCGAGCTCAGACCCAAATTGCCTGGTCACAAACCTGCGAATAAACCGGTGCATCTCGACCGCATCTTCGGGCGTGGCAGTCTTACCCGTCCCTATGGCCCAAACGGGCTCATAAGCGATGATCGTCTTGTCCAAATCCGAGGCGGACAATCCCTTTAGGGCGCTCGAGAGCTGCTCCTCCACGTACGATTCTGCCTTTCCGGCCTCGCGATGCTCCAGCTTTTCCCCTACGCACAACACCGGTACCAAACCCGACGCGATGGCCGCCGACAATTTGTCCGCAATAACATCGTTTGACTCACCGAGCACATGCCGCCGCTCCGAATGCCCGATGATCACCAGAGTCCCGCCTGCCTCGTGGATCATGTCGGCGGAGATCTCTCCTGTGTAGGCGC
>CP070631.1:2590637-2593254 GCA_020356045.1 Candidatus Latescibacterota bacterium
AACCGCGGTATATCCGCGAGAAACCGCCAGAACCCCGGCCGAACCAGATTCGCCCGCTGAGCGAACAATCCGCTGACATTGGTGCCCGCGTACTGAAGCCCGCTTGGCTCCGAGTAATAACTAAACGACATGTTGCTCTTGCGAACAGCCACGCCCCAGCTGCTGAGTAGTCGATGGAGTCCTGGGTACGTCTTGTTGTTGAGAACGATAAAACCAGTGTCCACCGGCGTGCCGGCATCGGGCCCGTCCTCGATAACCACGGTGTTGGTGTGTCCACCGATCCGGGTGTCTTTCTCAAAGAGCGTGACGCGGTGATGCCGTCCCAGCAAATAAGCGGCCGTGATGCCCGCGACACCGGCGCCGATCACCGCTATACGAAGCGGCTCTGTGTTCATTGTCTCCGTTTGTGGCACCATCGTCGTTTTACCGCGCACGCCTTGAGAACAAGTAGTGTGAGACTCCCCACTGATCGCCGTTGTCGTAGCCAAACGTTTCGGCGCACGCCCAAAAGAACACTTTCCAACGCATGAACCAGCGCGAGGCTTCTTTTGAGCCATAATGCTTGCGAAAGATCGACATGATGCGGTCGCGTCTTTGCTCCATGCGATCCGCCCACACATTGGCGGTTTGTTCGTAATGGGTCCCACTGATGCGCCAGTTTTTCTCTATCTCGAGATCATCGTCAAACTCGAGGAGTAGATCGTCCGACGGCATGATGCCACCGGTAAAAAAGTAGCGGCCCATCCAATTTTGTGCGCCTTCGGTTTCAAAGAAGTATGCGTAGGTGGCGTGAGAAAATATATGGACAAAGAGTTTGCCATCCGGCTCGAGCCAACGGCTGATTCTCGACATGAGTTCCGCATAATTGTGCATGTGCTCGAACATTTCGACCGAAACGACACGATCAAACCGTTTTTCGGTGGCAAAGTCGTTCATGTCCGCCGTAACCACTTCGATGTTGGTTAGACCGCGGTCTCGAGCGCGTGCGTCGATCGTTTCCTTCTGCAATCGTGAATTGGATACTGCGGTGACGTGAACGTCTGGGAATCGTTCGGCCATGGCTAGCGTTGCGGCCCCCCATCCACAACCCAGTTCGAGCACGTTCATGCCATCGGTCACTCCGGCCCGTTCGATGGTCAGGTCCAGCATCGATGCCTCGGCTTCATCCAAGTCATGTGTGTCCTTCTCCCACAGACAGCAGCTGTACTTGAGGTGACCGCCGAGCACCTCGAGGAAAAACGCTGCCGGCACCTCATAATGTTGCTCGTTCGCCATTTGGGGTACCGGAGCGACAGGGCGATGTCTGAGCTCGTTGGCGAATCGCTCGACGGCGGTCCGAGTGCCCCCAACGGATTCGGCCTGTGCCGCGCGCCGAGTGATTTGCCACGAAATCAGACGCCGCATCCCACGGCGGACCAGCCATTCGGGCAGATACCCTCGTTCCATCAGGGGAACGCCGATTCGTGTCTCGAACCCGATACTCAAGAGGGCTCCTTTGGGAACCAGGGAACAAAAGCACTGGTAGTCTGCTGATACGCTCGGTACGCATCACCTCGGGATTCCAGTGCCCGTGCTTCCGTGGGTGGGATACCCGTAACCTTTAGGATAAAAAACAACATCAACGCAGGTGCGATGAGCGTAAGCCACCCGTAAGCGGATCCCACCGCGAGAAGCACATAGGTCCACCAATGAATCCATTCAAAAAAGTAATTCGGGTGCCGCGAGTAGCGCCACATGCCAACACGGCATACCTTGCCTTTGTTGGCGGGGTTGGCGCGAAAGACCGCCAGCTGACGGTCCGCGATGAACTCCCCACCTACCGCCGTGGCCCACACCAAGCAGGCCAGGTAGTCCCAAGACGACAAGGGGCTCGAGCGGTTGAACGCAACGACGAGAAAGGGGATCGACAGGACCACGTCGAGAAAACCCTGTGCCTGAAAGAAGACAAAAAACTTGAGCTGCAAATGCGTACGCCAATCTTTGCGTAGGGTGGCGTAGCGGCCGTCTTCTTCCGGATCAAGAAAACGGTTCACGAACAGATACCCAGCCAGCCGGAACGACCAAGCCGCGCTCAAAATGGCGAGCAGGAACCGGCGGCCCGCGAAGCCTTCGCCGGCGACCGCGTAAAATATGCCGAGCACACCAAGACCAAACGCCCATCCAACATCGACGATGTCAGCCTGCTTTTTCCGGTACTGAACCACAAAGAGCAGACTCATCATCAACGCCATTAGCAACCAGCCGAATAGCGCGAGGAATATTGGGTTTGTTCCTATCATTTGAGGATAACGAGTCAGCTGGGCATACGACGCCAACGCTGCGAATGGTGCCGTAACAACCCTATTTTCCGCCGGTTGTTCGATGCAACTTGGATTATAACGGACAACGTGCGACAGTCAAACGACTTCCCCACTGCGACGGTTTGGAGCGGGAGTATCGGTCGTCTTGGAATGCCCCGGTTTGTTGCCAACCTCGTCTCAAACGCAGGGACGCAGGATCGTTGACGGCACGCCATCCAGTTGGGCTATTTCACCTCGAAGGCGAGTATCGAGACATCATCTTCAAACGATGTAGCCTTTCCCCAGGCGGAAACCTCATCGATCACGGACGCAACACT
>CP070631.1:2593354-2598534 GCA_020356045.1 Candidatus Latescibacterota bacterium
ATACAGCTCGAGAGCCCCGCCGACAAGTCCGGTCTCAAAGCGGGCGACCTGATTACGTCGGTCAACGGTCAACCCATCGCCACACTCCAAGAAGCGAACCGCCTGATCTTTGGTCTCAAAGTTGGTGATAAGCTCGACTTCGAAATCAATCGCCAGGGCCAACGGAAATCGGTTACACTGATTCTCGAAGAACGGCCCAACGAGATCTAGCCGGGTCGCAACGGGGTCCATTGACAAAATTTGGCCGTACCCGCGAGGGCATCCGTCTGTGAGACTGGCCGCCGCCCCGACGGCACTTTTTGAAATCCGGCCGCTGCTGGCGCCGTTGTCGTTTTTCACACAACCCGTTCACACAATGGAGATCAAATGATTGAACGCTACACGCTACCCAAGATGGGAAGCGTCTGGTCGGATGAGAACAAGTTCCGGACGTGGCTAACTATAGAAATACTGGCCTGCGAGGCACTCGCCGAACTGGGGGAGATTCCTGCCAAGTCCGTCGAAGTGATAAAGGAAAAAGCGGATTTTGACATCGCGAGAATACTCGAGATCGAGGAAACGACACATCATGACGTCATCGCGTTCCTCACAAATGTCGCCGAGTATGTCGGTCCGGATTCCCGCTATATCCATCAGGGGATGACAAGCTCCGATCTGCTGGACACCACGCTGGGTTGCCAGCTCAAAGAGGCGGGCAAGCTCATCCTCGAACGCTGTGCAAAGCTCAAAGCGGCCATAAAGAAACAGGCGCTCGCACACAAGCATACGATCATGATTGGCCGTACGCACGGAATTCACGCTGAGCCCATCACCTTTGGGTTGAAAATGCTCATGTGGTACGACGAAATGTCGCGGCGCGAAACCGCGTTCCGACGGGCCGTCGAAACCGCGTCTTACGGCAAAATATCCGGTGCGGTCGGGACCTACGCTCATCTCGACCGGCGCGTCGAGGCCTACGTCCTCGGGAAACTCGGTCTGAGCATCGCGCCGGTGTCCACGCAAATCGTCCAAAGAGACCGTCATGCGGAATATGTTACTGCGTTGGCGCTTTTGGCCGCGTCCCTCGACAAATTTGCGACCGAAATACGGCATCTCCAGCGAACCGATGTGTTGGAAGCCGAAGAGTTTTTCAAAAAAGGTCAGAAGGGCAGCTCGGCGATGCCCCACAAGCGCAACCCGATCATCAGCGAGAACGTCTGTGGGCTGGCGCGTTTGGTGCGGTCATACGCGGCGGCCGCGATGGACAACGTACCATTGTGGCACGAGCGCGATATCAGCCATTCGTCGGTGGAGCGGGTTATCCTTCCCGATTCGACCATAGCCATAGATTATATGCTCAAGCGGTTCACGTGGGTGGTCGATAACCTCCTTGTTTACCCCGAGAACATGATGCGGAACCTGGAGAAGACCAACGGCCTCATTTTCTCGCAGAAGCTGCTGCTCGAGCTGACCCGGGCCGGCGTCACGCGTGAGGACGCCTACAAATGGGTTCAGGGAGCAGCCATGAAAACCTGGGAGGCAGGGGAACCGTTCGAAGATTCGGTCCGTGCGGTCAAGGAGATCACTTCGCGACTCGACGCCAAAACTCTCGATGCGGTCTTCACCCTGGACAATTTTGTAAAAGAAGTGGATGCAATCTTCGACCGGGTGTTGTAACATCGCTTTTTTTCTCGATAGATAGTCCCTGACAGCAGTGGTGACTCATTCCGGCAATGTTCGCGCTGGGGGCGCCTCGCACATCCGCGGAGGTCGACCCCGGCGAAATTCGCGACCTACAACTGCTATATGAACTCGATTCGACAGGAAGACACCGTCAACCTCGACAATCCAGAGGCGGACGAGCTAAAGACGTTTCTCGCCGAACAGAACATCAGCTTGAAACCAAACGAGCTCGCGCGTATACGCGAGTTGTTTGGCCGCAACCCAACCTTTGTCGAGCTGCACATTTTCAACATCATGTGGAGCGAGCACTGTTCGTACAAGAGCTCGCGACCCATTCTAAAGAAATACCTTCCGACCGAAGGCCCCGACGTGGTGCTGGGTCCGGGCGAAGACGCCGGTGTCGTCCGATTTTGCACGGTCGAGGGACGGAATCACTGTCTCGTGTTGGCGCACGAAAGTCACAATCATCCCTCGCAGGTGTTGCCCATCGAGGGTGCGGCAACCGGTATCGGCGGGATCGTCCGGGATGTGTATTGTATGGGCGCCGACGTGATCGGTGTCCTCGATCCGTTGCGGTTTGGCAATCCGGATGGGCCGCACGCAAAACGCGTCCGCGACATCGTCCGCGGGGTGGTTGATGGCATCGCCCAGTATGGCAACGCGTTGGGAGTGCCAAACTACGGTGGCGACACGTTTTTCGATGGAAGCTTTGACGACAACTGTCTCGTCAATGTCGTCGCTCTGGGCCAAGTGGCCGAAGATGATGT
This sequence comes from Candidatus Latescibacterota bacterium, assembly GCA_020356045.1. Classification (GTDB taxonomy): domain Bacteria; phylum Krumholzibacteriota; class Krumholzibacteriia; order WVZY01; family WVZY01. The sequence goes on from CP070631.1 coordinate 2,595,784, forward strand.
CATCCGCAGCCGCGCACCCGACGCGGCCAAACAGGAGCCTTACGAGATCATCCTCGTGGGCAAACCCACCGATGCGTCTGGGTTTGGGGGCGCCGCCTTTGCGTCCGAACGATTGAGCGGCGACGAAGAAAAAGAACGGCAGGAAGCCGTTCAGGTACCCGACCCGTTTTTAAAACGAGTCCTCACCGAGGCGACCAAGGTGGTTCTTGCAGAGGCCAAGAGCCGCGGGGTGGCCATCGGTTTCAAAGATCTCGGCGCCGGTGGGATCAGCTGCGCGGTGTCTGAAATGGCGCAGGCCGGTGGCGTGGGCGCAGCGCTCGATCTGGACGCCGTGGTCAAATCACCCGAGAATCTCGCCCCCGAGGTCACAGCGTGCTCGGAAACACAGGAACGATACGCGCTGTTTGTCCCGTCCGGTTTTGCCGCCGATGTGCTACGGATCTACAACGAAGATTTTGAGCTCCCGCGTATTTATACGGGTGCCGGGGCCTATGTGATTGGCCGGGTCACTAACGATCTCAGATTCAAACTCAGCGCCGGGTCTCGACTCATTTGCGATGCCCACGTCGACGTCATTACAACCGGGATCGAGTATGACCGCGACGCCAAAAAGCGTCGGCCGGCCAAAGCCAAAACAACACCACGGACAAGACAGCTAAATACACGTGAGGCACTCGTGGAGCTCCTCGCGTCATACAATATCGCCGACAAATCCATCCTCTACCGGCATTACGATTGTGAAGTTCAAGGCCGTGCCGTGCTGAGACCCGGCGAGGCCGATGCCGCGGTAGCGTTGTTTTTCCCCGATCGAGCCGTCGGTGTTGCGGCGAGCATCGGGGGCAACTCCGCGCTTGGATTGGTCGATCCGTATCTGGCGGGTGTGTGGGCGGTGTGCGAAGCCGTCCGCAACGTGGCGTGTGTGGGCGGACGGGTGCTGGCCATTACCGACTGTCTCAATTTTGGCGATCCGGAACAGCCGGAGGTGTTTTGGGATTTCTCGGAGGCTGTCCGTGGAATCGGTGACGCGTGCCGGGGGTTAAAGATATCTGCGGACGGCAACCACGGGATCCCGGTGATCTCGGGCAACGTGTCGTTCTACAATCAGAGCGAAAAGGGTCAACCTATCGCGCCAACACCAATCGTAGCCGCCGCGGGCCGGGTCGACGATGTGAGCTGTTGTCAAAACCAAGGATTCAAACATCCCGGGTCGACGCTTGTTCTGTTGGGGAGGCTCCATGGCTGCATCGGCGGAAGCGAGTACGGCAAGCTCATCGAGACGACCACGATAGAAGATCCGCCCGTCCCCGACTTGGACGATGAAACCAACATCGTCCGTGCGCTTCTCGATGCATATGATCAACGTCTGGTTCTCGCCGCACATGACATCAGTCACGGCGGGCTGTTGGTAACTCTTGCCGAGATGATGGTGGGGAGCGAACCCTTTGAAACCGGTTGCCAAATCGATATTGCCGGTGACGACGCGCCCGGGGGCGTACCCGAGCGATTGCTGTTCAGTGAGTATGGCGGGGTTGTCGTGGAGATCGATCCCAAAAGCTGGCCGGACCTTGAAATAATCTTGGACACTCATCGAGCACCCTGGCGTCGGTTGGGAAAGACTACCAAAGAGCCAACCCTCGTAGCGCGGTGGCCGGGGGCAGAAGCCGAGTGGCCGTTGGACGAGATCAAAACGGCTTACTGCAAAGGGGACCGGTTCAACCCGCTGTTTGCATAGCCGCACCACCGGCGGAGCGGCGCTGACGGGTGACGAGATAATACGCTACTCGAATCTTTGATGGAGTGAAGTGAGCCAGAACATCGTTGTTATTCAGTTCCCCGGGGTCAACTGCGAATACGAGACAGTTCGTGCGTTGGAATCGGTTGGTCTCAACGCGTCGATCATTCGGTGGAACGCCCCTGACAAGCAGCTCCGCGAGGCGGCTGCCATTGTGCTTCCCGGAGGGTTCTCGTATCAGGACCGTATACGCGCCGGTGTGGTTGCAGCCAAGGATCAGATTATGGACGGTGTCCTCGATGCCGCATCCAGGGGGGTCCCGGTTATGGGAATCTGCAATGGTGCGCAGATACTCGTCGAGGCGGGCGCGGTACCGGGGTTTGAAGCCGGCTCGGTTGATCTTGCCCTGGCGCCAAACCGTATGCCCGATCGCAGCGGATACTACTGCAACTGGATCCGTTTGAAAAAGGGCCCGGCCTCCTGTGTGTTCACCGATTTTCTCGATAACCTGAGGGACGACAGGGCCACCATACCAATCCCGCTGGCCCATGCCGAAGGCCGGTTTGTGACAGCATCAAAACCGATGTCCCGCTCGCTGGGGTCTGGTGATGGGGTCGCTCTGATTTACGCGTCCGACGATGGACAAACTGCCGCGGCGTTTCCCGAAAACCCCAATGGGTCGACGTTCGCCGTGGCCGGGGTGACCAACCCCGCCGGTAACGTCCTTGCGCTCATGCCTCATCCCGAACGCGCTGCCTGGCTCCACCAGGTCCCGCGGCGCGTGGGGGGTGTATGGGCTCGAGCGCGCGCGGAGTGTCAACGCGAGTTGCTTTTCGCACCTGGTCCGGGGCGGGGTTTCTTCGAGTCGCTCAAAAGGGGGCTGGCGTCGTGACGATCGAGGTCACATTGGACGTATTTCTCAAGGGTGTCGACTTGATTGCGAGCACGGCGTTTCTGACGTTGCGCGACAAAATGGGTTACGGACATAGCTTGCTGGGTTTGAGGCGTCTGGAAAGCTA
>CP070631.1:2598634-2604258 GCA_020356045.1 Candidatus Latescibacterota bacterium
AAAAAAACGGTCGCGCACGCCGACCGTATTCTAAAGGAGACTCCCTACGGGGTCTATGGAAATCAGGGATATCTAAACGACCAGCGAGTTGATATTGACCGACGGGTTACCGGGAATATCTTGAGCATAGAGCGACACCCCTTTTTTGACGAGGTTTCTCAGTAGATGTTTATCCTCTTCTGTGAGAAATACGTACGGCAGAATCTCCTCCGCACCCGGCCGGAAATGCAATCCACCGACATTCACGCTGTCGAATGCCACACCGCTCTCGATTACGGTGTGAAGGTCACCCACCGACTCGAACAGAATGAGCACCGACCCATCTTCGAACAGATCTTTTAGATACTCCGCAGTTGTTTCCGGCAGTGTTAGAAACGACACCTTGATCTGAGACGGCACACTCGCCGTGTAGAATTTTCTCTCCCACGCGTTACCAGCGATGCGGTCGTTCGACAAAACAATCCGATCGGGTTTCAACACCCGGGCCCACCCCAAAACGACCTGACCGTGGATCATTCGATCATCTATTCGAACAAGACAAAGCGGCATTAGAATGACTCGGGATCAATGAGCTGAATACTGTGGTGACCTCTGCCAATTATCTCACCGGGGAGGCCGTCGAACGGAACCGTATCTCGTTTGTTGAGGAAAGCCAGGATCATCGGCAGGTTGACACCTGTGATTACCGGGACATCATCACGCTCCATTCTCAATTTCATGCACACGTGGCAGCAGCTTCCGCCAAAGAAATCGGTCAACACTATACATCTGGACTCCTGGTTCCCGTCGATCAGCGAATGGATTTCGTCGAGGAGTGCCTGGGGCGATTTGGCGCTGTTGGTCACCGCGAAACAACCTTCGAAGTTCCCATATATGACTTTCGCGGTGGAGAGAAGCTCCTCGGCGAGCCTCCCGTGCGTCACAATTATGCCAATGACCATGCGTGTTGCTCCATACCCGACCGGCGGGTGTCTTACTATTCGTCGTCGTAGCGGAGATAGTGCCGTGTGCGGCGATCGCTCTCCATCTGGTCTATAAGCAGCTTATTGAACCGATCAGCCGCGCTGTAGCCGTATACCTTGAACATGTGATTCATCGCGATAACTTCTGCGATAACCGTAATGTTTTTTCCAGGAAATAGCGGGACTTCCACTTTCGGGACCTTCACACCGAGAATATCTGTTGTCATCTGTTCAAGGCCTTCGCGTTCCCATTCTTTTTTTGCATCCCACTGCATGAGGTTTACCACAACCTCTAGCCGCTTTTGAACGCGAATGGCCCGAATTCCGAATTTCGCCTGGATATCGATTATCCCAATACCTCTGATTTCCATAAAATGTTGAAGGTGCTCGTGTCCGCGCCCAAGGAGTATGTCTTCCGCCTTCTTGACCACGATCACGCTGTCGTCAGCCACGAGCCGGTGACCACGCTCGATAAGATCCAAGGCGATCTCACTCTTCCCGATGCCGCTCTTTCCCGTAAACAATAGTCCGACACCGTACACATCGACCATTGTTCCGTGTACGACTTCGGTCGGCGCGAAATAGTCCGTGAGAAACCTGGTGAGTTCCTGAATGAACTCCGTCGTTATCATGCTCGTTCGGAAAAGCGGAACGCCATGCTCGTTCGATGCGTCGATGAGCTCGGACGGAACGTCCAGATCGCGGGTTATTATTATGCAGACAAGAGGGGCTGTGAAAAGGTTGTCCACATGCCGGCGTCGATCTCTATCCTCTCGTGAGTTGAGATAAAAAATCTCGGTTTCGCTCAGAATCTGGATGCGCTCGTTGAGAAAGTTCTCCATAAACCCGGTCAGCGCCAGACCTGGGCGGTGGATGTCAGCGGCTGTGATTGGCAGCTGACCTTTGCGGTGGTCGTTCAAGCAGACGAGCGCAAGCGATTTTGAATTGGACGCAAAAAAGTCTTCGACCGACAGGACCTTATTTCGCATAGATTACGCCTCGATCAACCCCAGCGTTCCGTCATCACGCTTGAATAAAACATTGAGACGTTTCGTCTGAATGTTGGAGAATATGTTGTAAACGTTCTCGTCCGAGATGAGTTTGTCCACAGCTTCTTCCAACGACATAGTCGGAAATTCGATGGGATCCGCGGGAACTATCTCGTTCTCACGCGTTTGAAATTGATTCTCGTCCTCTTCCGGCGGGAGCTCGACCCCGATCTGGGCCAGCTTGGGAGATTTTTTGTTGAATCGTTTACCCTTGTATTTCCTGATCTGCCGTTCGAGTTTCTCAACAACACGGTCGACCGACACGTACATATCTTCGGATTCTTCCTTACTGTTAAAATCTTTTCCGTTTATGTGAAATGACACCTCGACAGAATGCCTGTATTTTTCCAGGGCAAAAATGATGTGTGCGTTATCAATATTATCGAAGTATTTGGTCAGTTGTTGAACCTTTGTCTCTGCGTAATCCTTGAGCGCAGGGGTCAGCTGATAGTGTCTGGCGGTGGTCTTAATGTTCATACCTCACCTCTCTTGGTGAAAATTACACATAAGGAACCCCCTGTGGGGAATACTTGGTCTGAATATGTACCAGGAAGCAGAAGCTTTGATACCGGGAAACTTCGAAGGAGAGAAATGAAACCGCTATAGCGTATCGACGTATCAACACCTTGGCCTGTTTCAACGGCTCTAATGAATCGACTATTCAACTCCACTACAATTATAACGAATGGCAGCTACCCGTCCAAGCCCTTTGGAGGGCGGCCTAGTACTGCTTGCGCATCCTCGCCGGGAGAATGTTGAGCTGCTCTCTGTACTTGGCGACGGTTCGCCGGGCGATGTTGAGCCCATCCTTCTTTAGCATATCCGCTATCTTTTGGTCACTCAATGGGTTACGAGCATCCTCCCGCTCGATGATCCGCCGGATCGTGTCCTTCGCACTCTTAGCGGAGATCTCGCTCCCATCCTGTGTCCCCAGGCTGCTGGAGAAGAAGAACTTGAGCTCGAAAACCCCCCTCGGCGTCTGCACATATTTGTTCGTCGTCACCCGGCTTACCGTGGATTCGTGCATGTTGATCTCGCTGGCCACTTGTTGGAGCGTCAGAGGTCGCAGAAACGCGGTTCCCTTCTCAAAGAACTCCCTCTGCTTTTCGACAATACACTCCATGACCTTGACCATGGTACGCCGGCGCTGCTCTATGGTCTGAATCAACCATCGAGCCGATTTGAGACGGGACTGAATAAACTCCTTGGTCTCCCGATTACCATCTTTGTTGTCTTTTAACAACTCCTCTTGATAAACATTGTTGATTCTCAGCCTGGGAATGTTTTTGTCGTTGAGATACACGACGTATTTTTCATCTACCTTTTCCACAACCAAATCAGGGATCACGTATTGAGGATCGCCGGCCATGATTTCCAAACCGGGTTTGGGATCCAAAGTGCTGATCACCTTGCACTGGTTCTGGATCTCCTGGATGGGGACCTTGAGCTTCTTGCTGAGCTCGGGATATTTCTTTTGTTTGAAATCGTCGAAATGATCCCGGATTATCGTCGCGGCGAGCGAGTCTTCCAGCCCCCGATTCGCCAACTGTATGAGAAGGCTCTCTTGGAGGTTTCTCGCACCGACGCCCGGCGGATCGAACGTTTGGATTACACCGAGAATCCGACCGACTTCTTCCACACTGACGCCAAATGTATTCGCCACTTCGTCAAGCTCACACGTTAGGTAACCGCTCTCGTCGAGACTACCGATGATGTAGTCTCCGATTTCGATGGTCCGCTCGTCGTCCGTGACTATTCGCAATTGGCTGATCAACTGATCTGTAAAGGACCGCTTGGCGACCGGAACACGCTCGACGAAATCCTCTGGGACTTCCTCGCCGAGACCGGCAGAGGCTTCCCACCCGGACTGGAGATACTCCTCCCAATCCACGTTGTCCTCGCCGTCACCCGACTCACTTTCGGGATCTTCGTCCTTTTCCTTTTCCTTTTCCTTTTCCTTTTCCTCCGCTTCCCGGCGTTCTTCCTCTTCCTGAAGCTCGAGGAATTCCTCTTCTTCATCGAGGAGCGGGTTCTCCATGATCTCCTGCTTGAGCATCTGTTGGAGCTCGATCGCCGGCATCTGGAGAAGCTTCAACGCCTGTTGAAGCTTGGGCGTCATAACAAGCTGCTGTTTCTGCTTGAGGTGTAACCCGATTTTCATTTCCATGCTAATCACCCAATCCAGCTGGTGTCGGTCCCATATCAGACCAGTTTAGAGTCGAAACGACTCACCGAGGTATATCTCACGAACCTCCGAATCTCTGGCGAGTTCATCGGGAGTCCCCGATCGTTTGATGCTTCCCTCGTACATCACGTACGACCTGTCCGTGATGCTCAGCGTATCTCTCACGTTGTGATCGGTGATCAAAATCCCCAATCCACGTTTCTTAAGCTTCTCGACTATCCGCTGCAGATCCGCAACCGCGATGGGATCAATACCTGCGAACGGCTCATCGAGCAGCATGAACTTTGGCTCTGTAACCAAGGCCCGCGTGATCTCCACTCGGCGCCGCTCCCCCCCAGACAGCTGGTACCCCATGCTTTTGCGGATGTGCGACACATCCAGCTCGTTGAGAAGCGAGTCGAGTTTTTCCTTGCGCTCCGTCCGGGGCATGCGAATGGTTTCCAGCACAGCCAACAGATTTTGCTCGACCGTCAACCCCCTGAATATCGACGGATCTTGTGCCAGGTACCCAATACCCATGCGGGCGCGTTTATACATGGGCTCGTTCGTGACATTCTTGCTCCCGAGATGGATCGTCCCTCCAGTTGGACGAATCATGCCCACAATCATATAGAAAGTCGTAGTTTTTCCTGCGCCGTTCGGTCCAAGGAGGCCGACAACTTCACCCGGACGAACGTGGATGCTCACGTCGTCCACGACACGCCGTTTGCTATAGACCTTCACGAGTGATTCGGTCTTGATAAAAATGTCGTTATGAGCGTCATCCGCCACTGGTGTCTCCCAGACCCTACGGAACGATCTCGCCGTCCTCGTCGATAACAGTCGCCTTGACATCCCGCTTGATGTCGACAGAATTCAAATCGTCGTTACATTCCATACCGTACCCGGTGATGACATCCCTTCCCCGCGTGAGCTTGACGAAACTGTGGCTCAAAATCTTGCCCTTTTTGTTATCCCACAGCAGGCTGTCGGTTTCGAGCACGTCGCCGTCGACGGATTTGACGACTACGTTCCCATATGCCAGCAGATCCCGTCTGTCCTCGTAATACTCTCCGTTGTCCGAATCAAGCGTTGTCCGGACGGCACCATTTTCGTCGTAGAATTCAATTGTCGGCTTCTCCAAGACGATGAGCTTTTTGTCTTTGTATCTCTTGGCATGCGGCGCCGTCAACCGCCACTGCGCCATGCCGCTGTCGCTTTCCTGCGTCACGAAGTCGGCAAATACCTCGTCGGGGGCGCTGTTCTTGTCAAATGTGATGTCCTGCGTAGGCTCATCGGCACATCCGAGCGCAAAGAACGCAACCAGGACGACAACCGTAACTGCCAATTTGGATTTCCTAGCTGACCAACGCATGCCCTGTCTCCATCTCCTCGCCGTGCCGCCAGCGATTGTGAAACCACACCCATTGTTTTGGATCGAAGCGCACC
>CP070631.1:2604358-2606989 GCA_020356045.1 Candidatus Latescibacterota bacterium
GTCGTGGTCAACGCCGACCACGGTGGATCAGCACACCGTCGGATCGTCTCCTGTTTATTTTACCGACAAAGAATACATCACGGTCGATACCCATGTTGGAAGCCCATACACCAACAACTTGTATGTAACGTGGCAGCGCGACCACGCCAACGGGACGAACTCAGATATCTATTTTGCATGGTCAAATGACGCGGCAACCACGTTCAACTATGCCGTTGGCGCGCCGATGGGCCGTATCAGCGATCTGGCCAGCACCCCGGGATCACCGCCCGTACCAAGCAGCAACGGAAACGGCCCCGTTCCGGCCGTCGCGCCCAATGGGGACATCTACGTGGCGTGGCAGGATGCGCCGCTGGGGATCCAGAGTCCGGGCCGGGTCTACGTTGATAAGTCCACCGACGGGGGACTGACATTTGGCACTGACGTCATCGCCACAACCTACAACACCTGTGCGCGGTGGCCCAAGGGCGGTATATCTTTCCAAGTCCGAAGCTTTCCCTGTATAGCGGTCAATCCGCTAAAGAACACCCAGAATCAACACGACGTCTACGTCGTGTACGCGGAAGACCCGGACCGGGGGCCGGACATTTCTATTGAATCGGATTCACCGCCGGGAAGCAACGCGTCCACCCTCCCGGAAATTGCTTGCGAGGGAAGTCACGTGTACGCGGTGTGGACCGACACACGCAATGGGCTGGGTAACGGTGACATCTACTTTAACCGATCGATCGATAATGGCGTCACCTGGGGTACGGATCAGCGCCTCAACACCTCGACACCAGCCGGCAACTTTTTTGTCCAGACACCGCGGATCGCGGTCGACAGCGCCGATGTCCACGTGCTCTGGGAGGATCGTCGTAACGGGAGCCCCGATATTTACTACAATCATTCGAGCGATTTTGGCGTGACATGGCTGACCTCGGACATTCGAATAGACACCGGAAACACACCGGGAACCACCAACGCGTGGGCGCCTCAGATCGGGGCGGACGGCGGCAACGTGTTCGCGATCTGGACCGACGATCGTTACGGTGACGCCGATATTCTGTGCAACTACTCGACCGACGCGGGGGCGACGTGGCAGAGTTCGCCGGTTCGCGTGGACAACGCCACGGCGGGCGTCTGGTCCAACATGCCGCAGCTCAGCTGGGACGGCTCGAATGTGTACGTGACGTGGTGGGATGCCCGCAACTTGATCGACGATATTTTCTTCAACGTTTCGTTTGACGGCGGGCAGAATTGGCAGCCCACCGATTCAAAACTGGACACGCAGATCGGCAGCTCCGGGAGTCCGTGTATCACGAGCGACAGCGGATACGTGTACGTGGCCTGGTGGGATCAGCGAAACGGACAACAGGACATTTACTTCAACTTTTCGACCAACAACGGCATGTCCTGGCAGTCATCCGACATCCGGCTCGATACCGGCGACGCGGCTGGGGCCTCCACGGCGGACCTGGTGAATTTGGACTGCGATGGGACTCGGGTTTATGCAGTCTGGAATGACTATAGGAATGGCGCAGCGGACATTTATTACAACTACTCGGGTGATAACGGCGCCACCTGGCTTCCCACCGATCAGAGAATCGATGGCGACTTCGTCGCCGGGAGTCACAACTCCACGAGCCCGCGGATAAGCGTTCAGTCGGGTTTTATTTATGTCGTGTACGAAGACAGCCGGCATGGCAATCAGGATATCTATTTTCGGTACTCGCTCAACAATGGCGGCACCTGGTATGGCCGGGACATCCGCCTCGATACGGGTGACTACGCCGGCGCCAGTGCGTCCGCCTCTCCACGGATCACGAGCACCGGCAACCGTGTCTACGTGGTGAGGCACGACTGGCGAAACGGGCAGTCGGACATCTATTTCAACTCCTCGGCCAACAACGGGATCAGCTGGCGGGACGGACCCGATGACGGTGACATCATGTTGGTGCGATCGGACAACGGGGGCGCCACCTGGAACCCGCCGGTCAGGGTCAACGATGACGTGTCGACGCGCGGGCAGTTCCAGCCCTGGATCGATGTCAAACCGACCGGAGTCATTGATGTTGTTTGGTACGATCGCCGGAACGACACCAATGACTCGTGGCTTGATGTTTACATGGGGACCAGTGTCGATCGAGGTCTGACCTTTACAAACAGCGTGGTTAGCGACGTGAATTTTGGCCCACCGCCGGCGCCCACCGTGTGGCCCTGGCCGTGGATGGGGGAATACATGGGAATAGACGTCGATACCACCTATGCTTACATCGCGTGGACCGACACCCGAACCAACGATCTGGACATATTCTTTGATCGATTCGAAAACCCTGTGGCGTCGGGGGTGTCGTCAGAAAGGGATGCGCCAAAAGCGGACTATCTGTCGCAGATTTATCCCAACCCGTTCAATCCCGTTACGACAATCACATTTGGTCTGACGACATCCAGCCACGTGTCGCTCAAGATCTACGATGTGTCGGGACAACTCGTTCGCGTCCTTGTTGATGAACCGCGGGCGCCCAGGCACTATGAAGAGAGGTGGGATGGCCGGGACAAAAACGGCCAGCTCGTGGCAAGCGGAGTGTACTTCTGTCGCTTGACGGCAGGGGAGTTCTCTCAGACGCGGAAAATGGTCCTGGTCAAGTA
>CP070631.1:2607089-2613832 GCA_020356045.1 Candidatus Latescibacterota bacterium
CATTATGAAACGCTGTATCGCGCTGTTGCTGGTATGCGTTTTTGCGGCGCCTCTGGCGTTTGCCGAAGAGAAGGCCGCCAAGCCCGCTGACAATATGGAAATCGTCCGCGAGGCGATCCAAGCCCAGAAGAAGGTTCTCATAGCCGAGAATATGCAGCTCACACAGGCTGAGGCTGATGCGTTCTGGCCCGTCTACGAGGAGTATCAGAAAGAGCTCAAAAAGCTCACGGATAAGGCGCTAAACAATATCAAGAAGTTCGCGGAGAATTTTGACTCGATGACCGATGAGGTTGCCGAAGAAATCATAAAGACCCATCTGGCCAACGAGGGCGAGTACCTCAAGCTCAAAAACTCTTATCTTCCCAAGTTTATGAAGGTGCTCCCCGCAACCAAAGTTGCGCGCTACTTCCAGTTGGAGAACAAGGTGGACGCGGTGATCAACTACGACCTCGCCGCCGAGATTCCGCTTTTTCAATAGTCACCGCGAGCCATTGCGGTTGAGAAAAGGGGCCGGTCAAACCGGTCCCTTTTTTTTGGGCAAGTATTCGGCGGCCGTGATCATTTGTCGTTCACGCGTCCTTGATGCTCAATCCGATCCGGCCCCGTTCGACGTCCACACTCATCACACGCACCTTTACGTTTTGACCCACGTGCAGCTCGTCAGCGGGATCACGGACAAAACGATCGGCAATCTGGCTGATGTGGACGAGCCCGTCCTGATGGACGCCCACATCGACAAACGCTCCAAACTTTGTGACATTGGTCACCACGCCGTGCAGCGTCATTCCTTCACGAAGATCCTCGATTTGATTGACGTCGTCGTTGAATTTTACAGGCTCGAACCGCTGCCTGGGATCACGGCCGGGTTTTTTGAGCTCTTCGACGATGTCTTCCAGCGTGTAAGCACCAACCGAATCATCGACGTAACGTTCAATATCGATGCCGCTTACGGCCTCGTTATCACCGATCAAATCGGTGACGTTGCGATTCATGTCGCCTGCGATGCGTTCGACCAAGACGTATCGCTCCGGGTGAACAGCCGAATTGTCGAGAGGGTTGTCGCCTTCAATTCGCAGAAATCCTGCCGCCTGTTCAAATGTCTTCTCACCAAGACCGGCGACGGCTTTCAGCTCGCTTCGATTGTTGAACAAACCGTTTTTTTCCCGGTGTTTGACGATTGCTTTTGCCAGCTTGCTCCCCACGCCCGACACGTAGCGCAGAAGGGCTGCCGAGGCCGTGTTGGCATCGACACCCACTCGGTTGACGCAAGACACAACCACATCGTCAAGTGACTGTTTTAGCAGCTTCTGATCGACATCGTGCTGATACTGTCCCACACCGATCGCCTTCGGGTCGATCTTGACCAGCTCGGCGAGCGGATCCTGCAGCCGGCGTCCAATCGACACGGCACCACGCACGGTGACGTCATAGTCCGGCAGCTCTTCCCGGGCCAAATCGGAGGCGGAGTACACCGACGCCCCCGATTCGTTGACAAGCACCACCTCGACATTTCGATCACGTGCCCGCACGTATTCGCGGATCACGGCGAATGTGTCGCGGCCACCAGTGCCGTTACCCACGGCAACCGCCGCGACACCCGGATATCTGTCAAACCAGCCATCCAACGCCTTTTCGGTGCCAGAAATATCCCTGCGAGGAATGGTCGGATAAACCACACCGTGATCGAGCAGCATCCCCGTGCCATCGAGCACCACGACTTTACACCCGGTTCGGTGTCCAGGATCGATGGCGATTACCGGCCGCGCTCCGAATGGTGGCGCCATCAGGAGGTCCCGTAAATTCGAGGCAAACACACCGATCGCATCGCCATCCGCCATCGTCTTGAGCTCGTTGCGTATCTCCGTCGCCATTTGTTGCGAGAGCAGACGGTCGTATCCATCGTCGGTGGCCCGTTCGACATAACCGCCCCAGATCGATTTATCGGCGCGCAAAACCCGGTCACGGAGAACCGTTTTGACGGTTTCCGGATCGGGCATGATTCGATACGATATGAATCCTTCCTTCTCACCCCTCAGAATGGCAAGAAGCCGGTGCGAAGGGATATGCGCAACCGGTTCGCTATAATCGTAATAATCGGAAAACTTGCTCTTTGTGTCAGACTTGCCGCGCGCCGCCTGCGCGTGCACAAAACCTTTATCCCATGTCAGATTCCGCACGATCGCACGCATCTCTGCCGTTTCGACGATGCGTTCCGCAATGATATCGCACGCCCCCTGCAACGCTTCATCGGCAGTGTCCACACCGTTGTCCGGATCCACAAATCCAGCTGCGATTTCATCCGGGGTGCCCGTTTCATCCTCCTGACGCCACATCCGCTCTGCCAGCGGGTCGAGCCCTTTTTCCTTGGCAATGGTCGCTCGCGTCCGCCGTTTTGGTCGAAACGGGAGATACAGGTCCTCGAGCTCGGCTCGGGATCCCGCTCCCTCGATGGCCGCCCTCAACTCCGGTGTCAATTTGCCCTGTTCGAAAACAGTCTGAAGCACGGTGTTTCGCCGATCGAACAACTCTCGTTGGTATTTGAGACGTTCCATTGTCCGGGCGATCGACACATCGTCTGCGCCGCCGGTGGCCTCTTTGCGATACCGGGCGATAAAAGGCACCGTGCACCCTTCATCGAGCAATTCGATGACGGCGGCAACCGCCCGTGAATCGATACCCACTTCGGGTGCGATGATCGAGGCAAAATCCGGAGCCGTGATTTCTGGTCGTGGTTCGGTTGGGCCTGACGTTACCATGCTATTTCAACCAACATTAACTAAATCGCATAACTGACTATAAATAATTGCGTTACAAACCGTGCAGCTATAACGGCGCCGCCAGTGCAGGATCCGTTGTATCTTGCGCAAGTGCATGTTATTGACTATATTGCCACGAGTTGAGACACATATCCAAATGAATCTTCCGATGATTTTCTGCGTCAATTCTCGGCGTTCCATTCTGTTCTGGGAGCACTTTCGAGATCGCGCCGCCGTAGATCTCGGGTTCCCATAACAGGAGCATATGCAAGCCAACCCATTCACACAACTTGGATTGATCAAACCCTTGGTACGCGCGGTCGCCGAGCAAGACTATCTCGAACCCACACGAATCCAACGGGAGGCCATTCCCAAAGTATTGGCCGGCGACGACCTTCTTGCGACAGCACAAACGGGAACGGGCAAAACAGCGGCGTTCGCGTTGCCGGTACTCCAGCTGCTGGGCTCACGGTCCAACCGAGGAAACACGCCCATCCGCGGCGGGCGCAAAACGACGTCCGGGGCAGCAAACCGGATGCGTGCCGCCGAGATCCATGCGTTGGTTCTCGCGCCGACGCGCGAGCTCGCTCTCCAGGTCGGCGACAGCTTCAAAACCTACGGCCGTCACCTTCCGTTACGCACCGCAGTGGTTTACGGAGGCATTCCGTTGCGATCCCAGATCAAGGCACTCCGGCAGAAACCCGACATCCTCGTCGCTACGCCCGGACGACTGCTCGATTTGATGGGTCAGAGCCGTGTTCGGCTCGACAGCGTCGGAATACTCATACTCGATGAAGCAGATCGAATGCTTGACATGGGCTTTATTCGCGACGTTCGCAGAATCGTTGCCGCGGTTCCGACAGATCGCCAGACGTTGTTCCTCTCGGCGACGCTCCCCTCTGAAATCGCCGTTTTGGCGTCGGATCTTCTCGACGATCCCGCATATGTGGCGGTAACCCCCGCAGCCACCGTCGGCGGCAACATCGAACAAAAAGTTCTCTTCGTGGAACAAGGCGACAAGCTGCCGCTCCTCACATCCGTACTCAAGAATTCAGGTATGCAACGTACACTGGTATTCACGCGGACAAAACACCGGGCTGATCTGCTGACGCGGCAGCTTGCCAACCAGGGCTTCCTGGCAGACTCTATACATTCGAACAAGAACCAACACGAACGCCAGCGTGCGCTGAATGCGTTTGACCGTGGTCGCATAGAGATTCTGGTCGCAACCGATATAGTCGCCCGGGGCATCGACGTCGAAGGCATCTCACATGTCGTCAATTTCGAGCTGCCAAATGACCCCGAGAGTTACGTACACAGAATCGGAAGGACGGCACGTGCAGGTGCCGGAGGGGTGGCACTGTCGTTCTGTGATTTTCAAGAAGTCGGGATGCTCAAGGAAATCGAAAAACTGACGCGTTCCACGCTCACGATGGTCGAAGACCACCCGTTTCACGCCGCCAGCATCGGCTCGTTGTGCAGAGGTAATCCCGCATCACGTTCGTCGAATGTGCGTCGAAGACTGAGACGCCGCGGTGGGCGTCGCCGCACGCTCTAGCCCGCGTATCGCCACTGCCTCGAACCACGCTCAATCGCGTTTCGTTTTTTAACCACACCGTATTTGGCCAAACCACCCGGAGTCTGATACAATCGATCAGCGCCTATCCGGTGCTGTTGACGATGAAGCAACCTGCGTACGATAAGTCGTTGGGACGCTGGCGTACGTGGCATGACGACGAGGCGCCGCTGCGACTTGGCGTATCGTCTTGTCTCCTCGGTGAGGAGGTCCGTTACGACGGCGGCCACTGCCGCAACCGGTTCGTCGTCGATACCCTCGGCCGCTGGTTCGAATGGGTCCCCGTCTGCCCCGAAATGGAACTGGGTATGGGCACTCCACGGCCCACCATTCGCTTGCAGGAAGACGGCGCAGTCGTACGGTTGGTCGCTCCGCAGACCGGCGAGGACTTCACACGGCGGATGACAGCGTTTTCGAAAAAACGGATTCGCCAGTTGGCCAAGTCTGATCTGGATGGTTACATACTCAAAAAGGGATCTCCCTCCTGCGGAACAGAGCGTATTCCCGTGTATGGTCCAAAGGGCGTTTTGCGCCGGAACGGTGTGGGTTTGTTTGCCGACGCGCTTTCCAACCAGTGGCCAGCACTTCCAATCGAACACGAAGGCCGCCTCAATGATGCGGGATTGAGGGAGAATTTTATCGAACGTGTGTTTTGCCGCAACCGTTGGCGAACCCTCAAAAGGCGCGGTCTTACAAGAGGGCGCTTGGTCGCGTTTCACACCGCGCACAAGTTCTTGCTACAGGCACACAACGAGGCGGGGTACAGACGTCTTGGCAAACTCGTTGCGAGCGCGGGAACGGTCTCCGACCGCGAGCTTTTTGCGTCCTACGAAGACGGGCTCCAAAAGGTGATGAAAACTCGGGCAACAAAAAAGAAGCACGTCAATGTGCTTCATCATGCGCTCGGGTTCCTCAAACGCGATTTGGATTCGCGCGACAAGCGCGAGATCCTCACGTCCATCGGTGACTACGGCGCCGGTTTGCTACCGCTCATCGTCCCGTTGACGCTTCTCCGGTACAACATCCGCAAGCACGACATCGGTTACCTGCAGGGGCAGCTCTATTTCGATCCACATCCCAAGGAGCTCATGCTCCGGAATCACGTATGACCCCCGCCAGTTAAGCTTTGGCGCCGGTCTTTTTTGCCTTGGCTTTCGATTTGGGTTTCTCACCGGCGTCTTCTTCTCCGTGCGCCGCCGCGTACTCGCGCTCCGCAATCAGGTCCTCGAGCCGTTCTTTCTCCGACACGAGTTCTTCGAGCGACATGTTGTCGACATCGAGCGACTCGCCCGAAGGGAGCTCGATACCATACTTACGAAGAAACTCGTCCACCTGACGCTGGTTGTTTTTGTACACGTAAAACCCCAGCGCCGCCGCACCCAAACCTATGGCAAATCCCGTAATGTGATCCGATGATACCGCCAAGACGTATCTCCTTTCGCGTATAATACCGTTTCGTTATTCGACTACTGCATTCATCGCAACACGGTCATGCCGTGTGGTGTCATTTCCTTCCTCGTCCAAACCGAACGGGGATTCCACGGTCCCACGGTCCGAGGCCTTCGAGCACCTTGCCGTGAACATTGACCACATTTTGCAGTTCCGACATGAATCTCGGTCCACCACCCTGCCCCGCGCTGCCGAAGTAATGTCCCAGCGCGAGCACGGCCCGAGCCGCGCGGCCCCAACCCGTATCCGCTTCCGCCGGCGCCGCCATGACTTCATATTCCCCCTCACCCTTCCCTTCTACGGGGCGAACTTCAACTGGGAAATCTGCTCCCTGGATCACGTGACGCCCAAACGCGGTGAACCAGGTAAACAACGCCGCCGACAGCGCGTTGCCCCTGAGCATGGAAGTAATGAGGTATACAACCGACAATACCTCTGGGTCAAAATTGCCTCGCGATCGTACCTCCTGCCACCCGTGACCGAGCACCGCCGTCGCCGTCGCCAATCCGGCAAATCGCTCCAGTCGTTGGCCCGTCACACCGCGCGCACCCAACAACCGCGCGCTGAGCGCGGCCAGCAGCAAGGACCCCGATGCAGCGACCGATGTCGTCAGTGGTTGCCCCGGCGGGCGCGATACGATGCGCACGGGCTCTTCGTTGTTCTCCAGCGAAAAGGTCAGCGCCACACGCATGGTTAGCTCTTCCCTCCGGATGAGCATCGGGTCGTAATTAAGCAGAACAGTCCGAGTTGCGGGTGTGTACTGGATCGGATCGATGCCCTCGTGCGACCGAAGCAAGCGATCGAAATTTGGCGGATCCTCGAGCGGAAGCGAGAGCTGAACGCGCATTCGCCCTGGGATTTCGTGAAGGATCGTCACGCTCAGCGGTTCCGGTCCCTTGTATTTCATGGACGGCTCCCTTCCACGTCGTAAAGCAGCAGTCGACCCGAATTGGCCACAACCG
>CP070631.1:2613932-2619220 GCA_020356045.1 Candidatus Latescibacterota bacterium
CAGGCAACACAATAGAACGGCGCAGATCGAAAGAACAATTCTCATGGCGGTCCCCCTCGTCGTCATGAGTATACCACGCGCTTGCTACGGCCGTCAACTAACTAGTATACATATAACGAGATGTGCCGTTTTGTCCGCGCACGTTAACGGTGCCATTGACTTGATTGGCTTTCCGTGATAGAATACACTCCGTCGGGGCCCACCGTATGGCAACTTCGCTTCACACCTTTCCCGAGTTCGCTTCGCTAAAGTCGTACCCATTCTCACCAGGAGGTGATGATATGAGGAACGGCGTAATGGTGTTTCTTGCCCTCGTGCTTGTCTTGGGTCTTTCCTGGACCGGCGGCTCCGCCCAGGTGGTGATGGAAAATCACTATCTGGTTTACGAGGTGCCTCAGGCTTACACCTTCACGGGACAGATCACTCTGATCGACCAGTTCCGTCAGTTCTCCACTGATTTTGTCGAACTCGACAAGTTTGCGACACCGGTGGAGAAAAATGGCGAGCCGGTTTTCGATTACGAGAGGCACCAAACGTGGTGGATGATCGATGATCCACAGTCGATCTGGTGGACCCTGTTCGACAATCAGTTCGGGAGGCAGCAATGGCGGGTCAAAGACGGCCGGTATCTCGTGTTGCCTGCCTTCAAGAACCAGCCGGGCGGCGGCTATCCCACCATGGCCAATCACTACAAGTGCTACGACGCAATCGGGCCACCGGTTGACATAACGGTACTATTGGTCGATCAATTCTATACGTATCAGATGATCGCCAAGGATCCTGTTTTGTTCTGCAACCCGGTTGAAAAATGGGTGGATGGCAACATGTACCCGATCGCATATCCCGACGCACACCTGGCGTGCTACCGTCTCGAACCGATCATGACGACGGGGTGGGGCGCGTTGGCTTCTGACCAGTTCGGTATGTGGCAGCTCGAGCTGATAGAGCCTTGCTGGCTGTGTCTGCCGACGTTGAAGATCGAGGCCGTCCCCAACGAGCCAAGCACGTGGGGCAAAATCAAATCCCTCTACAGCAATTGATTGTCAACGACACGCGGGAAGCCGAGAGGCGGTCTTTGACGAGACCGCCTCTTTTTTTCGTAAATCGGTCATGTGGAAATCCGCGGGCGAACCCTTTTCACACAGAAACGACAGTCATGGTATAGTCGGATTTTCGTGTCGAAAACCCCATCGCATGGGGTATTCTTGACCGAACGAATGAGATCGATGTGAGAATAACTATTCTGTCATTTGCGTTTGCGTTGATGTGTGCCGTTCATGTCCTTGCTCAGACCGAGAGGGGCGGCTCGGATGGGGACATGACTCCGGTTCGCCTCGAAGGGTGGAAGTACCGCTGGGGTGACTCCCCGGTCGATGCCAGCGGGATTCCCGAATGGGTGCGCAAGACCGATCGGGGCCCGTTGTGGAAACCCATCCGATCGATGATCGAGCCCCCCGGGAGGAATGGTCAAAACTTTGTGTGGTATCGAATCCGGCTCCCGCAGGTCCATTGGCACAACCCCGCGATTTACTTTCCGACCGTGGCCGTATCGTTCGAAGTTTATCTCGACTCAACTCGCATCTATAGATTTGGGGAGATGCGGCCAGCCGAGAACAACAAAAACTCGGTGGTTTCCAATCATTTGGTCCCACTTCCTGCGGGATACCCAGGCCAGACAATGACGGTGCGTGTGTTCTCACAGGTGTCAGACGCGATCGGGCTCGGTGTGTACGAGGAGTCCGTCTGGATCGGGTCGGAACATGATCTCATAGATATCCTCATCCGAACCAGCGCGGATAGCACTTTTGTGGGTCATCTCTGCGTTTTTGTTGGTTTGTTTTCCGCTCTGTTTGCCATCAGACGTTTTGGTGGACGATCCTTTTTTTCGCTGTCTTTTGCCACATTCGCCTTTTTTATCGGTTTGTTTTTTGTATTCTCGGATCCGTTTGCCGTCTATGTCGTCAAATCACCGGGAGTAAAACTCTACGCCAGATTTGGATCATTTCTGATATTTCCGATTGGTTTGTACGTTTTTCTTCAACAAATCACCGGTCCGAACAAGTTGGTAAAAAGCCTGTGGATGAGCCACGTTGCGGCTGCCGTGATCATCATATTCTTGGACATTATCAACGTGGTCGCACTCCCGTTGAGCTTTATGTCGTTTAGTGCGTTTTTCGCGTGCACGATCGCGATCGCAGCATATCTGGCGGTGAGGGCGGCGATCGGCGGCAACCGCAATGCTCGCATCTATGTCATAGGGTTCACCATATTGAGCTTAACGGGTCTCCACGATCTTCTCGTAGGATTGCGGCACATACCCTTTTGGCGATGGATGTCGCATTGGGGTGCGTTGGTTTTTATTGTCGGGCTTACTTATATCCTGGCGCGAACATTCGAACGAAGCCATAAACGTCTGCGCGAGTATTCGCAGGAGCTCGAGCAGAAATCAGAGGAGCTGCACGAGTACAGTCAGACGCTCGAGCGCCGTGTTGCCGAGCGCACCCAGGATCTCGACGCCAAAAACCAAGAGCTCGAAGGTACACTGATCCAGCTCAAAGAGGCGCAACAGCAGCTCGTGCTCAAAGAGAAAATGGCATCGCTGGGTGACCTGGTGGCAGGTGTCGCTCATGAGATGAATAACCCCATCGGGGCGATAAACAGCGCGGCGGATGTGTCGAGACGGTGTCTCGAGCGGCTCAAGGAGATTATTGCGAATGGCGTATCGGTGGATGCGGTGCTTTGTGATAAACGATTCCGGACCGCTATGCGGCTGCTACGAGAAAACACTGATATCGCCGTCGAGGGGAGCTCGAGAGTGACGAGGATTATCCGCAGTCTCAAGAATTTTGCACGGCTGGACGAGGCAGAGTTGAAGGACGCAGATATTCATGAAGGTATCGAGAGCACGCTGACGCTGCTCCATCACGAGTTGAAAAATAAGGTCGAAGTCGTCAGGGGTTTTGGGGAAATTCCTCAGATCAAGTGTTACCCCAATCAATTGAATCAGGTGTTCATGAATCTGTTTGTCAATGCGGCTCACGCGATCGAGGACAAGGGAATCCTGGAAATCAACACAAATGCGGATGACAAGAGTGTCTACATAAGAGTGGCTGATAACGGGCATGGCATCGACCCCGATCACGTCAAAAAGATCTTCGACCCCGGTTTTACGACCAAGAGCACGGGCATCGGAACCGGTCTGGGTTTGTCGATTTCCTACAATATTATCGAAAAACACGGCGGATCTATCGAGGTGGAGAGCGAGGTGGGGAAGGGCACCGAGTTTATTATTACGCTTCCCATTCGGTAAAAATTTTGCTCCCACCGGGCGCCGATGGACCCCTTGACCCGCGGAGAATTTGGGCCGCGATCCGCCTCTCGCTCATTGGGGCGACCCCGCCACCATCACTCCAGGACGTATGAGCTCTTTAGCTGTAAACCACCTCATTTACATTTCCTTGGTATGACACCCGGATCGATTGACCTTTGCCGTTCCGATTGTGTACAATTGATAACACAAAGCCCGCGCTAGAATCTCCGCTATGGCCACTGGGGGTGTGTTATGAAGCGACGAATCTTGACCATGCCTGTTTTTGTCGTATGCCTGTTGGTCATGGTATCGACCGTGACGCCCGAGACACGCGGACTCGCGGATAGAGATCCGTATCTGGCTCCGGCGTACGATAATATCGTGTGGCCGCTGGATTGGAGTGGGGTGTGGACCGGCCAGAGTAGGACTTATGTCTGTGAAACCACACCCGGACCATGGGAAAGCGACTCCAAGACCATTTGCGGCGGTACCTATATCGAAGAAATCCAAAGCCTCCCTCCCGGGCATTCGTGCGACGTCACTACGTTGGCGTCAACGTCGATCATCATGACCTGCGAAGGTACCAGGGAAATCTATCTGAACTGTTTCCAGACCATACGGGTGGCGATAAACTTGAGCCGGAACGGTGACAGCATGACGGGGAGTGTTACCACCAACATCACTCACGCGGGCACTGCCGCAGGGTGCAGCTCGATTACCCCGACGTGCCAGCAAACCGAGATCCAGTCTAATCGAACCGGTTCCGAGCCGCCGACCTGTGTTGCCGCGGTTGAACCGGTTACCTGGGGTCACGTCAAGGCGGTCTACGAGTAAAGCGCTCGCGACCGGCTCCGGTGTCACGGATCGATAACGCGAATCCGTGAGGCCGGGGAAGATCTGGTCACTACCCGATCCGTTGGCCCTTTCTACGTTCTCCACAGACTTATTTGTAATTTATACATAATCTTATGCGCGGTCAGAGTGTGCCACCAGTGTCGCCCGGACGGGGTGGAACGGGAGTTGCACGTCAAGCCTCGGCGGCCTGATCGTGAACCGAGATCTACCGTCTCGGTGAGGTGCGCTGCGGCTCAACGAAGGGACACAAAATGGGCCTCTTCTCCAAAAAATCCAAGGAGCGAACCTGGGAGGACATCTGCTCGGATCTCGCCAAGTTGCTCGAAAAATCACGACAGAGTTTCTTTCAAGCGACGGTCGATGCGGTAAAAGCCGCCGGAAAAACAACGCCCAACGACACATTGACAGGTGACGGTGATCTTGCGCTCAAGGCGTACCAGATGGAGGTCGTGTCGTCGTTTGTCGGGCGGCAGGCATACTTGGCGCAGGAGCATCTCGAAGAGTTCGATTCATTGATACTGCAACGGATCGGCGGCGATGACACGGACAAGTGCATGGAATACGTGCGTCGCTACTACGTGGAGACAGGTGAGGCAAACGTCAAGCTGATCAACGACTTGATTCGATTCATCTCGGGCGAGCTCGAGGTTGACGTGTCCATCGTTGCGGGGCTTCGGATGAGGGAGTTGATTTTCTCGACGGATGCACAGATCGTAGCTGCCGCGGCTTTTGGGGATACGAATCTCGCTGGTCAACTGAGATCGAGAGCTGAGTCCGCGATGGCCAACTGGCGCCGGTGACAGGACCCACTCGTTGAGCGGCATACGTTTTGACTAAGACCGGTGATTTGCGAGAACACCCGCATCGGCCCACCAAGAATCCCCATTATCATCTGTTGATCGATGTTTGAAACGGTCGCGCCCGCCGGGAGACACGCGTGGTGCGTGTTCCATCTGGGTGCGACTTATCTTTATTGCGGTCCCGCGCGCCGACATATGACAAATTATGATAGAGTATATTGTCAGCTGCCATATTACTCATTACCGATGAGCGGTCTCGATGTCTATGGGTGTGTCTGTTAACTCGGTGTGTTATGCGTACGAATATCCTGTAACACTGTAAA
>CP070631.1:2619320-2620668 GCA_020356045.1 Candidatus Latescibacterota bacterium
TTGGGTGTTGTTTTCCACTTTATTTAGTTCCGGACACAAGTTTGCGCTCTCCCCGGCGGCGCCGAGCGCCGGGGGAGACGTGCGTCCGCACCCCGCGGACCGCAACACCGAATCTCAACCGGTCGGCGCGCGCGCCGGCATACAAAAGGTCATCGTCGGTTGCATGAGGTAGACGAGAGACCGGACTCAAATCGTTGCCCGGTTGACAAGAACTTCTAGCGTCCCCTTGAGGTTTTTGCTCTCGGGATAATAGATAATCATATCCGAGTAGCCGTCGTTGTTGACGTCGGAGCTCAACAACTCGCCGTAGGCATCTGCTTCGATTTTTGCAATCGGTTTCTTCGAAAACAACCGGCCGCCACCCGCGGGCTCTCCGAGGTACACGGAGAGCTCATCTTTACCGGTGGCAAACACAAAGTCAGTGCGTTTGTCCGCGTTGTAGTCCCCTTCGAGATCCATCGCCTGCGAGTCGGATTCACCAGAAAAATCGATTTTGAATTTGACCTCTTTGGTATAGTCGGGGCGTTCGGATATGCGGCCATCGTCATTGAGAAGAAAAATGTTGAAATAGACCTTGATGCTTCGTGTCATCAGGATTCGGATTATCGCGGCAATACTGAATTTGATCGACGGAAGTACAAGATCTTTGCGATCGTCCCCGTTGACATCGAGAAACACAGCCCTTGCCGATGCCGTGCCCTCCGAGATGATCAACTGGTCCGGCTCGGCGTTGTACCCGTCCGGGCCGCCCCAGAACACATTGACGACACCGCGGACGTTTGTAATACCTTTCATGGTTTGCTTGGTCACTACCGCATCGGCATAGCCATCACCGTCGAGATCTTCCACCAGGGTCTCGATCTCCGCATAGGCCTCAATTTTCTCTTCCTGCGTCCGGACGTCAAACAGATGATCGGTCGAGGCGGTCGTTTCGTAAGTCCCGTCGGGCTGCTGGAGATATACGATCACACGGTCCTCAGTGGCCGCGATAAGGTCGGGCAGGCCGTCACTGTTGTAGTCGAGCAAATGAACGTTGGGAAACGTATAACGGGTTGAGAGCCCCGTTGTATTGTCGTCCGGACCGTGCCCCGACCAGGCCTGGCCGATGCGGGTTTCGAGCTCGACCACGATTTGATTATCCGGGGTGAACGTGCCGTCGGCGCTGCGCATGTAGATGGACAACCCGTCGAATGTTGCGAGTGCCACTTCGTCGACACCGTCACCGTTCCAATCACGGACAAAGTCAATCATGGGGATGTCGCGTTTGGCCGGGTAGACCACCATTCCCCGCGCGTCGAACAATCCAACCGATTCGATTGTGTATTCGCCACCGTTGATCGGGTAAAAA
>CP070631.1:2620768-2626314 GCA_020356045.1 Candidatus Latescibacterota bacterium
AAAGGTTTTACGCTTATCGAGTTGATGATCGTTGTGGTCATCATCGGTATCCTGGCGGCGATTGCGATCCCGAACTTTATCAGCATGCAGTCGCGTGCCAAGGAAGCTTCGGTAAAGTCGAACGGTCACACCGTTCAGCTCGCCTCCGAGGACTTCTCAGTACAGAATAACGGCGTATACGCTGGCACCGTCGGCGGCGATTTCACGCCGGGTGGCGATTCGATCGTCACACTGCTCCCCGACACGGATGGCGACGGTAATGGTGATCTGCTCGAGAACCCGTTCACGAAGCTCCCCGAAGAGCCGACTGACGGCTTGGCCGGTACGCCAGGCGATACGGGTTACGTACCGATCGTCGTTGGCAATGTCAATGTTGGTTACACCATCACCTGCTGTGGCAAGGAAGTGGGTGTGACGATTCTGACGCTTACCAGCGGCCAGTAGTCAAACGCCGATATGACATGAGACAAGGCGAGAGGCTCCGGTCTCTCGCCTTTTTCATTGCCGGGTCACGGGCACGATTTCTGCAACAACCAACCCGGAACCTCAAAATGGAAAGCAACTTACCATGAACGTACTGGAATTGGACAAGGTTTCGAAGTCGTTCGCCAAGGGGCTCCTTGGACGGAAACACCGCGTTCTGGGTGGATTGAGCCTCCAGATCGAGAGGGGCGAGGTATTTGGTCTCCTCGGGCACAACGGCGCCGGAAAAACCACCACCATGCGGGTCATTCTGGGGCTGTTGAGACCCGATGGGGGAGAGGTCACATTGTTTGGCGATCGGGGTGCCACCAGACGCGCGTTGTCGCGGATCGGTTATCTGGGCGACGAGACAGGGCTCTATCCTCATCTCAACGGTGGAGAGATGCTCCAGTTTGCCGGCGAACTCTTCCGCCTGGCGCCGCATGTTATCCGCAGCCGCAGGAACTCGCTTCTGAAGGCGGTGGGGCTGGCCGAAAAACGCGAGGTCAAAATCAGCAAGTATTCGAAAGGAATGCGTCAGCGTTTGGGTATTGCCATCGCGTTGATGAACGATCCCGAGCTTCTCATTCTCGATGAGCCTTATTCTAGTCTTGACCCCGTTGGCCGCCGCCAATTGAGAAAGCTTTTGCTGTCGCTCAAACAAAAGGGAAAGACGATTCTCTTGAGCTCGCACATCGTGCCCGATGTCGAAGCGGTGTGCGATCGTGTTGGCATCTTGAGCGGGGGCACCATCCAAAAATGTTTGTCTCTCAAAGAAATCTACGCACAGAAAACGACACCGGTCGAGGTCACCGTGTCGGGAATCGATCCCCGCCCTCTGGCCGATCCGGTTCGCGGTGTGAGCCTGGTTTTTCAAAACCCCGGGGCTTTTGTTTTGAGATGTGAGGGACGCGGGCTGATGAAGCAGCTCGTGTCGAGCGTGTACGAGCGCGGGGGCGACGTGCTCGAGATCAAACCGTTGAAGTTCAGCCTGGAAGACTACCTGTTGGAAACGCTGACGGCCGCGTCCGCCGATGGGGCCGACACGTTGGCAACCGAAATAGAAGAGTTGATACATGCGCATTCTAGCTAACTCACCAATGCTGTCGTTTCCCGCGATGACGATCGCGAGATACACGATCAAGGGATACATCAAAGAGCGTGTTCTTCTCGCCGTCCTCGTTTTTGGCTTTCTGTTGATGATCTCATCGTATGTGTTGTCTCCACTCGCCGTGGGGGCTCAACAAAAGATCATCATCGACGTTGGTTTGGCATCGGTGTCGATCTTTGGCATTCTTCTCGTCGTGCTCATGGGGGCCGGCTCGTATTCACGCGAGAGAGACAAAGGGATACTACCCGGGATACTCGCCAAGCCGGTCAGCCGCGTGGACTTCGTCCTGGGCAAGTTTCTGGGAACCTGGATCACCGTAACGGTAGTGACATTGTGCATGGCGCTGGTATTCTCCGGTGTAATGTTGATGAGCCGCACAGCCTTCAACGGCACAATATTCGTATCGGTGTATCTATCGGGTCTCGAGGTGGCGCTCATTACCGCGGTGCTTTCGTTTTTCTCGTCGTTCACCTCGCCGCTGCTCAGTTCGCTATTTACGCTTTGCGTGTTCATCGCCGGGCATTTCAGCGCCGATCTGCTCGAGTTCGCGCGGCATTTTGGCGGGACCGGTTTCAAGATCGTCGCGACTGCTGGTTACTTTGTTCTCCCCAACCTGTCGCTTTTCAACGTCCGGTCCGAGGCGGTTCACAATCTTCCCCTGATGGATGGTTTTGTCGGGAGCGTGACGATTTATGGGGTGCTTTACACCATCGTGCTTCTGTTCTTGAGTGCACTCATTTTTAGACGGAAAGACGTAACCTAGGGATGACAACGATGCGGCGAAAAGCGACACTGGTGTTTGTCGGTATCACGCTCCTCGCCGGATTGGCGTACTCCACCTGGCACATCCAGGAATTCCGTTACCGTCCGTATTTGCACGAGTCGCTCTATCTGCCTTCGGGCAAATTCCTCAAACAGATGTCGATCGGATACCGGCAGCTCGCCGCAGATCTCGTATGGTTCCAGGCCGTGCAGTACTACGGCGGCTTTCGAAAAGGCAACCACGATCTGAGATATTTTCGAGGACTGATCGATCTGGTGGTTACCCTGGACCCACACTTTGTTTTTGCCTACATTTTTGGCGCGTTGGTGGTGTCGGAGGATATCGGCTCTTTCGACGAAGGTGCGGAAATCCTCAAACGAGGGATGGTGGCCAACCCGACGATGTGGCGGCTTCCCTTTGAAATCGGCTTCCTCAGCTATATAAACCGGGTCGACAATACCGTTGCGGCACGGTATTTTGACCTTGCCTCGCGCATGCCGGAGGCGCCAGAATTCACCGACCGCTTTGCCGCCTTTGTTTATGCGAAGGCGGGCGACGATGCCACGGCGATCCGACTGTGGGAGGCGTACAAGCAGAGCACCGACAACAAAATTCTGCAAGAGCTTGCCGACAGATATATCGCAAAGATCGAAGCGGCCAAGGACCAGGAGGGTATGGCGTCGGATGTTCAGTGATCCTTACGCGCATGCTATCGCGCTTATCGCCGGGTTGCTCGTCGGCAGCTTCCTCAACGTTCTCATCGTCAGACTTCCACGCAACGAATCGGTGGTAGGTGGGCGGTCACGGTGCACGACATGCCGCAAAACCATTGCATGGTACGACAACATCCCCGTCATTAGCTTTATCGCACTCAAGGGACGCTGCCGGCACTGCCGCTCACCGATCTCTATACGTTACCTGATTGTCGAGCTGATCTCCGGGGGTATCGCCGTGGCGTTGGTCGCGCACTTCGGATTTTCGCTCCTCGCACTGTGGATGTACGTGTTTCTCGCGATACTGCTGGTCATCACTCTCGTCGATTGGTCGCACCAGATCATTCCTGACGTGCTCTCCCTGGGAGGCATCGTTCTTGGGTGGACAGGTGCCGTGGTGTGTCTGCCCGTTAGCCTGCCCGATTCGCTCATCGGTGCGTTTGCCGGTGGAGGGGTGCTTTACGGCGTCGGCAAGGTTTACAAGATTATCCGCAAGGCCGAGGGAATGGGTGGCGGGGACGTAAAGCTCATGGGAATGATCGGGGCCTTTTTGGGTTGGCAAATGGTGTTTCCCGTTTTGTTGATCGCCTCCTTTTTTGGTGCCGCCTACGGTATCTATCTGTTGATCAGGGGGGAGAGCAGTCAGACCCCCGTCGCCTTCGGATCGTTTCTCGCGCCCGCCGCTGCCGTGGTTCTGATCTTTGGCGCGGAACTCTGGCGTGGTTACATGGGCTTTTTCCTCCGCTGATCCCCCCGACAACATGCAACCTCCGCATTGCAAAACAGTCCGCCACCGTCGTTTTTCCCCGCTTCGGGCTCCATTATCACACTGATATATATGTATTTATGCGAATGCGGTGCCGTTCCGGGCCTGGCATATTTGTTGCGTGGGGCTCCTGACAAGGCTCATTGTTCCTTATTCAATCCCGGAAACGGGGTAAAAGGCGTCGCGCCGTGCGACAAAATGCAAGTTCCTGGTAGAAGGCTGGTGCGAAAATGAAGTTCCTCTCGAGAAGAAGCAAGTCGTCAGTCGGCCTGGACATCGGATCGAGTTCGGTAAAGATCGTCGAGATCGACCATGGAAAAGACGGTCCGGTCCTCAAGAACTACGGGATCGTCAAACTTCCCCCCGAAGCGATTGTCGAGGGCGAGATCATGGACCGCAGTCTGGTCATCGAGGGAATCCAGGAGTGCATGGCCAAAGCCAATGTCGACAAACAAGATGTCGTCACAGCCGTATCCGGCAGGGCCGTCATCGTCAAGAAAATCATCATGGACAAAATGAACCCGGACGATGCCAAGGAAGCGGTGTTTTGGGAAGCCGAGCAGCACGTGCCTTTTGACATCGACGATGTGTGTTTGTCTTTCGAAATCCTCAAAGAAGATGTCGGCGCCAATCAGATGGAAGTGCTTCTTGTCGCTGCCAAGAAGGAGATGGTGGATACCCACGCCAACTTGATCAGAGATGCGGGCTACAACCCCGTCATCATCGATGTTGACTCCTTTGCGGTGCAGAACGCTTACGAGCTGACCGAGGACGAAGCGGGTAACCGGGTTACCGGTTTGATAAACATCGGCTCGGACGTAACGAATATAAACATAGTCCAGAACAACATTCCGTTGTTTACCAGGGATCTCAGCGTTGGGAGCACCGCCTTTATCGAGGCTCTTCAGCGCGAGCTAGGAGTGAGTTTTGAAGAAGCCGAAGAAATGATGAGCGGGGACGCGGAAATCGAGGACGAAGAGAAGTGCCGCGACATTGTTTCGAGTGCGTGCGGCGAGCTCTCGATGGGAATCGAAAGATCGCTGTCGTTTCTCAAGACCGCCGGTGACGCCGAACAGCTCGATGAAGTGGTCCTGAGTGGCGGCGGTGCGAGGATCCCTTGGTTGCGGGACATTCTAAGAGACAAGCATGACGTAGAATTCAAGATCAACGATTCCGTCGGTAAGATTCGTCGCGCCGACGGCCTGGAAACGCACAGCGAGCAAGACCTCGGCAGGGTCGCGCCGATGCTCACCGTATCACTGGGCTTAGCGCTCAGAAGGGAGGGGAACTAAATGATTCGCATCAACCTGCTCCCTCTGGAAGATCGTAAGAAAACGCGGCGGCTTCGGCTTCCGAGTTTTTCCGGCGGCGGACCCAAGCTGGTTTGGGCGATTGCCGCAGTGGTGGTCTATGGCGGTATGGTCGCCGCGATGGCCGGTTTGCAGGCCCGATCGATCAACGACCTCGAGGCAAAAATTACCGAGGCCAAGGAGGAATCGGCTCGACTCGCGCCTCAGCTCGAGCGCATCCGCATGCTGACCAAGGAAAGGGAAGAAGTGGACAAGAGGCTAAACATCATTGCCTCGCTCGACAGAGAAAGATACTTCCGTGTAGCGGTGATGAACGATATCGCCGAGAGACTGCCGGCGAATTCGTGGCTGACCTCTTTTAGGGAGTCGGGGGGCACCACCGTGTCGATCGACGGCGTGACATTCTCGAATTATCTCATCG
>CP070631.1:2626414-2629449 GCA_020356045.1 Candidatus Latescibacterota bacterium
CGGCGTGGATAAACCCGCCGGCGGCCTCTTGGCTCAACGCACCGACAAGCAGTCCGCTAAGAAAGCTGTCGTCTTCGTCGGCAACAAGAACATGTGCCTGAGGAGCCGGTCCGCTCTTACCGCCAAAAGCCAACGCGATGAGAGCGCCCACCAGAAGCGGGATTCCGACCCAGAGAATCAGTTCGAGCGGGTTGCGCCGGTGACGTCGCCAATCTTTGACCGCGGTGTACCAGATAAAACGCATTCTTACTCCCGCAGCTCCTTGCCGGTAAGCTTGATAAATAAACTCTCCAGGCTGGGTTGAGTGAGGGTTGTTTCTCGGACTTCGAAGCCAGAGGTCGCGAGCGCCGATATGATGTCCGAAAGCTTTTTGGATGCGTTCGGTACTGCGATTGTCAACGTGTCGTCGTCGGCGTGGACCAGTTCGAGATCGTCGAATTGGGCCAGGGCAGTCGTGACCGCCTTTGGGTCAAACCGTCCGGCTACCCGTAAGACGTCACGTTCGCCAATCTGTGTTCGGAGTTCGGACAACGTTCCCATGGCGATGATTTTGCCGTGATCGATGATGGCCAACTCGTCGCACAGCTTTTCTGCCTCTTCCATGTAGTGTGTTGTGTAGATAACTGTGGCGCCAGCGGCGGCCTGCTCGCGGACAAGGTCGAGGAGCGCCACACGGCTCTGAGGATCGACCCCGACTGTAGGCTCGTCGAGAAGCAACGCTTCAGGCTGGTGGACGATTCCTGCGGCAAAGTTGAGCCGCCGTTTCAAGCCGCCGCTGTATTTCTTGACGGGTTCTTTTGCACGGTCGATTAGTCCGGCAAGCTCGAGAACGGATTTGACCCTGCGTTTGAGGTGGGCGCCACGCAGGCCGTACGCCGCTCCCCAATACAAAAGGTTTTCGTTTGCCGATAGATCCTCGTAAAGCGCAATTTCTTGGGGGACGACGCCAAGCTTCTTACGTGAATTGGGGCCGTCCTTTATCACGTCGTGTCCCAGAACGTTTACCCGCCCTCCTCCGGGTTTGAGAAGGCCGGAAATACAGCCGATGGTCGTTGATTTGCCGGCGCCATTGGGTCCAAGAAGGCCGAATATAGAGCCAGGTTTTGCCAAAAAGCTCACGTCGTCGACGGCAACGAGATCCCCAAACTGTTTTCGAAGCGACTCGACTCTGATCAATTCATCCTCCCAGGAAGGGATGCTTAACGATCGACGTTCATCAAAGCAAAAACAAACCTATCACGCCGGGCTGCCAAGAACAATATTTTCATTATAGACGCCTACCGGTTGCCGGGTATACTTCGGGTGCGGCATGTGTGGGAATTGGGAGCAGCCCGGAAGCCTTCGAGCAAATCTACAGCGATCTTTTCCGAGTTGAGTAGGGATTGTTGCATGGGGTCGAGTTGCAGCACGCCGCCCCGTTGTGGTAAGATCCCAAATCACATTCAAGCGTGATTCGACTCTTGCGAGAACCACCGAGAGGCTCAATGTATGATGGAAAAGAAAAACAAACCGGTTGATGATACGGCCGATGTGCGTAATACCGCACCAAAAGATGGAATCGATTTTATCCGCGCACGGATTGTCGAGGACAACAAAACCGGAAAATACGGTCAACGAGTGCACACGCGATTTCCGCCCGAACCCAACGGCTATCTCCACATCGGACACGCAAAATCGATATGCCTCAACTTTGGGATCGCAGAGGAATTTGGCGGACCATGCAACCTCCGCATGGACGACACCGATCCAGCTAAAGAAAGTATGGAGTACGTCGAGTCGATCGAACGCGATGTGCGTTGGCTCGGGTTCGAATGGGAAGGACCGACGCGGTTTGCGTCCGGCTATTTCGATGAGTTGTATCAGTGGGCACTCGAGTTGATCGAGAAGGGCAAGGCGTATGTAGACGAGTTGTCAGACGAGGAGATCCGCGAATACCGAGGCACGGTTACCGAACCCGGAAAACCAAGCCCCTGTCGTGACCGCCCGATCGAAGAAAACCTCGATTTATTCAAGCGGATGCGTGCCGGCGAATTCAAAGACGGCGAGCTGGTTCTTCGCGCCAAGATCGATCTCGCATCGCCAAATATGAAGATGAGGGACCCGCTGATGTACCGCATCCGGCACCAAGCCCATTATCGAACCGGTGACGAGTGGTGCATCTACCCCATGTACGATTTTACGCATGGGCAATCCGATTCGATCGAAAACATTACTCATTCGATCTGTACACTGGAATTCGAAAACAACCGCGAGCTATATGACTGGTTCTTAGAGGAGCTCGAAATCTATCGGCCGCAGCAGATCGAATTCGCGCGGCTCAACCTCAGCCATACGGTGATGAGCAAACGTCGACTTCTGGAGCTCGTCGATGAGGACCATGTGAGCGGATGGGACGATCCCAGAATGCCCACGATCTCGGGTTTGCGGCGCCGCGGCTACAGTCCGGAGGCGATCCGTGCGTTCTGCGACCGTATCGGTGTGGCCAAAAGAGAGAGCGTGGTGGATATCGCTTTGCTGGAGCATTGTCTGCGTGAGGATCTCAATCGAAGAGCGAAGCGCGTCATGGCGGTGCTCAAACCGCTCCGTGTGGTGATCGAGAACTATCCAAAAGATGCCACCGAAGAGCTCGAGGCGGTCAACAATCCGGAGGATTCAACAGCCGGAACACGAATGATCCCGTTTTCGCGAGTGATCTATATCGAACGTGAGGATTTTCGGGAAGACCCGCCACGGAAATTTTTCCGTCTGGCCCCGGGCCGAGAAGTGAGGCTCAAGCACGGATACTTTATCAAATGCGAGCGTGTGGTCAAAGACAGGCAAACCGGCGAGATCGTCGAGCTGAGGTGTACATACGATCCAGAAACAAAGAGTGGCTCATCCCCAGTGGGCCGGAAGGTTAAAGGTACACTTCACTGGGTGTCGGCGGATCATGCGGTGGACGCCGAGGTGCGGCTCTACGATCATCTGTTTTTGTCAGCCGATCCGATGAGCGATGCGGAAGGAGCCGACTTCAAAACGCTTATCAATCCCAATTC
>CP070631.1:2629549-2640892 GCA_020356045.1 Candidatus Latescibacterota bacterium
CGGCCATCTGCGACGAGCTGCCGTGTCCAACGTAGTTAATGATGAGCGCTCCATCATTCCACTCGTTCAAAAAGTCAAACCGGCTTTGCGGCTTGATCCCGGATATGGCGGGATACTCGGTGAGGTATATCTTGCGCGGCTCCAGGTACGGTGACATGTAACCGTGCGCGATGCTCTCCGACTGCACCGTAAATATGGTTTGAGTACTTGTCGACGGGGATTTCTCGTCGTCGGCAACGAGGAGAATTCTGTTTCTCCACGGGCCAAAATCCGACACCGTTTCGTAGTCGATCAGCTTTTGCGCCAAAAACTGCGCCTCCGAAACCGAGCCCGGCGGAAGCCTCCCAACCGGCAGTTGGATGTATGTAGCCCCCGTCGAATCGGGCAGTTCCATCTCGACAAACCAATCGTCCGTCGCGTAGGCATCGAGATTGTGAGGGTGAAGATTCAAATATGTCGTCACAAAATTCTGTTGTGAGGTCGTGTAATTCTTGTAGTCGATGTTGGCGTCGCCAAACAAAAATAGAAACGCCAGAACTGGGAATCCATCGTCGTCGGTAAAGTTATCGTACAAGAATTTGCAGTAGTTCCGGATCGCTGTCGGATCCACAAGACCACCGGAAAAGTTGTCAAACACCTCTTCGGCGGTAACGACCTTTATCGACGGCGAGCCGCCGTATGGGTAATTGGACCGGCGGTGCTGCGCGAGCCGGTCCGCAGATGATTTGAAATCCTCGTGTGTTACGATCAGCATGTCGGGCGAGTTGGAGACGTTTCGCAAATCCGTCGGTGTGTGACGCTCCATTGCCAGCGGCTCGAGGAAATCGCCCGAGCTCCCCACCCAGAAGTACTGCCGGTGGGCGCCGGGCGTCGAGGAGAACCGAATGTCCCGGCTCGGTCCATTGTCTGTTTCGATGATGCCCGTCAGGCGCTCAGGACGATAAAGATCCGACGTATCGAAAAGATAAACAGTCCTGTTCTGAGCAAAGTTAGTGACGCTGTAGTTGACCGACTCCGTCGTATCCGGTGAGCAAAAAAACAATCGATTGGACGTGGCGCGGAGCTTCCGGTGGTAGAATACCTCGTAGAAATCGAAGTACATAAAGTCTTCTGTGTTCAGATCTCTGGGCACATGGAGCCTGAATGTGTTGCTGGCTTCTTTCAGAAATGTTCCAGTAGCCTCAACCGGCACTCCGTTCTCGTACCCTGCTGAATTCAGAACGTCAAAGACCACTTCCGCGACGTCATCATCGTTGATTATATAGACGGCGTGATGATTGGTATTGTTCTTGTACCGTTGAAATGGCGCCAGCGCGATGGTGCGAAACGTCTGCCGCCCCGATGAAACCAAACCGGGCGCGGCGAAACCATTGAGCGTGTAGGTTTCGGGGTAGTTTTTCGCCGTAACGTCGAGCCACAACCAGCCGTCCCCGCCAAACGACAGTGCTTCGACGCGGTTCTCCTCAAAATAGATCCGTTCTTCGAACATGTCCATATCGGAGCCCGCCGCCCCCGGCGCGGCATCCCGCGAGGCCATCCGGGCCGGTGACCCCGCAAAGCCCGGTGTGTCGTCCCACGTGAGATAATAGACGTTGTCCTTGGTGTATGCGTGATTGTGATACAGCTCACGCGGAGCGCCAGGCTCGTACCAATCCAGCCACCCCTGGCAGCCAACCGCGTAGAACAAGATCCGGTCGGAGGGGTCGAACGTCCCATCTCCACCGTACTCGACCACGATATCGCACTCGGTCATCCACTGACCGGGGCGCCAGGTTCCATCGACATCCTGATAGGGCAGGCCCTGGTCGTTCTTACGTATCTGCTCGCGGCCGCCGCCCGTAAACATGCGGAAGCTAGCCGGGTCTTCGATTGTGGCGGGATCGATCCCGATTTGCGCCAGATCCGACCCCGTAATCGCGTAAATGCCGTTGGTCCGAAGTCGGATCTTTACCCAATTGGGGGACAACGAGAAATGCGGATCGGGAATGTCCGCACCCGACGGTCCCGCTCTTCTCACAGGGGTCGGCGACCCGATTCCCCGACGCGGGGCGGGTGCGGGGACGACAGCCTTGTTGATTATCAGACTGGCCAACACCGGATCTGCCACGGCGGCGTCGACCGTCGTCTCCGCTGGCGGGTAGCGGATCTCTATCGTATAACCGTTCCACAACGTCTCAACACCGGCCTCGTAGTCCACCTGTGACGCAAAACAGTCGATAGCGATAACCCGAAGGTTTCTAAAGGCAATGGGAGTGGACACGACGTGTGGTGTTTTTGGAAATATTCCCGGCTCCATCGACACGACGACGGGACGATCAAAACTGCCGGGAGGGTCACTGCTTGGAAGCACCGCGGGAAGCTCCCCCCGCCGGCTGGTGGGTGTTCCCCCCGTTCGGGCAACACGAAATGACCCTGAGGCTGGTAGCGCGACATAAAAACGCTCGTATCGCAAGGGCGGTAGCCCGGGCGTGTTCAGAACCGAAGTCGTGGACACGGGCTGGCCGTCAAAACGTACGTCGACAACGATCCGGCCATTCCGCTCTTCTATCATCTCGACACCGGCGGAAGCGGTTACCGGTACCATCACGGCGGCGAGTCCGGCGACAATACTCAAAATGGCGATAGCAGATGCGCGGTGCATGTAAATCTTCTGTATCGTGTGTCTGATGGTACTCTGTTTATCCCGTCATCGGCTCTGATTGACCAGTGAGCCTAGGTCTCGATCGACTCGGCGCGATCGATCAACATGATGGGGATGTCCTGTTCGTTGATCGGGTACTTGAGTTTACAGGGTTGGCAGACCAGATAGTTACCGGCCTCATCCAACTCCACCTTTTCCTTGCATTTGGGACAGGCAAGGATGTCGAGCAGTTCGCGCTTGATCATACGCAGAGCTCCCTAGGCACAGGGGTAGTGGGGTTTAAACTCTCAGAAGCTATTGGCTGGTAACAAGATGTTAAAACATCAACCACGCAAATGTCAAGGTGAATCTTCCACGAAGAACCCCATGTTCAGGTACTTCTGACGCCGTTTTTCAACAAGCTTATCCGGCTCAAAATGTTGGAGATAGTCGAGCTCCTCGTATAGCACCCGTTTGAGTTCCTCCGCCATGGTTTTGGGGTCCCGATGGGCACCCCCATCGGGTTCGGCGATGACACGATCGATCACGCCAACCGACAACAGGTCATTGGCGGTCAGTTTGAGCGCCTCGGCGGCGTCCTTGTTCTTCTCCTGGTCCTTCCAAAGGATGGCTGCGCACCCCTCGGGGCTGATGACGGCATAAATAGCGTATTCAAGCATCAGAACACGGTCCGCCACGCCCAGCGCCAGCGCCCCACCACTGCCCCCCTCTCCGATAATCACGGCAACAATGGGAACCGTGAGGCTTGCCATCTCCTTGAGGTTCGTTGCGATCGCCTCCGCCTGCCCGCGCTCCTCGGCGCCGATACCGGGGTAGGCGCCCGGCGTATCGATCAGCGTGACAACAGGGAGGTTGAATTTCTCAGCGAGTTTCATCAACCGTAACGCTTTGCGATAACCTTCCGGATGCGGCATGCCAAAGTTCCGGTAGATGTTCTCCTTTGTATTACGTCCCTTTTGGTGACCGATAATCACGATGCGTTTGTCCTCGAGCGTCATCAGGCCGCCGACAATCGAGGGGTCGTCGGCAAAGGCGCGGTCACCGTGGAGCTCGACGAAGTCGTCCGTCATTTCGTCCACGTAATCTTGAGTGTAGGGACGCAGCGGGTGTCTGGCGAGCTGAACGCACTGCCACGCGCTGAGCTTTGAGAAGATGTCTTTTCTCAGCTTGTTGGCTTTCTCGGTGAGCTTTTGGATTTCGTCGTCGACTTGGATATCCTGAACCGACGCGAGCTGTCTGAGCTCAGCGATCTTGTCCTCGAGCTCGAGTATCGGCTTTTCGAAATCCAGATACTGTCCTGACGACGTTCCCGCGGTATCGCGATTTTCGGCTGTCATCAACCGACCCCCTAAAAGGAATTGATGAACGCGAATTCAAATGCTCTTCCGACCCGGTTGCTCCCGCCAAAGTTGCCCGTGAGATCCTGAAAAATCAATGTCATCAAAAGGCTCTCACCATAGAACCACCGGATGCCTGCATCGAGGTAGATCCCACCCTGCCCAAACTCGC
Organism: Candidatus Latescibacterota bacterium; assembly: GCA_020356045.1. GTDB lineage: Bacteria > Krumholzibacteriota > Krumholzibacteriia > WVZY01 > WVZY01. Next base: position 2,633,700 of record CP070631.1, read on the forward strand.
TGTCTCTGGCATTGTCGTTTAGGGCTGCATCGAGATCAAGTATGAAAGCAAGCCGTTTGAGAATTGTCCAGTCCGCACCGACAAAAAGATTTGGATCATCGTCGTCCGTCCGCTCGGTGCTCAGCGACACGCCCCCATGGGCGGAAATGTCCCCCAGGGCAAACATCCAGTTCTTGCTGACGACAACATAAAAACCCACCGACTTGCGGTCGTAACGTTCCAACTCCTCGTGATACACCCCCAGGCCCTGCGAGTTGAAACCGATGGCCAACGCCGGGGCATCGGATTCCTCGATGAGCCGCACCCGCGCTTGGAGACCTATCTTGTCGTTGAGTTCCAGACTTCCGTAGCCAAGAACGTTTTGCATTCCAAACGACGCGCCAACTTGAAACAGATTCTTGAATCCGACACCGAGCTGGCCCAGCAGGCTGCTCTCTGCGCCGGCGAGCCCGCGTATCAAATAGGCCCCGTGATCCAACAGCCCCGCCGTCGGGTGATAAACCAGATAAAGAGGCTGCACGGCGGGTTCTTGTGCGAGGGCCGGCGAGAGGGCCGCACCGCAGGCGAACGCTGCTGCCAGTATGGCGAGGGTGTAAAAGCCTTTTGTCATCTTGTTGGCGATTTCACCAATGCAGGTACCAGTTTGATGTTTCCTACGCCGAGCGAGCCTGACAGATCTGACAGAAGCTCGTAATCCAGCTTGACGGCGAGCTTTCTCGATCGAACCACACAAGTCTGTTTGCCGTTCTCCACCAAATGGAAGAACACCCTGGATTCACCCTGGCCCTGTCGCGTTTCGAATAGTTGTTTCAACCGATCGATCTCGTTCTCGGCAACCTTGTCGATGTCAATTGTCAGATGCACCTCTTCCGACTCGGGCGGTCGGTTTTCATCGATCGGCATGACGCTGTTGACCAGGAGCTTCCCTTCCCCGCCGTTTCTGCACGACACCTTTCCCTCGACGAGCAGCACGCGGTCGGTCGACACGAACTGTTTGTGTTTTTCCAACACATCGGAAAACAACACAGCCTCCGCCTGGCCATCGGGATCTTCAAAAGTCACAAACGCCATCGGATTCTGTTTTTTGTCGATGGTGGTTTTGACATTGCTGACAAGTCCACCCAGCACCACGTGTTTGCCGTTCGAGCTCGATTTGAGTTTCGACGTTGTGGTCGAGCTCATCATGCGAAGAACATCCTTGAACTTGTCGAGCGGATGGCCCGATAGAAACAACCCCAGAGATTCTTTCTCGCGACGGAGCCGTTCCGGGCCCGACCACTCCTCGCAGTCCTCGAGGTCGTCGTTAATCAGCGATTTGTCATCGGCAAACAGCGCGAATTGACCCCGTTCGGCATCCCGCGAGCTCTTTGAGGCCATCTCGAGGGTTCGCTCGAGGTTGTGAAGCTTCTGCGCGCGGTGTCCCGGCAGGTGGTCAAACGCCCCAGCTTGAATGAGGCTTTCGACGACCCGCCGGTTAACCATACGCGAGCTCACCCTGGAACAAAAATCATAGAGCGACGTGAACTCACCACTCTCCTCACGCTCGGCCACAATGTGCTTGATCGCGTTCATTCCGACGTTCTTGACGGCGGCGAGCCCGTAGTAAATCTTGCCGTCCCAGACCTCGAACTCGACATCGCAACGGTTGATATCCGGTGCCACAATTTCGATCCCGTGCTCGCGGCAGTCTTCGAGAAGGATCATAATCCGGTCGCTGTCGTCGATCTCGCTGGTCAGGTTAGCCGCCATGAACTCGGCAGGATAGTTGGCTTTTAGATACGCGGTGCGGACCGAGATGACAGCGTAGGCAGCGCTGTGCGACTTATTGAAACCGTAACTGGCGAACTTCTCCACACGGTCAAAAATTTGTTCGGCTTTTTTCTCCGAAATGCCGTTTTGTTTTGCGCCTACAACAAACTTCTTTCGTTGTTTGCTCATGACATCGATGTCTTTTTTCCCCATCGCCTTTCTCAATATATCTGCCTCTCCCAGCGAAAAATTGGCGAGCGTGCTGGCGATCTTCATCACCTGTTCCTGGTAGAGGATCACGCCGTACGTTTCCTTCAGAATCGGCTCGAGAGCGGGCAATGGGTAAGTAATTCGCTTGCGCCCATGCTTGCAGTCAACAAAGGTTGTGATCATGTCGCTGCCGAGCGGCCCGGGGCGGTAAAGCGCGTTGACGGCGACAACGTCGCTAAACGACTCCGGTCCGAGGCTTTTGAGCAAATCCCTCATTCCAGCGCTCTCCAGTTGGAACACACCAACGGTGCGGGCTTCCTTGAGCAGGTGGAACGTGTGGTCTTCGTTGAGCGGGATCTTTGCCGGGTCGATCGTCGCACCGTGGTTGCGCTCGATCATACGGATCGCCTTGTCGATCACGGTCAGAGTTCGGAGACCCAGTATGTCGATTTTGAGAAGACCGACGGCCTCTGCGCTCTTCATGTCAAACTGGCTTGTGACTTCACCCTTGTTCGTCCGGTAAAGCGGCAGATGATTCATCAACGGCGTCGGCGTTATGATCATTCCCGCCGCATGTATCGAGGCGTGCCTCGTAAGTCCTTCCAGCGTGCGCGACAACTCCATGAGCCTCTTGTACGGGTGATCGTCCGCGGTCATCCGTTGCAGCTCGGTAACGGTTTTGGTCGCTTCATCGAGTGTCGTACCTGGCTGCGCCGGAATCAGCTTGGCAATGCGGTCGACCTCGCCATATGGGATCTTGAGCACCCGGCCTACATCCCGCACCACACCACGCGCCGCCATCGTCCCAAACGTGATGATTTGACACACCTTATCTGCACCGTAACGGTCTATGACATACCGGATAACCTCATCACGCCGTTCAAAGCAAAAATCGATATCGATATCGGGCATGCTGATTCGTTCGGGGTTGAGCATGCGCTCGAACAGAAGGCCTTGTTCGAGCGGGTCGACATCGGTTATCCCCAACACGTAACACAACAGGCTTCCGGCAGCACTCCCACGCCCTGGGCCGACGGGAATGCCGGAGTCCCGTGCAAAGTTGACGATGTCTCTTACGATGAGGAAGTAACCGCCGTAGTCCATCTTGTCTATGACGGATAGTTCGTAGTCCAGCCGCCGTGTAATCTCATCGGTTGGCTCGGCGTAACGGTGCTGCACCCCGTCTTCTGCCAGCTTTCGCAGATATGTCGAGTTTGATGCAAATCCCTCGGGGAGCGGGAAGGTAGGTAAATGAAACGTGTTTTCATCGAGCTCGACCGTACATCGCTCGGCAATGGCCACCGTGTTTTCGATGGCCTCCGGCACATCGGAGAACAGCTCGCACATCTCATCCACAGTTTTGAAATAGAGTTCGGATGTTTTGAAACGGAACCGTCGTGGATCTTCGAAATCGCTGCCAGTCTGAAGGCAAAGTAGCACCTCGTGTGCTTCCGTATCGTTGGCGTTTAGATAATGAGCGTCGTTGGTCGCCACCAGCGGGATTCCAGTGTCGCGCGACAGCTGGATGAGCCCATCCTTGGCCTTTTTTTCATCCTCGATTCCGTGATCTTGGAGCTCGAGATAAAAATTGTCGCGGCCAAACAGCTCGCGCAGACGCTCGGCCTTCCTCCTTGCCGATTCGAGACCTGAGTGCACGATCGTCTGCGGGATGTCGCCGCGCAAACAGGATGTCATTGCGATAAGACCGTCGCTGTGCGCTTCGAGCGCCTCCATATCAACACGCGGTTTGTAATAGAACCCTTCGAGGTAACCGATGGAGCTGAGTCGAAGCAGGTTCTGATATCCTCTCTCGTTGCGGGCAAGTAGTATCAGGTGATTGATCTGTGACAGCTCGCCTTTCTTCTTCGCCTTGTCGAGGCGGCTTCCCCGCGTCACATACGCTTCCATTCCGAATATGGGTTTGATTCCAGCTTTGCGCGCCGTCATATAGAACTTGACGGCCCCAAACATGTTGCCGTGGTCGGTGAGCGCAACGCTCTTCATCCCGAGTTCACTCGATCGATCGACGAGCTTCTCTACTTTGATGGCGCCATCGAGGAGGCTGTATTCCGAATGGACATGAAGATGCACGAAATCACGGGGCATTGTGTCTGGCCTCTCCTCTGTTGTCGCCCGTTCTTGGTGCGTTGGTCGAAGAGTCCGCAGGTGCACCGAACGGCTCATCTGCGTCCGCCGGTTTATCGACCGGCGCATCGCCAGACGCGTCGTTCGTTGGGCCCACCGTTACGCGGAACTTCGAAACAGTTTGTGATGTGTTCCCCACACGGTCCGCCGCAACCACTCGAAGGTTGTGTTCCCCAATTATATTTTGGTTTCGCAGGAGGACAAACATTTTTTGAACGAATCCATCCCATCGTGCAATTTGTTTTGTTTCATCGATGTAGACTTCTGTTTTTTCGTAGTCCAAACCGCTCCCCTCGTCCTCGATCGGGATGACGAGCTCGGGTGTGGCCGTTCCGGTGGCGTAGCTCCTTCGCGACGCCACGAACGCGTCGTCGATTCTTGGCGCGAGCGTGTCCCTGAACACCGCGTACACTCCAGGCGAGCCGATGTAGGCAGACACCGTGTCCGTCCGGACAAACGAAGACACAAACGACCACTCTTTGGTGCGCCCCTGGAACCGGAAAACAGCTTCACGTCCGTCCCCCGCCTGGTCGGTCATAAAACCCAGCTCGATCGATCCCTTGCATACCAGTGCAAGCGGGCCCAAACGCGCGGCGCCCGTTACGGGGACAATCTCTTCGGCTGGATAATCTGTCTGGTCGATGCGGCCGCGCCATTCGGTAAGATACACAAACGTGTCGGAGTAAAAAGACTCTTCGAGTGTGCCAAAAAATACCCGTCCGCCGTTGTCCAACACGTACGACCCAGCGATGATTTCACCTTTGGTCACGGGAAAGAGGCTGACCGACTGGGCTCCGTCTCGGCGTGAAATGCCAAATACCCACGGGCCGGCGGCGTCGCGGACCTTGTCTACCCAGTGTCCCGTCAAACGATCCGGTAAGGTGCCGTTCCTCACCGCCGGCTGCGCTAGGCGCCCTTCCGGACCCGGCGCTATTGTCCTCCACGCGATCACATCTTTGTGTACGCTGAGCAGATCCCCCAAGAAGTAACACCCCGGTAACTCGGAATCCGATACATGGACCAGGGGGGGTGGAACCGGCAGCGGACGGGACGCCGACGCATCGTCCTCGATGACAAACGGCAGCAGCGCCACGCTGATGTTGCCGCCACGGTCAAAGGCCCTGATCTCGGCCATATGGACCCCTCGGCTACCGGCGGTTGGTTTGGGCGAGTCCTGTGGAGAGACGTTTGACTGATCGTTGGATGGATGCGGCGCACCGACACCTGGCGACGCGAGCGAATCGGCATCGATGACGCCACCGTTTCTATAAAAACGGTTCCACAATGATTCACCGTCGCGTTCGAACAAAAACAGATAGTGCCGGCCGGCAGCACGCGCCCGTTCCATGTTGTAGGCGAGCTCGACTTCCCCGGTGTGCGAGTAAGTGAATTCTTCGAGTTCGATTCTCGTTGCCAGAATGCCATCGATGTAAAGCTCCACCCGGTAAGGCGCAAGCTTGCCGGATGACTCGTCCAGACGGTCTATGATACGTGCGCTCAAACCAACTCGGCCGTCGATACGGACCGTGTCGACGGCAGTAAAGAGACCTGCCGCCGCCTGATCGAGATCGCCGATGGTCGGGTGACACATGCCGTCGATTCGGCTTGCCGGCGTCAACGGAATCCAACCCACACCGAGTATCCGTGGAGGTTCGGCGTCGTTCAGACTCCACCCAATAGAAAGTGGATTGAGGGGGTTTTGATCACGGTCCCTGACCTCGAAATGCAGATGAGGAGCCGACGCGCCCGTGCGGCCGGTGTACCCGAGGATCTCACCCTGGCGGACCGGCAGTGTACCGGCATCGGGGTAAATGTCGATCCGATAACGGCCAACGCCCTGCTGCGCGTGCCAGACCACACTGTCCAATTCGGGCGAGAATTCGCTGAGGTGCGCGTACACGACGATTTCTCCCGAACCCAGAGTGAGATACGCCGCCTTGCCATATCCAAACGGCGATGCCCTAAGCCGCGAAATCCAGCCGTCCCCGACGGCGCGGCACGGCACCCCTTCTCTGCCAAAGGTTCGGATGTCCACACCCGCGTGGAAATGCCCGGGACGGAACTCGCCAAAGGTCGATGACAGATGGATCGGGATATCCAACGGCCACGGCCGCTCCACTCCCGTCGCGGCACCGGACACCTTTGGTGTGTCGGAAAGGAATCCCAGCCCAACTCCAATGATGGCCGCGGCGGCAAAAAGGCTCGTTCTCAGCCACGCATTCATAGCGGTCTCCACATAACCGGCCAAAGGTACCATCGGGCTTCGACGGGTGTCAACAAACGGAACTGCCTCGGCGAAATCTGCCGTAAATGCCTGCCAATTAGCCCGGTTGGGCGTACCTGTGCTTGCGTGGACTCCACCGATGTGATAACCTGACCCCTGCCAAAATCGCCAAATTTCTTTTATCCAAATCAAGGGAGTTCGATTCGTTATGATGATGCGTACCATGCGCGAAAACACCAAGGTGATCTTGTGGGTGGTTGTGGTCGCCTTTGTCGTCACCATCTTTGCCGTATGGGGTTTGGACCTGCAAACGGGTAGCCCAACATCCGATCCTAACATAGTCGGCAGGGTCAACGGAGTCGCGATCACGCGGACACAATATCAATCGTTTTATGAAATGCTCGCCAGTCAGTTCCGCGCGTCATCGCCAACACAATCTTTGACCTATTCGCAGGAAGAATTTGTCGCCGAACAGGCGTGGGAAAACCTCGTGATGTCGGTCATCACCGAACAGGAGATCGAAAAATTGGGTATCGGGGTGAGCAACGAGGAGATCGTAAGCTTCCTACGTGACAGCCCACCACCCGAGATCCAGCAGTACTTTGTCGATGATGAGGGCAACTTTGACAACGCTGCCTACCAGACGGCGTTGAACAATCCGGAGATCGACTGGACCAATCTCGAACAACTCGCCAGAGAGCGGATTCCGCGTATGAAGCTCCAAAACTATCTGGCGTCGCAGGTCCACGTCAGCGAGGACGAGGTGGTTCACTCGTTCCAAAAGGAATCCATCGAGATGACCGTCAGGTACGTTACCTATCCAATCGACACGACAAGCGTCGGAGACTACACACCGACGGACGAG
>CP070631.1:2640992-2643472 GCA_020356045.1 Candidatus Latescibacterota bacterium
GGGATCTGTATCAACGAATTTCTGATCCAGGAAGGGCTGCTCCACGTCAAGGACTACCCCGACACTCCGCAACGCCTCAAGACAGAGAACATCGACTTTACCAAGACCAAAGTGTGGGGTGAGGGCGGCTACTACGCACGCATCTTTTTCAATGTCGAAGGTCGTGAGCCCAACGGGATCATTCCTGCGGACCAGTACGACGCGTTTCGACAAGAAATCAAAGAAAAGATCGAGTCGATCCCCGATGAGAACGGTAACGACATCGGCACCAAGGTTTTCTACCCCGAAAACATCTACAAAGACATCAAAAACATCCCGCCCGATTTGATCGTCTATTTGGGCGACCTCAATTGGCGCAGCGCGGGCACGATTGGCAACAAAACGCTGCACATTTTTGAAAATGACACCGGACCCGACGACGCCAACCATGCTCAGGAGGGTATCTTTGTATGGCACAACAGCGGCCGCGACGCAACCAGCGAACGTCTGACACGATCGATCTATGACGTGGCCCCGTCGGTCCTCGATTATTTTGGCATCCCGGTTCCCGGCGATATGATCGGGCAACCGATGTAGTTCCCCGACCGAACACGTCATGTGCGACGGGTGATAACAGGCAACCAAGGACGGCACACTCAACGGGCTTTCGAATCCCAAAATCGGAAACAAGGTTCAACGGGCATACACACCCAACGGAGGAATCAGCATGAAAGGTTTTACACTGTGGTTTACCGGTCTTCCCTGCTCGGGCAAAACAACGCTGGCGCGTGAAGTCGAGGGCATCATGCTCGAACGCGGGGTTCGCGTCGAGGTGCTCGACGGCGACGAAATCCGAGAGAATCTGAGCAAGGGACTGACATTTTCGCGCGAGGACCGCAACACCAATATCCGCCGCATCGGGTGGGTGAGCAAACTGCTCGCGCGTAACGGCGTCGTCTGTATCGTCGCCGCGGTATCGCCATACCGCGATATCCGCCGCGAGGTGCGTGAGTGGCACGAACGGTTTATCCAGGTGTATCTGCGGGCTCCGCTCGAGGTTTTGAAAAAGCGCGATGTCAAAGGGATGTACAAAAAGGCCATGGCCGGTGAAATCAAGAATTTCACCGGTATCAGCGATCCCTACGAAGAACCCGAAAACGCCGAGGTCGTTATTGACACCGACCTGGATACCGTCGAGATCAGTGTGGACCGGGTCATTCGCACGCTCGAGATGATCGACTATATTCCGCACGGTGAGACGGTTGGCGATTATTCGGAGGAAGAAGAAGCCAAAATCAAAGCGCGTCTAAAAGATTTGGGTTACATCTAGATGGTTTTCGGACCCGCGCGGGCGGGTCATTGGGTGGCGGTATGATGATCGCCGGCCGATTTGACGCATCGAGCCGACGGTCATGTTTTGGTGGGATTTTCTCGTTGTCTCTGTTCGCGGCGTATCCTGGTTATTGTCTGCTGGCTGGGTGGCCGCGAACGGGGGACGAGGAAGCGAATAAATCGCAGGCTCGGCACAAAACGATCGACTTACTCAATCCGAGCAGCCACCCACTCGCTGGCTTTCGCACAAAACGGCGGTCGGATAACAACCAAGTCAGGCAGTCACTATTTATCGACAACAAACGGCCCCACATTATGGCATTCAAACTCTTTGGCAAAAAGAAAACGAAAGCATGTGTCGTCGGACTAGACGGTGTGCCCTGTACCATGCTCCAGTCACTGATAGACAAGGGAGTAATGCCGGCTACGGCCCAGCTTGCACAACAGGGCACACTGCAGGATATGACGGTCTCGCTCCCAGAGATCTCGTCGGTGAGCTGGTCGACCTTTATGACCGGTAAGAATCCCGGCGAACACGGGATCTTTGGGTTCACGGATCTCAAAGAGGGGTCCTACGATCTGCGATTCCCTTCGTTTCGCGATCTCAAAACCGAAACCATTTGGGACATCGTGGGTAAAAATGGAGGGTCGAGCGTCGTCATCAATCAGCCGTCCACCTATCCCGCGCGTCAGATCCCGGGTGTCTTGATCTCCGGGTTTGTCGCCATCGATATGGATAAGGCCCTGTACCCGCGCAAGTACCTGGCCTCGCTGGCGCGCGCCCGGTACAAGATCGATATCGACACCCAGAAATGCCGCGACAACCCCGTGCAGCTCTTCAAGGACCTGGATGCGCTGCTCGAATGCCGCAAGGCCATTCTCGATGAGCTGTGGGGCAAGGAAGACTGGACACTGATGGAGGTCGTGGTCACCGGGACCGACCGGCTCCATCATTTTGTGTGGGACGCCTGGGAAGACGAATCGCACCCGCATCACGACGACTTTTTGAACTATTACCGGCATGTCGACGAATTTATTGGTCATGTCTTCGCCAAGTTCGAACGTGAGTCGACACCGGAGAACTTCTTTCTCTGTTCGGATCACGGGTTCTGTGGAACCAAGAACGAGGTCTACATCAATAGCGTATTGGAAACGCATGGATTTCTTAA
>CP070631.1:2643572-2651185 GCA_020356045.1 Candidatus Latescibacterota bacterium
CTCCCCGTTGCGCGTGCCGGCCCAGAGATCACCGGCGGCCGAATCAAAGGCGAGCGAAACGAATACGGGTGGTTTCGGATCAACCGCGACTGGGACGTCAACCCAGTGGCCGTCCTCGTTTCTAAATACGCCCCACCGCCCAACCACATACACCACATCGGCCGGTGACACTTCGATAGCAAAAACCGAACCGAACACGCCCTCCTCTTTAAATCCGGCCGTATCTCTATTTGTAGAAATCAGATACGGCCCAGAAGAGAGATAGAGCCGGCCTTGTTTGTTTTCGGCCATCATTCCGACGTGACCAGTAGGCAGCAAGCTGGGGATCAAAATCTTCCGAATCACATCACCGCGAACACCGGCGACCAATCCGTCAGCCGAGCCAAAATAAACGGTACCGTCCGGAGCTGCATGCGCGCTCCGCCACCGGGCTCTCGCCACATCGTCATCGTCCTCTCCGATTCGCGTCCAGGAACCTCGATCGTAACGGGCGATGCCGCCATAACGGCCGCACGCCCACAACGCCCCATCGGAATCGAGCGCGATTGCAGCGACCTCGTTTTCTTCAAACACACGTCTAGCCAGCACCCGACGACCGCGCTTGCCGACGAACCGGTACACCCCCCTTCCAGCGATCAACACATAAAACGTCGGTTCATTCTCACCACTGTCGTCGATCTGCCCGACCTCGATCAAATCGCGCACCTCACCGCGGGGCAGCCCCGCACCAGCCTGAAAACTCACCCAAGCACTGTCGAGATACGCGCACAGTCCGAGCGAGGTCGCGAAAAACACGTCCGCTTCACCGATTGGGGCCACCGCAAAAACCTTGTCGTCGAGTAGCGAATCGGCTCGTGTGATCCAGCGCGTTCGTCTTCCATCCAATCTGGCCACGCCGTGACCGTACGTGGCAACATAAGTCCGGCCGTCGCCGCCAAAGTCGACGCGGCGGACATCGGAGACACCAGCGATATCGTGGCTCGTGTATCCACCACTAGAGTCGCGCGAGAAGCGCGAGAGCCCCTCGTCACAACCCACATAAATATGTCCCTGCCGCTCGCGAATCGTTCGGACCGAATTTCCGGCAAGCAATGGACCTGCCACGTGTCTGTCAACGATCTCACCGGTATCGAGATCGACAACGAGCAGCCCACCGTTTGTCCCCACCCACAACTGACCGTCCACGAGGTGAAGCGCGCGAACATCCGAATTGTTCGCAAAATGACTCCAATGGCCGACATCCGTCTGGCCAGGTGCTCCTGTGACCAGGGCCGAAACGATCAGACATGCCAGCAGCGTCAATCCTGAACTTGATCTTGTGTTATCGAGAATCATCGCTCGTCGGGATCTCCACTCCATACGTTACCATGCGACGATCACGCCTCATTACCCGGTCGCGATTATAGGTTGAGGCCCCCAACGCGTCAACATACAGAACGCCACCGAAAAACCCAAGCAGTTCCAGAAAATCCTGTACCCTTTACGCTCGTTTCTTTAACCTGACTTCGCGAACCGTGCTTCCACCCCCGAGACCCGGTGATACGATGAGATTTGCGTTGATTGTCAATCCTGCCTCCGGCCGCGCCGGCGCCGCGCCGGACGTGTCTGCCTTTGACCGGGCGCTGAGCTCGATCGGTGTGGATTTGACCGTTGCGCGGACAGAGGCCCGCGGGGACGCCATCCGCATCGCTGCGGAGCTGGCAATCCAAGCCGACGTCTTGGGCGTGATCGGCGGTGATGGCACCGTCCACGAGACCGTCAATGGGTTGATGCAGGGGGCCGCTTCACCGATTCCCCTGGTGATCGTTCCATACGGAGCGGGCAACGATCTGGCGCACGTCATTGACTGTCCCAAAACACCGGAGGAACTTGCGGCGGTTCTCGACTCGGGTGTCGGTGCCAAAATCGACGTGCTCGACTTTGGCGAACGACTCTGCGTAAACAGTGCCGGATTGGGTTTCGAAGGCCAGGTCAACAGGTTTAGCCAGAGCATCACCTCCGTTCGCGGCCACGTCCGGTATATGGTCGCTCTGGCCAAAGCGCTGGCCAGGTTTTCCTTTTTTCACTTCAAGCTGACCACTGCCGAGGGCGTTACCGTCGAAGGGGACAAGCTGCTGATCAGCATCGGCAATGGAATCCGTACCGGCGGGGCGTTTTATCTCACCCCAGACGCCTGGCCCGATGACGGGCTTCTCGATGCGTGTATCGTCGAGCCGATGGGGCGGGTTCGCATGCTCCGTCTGCTGCCAAAATCATTTAAAGGAAACCATGTCGCATCGCCCGACGTGACAATGCTCCGAACCGAGTCGCTAATCATCGATTCCGATACGCCCTATCCCATGCACATCGACGGCGAGTTTATCGAATCACCCGCGGGACGACGTACGGTCACCACCCGCCGGCATGCGCTGCGTGTACTGTGCAAGCCGGGGGACAACGAACTCTTGAGGAATCCGCTCGAAAAGATCCTGTAGCACAGCACTGTGGGCAAAACCTGTAGACGGCACGGTAGGAACAACCTTGGGGGGATCAGAGGATATAGGATTGATGCTCCGGACGGAGCGATTATGAGCGGCGGTCAATCGATGGTATTGGAATCATCCGCGCCGATGGAATGGGCAAACCCATTGACGCGGTAAGCGGCCCAACCGCGCATCTCCTTGCTCGACCCTTCCATGATCTTATCGAGCCCCATCGCGACGAGCGGATCCGGGAGCCGCTCGCGTTTATGCGTCCCGATAAAGAACAGATCGAGCACCTTGCGGTTATCCACCACCACGTCTATCCCCTCCTCACGCAGATACTCGGCCAGCGAATCGTCTTTGAGCGCATCGAGTGCGTCGCGGTTCACCTTGCCATCCAAATTGATCACACGCCGTTCGGACAGATACCCGATCGCGCCGCTTTGGAAAACACCGATGGTATCGTCTGGAGACGTGTTGTCCCGCACCCAACAGGCCACTTCATAAAAACAATACTGTTGGTTTGACCGGTGCACACACGCGTAGGCCATATAACCGAACACACCGAGGTACACCACCAGGATCGCAGCGGCAAGCGGACGGGTCAGCGTCGTGCGGGCCGGCAGCCGGCGGAATCCCTCTTCGAGAAGCAAACCCGCATAGATACATGCGATGAAGTAGATGGGATAGTAGTACCGCACAAAAAAGAAAACACCAAACACGTAGAACGAATAAGCGGCAATCACCAGGACCGCATAGAGAAGCAGGAACTGGAGCTCCCGGAATCCCGTCACCACAAGCGATCGTCTGCGAAATACAACGACATAAATAAACGCCGCGAGCAGCAACAACCCCAAAACGTTCGCGACGCTTATCACGGCGGTTTGCGCACCGACCGCCGCCCCGAGCTTTTCAAACCCCCTGAAAATCGCGTGTGTCGGCGGCGCGATCTTCAGAACCGAAAACGAGTGGACGATATGAGCCCAAATAAACGCTCCGCTCGGTCCCTCGTTGGCCATCTCCGACGGTCCCAGATCGAACAGCGGCGCGTAGGCCATTGACAGGTATCGCGTTGCAGACCCACTGTCCTGAACGAGGTGCCCCGTCGTCTGGACCCCATAGATCAACCACGGGCTGTACACGATAAAGGCCGCCAATATGGCGACGGCTATTCGCCCCAGCGCTTTCGATGGTACCCGCCTCGACCTTAGCACCAGCAGATAGTCGAGAAGAATGACCAGCGCGAGAAACACCTCGTCGATCCTGGCGAGCAGCGCCAAACCGATTAACAGGCCAAAGATGGCAAAATCACGGAGTGCGGGTCTCTCCACCGGCCGGATGCGGCTGATATAAAAATACACGACCGACGCAAAAAGAAACAGTGCGAGCGCCGTCTCCAAACCGTTTGCGCTCTGTTTGGTCACAACTGGGGAGAACGCCCAAATCACGGTGGCGAGTAACGCGATTTTGGTGCTCGCGTACCGACGCACGATAAAGAACAGCAACACCGCCGTGAACCCCGTCAGCAGGGTGGCCAAAACCAGCGCCGCATAGATGGGCGAAATGAGATCGGACCCCGCGACGTAGTAAATCGGCACCAAAAGAAACACGTAGAGCGGCTGAAACCCGTTGGTCTTGTGCTCGCCGTCAAAGCTGATCCCCTTCCCTTCAGCGATATTCTGCGCGATTTTGAACGCATAGAAGCTATCGTCGTAGAGAAACCCGTTTTCGGCCAGAACGGAGAAATCCTGAGCAACGACCGAGAGGTGGAATACGACCGCGAATAGAAAAAACCCGATAACGAGAGGCCGGGTGCTGGCGGCAGACATTGAGCGGTGTCTCTTTTCGTTAACAGTTGTGCCTTATGAATTCCTTTGGTTGAGAAACGTCCGGTGACATGACATATGATACCGCAAATTCGGGGTTATGTCAATTTGGTTCACACTCAGAATTTTGGTGAACCTCGCAGCCTAATACTTTATCGCTATTGATGATGCACCATTCGGCTCGACGAGGATGAATGGGACGGGGTCATCGAGATGGTAAACCTTGTTAACAGTTGCCGGAGGGGTCACGGTGAGCCGGTCGTCCCAGTGGTAGCGGAGGAGAAACTGCTCCGGGATTGTATCGAGCTCGATTTCAATCCGGTTGTACGAAGCCCGTACCCGGTCGCCGGGGTTGTCGGTAAAGCGTCGCGGGCGGTTGAGCCGCCACAAGGTATACCGGCGGGAGCTCCAGATGATGTCCGCAAATCCACCATCTTCGGGTGACGGGGCCTGGCCGGGCGTCGCCCACCGCGTCGAGCGCAGCCGCGACACGAATTCGTTCCCTTCGGGGGTTGCCGTCACGACCCAGCCAACATTGTAGAGATCGAGATAAGCGATGAATTGTGTCGGCGTCAACGATGACAATGGCCGGCCCATCGTCTTTGCCCGTTCAAATGTCGCAAAATGATGTGCGATAAACGTGAACGGGTATGGCCCGCCGATCTGTTCGACACCGGTCAGGGCAGGAATGATGCCCGGGAGGTGTGCTTCGTCATACAACGCGGCGGGACCGTCCTCGACCATCACCCGCGCTGTTCTATCCACGTTCGCCATGACCGCATCGAGCAATTCCTGCACATCGGCAGAAGGTGTGGTAAACAACCGGTGGTTGTACGCGGTCCGGGCGGACAAATACGAAAAACAAACAGCCGCGAGCAGAAGACCGCCTATGGCTGCGGCATCAAAAACTCGCGGCGCAACGCGCCGCCCCAACAGCGCCACGAGTCCCGCAAGACCGCAGCCCGCAATCGGGGTAGCGAAGAAGATTGCAGGAAGCAAAAAACGCCCGGGTTCGAGCTGCTTGAACCCCGGGATACGCACACCATACGCGGTCAAAACAAAAAGAAACGCCACACCGGCTATCATCGCCGCGCATCCCGAGCGGTCGCGCCGGCGTCTTGACCATAACACCCCAGGCACCAAAAGAGCCAACAGAGCCAGGGCGGGCAGACATCCCGGACGCAACAATTCGCATCGCAGGCCGGTCAAACCGGCTGTTTGGAAGTAGGCGTTGGAAGCCGTCTTGATCCCCACATATTCGAAAAACGGCACCACCCAGACAGCATTGAGCATGAGCACGCACACACACCACAAGAATAACAACGTCGTTCTCCCAAACGTCAATCGGCGGCGCTTGAGGACGATCAGCACCGACAGCGGCACGACGAGCAGGACCGCGGCGGTGGGGTGGACAAAAAACACCAGCGTGCCAAACACAAAGAACCAAACCGTGTTCTTGTCAAAAAGAAACTGTCGGAACAAACCGATGACCAGGATTGCCAGATGGCTGACCAGAATGAAATTGAACATCCCCGCATAGCGGAAATGAGACGCGTACGGTCTACCCCAATGCCAGAAAACCAGGGTCAAGAGGACGGCGAAGAGCGCTTCTCTCTCGCTCCATCCCAGATACCGGCATCCTTTGTAAACGGTTGGTACGATCGTTAGGTAACAGAGCAAGATAAAAACCTTGAAGGCGACGGCAGATGCCTCACCCCGGAACGGCGAACAAAATAGCTCCGCTGCCTTGACATCGAGATCAAAGATGGCGCTGGGAAATCCCGCCATAAAATAGGGGTCGTACGCGTGCAAGCGTCCTGTATCCCAGAATATCTCGCCCGCACGCCGAACCTGATAATAGTGAAACGCGTGATCGAGTGTTATGATGGGTCTTGTGTTGAAGATCTCTTGCGGCGGGAAGAAAAACAGCGTTGCGATGACATGCACCACGACAATCGCGGCCAGGATCTTTGTTTTGTGTGTGGCAAGGAGTTGTGATTCGGACCCTGGAGCGGAGATGTCTTGCGACACACCGAGGGCTTGCGTATCGTTGTGCTTCATTCGTTCGCGAACCGGCGTCACCGGAATGCGCGGCGGACTGAAGGTCAAGAGATGAGTAGCGGATTAAGGATAGTTGTATTCAGCGCCCTGTGTTTGATATGGAGCTCAACATGGCTCATGATCAAGGTCGGACTCGAGGGCGCCCCTCCAATAACCGCTGCGGGACTACGTTTTATATTAGCATCAATCGTGATTTTTTCAATCCTGATCTACAAAGGCATCAAGCTCCCAAGGGACCGTAAATTTTTGTATCTGTCTTTGTACCTTGGGTTTTTCCAAATGGCCATACCGTATGCGCTCGTCTACTGGGCAGAACAACACATCACTTCCGGGTTGACTTCGATACTTTTTAGCACAATGCCGTTCACCGTGGCGATCCTGGCAAGGATATTCCTCGGTGACCCGCTGACGATCCCAAAGGTAGCCGGAATTACGATCGGTACCATAGGTGTCGTGGTCATTTTTTACGACGGGTTGTCGGTGGGTAGCACCGAAGCCCTGCTCGGAATCGCGGCGACTCTGCTCAGCGCCGTATTTGCGAGCGTGTCGTCGATCGTCATAAAACGGTTCTCTCGCCAGTACAACCCACTAGCGTCGATCTTTGTTCCCATGGTCATCGGAGGGATCGTGCTCACGGCGGTCGGCCGTGTCGCCGAGGCCAATCGAACGATTACATTTGACCTCACTACGGTATTTAGTATTGTTTATCTAGCCGTCCTTGGCTCGGTCGCCGCATTCGGGCTCTACTATTGGATCATCAAACACATGGACGTGACGGCTCTCTCCTATCAGACATTCATCATCCCGATTCTCGCCTGTGTCATTGGGTGGATTTTTCTACGTGAAACGGTTACACTCAACGTTGCGTTTGGCGGCGGTATGATTGTCATAGGCATTGCCCTTGCTACGCTTTCACGATCTCGAGAAAAGAGGATCGCCAATGTCGGAGTTCAATGACGCACTGGAAAATGCGGCACGAAAGCTGGCCGAAGCGGGGTCAGTGGTCGTGTCGAGCGGGGCAGGAATCTCCAAGGAGAGCGGAATCCCCACATTTAGGGATGCACCAAGCGCCCTGTGGGAAAACTACAATCCCGAACAGCTTGCCAGCCCGGAGGGATTTCGGCAGGATCCCCCTCTCGTGTGGCGCTGGTACGTGGATCGGCGCAAGATGATCGGAGCAGCGAAACCAAACCCCGGACATTACGCGATCGCACAGCTCGAGGATCACTTTGACAAATTCATGGTTGTCACCCAGAACATCGAC
>CP070631.1:2651285-2653727 GCA_020356045.1 Candidatus Latescibacterota bacterium
ACACACGGTGACGTGGGACGGTACGAGTGATCGGGGAGATCCGGTCGCTTCAGGAGTGTATTTCTATCGTATCCGGATCGGTGCGTTCACCGATGTCAAGAAGATGGTCGTTCTCAAGTAAAGGGGGGACCGAGAATGAGACGGTTTACAAGTTTAGTATGCGTAGCAACTGCCGTGGTGCTTGTTGCCTGGGGAGCCACGGCGGATGTGCCACGGTTGATCAATTACCAGGGAACCCTGGAAGATGATAGGGGAAGGCCGATCACGGGAACACACGATCTCACCTTTACGATTTATCCGAGCGATGATCCAAGTCCACCGGTATTGTGGACGGAGACTCACACCGATGTCCCCGTCGACGCGGGGCTGTTCAGTGTGACTCTGGGCGATACCACCGCGATCCCGGAGGGTCTATTCGGTGACGGGGACCGATGGATGGGGATTGCGGTGGATGGCGGGCCAGAGATGACGCCTCGGGTGCGAATCACGTCGGTGCCGTGGTCATTTCGGTCCGCGTTGGCGGATTCGGCGGGCGACGTTTTGTGGGACGATATTTCTGATATGCCCGACGGGTTCGCCGATGGAGAGGACGATGTCGGTGGTGCCGGCGATGGACACTCTTTGGACGCACGGGATGGAAGTCCCGAGGACGTGGTCTACGTCGATGACGATGGAAACGTCGGTGTCGGGACGAAGTATCCGATTGCTCCGCTGAACGTAGCGAGCGGCAGTACGGTTCTTTTTGGGGCAGATACGCTGGGCGCGGGAACCAAGCTCATGTGGATTCCAGCAAGGTCGGCTTTCCGCGTTGGCAAAGCCAGCGGTAGTGAGTGGGACTGGGATAATATTGGTGGCTATTCCATCGCCATGGGCTATCAGACAACGGCGTCGGGTTTTTTTTCCACCGCCATGGGGCTGCTAACAGTGGCCTCGGGTTACCATTCCACCGCCATGGGTCACTTTACAACAGCCTCGGGTTACAGATCCACCGCCATGGGCTATGAGACAACGGCCGCGGGCTGGTATTCCACCGCCATGGGCGATGGAACAAAAGCGGACTCCTATGGCTCAACGGCCATCGGCCGCTATAACGTTGGGGGTGGAGATCCATTTTCTACGGTCGAAACGGATCCCTTGTTTGAGATTGGCAACGGGACCGATGACTTAAACCGCGCGAATGCCATGACGGTTCTCAAGAACGGGAACGTTGAGGTAGCGGGCACCGTTCAGATGTCAGGCTTCGAAATGCCGTTGGGTGCGAGCGCGGGGTACGTCCTGACCTCGGACACAGACGGTACGGGAACGTGGCAGGCGATGAGTGGCATCCCTGGGGGAGGCATCGTGGATCGGATCCCGATTTTTACAGGTCCGCAAACGCTCGGTAGCTCGATAATCCGCTCTACGGGTGACATCTGCAGAGGCGGGATAGGCATAGGTGGAGAGCCAGTGGAGTCGAAGTTTCTCGTTATTGATAAGGGCGCGTGCACAACACTGCCCTCGGCAACGTACCTTGCGCGCTTCCAGACCGAACCCATGACTACCCCTATCGACCAAGCTTATATAACAAGGGATGGGGACGCCTATTTCAGGGGAAGGATAGGTGTTGGTCTCACTACTCCACGGTATGACCTTGACATCGATCTCGGTGGCACTCTGGGGGTTGGCACGTGGTCGTGCGAAGATTTGGGGAATGGGGGCCTCGGATGTAATCATTTGCTCCCGTATCAAGCGGGTTTTGCCTCTCTGGGATCTTCAGGTCTGTTTTGGAACGACGTCTGGGCACTCGCCTTCTGGCAAATCCTTGACGCAAGGCTCACAGAGAATATTTCAGACCTGCCATACGGTATCAAAGAGATCATGGCGCTGCGGCCGGTATCGTTTCGGTGGCGTGATCATCCGGAAGACGGCAGGAAACTGGGGCTGATTGCGCAGGAGGTTCAGCCGGTGATCAGCGAAGTCGTTAAGGATGAAGAAGTCTTAATAACAAAAGGTCCCAACGGTCCGATCCGGACCCTCAAGCCCGCGGAGAACCTAGGCATAGATTTTTCGGAACTCATCCCCGTGCTGATCAAGGCGGTGCAGGAACAACAGAGCCTAATCGAACAGCAGGCAGAGAAGATCCAGGAATTGGAATCGCGAATCGCGAAGGTCGAAAAGTGAAGAAGCAACTCCGGCGTCTACTTCTACCGCCTGACGGTTGGCGATCAAACGCTCACAAAGAAGATGGTTCTTTTGAAATAGGAGTTCATATAGGCGGATTGTGTTCAATCCGACTGCGAAGCAACTTCGAGTGGTGTGTCGATGAGTTGGGTTGAGTCGAGGCGCCAGACAGCGTCCCATTTATGGTGCTGTGCCGGATGCGTGTACTTCATCGTTGTGGAAATACTCCAATGTGACGCGATCTCCCTGCTAGCGCAGCAATCGTCTGATTCAACAGGCTGG
>CP070631.1:2653827-2661868 GCA_020356045.1 Candidatus Latescibacterota bacterium
GACAACCGTAAAGAGCAGTTTGGATTTCCTAGCTGACCAACGCATGTCCTGTCTCTCTCTCCTCGCTATGCCGCCAACGATTGTGAAACCACACCCATTGTTTGGGATCAAAGCGCACCAGCGTTTCGATCGCATGGGAACACTCACGCGTCAGATTTTCAACTTGTTTTTGCGCTTCGTTTGCGGCGGACGCGGGGGTCGGCGGTTCGAGTGCCGGCAAAATACGGACTTCGTGCCGGCCGTTGTCCCGCATGTAGATAGCCATCGGCAATATCGGAGCCCCCGTTTTTATCGCCAGCTTTGCCACACCAGTTGGTGTGTGCGCTGGGCGATTGAAAAACGGAACGTAGATCCCGCTTACGCGGGTGTGCTGATCGATGAGCACCGCAATGATTTTCTTGTCCCGGAGCAGACGGAGGATTTCCTTGCCACCGCTGTCCCGGTCGATCGTCCGATACCCCATCGATTCGCGGATCTTGATGAGTCTCTCGTTGATGCGCTTTTCCCATAGCTCGCGTCCCACTACACAAAGCGGATATCCCTGTTGCGAAAAATAGGCTGCCAAGAGCTCCCAACAGCCAATGTGACCGGTTATGACGATCAAACCGGCGTCTTTGGTCAGAGCGGCATCGAGGTTCTCCATGCCTCCGACGTGCTCGACGAGCCCGGTCACCCGCTGTTTGGAGCTGCCCTCGAGGTTGAGGAATTCGAAGAAGTTTTTCCCCAGTGATTTGAACATGGCTGATGCGAGGGCGTTTGTCACCGGTTCGGGTGCTTCGGGAAAAGCCATGGCAAGGTTCCGGATGGCCCGATCGCGGTCTTTTTTGAACAGCCGGCTCGCCGTGGTCCCCATCGCCGAAAACACGCGAAACCCCAGCCCCCGGGGCAACCCACGGGCAAATCGGGTGATGCCGCTAATCACGCACACCTCGAGATTTCTTTTGATTTTTTTTGATTTTTTCACTTAACGGTCCAATTTCTCCAGTGAAAAGAAAGCTGCCAAGCAGCGTCGCGAATCGCTAAAAACCTTTACACTTATATAGTTAGCATAACAGCGGCAGGTAGTCAAGCAATATGTGTGCCATAACGGACTATGAGGTCATGGAGGGGACGCGGAGGAACGATGAGGATCGATAAAACCCCACTGGGAAGCCCCGTTTGGGTGCCCCGGTGGGTGATTCCTATTCGACGCTGAGACCGGCCTTGAGAATGTCGTGGATGTGAAGAATTCCCGTGGGCTTGCCGTCGTCGTCGGTGATAAAAAACATGGTCAGCGGGCCGCTCGCATTGAGCTCCATTCTGTTAAGCGCTGCAGCAGCAAGGACTTCCTCGCCGATGGTCTTTGGATCCCGCGTCATAACCGTCTCGACCGGGGCGTCCATCGCGTTGGGGTTGCGTACAAGGATGCGTTTGAGGTCACCGTCGGTGATGATACCGTAGAGCTTGCCGCCGTCGTCGACCACCCCAACACACCCGACGGCCTTGTCCATCATCTCAAAGAGTGCATCCTTGAGCGCAGTGTCGTGGGTGACCAAGGGCACGGCATCTCCGGTCCGCATGAGCTCGCTCACTCGTAGCGTGAGCCGCTTACCCAGAATCCCGCTTGGATGGAATCGGGCAAAATCCTCGGGACGAAAATGCCGCCGTTTGATCAGGGCGGACGCCAGCGCATCCCCCATGACGAGTGCGGCGGTGGTGCTGGTGGTCGGGGCGAGATCGAGACCACACGCCTCATGGTCCACCTGCGTATTGAGGACGATATCGCTATGTTCGGCAAGAAACGATTTGGCGTTGCCCGTCATCGCTATAATTGTCACGCCGAGCCGCCGCAGCGTGGGCAGCAAAGGGCGAAGCTCGTCGCTCATCCCGCTCTTGGATAGAAAAAATACCACGTCGTCGCCCGTAACCAGACCGAGATCACCGTGCGCCGCCTCGACCGGATGGAGGTAAAAACTCGGAGTCCCTGTGCTGGTTAGCGTCGCCGCGATCTTTTTGGCGATGAGTCCGGATTTGCCGACACCAAAAATGATCAGCCGGCCTCGACAACGGTAGATCACATCAACGGCCTTGTGAAAACTGTCGTCGATTTGCTCGCTGACTCGTTTAAGACCCTCGATCTCATCACGAAAAACGTTTTTCGCAATATCGAGATCCTGCCGCTTTGGATCGTGGTTGTTCGTTTTCTTACCTGATTTCGAATTTGGTTTTTTGCGGTTTTTCACAACCTGTCTCGATTTGGTTTTCATTCAAACTCGCCTCAACTCTTCGAGGATTGACGACCATCAACTTTGAGATGCCGTGTCGCATCAAATACCCGGAGCGCCTCCTCGAGAAGCGACTCGAGTTCAGAGAACGGGATCATCGACGCTGCATCGCTCTTGGCCCTTTTTGGCTCGAAATGGGTCTCAATAAACAGTCCGTCGCACGGCACGGCGGCAGCGGCCCTCGACATGGGGCCGGCCAACCCGGGCTCGCCTCCCGTACGGTCACCAAGACTGCCGGGACGTTGGAGGCTGTGGGTAACATCATAAACTACCGGCAATCCAAGCCGTCGCATACGGGGAATGCCCCTGAAATCCACGACGAGATCGTTATAGCCAAAGGACGTTCCTCTCTCGGTAACAATGATATTCTGCCCTCCGGCTGCGCGCACCTTGTCGGCCGCCAACCCTATCGCCTCGGGCGAGAGAAACTGACCTTTTTTTATATTTACGGCCTTCGCCGTTCGGCCAGCAGTCTCCAGCAAACTGGTTTGTCTCGACAAAAAGGCGGGGATCTGAACGATGTCGAGAACCTCGGCCGCACTCACCGCCTCTTCCGCCGAGTGAACATCGGAGAGAACGGGGCATCCGACCCCGTTTTTGATTTTTTCCAGAATCCTCAATCCCTCATCGAGACCGGGGCCCCGATAACTCTGCACCGAGCTTCGGTTGTCTTTCAGATAGCTCGACTTGAAAACAAAAACATACTTTCCCACGACCGGCAACGATGCGATTCTCTCGGCGGTTTTTATGGTCTCGGCCTCGTCCTCGATGACGCAGGGACCGGCGATCAATAGCGGCGGTGCGTTGTCATCGATCAATGTTGTGTTGATGTGTATCGGCTGCATCGGGCGACCTCGACAGTATGCCAATCACGTATTGATTGCGGGACGGGCTTCGACCGCCGATCCGGTCGACAACATCTTCGCAGCCTTGACGAGTCCTTTGAAAAGCGGATGCGGGCGATTGGGTCTGCTTTTCAATTCGGGGTGGAACTGAACGGCAATGAAGTAAGGGTGATCGGCAACTTCGATTATCTCCACGAGTCGATCATCCGGAGATGTCCCCGAGATGGTCAACCCCCGCTCCTCAAAAAGCGGCCGGTACTTATTATTGACCTCCCACCGGTGCCGGTGGCGTTCGTCAACCTTCTCGCACCCGTACACGTTCTCGGCTAGCGTGCCGGGCTTAATGCGGCACGGGTAGGCACCAAGCCGCATCGTTCCACCTTTGTCGCCATCGTGTGTTTGATCCTTCATCAAATCGATGACCGGATTCTTGCACTTGACGTTGAATTCCGAACTGGCCGCATCGGGGATCTCGCATACGTTTTGTGCAAACTCGATCACGGCGCTCTGCAACCCGAGACAGATACCAAGAAACGGAATTCCATTTTCACGCGCGTACCGGACCGCGTCGAGCTTGCCCTGGATCCCGCGTTCGCCAAACCCGCCGGGAACAAGAATCCCGGAAACATCTTTGAGATATCTGTCGGCGCCGCGGTTCTCGATGTCTTCGGCATCCACCCATTCGATGTTCACTTTGACATCGTTGTGAATTCCCGCGTGGGTGAACGCTTCGATGATCGACTTGTAAGCATCGCGGAGGTGAACGTACTTGCCGCACACCGCGATTGCCACTTCGTTCTCGGCCTCGTTCATTCGTTTGAGCAGCCCTTGCCATTCGGCAATATCGGGCTCGGGGACGTCGAGCGCAAACTGTTTGACAACGATGTCGTCGAGCCGTTCCTTGTGGAACTGTATAGGAACCTGGTAGATCGACTCCACATCCCGTGCCTCGATAACTGCCTCTTCGCGAACATTACAGAACAGCGCGAGCTTCTGCCGGATATCCCGGTTCAGCGGCACTTCGGTGCGGCAAAGAAGCACATCCGGTTGAATACCAATTTCACGGAGAGTTTTGACGCTGTGCTGGGTGGGCTTGGTTTTAAGTTCTTTGGCTGCGCGGATATATGGGACGAGAGTAAGATGAATAAAGAGACAGTTTTCCGAACCCATCTCCAGTCTGAGCTGCCGCATCGCCTCGAGAAACGGTTGACTCTCGATATCGCCTGTCGTGCCGCCGATCTCTGCGATGACGACGTCGGGTGGGTCATCGACTTCTCCCAGCTCGAGAATCCGGCTTTTGATTTCGTCGGTAATGTGAGGAATAACTTGTACGGTCTTGCCCAGATAACCCCCGCGCCGTTCGCGCTCGATCACGGCCTTGTAGATCTGGCCGGTGGAGACACTGTGCTTTCGAGTAAGATTAGTGTCGAGGAACCGTTCATAGTGACCGAGATCGAGGTCAGTTTCTGCGCCATCATCGGTCACAAACACTTCGCCGTGCTGGAACGGGCTCATCGTACCGGGGTCCACATTGATATACGGATCCAATTTCTGGATCGTAACTTTCAGACCCCGGTGTTTGAGAAGAAGTCCCAACGACGTCGCAGCTATCCCCTTACCCAAGGATGAGATAACGCCCCCAGTGACAATGATCAGTTTCAAAGTCCTCACCTCGGTTGTAACGATGGTTCGCCGATCGCTAACGATTCCCCTAGGTTTGTTTTTCCAATCTGAGCTTCAAAAGCTTGAGTCTAGGTGGTGCCCAGCGCTTTTTCAACATTTTTTACATCTTCGGGAACATCAACACCAACAGTTGGTTGTGCCGTTTTCAGGACATGAATCACCATTTCATGCTCGAGCGCTCGCAGCTGTTCGAGCCCCTCGCTCAACTCGAGTGCCGACTGCTTGGTTTGACTCATGCGAAGCAACGATTGTCTTCGAAACGCGTAAATCCCGATGTGCCGATAACCGAGACAACCGTCGACCGACTTGGCTGCGCCGTGCGAAGCGTCTCTCCCAAGCGGTATAGGGAGTCGCGAAAAATACAACGCCCGACCCCGCCGGTCCATCACCACTTTGACAACATTCGGATTAGCAAGCTCCTCACGATCAAACACAGGATGACACGCCGTGACGATGTCAATGGCCTTGTCTCCCCCCATGACCGCGACCATTTCCTCGACCAGCTCGGTCGGAAAAATGGGTTCATCCCCCTGCAGGTTGACTACGCACTCACAATCCAGCGATGTCGCCACCTCTGCAACCCGATCGGTACCGGTGAGATGATCGCCGGAGGTCATGACAACGTTTCCACCAAATCTCTCGACAGTTTCGACGATCTCCGGGTGATCCGTCGCCACTACAACACGTTCCGCTCCGCGTATCTGTTGTGCTCTCTGGTATACCCACTCTATAAGCGGTTTACCCGCGATAACGGCAAGGGGCTTACCCGGAAACCGCTGCGAGTCGAATCTCGCCGGCAACACCACAACAAACCGTGGTGCGTTCATAGACACCTCGATTGAACAAATGAATTATCTCGGAAAATCGACAGCGGAGGGGAGAGTGATACTGGGGCCGGTCGGCAGCGAGCAGGAGCCTCGACGGGCTCTCGCTCATTGATGCACGCTGACCCGTTTTCGGTTTTTGCCAAAAGTCTCGTACCGGACCACTCCATCGATCTTTGCGAAAAGCGTGTCGTCTTTGCCCTTGCCTACGTTGTTACCCGGGTGAATCTTTGTCCCGCGCTGGCGCACCAGGATGCTCCCCGCGCTGACTCGCTGACCGGCAAAACATTTCACACCGAGCCGCTTGGCCTGGCTGTCTCGACCGTTTTTTGTGCTTCCTAGACCCTTCTTGTGAGCCATGTCACTTCACCTCGTTCAAGACCATTTCCGCACTATTTGGGTAGGGCTTTGATCCGGATTTCTGTATATTCCTGCCGATGCCCCTTGGTGCGGCGGTAGTCCTTGCGTCTTTTCTTTTTGAATACGATAACTTTGCCGTCCCTGCCGTGGCCTACAACCTCGGCCTGGACCGATTTGCCCTCGACATAAGGGGCGCCGACCTTGACGTTTTTGCCGTCAGAGAGGTACATGACCTTGTCGAACGACACCTTGGCCCCAACGTCTTCACTGAGCTTGGGAACACGGATGATCTCGTCCGAGGTGACCTTGCACTGGCACCCGCTGATAACAACAATTGCGTAGCTTTCCATTTTTCCTTCCCGGGTTGGGCCAAATGGCCGCCGGTGCGTTGTGGCACCGCAAAAAGGCAGAATAACCTTTCTTAAATACCCAAATTAGGCCCTTATGTCAAGTAAGTTCTTGAACCAGATCGCGAAACGTCCTCAGGCTCACAATTTTGAAATCCTCCCTGTGGAGCCGGGGATCATCCTGGATTTCGATCCTTATCCGGTACTGTCGCTGTATCGCGTCAAAAGTCTGACGCCGTTCGTCCTCGAGAAAAAGCGCCAGCGACGAGTTGGCCCGGATCTGGATCCGCTTCTCCTTGGTTCGTGCCCCTATGCGGCGGATCCACTGCTCGATCTTGTTGGCCAGAGAATCATACGAGAGAACCTTTCCCATGCCCTTGCAGTACGGGCATTCGTCGCTAAAGAAGTGGAGGAGGCTCGGCCGCACGCGTTTGCGGCTGACCTCGACCAGACCCAGATCACTGACGGCAAATGCTTTTGAGCGCGACCTGTCCTTGCGCAAGTTGTGGCGCAGCTCCGCGAGGACTTTTCGCCGGTTGGCCTCCCGTTCCATGTCGATAAAATCGATGACGATGATTCCGCCAATATCCCGAAGCCGGAGCTGACGGGGAATCTCACGGGCCGCGAGAAGATTGGTCTCGAGAATTGTTTCCTCCTGATCCTTCTTTCCGACATAGCGTCCCGTGTTGACATCGATCGCCACCAGCGCTTCGGTTTGGTCGATCGTTATGTACCCGCCCTTTTTCAGCCAGATCTTTCGGTCGAGCGTTTTCTCGATTTCCCGTTCGATGTTGAACTTGTCAAATATCGGCGACTTTTCCTTGTAGAGATTGACCCTCGAACACAGATTTGGGCTGAACGTCTTCAAGTATTGCTGGAGCCGTTTGAACTCGCGTTCGTTGTCGATCAAGATCCGCCCAACGTCTTGTGTCATCACATCGCGGACCATCCCGATGAGAAGCCCAACTTCCTCGTGTATGCGATGAGGTGCCGTGGCCTTTTCCGATCGCGCTTTGACCTCCTGCCAGAGTTTGTGGAGATAATTGATGTCCCCAACGATCTGCTTCGATTCGACGCCGGCGCACGCGGTCCGGGCAATGATGGCCGTGTTGGACGGCTTCTTCCTCGAAATGAGCTTTTTGAGCCGCGATCTCTCCTGCCGCGACTCAATCTTGCGGGATACCCCGAGGTAGTTGAAATTGGGAACGTATACGACGAAGCGCCCGGGCAGCGACACCTGGGTCGACAGCCGCGGCCCCTTTGTTCCGATCGCTTCCTTGGTAACCTGGACAAGAACCTCCTGCCCTTTTTGCAGGAGTTTTTCGATTGGCGGGTAACCGTTTTGGTTTTGGTTTTTCTTCTTGTTTTTGTCACGGGGATCCCTGCGTCTTCCCCGTCTAGGTTCGACGATGTCGAACTCTTTGAACGCATCGAGTGAGCCGGACAAATCGCTGGCATGTAGAAAACCGGCCTTTTCATAGCCAATATCCACAAACGCCGCCTGGATTCCGGGCAGGATGGCGTTCACCCGACCGAGATAAATATCACCGACGAGCCGCTTGGATTGCTCACGCTCGACGAGAAACTCGACGAGATCGCCGTCCTCGAGCGTCGCCACCCGGATCTCGAGCGATGATATATTGATAATAATTTCCTTCATACGTCTTGCTCCACAACCGCACCGTCGATCGGTGAAAGATAGTCGCCTCTCCTTTTTA
>CP070631.1:2661968-2665005 GCA_020356045.1 Candidatus Latescibacterota bacterium
ACACCGCCTGAGTTGTCGTCTTGTCCATCCGACGTCATGGTCGAATGCCCCGATCTGCTGATTTTCGACCGCCCAACGGCGACCGACAACTGCGATCCAGAGCCGGATCTCATTGTCGTAGATCAGGATTCTTTGCTTGGGGCCGAGCCGTGGACGTTCCATACCACACGAACTTGGGTGGCAATGGACGAATGTGGAAACACATCGACCGAGTGTTCACAGGAAATCACATACAAATGTGAGGTCGATGCGTTGTGCACCCACACGCAGGGGTTCTATGGCAATCGTGGCGGTAAATTCAACGGTGTGGAAACCTACGAATTGATCAAGGCCGCGTTGAGCGATTCACCACTGATCGTGGGTGTGAGCGGCCGATCGCTAAAAATCCCGTACGTTTCGGCCCACTGTGTCATCGTGCGGCTGCCCGCGGGCACGACGCCAACGGTACTGCCGTACACGGCGGACTGTAAGCTCAGGGAGGATTGCCTGTCACATCCGAAACCCATCCCGATGGACAACAATGGCAAGTTCGAAAACGTCCTCTTGGGTCAGACGATCACATTGGGACTGAACATGAGGCTCAACCCGCCGCTGTTCTTGTTCCCGCTGTCTGAGACGTTCTGCACCCAGCCGGCCCTGCCGGGCCAGGATGGGCTGTTTGGTACCCCAGATGACAGGCGGAACCTCAATGCACCGATCGGCACCTATCATATTGCCAAAGAGGTTCTTCGCGCCATTGACGAGCTGGGACTTTGGCCGACGGTCTTAGGACTATGGGATCTGGCGAATCGGGCGCTTGGCGGCGCATACACGGCAGGGGCGTCTCTTTCCCAGATCAACAATGCCGTCGATGCGATAAATCGAGGGTTTGACGGATGCCGGTTTATTGTCGAGTGCAACGAGCACGTAGCGACGGGACCCGACGTGTTTGGCAACTCGGAAATCGGTCCGGGCACGTCCGATCCACTTGTCAAACTGCCCACCAAGTTCGAACTTGGGCAGAACTATCCGAACCCCTTCAATCCAAGCACCCGGATCACCATTGCGGTGCCTGAGCCGTGCGCATGGACGCTCGCCGTCTACAATGTCGCCGGGCAGCTGGTCAGACGGTTCGATGGAACGACGGGCGGCGCCGCGTTTGTCGACGTGACCTGGGATGGCCGGGACATGCATGGCAACCCGGTGGCAACCGGCGTCTATCTGTATCGGGTTAACGCCGGCAGGTTTGCCGCCACCAAAAAGATGATATTCCTCAAATAGCGTTTCCTTTATCGGCTTGTCGGGTCGATCGACAGCCCGGTCGTTGAGTCTCGTGGCCTCAACGACCGGGCTTCGTCGTTTGGACACAATTTGTGGGGGTCTTAATCCACAACGGTGTCTCCACGTTGTACGTCTGGGGTGCCGGGGGATCCGTCCATCCCCAATCATTCCAACCTTTTCTCTGGCTTTCGTATTTGGTGTTACGGTGCCAAACCGTGCCGCCGGTATCGCGTTATGTGGAGGCCGTTCAGGCAATTACACGGTCGCATGAGGCACCCGGGCGAGCGCCGGCTAACTTGGGACAAGAGCACCGGTGGCGGCATACGAGTTGCTAGTAGAATAAGCGTGAGCAGGGTCCATTCGAGGACCCAAGAGTACGAAAAAAATCTAAATCGTCTGATCTGAACACTACGCATAAAACAAGGTCGGAACATATGACGAGGCGCTCCCCGTCCATCTCCATTATTTGTAATGTGTTGGCAGTGTGTCTCTTGATGTGTGCAGCCCTTCCCGCCTCTGCGCGTATATACGTAAAGGCCAATTCCGCCGGGCTCAACGATGGGTCATCCTGGGTTGACGCGTTTGCCGACCTCCAGGATGCGCTGTCAACTGCGGAAAATGGCGACACCATATGGGTCGCCGCCGGCACCTACAAACCCACGTCGGACGAGAATCGAGAGGCCACATTTGTTCTCAGAGACAGCGTCGCCGTGATTGGCGGATTCGCAGGGAATGAAGTTGTTATTTCACAACGGAATTTTGCCGCCAACCCCACAATTCTGAGCGGTGACATTGGGACAGCCGGTGACAGAAGCGACAATGTCTATCACGTTGTGACCGGGCACGGTACCGGCCCGGCAACCATCGTCGACGGGTTTATCATCACCGGCGGTCACTCCTCCGAGGGCGGTTCCGCCGACCGTGGCGGCGGACTGGTGATCGACAACGGCAGTCCTACGATTACCAACGTGGTCTTTACCAAAAACTTTGCCGTCTGGGGTGGTGCGATCTCCGGAGATCAGTTCAACGGTGCTATCTCGAACGTTGGGTTTTATGATAACTACGCGGCTTTTGGCGGTGCGGTTTACATCTATAACGGTAGCGTGCCGATCATCACCAACGCGACGTTTGCCCTGGACTCGGTCCAATGGCAGGGATCGGCTATCTATAACGACAATGCATTTCCTGAGATCTACAACACGATTATCTGGGGCAACTCGGGTGTGACCCAGATCATAAACGTCTCCGGCGGTGAGACGACATTTTATCATTCGTTGATTCAGGGATCCGGTGGGAGCGCCGCTTGGAATCCGATCTTTGGCATCGACGGCGGAAACAACATAGACGAGGACCCGTTGTACGTTGACGAAGGTGTCAATTTTAGGCTCGGTGTGGGATCACCGGCCAAGGACACGGGTGACGATAACGCACCGCATTTGGCCGACACTGATCTCGACGGACGCCCGCGTATCGAGAACGTCGCTGTCGATATGGGAGCCTATGAGTTTTCCTGTCCGGGTGTGTCGCGTTTGTACGTTGATCCCAACGTGTCCGGAACCAAAAATGGAACCTCGTGGTCCACCGCGTTTGCCACGCTAAACGAAGCGCTCGCCGCGGCATGTCCGAGTGTGACCGAGATATGGGTTACCGAGGGCACGTTTACGCCGACATCGGGCGCGTCGCGCACGGCATCCTTTTGGTTGAAGAACGGAGTTACCGTTTATGGCGGCTTTGCCGGTGATGAGTCCTCGCCTGGTGAGAGGGATCTGGTGAGCAA
>CP070631.1:2665105-2676560 GCA_020356045.1 Candidatus Latescibacterota bacterium
ACATTGTCGATCTGGAAACCGGACCACAGGAGTTGTGTTTCCGTTGCGGAATATACTTTCGGGATTCGTGCCTGCTTCGTGAGGTCGTGAAACGAACCTGTTACTACTATCTTCACCGGCCGAATCACAACGGAGAACCTTCAGAATCCTTGCCGGCACCCGACGACCAAACGCACGGTCCGGATCGCACCAACAACACATCGGGGTGAACGGAGAACTCCCTTCCCGTCTACCCGGAATCCCCGGATGACGCCAAAACATGCATGAATTGGGGATTGCGAAATCGTTACTTGACATCGTTCGCGACGAAGCGCGCCGTCACGGGCAAGCCCGCGCCGTTGCGGTAGGCGTCCGGATTGGCGAGCTATCCGGCGTGAATTCGAAGGCGTTGATCTTCGGTTTGGAATCCTTGACCAAGGGCACGGAATTCGACGCGCTCGAAGCGCGGATCGAAACCGCAAGCCAGCGCAATCGGTGTACGGCGTGTAACCACGAGTTCTTGGTGGTGAACCACAACACCATTTGCCCTGAATGTGGCGAATCCCAAACACAACTCATCGGCGGTGACGAAATCGAAATTGTCTACGTGGAATTCGAGGAATGAAAAAAAGAATCGCCCTCAAACAAAAGGTTCTCGAGAACAACGATTCCATCGCGAGGCGATTGCGAGCGGTTTTCGAATCTCAAAAAATACTGACACTCAATATGATCGGCTCACCCGGTGCCGGCAAAACGGCGCTTCTCGAACAAACGCTACGACGGCTGCCGTCCGGATTGCGCGCCGCGGTTTTGACAGGCGATATCGAGACGGACAATGATGCCGCAAGACTTGCCCGTTTTGGCAAACCGGTGCGGCAAATCACGACCGGTGGAGCGTGTCACCTCGACGCGGGTATGATCGAACGGGAATTGGATAAACTCGAGACTCAGAAGGTCGACATCCTTTTCGTCGAAAACGTGGGGAACCTTGTTTGTCCTGCCAGTTTTGATCTCGGTGAGGCATCCAAGATCGTTGTCTTGAGTGTCACCGAAGGCGATGACAAGCCGATCAAGTATCCGGCAACTTTTGCTAAAGCAGATCTCCTCGTGCTCAACAAAATCGATCTGCTGCCGCATGTGCCTTTTGATCTTGCTCGCGCACGCGGCAACGCGAAACGCGTGCGTCCGGGAATCGATATCATCGAAACATCATGTTTATCGGGTGAAGGGATTGACGATTGGCTCCGCTGGATCCAAACCCGCGCGTCTGCCATGTGATCCCCAATGGGCAAGACCCGCGGTTTCCGCGGGCCTCATCCCTCTACGATTCCTGCCAACGATGTGTCTTCGGTGTCAGGACACATTGGGGTTGCGAAATACGGCAGCCATTCCCTGGCCGCCTCCAATACACAGACTCACTACACCGTACTTCACATTCTTCCGCTTCATCTGCACGAGAAGCGACAGAGTGAGCCGCGCGCCGGTTGAACCGAGCGGGTGGCCGAGAGACACCGATCCACCCTGGAGGTTCACACGATCCTGCTCCAACCCCAGATCTTTGAGAACAGCGAGCACCTGACAGGCAAATGCTTCGTTGATCTCAAAAAGACCGACGTCATCGAGAGTAAGATTTGCCCTTTCGAGAGCCGCGCGAATCGCGGGCGCTGGACCGATTCCCATTATATCGGGTGGCACACCGACGGCCGACCATGACAGCAGCTCGCCGATCGCTTCGAGCCCATCACGCTCGACGGCCTCAGCCGAACCGATAACGATGGCGCCCGCACCGTCGGCCAGCCCGCAGGCATTGCCCGCGGTCACCTGGCCGTCTTTTACAAACGCGGGGCGCAGTTTGGCGAGTTTCTCGAGTGTGGTGGGGCGGGGCGTCTCGTCTGCCTCGAGCATGCGTTTTTCCTTCCTCGACACCGTGTGCTCGACAGGCACGATTTCTTCGGCCAGATCGCCGTTTTTCTGTGATTCTTCGACGAGAGTTTGGCTCCTGAGTGCAAACTCGTCCGATGCCTCGCGGGTGATATCATACTCCGCGGCGAGCTTCTCAGCCGTTGGCCCCATACCGAGTCCGCAGTAGGTATCGACAAGACCGTCCCACAACGTATCGTGCATGGTTCCCTTGCCTAATCCCAGACCGGTTCTCAACCCCCAGATCGAATGCGGGCAGTTTGTCAAACTCTCCGTCCCCCCGGTGAGAACGTATTCGGCTTCGCCAAAGTGAATCATGGTCGCGCCGCTCACCACCGCCTGGAGTGAACCACCACAAAGCCGGTTTAACATAAGACCGCCGGCCTCGATCGGCAATCCCGCCTTGAGCCCCACATGACGGCCCATATGGTGCGCGTCGAGACTGCTCGTGGCTCGGGTGTTACCCATGATCGTGTGACCGAACTTCTCCGGTGCGACACCGCTGCGCTTGATCGCTTCTTTGGCCGCGATCACTCCAAGATCCGTTGCCGTAAACTCCTTGAGACTGCCCGTAAACTGGCCCCACGGTGTTCGGGCACCGGCGAGAACCATTACGGGTGGATTTAGTGGAAATGACATACTCTCTGTGTCACCGCCTCTCGTATTTGGGTTGTTCTTTTGAACGCTCGAGTATCTTCGTCGCGCCCTTTACAAAATCCTTGGTCATCAGATTCTCAACCGTCTCGCTGCCCGTTGTCGCGACAACTTCATCAAAATCAGGAAACATAACACGGTTGAGCGTGCGGCGTGTGGATTCGACCGCCAGCGGCGCGTTAGCAACGATCATGTCCGCCCATTGAAGCGCGCGTTCGAACAGTTCGTCCTTTGGCAGGAGCGCCTGCACCAGTCCCATGTAAAACGCCTCGTCGCCGTTGACCATCCGACCGGACAAAAGAATGTCTTTGGCGTATCCGACCCCGATTCTTTTAATCAACAGCTCCGGTCCCATCCATCCCGCCATGGCCCCGATGGTCGGTTCGGGGAATCCGTACATCAATCCCCCTTCGTCCTTCCCGCCCGACGCTCCGCACAACACGTCGCACAGGGTATACAGCTCGGCTCCTCCTCCCAGACAGAACCCGTGGATGATACCGATGGTGGGGACACGGAGGTGAAACAGCTTTTTCGCCACCACGCGGCCGTCATCGATGTGTTTCTTGGCATCCTTTTTGGTCATGTTCTTATAGCCGTCGCCTTTTTTGACCACCAGCTCGTTGAGATCCGCACCAAAGCTCGAGTTTGGACCGGCTGACCGCATGATCAACACCCTGATCGAGGTGTCGGCATCGACCTCATCGAGTTTTTCGGCCATCGCCTCCAACATCGGGGTGTTGAGCGCGTTCCCTGCGTCAGGGCGGTTGAGCGTGAGAACCACTATGTGCTCGTTTGGTTCCCATTTCTCCAACAGAATTACGTCGTCAGCCATCAGGTTCTCCTTCTTGAAATTCAGGCACCGCACAACCCCGCCTCTTCACAGGCGAGTCATCGGTGGCGGACCCATCGTGCGTCAGCTCGTGGCCATACTACGATCGCACCAATGGGGCACACCTCCCGCGATCCCACGGGCGCCGCCCCAAGCAATTAGATATACTGGCCGCCGTCCACCGAGATCACTTGACCGGTGATGTGCCCGGCCAGATCCGACGAGAGAAACACAACGAGGTGAGCGACATCCTCAGGGTCACCGAGTTTGCCCAAAACGGTCTCGGCCGTCGCGATGTCCAGCCACTTCTGATCGAGTTTTCTAGCCATCTCGGTCATGATCATCCCCGGAGCGATCGCGTTGACTGTCACTTTTGACGATCCCAGCTCGCGGGCAACCGTTTTTGTCAGCCCGATGATCCCCGCTTTTGACGCAGCGTAATTGGACTGGCCAAACTTGCCCCGCATTCCGTTGATCGAGGTAATATTGATGATCCGGCCGTATTTTTGTTCACGAAAGTACGGCGCAACCGCCCTCATATAGTTGAAATACCCTTTGAGGTTGATATCGAGAACCTCGTCCCACTGCTGTTCGGTCATTTTCCATATCACACCGTCCCGGTTGACACCGGCGTTGCACACCAGGATATCCACCGAGCCAAACTCGTCCACGACCGTCTTGGCCATGTTCTGCGCGTCCTCGAACGACGACACATCGGCCTTTACCGCCAGTCCTTTGCGTCCCATCTTTTCGATATCGGCCACCACCGCGTTGGCCTCGTCGGCATGCTTGCGGTAATTGAGCGCCACATTCGCGCCGGCCTGCGCCAGCGCGGGCGCGATGGCGCATCCGATTCCAACGCTGCCTCCGGTGAGGATTGCATTCTTGTTTTCGAGGTTCATACGTTTCTCCTGTTGTTCGTTCCTTGTTTCGAGGTCTGCGAACTAATGAGGTATCCGGATCACCGCGCGGCCCACAATCTTGCCGGCCTCGAGATCCGCGAATGCCGTTTCGACCTGTTCGAGGTCGTAAAACTTGCTGACCAGAACGTCAAAATCGAGCCCACCCTTCTCGATCATCGTCACGACCTCCGGGTAGAGTCTCGTAGGACACGCCCACGATCCGCCAATTCGTTTCTGCAACCCCATAAAGTTGCCGGTACGCAGCTCGACCTTATCGAGCGTAAACCCGATCACGCCGACCTCACCACCCTTGCACACGGTGGCAAACGCTTCTGATATCGTGGCGGCAAAACCGACACAATCCAATGCGATCCGGATACCAGCGTTTGAAAGCGTTTTCAATTCTTTGAAAAGCTTCTCCTTGCCTTTGCTGTTGACGGTTTCCGCGCCGAGACGCGCCGCTGCTTCGAGGCTGTCGTCCCTGACATCAACGGCGTAGAGTTTTGCCGCACCCAGTTCACGCGCCACGTTCAATGCGGCAAGACCTAACCCACCGCAACCAAACACGGCGACCGAATCACCCGGTCTCACGCCCACTCGTTCCTTCAATGCGTAATAGACGGTGGACACCGAGTCCGCCGCCACGCACGCGCGTTCCATGTCGACCGATGGCGCCATTTTGAACGCGAACTTTGCCGGTATGGTTACATACTGCGCGTAGGTGCCGTGCCGGCTTGCGCCTAGAAACACCGACTTGCGGCACAAATTGTCCAGACCCGCCTGGCAGTAATCGCACTCGCCGCAGCCATAAACCGGCGGGAGAAGCACGTGATCGCCCTCGGCCAAACCAGCGGCGCCATCACCCAGCGCAACAACGGTTCCCGCGGCCTCGTGTCCGAGGATCAGCGGGTACATCCGCGCTTTCTCTGGGATCTTGGCCTCGTAGTAAGTCACGTCGGTGTGACAGAGACCGTTTGCGGCAACTTCGACGAGCACGTCACCCGCGCCGGGCCGCGGGGTATCGACATCTTCTATCTTTAGCTCCTTGGGTCCATGAAGGACCGCAGCCATCATCTTCTCGGGAACCACTACCTTCCTCCTTCTCGTCTACTGCCCTCAATCTTCCAATACGACGGCACGGATGCCGTCCAAAGAGCCTCCCCCCTTTGGCTCGAACCGCGATTGGTGGTCAAGAACTCAACAGATAATCCGGTATGTCGTCTGGCGCCCTCGCCCCGATCTTGACCTCCTCTGCCATCAACAACGACACGAGCACGCGGTTGACCTCCAAACTCAGACCATCGAATTTGTTTCCAAGCTCGAGGATCTTACCATTTATAAAATCGATTTCGGTCGCCATCCTGCACTCCAGGTCCACACACATCGACGGATAATGATCCCCACCCCGGTCGAGATAACCCATGCACATGTCAAATATGCCTTCGCCGTAGTCGTATCCCAGCTTCCCAGCTGCCGCCAGCCCCTCGTGAATCAGATCTTCGACCAACCGCCGCGTCGCCGCCCCCTGCATTGCCTGCCGCATGGTGAGCTTTAGCACGGCACAAAGCGGCATCAACCCCGAGTTGAGGATCGTTTTTAGAAAGGCCTTTTTCTTGATCGTTATCGTGTCCACCAGCTCGGATGTCAACTCGACCGAGTTTAGCATTTCGATTATCCTCGCCAGCCTCGGATCGTCACCATCCTCGAGCCTGCCAAAAAAGTTCGGCGGATTGAACCAAACCACCTTGGCGAATCCCTCGGCGTTGATCGCTCCGGCAAAATTCACCACCATGCGCGCGACATTTTTCGGCGGTATGTGTTTTGCGATTTCATCTTCGGTGTCGATACCGTTGTGAACGCTGACCACGAGGCAATCATTGGCCGCTGCTTCGACCACATCGGGCATGATTTTCTTTAAAGCCACGGCTTTGGTCGCCACAAGAACACAGTCGGGTTTGGCATTGGCGATATCCCGGATCGACTCGACCACATCCGCCGGGTACTCGAAAAGCTCGTCGGCCCATTGCATCTGGAGCCCGTTTTTGTTCAACTGTGGAATGCGATGCGGCAGGTCCGCAGCGACGATACGTGCACCCGCCTTTGCCAGACAGGCGGTGATGACGCTCCCGACGGCACCCACGCCGATAGCGCCAACGGTGAATTTGTCCCCCGACATTTTACCTCCCCTCGAACCGGTGGCCGCAGCTCGTATCTCCGCAACACGCCGGTCCGCATTTCAAGTCGTTCTATTTTCTTGTCCCAGCCATTTCTTTCGTGACGGCATCGTCTGTCTCGACAAAATCGATGGCTCCCGTCGAACATGCCGCAACGCACGCGGGCTTGTCCCTTCCGACACACTGATCGCAGAGAATCGCTTTGCCCGCACGGCGATCGGGAACGATCGCGTTGTGCGGACAGACCATGACACACATCGCGCATCCGACACAGCGGTTCCTGTCAAAGAGCACCTGGCCCGTCTTCCGATCCAGAGTCAGCGCGACCGCCATACAAGCGGCGACACATTCGGGATCCTCGCACAAACGGCACACCGCCTGGTATTCGAACCCGGCGACGGGATCCCGGAATATTTGAATCGCGCCGCGCGAGTCATCGGCCATGCCAAAGTGCACAACCGAGCAAGCCACGCTGCACGCGCGGCACCCCGAGCAAAGCAGATGGTTGGTGTAAATACGTCTTATGATGCTGCCTCCTTACCGCCGTTCCACGGGGCCATAAGCTCGACAATCCGGGATTTGGGCACCATGCCGTCTTCATCCCACTGCCGCAGTTTGTAGTAGCGGCCGAGCATTTCAAAAAACTTATCGCGGTCCACATGGTGTCCTTTTGCCACTCCATGCGGAAGCGGCTCGTCAAAATATCTGCGTGGTAGCATATCCTGTGGCCGCCGCACACCTTCGCGGTTGATAAATGCCCGTTCCAAATCGACGACACGTCTTGCGACCGCCTTTAACTCGTCGATCGAGAACGATGCACCAAATGCGGCGTTCAGGAGCTGAGAGAAATGATCGTATTTGAGCAGTTTCGGACTGTTAAATCCGTGGCAGATAAACTTGCAGATCCCGACCGAGTCGACGATCGAATAGATATTTTCGTGTGTCGCAACGACGATTTCTTTTGTGAGATACGATGTCGGATCGCGATCCACATCGGCGCCGTAAATCTCACGCAACAGCTCGGGCGGAAGATCAAAAACCTCGAGAGTCGGACGGCTGCGGAGATGGTCGGCACCTCGCGAGGCAGTGGCGATTCCAAGAGCAAAGGCCTTGATATACCGGCAGTCGTGCGGATCGGATTGCGGCAATCCCTTGATGGCGGTCAGGTAATTACACTCGGGATCGTTTAGCCTCTCGGCCGCTTGCGAGCTGTCCGCCAGAACATCGCCAAAACCCTCGCGCGCCGCGATCGAGCGGATCAACCGGTCGGCGAGATCATAATCGCCAAATTCGATGGGGCCACCGGTGATCGAATCATCGATGATTCCTCGCTGATAAAGTTCGAGCGCCCACGACAGAACGCCGCCCACCGACGACACATCCATCCCCAATCGGTTGACCAGGTTGTTGAGCCGGATAACGTTGGCCGTATCGGCGATACAGAGGTTGGCACCGAGCAGCCCGACGGTCGTGTACTCGGGCCCCTCTCCCTTATACGTGTTGCGGTGCCGGCAGTGAACGATACACGAATGACAGGAGATCATCTTGTCGATGTGCTCGTGAATCACTTCGGCATTCAACGTGTCCTCGAACTGGCTGTCCTGACTGTTGCGGGTGCGAATCGTCCCCAGGTGGTTACTGACCTCGTAGAGAAGCGGCGTCCCGACGCGGCCAAGCACTTTGACCACCATCGAATTGGTTAGATATTTTTTGAGCTCTTCGTTCAATGCGACAAAACTGTCGGGGTCCTGGATTTCGAATCCCGGCCCACCGGCTGCCACCACGGCTTTGAGATTTTTGCTTCCCATCACGGCACCGGTTCCCCCGCGGCCGGCGGCATTCTTGATCCCCGTCATAACGCAGGCAAAACGAACCATGTTCTCACCGGCAGGTCCGATAGTGACTGCCTCGATCGACTGGCCGTAATCGTTGTGCAGGGCCGTATCGATCTCGTAGATATCCATTCCCCAATATGCGCGAGCGTCCTCGATCGTCACCGTCCCATCCTCGACTTTTAGGATCGACGGATGCCTTGCCCTGCCTTTGATGATCAGCCGGTCAATCCCCGAGTAACGGAGCTTTGGCGCAAAGAAACCGCCGCAGTTGGCATCGCCGAGCAGATTGGTTTCGGGGGACTTTGTCGTGGCGTTGAAACGGCCCGAGTTCGGCGCCCCGGTGCCCGTCAACGCCCCGGTGCCGAGAATGAGCACGTTGTCCGGAGACAACGGGTCGACATTCGGCTGGAGCATTTTGTACAGGTAGGCGATGTTGAGCCCGCGCCCACCCAGATAGCTGCGTACCACCTCCGGAGGTGTGTCTTCGTACGCCACCGTTCCCGCAGTCAAGTCAACAACGGCGGCGCGCGAGCGCATTTTGCCAAGCGAATTGCTCATGGTTTTTTGTCGCCCGTTTTTTCCCCATCACCCCACCGGGTATGCGAGTGATCCTTTTTGTATCGATCGATCAAATCCATGGTGGCGGGCCATTCGACCTTACCGCGCACCGCGGTCTCATGATGCTTGTACAGCCATTCCATACCGCCAAGCTCACGGTTGAAAAGCGAACTCGCGACATCACTGATATCGATCTTCTCACGCATCAAATACTGAAATACACCGGCACGGTGGACGTCGTTGACAAACGTAGCCGCGACAAGCCGCCCTTCGCGGAGCACAAAGCGTGTGTACGCGGGCCGCCCCGGAACATCGGTCAGATAAACTTTTGCATTCTTCGGGCGGTCAACGCGGCTCGATCCCATGGTTATAATTGGCAAACCAAAAATATTGAGTGAGTTCAGATAGACAGGGTCGTAGGGTGTCGCGGTTTCACCCGCCATACGCAATCCCGCGATCCGCCCCTGCCGGTATGCGTTGACCCAGTGACCATGAACATCGGACCGGCGCTCGGTCACGTCATAGAATTCCGTGACATCACCGGCGGCAAACACGCCGGGAACGGACGTTTCCATATCGGCGTTGACTTTGATTCCTCGTTTGCGATCGATTGCCGATTCATTGATCAGCGAGAAGTCCGGCTTCATTCCTGTGGCAAGAACGGTAAAGTCAAACGGGATCTCTTCGCCGCGCCGTGTCATCGCTGCGTATGGGCAACCGTTGCCGTTTGCCCGGCGGATCAGTCTGACGCCCGTCCGGAGCCGGACTTCTATGCCGTGATCCTCGATTTGTTTCTTTGCATATTTGGCGGCCTTCGCGTCGAGGATCAACGGTAGCACCTTGCTTTGCAGATCGATCGCAACGATGTCGACACCCATTTCGCGGAGTGCGTTCATTGCCTGCAAGCCGATCAAGCCTATCCCTATAAGAAGGGCCTTCGCACCCGGCCGCGCGTGCGGCCGGAGCTGCTCGACATCTGTTTGACGGTAAAGTGTGAATGCGGGCAACCCCTCGAGGTCAATACCATCAATGGGGGGGATCGCCGGTTTTGAACCGGCGGCGATGAGCAGTTTGTCCCACATGACCGTTCGGCCCGATGATAAAACGACTTTTTTGTCCGATGTATCGAGGTGTACCGCGGGATCGCCGTTTATCAACGAAATCCCACGTTTGTCATACCAATCGGCGCCCCGAAGATGAACGTCGTCGAACCGGCGTTCACCGGTTAGTACTTCGATGATGAGCGGACGGCAGTAGGGAGCGTACGATTCGCCGTTGATGATGAGTAATTCGCCGGCAGGGTCGACCTCACGTATTGCTTCGGCCGCGGTAACTCCCGCGGTCCCTGCGCCTACAATGGCATAGCGTACAATAATGTCGTGTGGCATTGATGGTGGCCTGTTCGGATCTCTGTCAAACATTCATCGTTTTTGTGTATGCTGCGCCGATTGCCCCTTTCAGGCACTCCTTACTGTTCATGAATCCGGCGGAATGGTTGGCCTGTACGGCCAGCGCCTCCGACAGCGTCGTCCCGCACGAGCTTTGGATGTTGTTGAGGATGGCAAGCCGCGCCGCCTCGGCGCCCGGGTCGCCCGCCTCCGGGAGTGCGCTGATATCATCGGGAATATCTTTTAGCGCGCCTTCCTTGACGATCCGTTTTTGCAGACCGTGATCGCCGCCCGTCGCAATTTTCCAGCTCATGGCCAACGCATCATGCATAGGTCCCGTAAAGTCGGCCAGCCAGCCAACTGTCTCCTTGGCCTTGATCGACCGCCCGCTAAGAAGAAGATTTAGCAGCTCTATCCGGTGTTTGGGCGCCGCCTTGCGGAACGGCCAGTGGCATCCCTCCATTCCCGGGACCACGGGCAGCGTGACCTCGGGCATACCCAAATCTGCATCATCGAGCGCTACGAGATAATGGCAGTGCATCATCAGCTCGAGCATACCACCGAGGCAACGTTTGCCATTTATCAGACCAACAGAGGTCTTGAATTCATCGTGGAGCCGGCGTGCGGTCAACGACCAGTCATGCGCCACCTTAAAACCGATATCGGCGTTCTCCAACGCTTGGAAGAAATCACTCGTGTCCGCGCCGATCAACTGAGTGGACAGATGAAAATCACCGGTAACGATGACACGTTCGATCCCCTCGGACTGAAGCCACCCGATGGCACGGTTCAACTCGGCGTTCACATCGTGGTTGTAACTCTCGCGGCCGATCGTCAACACACCAACCGTTCCATCGTGTTCAGCGTTGACATAAAGCTGTTGCCACTCCGGATTGCCGATGGTTTCGAACGTCTCCGGGTGCCATGCCTTCCCCGCCGCCTCGGGGTGAAGCGCGTGGTATGCCTCCACCGTCTTGACGGTGGCCTCGGGACCATGCTCGCGGATCAGGGCGAGAATCCCTTTGCGGAACTGTGCGCAAAGCTCGCCGATAATATTTAGGTTCGAGAGGTGAGCTCTTTTCTCGTGAAGCATCAAGCTCGCCATCTGAAAGATCGGACCCAGTATCCAGGTTTTGAACGACTCGGCTTCTTCCGAGTCGAGCTTCCAGTCGACCAACGGTCGGAAGTGATTCGGCGGATACCAGTTTTGTCCGCT
>CP070631.1:2676660-2678558 GCA_020356045.1 Candidatus Latescibacterota bacterium
CAACCCCGGCCGTTACGTACACCCGGGGTTTTTGTGTTACTGGTCCGGATTCGTTGCGGTTGTCACAATTTAGTGAGTAAAAGACAGGAGTGCGTCGTCTTGAAACGACCATTCTCGTAAGTCTTGTTCCATAGCAATTAGTGAGTACTCACGGGCCGCAGTTCCCCATAGAACACGACAAAAAAATAAAGAACCGAGCCCGCGGCAAAAAGAATGAAGGGAATTGCGGCGGTGTAGACCGATTCGGGCAGCCCGGCGGTCCGGTCAAAAGCACTGAACTGGTGATAGCTGTAAAGCATCAGAGTTCGTTCGGCAATCATCACCACCGAGCCGATAAGAGCGAGCCGGACGGCATTCTTGAGGCGGGAGTTTTCACGGTTTTTCACTTCACCCCAAAGCACGATAAAAAACTCCAGATAGATTGCCGTTGCCAGCCACGGTACGATCGCATCGAGAAAACGCATCCGCTCGAGAATATCGATCACAGAAAGATCGTAGACGATTAGAAAACCTTTTATGTAGAGAACCGCCATGGCGGCTGCCGCAACCGCGGCCAGCAACGACACCCGCCGGAGTCCCCGCTGATCGGCCCGGGTGTAGTCACGGTAGAACCGGTAGTAGAAATGGGCGACAGCCAGACCGGCTAACGCCGTCAACGTGATAGTCACACGGGCAACGTTTTGCTGCCCGAACTCGACCGGGAAAAGGGTCGCAAGAGTCTTGGTCAAAAGGATCACGCACAATGCGATGATCGCTGCCAACGTCGCCTGTTTGAGTTTCATGCATCTTCCTTGCCGGTTATCGTCAGCCGGTCCGTTCGACAACGACCGCCGTTCCGTAACAGAGCACCTCCGTCACGCCATCCATCACCTCTGTGGCGTCATACCGGACACCAATCACCGCGTTGGCGCCGATACGTTCAGCATGGGCGACCATCATATCAAAGGCCTCCGCCCGCGTTCTTTCGCACAACTGAGTAAACAATGTGATGTTGCCGCCAATGATCGTTTGCAGCGACGCGCCCAGCGTGCCAAAAATCGACCGTGACCTGACGGTGATCCCCCGCACGACACCGAGCTGTTTGGCGATACGATGTCCTTCGATCTCAAAGCTCGTCGATGTCATGGGATACTTCATCAGCGAGTGGCGCATCGCCTTTTCTTGTTGTTTTGGATCGAGCTTGTTAAAACACTCGATGCACACATCATCGGTCTTGAAATAATACTGTGACGGATAGTCCTTTTTGCATTTGGCGCAGATCATGTTTATCTCCTCGTCAGATCCGAGTCAACCTCGCCTGGCAACACACCAGCTAATGATTCTAGCGCACTATTGTCCGGACCCGGTCATTTTGGACTCGATACGATCGAGTCTTGCCAGAATTTCGTTGTGCTGCCGGCGCCGCTCGCCGCCCTGAACCACCAACTGAAACAACGTCGGTACCGCCAGAACGATTAGCACGATGACACCTATCGCCACGACTGCTCCTCCTGTTGGAATACCGGGGCACAAGCTCCTAACACCCTCCCGGCCCCGTCACGGGTGCCCAACACTAGTACACGAGCGAGGTCCGGATATTCAGGCGGACACGTAGACGAGAAATGCGCCCAGTACGATTCCGACCAGGGCGAATCCGCGCATCGCGCTGTCCGGCAATTTGGATACCCAGAGAAACAGCGCGTCCGCCGTCGATTGCTTGATAAACGGAAGCACTGCACCGGCAAAAATCGTGAAGACGCCGAGAACCCGAACGCCCAGTGGAAACTTGCACTCCGGCGCGGCCAGCAGCAGCAAGACGCCCACCGTAATCCGGATCAACGCGGCAACATAGAGCATCCCCTTGGTTTGAAAGGCGCGGACCAACCCCCGGAAAACCGATGGCACCAAGAGTGCCGCCA
>CP070631.1:2678658-2679952 GCA_020356045.1 Candidatus Latescibacterota bacterium
CCCAGAACTTCGGATCGGCGCCGCCGCCGATAAAGACTCCACCACCGTACGCGGCGCCGGGTGATTCGCCGGTCGCACGGCCGCCGGTCATTTTGAGACCCCGTATCCAAGTCGCCTCCGTGACATCTGAACCAGTTATAGTCAGCACCCGCCCGCTGGCACCGGCATCAATAAGGCAAAGGCTGTCGGAATAAGCAGCCGAGTACCAGGAGTCATTGGTGCCGTCATCGGATGTGATCTTTCGGTCCGACGTGATCACCAGGTCAGTGGTGATCGTATAGGTTCCGTACTTGACCAGCACGGTATCACCCACTGCCGACGAATCGATGGCGGTCTGAATTTTCTGCATAGCAGTTGGCCAGGAGAGTCCGTTACCCGTGTCGTTGGGCTGGGCGGCATCGACGAAATAGACCGTGGCGTTTGTTAGTACTGGGGCGACGACGAAGAGGGAAGCCAATATGGCTGAATGCGTAAACCTGGGTAAAAACGCTATGGACATCATGTTCTCCTCCTTGTAGCGATAACGAGGCGGAGACCATTGAGCCTAGCGATGAGGGGAGAGCTGCGGGGAGCCAAGGGTGTGTGATGGTCCCGCCGATGATTGCGTGAAACGCGATTAAATTAGTTAAGAAGTATTATATCAAAAATTCCCGTACTATGTCTCCGTTTATCTCCAAGACTGAGGGGTCTCCGGGATAGAAGTAAAAGCGCCATAACCAATAGAACAGGGTATCAAGCGAGAGTTCACGAAGAAATGCTTCGAG
Source organism: Candidatus Latescibacterota bacterium (assembly GCA_020356045.1). Taxonomy (GTDB): domain Bacteria; phylum Krumholzibacteriota; class Krumholzibacteriia; order WVZY01; family WVZY01. The sequence goes on from CP070631.1 coordinate 2,679,423, forward strand.
TTTATCGCGGCCATTTTCTCTCTCACTACGATTTGGGCCTTCTCTATGAGGAAATCGGCCGACCGGCCAAGGCGAAGAAAGCGTATTCGAATTTTCTCGATGCGTGAGCGGATGCCGATGAAGGATCGCCGCAACTGGAAGATGCTCGGGCTCGGTTGACGGCGCTGGAATCCGGTCTGTAGCACCGACGAAGGCCTCTACTGGTCGGACAACGTCATCTTTGGGAAGCCAGTCTATTTCGTCCGGAATTAGAAATAACGGGCCGGGAGTGCGTCCAAAAATGCCAGCCCGGCTCGAGGGTTATCCAGACTGGGAGGCTAGCTTTTCGATTAGAATCATGCCATATTCGCTCGGTTCGGCAGCGCGGAATGGATAGACTTTGGAGTGAACCCCTCCGACTGGACAGGTGTGTGTCTATCCAGCAGCCACCTGCTTCGGTCGATCTAACGTTTGCTCAAACACGCCGCTGGCTGGAACGTGGCAACGGAGGTGACCGGGGTCCTCTCTTCGGTGGAGAGATCGGGCTGGCA
>CP070631.1:2680052-2681448 GCA_020356045.1 Candidatus Latescibacterota bacterium
CTACCCCACACCTGACCCTCGTCCCAGAACAACACCGCCTCCAAAAGATGTTGTATCGGATACTTGTATTCCACGTTGAACACTGCCGCGTTGTTGTCGGTAAACCGGAACTCACGAAACCCTCGCAGTGTGTTACTGCCGCCGACACGGGGCATTTTGAAAAACGGGACGACACCGTCTTCCTTTATTGGTTCGTTGATGTCGGCGTAAACCCTCACACCGATCGAGCCACGCGGCCCGAACCGGTTGCCTCCGCCCAGGACAGGCAGAAAGCCAAAAAACTCGGCGTAAGCCCGGTAGTAATCGTATGGCAGCCCGTCGATCTCGGCCGACACGCCCACAAGCGCTTTGGCAAAGATCCCCGACCGGGGATCACCCGGCCGGTCAAAGCCGAGATAGCTCAAGGCAACGGTCGCGGTCACCATTTCCGCCCCGGTATCCAACCCCGGCACCTCGTCCGGTGAGAACACTTCTTCCGTCGACGGCCATCTTTCGTCCTCACCGCTATAGGTATTCGAGTTGTTGTACTCGACGCTGGCGTCAAACTGAATTTTTGGCGTGAAAGGTCTATTGACCGTTAGCGGAACCAATGTTTGTTCGAGCTTGTAGGTGGTCCGGTCTTCGCGTTTTGACCCGGGCCCGATTCCGTAGAAATCCTCCTGCGGGAGAACTCGGTACCTGGTTTCTCCGGCCAGCCCGACTTTGTTGCCAACCAGCCCCGAAAAATCCAGCCGCACGCGATAGACTTGATAAAGATTGTATGAAATCGCACCGGATACGGTAGGAGTGATTGGGGTCACGGGTGGCGTCCACTCGACGCCGCCGCCAAAACCCGCGCCGTCGTACCCGACGCCATACAAAATCGTCAAGCCCCTGCGGGTCAGCTTTTCGCTAAACGCGGCGGACTTTTCTATGAGGTGTCTGTTCTCGACCGTCAACAACCCCGCTTCGATTCCCTTTCCGATAAGCCAGAACGGAAAGGCGATCACCTTGACCGGAACCATGACGACTTTTTTCGCCGTGCTGTCTTCGTGTTTCTCCGCGATGCGCTCGCGGGCGGCTTCCTCGGAAGCGGGTGTGTCCGCACGAACCGAAACGGCCCCATCACCAAAAGCGATGAGGCAAAAAAACAGGAGCATCCCGCAGACAACGAGACTGGATGTGGTCCGAGCCAAACGAATCATAAAACGGTTTTCTGGAAATCAGCCGGTTGTTCCCAATCGGATTATGCACGCAGCGAGGTAGACGGTACCACAAATCCGATGGACTGAGAAACAGGAACGGAGCCGGGATCGCGATCGACCGGGTTTGCCGGCCCGCTGGCGTCCCCGGGCGACACGCCGTCGGCCGGCCGAACGCCCATCGTTATAATATTTTATTTTATAGCAGCTTATAA
>CP070631.1:2681548-2687450 GCA_020356045.1 Candidatus Latescibacterota bacterium
GTTCACCCGAGCAACGCACTCGTAATGCGTGGGTTAGGCGGGTTTGTGTGTGCGTAAGCCGTTGTCATTAGGTGGATTGCGACAAGGCGGTTTTTCGACAAATCTCCCATCTTACAGTTATCTTACACTAAAAAATCGCCAGTATACCGCAATCGGCGAGGCATCGGTGATCGACTGTTCTTTCGCGAGGACCTCGTCTGGGCGGTCGGGCAAGGTTGGTCAATCAGTTGGGGTTTGGCTGTCGTGGGCAATCCGATCCCCGGCGATTTCACGCCTGACAGGGTCTGTCTGCTGTGGTATAATTTCGGCCACATCGGGTTGATTTAACGGAATCATTCTGCGGGGGGCCTGGAGTCGCAGTCCTTTTGACGGGGACTCCGCCCCTGATAATCCCGCCATCTGCGCTCCTTCATTCCCTCCAGCATAGCGATTCATGCGTGCACGAAAGCGAACCTTTCACGCGAGCAACGGAGGACATTCTCTCGACCTTATTTAAATTGGGTTTCAAGGAATGACTAATCGCTTACGTGAGTCTGAGAGGTAAACTGCTCTGCACACGCGAACAAGTTTTCTGAAGTTTTCAAAAGGGGAGAAATGTCATGACAAAGTACGTGCGATTACTGATGGTAACGGTATTTGTTGCATTCCTCAACGTGGGCAATGCGTTTGCAACGGACGTCCAGCCTGGGGTTGATCTGTTTGAGACGCCACCCGGGGACACGTACGTTCAACCTCCTCTACCGGCGGATTTCTTCGGTCCCGGTTCGGACCCATTCGATGGGATAATCGCGCTCCGGGGTCAATCCCTCGACCAAGAGGGCTCCAATTTGGGCCGAACCAGCACAATTGTGGAAAGACTTGCACCTGCAAACCTGCCGGTCGTCCCGAGCTCCGACACGGTTCCAATCGAGATCGTTGCATTGAATCTAGTAAGCATTGAGCCGATCATTGTCACCTATAATGGAGGTTTAAATCCCGAGGAATGGGATGTCCAGGCCAATCTGTCCAGCTTCGGACCTCAGGCCCAAGGAGACATGACCGTTAATCGTGAGTACGAGAACGGAGGGACCTTTGAAGCTTATCTACACGTTACTTCAAGGTTGACGTTCACCCGCAGGACAGACGGTGCCGAAACGTTCATGGATCCGTTGCCAATGGAAATTATGCAATCCCCTCCGGTGCCGCCTCTTCCTTTGCCAGCTGAAGCCTGTTGGAGCTACAGTGTGCCGTTTCCTATCATTATCTCAGATGGTAGTTCGACGGTGGATCACGATGGTAACCCGGGAACACCAAAGATACATATTGGACCAAGCAGCAACTTTGTCGCCGGCGGGTGTGGTTTCGACCCCAGCGGAAGCCGCCCAACTCCCGGCATTCCGCCGACGGATTTTAGAAAGGTGCTCATTCCATTCCAGGGGGCGTTTTCTGCGCATGGCATTCAACCGACAAATCCGCTGGATCACTTCAAGGTATACGATGTAGACAACATTGTGACAGCCCTAACTGTTACACTTGAGGACCAGTTTGATTCGCGTAACGTTTATCTCGATATGATCGACCACTTTGCCAATCCGGTTGACAAAAACGGTGAGCAAATCGCGGATTTCAATGCGCACCTCATATGGTACAAGTTTACATCCCCGGATCCGCCGATAGTCCGCGACGTTGAGGTGGACAATCAGTTTGGGACACAGTGGGTGAGAATTGGCCTCCCGGAATATCTCCTTGTGCCAGCAGAGAAAATCGAGCCAGGCAGTGCGTTTCCCGTTAACCTGGACCATTTCGAGTGCTACCGAATTCTACAAGGTGACCCCATCAACACATTCGTCACGCTGGAGGACCAATTTGGTGTTGAAGGTGTGGATGTCTTAGAGCCCGTGTGGTTCTGCAATCCCGCCAGCAAGAATTACGAGGGAATTATCAGCGAGGTCGATCACCTTGTGTTCTACGACATTACTCCGAGTACGCAGTATAGCGGCTTATCGATAGATGCCGCGGATCAGTTCGGCACGATTTCGATGAATGTCGACTCGAGCCTCTGGCTGGGCGTGCCATCGGTAAAAACCTCGGTAATAATCGTGGGCATCAAGGACAAGCGTGACGACAGCTTACCGCCATCCTTTGCGTTGCACCAGAACACCCCGAACCCGTTCAATCCCTCAACCAGTATTTCGTTTGGACTCAAGGAGGAGGGCAATATCTCCCTCAAGATATATGACGTTTCAGGGAAGTTAGTACGGGTCCTCGTGGAGGAGAGGCGAGAGGCTCGGCGCCATGAGGAGATGTGGGACGGAAAGGATGAGAAGGGCATTCCTGTGGCAAGCGGCGTCTACTTCTACCGCCTGACCGCGGGGAATAGGACGTTGACGAAGAAGATGGTTCTTTTAAAGTGAGGGTAGTCACGCAGATCGTCCGCTGTGTTGTCGTTCGAAATCGAATAGGATGAGTGGAATGCCGTTTGACCCGCATATTAGAGCGAACCGTGGCAGTATTCGAGTGCGATTGGCTACGTGGGTTCTTTTAGTAACGATCACAATGTTCTGTGTTCATATTTTGGTTTGTTGCTGCAAGCCGCGGCCGGTGGAGGTGCCATGGTACAGTGAAGAGGAGACTATCGAAATTGTGACTGATCCGCCGGGTGCACAAATCGAAGTTAATGGCGAACACGTAGGTAACGCGCCTTTGGTCGTGCGGGTGGTGAGAGGAAGCAGCAACGGCATCGCCAAAACTTTGTCAATAAGGGCACTGCCGCAAGAGCCGGGCTATCATACGCAGCTAAAGGTGATCGCCTACGGTCAGAGGACGCCAAAGAAAGTGTTTTTCGATATGAAATCGAAGCCGGCCCAATCTAGCAGTTAGAGTCCCAAACCTGAAATGGCGCGTGGGCAAATTACGTATCAGCTAGCCCCGATAGGTCGGCGGTTCGACTCCGCTCACCAGCTCCAATTTGTTAAAAGGGTTACACGATCTCCCGCTTCCGCCCAAATCCCCCGTCTTACAGTTATCTGACACTTTGGAATTGGCTGATTCGGCAACCCCAGATCACACAACCCAAGACGACACATGCCTGACAAGGTCAATTTGATGTGGTATAATATCGGCCATGACCGGTTGATTTCGCGGAATCACCAGAGAGGTATGGAGTGACGGTCGTCATGGCTGGGCGCTCCACCCCTTGCAGTCCCACCATACGAACCCCTCGAGCCTCTTCTGATTTCTCGGTACACAGTTACATGTAGTCATTTCTTCGCGGGTCCCGTTCCTGAAAGGGGGTAAGAGAATGAAACGGCTCTCAATTATATCGGCATTATTGTTGGTCTTACCATCCATAGTATTACCGGTGGATTGTCCTGTACCAGATACGGGGCAAATCAAGTGCTATAACAACAACTCTGAAATCGCGTGTCCGTTACCAGGCAACGACTTCTACGGTCAAGATGCCACTTATGCACTATGTAGCCGTAATTCCTATACCAAACTTGATGATATTGGCAATGAGCTACCGCGTAACGCTACAGAATGGGTGATGGTAAGGGATAATGTAACCGGGTTGGTGTGGGAAGTGAAGACTGATGATGGTTCCATTCATGATAAAAACAATTTTTACAATAGGTATGATGCGGATGGATTTGCCGCGACTCTACGCACTCAGAATTTTGGCGGATATAGTGACTGGCAAGTGCCGACGAAAGAACAGCTATTTACCCTGGTGGATAACAGCGTTCCAGCACCCGGCCCGGCCATAAACACATTCTACTTCCCGAATACGGTTTCATCCCAATATTTGTCTCGTACCAGACTCATGTACCCTAATTATCCTGATTACGACTGGGGCTTCGATTTCGAAGACGGTAGCTCGTGCACCTGCTGGTATAGTTATTCCTACCGTGTCCGGGCGGTTCGTGGCGGGTATGGATCATTTGGTGCTTTTGTTAACAATGGTGACGGCACCGTAACCGATAATTCAACAGGTTTAATGTGGGAAGTTAAAACAGATGATGGGGGGGCCCGCGACAAGGACAATCAATATAATTGGCAAGAAGCACTCGCTTATTGTGAAAATCTTACGCTAGCCAACTATAATGATTGGCGTCTTCCTGACAAAAATGAGCTGCAAACAATTCTCGCGCATTACCGATATGATCCCAGCATTGATGTAACGTTTTTCCCCAACACGGTGTCGGACACGTATTGGTCGTCTACAACCTACGCCGACAGCGCCATTTACGCCTGGTACGTTCACTTCAACGTTGGCAGCGTATACTACGGCGAGTACTTTGACGATTCTAAGACAGACAATTTCTATGTGCGGGCGGTGCGTGGGGGTAATCGGAACGGTAGCTGGATGACCGCTCCAACAATTGACGCCGGAGTTGACATTCCATTTGTGTCAGGCTCGGATACGCTAGCCATTCTTAATTTCACCTCCGAGGCGCTGGACAATGTTTCAATATGCGTTTGCCCAGGTGAAATTCCTCCAGATATTCCTGAGGGAAGCGACTGGGTACACAGGTATTATGATATAGTCCCGGAACCTCCGGATTCCAGCTTTGAGACGGATCTTACGCTATTCTATGATCAGGAAGAGTTCGAGTTATCGGGACTTTCGGATGAGTCTCAGCTTCTGCTTTACAGGTATGATGATGCGGAACTCATGTGGGAGTTCCAATCTGGGGCATTGAACACAACAGAGAACTTTATCCGTGACAGTGGTGTCACTGAGTTCTCCGTTTGGGCGTTTACCACCGTACAGAACGTCGTTGGTGTACAAGATGATGAGGCACTTACGCCCATGTGTGCTCTTTTCCAAAACCATCCCAATCCGTTTAATCCGACGACGACGATTTCATTTACTCTGCCGAAACGAGAGAAGGCGGGTCTTTCCGTGTATGACGTTCAGGGCAAACTGGTGACCACGCTCGTGGACGAAACGCTGGAAGCTGGTTTCAAGGAAGTCATTTGGGATGGCAAAGATTCTCGCGGCAACCAAGTCAGCACCGGCGTCTACTTCTACCGCTTGACCGCAGGGAATAGGATGCTGACGAAGAAGATGGTTCTTCTCAAATAGGTCGCGAGCCGGCGATTCTAATCGGGTGGAGCTGGTCAGCGGTTCGAATCCGCTCACCAGCTCCAAATATTACCGCGACTTAAGCCATCGGGCGCTTCCGCCCAAAACCCCCATCTTAAAGTTATCTTACACTAAAAAATCACCAGCATATCTCATTCAAGGGAGCATCGGTTCTCTGCTGTTCTTTTGCCAGGTCTCGTCTGGGTAACCGGTTGGGGCTACTCAACCAGTTTGGATTTGGCTGGTAGCGACCCGAGTATTAGATCGGTGCCCCGAACGGGTTACTCCGCTATGCGGCTACTCTGTCTCTCTATAATAAAAGCCGCTGCTGCTGTGGATCCACAAACACCACGTCTCCATAACTTGAAACTTGACAGTTAATTTGAGCTGTGTTAGAGTAACCTCATAATATTCAGAACATACTCATTAATATTCCCGAGGTGGGTCACGAACAAAAACTTCTACTCCACGTTTCAGGCGGCAGCGATACTCGGTGTTACACCGGATACCGTTCTCAAATGGATTAAGGCCGGGAAGATCCCGGCCAGCCGGACATTGGGGGGGCATTACCGCATTCAGAGGGACACACTCACCGACCTGATTAAAGAGAGACAGTCCCAAAACCTTGCCGTCGAGACTACCCTGCCACTAAAAGCCTTCCAGTATTGTTGGGAGTATAATTCAAAAGATGACACGCTAGAAGACCAGTGTCGGAATTGCCTCGTTTATAAAACCCGCGCCAAGCTCTGCTACGAGATGAGCCCTGTCCCGAAGGAATTCGGGCATCTGAAGCTCTATTGCGAATCGAACTGTAAAGATTGCGACTACTACAGA
>CP070631.1:2687550-2696874 GCA_020356045.1 Candidatus Latescibacterota bacterium
AGCTGTTCCAAGGCGTCGTCGATCGCCGTCTGAGTCTTTTCGCGGCCCGCCACGGCAAAGCTTTTCTTTCTCGCCGATACACTGTGGACGAGCGGATGCCAGGGCTGGCCCATCGCATCGGAGTGTCCAAACGTGTGCTCGGTATAGAGCGCGAGATCGTATTCGGCGCGTGTGGTATCGGTGGACCGCAGGTTCGGATACCGCTTTTTGAGTTCCATGTAATAGTGAAGATCCCGCTGGGCCTGACGGAACATTTTTGTGGCGGCAGGCGCGCTCCCGGCGCCATCGGCCCACCAGTCGGGCCAGTCCCCGCGGTAGACGGGCAGCACATCGGATTGGGCGCGCAAGCGTTTGAAGAAGTCGTCCAGCGTGGTCATCTGGATCCGGTACCGGTCGCCGTTTTGCGTGTTCCAGCGTTTGATGAATTCGATGATCTTATCCGATGGCGGGGCATTGTCCGTGCGAAGCCCGGACGCCATCACGGGGACAAAGTCATATGGGTAGCCTTCTTGTTCGAGCCGTTCGACGTAACGGGGGATCCGGATCGACGCCACACCCCAGTGATCGGCGAAGATCATGTTCGCGTCGCACTCGTCTTTTGTCAGGTATGAGCTCACCGCGCCGGGGACGATACCGAGCTCGTTGCCAAAGTGATAGTGCTCGCCGCTCCAGACAAGGATGCGGTTGCCACGCGGCGTCTCCCACCAGAAGGGAATCTGCTGTCGTCCGAGCGGGTACATTCCGTGATGCGTGTGGATGCAACAAAACAGGTTCTCGACACCGTGGTCGTGGAGCGCCTGCGAGAATCCCCATCCAAACCCGTTAATATCCGCGGTCATCGCGCAGCGAACGGGCACGCCGATCGTCGCGCCAAAGGCGGCCGCGCGCGCCGTCACCTGGCTGAGGAGATAACGGTCGAGAAGCTCGGTAAAGTTCAGATAGCTTGCCGAGAGACCCACGTCGCCCGACTTGACGGCGCGGATGAACGATTCCACCTCATGGGGTTTGGCCTGTTCGAGAAAGCGCTCGACCGCCCAGAATGCCTCGCACACCCATCTGAACCCGGTGAAGTCGTTGTCTCTCGGGCCCCGGCCCGACTCGATGATGCGGAGCGCCTGGCGGACAAAATCCACCTGCCAGCGTTCGATCCGGCCCTGCATCTCGGTATAGCCGATATCCGTATGCGAGTGGTGGATGACGTAGAGCGTTTTATTTGAATGGTTTTTGGCCATCACTTCAAGTAAGCTTGCGCGTTCGCCGTATACCGGTGGACGGAATACTGTACCACATGAGTTGCCCGTCCCGCCAGACGGGCGATGTGCCGTAATACTGGAGCGACCCGTCAGCCGTCCGGGAATGGGTCCTTCTCGATGGAATCCAAAGGCGTCGTGTACGGTTGGCGCGAAGCGCCGCCTGCGGATGATCAATCCACGATGAGTGGTCGGGGTTTGGCGCATGCCAATGAGGGTTATCTGATTGCATACTAACACTTTCTGTGGTATACTCGGGCCGTTCCACTGGTGCATTTGCGGCGTCTTCGCTATACATATTCGTAAGGAGTTTTCATCACGAGAAGAGCTGCTCTATTCGGGCTGGGGCTTCTTGTGCTCATTAGCACCATCGGTTTTGCCGATGTGCCCAAAGCTCCAGCGGTACCAGGCATTACGAATCTCACGTTGAGCTCTACATCAGGACTCGATCTTACCTACGACGATTTAATTTGCGGATACACATTGACCACGAGCATCGGATTTACGCTCGAAAAACAGGATCATGTATCACTCCGGATCTACGATATTTCCGGCCGCATGATCCGAACGGTTGTCGACGGGCCCATGGGTCCGGGATCGAATACGAAGGAATGGGATGGGCGTAACGGCAACGGTGAGCCGGTTGCCAGCGGTATTTACTTCTACCGTTTGACAGCGGGCAAGCAGACGCTTACCCGCAAGGCCGTTCTGCTCAAATAGAACGCAGTTGGTGTTGGACATTCGCGCCCGTTGGTTCACCCAATCGACGGGCGCGGCTGGTGCCATTTAGTACTCTTACTCAACACCAGGGAGTATCGGTCATGAGACGAACCGTGTTGTTTGTTTGCGGGCTCTTTGTCCTTTTAATCAGTGGGTCGCTGTCCGAGCCACCGACGATTGCCGCGGCACCGCAGGCACCCGAGCTAACCGATCTGACTTTGACATCAACATCGGGGAACGATTTTACCACGGATGACCTCACCTGTGGCTACACCCTGTCGGGTACGGCGACCATCGCCGCAACGGCGTGGTATAAAGATGGATCTCCGCTCATGGGGTTGTACATGCCGTTCGAAGGCGGTGCGGCAAACGCGCTTGGCGATTATTCGGGCAATGGGCACACCGCCACGGCCAATTCGAATCCGGTTTGGAGCTCGACGGGAGGCTACGACGGATTTGGCGCCTTCGATTTTGACGGCGTCGACGATTATCTGGTAGTGCCCGACGGCGCTTCGCTCGACGTGGACTATGTGACGCTTGCGGCCTGGGTTTTTATCGACAGTTTCCCCAACGATCCCCGGATTATCTCAAAGGAAACAGGAACGACTGAGCCATACTCGATTTACACATTGATGCTCACACAAGAAGCCGACGATCTGCTCGAGCTTCGAATTGGCGTCGGGGGATTGAGGACTCGGCTGATCGGCAATACGCAAATACCCGGCGGACAATGGGTCCACGTGGCGGGGACATATGACGGCAGCACCATGAGGCTCTATGTCAATGGCGTGTTGGATACAGCGTTGGTGCAATCCGGTGTGTTGATGAAGAACGACAACGAGGTACGGATCGGCGCGAGTGAGGTTTACGGTAGATATTTCAACGGCAAAATCGATGATGCGAGGATATACGGTCATGCGTTGTCGGGAAGCCAGATCTATGCGTTGTACAATAACGGTCCCGATGTCATCAAGTCGGCCGAGACCACGGTGGGAGATCAGTGGCAGGCGCGTGTGACACCGTTTTCTTCTACGGAAGCGGGTTCGACTTATCAATCCAACACCGTGACGATCCTGCAGGGTCCGACTCCGGCGCTGGTCAAAATCATGCCGGTGGGAGACTCGATCACGTATGACAACTACAGTGGTGATCCCCGTCCTCACGACATGCGAACGAGTTATCGATGGCCGTTGTGGCTCAAGCTCCAGGCGGGGTGCTACAACGTCGATTTCAGAGGTGACACCATTTCGGGGCAGGCTGCCTACCCGTCGTTTGACGCGCGGCACTCGGGGCACCCCGGTTGGACGGACTCGCAGATTCGCGACAACATCTACAGTTGGCTGCAGGAGTATCCCTCCGACATCGTTCTCCTACATATCGGAACCAACGCGTTGGACACCGACACCCTCCAGGTCAGCCAGATTCTCGATGAGATCGATCGTTTTGAATCGGACAGTTCGCGGGTGGTCACGGTGTTGTGCGCGCGTATCATCAACCGGATGAGCTACAGCGCAACCACGACACAATTCAACGACAACATTGAGGCGATGGTGTGGAACCGTGTAAACAATCCGGCAAGCCCGGCTTATCCCGACAACGTCATTATGGTCGACATGGAAGATGGCGCCGGGATCGACTACGCGCTGGATATGGTCGACAACCTCCACCCCAATCACCGCGGGTACCAAAAGATGGCCGACTTGTGGCACGAGCATCTCGTGTCGATTCTGCCGCCGCCCGATCCCAGCTGCGCGGCGTGTCCCGAGGGACTTTCGCATCATTGGCCGATGGATGAGTCGAGTACGCCGCCGCTTGGCGAATTCGTCCGTGCGAGCAACGGTGAGTGCACGGATTGTCCCGTCGCCGGTACGGGAACGGTCAACGGTGCGCTGTGGTTTGACGGGGTCAACGACGAGGTCAATGTGACCGATGACGACCGGTTTGACTGGGGAGCCGATGATAGTTTCTCATGGGAATATTGGATGATGACCGATGCAAGTGTGTTGGGGAACCGTGTGATCATCGGCCGGGATGACGGCTCCACTGATCTCCATTGGTGGTCGGGACCAGATGGCAATGGAACGGTGCGGTTCCAGCTCAAAGACGTTAACGGAAATGGACCCTACATTGGTGGGACCGGCCCCGTGCTCAACGACGGCGCCTGGCATCATATCGTGTGCGTTCGCAACGCGAGTGAAGACAGCAACAAGGTCTATGTCGACGGTGTCAGAACTCACAGCGCTTATCACGACTATACAGCTGGGTTCGCGAGCGACGTGCCCATTGGCATAGGATTTATGAATCTCGGCGGACGCTATCGTTACGAGGGTCTCATCGATGAAGTCGCTCTCTATGACAGGGCACTCACACCGGCTGAGATCGTCCAGCACTACAACGACGGTCTCTTGGGGATCGGGATCTGCGACGCGAGCACACCGGCGCCTCCGGTGATCTATTCAGCGCCGGCGACGACGGCGACGGTCGGCCAACTCTACAGTTACGATGTCAACGCATCGGGTTTTCCAAACCCGACCTACGCATTGCTCACCTATCCGACGGGGATGACGATTGATTCCAACACGGGATTAATTCAGTGGACCCCGTCCACACTTCAGACCGGTCTTAACAGTGTTGGTGTCGAAGCGACTAACTCGGAGGGCACCGACACCCAGGGCTTTACGATCGACGTGTCGTTGGCGGGCAATGTGGTTCGCGTCATGCCGGTGGGTGACTCGATCACGAGGGGATGGGGAAGCGCGAACAGCGACAGCTACCGGCGTCCGTTGTGGAATCTTCTCGCTGCGGGTGGATGTCCCGTTGAGTTCGTAGGTGAGTTCGAAAACGGACAGATGGACTTTGACCGCGACCACAACGGGATCGACGGCGAGCGCGACGATCAGGTGGCGAGCAAGATCTACGGGTACCTTCAGAACAACCCTGCCGACGTGATTCTGCTTCACATCGGAACCAATGCACTCGATACGAGTCCGGCAGATGTCGAGAACATCCTCGATGAGATCGATCGTTTTGAGGCGGACAGCTCGATGGCGATTACCGTGCTGCTGGCGCGGATCATCAACCGCAATCCATATAGTTTGACAACGACGCAGTTCAACGACGCCGTCGAGCTGATGGCGATGGATCGTGTGACCAACCCGTTAAATGACGCCTACCCAGACGACATCGTTATGGTCGATATGGAAGATGGCGCCGGCATCAACTACGCCACCGATCTTGTCGACAACCTACATCCCAACGATGTGGGTTATGGCAAGATGGGTGACCTGTGGTACGCGCATCTCGACACGCTCATATGCGGTACTACCGTCGGGGCTGTGACGATAACATCCACATCGGGGAGCGATCTGGAGACCGACGATCTTACCTGCAATTACTTGCTCCACGGGCAAGCGACGACAGCCGCCGAAGCCTGGTATGTCGACGGGTCCCCGCTCATGGCGCTTTGTCTGCCGATGGAAGGCGGCGAGACCAACGCGGTCCTCGATTACTCGGGCAACGGTCACGATGCGGTGACACACGGTGATCCAGTCTGGCTTCCAAACGGCGGCCATGACGGCCACGGGGCCTGGCAGTTCGACGGCGCGGGCGACGACCTCAGCGCCGGTGAGAATTTTCCAACGGGACAATCGTACACCAAGACCGCCTGGGTGTACAAAACGGGAAGTGGGGCCAACGGTGGCAACAACATCATCTCGGGCGATGAGAACACCGGTGGTCATGCGTTGTGGGTTCCGGACAGTTGGCAGGATAAGAGCGGTCAGCTGATCGGCGGGCACAATTACAATTGGGATATTGTTGCCGATCCCACTCCTCTGGCGCTAAACACATGGTATTTTGTCGCGCTTTCCTATAATCAGTCGACAAACGTCATGCAGCTCTATAAAAACGGTGTCAAGGTGGACAGTCAGCTGGTCACGGTTGTAGCCGATCAGACCGTTACCGATCCGACCATATCGATCGGGTCGTTTGGGGTGTCCAATGGTTTTATGTGGCAGGGAACTATCGACGATACGCGGATCTACAACCGCGCGCTGTCCGACGAACAAATTCAGTTGATGTATGCCAACGGAACCAACGTGATCACCTGGCACGAGACCGTCACGGGCGAACAGTGGCACGCCGTTGTGACGGCGTTTTCCGAATCCGACGCCGGGGACGGCAAGACCTCGAACACGGTGGTCATCCAGCCTTCGGCGCCGACACCGCCTACCATCGTGTCCACACCGGTAACGACGGGAACGGTCGGTGTGCTCTACACGTACAACGTTGACGCCTCGGGCAGTCCCGCGCCGACATACGGTTTGCTCCAGAATCCGCCGGGGATGACGATCAACACGACCACCGGGGTCATCGAATGGACACCGGCGTCGGCGGAAAGCGCGTTTGTCGAGGTGAGGGCGTGGAACAGCGAGGGCGCTGATAGTCAGAGTTACTGGATCGACGTCGGCGAATACGTTGGTCCCGGCCTGTCCGGCCTGGGACTTACGTCTACTTCGGGCAACGACTATACCACCGATGATCTCACCTGCAGCTACTCGCTGACCGGTGGTGCTACCACTGCGGCGACGGCGTGGTACCAGGGAGCCTCGCCTTTGAACCCCGTGATGGTGCTCTATCTTCCCATGGAAGGCGGCGCGTCGAACGCTCTCCTAGACTACTCGGGGAATGGATACGACGCCAGCACGTCCGGTGATCCCACCTGGACGGATACGGGCGGTCATGACGGTCACGGTGCGTTTGTATTCGACGGCGATGACGACCTGCACGCCGGTGACCACTTCCCGACGGGCTCGTCGTACACCAAGACCGCGTGGGTGTACCGGACGGGTTCGGGCAACAACGGTGGCAACAATGTCATTTCCGGTGATGAAAACTCGGGCGGGCACGCGCTGTGGGCGCCGGATGGGTACGGAAACAAATTGTCCGGTGGGCATAACGGAACGTGGAACTCGGTTCAGGACGGAGTGGCGCTGACGCTCAACACCTGGTTCTTTGTCGCACTGAGTTACGACGAGTCAACCGACGTAATGCGGCTCTACAAAAACGGGACACAGGTCGATAGCGCCGTTGTGTCGGTGAGTGTTACCGACCCGACCATCTCGATCGGTTCGTTTGGCGCGAGTAATGGTTTTATGTGGCAGGGAACTATTGATGACCCGCGCATTTACAGCCGCAGGCTCTCGTCCGAGCAGATCTGGGCGATGTACACACAGGGTCAGAACGTGATCCGCGCGACCGAGACCACAGTGGGTGATGATTGGCAGGCGCGTGTAACGGCGTTCTCTGCGACGGAGGCGGGAACCACGCTGATGACCGATACCTTGACCGTCATACCCGAATCGCCGGCGCCGCCTGTCATCACAACCACTCCGGATACGGTTGCCACGGTTGGCGTGCTTTACGCGTATGATGTAAACGCTACGGGGAATCCGGCGCCGACTTACGATCTGCTTACCAAACCATCTGGGATGACGATCAACACGACGACCGGGCTTATCGAGTGGACGCCGGCATCGGTGGGGACCGTTGACGTTAACGTGGAGGCGCTCAACACACACGGTGCGGACAATCAGGTCTATCAAATTGCTGTCGCTGCCGAATCAACAACACCCCCTTTGATCGTAACCATACCCGATACGACCGCGACCACGGGACAGCTGTATAGCTACGATGTCGACGCGACGGGCAGCCCCGTGCCGACGTACGATCTTCTCACCAAACCGACCGGGATGACGATCAACGCTACCACCGGTTTGATCGAGTGGACACCCGCTGCAGCAGGAACCGTTGATGTAGAAGTGGAGGCGTCGAACTCGGAGGGGACCGACACACAACTCTACGAGATTGTGGTAACGGATCCTGTGGTGCCGGGTGTCAACAATGTCACTGTAACATCCACGTCGGGTCACGATCTCACAACGGATGATCTCACCTGTGGTTACGATCTCACGGGTGATGCGACGACTGCCGCAAAAGCGTGGTATGTGGGAGGAGCGCCCCTCGAGCCGTTGATGGCGCTCTACCTGCCGATGGAGGGTGGGGCGACAGACGCGCTCAACGACTATTCGGGTAACAGCATCATTGCTATAACCAACGGCGATCCCGTGTGGAACCCAACCGGCGGTCATGACGGCCACGGGGCGTGGGTGTTCGATGGTAGCGGTGACGATTTGAGCGCGGGCGAGAACTTCCCGACCGGGCAGTCGTATACCAAAACCGCATGGGTGTACCGGACTGGGAGCGGCGCCAGTGGCGGCAACAATATTATATCGGGTAATGAGAACACCGGAGGTCACGCATTCTGGGCGCCCGACATGTACGGAAACAAACTCTCGGCCGGGCATAACTTCTCCTGGGATCAGGTTCAGGATAACGTCGCCCTGGCGACGAATACGTGGTATTTTGTCGCGTTGAGTTATGACTATGCCACCGGCGAGCTGATCCTCTACAAGAATGGAGACCCCGTTTCTTCGGCGACGCTTTCCGGCGCGGATCTCGAGGTCACCGATGCCACGATTTCGATCGGCTCGTTTGGCGCGTCGAACGGATGGATGTGGCAGGGAACGATCGATGACGCGAGGATTTACAACCGTGCCCTCACACCCGAACAAATCTTGTCACTCTACACGAGCGGCAATGTGATCAAGTCGACCGAGACTCAGGACGGCGACGACTGGATGGCGTGTGTGACACCGTTCTCACAAACCGAAGCGGGGGCGACGGTGTGCTCGGACACGGTGTCAGTCAACGGCGACGGAACCGGAGTCGGGACGCCAGCCATACCAACACAGCTCGCACTCCACCAGAACGTGCCCAACCCGTTCAACCCTACTACCGTCATCAACTATGACCTTCACGTGAGCGGCAAGGTGTCGCTCCGCGTGTACGATGTCAAGGGACGCCTGGTGAAGACGCTTGTCGATGCGGCACAAAGCGCCGGGCGCAAGACGGCGACGTGGGACGGAACGGACAACACGGGCAATCGGGTAAGCAGCGGTGTGTATTTCTACCGGCTCGACGCCGTGGGGGATGCCCTGACCCGGAAGATGGTTATGTTGAAGTAACGATTTGACCCGGGGGGTGGTCATAAAAAACCCGGTCGCCGAGCTGATCGGTTTCGGCGACCGGGTTTTCCTGTGCGGTACCGGCGGATCGGCGCCGGAATCCCCCGAAACGTCTTTTGTGCTGTATTAAGTGATGCTTATAAGCTGCTATAAAATAAAATATTATAACGATGAGCGTTCGGCCGGCTGACGGCATGTCGCCCGGGGACGCCAGCGGGCCGGCATGCCCATTCGATCGCGATCCCGGCTCCGTTCCTGTTTCTCAGTCC
>CP070631.1:2696974-2713611 GCA_020356045.1 Candidatus Latescibacterota bacterium
GCTGTTCGACATACCGGTTTGCTCCCTGGACGGTTTTCCAAAACGCGTTGAGCGCTTCATCGAACTCGAGTGCGTCCATGTGCGAACAGTATTCGTCGACCACGTTGGCGGTAAGCCGTTCAAAATCGCGTTGGGCATCGTCGGTCCACGCAGGAACCACACCGTCACGATAACGATTGACCATGGACAGTGTGCGCGAGAAGAGATTGCCCAGCTCGTTCGCCAGCTCGGCATTGTACCGAGTCACCGATTGTTCGATGGTAAAATCCCCGTCACGGTCAAACGCGATCTCACGCAGCAGCAAATAGCGAAGCGGATCTGCGCCAAAAAACTCCGCCATCTCGACAGGGTCGAGGATGTTGCCGATCGTTTTGCTCATCTTGGTTCCCTTTGAGTACACAAACCCATGAGCAAACACATTCTTGGGCACAGCCACATCCGCAGCCATCAGCATCGCAGGCCAGATCAAACAGTGGAACCTCGTGATGTCCTTGCCGATGACGTGACAATCCGCCGGCCAGTACTTGTCAAACTTTGCCGTGTCTACGCCTCCGTACCCCAATGCGGAGATATAATTGATCAACGCATCGAACCACACGTACACGACATGACCTTCGGCGATGGGCAACGGCACACCCCAGGTCTTGCCCACACGGGATACGCTCACATCCTCGAGCCCTTGTTCGATCACGTTGAGGATTTCGTTTCTGCGGATTTCTGGCTGGATGAACTCCGGATGTGCTTCGATATGCGTCTTTAGCGCGTCGCTAAACTTGGAGAGCGCGAAAAAATAGTTCTTTTCTTCGAGCCATTGCGCCTTCTCCTGGTGCCGTGGACAGAGACCGCCATCAGCCAGATCTTTTTCCTGAACGAACTCCTCGCACGACGCGCAGTAGTATCCCTCGTAGGTTCCCTGGTAAATGTATCCGTTGTCATGAATGATCTGAAACAAATGCGACACGGCTTGTTTGTGAATATCGAGGTCCGTCCGGATGAACTGGTCGTAAGAAATGTGGAGGCTGGCCCAAACTTTTTCGAATTCCGCAGCCATCTCCACCGAGTAGTCCTCGGGAGTTTTGTTCAGACGCCGCGCCTCTTTCTCCACATTGGTACTGTGCTCATCCGTACCCATCAAAAAGTACGTGTCGAACCCTGCCAAACGCTTGTACCGCGCGAGGCAATCAGCACCGATCTTCTCGTACGCCGTGCCCAGGTGCGGCCGTGCGTTGACATAATCAATCGCGGTTGTGACGTAGAACGTTTTCAAGTCGTATTACCCCTGTCGGGTGTTCGATCTGTCTGGACGGGGATTGACGCGGGTTTCGACGGGCGTATTTGAGCGGCGGCACGATCGAGATGACATGCAGTATGCACGGCGCCGCTCAATAGATAGCCCGGAGAAACTTATGTCAATCCCCGTCCGTCAGTCGGCTAATCCGAGTGTTAATCAGCTTGGGAAAGTCCGACGATTCTATCACCCGAGTTGCTTGATATCAAGAAAGAGATCCACCAGCGCGGCGTCGATATTGAGGTTGCGGCGCAGGATCCCGTCGCGTGTCCGCACGATCTTGTCCAGCACGCGGGGAAGATCCTTTCGGTCCCAGAGACCGGTCTGGGACTTTAGCAACTTGGTTTGATCGCGGTTGATGAATAGCCTGTCGGTGCCCGTCATGATGTCGCGGTAGGCCGTTGCCAGCTCGTCGAGAAAACGTGCCGCGCCGTCGCGATTGGTCGCCCGCGACACGCCCAGCGCGCTCTCCACCACCCATGACCTGGGAGCATCTTTTATTTTCAACAAGATATCGTAGACAATCTTTCGCTCGCTATCGTCGTACTCACCCGCGATCTCCCTCGCCCGCCGGATGTCCCCTCGTGACAACGAGGCCGCTGCCGAAGCTGCGTTGGCGGTCAGACTGTAGTAGCCCGTAAGCAGGTCTCGAACGACCGTCTCGTCGAGCGGCCCAAACCGTACGCGCTGACACCGCGACCGGATCGTGTACAGGATCGTATCGGGATTGGGCGTGATGAATACCACCACGGCCTGCTCGGGCGGCTCTTCCACGAGTTTCAAGAGCGCGTTCTGGGCCTCTTCGCGCATCGTGTGCGCGTCGACAAAAACAAATACATTGTGGCTGCTACCAAACGGCCGCGTGTTCGCCCGCCGAATAACGGCTCGCGCTCGCGCGATCCGAATCGACGCTTTCTTTTTAAAAACGTATGGAGCAAAAACGTCGTGACGTTTCTCCTCGAGGACCTTGCCGATA
This sequence comes from Candidatus Latescibacterota bacterium, assembly GCA_020356045.1. Taxonomy (GTDB): domain Bacteria; phylum Krumholzibacteriota; class Krumholzibacteriia; order WVZY01; family WVZY01. The sequence goes on from CP070631.1 coordinate 2,699,239, forward strand.
TCCGCTTCGTCATCCCCTTCCTTTTCACCAGATCCCTGAGTGGGTGTCGGATAAATGAGATGAATCCCGGGGTGCTCGAGAGCCAAGGCCTGGCGGCAGCCGTCGCAGAGTCCGGGGTCACCCAGCCGACACTTGGGATCCTGTTCACAACACACTGCACGAGCAAAATCGATCGCCGTGTGCTCCTTGCCGCACCCCTCTGGACCTGTAAAGAGGAGCGCGGGGACCCGGTCTCTGAGGCATGACTCGAGAAAACTCTGAATTTGTTGATGGCCGAGATCAATAGCCGGAAACGGAACCGCTTCCTGTTTTTTGGTGCGGGCCACGGTCGTGCGCTCCTGGTTTTGGAATCGGTGGTCTACTTTGCCAGCCACTCCATCGGATCCAACGCCTGCTTGGACTTTCGAACCTCAAAATGGCAGGCATAACCGTGGAGTGAATCCGTGTTCCCGACCTCTCCGATCACTTCGTTACCGGAAATGTTCTGGTCGGGTTTGACAAAGACATCGGCGGCGTGGGCATAGAGCGTGTAGTAGCCACTGCCATGATTGATAATAATACAATTCCCGTATCCGGCAACCCAATCGACAAACTCCACCCGCCCCGCGGCGACCGATCGAATCGGAGAACCGGCCGGAGCCTGGATGTCGATGCCGTTGTTAAACGTTACGGTTCCAAACGTTGGGTGTCTGGATTTGCCGTATTTGCCGATGATTTGGCCGCCGACAGGCCGGGGAAGCTTTCCCTTTAGCGCGACAAAGCCCCCGGGAGGAAGGTTGGTGGGTTCCGCCTTTGACAGCGCCCGGCGTTCCAGATCGAGGATGAGATTTTTGAGTTTCTCCTGCGATTTCTCGAGCTCGGCGATCGCCTTCTCATGTTTGGAGGTATCATCGCGGATGCGATTGAGCATCGCCACACGCTGGCGCTGGCTCTTGTCCAATTTGGCCGTCTCCGATTCCTGAATGGATTTGAGACTGGCAACATCGGCGAGAGCCTCGGTCAGCGCCGCCTGCTCGTGCTCGAGACCCCGTTTGCGCTCTCCTACCGTCCGGACCAGTTCCGCGTCCCTTTCGGCGACAATCCGCATAAACTTGTAACGCCGCAACTTCTCAGCCAGATCATCACCACCCAGGATAAACGCCCATTGGCTTTCCGGGCCATGTTTGTACATCTCGCGAAGCCGTTCGGCAAGCCGGACACGCTGGTGCGCCAGCACGTTGCCTTCGTAAGAGATGCTCGCCCGCAGCGTGTCGATCTGCTGGGTGAGAAGCGCCTCCTTTTGCGCGAGCCCCGCAAGGTATTTTTCTGAAAGCGAGATCTCCTTGCCGATGTGTGACAGCTGTTCCATCAGGCTGGTCTCTCTTTGCTTGAGCTTCTTCGACTCGGCGCGATGTTTGTTGATGTCGCGCTCGATTTGTTTGAGCTGTTTTTTCTGGTCGGAGATTTTGTCGTCGAGCGAGCCCTGCGACTGCGCCATCGTCCCACCGTGCAAAACGGAGGCGGCAATCATGACGGCGAGCACAATCCAAAGGGCTTCGGGAACGGGCAAGTGCTTTGGTTGACGTGTTTGCATAATCGGGCGCCAGCGTCTGACCGGGTTGCTAGAGTTTCAAATGTCTCTGGAGCGATGCAAGGCTGCCAACCGCTCCAAGCAAAATACAGGTGAGAGCGTACAACGCGATCTTGTTGGCCCCGAGAAACGCTAGGTCGGGGAGCATTCCGCGGACCACCACATAAATGACAAACAAAAATCCCAGCGAGAGAACCGCCGCCATACCACCTTGAACGGCCCCCTCGATGACAAACGGCATGGTGATAAACCGGTTGGTGGCGCCCACGAGCTTGAGGATCTCGATGGATTTCTGGCGGCTGAGGATGGTTAATCGAACCGTATTGGCGATAATAAATATCGACGAGATGATAACGATCAAACCAAGCACCAGATCAACATAGAGAAACGCTTGCGTAATCGTAGCGAATTGATCGATGAAATCTCGCCCGTAATTGACCTCTTCGACAACCTTCATCTCCCCGACGGCACCGGCAAACTTTTCGATCGACACCTTGTCCCGGTATTGATCCTTTAGCGTCACCCTAAACGATGCGGGGAGTGGGTTTGCTTCGAGCACATCGACAACCGACCGTTCCTCACCAAGCTGTTCTTTAAACTCGGTCATCGCCTGTTCTTTTGAAATAAATTCTACCGTTTCGACCTCTTCCATCGACACCAGCCATCGGTGGTACTCATGGACCACGTTGGGCGTCGCGCCGTCTTCGAGATAGACAAACACCCGCATCTCCTGGCGTGTGCGGTCAAAAAAGGTAAACACGTTGTCGGTAGCCAGTAAAAAGACGGCTAGAACGAGCAGCGACAGACTCATGATCACCACGGAAAGAAATGTGATGCCTCTGTGCCGTCCCAATGTGGAAAAGGCCTCTTTGACAAGATAGGTGCCTTGGTTTAGCTTCATCGCCCACCTACTCGATCAGGGCGCGGGAGATTCGCGGGGTTAACACCCATCCGCTCTCGTTTGAACTCGGCCAGCCCGAGGCGCCGGTCCTCCTCGATGGTGCCGTCACGGAGAAAAACAATGCGTTGTCCGTAGTTCCGCACCAGCTCGTGATTGTGAGTCGCCATGAGCACGGCCGTGCCCGCGCTGTTGATCCGCAACAACAGCTGGATGATCTCGGATGTAACCTCGGGGTCGAGGTTGCCGGTAGGTTCGTCGGCCAACAGGATCTCAGGACTATTGACAACGGCGCGTGCGATGGCCACACGCTGTTGTTCCCCACCCGACAACGTTATCGGTTTGTCGTAACGTTTGTGATACAGCCCCACCTGGGTGAGAACCTGCATAACTTGCCTTTTGATATTGTAGTTTGTCTCGCCAACCACCCGCAACGTGATGGCAACGTTTTCGTAAACGCTACGGTCCTCCATGAGTTTGAAATCCTGGAAGATGACTCCCAGCCTGCGGCGGAGGTGTGGAATGTGCCGCCGGTTCATATTGGTCGACACAAACGACCCGACGATGACTTGTCCCTCGGTTGGAAACTCATCCATGTAAATCAACCGCAGCAAAGTGCTCTTGCCCGCACCGCTTGGCCCGACGAGAAAAATGAACTCGCCGTTACTCACCTGAAGGTTGACATCGCGCAGCACCGTGCGATCGTCATACTCTTTGGACAGATGATAGACGCCAAAAACTTTTCTGGGTTCCAATGGATCGGTCATGTCCGTATTGCACTCATCTTGGGTAAAATGCGTCAACCTATTTCGCAAATGTCCGGCGCCGGGCTATAAGATCCTCTGCGAGCCGGTAGGCGGCCTTGAGGCTGACCGTGCTTGCTATACCCTGGCCCGCGATATCGTATGCGACCCCGTGATCCACAGAGGTACGGACCACCGGCAGCCCGGTGGTGACGTTGACACCTCTTTTCTTCGACACCAGCTTGAACGGTATCAATCCCTGATCGTGATACATCGCCACATACGCGTCGTACCCGCCCGCGGCCGCATCCTGAAACAATGCATCCCCGGGAAACGGCCCGGTTACCCGTAGTCCTCGTTTCCGGGCCCGTTTGATGGCCGGTTCGATCACCTCGATTTCCTCGCGTCCGACCAGACCGCCGTCTCCCGCGTGCGGATTGAGCCCCGCCACCGCAATCCGTGGCCTGTCGATGCCAAAATCGCGCTCGAGCGCCCTGGCAACGGCGGTCAGCCCCGAGAGGATCTTGGCCCGCGAGAGATTTTTGCACACCCGGTCGAGCGGGAGGTGTCTGGTCAGGGGTACGACACGGAAGTCCTTATATACCATTATCATTTGGCACTCGGGCGCGCCAAAAACATCCAAAAACATCTCCGTGTGCCCGGTGTACGGGTATCCCGCCTTCGCCAAAGCGTTTTTGGAGATCGGCGCCGTCACAAACCCTTCCACCACCCCTCGATGCGCCAATCCGCAGGCCAGCTCCAGGGCCAACCCCGCATGACGCCCGCCACCCTTGGTGTCCCTGCAAAGCGAATACCGTTCCCGACACCCCGTGTCGACGAGAAAAACCCGGGGGGAGCCTCGGTCTTTTGCCCGTTTGCCCAGCTCGGCCGCCACCGCCCGGCACCGCGCATCAAGAGCCAGCCTCCCCCTGGCCAGCGGAACCACGCTGACCCGCATTCCGTATCGCTCGATCCACGGGGCAAGCGCCGTCGCCGACCCCACAACAAGCGCCCTGGACCGTCGCGGGCGAAAACCCTTTCCAAATAAATGGGTCACGATTTCCGGCCCCACCCCGCCGGGGTCGCCCACGGTAACGGCGATCACGGGCCGGTGACCAGCGATCGGGCTGACTGCCCTGCCAACGGCGTCCACCGCCAGATGTTTACTCCGATGGGTTTTCGTCATTTCGGTATCCCCCGGTGTCGAGACGTTCAAAATATGTGGGAGCAAGGGTTCGGCTCAACTGTTTGGCGGGAACATCACGTAGCCGGATCGTCAACGCCCGGGTTGGGAAGCGGATGGTTATTTTGTCGCCGGTCCGGACGCTTGCCGAGGGTTTTACCGGCAAATCATTTACCAGAATGGCGTTGTCGTGGCAGAGGTGCTTTGCGCTGGAGCGGCTTTTGAGGATACAGAGATACTTGAGCGCCAGATCGATTCGCATGGGCTACTGGGTCCGCACCTCCACGTAGAACTCATCTCTGAGCCCGGCCAGATAATCGTCGTACGTCGCTGCAAGCTTTTCTTGTTCAACGATTTTCCTCAAGTCGTCGCTGACTTCCGTGTACTCGTACGGACGCGAGTCCTCGCGGTCAATCAACTTGACGATTCGAAAACCCGTGGGCTCCCGAAGCACCTGGCTCATTTGTCCGGGCTGGAGATCGCGGAGCACCTCTTGAAAGAAATCGGGAAGCTCGGCAACGCGAAGCCATCCCAGATCGCCACCTTTGGATGCCGTCTCGGTGTCGGTGCTGTACCGAACCGCCATCGAGTCAAACGGTGCCCCGTCCGTGAGTTGCTGGTGTATGTCTGTGGCCTTTTGGTACACGCTTTCGATGTCGTTGTCCGCCGGTTTTATCCGGATGAGTATGTGGCGAAGCTCAACCTCGCCGGTTTGCCGGTCCCTGCCGACCAGCTGAATCAGATGATACCCAAACGGCGTAAGCACCGGATCGCTAACCTCTCCGATCGACAGCGCGTCGGCTGCCTTGGCGAACTCTTCGTTCCCAAGATCCTCGAGTTTGAGCTTGCCGAGATTGCCGCCAGTTTCCGCGCTGGGGTCTTCCGATAGCGCCTTGGCGAGGTCGCCAAAATCCTCCCCGTTCTCGATACGCCGCTGGATGTCTTTGATCTGACCAAAAGCCGCTTCCTGCGCCGTCTCGGAGGACTCCATTCCAAGATAGATCGTGGCGAGATGCACCACCGCCGGTCGGTCGGGAAACTCATCTTTTCGCGCGGCATACGCTGCGCGGAGATCTTCATCGGTGATGTTCAGCGTCGACCGGTCGATCTCGGCGGCGAGCACGCGCTCGACCAACATCCGGTTTTCGATCTGCTCGCGGTAGAGCTTTTTCAACCCTTCAAGCGTCAACCCTTCTGCGGCGAGCTGCCGGTTAAACGCCGCCTCGCCACCGAGTTGGCGTTTGTTCTCTTCGATGGCCCGGTCTACCGCCGCTTGCACCTCGGCAAACGACACCGTGATTCCCAGCCGGTTCGCCTTGGCAACAACCAGCTTGTTATTGATCAGCTCGTCGAGCGCCTCGGTCCGGAGGCTCGCAGTCTCTTCCGCAGACAGATTCGCAACCCCGCGTTGTATGAGAAACTGTTTGACCGCCTGCTCGACATCGGTGCGAAAAATCGCTTCGTCTTCGACGACTGCAACCACCTCGTCGACGAGCTCCTTTTCCGCGGTTGCCTGGGGTGCCCACACTGCGGACGCCACGGCGATCAGCAGCGCGGCGATTACGCTCCTGTGGATTCCGGTTCTTGTTTGCATTTTTCCGTTTGTCATCAGTTGTCTGGATCCGCCGCCGACCCCACCCACGACGAGTCGATATCGGCGGGGAGGTCGGTTCCAAAAAAGTCCTCGGTTACGTCGATATCCGCCCGGTCCCACAGCGCTGCGATCAGACTGTCGTAAACCGTTCCCCGCTTTTCCATTGTAAGGATGTGTTCCATCTCCTGGGCGACATCCGGGTAATCGAGCTTGAAGTGGGCGTCGCGAATATCGGTTACCTTGACAATATGATACCCGAACTCGGATTCCACAATGTCGGATACGTCCCCGACCTTCATCGAAAAAACTACGTCTTCGAACTCGGGAAGCATATTTCCCTTGGATAGGTAACCCAGGTCGCCGCCGCCGCCGGCGTGTTTGTCGATCGAGTACCGTCTGACCAGATAGCCAAAGCTCTTGCTCCCCAGGAGCGACTTGACCTTTTCCGCCTTCTCGGGTGTGTCGACGAGGATGTGACTGACGCGGAGCTCTTTTTCATACTGATAACGGATCGTCTCGAAATACGCGCGAACCTCCCGCTCGGTAACCACAGCCCGATCCTGGAGAACTTTTTGGACAAGGAGGTCCGAGACGAGGTCTTTTCTATAGTTCTCGAGACGCGCTTCGATATCCGCCGTCGACCCCAACCCCAGCCGTTGCGCCTCATCGTAGAGCAGCTGAGTCGTGATCCAGCGATCCAGATGCTCGCGCCGCTCGGCTGCCGTCAGCACGTCCTGATAATCTTCAGGGAGGATCGATTCGAACTGCCGTTGGGTAATCGTTTGCCCGTTCACCGCCGCTATGATCGGAGAGTCGTTGGACGCGGGTCTCAAATCGCGGCGTTCGCAACCCACGGTTCCGGTGAGCAAAACAATAGGGAGTACGAGACCCCCTATTGCGATAACTAAAATGTCAGCAACCGACCGAGCTCCTCGCTTACGAGAACTTGACCGGTTTTTTACCCTGAACATCGAGATCGGCTTTCATGAGGTTGTCATCGTAGATTTTAATCTCTACCTCTGCCTGCCATTTCTCCAGCAATGCGTTTAGACGCTCCTCATTCTTGATCGTTTTTAGGCCTCTCCGCAAGTCGTCCCGCGCCTCCTCAAAGGGCACCACCGTTGCGGGGCGCCGCTCGACCAGCTTGATAACCATCCAGCCGCGTGAGCTTTGGAACGGCTTTGATACATCACCCACGTTTTCGAGCCCGAAGGCCTGCTCGTCGTAGTCGGGGTGCTGGCCTTTGGAGATCAGCCTCGTTCCAGCGCGTTCATCGCGTGTAATGTCATCGACTGAATGCTCGGCGGACACGCGGTCAAACGACTCACCCGCCATGATCTTGTTGTACGCTTCCGTGGCCGTATCCAGATCGTTGGTTAAAACGATGCCCACCCGTCGCTGTTCGTCACGTCGGAACTGCTCGATGTTGTCATTGTAATAATCCTGCATATCCTTCGGGCTCACCTGGGTTTGCTTTTCGACGAGGTCCTGGAAAAGCTTGTCGACCATGAACTGTTCCCGTTTTCTCTGGAGCATCCTCGCAACAACCGGCTCGTTCTCGATGTCAGATTCTTTCATCTCGACCTCGACGAGCTCATTCATAACAATGTCGAGCAAAAACTTTTTTATACCGCCGAAACGGAACTCTTTTCTCGGCCGGTTGAAGAACGAGGCCCGGTCGTAAAGATCGGAGAAATCCTTGACGGTAATCGTCTTGCCGCGGTAGCCCACCAACGGCTTGTCCAGGTCGGCAGCGTCGAACTCGAGCAACGGATACACCTCCTGGCCTCTGTCTGGTGGGTTGGTCAACGGCCGGTCGGGAGGAAGCGCATCGAACACCACCCTCATATTGTCGTCGAACCATTCGAAGCCGTATTTGGCGCGAACGTCATCCGACATCTGCCTCGTCAAACGGAGCTCTTGTTGTTTGTAAACCATCTGCTCGAGATCGGGGCGTGCTTCTTCGAACGATCTCTTTTTTGGCTGAGTCTTCTGGAGGATTTTGAGGACGAGGTAGCCATACCGGCTGGGGATCGGCTTTGTCACATCGCCAACTTTCATATCTTCTGCAAAAAGCACATCCTGGATGTGCGGCTCAAACGTTCCCCACATCGCGGTAATCGCTTTGCCACCCGTCGCCGCATCTGGCGCTTTTGAGTACTGTTTGCAGGCGGTTTCAAAATCAGTGCCCTCTTGGATGAGCTGGTAAGCCTCTTCGGCTTCTTCCATGGTATCGACAATAATCTGTTTGATTTGCAGGTTGGTACCAAAGAGCTCGTGCGCCTCGCGCAAATCCTTTTCGGTCACATTGATTTTGTCCGCAACTTTAATCTTTAGATACCCCGCTTGGAGCCCTACCTTCTTAAAGGCCTCCATGCCCTGTACCACGTACGGGTCTTTGTCGTACCCGAGCTCATCCGCCTTGATTGCAAGAAGCTCTTTGTTGATCATCGTTTGGAGAAACTCCTTGCGCCCCTCGAGATCTTCGGTTTCCGGGAGATACTTAGAATCCACTGACATCCAAGCTTTCTGGAATGCGGCCAGTGTAATCGTGCGGTCCGCGATCTCCGCAACGAGAGTTTCATCCGAGCCCTTGCTACACGATCCAGCGAACAGCAAGGGTAGTAACATAACCGCGATAAGCGCCTTTGAGATACGCATAAAACCCGCTCCTTGTGGAAATGACTGATGGGTGTGTCGAATTGATATCGTGCTACCTGTTAACCGGCGGGCGGTGATGGATACTGTTCATTCCGCCACGGCAAAACGCGCCCGCGGCTCGTTTTGAATCGACTGGCCGCGGACACCACTACGATGAGAATTCCCTATTTGGGGGATTGTACGTTTTATCATATAAGAGCGCGGTTTGCAACAGCTTTCTGGTTTCCGCCAGCGGCCAGGTCCCGGGCGTCAACGTCAACGTCAGCCCGAATGTGTTACCCGATTTAAACAACACGCGCCCCTCGAAAGTTTCAACCAGTTCCGCGCACACCTGTGGCGGCAGCGACCGCCCCGGCAGCCATTCGGCCACGACTCTCTGCGGACGCAACCGGATGAACCCGATGCCCACAAGCATAGCCTGAAGTTTGACCTTTGTAAGGTCAATTAAATTAATGGCTTCCGTTGGGAGCGAGCCAAAGCGGTCGATGAGTTCCTTCGCGAGATCGTCGGCCTGGGCAGGGTCCTCGAACCGGGCGATACGTTTGTACACGGCCATGCGTTCGTTCTGATCTTCGACGTAATCGTCCGGCAGAAAGCTGGGCACCCGCGTCTCGATCCTGCACGGCGGGGTCTCCTCCTTGGGTTTGCCCTTTAGTTTCTCCACCGCCTCCTTGAGCATCTTGCAGTAGAGCTCGAACCCGACGGCCGCGATTTGGCCGTGTTGCTCGACCCCAAGAATGTTGCCGGCCCCACGAATTTCGAGATCCCGCATCGCCAGCCGGTAACCACTTCCCAGCTCCTCAAAATCTTCCATCGCCTGAAGCCGTTTGGCTGCCGACTCGGTGATCGAAAAGTTCCGCGGGACGAGCAAGTAGGCAAACGCCTGTTGCTCCCTTCGCCCAACACGGCCGCGTAGCTGGTAGAGCTCGGCCAGGCCAAAGCGGTCGGCACGGTTGATGACGATGGTGTTGACGTTGGGAAAATCGAGTCCTGACTCTATGATCGTCGTCGAGATCAACACATCGTACTTGTGCGCGAGAAACTCCATGACCACGTTCTCGAGATCTTTCTCTGCCATCTGCCCATGACCAACACCAAAACGAACTTCGGGCATGAGCCGCTGGAGAAACGCCTGCATCGAATAGATCGACGCCACCCGGTTGTGGACAAAAAACACCTGCCCGCCCCGACTGATTTCGGTGCGAATGGCCTGTACGATCATTTCCTCGTCAAAAAGAAGCACTTCGGTTTTGATCGGGTGCCGGTTTCTCGGCGGTGTGTCGATCACCGATATCCGGCGAAGTCCGGATAGACCCATATAGAGTGTTCTTGGTATCGGCGTGGCCGTCATGGTGATCACATCGACCGCCTTTTTGATCCGTTTGATCTTCTCCTTGCTTCGAACACCAAACCGGTGCTCTTCGTCGATGATCAAAAGCCCCACATCGTTAAAGCTCACATCCTTGGACAGCAGACGATGGGTGCCGATGACGATATCCACCGTTCCGTTCTTGAGCCCCTCGACCACCGTCTTTTGTTCTTTTGCCGTTTTGAAACGGCTGAGCATCTCGACGTTTACTGGGTATCGTTCCATCCGTTCGCGAAACGTCCTGTAATGCTGAAGAGCCAGAATCGTCGTGGGGACCAGAACGGCAACCTGTTTGCCCGCGTTAACCGCCTTGAACGCCGCGCGAATGGCCACTTCGGTTTTGCCAAACCCGACGTCGCCGCAAATCAGCCGGTCCATCGGCCGCGGTTGCTCCATATCCGCCTTCAGTTCCTCTGTGGCTTTGAGTTGATGGGGCGTTTCTTCATAGGGGAACGATGCCTCGAGCTCCCGCTGCCACTGCGAGTCCGGACCAAACGCCACACCAGTGGCAAGCTCACGTGCCGCGTAAACATCGAGCAGATCCTTGGCGACATCTTCGAGTGCCTTTCGCGTGCGCTCCTTGGTCCGCTGCCATTTGGTGCTGCCCAGACGATCGAGCGCTGGTACGACACCCTCCTTACCGATATATTTCTCGACCAGCGCCATTTGATCGAGGGGCACAAAAATGCGGTCGGTTCCGTGATAACGAAGATGCAAACACTCGGACTCGTGACCGTCGACACCAACTTTCTCGAGGCCAAGATAACGCCCGATCCCGTAATCGACGTGAACCACAAAGTCACCGATCTGGAGATGATCGGGACGCTGTATGGGCTTGCGCCGCGCGGTCCGTTTTGGCACCGGCCGCGGAAGCATGCGTTGAAAGATCTCATGATCGGTCAGCACGGCAAGCCCGCTTGTTTCCCAGACAAAGCCCGACGTCATCCACCCGACTGGCAGATGGACGAGCTGCTCTTCGGGGCCGAGCATGTCGGCCAGACGTTCGCGCTGTGCCGGGCTTTCCGAGAAAATGTGAACATCGGTATCCTTTTGTCGAAGCTCTTTGATGACTCCGATCAGCGAGTCGAGCTTGCCAAGCACCGACGGATGTGCGTCGGTCCGAAATTCGATGACGTTGCCCGGCGGGAGAGCTGCAGGTGCGTCGTCACCATCCGGGGCGCCGCCGCTTCGCCTGCGTTTTGTTGTTGCTGGCGCTGCCAACCCCCACAGGTGCACCGCCGGACATCCGCGAGACGTGTAGTGATCCGGTTGGTGCAGATATTCATAAAGATCAAGAAGGGGTTCGGAAGGATCGATCTGTTTCTCGATGTGCTTGATCTCCCCGGGGAGGCGATCGAGCGTCCGCGCGAGACCTTCTTCGCTCCAGAAGAAAAGCAGAGGCTCTTTTTGAAAAAAATCGAGCAGTGCCCCGATCATCCCCAACGCCGGCGCGTACCGTCTCACCAAATAGGTGAACCGGTGGTCCTCGATTGCGTTACGGAGACGTGTGACTGTGGCATCGGGCACTCCGGCTGTGCGAAGGTTTGATTCCAGATTGTCGCGCGACGGGTCGTCGACCAGTACGCCCGTTGCAGGCAGAAATCGTACGGACTCAATGTGCTCGTATGATCGCTGGGTATCGATGTCAAACGTACGGATCGACTCGACTTCGTCATCGAGCAGCTCGATGCGGATGGGACGGTCGCCCGAGGGATCAAACACATCGATGATGGCCCCGCGAACGGCAAACTGTCCGGGCTCTTCGACGGTATTCGCGCCGTCATAGCCGACGCGGACAAGGTAATCTCGCATCTCGTCGAAATCGAGCGTCCCACCGCGTTTCACCCGAAATGTGCTCTCGCGAAGAACGTCGGCGGGTATCGTCTTCTCGAGAAAACCGACCAGGCTGGTCACGACGATGTCGACCCGGTTGTTGAGCACATCATCGAGACACGCATTGCGCCGCCCCCTCACGGTCAGGTTTTCCCTGAGCTCGAACCGGCGTGGAAAGCTGTCCTTCTCGGGGAGAAACCCGACCCGCGCCGTTGAGAGCGTGCCGAGATCAGCGCGTACGTCCCGAGCCGTTTCCTCGTCTGGACAGCAAACGATGACAGGTCTCTCGAGCAGAACCCTCAACGCTTCGATGACAAATACCGGTGATGACCCGCGCAGCCCGGCGACGTCCACCCGGCGGTCCCCATTTGCGATCGCGCGCACGACCCGACGCAGGTGCGGGTTTTTTTGCACCCGCTCCACCAGCGCCACCGCGCCAAACTGTTCTATGCCTCCACGTGTTTTCACTTCACTCTTTGGCGGGGGCGATGGTAGTTTCTCCGGGCTCGCTATTGAGCGGCGCCTAGCATTTGTGCACGTCGTTTCTTCCGTGCCGCCGCTCAAATTCACGACGCGCCAGATCAATTTGTAGCGCGGCTAACGCTTCGCAGGCCGGTTGAAACTACCATCGCCCCCGTCACAAAAGTCCCTACGCTTTGCGGCCGAGAAGAGCTTCGGCAACCAGTGCCGAGATGGCCAGCAACAGAAACACCGCGTAGATCTCGCGGCCCTGTGTCTCACGTCGCAAGTTCTGTCTAAAATTTCCCGCCACCTCGACGATGCGCGCTCCCGCCAGTTCGTCATCATCGAAGTCGCGCGCGTTCAAGTTTGACTCGCGCGTATCAACATTGATGCTCGTCTCGACCACCCGCGTCGTGTCCGCTAGAAGCGTGTAGAAACCGACGTCCTGCGGTCGTGGCAACATGGCTTTGACGTCCCCCGGAGTTGCCTCATACAAAATCGGGCGTGTCTCGCCGCCGGCCCCGGTCAACACCCGGAGCTCTCCGGTCTGCGCGGTCCATTTGGCTGGCAGCTCGAAAAAGAGATCCTCTCCTACGAGGTTTTCCCTGGCCGTACCCCTCTGATTCGAGTTGGCGAGATAAGCCACCGCCGTATGAACCAATGGCAAAAACATGGGCGACAATGGAAGATTCCCGCTCTCCAGATCGGGTGGAGACGACACCACCAGAATCCGTCCGTTGCCGCGCGTGCACTCCCACATCGCCGGCGCTCCGCTGCCAAAATAAACCAAAACCGAATCCGAGGCGATCCCGTTGGCCGTCAGGTACCGATTTACACGGGTGCGCGATAGAAGCTCGAGCTCTTCCTCGCTAAATATGCTAAACACCGGGTGCCCCTTGGCAAACGATCCCAACCCATCACCCTCGTTCTTTGTCGTCGGTATCCCCCTGCGGATGCCGAGATATCCGGCAAACCTCTCATCACGCCAGAACCCCCGGCGATCCCCACCAAGCCAGACCATCAGAGCGCCGCCACGTTGGATATATCGTTTTAACAGGTCGAACCGGCGGTCGTCCAACGGCCGTGGTTCGGTCCAAACCACCACACCTCTGTTTGGAAGATCGGCAACCGTAATATCGCTCTGGTCGATCCCATCGACCGTGAACTCTCCCTCGGCGGTCCCCCGCGGATTGAGCGCTTTGTCGAGATAAAAATACGACGCCGGTTCCTGACCTCGAGCCGGACCCTCTGGTTTGCGTCCCCGCACAAGCGTCACCGGAATCTTATCGGAAACGTCGAGTACAAAATACCGGTCATCGTCGATCGCCAGCCGGTCCCGGTTCTTGACCACACGGCAACGGTAAACCCCGCGATCGGCAAACGAGACGACGAATGTCTCGGTTGCCGACGACGCCGGCGCGAGATTGACGATCTTTTCCGCCTTGCGTTTGCCTCCAACAATGAGTTCCAGGGGAAACTCGACGGATCGTTCGCGGGAGTGATTGGTTACCGAGACGCCAATGCGCACCGTTTCGCCCGGCCGGATGAGTTTTCTCGGTGTCAATACACGATCGATGCTCACATTGTCGATCGACTCCCCGTCCACCGGGATCAACACGAGCTGTGTGTTTTCCGGCAACTCGGGAACGGTCAACGTATCCCCGGTGTCGCGAAAATCGGAGACGACGTAGATTTCGCCAATGGACAAGCTCGACTCCGCGATCAGCTCCGCTGCCATGCCGGTGGCGCGGTTTATCGCCGTGCCCTCTGCCGTAACCACGAGGTCGTTGATCGCGCCGGTTACAATACGCTTGTTTCGTGTGCCTGACTCAAAGAGCACGTCGCCGCGTTTGGAGAATGCCACCACATTGATGACATCGTTGCGTCCGCATTCGTCAACGACCTGCCCTGCAAGACGTTGGGCCGCCGAGAAGACCGTGCCTTCCTCCCGTTCCGCGCCCATGCTATAACTGACATCCAGACAGACCACGACGTGTTTGGGCGCCTCGCCGGGCAAGAACAATGCGCCGCCGCTCTGGATGGTCGGCCGGGCAAACGCA
>CP070631.1:2713711-2720962 GCA_020356045.1 Candidatus Latescibacterota bacterium
CATCACGGCAGTGCTCGGTCCAAACGGATGCGGCAAGACCAATATCGTCGATGCGATTCGCTGGGTGCTTGGCGAACAAAAAACACGGCTTTTGAGAAACACGAAGATGGAGAATGTCATCTTCAACGGTACCAAGCGTCGCAAGCCGTTGGGTATGGCCGAAGTTCATATGACGCTGTCCAACGAGGACGGCACGCTTCCGATCGATTACTCCGAGATCACCATATCCCGCAAACTCTACCGCAGCGGCAATAGTGAATATTCCATTAACGGTGAGCTCGCCCGGCTCAAAGATATTCGATCCCTTCTCGTGGATACCGGTCTGGGCAACCACACGTACTCGATCATCGAACGCGAAATGGTCGATTCGGTGATCAGTGATAAAGAACAGGACAAACGCTACCTTCTCGAGGAAGCAGCCGGTGTAATGCGGTACCGCATCCAGCGAGAAGAGGCATTGAGAAAGATTGGCCACACGGAAACGGACCTGGCACGACTCGGCGACATCCTCGCCGAGCTGGAGCGGGAGCTGAGGTCGCTCCGTTACCAGATGGGGAAGGCGCGTCGCTACACGCGGCTCAAGGAAAAGGTCGAGGTTATGGAGGCGGCGCTGATCAAGCGATCGCTTTTCGATTTGTTGAATGAGATCGACGCGGTCAAAAAGGAAAAAGCGCACCATGAAAGCATAACGTTGGCCGACGACAACGAGATTACCGTTCGTGAGAACAAGCTCCAAGAATCGCGAATCACCAACTCGGAGGTCGAACGCCGGCTCCAGGATTTGTACGAGCACCGGCACGGTCTTAGTCGAGAACTCCAGCGTCACGAAGAACGCATCGCGATCCTCAATGAGCGGATCGCGAGCAACGAGAACCGGATCGTCGAGAACGAAGAGGAAATAAAACGCGCGAACCTCAAAATGTCCTCGCTTTCCCAAGAGCTGGCTCAATTCTCAAAGATAATCGAAGGGAAGGAGGTCGAACTCGGGCGGCAACGCATCGTGCTGGGAAACACGGAAGACTCGCTGAGGACCATTACTCGTGAGCTGGAAGATATCAAGAATCAAATTCGTGACAAGAAACAGCTCGCGCTCGATTTGGTGCGAGAGAGGGAACGGGTGCGGGGCATTCGCGAGCATCTCAAGGATCGACTGACGGAACTGCGTTCGAAGCGGGACACGCAAGACGGCGAGATCGACCGGCTCAAACGCGAAGAGGAGGCTCTGGTCACCGGTTTGCTGGACGTGGCTAACCGTTCGGGTAGCTGCTCGGCACGCGTGACCAGAGTGAATCAGCGGATCGATGAGTTGACGGCCAAGGAAGAACGTGCCGCAGCTTTGATGACGGCATGTGAAAACAACAACCTCACCGCGGTGATCGAGCTCAACCGCGCCAAGGAAAAGAAAGAGTATCTCGAGCAAATAAAAGGTGAGCACAGCCGGTATGCGCAGGAGGCGATGGGACGGAACAGCCGCATAAAGGGTGTCCTCGCTGATCGGGTGAGAGTAGACAGGAAATATCGCAAGTGCATAGAGGCTTGTCTCTCCCCGGTGCTGCAGTCGCTTTTGACAGACAGCAGGGAGGATGCGTTCCAGTGTCTCGACGACATACGAACGTCGGGAGCGGGCAACGGAAAAGTCCAATTCCTTTATCCAAATTCGAACGGCGGTTCACCCGCTACTCCTGAAGGCGGCGGTTCCTTCAAACGTGCGTTGGATGTGCTATCCGCTGAAGACGGTGTTGCGGGTTATCTCGATTCTTACCTCACCGATGTTTTTCTCGTAGAAAGTCTCGATGAGGCGATGGGAATGATAGAGGCGGATCCAGACGTCCGCGTGGCGACGGTCGACGGTGTGTTTTTTGATGGGCCCGGCCGGATCGTTGTGGCCGGTTCGGATGATGTGGAGATGACGATGCTCGAATTCGAATCCAAAGTCGAGGAGCTCAACGCATCCATCGCCCGGTTTGAGGAACGTGTGAAAGGACTCGAACGCCGCAAGGGCTCGCTGGGGGATCTGCGTTCCCAACTCTCCGGCGAGATCGCGCAACTGAGGAATGAGCTCGACACCGCCCAACGTGACAGGACTGCAGCTCAAGACGACCAACGGCGTATCGAGCTCGATCTGGTCAAGCTCCGGGAGCAGATCGCCGGTCTGAACAAAGCGCGGGCTGATTACCGCGCGACCATCGAAGAGCTGCAAGCCAAGTTGCAATCCAACCCCGAACCGGAAGACGACTCCCGCGAAGCGGCGCTGACGGATGATGAGCTCACCGCGATCGAAAAGAAAGCGGTTGACCGGGAACGCGAGAAAGAATCGCTCGCTGAGACAGCCGCAAAGATTCGTCTCGAAATCGCGACGATTTCCGGCGAGGTTGGGGCCGCGACCGAAAAACAAAAAAATGTGGAGATGCTCGACGCCGAGCTCAAAGAGCTCATCGTCTACCGGAGAGAGGACGCAAAGCGTTGCCGATTCGAGATCGAGTCCTCACAAATGGAGATATCGGAATCGAGGAACGAGATCGCATCATCTCACAAGGAACTGGAAACGATAGAGAGCGACATCGAGACGGCGAAGGAAACACACGAGCTGACCAGCAGACGCTGCGGCGAGCTGGAAACCGAGTTGAAAGAGCTTAAGGATCAGCGCGATCATAAGCGCGAAAACATTCAGCGGTGCAACCTCGAGATTGCTACCCGTGAGACGCGCATTGGCGATCTTGTCGATAAAGCTCGCGAGAACTTCAATCAGGATCTGCGCCCTCTCCTCTCCAATCGCGATGGATTCGAACCGGCCGAATGGGAAGAACTGGATTTTGATGCGTTGGAAGAGCTGCGCACAAAGGTCGAAAGCTTCGGCCCAGTGAATATGCTTGCACTCGATGAATTTACCGAGAAGAAGGAGCGCTTCGATTTCCTGTCATCACAGAAGGCGGATCTCGAAGAGGCCAAAAACGATCTGACCCAAGCGATAAGACGGATAAACAGGGAGGCGCGGCGGCGGCTCAATGAAACGTTCGAGAGAGTGCGTGGTAATTTCAAAGCGACGTTCTTGACATTGTTTGACGGTGGTGAGGCGGACCTTCTGTTTGTCGATTCCGACGATCCACTCGAGGCAAACATCAAGATTGTGGCGAACCCAAAGGGCAAGCGGCTTCACGACATATCGAGCCTCTCTGGGGGGGAACGGGCACTGGTGGCGCTGTCACTGCTCTTTGCGATCTATCTGGTTAAGCCAAGCCCATTCTGCGTGTTCGACGAGGTGGACGCCCCGTTGGACGACGCGAATATCGCACGCTTTGTCAAGCTCCTCAAATCTTTTACGGACAAGACTCAATTCGTCGTGATCACTCACAACAAGAAAACCATGGAGGCGGCGGACTATCTATACGGTGTCACGATGGAAGAGCCAGGCGTGTCCAAAATGATCTCCGTTCACATCGGTGAGGTCGACCGCTTCCGCGACGAGAACGGAGCCGTACGGGAGTCTCCCACCGAAGAAGAAGTTACCGTTCAGACATAGGTTATGTTCAATCTCAAGACTAGGCTGAAAAAGACCAGGGACGGCTTCGTGTCGCCTCTCAGGCGGGTGTTCCAACGTGGTGCCCATCTCACACTCGAAGACCAGGACGCGATTGAGGAGTTGCTCATCGGCTCCGACATGGGGGTGGACGCGTGCGACCGTATCATGGATGCACTGAAAGAGCAGCGCGAGACCTCTGATTACCAAGATTTTCTAAGACGCGAGTTTCTCGAGTTGTTGATCGAAAACAATGGTGAGGACATCAATGCGTCGGCAACACCGAGGGCGATCATCGTCATCGGCGTCAATGGGGTTGGAAAAACAACCAGCATCGCAAAACTTGGCAACTATTACAAAAAAAACGGAAAAAAGGTAATCCTCGCCGCAGGCGATACGTTTCGTGCTGCCGCGCAAGATCAGCTCGGGCTGTGGGCACAACGCCTCGACATCGAACTGATCGGTCACAAGCAGGGCGGTGATCCCGCGGCGGTTGCATTTGATGCCTGTACGGCAGCGAAGTCGAGAGATGCGGATTACGTCATCATTGATACCGCTGGCAGGCTCCATACCCGGGTAAACCTGATGGAAGAACTGCGTAAGATCCACCGCGTATGCATCAAGGTGCTTGGGGACGATTCGGTGTACGCTTATCTGACGCTCGACGCGACCCTCGGGCAAAACAGCCTTCACCAGGCGAAAGAGTTTACGCGCGGTATCCCGACTCGCGGAATCATCCTGACCAAATTGGACAGCACGGCAAAGGGGGGGATTGTGATAGCCATCCGCCAGGCGCTTGGCATACCGGTGAGCTTTATCGGCGTGGGGGAAGGTGTCGATGATTTTGCACCGTTCGACCCCGCCGAGTTCGTCGATGCCCTCCTCTCTATGTGATTCTACCCCGCCACGATGCGTTATCGGGTCTTGCCGGCCGCCGCATTGCCCCGGATGTCCCTTGTTGGGGGTTGACAACACGGCGGAATGGCTTATCATAGATGGAGTAACAAACCTTCGGGGCGGGGTGAAAGTCCCCACCGGCGGTAACAGCCCGCGAGCGGGCAGACAAGCCTGCTGATCCGGTGCAACTCCGGGGCCGACAGTTAAAGTCTGGATGGGAGAAGGTTTTACGCGGATCCGTGCCGCGGCGGCGGGGCGTGCGCCCCACAGCCGGGCACCGTGCCGTTTGCCCTCCCATTGATTCATCCCGATAAACGATTCGACCGACATCTGCAACGACCCGGGGTCTTTGTGCATCAATGAGTTTTTCCGACAGCGTTGTCCAACGTCCCGAGCCCACGCCGGCTGGCGATCTCATGCGGCAATACACGATCGATGATTATTTCCTCGACCGGGCCATCGATTTGGCATGGTTGGGTGCGGGCCGGACCCATCCGAACCCGTTGGTGGGTGCTATCGTCGTGAACGATGGGCACATTGTCAGTGTTGGGTACCATCAACGATACGGCGAGGCCCACGCAGAAACCATCGCGTTGGAGCGGGCAGGAGAAGCGGCGCGCGGGAGCACACTCTATGTGACATTGGAGCCGTGCGCCCACCACGGCAACACACCGCCATGCGTCGAAACGGTTCTCAAGAGCGGTGTGAGACGCGTGGTCATACCCACCCTCGATCCCGATGACCGTGTGTACGGCCGCGGTGTCGCGATACTCCGGGATGACGGTGTCGATGTCGATGTTGGCCGCCGGTGTGAGCGGGCTATGCTGCTGAACTTGGCGTACTTCAAACGCGTGCTCGGTCTCGGCGTGGCGGTCACGCTCAAAATGGCGGTCACGCTCGATGGACGAATCGCCTCGCGTGCCGGCAGCCGCGATCAAATAACGGGAACGGACTCCCTGCGTTTTGTCCACCGGCTTCGTGCCGTCAACGACGCCGTTCTGGTCGGGATCAACACCGTTGTGGTCGATTCTCCGCGCCTGGACTGCCGGTTAATCGATACCGAGGCCACACCGGTTGCGGTGGTGTTGGATTCCCGGCTGAGATTTCCCGAGACGAGCCCGATGCAAGCGGGTGACCGGACAGTGGTGGTGGTGACGGCAGAGACGGCCGATGAAGACAGTGTGGTGGCGCTCCGGCAGTCTGGGGTGCGGGTTGTAAAATGTGGCTCCGACGGCGGAAGGGTAGATGTGAAAGCGGCCGTTGCCGAGCTGGCAGCGCAGGGGATTGCCAGTTGTCTGGTCGAAGGCGGTGGAGAGGTATTCTCGAGTTTTACGCAGGCTCGCCTTTGGGATGGAATGCATGTGTTTGTGTCACCAATGACTTTTGGCAACGAGGGCGTCGCGTTGTCCGAACAAGCGTTCGACAGGTCTCAGATTGGTGCAGTGCATGCCGGTGCATCGGCGGGTGCGGGGGATGTTCTTATGAGTTTTGTAAACGAGAAGACACGGGATACGCTTCTCAAACATTTGCTGTGAGGGACCAGGATGTTTACCGGGATCGTTCAGAAGCTCGGAAGGATCGAGTCCAAACGAACCAGCGCAGACGGAGCGGCCTTTTTGGTGGCAGGTCTTGGGAGCGGGGATGGTGTGGAGCTTGGAGACAGCGTCGCGGTCAACGGTGTTTGCCAGACAGTCGAAAAGCTCGAGGCGGATCGGATCGGATTCACCGCGGTTGGGGAAACGCTCAAACGAACGACGCTCGATACGCTGCGGATTGGCTCCGCCGTCAATCTCGAAACGGCAGCCACCGCACAGACCGCGCTGGGTGGTCACATCGTTCAGGGCCATGTTGACGGGATAGGGACTGTAAAATCGTTTGTAAGAGCCGGCAAGGATTGGATCCTGTCGGTCCGGGTGTCCAAAGAGGTGCTCGAGGTGATTGTTCCAAAAGGGTCGGTCGCCATCGACGGGATAAGCCTCACGGTTATCGAGCCCAAACCCGGTGGGGTCATCACGATGACCGTTGTGCCATTTACCTTCGAAAACACAATAGTAGGAGATTATCGCGCGGGGTCGCGCGTTAACGTGGAGACCGATATACTGGGCAAATACGTTCTTCAATACATCAGCCGGATATACGGTAACCGAGGTTGAGGAACAGGGCGTCACTAAGCTCAAGAGGTGAGAGAATGAGCGTTTTTTGTACTGTCGAAGAAGCTATTGAAGAGTTCCGCAACGGTAAGATCCTCATCGTCGTCGACGACGAAGCCCGAGAAAACGAGGGGGACATGATCATCGCTGCGGACAAAGCCACTCCTGAGCGTATCAATTTTCTCGCCAAATACGCCAGGGGGCTGGTGTGTCTCGCTCTTACACGCGAGCGATCAAAGGAACTGGACTTGCAGCCGATGGTGCGGGAGAACACCGCCAAGCTCGGGACGGCGTTCACGGTGTCGATCGACGCGGTCGAAGGGACCACCACCGGAATCAGCGCGTATGACCGCGCGGAAACCATTCGCAAGGCCATCCATCCCGATGCAAAGGCGGACGATTTTGCCCGCCCGGGTCACATTTTTCCTCTCAGCGCCTATCCCGGTGGCGTACTGCGCCGGGCGGGTCACACGGAGGCGGCCGTTGATCTCGCCACGCTGGCGGGCCTTTATCCGGCGGGGGTGCTTTGCGAAGTGATGGATGAGGACGGCCACATGGCCCGTCTTCCGGTTCTTGGCCGTATGGCAACCGAATTCGATCTCAAGATGTTGACGATTCAGGATCTCATCGAGTACAGGCGTCGGCATGAAAAGCTGATCACTCAGCTGGCCAGCACCACCCTGCCCA
>CP070631.1:2721062-2722175 GCA_020356045.1 Candidatus Latescibacterota bacterium
CCGCGGGGAGAGAATGAGATTTTGCCCGGCAATTCCGGCCAACCAGGCACCGGAGCGTTTTGAACCACCAACATCGAATCTGGCCTGTCATTTTTCTCATCGGAATCCTGACGGCCGCGGACGGAACGGCCACGGAGCAGGGTGCCAGGGATCTTTTCGTCGAACGCGAGGTCGGGCTTACCGGCAATGTCTCGCTGACAAGCAACTACATGTTCCCCGGCGAGACAGAGTCGGAAGACAGGCCGGCCAAACAAGGAGGCCTTGATTACGATCGCAAGTGGGGTCCGCTTTTGGGAACCTGGTGGTCGAGTGCGTCAGAGGCAACGCCTCTCGAAGCCGATATCGACGCGTAGTAATCCTCCGTGCCGAAGGATGACACGGTCTGGGACCGGGAGTCCAAAATCGGATTGTCGGCAACGGGTACGGTCCCGTTTAATGCCGGTGTTATCGGTTACGAGCGCGAAGGAGAAAAGGTAGTTGTGGCGGTCTGACGCGTCGTTGATTTGGACTAGCGCAACAGAAAGGAGCGGCTGATGAGCAACGGAAGACAGGCCGCGATCATCCTGGGTATGGTGGCGATGCTGGCCACCGCGGTACCGGTGATCGCACAAAACATCGATGCCAAAGAATACTGGCTCGATAACGGCATGCAGGTGTTGATGGTTGAACGGCACGAAGCCCCGACCATCATGGCCTCTATATTCGCGCGGGTGGGATCGGCAAACGAGACCACCGGCATCACGGGGATTTCTCACCTCTTCGAGCACATGATGTTCAAAGGGACCGAGACGATCGGGACCAAGGATATCGAACGCGACCGAGAGATCATGCGGCAGCTCGACTCGCTCCGCGTGCTCATCCGAGCAGAAGAACGCATCATGCGGGAAAACCTCCGGCGCGGACTGATCGACGACATGATGGATCCAGAAGCCAAAACCGACCGTTACAAAGAGCTGGACGCCGAGTTCGACAAACTGATCCTGGAACAACGCGAACTGATCATCAAAGACCAGCTCGATGAGATCTACACCAAACACGGCGGCTTTTTTCTCAACGCGTTTACGTCGGACGATATGACCGGATATTTTATCCGTCTGCCAAAAAACAAAATCG
>CP070631.1:2722275-2724959 GCA_020356045.1 Candidatus Latescibacterota bacterium
GTTTGAGCACCGTGTAGTAATGGTACCTCTGGGGGACATCCACCAACAACACGCCGCCACGCTTTAAGACTCGTACATTTTCGTCGAGAAGGTCGCCCGGCGTTCGAAAGTGCTCGAGCAATCCCTGATGATAAACAACGTCAAAAGATTCTGGTGCAAAGGGGAGGTCGAGGGCGTCACCGCACACGATCTCCACTCGATTACCCAGCGCGTCGCGCATCAGATCGAGCGACTCTTCGCTGTAGTCCAGCGCGATGCTCGTGGCGCCGAGGGCCGCCATTGCCCCCGCGTCTCTTCCTGTGCCGGCACCAACTTCGAGAACTCGTGCCCCTTCGAGTTCGACGACTCGAGCCAGATTGTCGACAATCCTGTCATCGGTCCCGTAGACGTCACCGAGGTCCTGCGAATCGGCCCAGAATTCGTCCCAGTGTTTCTTCTCGGAAACTCTTTTCATTCGAGATTTAATACCCCTGCCGAATGCGGTCGGCCAACACCGGCGGGAGTCCGGCATCGAGGATTTTCCTGGTGGCTTTGTCGACGTCGTATTCGACGCGAAACACTTCCGCGACGCGTTCTTCGTCGTCAAAAATCAAATAGGACGACCTGGGGTCCGCATCCCTCGGCTGCCCCACGCTTCCGACGTTGATAATATACTTGTGCTCGGAGTGCAATTTGACCCGGTCGCCGGCCATAATGGGCCGAACCGATCCGGAGCTGTTGTGAACGACCGGAAAATGCGTATGCCCGATAAACGCCACCGAATGCGTCATTATGTGAAATGCATCCAACGCCTCGACCGGCTCGAGGATGTAGGTCCAGTTCTCCGGTTTGTACGGAGACGAGTGGCTGGCGATAAAGCTGCTATTGTTCTCGATGATCAGCGGAAGCGATTTGAGGAACGACAGGTTGTCCGGGGTCAGAACGCTGGCACTGTATCCAACACCCGCTTGCGCCACCGGATTGAGAAACTCCCGTTCGCGCGGATCGATCACCGCTGCATCGTGATTACCCAAACATGAGGACGTGTTTGGACTCGATGCTATGGTTTCCACGCATGCATTCGGGTCAGCGCCATATCCGACTATGTCCCCCAAACAAACGATCGTGTCGAAACCACGTCTCTTGGCATCAGAAAGGACGGCCCGCAGCGCCTCCAGGTTGCTATGGATGTCGGAAAAGAATAGATACCTCAATTTGAATCCTGTCTGTAGAGCCGCAAAAGACGGTCGAGGATCCCGTTCACGAACTTGCCAGCCTCGTGCGAGCTGTACTTGTGGGCGATCTCGATCGCCTCGTTGACAATGACCTTCGAAGGCACATCGGGAAAGTATAGAATCTCACATAGCGCGAATCTTAGTATATTTTTGTCGATGAGCGAAATTCGTTCCATCTCCCAGTTCTCGACGACCGAACGTATTTTCTCATCCAGGTCAGCGGCCGTCTCGACAGTCTTCGACAAAAGCAGGCGCGCGTATTCCACCGTCTCCGGGGTCGATTCCCTCCGGCTCGTTTGACTGTCCAAGATCGCCTCCCATGGCTGGTCGGAGAACTCCGACTCGTAAAGCGCCTGGAGGACGATTTCTCTCGCTTTTCTCCGTTTGCCCAATGTCAGCTCAACTCTTCCATAAGTTCATCATCTCTATGAGCGCCTGCGCACCGTCCCATCCCTTGTTGCCGCCTTTGCCACCGGCACGATCCATTGCCTGGTCGGGGGAGTCGGCGGTGATCACTCCATGTGTTACGGGGATTTGAGATCGCGCCGCCAGATCCGATATCGACCGGAACACGGCACCTGACAGGACATCGAAGTGATACGTGTCACCCCGGATAATCGTGCCCAAACAAAGGATTCCGTCAAATTCCATCGACTGGCTGAGTTTGTGCGCCAACTGAGGAACCTCGAATGAACCGGGCACCCAGTAGATTTCCAATGCCGATTCATCCGCCCCGTTTCTGGTCAAACAGTCGATGGCACCATCAACAAGTCTGTGCGTTACAAAATCGTTGAACCGGCTAGCCACGATGGCGACCCGTTTCCCTTTGGCATCCAGTGTCCCTTCGTGCAAATTCGGCATCGAACTACTCCTTTCTATCCGTCCCATTGAGGCGATCGAGCTCATCGGATACTCCATCAAGCATATGACCCAGCTTGTCCCGTTTTGTCGACAGATATCTTACGTTGCTCTCGTTTGGGACAACCTCGATTGGCACCCGTTCCGTGATTTCGATCCCGTATGCCTTCAATCCGACAATCTTCTTTGGATTGTTTGTCATCAGCCGCATTTTTTTCACGCCCAAACTCTCGAGTATTTGCGCACCAATCCCGTAATCCCGAAGGTCGGCGGCAAATCCGAGCTCTGCGTTGGCCTCGACGGTATCGCGGCCGTGCTCCTGAAGCGCGTACGCCTTAATCTTGTTCTCCAGGCCAATCCCTCTTCCTTCCTGCTTCATATAAAGAAGCACACCGCTTCCCGCCCTATCGATCTGGGCGAGCGAACGATCCAGCTGTGGCCCGCAGTCACAACGGAGCGATCCGAAGACGTCACCGGTGAGACACTCCGAATGCACCCTGACCAAGGTCGGTTCGTCCGGGGCAATCTCGCCTTTGACGAGCGCGATATGAATCGTGTCATCGATATCGTTCTTGAACAGCTTGAGATTGAACTCTCCCGATCTCGTGGGCA
>CP070631.1:2725059-2730506 GCA_020356045.1 Candidatus Latescibacterota bacterium
GCGCTCGAAAATTTACAGAGGTTGTGGGATCGTCCTTATCGACGACTCCTACAACGCAAACCCAACGAGCATGCGCGCGGCGCTCGAGGTGCTGGGGCGAATCTCATTGGGACGCAAGATCGCGGTGCTGGGTGACATGGCGGAATTGGGTGAGTTCTCGGACGACGCACACCGTGAACTCGGCGCTCATCTTTCCAGTGTCCCCGTCGATATCGTTTACTGGCTGGGTGCCAACGGCGGGTTGGTCAAAGAGGGAATCGCTGGCAGGAAACCTATCAAGACATTCGATCGTTTGGATGCGCTAGTCGGCGAGCTCGAGCCAGAGCTCAAGCCCGATGACGTCGTTCTCGTCAAAGCATCGAGATCTTGTCATCTCGACAAGATCGTCGATCGGCTGCTAGAGACCGTTCTCAAGGAAGAGGACTGATGCTTTACCATCTGCTTTATCCTCTGCACGAGTACTACTCGGTGTTCAATGTCTTCAGGTATATCACCTTCCGCGCCGCGTACGCTACGGTGACGGCGCTGTTCATATGTTTTGTATTTGGGCCGTGGTTTATTCGTTTTCTCCAGAACCGTCGGGTCTGCGATACCGTTCGCGAAGATGCCCCGGAAAGTCACGAGACCAAACGGGGTACCCCAACCATGGGCGGGCTGCTGATACTCTTGGCGATATTTGTTCCGGTTCTGCTCTGGTGCAATCTCAAGAATCCGTACGTACAGATTACGCTTTTGACAACGTTTTGGATGGGGCTGATCGGTTTTGTCGACGATTACCTTGGCGTTGTCAAAAAAAGGCCGAAGGGTCTCGTGGGACGCTACAAGCTCATCGGACAGGTGATTTTCGGTCTTACTATCGGTGCCGTTCTGTACTTCAACCCGATTGCCAAAGATGTGGCAACGCTTACCAGTGTCCCGTTCTTCAAGGGACTGTTTATTAACTTTGGTTGGTTTTACATTGTGCTCGTGATGCTTGTGCTGACAGCGACGAGCAACGCGGTCAATCTGACCGACGGAATCGACGGCCTGGCCATCGGTCTTTGTGCGTTTTGTTTTTTTGCGTTTGCCGGCTTGGCCTATCTCAGCGGTCACAAAGGATTCTCGGATTACCTCAATATCCTGTATCTCGAGGGAAGCGGAGAACTGACTATCTATTGCATGGCGGTCGTGGGTGCCGCGTTAGGATTTCTCTGGTACAACAGCCATCCCGCACAGGTGTTCATGGGCGATACGGGATCGCTCGCCCTCGGTGGCGCGTTGGGTGTGGTGGCTCTGCTCATAAAACGCGAGCTGCTTTTGGTCGTCGTCGGTGGTGTGTTTGCCGCGGAGACATTGAGTGTGATTTTGCAGGTGCTTTCATTCAAGCTGCGAAAAAAACGAATATTCAGAATGTCGCCGCTCCACCATCACTTCGAACTCGGCGGGTGGTCCGAATCAAAAATCGTAGTTCGCTTTTGGATCATCGCCGTGTTGTTGGCGTTGTTCAGTCTCAGCACTCTGAAACTCCAGTAGGCGGGAAAACACGTGGATTTGCTGGACAACAAAAGATTTCTCGTTTTTGGACTTGGCAAAAGTGGGATATCGATCGCGAGGCTGCTCGCCGGGAAGGGTTACGAGGTCGTGCTGAGCGATGACGACGAATCGGTGGTGCATGCCGCGCAAGACAATCCCGTGTTTGCAGGATTGCCGGGGCATGTCGGGGCCGTCGTAGCTGAAAAAGCGAGTGCCGCACTTACCGGGTGCGGATGCGTGGTGGTGAGCCCCGGTGTACCGCTGGATCATGCGTTGGTCGCGAACGCTCGAGAGTCCGGTGTCGAGGTCACCGGTGAGCTCGAGATCGCATCTCGTTTTTGCCGGGCACCAATCATCGGAGTTACGGGCACAAACGGAAAATCGACCGTTGTAAGCGTCATCGGTTCTATTTTCAAAGCCGCGGGGATCAGGGCCGTGGTGGCCGGGAATATTGGCACGCCGTTTTCCGCCGTGGTCGAAAACGACGATTCTTGGGATGTGGTGGTTCTCGAGATCAGCAGCTTTCAGCTCGACACGATATCGCGTTTCAAGACACGCGTGGCAGCGTTGCTCAACATTACGACTGATCATCTCGACCGCTACAATGATTCGTTTGATGAGTACAAACGATCCAAAGCGCGCATTTTGCTCAATACCGACTTTGACACGGTGTTTGTTTACAACGCCGATGACCCGTCGTGCCGAGAGATCGCTGATGGATTTACTGGCGTGACGATTCCGTTCAGCTCATCACGAGTGCTCGACACCGGAGTTTACGCAAAGAGTGGAAACATCGTTCGTTCCTTGGGTGACAGTATCGAACGCGTGATGGTCATCGACGAGTTTCCTCCGGTCGGCATCCACAATCTCGAGAACGCGATGGCCTCCGTGGCGGCGGTTACGCCGTTTGGCGTGGATGCTGCGAATATCGAAGCGGCGCTGGCTGCCTACCGGCCGCTCCCGCACCGTATGGAACCGGTCCGGACGGTTGGCAGTGTGGAATATATAAACGACTCCAAGGCGACCAATGTCGACGCGACGATAAAGAGTCTGCGCAGCATCGGCGGAGCGGTAATCCTGATTATGGGTGGGTTGGACAAGAACGGTGATTTTGAACTCCTCAAAGGTCACCTGACGCAGGTCAAGCTCGTCGTTCTCATCGGTGACGCCACAGAAAAAATCAAGAGCGTGCTGGAGGGTAGCTGCGCGCTCGCAGAGGCAACCACCATGGAAGATGCCGTGCGCATGTCGTCCGACGCGAGCGACGCAGGTGATACCGTGCTGCTGGCACCCGCGTGTGCGAGCTTTGACATGTTCGAGAACTATGCCAAGAGAGGTGAGGCGTTTCGGGCAGCGGTCAACGCCCTGGAAGACTGACGGCATGAGAAAGCCCATAGCACCCAATTTGGAATGTGACCGGCGAATCCTTCTGATCGTGTTCGCGCTGATGTTGCTTGGCGTGAGCTTTGTCGGATCGGCGAGCTCGTACTTTTCGGCCGCCAAATTCGACGATCCGTATTTTCTTCTCAAGAAGCACATTGTCCGGGTGATTATCGCCTGTTTCTTTCTGCTCGTGGCGGTTCGTGTCGACTACACGCACTTTCGTAGACTTGCTCCGTCGGCGTACGTTTTTGGTGTAATCACATTGATCGGTTTGTTTGTCGTCGGTCACGTGATTCGAGACACCAGCCGCTGGTATCGTATCGAAGCGCTTCAGGTCACGATCCAGCCGTCGGAATTCGCCAGGCTGGCGCTGGTCATGCTCCTTGCCTACTGGATCGCCCGCAAGGGCATTGAGATTCAGGATTTCAAACGCGGGTTTCTCCCTGCTGCGGTTGCGCTGCTGGTTGTCGTCGGATTGATGGCCGCGCAGCCAAATTACGGCACGGCGACGGCCACCACGCTAATTGGGTTTCTGGTTTTGTTTGTCGGCGGCGCCAAGGTCAAACATCTGTTCGCGCTGGGTGGGGCGCTTGCCGGTGTGGCGCTGATCCGTGTCCTCAGCGTGGGGTATCTGAGGGACCGCGTGGTGGCATATTTCCACAGCGGCGAAGAGCTTACTGGAGTCAATTGGCAACCGTTTCAATCGCTGGTGGGGTTGGGGTCGGGTGGGATCCTCGGTCTGGGCTTTGGCGAGAGCCGGCAAAAACTCAATTGGCTGCCGGATTCTCATACCGATTTCATCTTTTCGATTCTCGGCGAAGAGGCCGGTCTCGTGGGTACCTTGATCGTCAGCCTGTTGTTCCTGCTCCTGGTTCTTCGCGCTCTGAAGATCTCGACAAAGAGCGGCGATGTGTTTGGCGAGCTGCTCGTGGTGGGAATTGGGGGGTCGGTGTTCATCTATGCGATTCTCAACATGCTCGTGGCCACAGGACTCTTCCCCGTGACCGGCCTGCCGCTTCCGTTTCTGAGTTACGGTGGATCCGCGTTGGTGGTCAATGCATTTTCGGTAGGGATTCTTCTCAACGTCTCAAAGAGACGATCGCGCCGGGGGGTCGCCCGCAAACGGCGGCCGTTCTTACAACGAGGTGCCGCATGCGCATCATGATTGCCGGTGGTGGGACCGGAGGACACGTGTACCCGGGAATCGCAATGTACGACGCGCTTCGCCGGCGCGTGCGCAACGTGGAGGTTCTGTTCGTCGGTGCGCGAGCCGGTGTGGAGAGCCGGATCTTCGACGACCTGGGGTTGCCCAGCGTGCTGCTGCCCGGCCGCGGCGTGCGGGGCAAAGGGCTGCTGGCCAAGCTCATCAGCCCGCTCACGCTTGTTGCCGGGTTGTATCACGGTGTTCGCGAGGTTCTGTCGTTCAAACCCGACGTGGTTATCGGGACCGGGGGGTACGCCAGCGTGGCCGTGGTCGCCGCATCGATTATCTGTAACAGAAAACGAGTTGTGCAGGAACAAAACAGCGTGCCGGGAATGGCCAACCGCGTGCTGTCACGGTTTGCCAATCTCGTGCTGCTGTCGTACGAGGAATCGCGGAAATATATTCGACGCGGCGTTCCCACGGCGGTTGTCGGGAACCCGATCCGGGTCAAGCAGAAACCCAACCGAAGCGAGGCGATGACATTTTTCGATCTGGATCCAGGTGTGCCTGTGGTGCTGATTTGCGGGGGTAGCCGCGGCGCGCGGTCGATCAACGAGGCCTCGGTGGATGCCATCAAGCGACTGCTCGAACGTCGCCACATCCAGTTTATCGTTCTTAGCGGCGACCTCGACTACAACACGGTTCGCGCTGGCCTCGATGGTTACGAAGAGAGAGTGCGTGTCTATCCATTTCTCCAGGAGATGCACCACGCATACAGCGCCGCGGACCTCGCCGTTTCGCGCTCGGGCGCCTCTGCAGTTTTTGAGCTGGCGGCCTTCGGGGTGCCGACGGTGTTTGTGCCATACCCATACGCCGCAGACAACCATCAGAAAAAAAACGTGGCCGAGCTGGGTGCGTCGGGTGCCGCCGTCGTTATCGAAGACCGGTCCTGCACTGGTGAGCAGCTCGAGACGATCATTGAAACACTTCTCGATGACGAGGAACAAAGGGGAAACATGAGACGAAAAACATCTGCGTGGGCCAAAGCCGATGCTGACTCGCTGGCAGCCGAGAAGATACTCGATCTGGCGCCTTATTACCGAACGTGTGTGATGGCCGGCGTGAGCTTCGGGAGCGGTGGAATCGAAGAAGCTGCCGGTAGTGCCGGCGGCAGGGCGCATTGCACAACGGGTCCGGCCGGCGGACCGGGAAGAAACTAGGAGACAAATGGTCTACCTGGGACGAACACGGCGAATTCATTTCGTGGGAATCGGCGGCATCGGGATGAGCGGAATTGCCGAGGTGCTGCTCAACCTTGGTTTTGAGGTGTCGGGGTCCGATCTTCGCAGATCCGAAATCACCGACCATCTCGAACGGCTCGGCGCGGCGGTCAGCGTCGGGCACGAAC
>CP070631.1:2730606-2733808 GCA_020356045.1 Candidatus Latescibacterota bacterium
CGCGGTAGTTGTCGTGTTTGTGTTTGTATGGTCTCAACGCGGCGGTGATCCGGGAGAACCGGTGGTTGCTGACGGGGACGAAGGAAAAATCCAATCGCTGGCGGTTCTTCCTTTCGACAATATGATGGATGACCCAGAACAGGACTATTTTGTCGAGGGGATGCACGAGGCACTGCTCACGAGTTTGTCCAAGCTGGGATCGTTGCGGGTCATATCGCGGACGTCGGTCATGCGATACAAAGATACGGACAAGCCAATTCCGGCGATTGCCAGCGAATTGGATGTCGATGCGTTGATCGAAGGGTCCGTGCTCCGCGTGGGTGACGAGGTGCGAATCACTGCCCAGTTGATCGACGGCGGTTCGGACGAGCACCTGTGGGCGGAGAGCTACGATCGAGATTTGCACAATGTGCTCTCGTTGTTGAATGAAGTTGCTGGCGCGATCGCCGATCAGATTCATGCCACGCTGACTCCGGAACAGAAAGAGCGTTTGGAGCACGCGCGCCCGGTCAATCTGGAGGCATATGACGCACTGCTCCGCGGTCAGCAGTTGTTTAATACCTTCAGAACGAAAAACATCCGCGAATCGATCAATTATTTCGATAAAGCGATCGAGATCGATCCCGAGTTCGTCGACGCGCACGCGTGGCGTGGCGGTGCATATATCGTGTTGTCGATTTTTGGGCACCCACCCAACGAGGTCATGCCGGAGGCAAGGCTGTCGGCGCAACGAGCTCTCGAACTCGATGATGATTCGGCCATTGCACATACTGCCATGGGATATGTTGTGCTTTACTATGACCGCGATTGGGCGGCGGGTGGAGCGGCGTTTCGACGGGCGTTGGATATCGACCCAAATGGCGCCATGGCGAGACACGGCTATGCGGATTACCTCATCGCAATGGGCAAGCTGGATGAATCGGTCGAGCAATGCCTGTTGGGAAGGAAAAGCAACCCGCTCTCACCACTGTCAAACGCTGTTGTGGTTGGTCATTTGTATATCGCCCGCCGTTATGAGGAAACGATAGCCGAGGCGGATAAGCTCCTTGCGGTGGATCCGAATTTCCTCGCAGTACGGGGTTTCAAGCGGCGGGCCTACTGGCAGATGGGCAGGCGCGAAGAGGCGCACCAGATGTATTGCGAAACACCATGGGGCAGACAGCCGCATTTCAAGGAAGCTTTGGACCGGGGGTACGCTCAATCGGGTCCTGTGGGTGCCAGCGTGGCCGTCGCACAAGTGCTCGAGGCTCGATCCGACACGACATTTATCGACCCGTTGGACATCGCCATTTTTTATGCTCGAGGTGGCAAGGATGAACACGCAATGAATTGGCTGGAGAAGGCCATGGAAGGTCGTTCCCCAACGATCATTCATGCCATGCTGGATCCCTGTTTTGATTCGCTCCGTGACACCCAGCGATTCAAGGCGCTGCGCCGCAAGATGAACTTGCCCGACTAATCGTGTATTGAAAGGGACGGAATGATCGGGAAAACGATCGCGCACTACAAAATTCTTGAACGGCTTGGTGAGGGTGGGATGGGTGTCGTCTACAAGGCCGAGGACACTAAGCTAAAACGAGATGTCGCACTCAAATTCTTGCCACCCGAGATGACACGCGAGCCGGACGCCAAGGAGCGGTTTATCCAGGAGGCTCAGGCCGCCTCGGCGCTCGATCATTCCAACATCTGTACGATTTACGAAGTCAACGAGACCGGTGACGGTCGAATGTATATCGCGATGGCCTGTTACTCGGGACAGACCCTCAAAGAGAAGATCGCCGCCGGCCCGTTGGCAGTGGATGAGGCGGTTGATTTCGCCGGTCAAATAGCAAGAGGTCTGGGAAAGGCACATGAAAAAGGCATCGTCCACCGCGACGTAAAACCGGCCAATATATTTGTTACCGATGACGGTGAGGTAAAGATCGTTGACTTTGGGCTGGCCAAGCTCGCCGGTCAGGCGCGGCTGACCAAAACCGGAACCACCGTCGGCACCGTGGCCTACATGTCACCCGAGCAGGCACGCGGCGAAGATGTGGATCACCGCGCGGACATCTGGTCGCTGGGTGTCGTGCTGTACGAAATGCTCACCGGTCGCCCGCCGTTCCAGGGGGGTCACGAGCAGGCTGTCATCTACTCGATCGTCCATCACGAGCCCGCGCCAATGAGTCAGCTGAGGTCAGGTATCCCGCCGGGATTGCAGGACGTCGTAACGCGCGCCATTCAAAAAGAGCGCGGCAGCCGGTACGACAGCATGACAGCGTTTGGCAAGGATCTGTCTCGTTCGACCCACAAAACAGCAGAAACTCCGGGTTCAGCAGACGCCGGATCTCGGATGAGAAAGTATATCCCATACGCGATTCTCGTTGCCGCGTTTGTTGTCATCCTGATTTCATTCAACCGGTTCTTCCGTTCCGAAAAATCCACGCGTCCTCCGCCCGTGCACAAGCAGGTGACCTTTACCGGAGATGTGCGCGAGCCGCAGCTGAGCCCCGACGGAAAATACGTGGCGTGGTCCGCCAGAAAAGATGAACGTTCATGGGCCATCTACGTAAAAGATCTCGAGACCGGTTCCGTTATCACGGCCTTTGATGCGTCACGCTGTTATTTGAGACGATGGTCATCGGACGGAACGCGGCTGGTCGTGTCTTCGCTGTTAGGCGAATCTGAGGACGGCATTTATCTGGTTCCGCGGTTGGGGGGCGAACCGAGAAAGATCGTCGATTCACCGTGGGGATGGGTGGCCTCGTCACCCGATGGATCGCGCGTTGCCTATATCAATGTCGAAGAGCCGAAAATCAATATCCTGGATCTGAGCACCGGCGCTTTGAAGTCGTTTGCCATGGAACGCGAGCTTGGTGAGGTTTCCGATTTGGATTGGTCCGCCGCGCGCGACCTGCTGCTTGTTCTGATGGACGACAAAAAAAACCAGAGCTTCTGGGCGATAAATCCCGATGGGACAGAGCGGTCACTTTTGATGAGGGTCCAATACGATCCCAATGGCCTGATCTTCAAGACGCGTTGGTCGCCGGCTGGCGATGCCGTGTATTTTTTGCGGTGGAGCGTCAAAGGTCAGGAGGTGGCGGATCTGCTCAAGCTCCCGCTCGATCCCGGGACCGTCCAACCGGAGGGCGAACCGGTGATGGTGTTGAGCAGTCTCCGGACAGGTGGGGGAGGGTTTTCGATATCGAGCGATGGGACGCAA
>CP070631.1:2733908-2738329 GCA_020356045.1 Candidatus Latescibacterota bacterium
AGCCTACGCTGGGCACCGAGATGGGTGGTTTGCAGGAGCGGATCTGCTCGACCAAGAAGGGCTCGATCACGTCGGTGCAGGCTATCTACGTGCCTGCGGACGATATTACCGACCCCGCCCCGGCAACAACCTTTACGCATCTCGATGCCAACACGGTGTTGTCCCGTTCGATCGTCGAGCTTGGTATCTACCCCGCGGTAGACCCACTGGCGTCGACGTCGCGTATCTTGAGCCCGCACGTGGTGGGGCAGGATCACTTCGATGTCGCGCGGCGTGTGCAGGAGATCCTCCAACGCAACAAGGAACTTCAGGACATCATCGCCATTCTGGGTATGGATGAGCTTTCGGAAGAGGACAAGCTCATCGTCCGCCGGGCACGGAGAATCCAACGCTTCCTGTCACAGCCGTTCTTTGTCGCCGAAGTGTTCACCGGGACAGCCGGCAAATACGTCAAAATTCAGGACACGATCAAGGGCTTTAAAGAGATCATCGACGGCCAGCATGACGATGTACCCGAGCAGGCCTTCTATATGGTCGGCACCATCGAGGACGTTCTGGAGAAAGCCAAGACGCTGTCCTAGTGCTGGAAGAAAAACAAGAAAGTGGTTGCACCGATCTATAGATAGACCAGGGAACAGAACCAAGTTTTGAATCCACTGACAGATAGACATTGAATCGCGGAACGGAGTAGACGCTTGGACGCACCCACATACCGATAAATCGTAGAACGGAGTCGTTGTTTGGACGCACCCACATATCGATAAATCGTAGAACGGAGTCGTTGTTTGGAAGCACCCACATATCGATTTACAATACTTAGCCCCAAGGCTCGGATTCTAGACGATGACGTCGTATCGATCGTCGCTCCGGGTGAAGCAGGTTATCTCGGCGTTCTGGCCAATCACGCGCCACTCGTGTCGACGATGAAAGAGGGAGACCTCAAGGTCACGTGGCCGGACGGCAAGGAGAAGATGTTCCGGATCGGCGGTGGCATTCTCCGGGTCGCGCACAACACCGCGGTTCTCCTCACTGAGTCCATCGAGGAGGCCGGCACCTAGATTACGCAATCGTGCGGGATTGTCAGACCGGTTCGGTGTGTTTGCCGGAGCGGCGTCTCGCCGCCGATTCGAGAAAAACTTGTTCTGTCTCGAGAGGCAGCGCGACCGTAAACGTGCTGCCTTTTCCATATTGGCTCTGGGCCCAGATCCGCCCGTTGTGAAGCTCTACGATGTGTTTGGCCAGAGCCAACCCAATACCCAAACCTCCCCACCGCCTCGAGCTCGAACCGTCCACTTGATGGAACGGCTCAAAGATGTGAGACAGTTCTTCCTCTTCGATACCCATCCCCGTATCGCTGATTTTGACCTGGACCTCATCACCGGTGAATACCGTCCGCACCGCGACCGACCCGCCGGCATTGGTGAATTTGATCGCATTCTGGATCAAACAGGAAATCACCTGGACGATTTGATTGATATCCATGTAGGTCACGGGAACTTCACGGCCTGGCGTGAACTTGAGCGTGATGTTTTTGGCCTGCGCCGGTCTTTCCATTTGCGGCAGCACCGATTTGATGACGTCGTGGATGTGCGCAAGCGAGGTGCTGAGCTTTTGACCCGAAATCTCCAACTTTGACAGATCGAGCAGATCGTTGATCAACCCCAGGAGGCTAGCCCCGTTTTCGGCGATCACGTCGAGGAACTGTTTACGGCTTTCGTCCTGGAGATCGGGATCCTTGAGCGATTCGGAGTAGGCTATGATGATACTAAGCGGCGTCCTCAGCTCGTGACTGATGTTGGCGAGAAACTCGGTTTTCATCTCGTCGATATCCGTAAGTTTCTTGTTGATCAATTGGAGGTTTTTGTTCTGGACGATGATTTGCTGTTCGAGCATGCGGCGCTGGGATACGTTGTGAACGATCATTTGGATGACGGTGGAATCCTGCAGCTTGATCACATTGGCGTTTATATCCACATAAACCAGGTTGCCGTCGTGCCCGACCATCTTGCGGTCGACGATATTCATCGAACCCTGAGTGAGGATATTGATGAGATCCCGCCGCACCTGGTTCTGTTCCTCGTCGGCGAACAACCCAAAGTACGAACGCCCCACCATGTGGGCACGCGAGAACCCCAAAGTGGTCTCGCACTTGCGGTTGACATCGACGAGCTTCCCCGTCTCCTTGTCAACCAGCAGGATCATATCATTGGCGTTTTCAAGAAGCGTCTTGTACCGCTGGCTAAGCTGGTCTGCTTTGAGTCTCAATTGCGTGTGGTCGATCGCCAAACTGGCAAACTTGGCGCAGTTCTCGATCACCTTGACATCCGTTTCCGAAAACGCATTGGGCTGGTACGAGCCAATGTTGAGCGTGCCGATGAGCTCACCACGCGAAATGAGCGGCACAACCATATCGCTCATCATCGGCTCCTCGCGGAGAACTTCGTTAAATTGGCGACATTTTGTAATATCCGGCCGATGAATGGACTCGCGGTGGAGCACCACCCAGCCGATCACCGAATTTTCGTCGATGGGGATCAGACGCCCCTCGCCAAACTTTTCGGCCGCGTGATCGCCCTTGTGGATGTTTCGATGGATGAGCTGCTTTTTGTCCGAGGTGAGAATGGCAACGCTGGACAAATCAAAATCGACCAGCCGCGAAACCTCTCTCGTGATCGCCGACAGAATGCGGTCGAGATCGGTTGCCTCGAGCATCGCGTTTGCGATCTCGACAAACGCGAGTACCTGCTGAACGCGGTTCGATGGAGAGGACGCAGGCGTAATGTTACCGGTCGAGCTGACTGTCATTTGTCATTGTTGCAAAGGTTTGTACCGGATATCGTTGAAATTGCATTGAGTCTACCGCCGACATAACCGGCAACTCGTTACAAATTCAACGATTAGCGATTACACATCCGACCCAAAGCATTAAATGTTCCAATAGGCTCGGATGTGTGACCGCGCCTTATGAGACCTCGTCGCATCCAGCGGTTGACACGAGCGTCACATTGTGTCCTGTCGCGGCCCGCATTCGCAAACGTTTTGATCGGCCGGATAAATTGCGGTAATATAACTATTTCGGGTGAGGCACTCCCGTTCGTCCACAAAGACCGGTTATGGCAAAAAAGCAAAAAAAGACACCCGTCGCGAAAAAGGAATCGCGGGGCCGAAAACCGGCCGCCGCGCCCGCATACGACCAGCTTCTTGCGCAAAAATCAATAGTGAGAAGCGAGCTTCTCTATCCCGCCGGTTTGTTCTGCTTCGCGCTTTTGTTCCGGACGATTTATTTTTTTGTCAACAAGGACAACAATCCGCTTTTTTACCACCCGATTCTGGACGCGCTCTTCCATCACGATTGGGCCAAAGATATCTTGGCGGGGAATTTCTGGGGGGACGAAGTATTTTTCCGGGCCCCGCTGTACCCGTACCTGCTCGCTTTCGTGTACAAGCTCAGCGGCACCAGTATCGCGTTTGCGACCTATCTTCAACACATCACGGGCTCATTGAGCGTGGTGCTGGTTTATATATTGTCCAGGCAATATTTTTCGGTTCGCGTGTCGGTATTGGCGGGAATATTGGCGGCGCTCTACTGGCCGCTCATTTATTTTGAGGGTGATCTGCTCATCGTCACGCTGGTGGTTTTTCTCGATCTGCTTGCGCTGCTTTTCTTGAGCGCCGCGATCCAACGGCAGTCTCCACGCCTTTTGTTGATGTCCGGCGTCATCCTCGGGCTTTCCGCCGTCGCACGCCCCAGCATCCTGATCCTGATCCCCGTTCTCCCAATCGTATTCCACTATACACGCCCACCCAGCTCCGGCAAACCGGCGCAAGGGCGCGGGATTTGGATCAGACAAACCGTTCTGGTCGTGACGGGAGCTCTCGCCGTCATACTTCCGGTGGTGGCCCGGAACTTCATCGTTGGGCGCGACATCGTCCCCATCGCCTCACAGGGTGGCGTCAACTTCTATATCGGCAATAACCCACAGGCAAACGGAAGCCTTGCGATGGTGCCTGGTGCGCGAGCCGACATGCACGGAACATACCGCGGTGCCATCGAGCTGGCCGAAGCCGATGTCGGCCGAAAACTAAAACCATCGCAAGTGTCGAATTATTATACGGACAAAGCACTGGAGTTCATCACTGGGTCACCAGTCGAAGCGGGACGATTGTTGGCCAAAAAATTTTATATCTTTTGGGCGGCACAAGAGCGATCCAACAACAAGTTCATTCAGTTCTTCTGGAATCGATTTGGACTCGGGATGATACCGCTTGCCGGATTCTGGCTGATTGGCCCGTTGGGACTCCTCGGCGGTGCCCTACTGTGGCCGCGCAAGCGCCACTTATCGCTGCTCTACCTTTTTGTTCTTACTTACATGGCCGGTGTAGTTCTGTTTTTTGTCAACGGCCGCTTTAGACTACCTGTC
>CP070631.1:2738429-2744826 GCA_020356045.1 Candidatus Latescibacterota bacterium
ATCAGGGCGCACGGTTACCGCCTGAACATCTATCAGTAGCGTGGCCTTCTCTTCAATCAACGTCAATAACGCCTGGGTGGTAAGCGTGCGCGCGCCGGGTACCGCGGCAGGCGTGGGCGCACGGTAGTGACTCATGCGATAGCCGTTTGGCCCTATATATTCCAGCTCCCCGACTGACAAGCCCGAAGCCGA
This sequence comes from Candidatus Latescibacterota bacterium, assembly GCA_020356045.1. GTDB lineage: Bacteria > Krumholzibacteriota > Krumholzibacteriia > WVZY01 > WVZY01. The sequence goes on from CP070631.1 coordinate 2,738,622, forward strand.
AACTAGCCCACTGGTACTGGAGCACACCAAGAACAGGATTGACCGATATACGCACAAAGGCAACGCTAACGAGGCTGGGCAAGCGGAACGGCGCGTGCCTCAAAGGACGGAAACAGATGACTGACTGAACGTTGGAACTCAGAACGTATGACCGGCAGAGTCTGGAACTGACGGGGCGGTTCGTAAAACATCAACTCCGCCATGTCCACGCCCTCGTTTGCCGCCTCTTTAAAGGTATTCTGCAACCACTGAACGTAATGCTTGGTTTGCTGGATGCTATCTCGCGTCTTCACCACGGGGCCATGACCCGGAATCAAGACGTCGAAGGGCACAGTACTCAAGAATTCCAGAGTCTCGATCCAACCGTCGAGGTCGGCATGGGGCGTCGTGGGCGTACGCCCATTAAAGACGACGTCTCCCGCGAACAACACGCCAGTTGTTGCGTCGAGAATCAGAAGATCGGCATCGGTGTGGCCGGCCCGTTCAATGAAGCGGAACGTGTGACCACCAAACTCCCGGGTGCCCGGGATGACGACGCCGCTCGGCACCAGCGCTTGTGTGCCCTGCATCCACCCGCCCACCATACGGTAAAGATTATCCGCAAAGCGGTCACCGTGGGCCCGGATCCCGGCGATAGTTTTCTCGAGCGCCAGGATGGAGACGTCTTTGAACGCCTGGTTACCTAGAAAATGGTCGGGATGCAGATGGGTATTATAAACCCGCACAACGGGTTTATCGGTAATCCGGGATATCGCCGCCCGCATTTGCTTCCCATAACGCAAGGAAGGCCCGGTGTCGATGACGATGACTCCGTGATCGGTCACGACAAAAGCGGTGTTAACAATATTTCCGCCGTTGCTGGGCGTAAAATCTTCCGCCAAGCCGACAAACGCATAGGTGTCTTTCGCCACCGCTTGGGGCACCAGCTGATAATCCATTGCAGAAACCGGCGATGCCATCAACCAGCTCAACACAATACCGTATGCAAGATAGATCATATAAGCGATAAATCAATGCGCGGCCGGAGACACCAGGGCGGTGCCAAATCGATTCCCATTGTTGTCGCGTCCGCTTAAGGACACCGGTCCCCGACCAAGAATATCCACAGAGAAAAACGGATTCTCCGAGATTGGCTCGAAGGGTCGTATGGTGGCGATGGGTTCTCCCTGCGAATCGCGGACTTCCAATGACTCAATGAAGAACGCCGGAATGCCGGCTGCCAGCCCCGTGTCCATCGGATGCAAGACGCTGAACTTGAGTCGCCGGTGGTCTTTGCGCGGCCACAAACGCGCATGGATTTCTCCAAGGCGCGAGGTCCACACCGGATCGGCGCTGGCAACGCTCGGCAACGTACAGCCCCCGCCGGCCGCATCGAGCCAGTTCCCGCCCACGTGCCAGCGTCCCTCCTCGGTCAGCACCGCAGCCCGCACCGGAGTCGCCTGTTCTACCTTGAACCGAAATCCGATCCGAGCTTGCGCCTGGAGCGGTTCGAACTCGAGGATCTTCGCAATGGGATTGAAGTCCGCAAAGACAATCACGCGCTTTACGCCCGCCAGGGCGCTGGCGTCGACCATCACCGGAACCTCCAGTGAATTTTCCGCGGTATGCGCTATCAAGACTTTGACCTCATCGTCGAAAACCACCGGATGATCGCTGAGGAATAATCGGTACATGGTTTCCCACTGCGCCGAGTCCAAAGGATCGGCCGGTATTCTCGCGTCTCCGGCGACAGGCATCGCCATCACCAGCAGCAGCCCGAAACCAAAGCACCTCAAGCCCCTAGACATCATGTCTAGCAACCATGCCCGCGCAAGTACCCTTCATTGAATCGTCATCCTGCGTGGCCAGTGCTTCTCCGACGCCGGATGCAGATCCGCGTCTTTGATTGGCCGGGGTTCCTCTGGCGGCGCCGCCAGCACATTGAGATCAGTCTCGCGCAGTTCCCCCACGAATCCCTCGTCGGTCATTTGGAGGTCATAATAGAGGCCGTTCCACGCATCGATTCCGTATTCTTGGGGAGACTTGTGTAAGAACAAAAGATCATACTCCAGATCCGTAACATCATCTTCGCTGATGAAGCGCTTGTTTTCGTAGGGGTAGGCCAAGTAACACACCATCTGCGTGGGATGGGGAAGACATTTAAACGGTCGCATAGATAAAAACTGGTCTTCAAACTTCGTCTCGTCCAAGATTACCTGGATCCGGTACCCCTCGCCTTCCGGCCTCGTTTTTAAGATTCCGATGTCGATCTCGGTACCATCCGTCGCATGCAGGGTGATCACCATCTCCGGCGGTAGAGCCGCACCGCCCCACGCCGGGCCGCTCAGACACGCGGCCAGGCACAAAGCATGAAGTCTTGACTTTGCCGTGTCCAAATCTAAAACCGCATCTGGCTAGCCGGTTGGTAGGTGACACCATAGGCCGCGAATATTTCGGCCAGGCGTCCGCTACTGTGCAACTCGCCAAGCGCAGATTGAACCGCCTCGGCGAGCGCGTCGTGTCCTTGTTTTACCGCCAGGCCGAGGTCCCAGCCGGTTCGCATTAACCCCGGGAGCCGGCCCGGCTCCACCAACACCAGTTCATCAATACGTTTACCCGCGGCGCCCTCAATCTCAGAGCGCGGGGCCATGACGCCCGTCAAACGGCCTGCAAGCAGCGCAGTGACTGCATCGGCAACCCTGGTGAAATGCACCACATTGTGCCGAATCCGGCCAGCGTTTGCAGTCAAGAGATAAAAATCCGCGAGGGTGTCGAGTTCCACGCCCACTTTCTCTCGGGTAAACAGCTCCAGCACATCGCCCGCCGGGTTATGTTCCGCGGATAAGGCAATCACGATTTGCTCGCGATAGTACGCGCCCACCAACCGTACCCGATCGTTGCGAAGTTGCAACTCGCGGTCAAACGGCACGTGTACCATCACATCTGCGACTCCGCCGCCCAGGTAGTGTCCTTTCCAGATGTTGTTCCGCAAATCATCCTCGACCGACTCGTCCGCACCGACCACGCGGATGATCGGCTTTACACCGATTTTCGCCGCAAATTCCTCGGCGATCTCCACGTCTATGCCGCGCAGCTGGTTACCCTCCCGAAACGAAAAGGGCGGAAAATTTTCGTACACCGCAACGGTGATTTCACCCACTTCGCGAATGTCGTCGAGGCGCGAACTTGCTGCGTGGGCGAAACCGGCAGCCACACACACCAGGGTTAATATAGCGGACTTGAACACGTCGCGCCGGCCTCGCCGCTATTGGTCAGCCACGGTCTCGAGCCAGGCGCGAATGGCCCACAGCGCCTCTTGGCTCAGTATGCCTTCGAACTTGGGCATATAGGTCACGCCGTTACGAATGGCCCCGTTGCGAACGCGGGACACGTACCACTCATCGCCTTCGGCGTCGAATGGTAATTCCCTGAGATCCGGTGCGATGCCGCCGGACACCGCCCCGAGACCGTGGCAGCGGGCGCAGTTCTGATTGTAAGCGGAGGCACCGATCTTGATTGCGGTCTCATTACCCGAGTAGGGGTTGCGTTCGACCCAGGCGTCTCCCAACGGTTCCAGGCCCGTCGTATCCACAGCCTGCGGCTGCACATCGCCGTGCGCGTACACGCTTGCGCCGCCGACTGAAAAAACGATGCCCATCAGCAGTAACACCAGTCTAGCTTGTAAGTCTTGCATCCGATCCACCTCGTGACAGGTCAAAAACAGTTTGTGTCGACGGCGAACATGGGAGAGGCCGCCTCTCGGCGGTCTCTCCCAACACGGCCGCTCATTGCCTCACGCGGGGACCCCCCGGGACATTCAAGCTTTGGGCAGCTTGAACACCCACAGCGATCCACCCTGGTTCAGGTACTTGACCTTCTTGGCGACGTCTCCGCCCCAAAGAGGCACGGCACCGCCCCAACCCGACGGTACGGCGACAAACTGCTCACCATCCATTTCCCAGGTCACCGGGCAGCCAACCACACCGGAACCGGTCTGAAACTTCCACAGTTCTTTACCTGTCTTCGCATCGAATGCCTTCAGGTAACCCTCCGGGGTACCGGTAAACACCAGCCCACCGGCGGTTGCCAACACGCCGCCCCACAAGGGCGCGTCATTCTTGTATTCCCAAACGATCTGCCCGCTTTTCGGATCAACCGCCCGCAATGCGCCGATGTAATCTTCGAACAGCGGTTTGATCGTAAACCCAGCGCCCAGGTAGGCCGCTCCCTTTTTATAGGTGATCGGTTCATTCCATAGATCCATCCCCCATTCATTGGCCGGCACATAAAAAAGATTCGTATCCGGACTGTATGCCATGGGCATCCAGTTTTTTCCGCCGAGGAACGACGGCGCCACGAACACGACTTCACCTTTCTTACCGTCCTCACTCTTGCTTGGATCACCGGCACGCGCACTGGCCTCAATGGGTCGCCCGGTCTCGAGGTCGATACCCTTGGCCCAGTCAATCTGCTTCACGAACGGAAACGCATTGACCAGCTTTCCGTTGCTGCGGTCCAGGATATAGAAAAATCCGTTGCGATCCGCGTGGGCGGCGAGCTTTTTGCCGTCCATGTCAAACGCGATTGTCTCATTCACACCATCGTAATCCCAACCGTCGTTCGGCGTAAACTGGTAGTGCCACACGATCTTACCGGTATCCGGATCGATCGCCAGCGTGGACGTAGAGTAAAGATTATCCCCGGGCCGCGTATGGGCATTCCAGGGCGCCGGATTTCCCGTACCCCAAAAGATCAAATTGGTATCGGGGTCGTAGTTCCCTCCGGCCCAGGTCGCAGCGCCGCCGGTCTTCCACAGATCCCCTGGCCAAGTGGCATTCAACTCGCCAGTGATCCCGCTCTCCTTGCCGTTCAGATAACCCATATGGCCCTCCACCGTGGGCCGCGTCCAGATCAATTCACCGGTCTTGGCGTCGCGGGCGTCCACCCGGCCGACGATTCCAAACTCGCCCCCGGACACGCCGGTAATCACTTTACCTTTAACGATGAGCGGCGCCGAAGTGAACGAGTAGCCGGCCTTGTAGTCGTCGAGCTTTTCCTTCCACACCACCTTGCCGCTGTCACGATCCAGGGCGACCAACTGGGCATCCAAGGTGCCGAAAATCACCAGATTGTCGTACAGCGCCGCGCCCCGGTTAACGACATCGCAACAGGGCAGGATGCCGTCGGGCAAGCGATGATCGTATTGCCAGAGCTCTTCTCCGGTCTTTGCATCAATGGCAAAGATCCGCGAGTACGACGCGGTGACGAATATCTTGCCGTCATGAACCAGCGGCTGCGCTTCCTGGCCGCGCTGTTTTTCTCCACCGAAAGAGAACGTCCACGCCGGAACCAGCTTGGCAACATTCTCGGTATTGAGCGTTTTGAGCGGACTGTAGCGTTGCCCTCGGGGTCCGATACCCCAACCGACGACGTCCGCCGTCGTTTGGGCGTCATTGATGATGTCTTGGTCGGTGACTCCCGCGGCATGAGCTGTGCCCACGCTACACAAGAGCGACACACCCGCTATCAGTGCCGCCGGCCGCACGTGCAGGCGATTGGAATAAATAAGCATATGTTGAACTCCTCGGTTGGCGGTTAGAGATAGTTATTGGGAACTGCGCTCCTCTCGATTCAAATCGATGAAACTCCATGGAGACTGCTTAATAAATATAGCAACTACGGCAGCAATTGAAATGTCAGGCAGATTTGCCGTGCCGGGGACGCCGATGCGGCAGAATGGCATCAAACGCCTGTATCCATGAATGCCTTCGTTTATTCAATGGGTTACATATTTAGCTGGACATTAAACCTACGTTCCGTCGCCGCCGTCTCGTTGTTTGTGGGACTGCCAACGGAATCATTCTGTGACAAACGATGGATCGCAGGTTCGAACTCCCCGCGGGAGGCCGCTCAACACCCCGGTTCCGCGAGCATCCCCAGCGACAATCGCTACGGCCTAGCAGTCCAGCACCAACGTCTCGGACTTCGCCCGCGAAACACAAACGCAAAGCGATTGCTGCCGTTCGCCAGGCGTCAGACAAAGATCCCGGTGGTCCGGCTCGCCTTCGACGAAGGCCGTGGCGCATAAACCACATTCACCGCGCTTGCATTCATGGGGCACATCGACGCTGGCAGCCAGCAGAGATTCGAGGACGGTGCGCTCAGCCGGTACCGCGATCCATTTCCCGCTTCGTGCCAGTTTGACCGTGATCCCGCGTTCATCCAA
>CP070631.1:2744926-2758362 GCA_020356045.1 Candidatus Latescibacterota bacterium
GGACGGCCGCCGCCTGGGTACAGCTTAAAATCCTTTCCCCGCCCAAGGCCCTCGACCTCCATGTGTCCCCATGAAATATGTGTGATACGGGGTGATTGCAGAGATTGGCTCATAGCTGGAATTGAAAAAACACCTGACCGCCCTTCCCTTTGGGCCGCGCACCGCCCAGAGTCTCCTAACCAACGCTGTAGACTCCAGGCCCGCTAAGCCATCCGCAGCCGATGCGCGGTATCTCACGATTGTGCGGTCAGATGTCTACTTTTTTCCGCCGCAGGGCGGGCGGCTCGGACTTGATCGAGTCGAGCCGTCTCAGGATATCCGGGCGATCGGATAGATCGACGACATTCAGAGAGGTGATCCGCCCGCAGCTCGGGCACCGCTGAACCTTGTCTTCATCGTAGGGCTGGAGAATGGCTTCCCCACAGCTATCGCACTTAAGTATCAGTTTTGGCATGGTCTTCCTGTGTCCATCCGGGTGCAAAGCGCTGCCCGCTCGCCGCCAGCGGGCGGGCATTGGAGATTGTGTTGATAATATATGGCAAATCCTTCCATATTATAGCAGAAAAGACAACCAGAGTCGCCCACGCACTGGCCTTTATTCGCTCCGCGGACCCGGTGGCGGTGCCCCGGCTGGCACCTCCAAACCATACATATGTCTGGTAACCGTCAAAAGAACTCGGGATACCGGCACACAACCGCAAGCGCACCCAAGGCCATCACGATCAACACATCCAGAAGAATGGTCGCGTCGACCACCAGCAGCGACACGGTCAAGGCAATCTGCAAAGCCTGCCGAAACTGTCGGTCAACTTCCGCTTGCCATGCCGCTTTGGTCTCTGGGCTGAGTCCGTTTTCCTCGTCATCGTGCGTCTCCGTATCGGGAGCGGGGCGACCGCAGCCGCACCGGCACCGTCGTTTTTGATCGTATAGGCGTCGCCGTGCTTCGCGTTTAGAGTTCTCATGGCGGCGCCGAACGTGCTCCTTGCTCGAACGGTGCTGGATCTTCTCGTTGCGATCTCGTCCGTGTGAGCCAATCGCGCCGCTGCTCTCCTCGCTTTCCGGGTTCCAGTACCGTGGTGGTGAGCCCAAGCCACTCAGCGGCTGTCGAAACCGTTCGAACCATGTCATCGGCCACCTCTGCGGAGCAGCTCGAGCAGAACCCGGCTCGCACCGCCGGGCTCATCGGGGTAATCCAGCGGATCGGGCTGCTCGCGCTCGCGCCGCGTGAACTTGCGCCACGATGCCTTGGTTTCAAACGGATCCGACATAAGCAGTTTTCGCTTGCCGTTAAAATCGAGAATGGTGTTCCAGTAACACCGGTATCCGCTGAGACCCGAATATTTCTTGATCCGCCGGCCACGAAGACACGCACGGCCCGATGCGGGCGGTTTGTGCAACGCCCGGTCGGTGCGGTCGACGCCGTCGACGTGATGCTCGAGCACGCCGTCGCGGTCGAGTTTGCCAAACAATCCCCTCTCTCCCAACTGGCCAAAACGGAAGTCCAGTTCAAACATTTCCTTGCGGAGATTGACAAACGGCCGCAGCATGTCCCAGCTCAGACCGTGATCCTCCAAATACGGCGTTAGCTCGACGATTGCCTCCGGTATCGGGCTGGGCGTCTTTTCCTGACCGAGCACCAGCTCGACAGTCGCCCGTCCCTCGTGGGAAGAGCGGCTGAGCGCCGACCGTATTTGATCGTTGACCCAATTCCATGCGGGAAGATCATCCCACTGAAACCCTTTTCGTTCGATGTGATCGCGGTAGATCGGAAGTTTGATAGCCCAATCAAGCTGTGTACACACATGATCGGGTCCGCAATCCAGCCGGTCGAGCATGCGCCGCCACTCCTCGCAGACCTTCCCGGCCCAATCAGGCATCCACGGTTTGCCCAGCGCGTCCTCGGCGGTCTGCAGGTAGTGCCGTTGAACGGTGACCGCATTGAGCCGTTGGCCGTCTTCGGTATGGGCCTCTCGTTGGCAATACGGATCAGCAACATAGGCCCGCAGCGCGGCCAGGGGTTTGCGCAGCTTGACGGCCTCTCCGGGTATCAGACCGGCATCGATCATCGCCACGACAATCGCGGTGGTTCCGATCCGGAGCCACGTCGCGGTGTCGGAGCACAACGTCTCACCGCACAGCAGGTGCAACCGATTGTATCCTCGTTTGGCTAGCGGTTCGTTTTTGAAATGGAATATGCCGCGGCGCTCCGTCGACGACCCCGAGGCCACACGCTGGAGGTGCCACGCCCGAGGCGACAGTGTAAACTCGATCCCTACCGAAAAGGGATTGAACCCGCCGGCTCCCGTATAGATCACTCTCGAGACGAGATGCGGGATGATCTGGTCCGGAAACAACTTTGGGTCCGATTTGTACAGATACGATTCGTGACTTCCCCAGGTCGTTTTTGCACCGCTGTAGTCGATGTTACTCCGAAACAGCTCGAAGTCTATCTTGTCCGCCGCCGACCCGGCGGCACCACCGGCCGATCCGTCGTGCGATTCGATCAATGCACGACGCTGCCGGTAGCTCTCCACAGCCTCGCGCGATCCGCTCATCATCGCATACCGCAATTCGTCCCTCCACGTTGGCCCAGCCTCACTGGTTTGTGTCTTCGTCGCCCCGGTTTCAGATTCAACAGCGGCCGCCGACAGTCTTTCGATCACGCGGGTGAGCAGCGCCTCACCGGCGCGAATGTAGGTAAGAGCTTCCGTGGGCGTGGTGCACTCGGGTGTGCTGAGTTCCGGATGCGCACCACAGTCGACGTAAAGCCGCGATCCGTTGGCCAGAAACCGGTCGTAGTCGTGCATACCGGGTAGTGACGCGACATCCTCCGCGACACTGTGAACGATTTTTGCGGCCAGCACTTCGCGTGGACCGCCAGGTCCACTGAGCGCGTACTCCGTTTCGATACCAAAGATTGGTTGTGTCATGGCTACCGCCTGCCTTTGTTACGGCGGCCATGCGAATGCACGGCCGCTGCCTTTTGTGGCGGACGTGCGGCTGCCGTGAGACAACCACACGCCCGCATACTCGCCCTTTGGCGTTACTCACCACCGCCCTGACGAATCGCTCGGAGTGTTTTTTCCGAGTTCTGCGAGACGGTCTCGGTGATCTTGTCTCCCGCGGCGGTGATGAGCCGCTGCGTTTTTGCACGAGCTCCGTCCAATTCCGCCCGTGCGGAACCACCGGGAGGACCGCCGCCCGTTAGCTCTTGCGCTGCATCGTAGATCTTCTTCTCTCGAGTACTCATCGCTTTCCCTCCTGCTTGTTTTTTGTGGTCCAAAAACGGCAATCCGACAATTGATTCAAACGAACCCAAAACCCTTTGATTCACAACGATTCGACACTTGGTGTCCACAGCTCTTAACCCTCGAATCAAAGCGAACCGCAATCATCAAACTCACGTCTTCAAACCGGCTTGACCAACCGGAGTCTAGATCGGTCAATGATGCTGCCGCACCGCGGCGAGAGTCCCGTCGATGACCTCCGAGTCGAACGTGCGCTTGATAAGGTCACGGCATTCGGACATCAGAGGCGTCTCGATCGGGTTGGCGAGATCAACCGTCCGGTGCTCAAACGTCGACTCGTCCTCGCCATCGACAAACTCGATATGATCCCAGTCGACCGCGGACACCCGCCCCTCCCTCGCGGATCCCAACAAAAACGCGCGGCGGTGAGCACGGGTGCCCAATGGCGGATTGGACACAAACCGTTCGATATCCGACTCGCTGACCATCCGCTCGATGTGGTCGTCCGACTCAAACGACCAGAACAGCCCTTCGTCGAGATCGAGGCTCGAGTAGAAATGGTCGAGCTGTTTGATCGCCGCGTGCGTCCAGTCCATCTGCGGGTTGTCTTCGAGCACTTCTTCGAGCAACGTTTTTTTGAGAACCCAATCGAGACGGCGCGATAGCGCGGGATAATCACGCGCGCGGAGCTTTTCGATCGTATCCGCCCAAACCGACATGATGTCCCCGGCGTGCGGAACTATGCCCTCGCATCCGCCGCGGTCGACAAACCGTTTTGCCTCATCGACAAACCGGCTCTGGAGATCGACCGCTGTGGTCGCACGACCCGAGCACATCCTCGCTTTGGAACGCAGCGCCGGATCATGACTCCACACCTTGAGTGCCGTGATGGGATCTTCAAGAATCAGCTTGAGGTTGACGTTCCCCGCTTCGATCATCGCCAGAATGATCTGCATCACACCGGCTTTCAGAAACGTCGATACATGACAGAGCGTCGCGTCGTAAAAGATCACGTGCAGCCGCGCCATGCGCGCTTCGGGACCATCGGGATGCGCGCGCAGAAACTCCCTTGTGCCGCACAGCGGCTCGTCGCGGCTGTTCACAATCGGACGTGCGTACGTCGTCTGCTGACCGGTGAGCTGCTCAAAAAAATCAGCGCGCTGCGAAATTTGAAAATCGACATGGGGACACCTGTTTTCGCTCCCCACCTTGCCCTGACCGGTAAAAATGATGCTCGACACTTGGTAGGCGGCCAGATAGAGCAGGTACTGCATCCGGCGCTCGAAGATCTCGCTCCAACATTTGCGCGTGACCAGAAAGTTCATATGGGTGCCATATGAATGATTGAATCCGTCGCTGTTGTTGATCAGCACGTGGATCTTCTGACCCTCGGGCATCTTGTTGTTCGCCGCATCGAGCGCTTGACGAAGAATCCGCAGTGACGCGTGCCAACACGCCACGTGGTCGAACGCGCTCCGAGCCTCGGGAAGACAGAGCTCGATATGATCGAGGTCGATATAGATACACCCCCCCGTAGCTGCCAGGTAGCGCCTGTCGTGGTCGCGGGGATCGTAATCGCTTTGTCTCGTGTCCGCAGTCTCCGACAGATCGGAAAGCGCGGATGCGGCAATGGCACTCCATCCGTTGTAGTGACCGTACCCGTCTTGACCACCGTACTCGTTGTATCCAACCCAACCGGACTGCCCAAACTGGCCGCCCCATCCGCCGTGTGACCGCCGGCGGCGATGGGTGTCGCAGGCGTCGCACGGACAGTTGCGCAGAAACCGATCCGCGTAATCCGGGTATCCTTTGATTTCGCGGATGATCTTTCGCGCGGCTTCCTTGCCCGTGCCATTTGGCAGGTCGAGCCCTTCGATGTAGTTCGCCACTTCACCGTCATATCCGATGATTATGGGCAGACGTTCGTAGCCAGTACGCGTTTGTTTGTTCTTTTCTCTCGGCATACTCTCCCCCTTTTCGCTTGCGATCACGCCGCACGAAAATAGTGATGGAGTTGTGTCGTTTTTCTTCTGATCGGTTCGACACTGACCACATCGATATCCTGTGGCAAATTGCTCACATATTTTGAGCAGTTGGTCGGTGTGAGCAAATTTGCCGCGTTTGCGATCGCCTCGTCGATGGCGTGATACACATCGTCGAGACGGATCCCTCGTTCACCGGTGCCGATCTCGCGGAGACACGCCCGTTGCCCGGCATCGTTTGCCAGCTTGGCGAGGATCGCGCCGCTTATGACGTCGCGGATCCCAACCGTTCGTTTGGTGCCATCGCGAAATGTGACCGTCGCCACATCGCCGTCGCCGTTTGGCGCGAAGAGCCGCGACAGCGTGGCGTCGACGACCGTTTCACGGGCCACATCGAGTGATGACTCGTCATTCACCGCGTACGGAAGCCCATCGTGAAAGTACTTGGACAGGATCGCTCTGGAGGCCACACGGTTTGGCCGGTCCACGCGGATGGGTTTGTCGCCAAAACGTTCGGGCCGGATCAACGCCGGATCGAGCATGTCCATGCGGTTGGTCGCCGCCAACACCAACACGTTGCCGCGGTTGCGAAGCCCGTCGAGCTCAACCGCAAGCGTCCCCACCGCGCGGTCGTCGACCCGGTGGACAGTGCCGCCGCGCGAGGTGGCGATCCAGTCGACCTCATCGAAAAAAATGATCACGGGTATCCCCGGTTCGGCATCCGCTGCTTCGTGTGCCATCCGGAAGAGCTCGCGAATCTTGCGTTCGGTTTCGCTGTACCAGATTGACCCAAGCTCCCCCGGTTTGACGTTGATCAATTTCACCTGCCCCGTTGGCGAGAGCGTTTTGAGAAAATTAACCAACGCTTTGACAAGCATGGTTTTTCCCGTCCCGGGCGGTCCTTCTAGCACCGCACCCCGCCGTGGTTTCAGGCCGTACACCGCCGTCAACTCCGGATGCTCGAGGTGGAGCAGCACGAGGTTCCTCAGCTCCTCGGCCTGCGCGTCCAGTCCACCGATATCGTCAAACGTCACATCGGTGGCGTCGTCAAAATACAGATGCTCCGCCGTCGGGCTGTCGATTTTTTCAAACGCCATTTGACCGGATGGGCTCCACCGGAGCTCGTCACCCTGTTTGAGTGTGATCGCTCGAAGGTCGTCGCTGGCGTTGACGACGATCTCTTCGTCTCGCCGGCTCACCACCAAACGACCGTCGTCGGTGTAACGCTCAAAAGTCACCGTTTCACCACAGCCAAACTGCGTGCACGACACCGATCCCACCAGAAGGTTGAGCTCGGCGGAGAGAAGCACCTGGTCACCGCGTCTTACACGGGCGCCGTCGAAACCGTCCGCCAAACGGACAAACCGGAGTCCGCTGGCATAGCTCACCAGCGCGGCATCAATCTCGCCAATGGTGTGGAACTCGAGAAATGTGGCCGGGTAGAGCGGCGGAGCAGTGAGTTTTTTGTACGATTCCTCCAGCTCCTTCTGGGCCTCTACCAGCTGCGCCTGTAACGCTTCGGCTTCGCGCAGCCCACCCCTCAAGCGGGCACACTCGCGAAGAAAAAAACGATCGACGTCCGAAGCGCTTTGTGGATCCTCGGCACGTATCATCACCAAGAAATCAAACTTTTCCTCGAGAGGAATGTTGTCGTCGTGAACCATCCGGTGGATCGAGCGGAGCCTCGACCCGCTGCTACGGTTGCCTCTCGGCATGTCGCTCACCTCCTGACGTACTAAGACCATTGTTCAACACATAGAAACCTCGCGGCTCGATCACGCCGTGCCGCCAGCCATACAACTTGTGCGTGATCTCACTGCCATCGCCCTCATCCTTGAGTGACAAAGTCAAAGCGCTGGCGAATGCTTTGAAAAAAACTGTCCGGTGGAGCTGCCGGTCATCCTGGCTAAAGAAGCCGTTGACGAGCGGGCAGACGGCCCTCTTCTCTTCAGGGCAGTCTTTACACGACACCCCCACCGGAACATGACTGTGCCACCACGCCACCCACGTCTCACCTTCGCCGCGCAGATCCACCGCCGCTTGGACTGCCGACCAGGTGTCGGGTGTAAAGGTCAGACGGGCCGCATCGGCCACCGCGTGAGCGGCCTTTATCTGCGCGGTAACCTCGACAAACACTTCGGGCACGGTTCGATCACGGTGAAGATGTCCGATCAGGACACCGCCGGTCTCTTTATCTCTCGATGCCAGCGCGAGCTCGCGTGTTTCATCAAGTATGCGGCGCGGGATCACGATCGGGATGTCCTCGGTTGTTACCTCACCCTCGAGCTGGCTGCGGTTGACAAAACTTCCAAAATCCGACTCGACGATCCGGATGTCGGGCGGAGCTTCGCGGGTTTTGAACTGAGGACGTGCTGCGGGCATCGCGTGGGCATCGTTTAGAAACGCCAACGTGACGTAGCGAACAGTCTCGTCTTTTCTCAACCGTTTGCTCGCGATGAGATTCAAACGCGCCTGATCCGCCTCGCGTTTGAAATAGAGCGTGGAGAAATCTTCCGTAATCCCGTCATCTTCATCTGAGAGGATGGTGACCCTGAAACCCTCGATATAAGGTTCTCCAACTTCGCGGTGCCAAACGGGGAGAACGGCCGAGGATCCCGTACCGTCGGAAAGCTCGAGCTTGTTGCGGCGCAAGCCAGTGAGCCATGTCCATTCGAGAGCCGGCTGCGGGTCCATTTCTACCGGCACCTGCCCAAGATTTGTGCCGTCATCCCGGTACATCTCGATTGCGTACTTGTATCTGTTGGTTACCATCGTTCGTCCTTTTCCCGGCGACCGGCCGCCGCCACCGGCGCTCGAGGCGCCGGCGACGACGGAGTCAACCGGTTCGATGTTCCGCCGCTGTACAGACGCGGCGCTCATCGGCGTTTGCCGGTGCTCACTCCAGCCCTTGCGCAGCATTCACTTCAGGTTGAAGGACCAGCCAGTCACCTGTTTCGCACGCGTCTCCGATGCGCTCGTTGGCGCCCAGATGGCGCGCCTCGCGGCGGTTGAACGCGTGGTACGAGTAACTGCGACCGCTGTGGTCGTGTGTCGCGAGCCCCAGCTCCTGGAGCAGACCCTGAACCAACTCGGCCGCGGTGTAGTCCGGCGACACTTCTTCGATCGACTTGACTCGTTGCCGCGATGTGTCGGAGACCACAAGATCCAGCAAGGTGTTAGACATCGCTAACCTCCTCACGATCGGGGTTGTTGACTGAGACCCTCCCGCGGGATGGGTCCTGCCCATTCGGGGACATGCCCCGAATCTCCAAGTAACGCCGAGCGACCCCCTTTTCCCCCAACGCCCTAAGCTCCCTGTCACAGAATCGAACTCCGACCGACAGCGCGCACAGCGCCTCGTCAAACAAGACAGCCGAGGGCCGCTCGACGAAACAAACTTCCAAAAACGTTTTTATTCCTTTACCGGTTGCCACCGCGCCGGCGCGGGCATACCGGACCAACTCGTTGACCATCAGCAAAAAAACGGCGACGGCGGAACGCACTTCATCGCACGGGGATCTCAATTCGCCAAGCTCCACCGCAAGGCGGTACCCGCACCCCGAGACCGCGGCTAACACCGCGTGGTGCACCCCAAAAGGAACATCGAGAGCGGCGACAGCGTTGCCATCGCTCCGCGTCGACCACGCCCACCCGGTATCGGCGCAAAGATCCTCGAGCGTGTCCTCGGATTCCACGGCTTTCGCAAGCTCGTGTTGTCCCGTCTCGGGGACCCGTTGCGCCGTGTCGCTGTCGATTTGCCCGGACGTCTTGTGGTGGACGGCCGGATTGTGCAATTCGATCAGTTTTGACCGCGCGGCGGAAAAACCCGACACGGCGTCACGGCAAGCCGCCGAGAGATCGAGCCCGTCACCAAGGGGCACGTCTTCACGCAATCTCAAGCTGCCGTCGGCGGGATCCATCGCCACCTTGCCCCTGCTCGTTGTGAAAAGGGCAGCACTCACCAGCGACCACGGGTCCCTTGCTGACGGGCACAGCTCCATCGTGCCGATCGGATCAGGCGTGCCCATCGGATCAGGGTCTGCTTTCTGCGGCCCGGACGAGTCGCTGGCCTCCGGCACTGCGTATGAGACAGAGTCCTCCCGCACCATTTCTGCCCCCTGCACCATTTCCGGCGCGCCGCCGAGCGGCTCGCGAAACGAGAGCCAGCTGTCACGCAACACAATGTCGATCTGCCGTTGGGTCACACCGTCGTGATCGATACGCCACGACCGTCTTCCTTTTTCTTTGATGTCGTAGCCTTGACCGTCGAGTGCGTCGCCGATCCGTTTTCTCGTCTCCAAAAAGTTTTTGAATTGCGGCGTCATCCTGCGTTCTCCCCTTTTTGCTGTTTATCGCGGTCGTCTGTAAGTTCCGGACCATCCTTTATCTGCAGCTCGACCTTGCGCCGGCGAAGCGGCCGGTTCTCGAGTGGAAACCGGTGCATGTTGCGCCTCGCCCATGCGCTGGCCTCGGGCCGCATGGCCTCGTTCTCCTGAATCGTGATGTTGTTAAATGTAATGATGGCATATACTTGCAAAATCAGGTCGACCAAAGGCGTCCCGGGGGCAAGACGTCCAGGGCAAATGTAGGGGAACCTAACATTGCTGTGCCAGCACCCGGCCGGCCACAGCAACGTGACGACTTCGTACCCAACAACACGGTGCAGGTAGTCGGGTGGAAAATAGAATCCCACACAGAATTTTTTTGCCTCCTCGACACCTTTCCGTGTGCGCACCAGCCCTTTGCAACGATACTCGACCAGGTATTTCTGCGTCGGCCGCGGTCCGATTGGTTCGATATGAACGATGTCGCTGTCGCGATCGAGCTCCATCGCCTCAATCTCCTGTTGTTCCAGGAATGAGGTCAAAATCAGATCTTTCATCGTGGTCTCCTCTCACTCGATCGTTTTGTCCGGGCCGTTTGAGTTCCATTGAGCGTTACGACATACCGGGGCTCCGAACCTGACCGTCTCAGCCGGATCACATCCCCATCGCGGATCCCCACGCTACGGAGCGACCGCGAGGCCGTCGGCGCCGAGAGCCGGGTGCTGTCCAGCTCATCCAGAGTGTCGAACCCGGCGGCAAACATTTCGCCGCCACAACGGTCACATTTATAGGTGCCGTCGTTTTTGAGCGATGCTCTGAGCTTGACGTACGCCCGGCGGTGCCCGCACTCGCCACAGGTGAGATGGGTGACAAACCGGTTGCCGACGACCTGAAGCCGCATCGCTCGATCGCTTGGAACTGTTGGTCTATGATCGTCCGCCGTTTCTTTTCCACTGTCGGTTGATCCGCCGGTGCGCCCGGACTTGGAGCACCCCGGCTGTTCGCCGGCGCTCTCCCCGCGGAGCAGCTCGCCCAGCGTGGTGTTGATCGAGCGGGTTTCGAATCCGTCCGGCGGTTTGATCGAACCCGAGCGGTGCTCGGGCAACCGGCACTCGGGGTTATAATTGAGCCGCGCCGGGTATAGGTTGTGGTAGTCCGCCTCCATCAACACCTCATACCCCGATCCGTCGTATCGGGTCGCGCCGTTCAACACCTTCTGACACTCGATGACCATGAGCGACGCGGCGAGCGCTCCCAACTGGGCGGTCGAGTTGGTCGCCGCCGGTGCGCCGACATCCGGTGCGCACGGATAGATCGTTTCAATGTTCCTGTATTGCTCGGCCCCCCAGCGGCACTCTGCACAACAATCATCCCGGCCCGGGAAATACACCGACACGCGCGCGATAAGCTTGTGCCCGTCGACTCCGCAGTCGAGCAGAGGGACATCGAGCCGGCGGGCAATCTCGTTGATAACCTGTCTTGCGCGTCTCGAATCCACCGCCGACAGAATGATGTCGACATCGCTCAGTAATCCGAGCGGGACGGCCTCGATCGAATCGATGCAGCTGTCGACCTCGATGTTAGGGTTGATCTGCTTTAGACGCTCCGCCTGCACGATGGCCTTTCGATGTCCAACATCTCTCCGTAGTATGTTTTGCGTCCGCAAATTCTTCTTTTCATATAATTGAGGATCACAAAGCCACACCCGGCCCACCTCCTCGAGCCGGCCCAGAAAATCGACACAGAATCCGCCGACATTGCCGCCGCACCCGATAAGGGCTACTTGCTTTCTTGGAGACTTACTCACTGCAGAACCTCCTTTTCGCTCGGTGACGTACAGACGCACCTCGCCCCTGACGACCCATGGGGTCGACTGTCATCAAACAGATCCGCGCAATGCGCGGCCGGTCATTGTGTCGGGGTTAGCCGCTCACCTCGTCGGGCACCCATCTATAGCCGGCATCGAGCGTTGACGGGTGTCCACAGACACAGTTGTCCGCGTATTCGTAACAATTGAGTGCCTTATCGGCATTGTAGTGATACATGAGCCCGCAAGCGGGCCCGGGGCACCGGACAACGGATTGCCCGGGCTCGATCTGTTTGCGGCAGCGTGGACAGAAGATGTCGTGCGTGCTGCCTTCGAACGTTTCGACCACGGGAAGTGTTTCGGTCGTGAAGTAGACCTCACCACCGGTGCCGATCCGGATTTCGTCGCGATCATCCATAACTCGAATTCCAACGGTGAACGAGCTCAAACCGTTGATGCGCACATCTCGGTCGGGCCCCCACAGGAGCGCCCAGGTTGTCACCGGTGAGGAATTATCCACGGGAAACAAGACGACCCCGTCGATTTGCGTATCGACCAGCTCTTCGGCCGATCGTTCTATCGGGAAAGGGTGATCGATCTCTATGGGGCGGTCCGACAACGGCAACGCCGACCACAGACAATCGTCATCTCGGATCCAGAGTGTGGGCATGGTGCACCTCCCATGCTAAAGCCAGATCCAGCGGTCATGCGAAGGACCGGAAGGGTCGATCGCACAACCAAACTCGCGGCGAGGACCGCGGGCACATTTTTTTTGCCGGAGCCGAAGGCCGGGGGGTTGTCAGGAAGTGGGACCTGACTACACTATGGTTATGGGCCACGTGCGTCCGACACCTCGGCTACCCGGCGGTCGCTCATCGAGCCCATGAGCACGGGATCGGAAATCCTTTTTTGGACTCGTAGCAACCGGTATTCTACCACTTGCAGCCGGCAGGAGTCAAGCGTAAAATATTTATTCGCAATGGGTTACGCGGACAAAAACCGGCGAAATGGGTTGATTCGTAACGACCGGTGTGACGGTGGGGGTGTTTCATTGAGGATTCGCACAACTACTCCCGACACAATCTCACATTGTTGTCCCGACTGACAGACGTCGCCGGACACTTGTGACAAAAACGAGTGGTTTTGTCGAGCACCTCTCGTGAAAAACCCGCCGATGCGCCCCTCGATTGCGAATTAGATGGTGTTTATCCACACTCCGGAGGATCTTGCCATGCCCGCCAAGTCCAAACGCGCCGCAAAATCTGCCAAAACCCGTCGTACGAAGAAAACCACCACGCGCGGAAACACCGCAAAACGTGCAAAGTCTAAACGCACGACCGGTGCATCCAAAAGCAAACGGAAGCGTGGCGGCACAAAAACAAAACGCGCCACCGCTGCCGCCAAAACAAAACGTGCCGCGAAGTCCACGGCAAAAAAGACCAAAGCGAAAAGCAAAACGGCAAAACGTACCGTTAAGAAAACCGAAACGAAGGGAAAGGCCAAAGAAGAAAAAAAGAAACGTAACGCGTTGCCCGAATGCCCGGAGACACCCGACGTGATAGTCGGACGTGCGTACAAACCAGATCCGAACGACCCCACAATGAAATTGGAATACTTGGAATTGGTGTCTGCGGTCATGGAGAGTCTGGTTCTTGGCAACCCCGTCAAACAAATCCGCAAAGACATGATAAAAAAGTTCGGTGAAGAAAGGGCACCGAGCCGGCAAAAGATTCACACGATCATTCATTTTGCCGGTGCAAATGAGTATCTGCAATATCACGCGCCGGCAGAGACCGACCTGGCCGATGAGATCTACCAGGAGTTCAACTTTCTGGATGAGGTCAACGTCGTGAACACAACGTTGTCTTCGGATGTTGCGCGTGTCGCCGCACGGGCGCTTCTTCGTCTCGTAAAAAAGTTTCACACGACAAATCCGGAAAAAACTGAAGTGCATATTGGTTATGCCGCCGGTCAATCGATGCTGCGACTTGCCCGGAGCTTCGCCCGGTTATTGTGGTACGAACAGTCAGATCTCCCCGAACGCATCGTGTTTCACGCGATGCTCTCCGGTCAC
>CP070631.1:2758462-2760363 GCA_020356045.1 Candidatus Latescibacterota bacterium
AGGACATGTCCAGGGAAGCCGGCGAGCTACTGGACGCGGCGGCGAGTGTGTATCACCTGTCCATCACGCTTCCCGACGCGACGTTCGTTCCATTGTCCGCGTGGACGTGGACGAGCTACAGCAGCCGCGGCGGGTTTGGCGCGCCGACACCGCTGTCGTCGCTGGTCGAGCGCGATTGGGCGACCCGCGATTTCCTGACGTCGTTTCTCGAGAAAGCAGGTGTCGGCAGCGCGGCCGCCATCGACACCGCGATTTACGAGATGATCGGCGACGGCCGCGAATCCGAGAATCTTCGCGATGAGCTGCTCGAGGTCACCGCGGATCCCGATGAGCTCGTGGTCAAGCAGGTGCTCACGTCCGCACCCCCGCCCGCTGGACGCCTGGTCCGGCCTATCGACAGACCCATTCTCGAACCGATCCCGGATCACTCATGGGAATCGCGTTATGTGCTCAACGCGGCAACGGTGAGATTGGACGGCAAAATCTATATACTCTACCGCGCGTTTGGTGATGACGAGATCTCGCGAATCGGTTTGGCGTGGACAAAAGACGGAGTGAATATCGACGGCCGGCTCGACGTTCCGATATTTGAGCCCGATCCAGACGTCAAGTCCGAATCGGCTGGCACCGAAGATCCTCGTGTGACCGTCATCGGCGGTGAACTTTATATGCTCTACACCGCGTGGGATCACAAGACCGCACAGATTGCGATGTCATCGATCCCGGTCGACGCCTTTCTCGCTCACCGATGGGATGCCTGGGAGCGTCACGGGTTGGGTTTCCCGGGGCTAAACAACAAAGACGCGGTTCTCTACCCCGAAAAGTTCAACGGCAACTACGTGATCTATCACCGCATCGATCCCAACATGTGGATTTCGTATCTCGACGACCTCGCCTGCCCATGGCCGCGAACGGGTCAGAAGATCGTGACGGGGCCACGGCCGGGGATGATGTGGGATGGGATCAAAATCGGCGCGGGCGCGCAACCGATCAAAACCACGCATGGTTGGCTCAATATCTATCATGGAGTGGATTATGAACGGTCGTATCGTCTTGGCGTGCTGTTTATGGATCTCGATGATCCCTCAAACGTCATCTATCAATCGCCCAACCCCATACTCGAGCCAGAGCTGGAATTCGAAATCGGCGCCGGCGGGAACGGTGACTACTGGGTTCCTCACGTCGTTTTTACGTGCGGCGCGGTTCCCGCGGTAGACAAAGACGTGATCGGGCTCGATGATGAGATCCTCGTCTACTACGGCGCCGCTGACACCGCGGTGGGGGTGGCCAGGGGCCGGCTACGTGATCTGGTCCCAGTGTTAAACGACCTGGACATCTAGCATATCCGCCGTTTCAATCACGCTACAACCGGGCCACACCTGGCCAAGCCGTCAAATATTCCGATCCCAGCGAGCTGCCGCTGGATCCACCGCGTCGCAATCGCTTACATCAACGGCGTCGCCCAACGGGCCATCTGCCGTGTAAACCACCCGTACGATCCCATGTGTTTGTCGATTTGGTCGAGACTATCCACCCAATCCGACACCTCCATGATATGGAGTAAATCGTAGAACCCTGTCAGCACACCTCCGCGGCTTGCAATGAATGTGACCTCACCGTCGAGAAACATCCCCCGGGAGCACATATTCTGCGATCCGACGCTCAGATATACTATAGCTTTCTCGAAGTCCTCCTCTGTGAGCTTCTCTTGAGCCAGCTTGCGGAAATTCGCCATCAACGGCGCCATCTCGGTCTGGAATTGTGTCGGCTCGTGCGTCCCATCGCGTATCTGTTTTGCCCACGCGACGACATACGCTTCGGCAAAATCACCCACCTCAGTGCGCAGCGAGAAAAAGTTGTCCCACGCCTCCGATGACGCATAACACTGGGCTTTCAGATGC
>CP070631.1:2760463-2767125 GCA_020356045.1 Candidatus Latescibacterota bacterium
TGTTAATAACACTAAGGAGGATCTATGGCCGCGGATCGTGAATCATCGAAACTCTATACGATAAAACAACTTGAATGGATTTCCCGTGTCCCGAAACGCACCATCCATTTTTATGTCAAAGAAGGTTTGTTGCCGCCTCCCAGCGGACGCGGACCCAGCGCACGGTACGGGGAGATGCACCGGTTGCGGCTCGAACTGATCGGGATGCTCAAATGTAGCCTCCATCTTCGTCTTAGCGGAATCCGTGGGTACATCGAGCGTCTGAGCGCAGAGGAGCTGCGGCGCGAGATTCGTGAGTTTGGGGGCGATCCAGATGCCGCATTGCTGGTGAAAAGCAGTGGCGATGTCGGGGTGGCGTTTGATCGACTCGAGGATAACGTGAGGTGGGAGGGTATTCGTTCGCGTGAAGCCTTGTCCGAACCCGCGGGCGATGATGACGAACCGACCAAGAAACGTCGGGGTGGGGTATTACATTTTGCGCTTCCGCGTGCCCGGCGCCGGGCCGCCGAACGGATGCTGGCGGATGCGGACCAAGAAACCTCCGACGACATGACGGGGGACACCTGGCAGCGTGTGCGCGTTGCCCATGATCTCGAAATTCATTATCGGTGTGGGTCCGATGAGGCTCGCGCAAAAGAAATACTTCGGTTGATCGAAATGGTGCGGAATCGTTTCCGCCGCTGACGACCGACCCGATACTGCATCGCAGAAATAACGCAGCGTCAATTCCACACATAGTTGGAACACACATTTTGTTACGAGGAGGTCAATCATGTCGACACCCAAATCTACACGTTACCCGTGGCCCGCACTCGAGCTGGGTTCACCAAGCACAAGCGGAACGCTCACCGTGTGGCCGATCATCGGCGGCGATGACAATCCCAATGACTACGAGCTGCTCTCAAACGCGGTGGAGCGGGGGACCGCCAAAGTTACCGAAGTGAACAAAGGGGGAAGCGTTCCGGTCATTCAAATCGAAAACAACGGAAAACTCCCGCTTCTCGGTATCCAGGGCGAAGAATATGTGGGATCGAAACAAAATCGCACGCTAAATATCTCGGTGCTTGCCGGCCAGGGCATTACGCAGATACCTGTAACCTGTGTCGAACAGGGACGATGGGATCCCGTCATGAAAAAGTTTGGCGTGGGTTCGCACGAGTACGTTCGATTGCGGTACAAGAAGTCGGAAATGGTCGCCCGATCAAGACGGTCCGGCAGACAAGGACTCATGAGGTATGCCGCCGACCAGGGTGAGGTGTGGTCGGAAGTCCACGGCACGAGCGCCAAATTTGACGTGCGCTCGCCGACCGGGGCCATGCACGCGCTTTACAGCTCGGGAAAAACCGGCGGCAAAATCGACGACATCGTCAAAGGGATCGAGATTCCCGGTGACGCACGCGGTGTGGTGGCGGCCGTCGGCGGCCGTATCGAAGCCGCGGACATCTTTGAATCTCCGGAAGTTTTTGCGGTGCTTTGGCCCCGACTCCTAAAAAGCTACGCGGTGGGGGCGCTGCAAACCCGAAAGGGTCTCGCCCCGTCAACCGAAGCGGCCGAGTCGTTTGTCAACACGCCGCGGTCGCTCGCATGGAGCGCCACCCCTTCTGTGGGTTTGGGAGAGGATGTGCGGTGGGAAGACGAACATCATTTGGCCACCGCGCTGATTTGGGATAACCGGTTTCTACACGCATCGATCTTTGCCCGCGAGGTCGACTAACGTTCCCGGATACGGATCGAACCGTCGTCGGTCCTGACGCGGATCAAGGGGCCGCCCTCATTGATCGATCCTTGGATGGTCTCGTCGGTCACCGACCCCTTGACGGACACGTCACGTACCGACACGCTCCCACCACGGAGGTCAATGTCCGCAGCGGTGCCCTTGGGGATATAGAGATCGACGTCTCCGTCGGATGTCTTGATGTCGGCCTCGATCCCGGAAAGCAACGTGGCGGTGAGATCACCATCCGAACAGCGCACTTTTAGCCGGGTGCCCGACACGGCAAACTCAATGTCGCCATCGGAGGTCTCGACAAAAGTCACGCCCCCATCGATCTTTGCCAGTTTGATGTCTCCGTCGGACGATGATACGCGAAGGCCTTCGCTTTGAATGACATCGATATCGACGTCACCGTCCTCGGTTGAGATGGTCACATCATCGGCCGTCAGGGATTCAGCATCGATGTCGCCGTCTTCGGAGTCGATCTCGATGGTACCGCCGTGAATACCGGCGAGGTCGAGATCGCCGTCCTCGGTGATAACGCGGGCATCCCCTTTGATCTCACCGATACGAACATCACCGTCTTCGGTACGGATATCGATGGCGATTTGTTTGGGGATGCTCACGACGGCGAGCACACGCATATTGTCGAAGAGGTTGCCAAACCCAAATATCGCTGAATCGGGGTCGCGGGATTGGACCAACAGATGGTTGCCGTCCAATCGAGCCTCAAATTTTGACCGTTCGAGCCACTCCTCAGCCTTGTCACGGTCGCGGCCCGTTATATAGACCTCGACGCGACCGGGTGCGCCCGTGCCGGTTTCGACGCGGATATCCATATCGTCGACATCAATGGACAGCTTCCCCGCAGGGGAAAGCGCAAATTCCTCTGAGTACACCAGATCTTCGGGATCTGGTGAGCGGTTGTCTGCGGAAAACGCGGGACAAGACAAGGTGACCATCAAAGCTATGACTGCAAAGCCTGTCGGCATATATTTCCCGGGGCGTGTGCGGCGATAATCCATGGAACCCCTCCTCTATTGTGTTCGTTGAGCGGCTGGATCTGCTGGGCAATCCATAGAGTTGGACGGAAATACGGACCCGAAAGTTTCGAAAAATATCCGTATCGGCGTCTGGTTTGGCGGCCAGCGAAAATTGGGGTTACCGGTCAACCCGTGGACCCTCGAGGATGGTCGTTTGCCCTGTACACCGGGTGTTATAATCGCTTAGACTGGTGGTTTCAACCTGCTCGGGGCAATCCCACTCTTTGGACCTGAGGATCGACGCGAGGTAAGGAGGACCTATGGCCGGAAGATTTATAACGATCCTGCTGCTGGTCGTGTTTGCGGCTGTTTGCATCGGCGACGCCCGGATGCCAGGGGCAATTGCGCAAGAGGGCACCCAGACCACGGCGGTCGACGATGCGTACAAACAGGCGATGGAAAAACGGCGTGCAGCGGAGCCGATCGAGGATCGGCTGGCGATTACCAAAGCATTTCTTGACCAGTATCCGGAAAGCAAGTACACCGCGCGGTCGATCGGCGCGGTTGTCTACTATTACGGCAGGCTCGACGATATGCCGGGTGCCGTTGCGTACACCGAGGCGCTTCGAGCCAAAATTTCGGATGCCACTATCGCAAGGGATGTCGACAAAGAGATGATCGTGATGTACGGCGAAGCGGGGATGACGGACAAGATGATCGCTCTGGCCGACGGTCTGGCGGCCGAGGACGCGCTCGATTTTGGTGATTACTGGAGCATCATCGAGATCGGGATCGATTCGGAGAACTGGAAGTTGGCGAGAGACTACTGCGGCCGCGCCGAGCCGCTGGCAAACGCCGAGGCGTTTCGTGCGAATTACCCCGATGAAGACTTCACCGATGAGGAAATAGAGAAGGCGGGGGACAACCGCAAGGGCATGCTGCTGGTCAAAGGTGGCTGGGCGCGGGCGAATCAGGGTGAGATCGACGAAGCCCTGGCCGATTTTGCGCAGGCGGACGGACTGGTGAGGCGGTCATATCTGGATGTTCCCGAATACAATCTCAATCTGTACTGGGGAAAAACATTAATGATGAAGGGTGATTTTAGAAACGCGGGCAAACGATTCGCCGCAGATGCCCTGGTTATGGGTAACGACGATGCCCATGACGGATTGAGGAAGGCCTACATCGAAGTCAACGGCGGCGAAGATGGATTCAAGGCCTACGCCGTGAACCTGCACAAAAGCATTGCCAAGCCGATGCAGAGTTTTGAGCTGCCCGACTACAACGGCAAACGGCACCGCTACGATAATCTCAAAGGGAACGTGACGCTGGTGGCGTTCTGGTTCCCAACCTGAGGGGGCTGCCGCGTGGAGTTGCCACGTCTGGAGCCGCTTTGGAAGAAGTATGGTGAGAAGGGGCTTTCCGTTATCGCAATCGAGGCGGTGCGCGATACCGAGCGCGCCAAGAGTTTTATCGATGAAAACGAATTGTCGTACCACCTTCTCGAAAATGACGAAAACAACGATGTCGTTCGTGAAACGTTTGGTGTGCGAAGTTTCCCAACGTCGTTCTTGATCGACGATGAGGGGCGGATCATGTACTGCCACGTCGGGTTCGAGGCCGGTGACGAGGAACAGCTCGAAAAGGAGATCCTTCATCTCGCCGGTCACTAGCGCGGCGTGTGTCGATTTGACAAAATCGAACAAAAACGTCCGGTGCGGTTGCGCCGGGCGTTTTGTTTGTTTGCGCTGGGTACTCGCGAGATCCAATCTGGATGTCTCAGCCGTTTCGGTCTGCTCCAAAACGCAAGCGCACGTCGGCCGCGATACCACGCAGCATACCGTCGAACACATAGTGGTGCACCGGGTAGAGCGCGTACCAGTAGAGCAGCCCCGTCAGACCGGTTGGATCGAATATCGCCGTCTGGCGGAGACGCGTTTCTTTGCCGTGGTCCTCCAACTCGAACTCCAGCCACGCCCGCCCGGGCGTTTTCATTTCGGATTCGAGTCTGACAAAGCGATCGGATGTCAGGTCCGATATTCGCCAAAAATCGAGGACGTCCCCGACGCGAAGGCAGTTCGGGTCCCGCCGTCCGCGTCTCAAGCCGGCTCCGCCGGCCAGCAAATCCATCCATCCACGGATCCGCCACAGCCAGTCGGCATGGTACCATCCGGTTTGGCCACCGATCTTCGAAAGTGTAGAAAAGATTTGGGAGCGAGGAGCCGGTATCGTTGTCGTGCGCGAGTCCACCAGCCGGTTTCCAAACCGTACGCCACCCCAATCACGGCTCGATCCGACCGAAGACAGCGCATCCGACCAGCGGGTGACGGCGAATTCTCGATCTTCGTTGGTGAGCGCGGCCGCAATCGCTTCGCTGAGCGACATCGGTGAGATGTCAAACACGCGTGAAGCGCTGTCATCACGTACGATAGTCGGGTGTTTGACGCTGTCGATGAGTTTGCGGCCTATTCTTGCATATACCGGTGTGACCAGTCCCAACCAACGGCTCGACAATCCCGGCGTTAAAACGGGAACGGGGAAATACGTGCGTTTGAGGTGTCGTTGTCTCGCGTACTCGCGCATGATACCGCTGTAGGAAACGATATCCTGACCTCCGATGTCGAAGATGCGGTTTCCATCGACCGTTATGTTTAAAGACTCGGTGAGATAGGCGAGCAAATCCGCTATGGCGATTGGCTGCGCTGGAACCGACACCCATCGCGGTGTGAGCATAACCGGGAGGCGTTCGGTCAACGCTCGGACCAGTTCGAACGACAGGCTGCCGGACCCGATGACAATCGATGCGCGAAGCTCGATGACCTCAACACCGGCCGACCTTAGCACATCACCCACCCGGTGGCGGCTTCGGAGATGCGGGGACAGCTGTTCGCTCGAATCTCCCAGACCACCAAGATAGACAATCCGGCGAACCCCGCGAGTTTTTGCCGCCCGTGCGAAGTTAGCCGCGCCGCGCCGCTCTTCTTTCTCGAAATCACCAGAAGAGCCCATGGCATGGACGAGATAGTACGCTGTGTCAACACCCTCGAGCGCTCCGATGAGAGACGATTCATCCAGCACATCGCCGGAAACGATTTCTGCACTTTCGGGTACGCGATCCAGGAGATACTCGGGCTTTCGCGCCAGACAACGGATTCGATAACTGCTCGAATCCAGGTGATGGATCAGACGGCCACCAATGTACCCGCTGGCGCCTGTTACGAGGATCGTCGGCTTATCGATTTTGGTGGGAGCCATTGGGGTCGCCGCTAAAAATCTCGTAAAGTTTCTGTTTTCTGTACGCAAAGATCTTGTCGATGTCGCGGGCGACAAACAGACGTTGCACAATCACACCACCGGGCACCGCATAGCGCACACGGTCGCCGATGCGCGTTGCGTCACCAAGGCTTTCAAAACGGTGTTCGTGTATCCAACACCGGTAAGGACCCTTTCGTTGCTCGTCGACAAAGCTGTGCGGAGGATCCCAGCTCGTGATCTCACTCTGCCATTTTAACGGAATACCATGAATCCGCAACGTATAGTCGATCGACAAGCCCTGCCGCATGTCGATGGGCTGGGGCGTCTCAATCTTGAAGTCGAGCCAGGGAGGCGTGATCGTCGAGAGATTACCGGGGTTGGAAAAAAACGCGAACACCGTTTCGATGGGTGCCTCGATGGTTTGGGATTGCTCAAAAACAAATTCTCTCATGTTCGCCTCTCATCCAGCCCGGGGAGGAAGGGACGGGCGGGTGCGCCCGTCCCCCACACCACAGAGGTGTCAGCGCTTTAATCGGGCTGCACCTCTGCAGCGGTCCACGGAAACATCGATGTGTCAACCACGATGAGACGGAACGACTCGCCGGTACCGCCAAGCGATCCAGCCGCCACCGCATAGGCGCGTAGCCCTGCTGCGGTGCTGATGCTAAACGTGGCGACCGGTGTGGTCGATCCCGTGGGCGCCACGCCAA
>CP070631.1:2767225-2768701 GCA_020356045.1 Candidatus Latescibacterota bacterium
AGCATGTTTGTGTTCCCGTCGTATCCGGTTTGAACCGAATCAGAACGTCCCACGTCCCACCGGGAAAGATGTCGTAAAAAGGATCAGACGCGACACTGTAGTGTTCACTATTCTCGCTGATAAATCCGCTGAGTAGACTGCCGGTGTTGTTGGTGATCGTAAACATCTTCTCCAGGGAATCGCCCACGGTCACCGTGGAAAAGTCGAGGCAGTGAGGCGTCAGCTCGCACGCCAGACCAGATTCGCAAGGGTAGTCGTTGTATTGTTGAAAGCTAGTCGCGATGAGGATTTCATCTGAGATATCGATCACACCGTTTCCATTGTAATCCGCGCAGGCGTCGTAGGGTTCAGGAGGGACGTGAAGCGCGAAGAAAGTGAAATCCTGCACGTCCACGTATCCATCCGCTTCGAAACCATTCCAGTCTGCGCTGGTGACCTTGAAGTAGGAGCGAATCTCCACACCCCCAGCCATCACCCTCACGATACAGTCCTCGCAGCCACCTACCCGCGGATTAAGAATTGCGAAACCGGACGCGTCGGTAAGCGTTGCCAAACCGTTCGGGCAGTCCATGCAAAGACTCGTGCAATCAGAAAGGTCGATTTCCACCCGCACGCCGGGACACGGGACACCGTACTCGTCGAGGACCCATACCAGCAGCGTGTCGCCACCTGCCCCTGGGGACACAAAGGCTTGCCCATAGGAGTCCCAAGGCTCCACTGTGCAAAAGCCCGGATCGGGGTCTCCGGCGTTTGCCGATGAAACGAAGCCAAAAATAATAAACGCGACAATACACATCCTTTTCATGAGTATGCTCCCCCGCGTTATGCACCAACAGAGCGTGCGGCAAATGTGTTTTAGATAGATGTTGAATAGAGAGAAGGTTCGGGCGAGTCACGTGGAAGCGTGCGCAGAGGATCGCTTGGCTTGCTGTCAGTTCCCCATTGCGAGGCACTGCTGAGGGGCAAATGAAGTTCAAAATGGAGGCCTGACCTCCTCGGCGTCACCCAGCCGCAGAGCCTCGGAGATCCTTCCATTCTGTTTTCCGAGGAATCATTATACCACAAAAACTGATCAATACCACCTGATTCTTGTCAAATGCGCGGTACAGATGGCGGGACCTGCGGCATTGCTCATCTCAAACTTGAGATCTGATGTAACCCGTTTCCGGTCGGTCTGCGTCTACTTTCTTATACTCCATAAATATCCAACTCGGACCAGGGGCCTGGTACGCCAACGCACGAAAAACGGTAGGGATGCGATGGCGCACGTTCTGAAAGCTGGTTGGGTTGACAATGCAGTGCCACTAGGCGCTGCGGCTCCGTCGATCGACTACTCCCGTGATAGCGACGCGGTGTTTGCTGAGGACCGGGCGGAGTCCATAGGTCTATTCGCGCAACAGAACTGGGATTCGGTTCAGGTGGTTTTCTACGCGGGATATCGGACGTACAATATTACGCGGTCCGATATCAATCTAT
>CP070631.1:2768801-2771839 GCA_020356045.1 Candidatus Latescibacterota bacterium
ACCCAATCCGCTCCAAGGTCGACGGGGAATGGCTTGTGGCCGAGGGCACGACGTTGGGCGCCGACAATGGCATCGGGTTGGCGGCGGCGTTGGCCGTGGCGGATGACAAAAGCGTTATTCATGGTCCCCTCGAACTTTTGTTTACCGTTGATGAGGAGACGGGGCTGACCGGTGCCGGCAAGCTCGACGGCGGGATGCTCGAGGGCAAACGAATGCTCAATTTGGATAGCGAGGAGCTGGGTGCGGTGTTTATTGGTTGTTGTGGCGGGGGTGACTCTACAACGACGTTGCCGTTGGAGTGGACCGACGCCCCCCGTGGAGCCGAGGGCGCCAGTGTCAAGGTCCGCGGTCTTCGCGGCGGACATTCGGGGCTCGATATCCACGAGCAGCGGGGCAACGCGGTAAAAATATTGGCACGTGTGTTGTTCGAAACCGGCCGAGACCTGTCGTTAGCGGTGGAAACGCTCAGCGGCGGCAACAAGCGCAACGCGATCGCACGCGAGGCACAGGCGGATGTTCTGATCGAATCCGGCCGCATGGATGATTTTGCCAGCCGAGTCTCGGAACTGCAGTCGGTCATTGCTGCCGAGTTGGGGGGCAAGGAACCTGAGATGAGCTTGGTCGTCGAGGCGACATCCGAACCGTCTTCACGCGTGTTGACAGATGACTCGGGCTCAAAACTAATCGGCCTGCTTTTGTCGCTTCCACACGGTGTCCAGGCGATGAGCTACGATATCCCCGGACTCGTCGAGACGTCGACGAACATGGCGACGGTATCCATTTCCGGCGATGAAGCGATGATCGTGTCGACAACCCGCAGCTCGATTGGCTCGGCGCTTCAATCGGTGCGCGATCAAATTCGCTCGGTGGGAGAGCTCGCGGGGGCGACGGTTGCGGAGAACAAACCCTACCCTGGCTGGAAACCCGATCTCGATTCGGAGGTGCTTGCAGCCTTCAAACGGGTTCACGTGGAAGTTACCGGCAACGAACCCGAAGTCAAAGCAATCCATGCCGGGCTAGAATGCGGCATCATTGGCGAAAAGTGCAATGGCATGGATATGATATCGTTTGGCCCGGATATCGAGAACCCTCATTCCCCCGACGAACGGATAAACATCCCGTCGGTCAATCGATTCTGGCGGCTCTTGACGGCCGTCCTCGAGGAATTGGCGGTACCTTCAACCGCCTAGGCAATCGTTCAGGTCTTTATAAAAGCGGTATCACCCAACCGCTGCCGCCAAAGGGGCCTCACGGCCCCTTTTTTGCTGCCGCTTTGGATTTTGCACGCACGATTCTCGTATGCGTCGGCCGGTGGATCCCGCATCGCAAAGCCAACCAGCGGTGCTTTCAAGTAGCACATTAGATGTCAGCCGTAATCACCATACAAATAGTCATATACGATTTTTGTGCGGTCTGACCCAAGGGGGGCCGCCATCAGCCACCTGTGGCACGTGGCTTGCGATACTCTGGGGCCGCAATGTTGGAATCGGGAGGGCGAATATGCATTTAGTCAAATCAAGAGGTTTCACGCTCGTGGAATTGATGTTTGTGGTGCTCGTTATCGGGTTGATGCTGCTCATGTCGCTGCCTGGGTTTGGCAGGTTCTTGCAGACCTGGAAGCTCCATGGAGAAATCGACAGAATGGCATCGACGATGCGGGCCGCGCGAAGCGCCGCCATCATGAAAAACATCGACGCGGTATTTCAGTTCGACGTCATCCGCGGCACCTACTCCTACTTCGAGGATGAAGACGGAGACGGCTCGCGGGACAACGATGAATATCGAAGCGCCACCCACAACCTGCCGCCGGGAATCACGTTCGACAGTCATACCTTTGGGGCGACAACGATCACCTTTGGCCCAAGAGGGAACACCACGCAGAGCGGATCGATCACGATGGGCAATACACTTCATAAGACACGACAGCTCAGTCTTTTTGGAGGCACGGGAAACATTAAAACCGGCTCATAAACCAACAACGAGAATGTGCCGGGTGGGAAGGATTGATACATGTTGAGCACACTGAAATCCCAGAAAGGAATTGGCCTCATTGAGATCCTCATTGCCATGGTTCTCTTTGGTATCGGGTTGAGCTTTGCCATGCGGACGCTTCCCGATAGCAACATCATCATGACGCGGGGCCGGAATGTTACAAAGGCGACCCAGTTTGCTCAGGAAAAGCTGGAACAGTTGATGAGCATTCCATACAGCGACGCGGATCTCACGGCAGGCACACACAACGATCCCGACAACCCCATCGATCGAACATTCACACGGAGCTGGACGGTGACGGACAACTCTCCGCTCCAGGACATGAAAACGGTAAATGTGACGGTGAGCTTCCAAACCGGCAGCGCGGATAGCACCGTTACGGTGTCGACATTCATTACCTCCAGGCGGTGATTCCAGATGAGACTCAAGAAACCAGGTACCGGCGGGTTCTCGATGATCGAACTCGTGTTCAGTATGATGATACTGGGCGTGGTTCTGATCGCGTTCTACGGGATCTTTTCCTTGTTTCAAAAGAGCTCCGCCCAGTCACAACACTACTCCGACGCGCAGCAGAATTCGCGGGCAGCGGTTGATTTTATCACCGAGTATCTTCGCCAGGCCGGTTCGGGTAGCGACTACGTGCGCGGGCAGCGGTTTGTCGTCCACGCGGGGCCCTATCAGTGTGCCATCAACGCGGATATCGACAACAGCCAGACCATAGGCGGCGAGGTGCCGCTCTCGGCTATAAGCCGAGCACACAGCCCAAAAACGGTCCCCGCATCGGGAACGGTGATCTACGCACCGAAAATGGACTACCAGTCACCCGCCGAGACGGTGGTGCTCACTCTGGACTCCGACCAAGACGGCGTGATATCGGCAAATGATGCCGCCGACGAGTCCGAGGAAGACGGGCCCAACCCAAACCTCTATGTTCTCAAGCGAGTCACATGCGGATTTGACGGGGCGGGGTCAAACGCGGTCCGGACCACGAATCTGGCATTGGTTCGAGGCCCCGGTGCGTACTCGAACGGCACGGTGCCCCAGCC
>CP070631.1:2771939-2773121 GCA_020356045.1 Candidatus Latescibacterota bacterium
AGGGCGGTCAGCTTACGCGAGAGCATCTCGCCGAGATCTGCACCCACCCCGGCATCGAGCTCGTCGAACACGAGAAGCCCGCCCTCCAAACCGGAACTCACAACCTCTTATAGCGCCAACGCAATTCTCGATAACTCGCCGCTCGAGGCCACGTCGCAGAGACGGCCCTCGCTTTCCCCAGGATTGGTGCGCACATAAAACTCCACCGCATCAATTCCGTGCGCGAACAAGCGTACATGCCGTCGATCCACAACAAGATCACTCGATACGTCTTCCTCGTGCAACAAATCGGTCCGGAACGATGCCCCCGGCATCATCAAGCCACCCATCTCGACGGTCATGCGGTCGTCCAGATCGGCGGCCGCGCTCGACCTCGACCGCCCGAGCACCAAGGCGGTCTTGCGAAGCGCACTCAACCGCTTGGATTTCTCCGCACGAAGCTTTTCGCGTTCTTCATCCTCGAATTCGATCGACTCGAGCTCTTTACGCCAGCGCCCCGCCTCATCGATCACCCCATCCAGCGGCATCTGATACCGCCGTTCAAGCTCGGTCAACACGGCCAACCGATCCTGCATCCGCTCGAGATCTTCAGGTTCGAATTCGAAACCGTCCAGATAGCCCCGCATCTCCTGAGCGGCCTCTTTGAGCGTGATCTCCGCCCGCTCGAGCTCACCGGCAAACGCTTCGAACTTCGAATCCAGCCCGGCCAGCTTTTCGATCCGCGCACGTACGCGCTGGACCAACGACACCGCCGACGATTCGTTCTCATAGAGCACATCTTCG
Source organism: Candidatus Latescibacterota bacterium (assembly GCA_020356045.1). Classification (GTDB taxonomy): domain Bacteria; phylum Krumholzibacteriota; class Krumholzibacteriia; order WVZY01; family WVZY01. The sequence goes on from CP070631.1 coordinate 2,772,723, forward strand.
GCCTCGGACATGGTTTCAAACACGTCGTTGGCGTTTTCCAGAACACGAATGGAATCCTCGAGCTTTGCCTTTTCCCCTGCCGAAGGCTTGATCCGATCGAGTTCCTCAAGACGGTGTTCGATCAGTTCCTTTTTGTCTTTTAGCGCCGCGATTCGGGCGTCAAACTCGCGAAGCACTCCCGCCGCTCCATTGAACGATTCCAGGGTCTCGGAATACGCCGAACGCGCCTCAACATTGCCGGCGAACTTGTCGAGATACGCCACGTGATTTAAGGGATCTTTTAACCGCAGCTGCTCGTTTTGACCGTGCGGCTCGATGAGCTGCCGTGCAATATCTTGAAGCTGTTTGATTGTACACGTCTTGCCGTTGACCTGCGCCTGGCTGCGACCGTTGCGTGAC
>CP070631.1:2773221-2790587 GCA_020356045.1 Candidatus Latescibacterota bacterium
AGGACTGGAGCAAACCCACTGTCATTACTTTTGATAATCGACCAAATATGAGGTGGATCTTGTCCGGTTTGCCCGCAGCCGATTTCGCACGTCCCGATGGCCCACGCGGTTGGTCCGCCATCCCATTTGACCACAGTCTCGGGATTACCCACAACACCCGTTGTCCGGAAGTTGGCAAAGTATAATGACCTCTGATCACGCCCGCAGATGGTTGTTGCTCGCCTTGTTCGTCGGACTCTTTGATTGTACCCAAGGGCTGGCCGGGAACCCGGTAACGAACACGGCGAAAAACGACTCGCTCTACCGGGCACATCACCCGCGGTTGCTCTTTGAACGATCGGACATCCCCGGTCTGCAAAACAAGCTTCGTGAGGGCGGACGGGATACGGCGGCTTACCAATACATCATGTCCCTGGTCGACACGGCGTACTCGGTTCATCCGGTCTCCGACATTATCGAGCGGTATTCCTACGGAGTCGGTGACTTACCCAATCTCGGGGTGGCCGCACACCTGACCGTGCCGGCCGACACCGCGGCGATGGATATCGGGCGCCGTGCGACGCTTTACCTGACAGAGAACTATGATCCCGACAACAGCACTTTTTACTGTTCGCTTCGCCTTCGCTCGCTGAGTCTTGGATACGATTTGTTTTTTGAAAAATCGTCTGAAAACGAGCGCATTCTCGTCCGCTCCGAGATCGAAGCGTATATCGAAACAATAATGAATGTTTTCGATTTCGAGCTGTGGCTCCACCAACCTTACGTGAGCAACATTTCCTCGATGATCGGTTCGGCGCTGGGGCTGGGCGCGATCTGCCTGGCCGACCAGCTTCCCGCTGACAGGATTGACTCGGTCCTGGTTCGCGCCGACCAGTTTGTCGCAACCTGGATGCGCTGCCACCTCGACCCCGACGGCGCCTACAACGAGGACGCGATGTACGCCGGATGGAGTCTGCGCAACCTCATTCCCTATTTTGAAGCCCGCAAACGGTTCGACGGCTATGATTATGCGAACTTCCCCGGTATTCGCAACATGGAGCGATGGATCGCTTTTGCCGTGCTGCCGAACGGCGGTGGAAAAGTAAACAACATCAACGACGCCGCCTATCTCAACTACCCGCTCTCACGTCACCAAACCTATTTCGAATGGGCGCAATCGATCTGGCAAAGCGGATTATCGGCGTGGTTGTGGGAGCATCTGGTCGGTGACGAATACGGCCACGATTCGAAACGTCTTGCCGACAAGGCGGCAACGGTTCTCTGGAACCAGAATATCTCCATCCAAAACCCCGGTGAGATCCTTCCGGCGAGTTATCTTTGGCGTCACCGGGGTTTGTACTATTTCAGAACCGGTTGGCAACGGGGAATGAGTTCGGACGATGTGGTGTTTAGCTTTTTTTCGGGCAAATTTCAAGGCGGGCACGCGCACGAGGATCAGAACAGTTTCACGCTATACGGTTACGGCGCAAGATTCGCCCTCGACCACGGATACGGAGGACGGGCGAGACAGAGCGAGGCGCACAACATGCCGTTCGTCGATGGAAAGGGACAGCATTTCGCCGGCGGGTCGGTGGGAACCGACGGCAGCATTCCGGAATACCTTCTAGGAACTTACGCGGACTACTTGCTTGGTGATGCGACCAGTGCATATACCACTCACAGCGAGTTCAACCGTCCGGGATACCCGTTTCCCTTTAACGACTGGTCGTGGGGATACGACGGCGGCAACCCCGTCAACTTTGCGCTGAGACGCGTGATCGTCATACATGACTCCCATACACCTCCGTATTTTGTCATCATCGACGACATCGAGAAGGACGATTCGCTGCGGACTTACGAGTGGAGGATGCACACACTCGATGAAAACACCGTGGACACGCTTTCGAATCCAATCCGAATATCGAACGGCACGGGGCACCTCGATCTTCATGTTCTGAATCCGGCCTTTGACACGCTCACAAAACGGCTAACGCCATTTGACAACCATGAAATTGATCCTAACTCGACAATCGTGTCTCTGACCCATGAAAGTGTGAGCGCCAATTTCGCCGTCATGATGTTTCCTCGTGATGCGTCGACGCCGTCTCCCCAATTCTCGTTGGTCGATTCGGCGTGGGGTAAACCGGTCAGCTTTTATTGGCCGGACGGATACAAAGACGTTCTATTGATCAATCAAAGCGGCGACACGATTCGTCACACAATCAACATCGACGATCCAGGTATTTCGAACCGGTCAGCGGTCCCACCGTCAACCAGTATCGATTTGGAGACCGACGCAGACATTACTCACCTTCGTTTGTCCGGCGATCGTATTGCCCGCTATCTGTTGACAAACGTGAGTCACTTCGTGTTCGATGACACCCCCGTTGTCACCATTCCGGATGGCAAAGCGAATATTTCGCTATCCGGATCCGCGATCGATATCGATCGCGATGACGTGGATTTCGTACTGTTGGCATTTGGGGTCGAGGAGGTTTTCTACCGGGGACATGATCTTGCGGTTGTCCGCCAAGACGGGTACCTGCGCCGCGACAACACCCGAGACGGGTCCGGTCCTCCGAGATCCGCAACCCATCTCCAGGTTTGGTCATATCCTAATCCCTTCAATGCCGTCACCAACGTATACATCGAACTTGGTGAGCGGTCCGCCGTGGAAGCGACCATCTACGATGCCGCGGGGCGGCGGGTCAAACAAATCTGGAATGACCAGTTGCCCCGCGGAGGAAATGTGCTGGTGTGGGATGGAACAAAGGAGAAGGGTAATCAAGCGGCGTCGGGCGTTTATTTTCTAAAAACACAGATCCCCGGCAACACGCAAACCCACCGGCTGGTTCTAATCAAGTAACCGCTGCGGTCGCCGGTATCACGATCGGGGTGCGGCTTCGCCCCGGCTCCCGTGGTCACAACTAAGCCTCTTCCCCACGTCGCAATAACATCAATGTCACATCATCCGAGTTAGGTTGATCGCCAAGATAAGCGGCTACCGCGGTCAAGATCCCTTCGCGGATCTCGGGGAGCGGATCGTTGCGTTTCGCCGCCAGGATTCGCTTGGCCGGTTCGATCCCCAGAAACGCGTCGCCGTCGGTCGTGGCCTCGGGAATACCGTCGCTTACGATCATGAGCAAGTCGCCCGGCGCCAGTGTGACTTCTCCGGTTTCCAGTATGAGATCTTCGATCATCGCGACCGCCATCCCGGTTGGACCGAGCTTTTCCATGGTTCCGTTTTTCCGAAGAAGCAAGGGCGGTTCGTGCCCCGCGTTGACATAAGACAAACTGCCGGTCTCGCCATCGAGCTCACCGATAAAAAGCGTGATGAATTGCTCCGAGCTAAACGATCTAAAGAGCTGATTGTGCAGATGCGGGGCAAGCTCTCCAAGATCGCCTCCGATCTCGGCAAGAAGCCCGATCGATACGGTTGCGGCGCTCATGGCAAGCGCGGCGGGTGTTCCTTTTCCCGACACATCACCCAGCGCGATCAATACCTTGCCATTGGGTCTCCGGAGACAGTGGTAGAGATCGCCACCGACGGCCCTGCACATCACCTGGTGTGCGTCGATCTCGTATCCAGCGGGAACCTCGAGCGTCTCGGGAAGCATCGATCTTTGGATCTGTGCCGCTACTTGGAGCTCGTTTTCGAGACTCAGGTTGCGGAGTTTTACCGCGACGGCGTTGGCGGTTGCGGTGAGCACCTCGAGATCCGCATGGGTATACTGAACGCTCGCGTCGGCCGTATCGACGTAGAGGATCCCCCGCACACGTTCGTTGTCAAACAACGGTGCCGCCATCGCCGACCGCAAGCTCAAAGCCATGATGCTTTGTTGTCCGCCATAGTCTGGATCCTTGTGAGGGTCGGCAACGAGGACGGACTGGCGCTGGCGGATGACCTGTCCGACAATGGTCGAACTCAAATGAAGCGGCGCGCCGTCATCGTTTCTCCTGGTCCAGCGAGCGGTCGTTTCTATAGACGTCGCTTCCCCTCTGTCTTTCATGAGCACCACACGATCCGCCCTGACGCACTGCGCCACAAATCGGCACGCGGCGCTCTCGACCTCCTCGGAGTTCTGGCCCGAGGCCAGCAGCTCGAAAAGCTGTGAGCTCTGCGCCATAATACGGTCCCGCGCTGCATTGGAGTACCCTTCCGCGGGGTTATAGCTCATCAGACTGCTGACCCGGCCGGCGTCGACGAACTCGGTGGCAATGGGTGCGGTAACACCGGCGCGCCTCAGAACGGCGCCGCCAAAACTTACTGTGGCGGCCGCCGTGGCCTCGATTTCCTCGCTCCCGACGCGTTGTCCATCCACCTCGGTCCCGTTGGTGCTTCCCAGATCACGAACAAATATCCGATCGCCATTTATACGAATCACCGCATGGTACTTACTGACCCGCGGCATCGGGATACGGACAAAGTTGTCGCTTGCGCGTCCGACCGTGTGATCACCGTCAGCGAGGTGATACGGTAGCGAACGGCCTTCAAAGCTTAGTTCGAACTTCATTGTGTTTGACTCCGTCGATATTTGATGATGGGCCGCGATTCTCCCGGACGTCGGGTGGGGGCTTCGGCAATAACAAGTTTGTGAATTCACGAACAAGCTATTTATTTTGAATAAGTTATACAATAAATCATTGGCGTCAATAATGCGAATATAATATTTTATTGTTTGAGAATATCGAGGTCAATGGAATCAGCAGCCCATCGGCACACACGCTCAAACAATTTCAGATATCGTCGCACAGCCCGTGTGACGTCGTTTTTCCACAACCGCTGTCAAAAGGTCGATAAAAATGATTGGTAAGAAGCTTTCCCACTACGAGGTCATCGAAAAGATTGGCGCCGGCGGGATGGGTGAAGTATTTCGCGCCCATGACACCAAACTGGGGCGGGACGTTGCACTCAAGTTTTTGCCCGATACGCTGGCGCACGACGTTGACCGGCTCGCGCGTTTTGACCGCGAGGCCAAGCTGCTCGCGTCGTTGAACCACCCCAATATCGCCGGCATATACGGGATAGAGAGCGAGCAGGGCAGACAGATTCTCGTTCTCGAGCTCGTTGAAGGCGAGGACCTGTCCGACCGGCTCGCGCGCGGCAACCTTCAGATTGACGAGACGCTGGCTATTTCGTATCAGGTAGCGCTCGCGCTCGAAGCGGCACACGAGCAGGGTGTTATCCACCGGGATCTCAAACCGGCCAATATCAAAGTCACATCGTCCGGCGCCGTCAAAGTTCTCGATTTTGGTCTGGCAAAAGCGCTCGACGTTCAGTCCAGCAACTCGGATTTGTCGCAGTCTCCAACAGTTTTGGCGGGAAGCTCACCGACGATCCAGGGCGTTATCCTTGGCACCGCCGGTTACATGAGCCCGGAGCAGGCACGCGGAAAACCGGTCGACAAAAGAGCCGACATCTTTGCCTTCGGATGCATGCTGTTTGAGATGCTCACCGGCAGCCAGGCGTTCAAGGGCGAAACAATATCCGATACGCTGGCGTCGGTGCTGGCACGCGAGCCCGATCTCAGCCAGCTTCCCGAGTCGACTCCGCGAGCGTTGCGTCGTTTGTTGGAAAGATGTCTGGAAAAAGACCCGGCCCAGCGACTTCGAGACATGGGAGAAGCGCGAATCAAGATTGACGCAATTCGAAACGGGACCGTTGTGGATTCCGACGTCGACGCACTCCCGCCGGAAGACGCACGCCCGGGCTGGAAGTCCATGATCGCTTGGACGGTGGCCGGTGTTGTCGCTATCGTCGCGGTCGGATCGTGGGTTCTAAATCCGTCAGCAACCACAGAAGAGAAAACACCCGAGATGATCCGCGCCGAGATCTCGGCGCCCGAGGGGGCACCGTTTGAGCTGAGCTCGCTTCATCCCGGGCCCGCGACGCTGTCACCCGATGGTAAGCACATCACCTTCGCCGCGCGCGGCGAAGACGGACGTGATTTGTTGTGGGTTCGTACGCTGACCGATGAGGCCGCACGCCCTCTTTCGGGTACCGATGGTGCCGGTTACCCGTTCTGGTCGCCAGACAGCAAATCCATCGGTTTTTTTGCACAAGGCAATTTAAAGAAGGTCGACATTACCGGCGCGCCGCCGTTTACGATCTGCCCGGCGCGGGTGGGCAAAGGTGGGTCATGGAACTCCGACGACGTCATCGTGTTTGCGCCTACCTTTAACGGTCCGCTGCTTCGTGTGAGCGCGTCGAGCGGCCAGACTGACACCATAACGACGCTAAGACCCGAGGCGAGCGAGAACTCACACCGTTTCCCCAGCTTTTTGCCCGACGGCAATCATTTTCTGTATTTTGTCCGGACATCGGCGCAAACACAGAACGAGAGCAGCATCTGGGTGGGAGCGCTGGACGGCAGCGTCAACAAGCGACTGTTCACCTGTCGCTCACAAGCGGAATTCGCCGCCGGTCACATTTTGTATGTTCGTGACGGCACGTTGATGGCACGGCCATTTGACGATGACCAGCTCGAGTTTTCTGGCGATCCATTTGCGCTGGCAACGCCAGTCAAGTTTTTGGCGCCGGCTTCGCGCGGGATCTTCTCCGCGTCCGACGACGGCAAACTGACATTCCTAAAAGGAGCCGACACCCCAGGTGCAAAGTTGGTGTGGGTCGGCAGGGACGGAAGGGAGATTTCACAGCTCGGCGACCGTGCTACGTACGACTACCCCCGTATCTCTCCCGATGAGAAGTATGTGGCCGTAGAGGTCGTTGATCCCCATACCGCTGCGGTCGACCTTTGGATGTTTGACGTGGACCGCGGCATTCGCTCGCGGTTTACGTTTGGACCCGCGACCATGAGCAGTCTGCCCACGTGGTCGCCCGACGGCGAACAGATCGCGTTTCGTCACGAGCTAAACGCAAAGGTCGATATCTATGTAAAATCGTTTGCGGGAACCGACACGGCAAGCACGTTTCTCGCGGGCAACACCGTCGACGAACCCACCGATTGGTCTGCCGACGGGCGGTACCTTGCCTTTCAACGGTTTGGTGCCGGAGCCAGCGACATTTGGGTGCTGCCATTGGAGGAGGGGGCTGATCCGATCCCCTTTGCGACGACTGAATTCAATGAGATTCATGGAACCTTTTCACCGGATGGCAAGTGGATTGCCTACGCGTCTTCCGAATCGGGCCGGATCGAGGTCTACGTGGCGCCGTTCCCGGGACCCGGACGAAAGTGGCAGATTTCCACCAACGGCGGGCTGTTCCCGCAGTGGCGCGGCGATGGTCGGGAAATCTTTTACCAGACATCGACCAACCGAATCATGTCCGTGGATATCGACTATGTTCGCGATTCGATAGCGATCGGTCAAGAACGTGAGCTGTTCACACATTCGTCGGGGAGCGACTATGACGTCACCTTCGACGGTCAGCGGTTTCTAGTGGTGCGCGAGGAAGGGCAGGTCAACGAGCCGATCACCTTGATACTCAACTGGGAACAGTTGAACCCAGAGTAGCGGCGTGAATCTCGAATGCGCTGATGTCGGGGTCCCGCGCCGACTTGGTATTGGTGGTCCTCGCTGTTCCGTTATGACTGCGAGCAAGCCAGTTGGTATTGGCGGTTCTCGATGTTACGTTGTAACCACGAGCAACCCAATCGGTATCTGTGGTCTTCGATGTCGCGCTGTAACCGTGCACAACCGAAATGATAGTTGTGGTCCTCGATGTTTTATTGTAACCGTACACAACCCGAGAGGAGAACCCAATGAAATGCGACTGCAAAAGCTGCAATTGCGAAATCTCAGCAGATAATCGATACGATTACGAAGGCAAGGTCTATTGTTCGGAACAGTGTGCCAAAGAATGCACGGACGAGACATGCGTTTGCACACCTTGCGATTGTTCGAAGCACGAATAGCGATCCACAAAAATCAACTCCGCCGGCAGCTTAACATCGCTGATGTAACTATACGATCAGTGTGTCTCTAAATCCCCTCGGCGATGATATCCCCGTTCGCCACTTCCAGCGAGATCAGCCCGTTTCCATCTCCGAGTGTTCCCGAGATACTGGTGGCTGTGGCTTCCATATTCGTCAGCGTGAGATTCCTCACCTCGACTTTTCCGTTGGTCGTGACCGCTACAAACTCTGCAGAGGTGTTCTCCGGAATCCTGAGGTAAATATCGCCATTTGCGATGCCAAGCGAAACGCCCCCACCCGGAGGTACCACCACGCTGGCAGTGATCGAACCGTTTGCCAGGGTCATTGAGGTATTCCCCGCCAGTGCGTCGCCGAGAATCACACCATTCGCGACCGACACCACAACATCATTTTTTATCGATCGCACCTTTGTGTCACCATTGGCGGTGGTGATCGTCACTTTGAAATCCTCGGGCAATGTCACACTATAGTTTACGATGTACTCACGCCCGTCGGTTTGCGCAGGCTGTTCGGTCCGGGCGGAAACTGCAGTGTCTGTACTGTCGATTTCAACGGTGAGCTCATCGAGGCGATTCTCCGCATCCAACATGCTGTGCGACTTGACTCGTTTTACGCCGAGAATCCCGACTGATTCAACATTTGGACCACCAGCCACTTCGATGATCCCATTGACCCCCTCCAATAGAAACGCCGACCTCGACGCGCGCGCCACTCTGTAAACAAAGGTTTCGTCCGCGCTGTATCTGTTGTTCTGCGATGAAGTGACGTCTGATTCGCAGCCCATCGAAGCGATCAAGACGACAGCCATCAGCAGCACCAAAATTCGTGAAACCATCTGCATAATCTGATACTCCCCTCAAAAATCACCGCTGGGTAAAATCTCGCAGCTAATCCGTGGTCATCCAGATTTGAGCACTTCGCCCGTCTTTAAAAAATAGTTCATCGAATCTTCCCAGAAGCGGGCGTCTTCTAGAAATTCTTGTTCGGTGAGCGCTTCCAGGAATTCGGCTCTGCGTTAATCGTCTGAGTATAGGACCTGGTCAATCGGTTCGTTTCGAAATCACAACGGCCGGCAACCATGTGTAGTTCTCTCCCGGTCATCCTGCATGTACTTGACCGCCGATTCGCCCATATCCCTCCGCGGGCCTTTTTCCACGAACCGCCCATTGCCTTCCCCAAGCCACTTTCCCACGATCATTACCATAATACGCCGGTTATGCAATTTAGTTCAGCACATTCGGCCACAGCAACCCTTAATGCCAAACGTTTGCAGCCAGTTTCTCGGGTGCGCTCAACCCCACCCAGACCGAGCCTCCCGCGTCTGGCTCAATTAACAGCCGTATTCGCCCAATCCCTCACCGGGTGTACCGACGACACCCCGCAAGCATCCAATTGCGCCGCCCGCGTCACCTGGGCATCCCACAAGCGCCCCATCGGGCGGCCAGCGGTAACGGGACACGCCAGCGACCTCGGCGGCCATCCACAGGTGAGAACGCAACCGGCACACCACCCGGCGGTAATACTTGACATATATCAAGAACGGTATTGACAAATGGCATGTTTTGGCCTACACTTTTGACAGACCTTCCCCTTTTGACTGCAGAAGGCCTGACGTTTCGACCTCCAAACGAACTCAGGCATGCCGCGCGGGGAGGGACGAATGGCCTGAGGTCAGCCGCGAGACTCAGGGTCACTTGGTTCTCCCCCGCGCATCCTCCTCTTTGAACACCTCTTGAATCCAGCGTCGCTCTTGTCTAAAATCGATTTACGGCTTTTGCCAAAGACCGTCCCCATCGGGGGAAAGCCCGAACCGTTGATTTCGTGAATCGACATCGCCCGTTGCGGAACCGGTGCAGCCAAACACAACCTCTGACATCCTCAAACAGACCCGATGGGCCGTGGGCGAGCCGTTTGCCAACACGTGCGAAACCAGCACTGTCCCAACGATCTTACAAACCAGGGGGGAAACGATGAACTGGCGCGCCGCCGTCTTGCCGATCTTGGCATCGGTCGTCCTGTTTAATTTAACCGTTGCTCCGCATGTATCCGCCGTCCAGGTTCGATGCAAAACCACCACGCTCAACCCCCCCAAGCGATCTCGTCTCGAGGGGCGGTTCAAGTACCAGGTGCAGGCTCGGGGTGGAATCGATGTCAATATCGAATCCACTATTCTGGTACTCGACCGGTCGGGAAACGTCAACATTCCAATCACCATAAACGATGGCGATGAATTCGATATCAAGATCCAGGAGACGGTCCAGGTGGCTCGGCAGGATGCCTCGCGAATGCTCATCGGCGCACCCGGAGTTTTGTTTCGAGCCGAGGCCAGGGACATGGGCGATACCGACGTGGCCTACTGCAGCCCCTTTGCCGCTATCCGGTTCGACAAACCCGACAACCCGGTGTATGGCAAAGAAACCATCCGTTGCGTGGCTGGATTCGACGCATTGGTGACGGAGAGCATCCGAGTCGCGATCGACAACACCGAGGTCTATTCCGCGGCCAAGAACCCGGCCACAGTAACCCCCTATTCAACAAAAATTACGATTGATGGCGTGGAGGTCGAAGTCAAAAACCTGTTTGTCGATCTGCGGGATCAAACGCTGTCGTTCGAGGTATCGAATCTCCCGGACGGCACTCATCGCGTGGCTGTCAAAGCCGATCCGGTTTACGGTTATTCGACCAAACGCAGCAAAGACAAGGAAGGCGATCTTCGCGGTGTATTGAAACACCAGCAGCTGTTTACCGTGGACAGCGACTACATGTCATCGTCAACACATCGTCTCGTTTTTGTCCGCCGGAATCTCTCAGACTCTTCCCATGTCGATGACATCGAGTGGATCGTTCAACAAGCCTCGGACCACGGTTACTCCGGGCTCGTGCTTTCCGGTTCTTTTGACGGCATTCCCAAAAAGGAGGAGTCGGATGAATATTATGGTCGACTTCGAAAAGTTGACCAAGTATGCGATAAGTATAACATCGAGCTTATTCCGCTAATGTTCTCCGTGGGGTACGGTGGCATTCTTACGAACAATCGCCATCTTGCCGCCGCGTTGCCCGTTATAAACATGCCGCTGGTTGTCCGAGACGGCGTCGGTGTGCTCACACGTGACCATTCCATTGGTTTTTACGATGGCGGGTTCGAACGATACGAAACGGGAGAAACGCCATCCAACACGTTCAGCGACAAGCCCGGAACGGTGAGCGTTATTGACAACACGGTCTCCAAAGAAGGTAATCAATCGTTACGATTTCAAAATTTCACTGCTTCGAGTGATGGGAAAGCCAGATTCATAAAAAGATTGTCGGTTCAACCTTTTCGTTGTTATGAAATCAGCTGCTGGGTCAAAACCGAAGATCTTGATTCGGGCAGCGGATTCATGATCCAGGTAATAACGGAGTTGGGACGCAAGTTGATGTTCTGGCAGCCAAAAATCGAGGACACATCGGACTGGACAGAGGTTCGCACGGGTTTCAACAGTCTCGATGCGGACGAGGTTCGAATTTATGCGGGCGTATGGGGAGGAGATTCGGGGCGGTTTTGGATTGATGAGGTCGCCATCCGTGAAGTCGGTTTTCTCAATGTGCTCCGACGACCCGGAACCCCGATTTCAGTCCGAAGCGCAGACACTGGAACCCTGTACGAGAAAGGCCGCGATTACGAAATCACAGAGGAAGAGTCCCTCACTTATCTATTCGATCATCCCGAACCGGTTCTCAAAACGCTGTCCGGAGGCCGTATCGGCAACAACGAAGCGCTCCTGGTTGACTACTTTCAGGCATTGGGGCTAAAGCGTGGCTCGGGACAGATGGGGGTTTGCATGTCGGAGCCAAAATCTTACGAGCTTTGGCGCGAGATTGTCGAAAACGTGGACGAACAACTCGACCCCAGCTACTATTTCATATCCGGTGACGAGATCCGTCAGGGCGGCTGGTGCCGTGCCTGCCAGAGCCGCAGGATGTCGGGAGGCGAGCTCATCGGGGACTGTTTTACTCGCCAAACCCAGATCATACAAACCGTCAACCCGGAAGCCAAAGTCATCATTTGGTCCGATATGCTGGATCCAAATCATAACGCACGGGACAATTTTTATTTGTTCAATGGGAATATCGCTGGTTCTTGGAACTATGTCCCAAAAGATCTGATTGTCGCCTGCTGGAGGTATGAGATTCACGAAAAAAGCCTGCGCCATTTCGAGGCAAACGGGTTTCGTACGATCGGGTGTGGTTACTACGACCGTTGGAACCCCAAAGAAGCAACTGACTGGATCGAATCGCTCGGTGTTACCCGGGGTGCCTGCGGAATCATGTACACTACGTGGCAAGACAAATACGACCATCTGGAGGCATTTGGCGACCTCTGCCGCTGATGACAACAATCATCCCGAGGTGAGTCTCTCCCGTGTGTTCCCTACCCCTAATCGGAGCTTACGAGCACACCATTTTTGCGCTATACTTTGTCCGAAGACAGTCGGTTGTCCAAAGAATGTCCAAAGAATCTCGGAAGGAGGTGCGTCGGGCGGATACAGCAAAAGGTTTCCCCTGAGAACAAGCAAGACGGTGCACGGTTGATCGTCGCAGCTCACCCGCAACATCTCCTGCTCTTCATCCAAATGTCAATGCAGCTGTTGCGCCGATGTGTCGTCGTTGCGCCTTGACTGGATCACGACGTTGTTATGAAAAAAGGCATACTGATTCTGTTGATCGCTTTAGTGCCGGTTCAAACCGCCTACGCTCAGGGTGGTGCGATAGTTTTGTCGGGAGATCCACAGGGGAGTGAGTGCAACATAAACGACAAGAGCGCAGGTATGTGCGCGGTCTATGTTTTCCACGTCGGCATTTCGGGAGCTTTCGCGAGCCAATTTGCCGCCCCCGCGCCCGCGTGTTTTTCGGGCACCTGGCTGTCGGACACGCCCGTTTTTGGTGTCACGGTGGGCGGCTCTCAAACCGGCGTGTCGATCGGGTACGGTCAATGCACGCCAGGCCCGATCCACATCCTTACCATCAACTTCTTCTGCCAGGGAATGACTCAGCCCTGCTGTTACTACACCGTTCAGCCGCACCCGGAATTGCCATCGGGTGTCGTCGAGGCGGTCGACTGCATGGACAATCTCCTCACTGCCAAAGGTGGGTTTGGCATCTTCAATTCGACCGACGAGTGCGAGTGCGGCCCCCCCACACGTGATTCAACATGGGGTCGGGTTAAATCCATTTTTGATGAGTAGAGCGCCACGGAGTTTGCGTCCATGAAAGAACATGTCATCCTACTCGGAGCGCTCTATATCGCCTTTAGCGCCCAGCTGATATTGGCGGCCATTGTGGTGCTGATCGCCGTGGCCGGGGGCGGGATCCTCTCCGGCGACCCCGAGGCAATGGCCATCACCGGCTCGGTCGCCGGAGTAATTTCCTCACTGTTGATCGTGTTGGCGATCCCCGGTCTCATCTGCGGGATTGCGTTGTTGAAACGGCGCCCCTGGTCGCGATACCTGGCCATCGTTCTGGGGTGCTTCAACCTTCTGGCGGCCCCGTTTGGGACGCTCCTGGGAATCTACACGATATGGGTGTTGATCAAACCGGAGGCAGCCCATTTTTTTGACCGCTCGAGCCCAACGACAGATTAGCCCGTCGCGCGTAATAGCGTTAGCCCTCATGTGACATACCTGCCGGTCGTTCGTTACCCGGCTTCGGCCCTCCTGAACACGCCACCATGTCTGTCGCTCCCAAGCCCTGGGTCAAAGGAACCAGCATAAGATGCTGCAAAAAAACACGATACCGATTATGTGCGATTTTTGTTAGTGTATTACTTGACATATACACTAATGCGGTCTATACTCCTTTTAGAACTGATTCATATCGAGCGCACTGGACCGCAGGAGGCGGATCATGAACAAGCGGACCATCTTAACTCTAACAACTGCAATAGTTTTTCTCTTTGTCACGCCGGTGTTCGCCGGACCCGAGCGTCTCGCGCCCGACCCACACCGCGATATCCGGGCACTGGAAATCCAGCTCCAGGTCCGGATCCACCCCGAGAAAAATCTTTGGTACCGGATTCACGTGGTGGAGGACTCATCTCCGTACCGCAAACACCGGTCGAAGACATCGGCGCCAATCGTACCGCGCACCACGTCCGGCCAACGAGAAAGTCGACCGACAACAACCGGACAGATCAAAAACGGGCTCGCCATCGTGCGAGCGATTCGGTCAGCGGCGGTATCCGTGGTCAAGCTCTGTCTGGGAAAGAACTCAACCCCATCCAACGGTCGGTAGACGGACGACACCATGCTGATTGTCGTGGATCCCCATAGCGGTGTCCCTGTGTACCGGCAGATCATGGACCAGGTGAAGTTCCATGTCGCCAGCGGTTTGTTGAACGCCGGGGACGAGCTACCATCAACCCGCGCACTGTCGTCGGAACTGGGGATAAACCCGATGACGATCAGCAAGGCGTACAGCTATCTGGAGCGAGAAGGGGTGGTGGAGAGACGACCTGGTCGCCCACTGGTGGTCAAAGCATTTGAAACAAATCAAATCCACGACAATAGAATCAACCAACTTCGCGAAAGCCTCGCGGCAACCGTGACAATCGCAAAACAGCTTGGTATCCGAAACGACGAGGCAATCGCCGTCTTCCGAGAACTCCTGGAAAACGAAGCCAACCCGCAGGCACCCGACAATGAAGGGAAAGAACAGTCATGAGCATAATCGAATTCAACAATATTCACCGTGCCTATAAACGCGGGATCGATGTGTTGCGGGGTGTGAGCTTCTCGTTGGAGAAGGGAGAAGTTGTCGGATTGCTTGGCAAAAACGGGGCGGGGAAAACCACCTTGATGCGCATCGCCATGGGAATGATCGAACCTCAAAAAGGGATTGTCTCTCTCTTTGGTCTGGGGCCGCGTGACGAACCGATACAAGTCAAGCGCCGGGTTGGATATGTGTCCGAGGATCAGATTCTTCCCGAGTTTCTTAGGGTCCGCGAAGTCATTCAACTTCACCGTGGATTGTTCCCCACCTGGGATGAAGCGCTAGAACACGATTTATGCAAGCGGTTCTCGCTCCCGTTGAACGCCAAGATCAGATCCTTGAGCAAGGGACAGGCACGTCAGGTGGCGTTGCTCTGTGCGGTGAGCCACCGGCCCGAACTGCTTCTCCTCGACGAACCCGCCGGCGGACTCGATCCAGCGGCGAGACGTGAATTTCTCGAAACATCCATACAGATGCTAAATGAAACCGGAACCACCATTCTTTTTTCCTCGCACTATATGTCCGATGTGGAACGGCTCGCCGGTCGTGTCGTGATGATTCACGAGGGCGGCGTTCTGATAGACAGTGATATCGACCTGTTGCGAGAGGGCCACTCGCTCGTTCTCGTTCCGCACGCCCCAAAGGTCACCCGCGATGCCCTTTTGTCAATCGAGGGGTGCATCGGGGTGCGAGATCGATCGGATGCCATGCATGCCGTATTTCGATGTCAGCCTCGTGATGCACTCGATCGCGTGGCGCGACAATTCGGCTCCACCGGCGCCCGTCACCGTGACGTTGCTCTCGAGGAAATGTTTATCGAATTGGTCGGAGGTCAATCGTGATTCAGTTGCGGTTCAAACGCGCGGAGCTTCCGGCAAACAACCAACTGAGGAATACTGAGTATGCGCTTCGCCACTCTACATCATGATCCGGCGATTCGATCGCTTCCCCGCTGGGGCGCGATTTCACTAGCCACGATGGGTGTGCTTCTGGGCTTACGCGCGTATCGCGAAATCTCGCACTCGCCCGAAGTCCAATACGCCCACCTTCGGAATGTGCTGGGGCTTGCCTTGACGCTGTGGATACCCGTGTCGATCCACGCGCTGTTGGCCGGCATAACCGCACGGTGCAGCCGGCTCGACATGACGCTTCCCCTGCCACCGCGCCGGTTGTGGGTTGATCACTTGGCGGCGGTTATGATCTCGTCGTCTATCATCCTGGCGCTTTGCGTTGCGCTTCTCTCGTTTCAAACCAGCGGTTTTCGAGGGTTTCTTAACGATGACTTGTTTTTGCGCAGGCCCACCGTTGCGAGCCTGTTGCCACTGCTAATCACCGGGCTGTGGCTGTCGTCAGCCCTCTTGCAGACCTACAGGCCGTCGCTTCGCAAGATCCACTTTGACCGCCATTACGCGCTTTTTGCCGCGACCACGTTGACCGGGACTTTTGTTCTCATCATCGTACTAAGCGAGCTGCCCTCCATAAGCGCAGCGATACCATTTGGTCTCGCGGCGTGGATTGTGGTTCGCACTTATCGGTCGCTCCCCGCCGCTTTCCGCCACGTACCATTGGTTGCTGCCACCGACCCGGAAAGCAGCAGGGCGACGGGAGCTGTCGATTCAACCGGCAGCCGTTCCTCACCTCTCTTGCGCACGTTGTGGTCAACCATCTGGGGCTGGAAGGGCGTACTCTTCCTACCGTTCGTTGCCGTCTTCGGAGCTCTGTTAGCCGGTCTATCGTCCTGGTTCGGCGATCACACCGATGAACGGTTTGCCAATACCGCAATTTGTTGGTACATGCTTCTGGCGATATTTCCCGCGATCATGAAAAAGCTACACACTCTCGACGCCCTGCCAATTTCGCGAAAGATGCTCTTTGTCTGTCTCATCCTCCCGGGTCTGCTGGCAGTTGTCGCGGGCTATGGGGCCGCCGAGTTGATCAAGGAATTCCGCAGCGACACCGTGGAACACATTCGCATGAGCAATCACAACGACCACTTCTACCTGACGGTGCCCCCCGAAAACTGTGAGATCACCGGAAAGTCCACCATTCCAAAAAACACCGCCCCGTGGGGCGAAGCCCACGAGCCATGGCGGGCCGGTTTGCGCAGAGATGGAACCATAGGGATCTACTCACCTTTTAGCACGCCTCCCGGAAGCTCGATCGAGTTTGTCGCGTGGCAGATCAGCCGTGCAGTGGACGCCGTCTACACCGAATCGATTTCTCCCGGCGAGATCGAGAGCCGGTACCTCGAAATCGACCAACACGGCCGCGTGGTCCCGCGGAACGGAAAACTCACCATACTCGCAGACCATCCGGATCTTCGCGTCCGCGGCACCGGCCGTCTCTTCCCATTTGTCATGTTGATCGCGTTTGTGCCCTTTCTACTTCTGCTGTGCGTTTATCTGTCGGCGTATCGTGCCGGTGTACCACGAACCAGGGCGGTTTGGATTGCCGTGTTGCTTCTGGTTGGGACCATTTCGATCCACATCGCCGGATTTGTCGGTGCGATTCTCAAGTTTTACACGTTATGGGTTCACACGGCCTTTATCAAAATTATCGTTCGCCACATCGCCACGGTGTTGCCCGGCGGCACACCGGTGACGTGGGTTGTATGTGGTCTACTCGTACTCCTGAGTTACCTATTTGCGCAGCGCCAGTTCGAACGTATCGAATTACCACCGGCACCCCGGCAACCTGCCGATTGAGCCAGACACCCGCACGAGCGATCTGTTTCGCTTTTCATTG
>CP070631.1:2790687-2804617 GCA_020356045.1 Candidatus Latescibacterota bacterium
AATCATATTTGAACGTCATTATCGCGATCGCACCTCGGGTGCCGTGTTACCTATCGCCAGGGGGGATCGAGGCGAACGGGTCGGGGGTGTCGCGCAACTCATCGAGGGCGAGATCTCTCGAAGCCCGCTCGACATCCGCGGGCTCGAAGGTAAATACTCGAATATCGGATCCGAGTTTTGCGGCGGCCATGGTTTTTAACCGAGATGGCTCGTGGACCAGTTTGTCCTTTGCTTTGCGCCCACCCGTTTTGATCAACCTCTCGACCTTTAGCGCGCAGCCGACCGGTTCATAAATTCGCCAACACTGAGCAATTCTGAACGGACGATGGCTCCTCGTGTACCTCACGTTGGCGCTGCCCTCGAGGTGCTGTCTAAAGCGGCGGACGAGGTTGGTCGTGTACCCCGTGTAATACGAGCCGTTCTCGCACTCGAGCATGTAGATCCAGAAATACGCCGTCTTCATGATCCTGGACTGTGTTTCGGGCCGGAGAGCCTGTGTGTTCCGTCAGCTTCTATCACCCGAGGAACACTTACCACGGTGCCGGCCCCCGTGTCCACCACACGCCTCCTTGACCGTGAGCCTTTGCAGTGTGCCGCCGCGGGCTTCGGCAAGTATATCGCCAACCGTTTCGCCCGAGGCGATCAACACATCGATGTTCCCGCGGTGCAAGGACGCCAGGGCGCGTTTGCCCATACCGTGACAGACCACGGCGTCGACGTTCAATGTGTCGACGTGGCTGGCGGGATCGCATTGCCCGTGACGGTGTCGGCGCCCCGCGTTGGCCTCAATGTCGACATTGCCCGTGTCCGTATCCACGACGGCGAAAAAGGGTGCGCTGCCAAAATGTCCATGGGTTCTCGATTCGAGCCCGTTACTGTCCATCGTGGGGATGCAGATCTTCATCATTTGCTCCTTTCTCGATGAGAATTGCCCTGGATGCCAGAAGTGCCGCCACAATCTTGGCACGACCGCTTTTGGTCAGCCGTTGAATGGTCCCACGCGACACCTTCATTCTTATGCCCGCCTCTTCCTGACTGAGACCTTTGAGGTCGCAAAGTCGAAGCGCCTCCAATTCGCTGAGTTCGACGCGGGTTGTTTCCAGTTCCTTCATGGGGATACTCCGCGGTTTGAACACATGGTCCCCATCAAAAGCGCGGCAGTATCTTCGCTTACATGGTCGCGGCATGTCGTGGCTCCTTTTTGTGCATATACACAATACTATCCTCCGGCTGATCTGTCAAGCCGATCCGTCGTGAGTGTTGAAGAGCCCGCTTAACTTATTATAGGTTATTTAGATAGCGTGTTTGCGCCGCCGGGGCGGTTCTGATAAAATTAAACGTGTAACCTGGCGGCGATGGCCGGCGTAGCGTGGGCAAGGGGCTACGATGAAACGCGTTAGCAGGGTATCGAAAATCATCCCGTTGATCGCCCTCTTTGGCGGGCTGGTGCTGACCGGGCCCGGTTGTGGGGACGAGGAAACCGACGGAGACGGCCCAAACGGCATTGTTCAGCCCAGGCTCGACACAATTCCGCCCGCCGTGGTCGTCGATCTGCGAATCCGGGCACCCAACATCCACACACTCGCCGTGGTTTGGACCGCGCCCGGGGATGACGGCCCCGACGGGGTGGCGGCTCGATACGACATCCGTTACTCCACGTCGAGCATCACACCCGAGAACTGGGATCAAGCTCGAGCAATCGACGAGCGGCTCATCCCGACACCAAAACCGGGAGGGCAGGTCGAAACCATTGTCGTCGTCGGGCTCGAGCCCGGCACGACGTATCACTTTGCATTAAAGACCGCGGACGAAGTGCCCAACTGGTCCGGCGTGTCGAATTGTACCAACGGCACGACGCTGGGTGAGATCATTCCGCCGGCCGAAATCTTGGATCTCGCGGCGACGGGTGTTGCCGCGGGCTCATATGAGTTGACCTGGACGGCACCCGGCGACGACGGCAATGTCGGTCAGGCCTCACATTACGACATCCGGTATTCGACGTATCCCATCGACGATGACGAGGACTGGCAGGTGGCAACGCCGGCTGTAGACGTTCCAGCTCCCAGTCCGGCCGGTCACACGGAACGCGTGACGTTGACCGGTTTGGGCAATCAGGACGGTTTCTTTTTTGCTTTGAGGACGGCGGATGAGCATTACAACTGGTCGGGGCGGTCAAACACCGCGGTTGCGATCAAGTTCGGGAGCACGTTTTGGGTGTTCCCCGGTAACGTGCAGATTGGCGAAGAGATCTACATCATTTTCGAAACCGCGACCACGGATGTTCTCACCCTCACGACCAACGGCTTGTATGTGCCACGCGTCTGTAATGAGGGCGTGATCGAAGTGCTGGCACGGGAATCGTTTCCGGATGGCATCCACATCATGACGTTTGATTTTGTTAACCGGAGCACCGGTGAGTATTACCGCGAAGACTACTATTGGATCGCGCTGTGCAATGGTAACGTCGCGCTCGACATGGCATCGGTCCAATTTCGACATTGACCCCACGCACGCGACCGCATACCGGAGCGCCTTGTGAAAGATTTCGCATTAGCGCGGTGTAGCGATTTCTTGACAGCTTTGACTGGACATTTGCAGCCTCTGTCCATATTTTTGTTGGTATAAGCCGGTCAGTGGTAATTATTTATTTCAAACAAGCCGATTGGTTCCCGAAAAAAGGCGGCAATTCAAGTGGGGGCAGCGGCCTATTGTGCGCTTTTTTCTGGCCTACCCATCCTTTTTACCGATTGAGCCAATCCTCTCGAGGACGTTGTTATGGCGGACGGTGTGTCGAAACACGGTGACCACATCTATCGGGAAGTCGTCGATAATCTCCATGAAGGCATCTGGGCGATCGACAAGGACGCCAACACGACGTTTGTCAACGCCCGCATGGCGGATATGTTGGGGTATACCACGGAGGAGATGATCGGCCAGCATCTATTTTCTTTTATGGATGATCGCGGTCGAGAAATCTGTGAACGCAACCTTGAACGCCGCCGGCAGGGGATCGCGGAGGATCATGAATTCGAGCTTCTCCGCAAGGACGGCGCGCGTGTCTACACCATCATGCAATCGTCACCGATCACTGACCAGGACGGGAACTATGCGGGTGCCCTGGCCGGAGTGCTCGATATCACCAAACGAAGGAATGTTGAAAAGGAACTCCACTTGGCCCGCGAACAACTCGAACGCCGTGTGGAGGACCGGACCAACGAGCTCCGTCAAACGATCGAAAAGCTCGAGCAAGAGAACGAAGAACGGAAACGGGTGGAGAGCCTTTTCCGCCAACTCTTGGAATCCGCCCCAGATGCCATGGTCGTAGCCAATGCCGATGGGGAGATCATACTGGTGAGCGCACTGACCAAAGAGATGTTCGGATATTCAAAAGAAGAGCTGATCGGCAGCCAGGTCGAAATGTTGATTCCCCAGAGGTTTCGCGGTGGTCACATTGCTCATAGAAAGGTATACGCTGCGAACGCATACGTCCGCCCGATGGCGGCGGGTCTCGAATTGTACGGTTTGCGAAAGGACGGGCACGAGTTTCCAGCAGAGGTCAGTTTGGGACCGTTGCAGACCGAACAAGGGATGCTCGTGTTCACCGCGATCCGTGACATAACGGCCCGCAAGAGAGCCGAAGACGAGCTCCGCGAGAGCAGAGAACGGTTCGATCTTGCCGTTCGTGGATCCGATGCGGGGATTTGGGACTGGGATCTTCGCACCAACGAGGTCTATTTTTCACCACGGTGGAAGGGCATGATCGGCTACACGGACGAAGAGGTCAAAAACGACTTCTTCGAGTGGGAGCAGCGCCTGCACCCCGATGACAGGCAGCGGGCCCTTGCCACCGTCCAGGCGTATCTCAGCGGAGAGACCAGGGAGTACGAGCTGGAGCACAGACTCCGTCACAAGGACGGATCGTACCGCTGGATCCTGGCCAGGGGGGCGGCCGTCCGCGACAGTCAGGGGAATCCCTACCGTATGGTGGGGTCGCATATCGATATTAGCGAGCGAAAGATCGCCGAAGAGATGCTTCGCGACCGGGAAACTCAATTGCGCGCGGCACAGACGATCCAACAGCACCTGCTACCCGACAAATCACCCAGGATAGACGGTTTCGACATCGCGGGGGCATCGGTGCCCGCCGAGTTCGCCGCCGGCGACCATTTTGATTATATCGAAATGTCGGATGGCACGGTCGGGGTGGTGATCGGTGACGTTAGCGGGCATGGATTTAGCTCAGCGCTGCTAATGGCGTCAGTTCACGCCCATCTGCGATCGTTGGCCGAAATGGAGATCGGCATCGACGAGATCCTCACCCGCGCCAACTCATCTCTCGTCAAGCAAACCGATGTCGGCCATTTTATCACGGTGATGTTTGTACGGATCGACCCGCACTCGAAGCGGATTACCTTTGTAAGCGCGGGACACCCCGCAGGGATTGTTCTCGACCGTTCTGGAGTCGTGAAGGCACGAATGGAGAGCACATCGTTTCCCCTTGCCGTTCTTCCCAACACCGAGTTCACATCCGGTGATCCGGTGACTCTGGAGCCCGGCGATATCGTAATTTTGCTTACCGATGGGGTTCTCGAGGCAACATCGGCGACGAACGAGTTCTATGGCGAAGAGCGGGCCATCGTGTTCGTACATGAAAACCGCGACAAATCTGCCGATGAAATTGCGGCGGCGCTGTGCCGCGAGGCCCGCGAATTCCATGTCAATGTCGACAAGCAAGACGACGTGACGGCCGTGGTGATAAAGGTCGAGGACGGCGCGTGATTGTGCGTCGTTAAGGCTCTTTGCCACAGGGCCGCGGGCCTGCGTTTATATCCCGTCAGGTGGCCAAAGGTTCTAAAACGCCTCGTGCTCGGTTCTCCTAATTATCTCGTCCTGGAGCTCCTTACCCAAATCGCAAAAGTAGTCGCTGTACCCGGCGACCCGTACAATCAAGTCACGATGCTCCTCCGGGTGCGTCTGCGCGTGGCGTAGCGTGTCCGCATCGACGACATTGAATTGGACGTGATGCCCATCCAAACGGAAATAGGTTCTTACCAGTTGAGCGAGCTTGTCGATCCCCTCATCGTTGTCGAGCACTGTGGGCAGGAACTTCATGTTGAGCAACGTACCACCCGTGCGCAAGTGATCCATTTTTGCCACAGATTTGACTACTGCTGTGGGTCCTTTACGATCGGCACCCTGAACCGGAGAGATTCCCTCGGAAACGGGTGTTCCCCCGCGTCTTCCATCGGGTGTCGCTCCCAACACCGAGCCAAAATAAATGTGGCAGGTCGTCGGCAGCATGTCGATGTGGTACCGTCCCCCCTTTGTGTTGGGGCGACCATCGATGGCCGAGTGTAGCGTGTCAAACACACGCATCATGATGCCATCGGCATAGTCATCGTCATTGCCATAACGCGGTGTTTTGTTGGCCAGGAGCAGACGCAGCGGCTCGGCTTTCTCGTAGTCGGTGCGCAATGCATCGAGAAGCTCCGTCATCTCGAGCGTTCCGTCTTCGAAAACATGTTTGCGGATGGCAGCGAGACTGTCGGTAATGGTGCCAATACCGACACATTGAATGTAATTCGTATTATACCGAGGTCCACCATCATTGTAGTCCCGGCCCTTGTCGATGCAATCATCGATGAGCACGGACAAAAAAACCGCCGGCGATTGCGTGGCGTACATGCGTTCGATAAATTGATTGCCCGCTATCTTGATGTCGACAAAATGACCGAGCTGCCGGCGGAACGCCTCGAACAGCTCGTCAAAGGTCTTGAAATCGCGTGGTTCGCCGGTCTCGAGCCCGATTTTGTTGCCCGTTCTCGGATCAACCCCGTTGTGGAGCGTGATCTCAAAGATCTTTGGCGTGTTGAGATAACCGGTAAGGATGTAGGCCTCTTTGCCAAAAGCCCCCGTTTCGACACAACCGCTGGTACCGCCGTCCCGCGCGTCTTCTATCTTTTTGCCGCTCCGCACGAGTTGTTCGACAACTCCGTCGGCATTAAAGACCGACGGGTATCCGTAGCCTTTCCGAATCACTCGACAGGCGGCCTTCAAAAACCGATCGGGGTTCTTGCGGCTGAGCTGGATGTTTCCCTGTGGCTGGAGCAGATGGATGTCGTCCATCACCTCGAGCATCAAGTATGAGAGCTCGTTGACACCGTCGGTCCCGTCGGGCATGACCCCGCCCAGGTTGATGTTGGTAAAATCATTGTACGTACCGCTCTCCTCGGCGGTCACACCGACCTTTGGTGGAGCCGGGTGGTTGTTGAACTTGATCCAGAAACACTCGAGCAGCTCCTTTGCCGATTCGCGGGTGAGCACGCCGCGCTCGAGGTCCTGCGCATAGAAAGGATAGAAGTATCGGTCGAGATGACCGGGGTTCATCGCGTCCCATCCATTGAGTTCGGTGATTGTTCCCAGATGCATGAACCAGTACATCTGGAGCGCTTCCCAGAAATCCCTTGGGGCGTGCGCCGGTACGCGACGGCAGTTCGAAGCGATCCGCTCGAGTTCCGCTTTTCGCTGCCCGTTTTTTTCGTTCACTGCCAGCTCCTCGGCGGCGTCGGCATGACGGTTGGCAAACAGAATCGCAGCATCACAAGCGATCGCCATGCCGCGGAGCTGGTCACGTTTTGACGACGCTTCTGGATCGGTTGCAAAATCCAAACGCTCAATGGCGTCTTCGATGTCCTTTTTGAATTCGAGAAGCCCCTTCGAGTAAAACTTGCCGTCGAGCGTGGTATGCCCCGGTGCGCGTTGTTCCATGAACTCTGTAAAGATGCCCGCGTCATAGACCGCTTTCCACTCTTCGGACAGCCCCTCAAAGATGCGGTCACGCATCGTCCGTCCACGCCAGAAAGGGATTATCTTTTTGCGATACGCCGTGAGGGCATCGTCGTCGACGGCGTAGCGCGTGATGGGGCGATTGTTGAGAATGTGAAGATCTTCCTCGCTGTGGCAGGTCAACTCCGGGTACGTTGGAACCGCTTTTGGTTTGGGTCCTCGCTCACCGACAATCAACTCGTCTTTGCCGATGTGAATCGTTTTTTGGCGGCAAAGATGTTCGAAGGCCAGGGCGCGCATGACCGGCACCGAATGCTTGCCAAGGTTATCTTGGTAGAAATCGGTAATCATCTCGGCCCGTTCCGTCGACAACGTAACCGGTGCTTCATAACTTTGTCGTCGCAGACGGCCCACACGCTCGTTCATTGAGCAACCTCCTAGTAAGTAACTTCGAGATCGTATTCACGTAACCGCGACGCAATCCGTTCGAGCTCCCGTCTGGACGGGGGTTCGACTCCATCGGGTAATCGCTTCTCCATGTCAAACCGCGCGTATTTTTCCATGGCGGTGGAGTGGTGCGGAAGAAGTCTAACGGGTGCACGCCGTGGCAGCGCGGCGACGAACTCACCGATCGCTTCGAAATTGCCATTGATGTCAGTCACCGTCGGTATGACGGGGATCCGAACATGGATGGCCTTGCTCATCCGTGAAAGCATGACGAGATTATCGAGGATGCGGTCGTTGCTCACCCCCGTGTACCGCTGGTGCAAACCGGCGTCGATGAATTTGAGATCGAACAAAAACAAGTCCACGCGTTCCGCGACCGTCCGCAATGCGTCCCTGTTGGCAAACCCGCACGTGTCGACCGCGCGGTGGATGTCACGGTCTCGGCATAGATCGAGCACCTCGTTCAAGAACTCCGGTTGAGTGAGCGGCTCGCCACCGGAAAAGGTAACCCCACCGCCGGACTGGTCAAAAAAAGGTGTATCGCGTTCGATGTCGTCGATCAGCTCGTCGGGGGTCACGCGGCGCCCAACGATATCGGCTGCCCCTGACGGACAGACTTCAACACAAGTGCCGCAGGTCGTGCACAGCTCGCCGTCCCTCGCTACACCGCCATTGGACATGGACCGGGCGCCTTGTGGACAGACATCGACACAAGTGCCGCAGCGTACGCAGAGGCGATCGCGGTGAAGATAGACGGGATCTACCGGTTGGCTTTCCGGGTTGTGACACCACCAGCATGACAGCGGACACCCCTTTAGAAAGACGGTGGTACGGATGCCCGGCCCATCGTGGAGGGCAAAACGCTTGATATCAAAGATAACGCCTGAGCTCATGGCTAAACCACTGCCCGCACAGCCCCTCCGGGTATCCTCCACCGCGGTGCGGGTGACATCACAGACGCTCGCAGGGGTGTCCGGCGGAAGACCGCGCGGCCAAGCCATCGGCTCAAAAGAACCGATATCCCGGACGGCGGGCCTTTCTCTTTTATGTTATCATGCAGATCTAGGACAATATTGAAGTCTGAACTGCATTTTTTGCACAGCCAGGGGTCGCCGAATGATAAACGAGACCGGCAAGGATCCCGCCGCCGGGCATTCGGGTGGGTCGTGGGTGGTAGCGGCAATGGAGGCGTTGTTCGACCGCACTCCCGATATTGTATTTTTTGTCAAAGACTTACAGGCACGCTACGTCGCCGTAAGCCGGACGCTGGTCGAACGGTGCGGTCTGAGCAACAAGGCAGATCTCCTGGGCAGAACCGTACTCGACATCTTTCCGCCGCCGTTGGGGCAGAGCTATCATGGCCAGGACGTGGAGGTAATCGAGTCCGGGTCTCCGCTCACAGATCTTCTCGAGCTTCATTTGTACGTACATGGAGAACCGGGGTGGTGTATCACCAACAAGGTGCCGCTGGTTCGCGATGACGGATCGGTCAACGGACTGGTGGGTGTGTCAAAAGATCTTCATGTCCCGGCAAGCGAGGCCAAGGGGTACCGCGAGCTGGCGGATGCTACACAACACATCAAGGCGCATTACGGGGAGCCTCTCCGCATAGAGGAGTTGGCGAAGATGTCATCGATGTCGGTCTATCAGTTCGAACGGCGGATGAAGAAAGTCTTCCAGCTTACCGCGGGGCAGTTTATCACCAAGGTCCGGATCGATGCGGCGTGTGAGCGTCTTCGCACCGCCGACGGTTCAATTGTTGACATCGCGCTGCACTGCGGGTTTTATGATCAGAGCGCGTTCGCCAGACAGTTCAAAGCTACCACCGGTCTGACACCGAGCGAGTACCGGCGGACTCAAACCAAGGGGGAATTATGAAACCGATTGGATTGATTGTCCTCGTTGCGGTGATCCTTGCGGCTGTTTGGCTGTCGGCCGCACGATCGCAAAACGAGATCGAGGAGCCGTCGACAAAAAAAAGATTTCCTGCAAGCGTCGAATTTCAACACGGTGGCCGGGCCTATCAATTGACCATTGCCGGTGTGGACGTGCGCAAAAAGGTTGTGTTCAAGGTATACGCCATCGCGCACTATATGGATAAAACAGAATTCAAAGACATAAACGAGGCGCTTGATTCCGCGCTCAGCGACGCATACGCCAAGCAAATCACCATGGATTTCGCACGCGATGTCGATGTGGAAAAGATCCAGGACGCGTATCACAAAGGTTTTGAGAAAAACGCCACGGATGAAGAGGCGGAAGTGATTGAGCCGTTTGTCAGCACGTTTGTCGGGTATTTCACCGAAGATGTAAAAGAAAATGATCGGTATGTATTGAGGTGGCTGCCGGACGGTGTGGTTCTCACGCTGATCAAGGGCGAAGAAAAAGCGCCAATCGAGAACGTCACCTTCGCCCGGGTGTTGTGGCGGATCTGGCTTGGAGAGAAATCCATTGTTGACCGCAAGGATCTCGTCGAGTTGATCGTCACCGAATAGTGGTCGATCCGTACGAACGCCAACAAACAAAATGCCCAAAGAAAACCAGTCAAACCCTTCGTCCAGCCTTCCCAGCCGGGTCTGGCGTTCGATTTTTCGTGGTCCGATATTTCCTCGCGATGACCGCGACCGCAAGAAAATTGTATTCGACACGCTGGTTTTGCATTTCAGGCCGATTCGGGTCCGCGAAGACACAATCCGTTACTCGCACACGTGGGGGTTGGGCGGGTCGTCGTTCATATTGTTTCTGATCTTGGTGTCGACCGGTGTCCTCCTCATGTTTGTGTACCAGCCGTCGCCAGACGGCGCATATGAGTCGGTGGTGTCGCTCGAGCACGATGTGTTTTTTGGCAAGCTGATCCGAAATATGCATCACTGGAGCGCCAATTTTTTGATCGCGTTTCTCATTCTTCATCTTCTCCGGGTTTATTTTACGGGCGGATACCATGCCCCTCGGCAGTTCAACTGGGTGATCGGTCTTTTGCTGCTTGGGTGTGTTTTGTTATCGAATTTCACCGGGTATCTGTTGCCGTGGGATCAGCTCTCGTATTGGGCGACGACCATCGTCACCGGGATGATCGGGTATGTGCCGGTTGTTGGCGGTTGGCTTCAGGGCGTCATCCGCGGTGGTGAGAGCATTAGCGGCAAGACACTCGTCATCTTTTACGCCGCGCACACCACCGTCATCCCCGTGCTCATCATAGTGTTGGCAGCGTTTCATTTCTGGCGGGTTCGCAAGGCTCGCGGGGTGGTGGTTCCGCGGTTGGCAGATGATCCCGAACCGAGATCGGAGTCCGGTCCTGCCCAAAAGCCAAACTACGTTCTGACACTTCCAAATTTGATCCTTCGTGAGTTTTCGGTCGCCCTGGCGCTGATTGCGTTCGTGATGGTCGTGGCGCTCATATTCAACGCCGGTCTGGGCGAACCCGCCAACCCCGGCATGAGCCCCAACCCGGCCAAAGCGCCGTGGTATTTTGTGGGGTTTCAAGAGCTTTTGCTTCATTTTGACCCCTTGTTTGCCGTGTTGGTGATCCCGCTCCTTGCTGCGATTGGTCTCGTCTCCATTCCGTATTTTGACTACGACCGTGACACATCGGGAATATTTATGATGTCGCACGAGGGGCGCCGGCTCGGGGCAATGGCTGCGGTGGTCGCGGTTGTTGCGACGGTCGCATGGGTGATTGCTGATGAATTCGTGATCGATCTTGCGGCGTGGATGCCGCCGGTGATCGCCAATGGTTTGGTGCCGGCGGTAGTGCTGTTTGGCGTGTTGGCCGGGTTCTATCGTTGGGCAAAAAAACGCGGCGGTTCGTCCAACAATGAGGCGATCCAGACATTGTTTATCTTGCTCGCTATGGGATTTGCCGTGCTAACCGTTGTTGGGGTGTGGTTTCGCGGGGAGGGAATGGCGTTGGTTTGGCCGTGGAACTTTTAGCTCGAAGCCAAATTTCCGGGTTGAATCATGACTCGAAAGAAGAGAAAAAAAATCGATCCAGTCAAACAGGATTCTCGGCCTTCGGAAGCAAGCGAGCGGCTGCACGAGACGCAACGCCCCCAAGCTATAGAGCGGTCGCAAGAGAGGACGACACGCCGCCATTTTTTGTGGACGTTGTGGATAGCGCTTGGCGGTGTCGCGGTGCTCGAGTTTGTCGCGGTGACGGTCAGCTTTTTCCGACCGCGCCGGTCTCAAGCCGATGGAGACGACGGCGCCGTGGTTGTGGCCGGGCCGATGGAACGGTTTGAGATCAACTCGGTGACCGCGTTTCCGCGGGGCAAGTTCTATCTAGCACGGCTCGATGGCGGCGGGTTTCTTGCGTTGTCGCGCGAGTGCACGCATCTGGGATGCACCGTGCCGTGGGACTCGGGAAGCCAGCGCTTTGTCTGCCCATGCCATGCGTCATCGTTTGACATTACCGGCGGAGTGTTGAGCCCGCCCGCGCCACGGGCGTTGGACTTGCACCCCGTTCGCATCGAAAACGGTGTCGTCAAAGTCGATACCAGCAGAAAAATCAAACGCCGGTCCTTTGATCCGGGTCAGGTGACATATTCTTAGTCAACCGGGCGGGCCACAGCATGCCGCCGCGTGACCGCGGAGGGCATTGGGGAAACGCTCGCAAACGCCGATGAACGACGTTTTTTTGGACAGATGGCGACGGATTGGAATCGCGTCAACACTGGTGATCATCCTTGTGGTGCCGGTGTACGTGGTCAAAGAGCTGGCGATCCGCAGCGCGCGTTCTCCGATCGACACGAACGACGCAGTTTTTGTCGGCCGCGACGCATGCGTGGAATGTCACAGAGAAGCGTACGAGGCGTGGCTTGGTTCTCACCACGATTTGGCGATGGCGGAAGCGTCCGACTCTACGGTGCGCGGTGATTTCGAGGGCGCCGAATTCGAACACCCGGACATCTCGGCCCGATTCTTCAAAAATGACGGCAAGTTTTTTGTCAACACGCAGGGTCCGGAAGGCGTTACGGCGGATTTCGAGATCGCATACACATTCGGATACGAGCCGCTCCAGCAGTACCTGATTCCATTCCCGGGTGGCCGATTGCAGGCGCTCTCGGTGGCGTGGGACACCGAGAGCCGTGAGTGGTTCTATCTCTACCCCGACCAACATATTCCACCGGATGATTGGCTGCACTGGACGCGGGGGGCGCAGAACTGGAACGGGATGTGTGCGGAGTGCCATTCCACCAATCTGGTCAAAAACTACGATCCCGAGACAAAGTCGTTTGCCACAACGTGGTCGGAAATCGATGTGAGCTGCGAGGCCTGCCACGGCCCCGGTTCCCGTCACGTCGAGTGGGCGGAGATCCCGCCCATGGCCCGCCCGGCGACCGACAACTACGATCTGGTTATCCGTACTAGCGATATCAGCTCGCGCCAGCAGGTCGAGCTGTGTGCGCCCTGTCATTCCCGGCGGACCGAGCTGGGTGATTACGATCACACGCGTGTTGATCTCCTCGACAACATCGTTCCAACCGTACTGGAAGAGCGGTTGTACTACGCCGACGGACAAATCCTCGACGAGGTATATGTCTACGGATCGTTCGTTCAAAGCAAGATGTACAAGAACGATGTCCGCTGCAGTGATTGCCACGATGTCCACAGTCTGGCCCGTGTCGAGGAAGGGAACGCGCTTTGTCTTCGGTGTCATCAGGCGGAGGTGTACGACAGTTACGATCACCATTTTCATAAAAAAGAACATGAGGGACAGCCAAGCGACGGGCATCTATGTGTGAAATGCCACATGCCCGAGCGGCCCTACATGGTGGTCGATTGGCGGGCGGATCACAGCCTGCGGGTGCCACGGCCCGATCTGTCGCGGGAGGTCCGGGTGCCCAACGCGTGCAGTCAAAGCGGGTGCCACCAAGACAAATCGTTGGAGTGGTGTCTGGAGCACTATCGGGGTTGGTACGGCATCGCACGCAAACCGCATTACGGAACGGTGATCTCAGCGGGCCGGGCGCGCGAACCCGGTGCGGCCGATGGGCTCGTGGACCTGGCCGATGATGTGCTTTACCCACCGTTGGTAAGGGCGACGGCACTGTCGCTTCTCGGTGGTTACATGTCGGAAGCATCGACTGCGGCCTTTAACCGTGCGCTGGGCGACGAGGACGCTTTGGTCCGATACACCGCGGTTCGCAGTCTCAATGTTGCCGACAATGCGGTATTGGTCCGTTTGGTGTCACCCCTGCTATTCGACCCTGTCAGAGCGGTTCGTATGCAGGCGGCGGTGAGATTGGCGGGGCTGCCATCGGAGTTGTTCAAGCCGTATCAGCAAGAGGCCATCGAATCAACGCTGGCCGAATACAAAAAAGCGATGACCTACTCGCTCGACTTCGCATTTGCCGGTCACAATCTGGGCAATTTGTATTCTGCCCTGGGTGATCCGGAACAGGCCGAACAGTTCTACAAGACCGCCATCGAGATCGACGATTTGTTTTATCCCGCCAAAGTCAATCTTGCCATGCTGCTCAACGGTGCGGGCCGCAACCAGGAAGCGGAGCGGTTACTCCGCGAAATCCTCGAAGATTACCCGGAAGAGTATGAAACGTCATATTCGCTAGGGCTTTTACTGGCGGAGATGAACCAGCCTGAAGAGGCGGAAAGGTACCTCGCACGGGCAGCCGCGGGGATGCCCTACCGCACCCGAATACTTTACAACCTTGGGCTGATCCAACAACAGATCGGCCGC
>CP070631.1:2804717-2811283 GCA_020356045.1 Candidatus Latescibacterota bacterium
ATCCGGTCGGTGGATGATGATGGGCTGAGATCCGCCAAACCCGCTTACCGGTCATTTACGGCCAGAACGCTCTCACCGGTCGTCGACATATTAATTCCAACCCAGGTCGCGCAGAATCCCGCGGTGGTTCCGCCCGTTACGACCTTCAAATGGATCGGTAAGGACTTTGTCAGCACGGAGCGCCAGGTCCAGGATCCGGACTCTGTACGATGGATATTGGTTGATACGGGGGAACACGGTGACAGCTGGGGGCAAACCATCGAGTATATCCGAGCCAACCCGGATGCGCCCGAGTGGTCCGATTGGCATTTTTACCGCGCGCCAGGTGATTCGGGTCGGTTTTGGACATCGCGTCCGCTGGAAAACGGTTCGTATATGTTCGCCGTCCAGGTTATGGATGAGGCTGGCGCCGTAAATCCCGTCTTTGACGAGGACCGAAACATGAGGCGGGTCCTCGTCGCTCCGCGTAATACGGGTCCGGTTCTCAGCGTCTTCAATCAGTATGTCGGGACCATTATCACCTCGAGCCCGAACACGCCGTTGACGATCATCGATCTTCCCGCCAAGGTGCCAATGTCGTTCCGTTGGACGGCAGATGCCCGCGGATACGGGGGGGTGGTGTCGGGCTACCGGTATGGTTGGGATATTCAGGATCTCAAGGATGACTCACAATGGGATATTCAATACACACCGTTTGTGACCGACAATAACACCGCCGAGTCGCCGCCGAGAACGTTCGAATTTGACTCTCACACGTTTTATATCGAGGTTATGGATAACTCCGGGTATACGTCCAGGGTCGGTGTCCGCGTTAATATTGTTCCGTTCACGATGGGCAAAAACCTCGTACTCATCGATGACTATGATGAGACACAAGGTGCGGGTTTCTCGAGAACCAACGGTGGCGCACCGAGTGACGAGGAACACGACGAGTTTTGGGAATATGTATTGGGTGATCTGGAAGGATTCGATGGGGACGTGGATGTGATCGAGGTCGATACCGAACTTCCGATTCAGGCGATCTCAAACTACAAGTCGATGATCTGGAATACGTACGGGGCGTACAACCTCCAGGCGGGAGTCTCGCTTCTGCCCGAGCTGGTTCAATTCCGACCCGAAGACCCGTCGATTCTGGGTACCGTAACGGGAAAGGTCCAACCAAACATCGTTGCGCTCTACATGGCCGCCGGTGGCCATGTGCTGCTCTGCGGCGAACAGCCGATGACGGCGGTGGTCAATCCGAACGCATTCGCCGGTGGTACCAGCAGCGCCGCCTTCCCCATCATATTCCGTTACGAGTTGCTCGGTGACCAGGATTCTCAGTATGAGGATTCACGGATTGGGGATTGGGGCGTCGGGGAGGGGTCCTTCGCCTACAACGAATGTTGCCTAAACGTTCTCGACATCAGTGCAATCTCCAACCGCAGATTAATCCGGCATTTTCCGGATCAGGCGTGTCAGACAGTGACAGAGAGATCGTACACGGATGGTCAAGAGGGACTCCGGACCGCGATTCCAATGGATGAGCTTTACGAATTCCCCACGCTTGAGCTAAGACCCGAGGTGTCCGATCCCGGTAGGGTGTACGCACCGACCGGCCGGGGGCTGACCAACGATATCTACAACCCTCCGTATTTTGCCGACCTCGAAAAGCGACACGACCTGACAGGCCCCTGCAATGACGTCGCGGAGATCGATCCTCCGAGGGATTGTTTTCACCCAATGTATGGACACGGCTGTTTGGATACGAGCAACCCGATATACGAGGCGCCTATCGCGTTCTGGACGTCGGTATATGGAGATCGGATCCCCGACGTCGTCGGCGGAGTGGCGGCACGCAGCGCCGTCTGGGGATTCGAACCCGTATTTTTTAACCCGAATCAGGTAAGAGAAGCCATTAACATTATTCTCTTTGACGAATGGGAATTGCCGCGCAAACCACCGGAGTAAACTCGCGTCCGGCGATGATCAAGCGGTTTCTAAAAGACATCGTCTGAATCATTGCCGTCGCCGCATCATCCTCCACCCACGTACCTTTGCCGCGCTCCGGGGCGCGATCATAAGGGGGTTCTTATGAGGCGCAGGCTCCGCATCGGCCGCTCATCTCGCATCGTTTTTTATCTCATCGTTGCTGTGTTTGCCACAACCTTTGCCGGTTGTGCCAGTGATGAGCTTTCCGGATCTCTGCGGGAAAACCAACCACCTCAGGTGTGGTTGTCGTTAGCGCCGCCAGAAGGATCGGTCGGCTCCTACAGAGTAAGCATCTCGTGGGGCGGGTGGGATCCCGACGGGCAAATCGCGTACTACGAATACTCGATTACTGACAATGGAAACGGGGTGTTCGACCCGGCAGACACTACGGGCGCCGACAAATGGCACCGTGTTTACGGAAACGACTCGACGTTCATTTTTTCGGCCGACCTCGTTGCGGACAGCTCCGAGGTTGACCCCGACGATTTGAAGCCAGTAGAGTTCCGGCAATCCCACACCTTTTTTATTCGATCGGTCGACGATCGCGGAGCCGCGTCCAGGAAACCGGAATACCGATCCTTTACGTCGAGGACGCTCTCGCCAGTCGTCGATATCCTGATACCGTTACCCACCGGCAATGATCCCGCCTTGGTCTCCAGGGTGTCGACCTTTGAGTGGTTTGGCGAGGACTATGTGACCGCGCTGGATGAAACACAGGATCCGCAATCGGTACGGTGGATTCTGGTGCCGACGGACCGGTTCAACGAGGATTGGCAGGCGACGCTCGACTATATACGCGCCAATCCCGATGCACCAGAGTGGTCCGAGTGGGCAGACTATGCCGCCAATGACTCCTGGACGACTCCAGAACTCGATTGGGGAGGATACATCTTTGCCGTGCAAGTCATGGACGAGGCCGGCGCGGTCAGTCCGGTCTACGATGAAGACCGCAATGTCCGGCGCGTGCTGGTGTCAGAACGAACCACCGGCCCGCTGGTCCGTTTGTACAACGAGTACTTTGGCTCGATCGTTACGTCGAGCACCGAGGGACCATTGTACCTTGTTGATTTACCCGGAGGAGTCCCGATCGAGATGATGTTTACCGCCGATGCGTCCTTTTATGGTGGTATCGTTACCGGTTACCGGTTCAGTTGGGATGGTGACATCGACGACGTCGAGTGGACGCCGTTTGTTTCCGATGAAGTTACCATCCCGCCAAGGCAATTCTCATTTGACAGCCACGGCTTTGGCCTCGACGTGATGGACAACTGGGGGTACATCACGAGGATCCGCATTCGTTTCAATGTTGTTCCATTCACGATGGGCAAAAACCTGCTGCTTCTCGATGACTGGAACGAGGGCGAACCGGGTGTCGGGTTTGCGGCGTCAAACGGCGCGCATCCCAGTGATGCCGAGCACGATGACTTCTGGCGGTCCATGCTCGATGAGCTGGAAGGGTTTGATCCGGACGTCGACGTCATCGATCTCAAAGGCGCGTCCAGTTTGCCCATCAGTGTGCTTGCCGATTACCGGTCGTTGATCTGGAGCGCCCCGGGGTACCTGGGTACGGGGCAGAAGCCACTGTTGAATGACATCATCCGGTTTGTTGATCCGAGACGTCCTCGTCCGGCTACGGAGAAACTCCCCGTTAATATTCTCGCGGTGTACATGGCCGCCGGTGGTCACGTGATGCTTTGTGGTGAGCGGGTAATGACAAATGCGATCGATTCCGGCACGTTTGGTGTGGGGAGCATCGCGTTTCCACTGATCTTGCGGTACGAGCTTGGCGGCGATCAGGACGGCACGTATGAGGACTCGGAATTCGGAAGCAAAGGGATCGGCGAGCTGTCGTTTGCCTACCGGTCGGCGTGTCTGGACGTGCTCGACGCCGCCTCGCTTCAAACGATTGGTGGTGTATGGCGCGGTCCCAACCAAAGCTGCGCAGTTGACCGCGACAACGATCTGCAGGCTCACGGTTTGCGTGTGGCCTTGCCATTAGGGGTTGGTTATCCACAGCTCGAGCTTCGGCCGGAGGTGGCTGATCCGGGTAGGGCCTACGCGGAAGACCGGTCCGGTCTCAACACCGATATTTACAGCCCGCCATATTTTCGCAACCTGTGCTCGCAGTGGGCTGCCGTCGACCCGCCGCGTGATTGTTTCGAACCGATTTATGGTCTGGGATGCGTCGATGATCAATCGGTAATCTACTCCGCTCCAGTGGCGTATTGGACGGATGTCTATGCGGACCGTGCACCCGATGTCGGTGGGCCGGCAGCGAGGAGCACGGTATGGGGATTCCACCCTGTTTACTTCAATCCGGATCAAGTCAAAACCGCGGTCGAGCAAATTGTTTACGGCGAATGGAAGCTACCACGCAGGGTGCCCTGAAGGACGATCGTCCCGCGCCGGCTCAGAGCACCCATCGGCAGGGTCAGGGCCGGTTTGACATTACGCAAATTATGTGATATTATATGGTTATAGAAGTTGGGTTGTTTGTGCCATGCCCGCCCGGTGTTTGCGTGCTCTGGCTCGATTCACGAGAAACGATGTTCTGAACCGCACAAAAACAAAAGGATCCCGCAACTATGCGAATCACATCGCTTGTTTTTGTTTTGTTGTTGGTTGTCTCCGTTTTGCCCGCCACGGCGTTGTCCGACGGCAAACGCTCTCCGACTGTCAATGAGGTGTTGACCGGGGCCAGCGCGACGCCGGTCAAGATTTGGGTGTACTTTGCCGATCACGGCGAATCGAGCGCCAAAGAACTCGACGAGATGATCGCGCAGGTTACGCTTAGCGACCGTGCGCGCGAACGCCGTTTGATGAGATCGAGTGGTCCTCTTACCGACATCCACGATTTGTCCGTTCACGCTTCTTATCTCGAGGCGCTTCGTGAAACGGGATGCCGGATCAATCACACGTCGAAATACTTGAACGCGGCCAGCGTGTTTGCCACGCCGGGCCAAATTCGTGCGCTGGCGGCGATGCCGTTTGTTCGACGGATCGACCGCGTGCAAACCGCGCGGCGGGCGCTGCCACACGAAATCGCCGACGCCGACTCGCGCGGACGGGAGACGGGACCGTCAATGGCTCCGGCCCTGGATTATGGTGATAGCTATCAGCAGCTCGATCTGATCAATGTCATACCGCTCCATGACGCGAACGTGCACGGCGAGGGTGTTCTCGTGGCGATTCTCGACACTGGTTTCAACCGCTCGCACGAAGCGCTTATTCATCTCGATGTCGTTGCCGAGTGGGATTTTATTAACCATGACTCTGTAACCAAGAACGAACCCGGCGACCCGCTCAACCAGCACGACCACGGCACGGTGACGCTGT
This sequence comes from Candidatus Latescibacterota bacterium, assembly GCA_020356045.1. Taxonomy (GTDB): domain Bacteria; phylum Krumholzibacteriota; class Krumholzibacteriia; order WVZY01; family WVZY01. The sequence goes on from CP070631.1 coordinate 2,810,025, forward strand.
CGGCATTGGCCGGGTACAAAGAAGGCAGTTTGGTGGGGCCCGCGTGGGCGGCCAGTTTTGCGTTGGCGAAAACTGAGCGTATGGATACCGAGATCCAACAGGAGGAAGACGACTATGTTCGCGCGCTCGAGTGGGCGGACAGTCTGGGCGCGGTGATCGTGAGCAGCTCGTTGGGTTACTATGATTGGTACACGTATGCGGATATGGACGGAAACACTGCGGTCACCACAGTCGCGTCCGATATCGCAGCGGCCAAAGGGATCGCTGTGATTACAGCAGCGGGCAACCTGGGTCCACTCCCGTGGCCGGGTATAATCGCCCCGAGCGATGGGGATAGCGTCATTGCCGTCGGGGCAGTGGATCCCTACGGTGTTATCGCTTCGTTCAGTTCGCGGGGGCCGACCGCCGACGGCCGAATCAAACCCGATGTGTGCGCGCAGGGCACGTTGGTCCGCGCCGCGTCGGCCTACGATTCGCTTTCGTACGTGTGGTCGAGTGGGACCAGCCTTGCGACGCCGCTGGTCGCTGGCGCCGCTGCTCAGTGTCTTCAAATGCACCCCTACTGGTCGCCGGTCACTCTGAGGGATTCGCTTCGTGCACACGCCGACGGGTCCGGCTCGCCGTCGCCAAACAACGATTATGGCTGGGGCATCATCGATGCCTATCAAACGGCCCTTGGTGGGGCGACGGGGATGAACGACCCGAGCCGCCCACCCGCCGTGGCCACGCTTTATCAGAGTTCCCCCAACCCCTTTGTCCCTTCGGTTAGCGGTCGCACAGCCATCGGTTATGTCATCGCGCCGCCTGCGGATGCCTCCTCCAATCCGGCGGGCGTAACCGACCTTAGAATAGCCATTTACGACGTTTCTGGGCGTTTGGTTCGTGTGCTATTCGAGGGCCCCCGGCTCCCCGGTGCCTATTCGGTCGACTGGGAGGGACTCAATCATCGGGGTGTTGCAGTTTCCTCCGGGGTTTACTATTATACACTATCCGTCGGCAGTTTTTCGGTTAGCCAAAAGCTCGTTCTGATTCGCCGCTAATCACCGGCACACCGATAGTTCTGAGCACGCCGACTATCCTGAAATAGGCCGATATCCATGGGGCCTCCGGCTCCGGAATCTTATCCCTATATAAAGCGAGAACGAAAGCGAGTTCGAATGGCAAAGTACGTTTACTACTTTGGTGACGGCAAGGCGGAAGGCAATTCGGGGATGAAAAATCTCCTCGGTGGCAAGGGTGCCAATATTGCCGAGATGACC
>CP070631.1:2811383-2821239 GCA_020356045.1 Candidatus Latescibacterota bacterium
CACGCGTTTGGTACGATGGCCACCGGTGGTTTCTCGACGCGTAACGCCAGCATCGGCGCCTACGACAGTGCATATATCGATTATGTTATTACTTTCTTTATGCTTCTTGCCGGTACCAACTTTGCACTTCATTACCGTTTTATGCGTCGGGATTTCCGGGCTTATCTGAGAAGCCAGGAATTCTTGTTTTTCCTCTCCATCATAGGAATTGCCTGCGCGATCATCGGCCTGGATACCTTTTTTCATCACTATAACGACGTCGCTATGACGGTACGAAAAACGCTCTTTCAAGTCGTCGCGATTTTGACCACCACGGGATATGGAACGGCGGACTACGAAGAGTGGTCGTTCACGTCCCAGTTCGTGTTGTTTTTGTTGATGTTTCTCGGTGGATGCGCCGGATCGACCGGTGGAGGCATGAAGATTATCCGCATTCATCTGTTGGTCAAGTTTGTTTTCAACGAGATCACGCATCTGCTCCATCCGCACGCAGTGCGGCGTGTAAGAATCGGCAACAACGCGATCCCCCGTGACGTGGTCCAAAATGTGGTTGGGTTTTTCATTACCTTTGTGCTGCTGTTCATATTGGGTGTCCTGGTCATGTCGGCACTGGGACTGGATATGGCCAGCGCGTTTGGGTCGGTGGCGGCGACGATCAACAACATCGGTCCGGGTCTGGGCAACGTGGGTCCGACGGACAACTACGCCCACATACCCTTTGTCGGGAAGTGGTTCCTTGCCTTCTTGATGCTCGTGGGGCGGCTGGAAGTCTTTACCGTGATCATACTTTTTTCACCCTCCTACTGGCGAAAATAGCCGGTGCAGCCCTCTGCGGGCCCCTCCCTGGATCAGTCCCATGGGCACCCGCCGCCCGGACGTGGCCTTCGCACCGCCAAGGTACCTAGCGCCAGCGGGCTGCTGTCTGGAAAGGGCCGGGCAATCGGCCGGCGGCGAGATCAGCAAGGCGGCGCTTGACGAGGTTGGAACGAGCGTATAAGATTGCCCCGACCAAGGATTTCGCACGCTGCTAGCCCCATGAACACGCGGAGCTAAAAAAACGATTTTCAATTTTCGACAGCCTTATTTGATTGTGTCCTCTGGGCCGACAAGAAGGTGAAGGGGTGACGCGTTAGGATAACTTTCCATTCAAACCAATAGTGATTTGCCGGACGTTCGAGCAGCGAAACATGACACCGCCGACGTCCGGTTACGTGTTTTTTGCTCGACCCTTTTAGGGAGACCGCGTTACAAATTTCTCGCGAATCCCGAAGCGGTTCGAGGGACTCGAAGGTTTGTGGTCGTAAAAAGGAGATTCGCGATGGCGGACAAGTTCATCAAAGTCAACAAAAGGTATCCGTTGAGGAGAATTCCGACGGGCGAAGAGCTGCTTCACGATGCAGCGTTGAACAAGGGAACTGCTTTTACGGAAGCGGAACGCAACGCCCTGGATCTGCGTGGGTTGATACCACCACGATACAATGACATTGAGACACAGGTCACACGTGTCATGGAGAACTACCGGAGAAAGCCCAATGATCTCGAGAAATTTATCCATCTCGCTGGGCTTCAAGACCGTAACGAGACACTTTTTTACCGGGTTGTCATGGACAACATCGTCGAGTTGATGCCGATCATTTACACTCCGGTTGTTGGCAAAGCCTGTCAGGAGTTTGGTCACATTTATCGGCGTGCGCGTGGAATCTGGTTATCAAAAAATGACAAAGGGAGGATGAAAGAACTTCTCCGCAACTGGCGGGCGGCAGAGGTTCGCGTAATCGTCGTCACCGATGGCGAGCGGATCCTGGGTCTTGGCGATCTCGGGGCGAACGGAATGGGTATACCGATAGGCAAGCTCTGTCTTTACACTGCGTGTGCCGGCGTCGATCCACAGGTGTGTTTGCCCGTGACGCTGGATGTAGGCACGAACAACGAAGCGCTGCTCGATGATCCTCTTTACATAGGCGAACAGGAGAAACGTCTTCGCGGACCCGAGTACGACGAGCTCATCGAGGAGTTTGTCATGGCGGTTCAGGAGGTGTTCCCAAACTGTCTAATCCAGTTTGAGGATTTCGCCAACCTCAACGCGTTCCGTCTGCTCAATAAGTATCGCGACCGCGTCTGCACGTTTAACGACGACATTCAAGGCACGGCGGCGGTCACGCTGGCAGGGATTTACTCGGGGCTGCGGATTACGGGTGGCAAGCTCGCAGATCAGATGATCCTGTTCCTCGGTGGTGGCGCGGCAGGTGTTGGCATCAGCGATCTCATTGTGTCCGCTATGGTCGATGAAGGACTCTCGCAAGACGAGGCCAAAAGACGCTGTTGGCTCGTCGACTCGAAAGGTTTGGTCGTCAAGAGCCGTGAGGGTCTGCAGGATCACAAATTGGCCTACGCGCACGACCATGAATTCCAGCCGGATTTGTTGTCGGCTATCAAAGATCTGAAACCGACGATTCTCTGTGGAGTTTCGGGCCAGCCGCGGACGTTTACCGAGGAAATCGTTCGCACGATGGGTGAGATCAATGAGCGTCCGATGGTCTTTGCGTTGTCCAACCCCACCTCCAAGGCGGAGTGCACTGCACAGCAGGCATACGAGTGGACTGATGGACGGGCGATTTACGCAAGCGGCAGCCCGTTTGATCCTCTGGAATACAAGGGGCAAAAATTTGTACCCGGTCAGGGCAATAACGCCTACGTTTTCCCGGGAGTCGGTTTGGGGGTTGTCGCCTGTCGCGCGAAACACGTTACGGATCAGATGTTTTTCACCGCGGCGAAATCATTGGCCCATCAGGTTTCCGAGGACGATCTTGCAAACGGGTGCATTTTCCCGCCGTTCACAAAGATCCGTGAGGTCTCGGGAAGTATCGCTGTTGCGGTTGCCGAAGAGGCGTACGCATCGGGGCTTGCCACAGTGGAGAGACCTGCCGATTTGCTCGAGTACATCGAATCTCAGATGTTCCAGCCGGTCTATCCGGATTTTGTCTAGGGCAAAAATCCCGGGCTAAGCGGTGCGAGGCTTAGATGGCGCGGGTTGGATACCCGCGCCATCCTTTTGTCACGGTCTGGCGACTGTAAGGCTTTTCGATTCGCGGCGACTAATCGAAAACGATACAATGAAAGGCGCGCCGACCATGACAAAAACACAGCTGACATGGGCCGTGATCATCGTTGCCGCTTTGCTTGTTGGTGTAGTGGGCTGCAATGGGCGCACGGCAAACGGCGGTGAACATTCGTCGTCGCGTCATGATGCACAAGCGGATGCCGGCGGTGATAAATACAACGGCACAAAAGGCGGAGTTGACATGGGCGATAAAATCGTGAAAACAGACGACGAGTGGCGGGCGCTCTTGACGGCGGAGCAATACCGGGTTACCAGGCAGGGAGGCACCGAACCGCCGTTCTCGGGCCGGTTCAACGAATTCAAGGGTGCGGGTACCTTTGTGTGTGTATGTTGCCGGAATGAGCTTTTCGAATCGGACACCAAATATGACTCGGGATCGGGTTGGCCGAGCTTCTGGGCTCCGGTCTCGGAAGAGGACATAAAAAAGATTTCCGACACCAGTCACGGAATGATACGAGTGGAGGTACGATGCGCTAGATGTGACGCGCATCTCGGCCACGTGTTCGAGGACGGCCCGCGCCCAACCGGACTTCGATATTGTATCAACTCGGCGGCTCTCGATTTTGTCGGTGAGGCGCAGAAAAAGCAAGATGAGTAGTAGACGTCGGACCCGCTGAGCTATGAGACCGGTTATCCGAACAACAACCGAGGGCGACACCGAGGCGATGCTGGCAATCTACACGCCCGTCGTAAACGAAACGGCAATTTCGTTTGAAACAGAGCCGCCAACCTTTGGTGAATTCCGTCAGAGAATCCTCGACACATCAAAAGAATACCCTTGGATTGTGTGTGAGAACGAGGGTGAGCTGCTGGGCTACGCCTATGCGAATGCCTACCGTTCGCGACCCGCTTATCGGTGGGCCGTAGAGACATCCGTGTATGTCGACCCGCGATACCGGGGGCGGGGGGTCGGAAAAGCGCTCTATCTATCGCTCCTCGACGTTTTGACGCTCCAGGGATATCTCATAGTATATGCGATCATTACGGCCCCAAACCCCGCGAGTGTGGCACTGCACAGATCGGTGGGCTTTGAACGGGCTGCTGTCTTCGAGCGGATGGGCTTCAAATTTGGCCATTGGCACGATGTGGAATGGTGGCGATGTGATTTGACGAAAGCCCTGCCTGACAATCCGTCGAGACCGCTCAGCATATCCGAGGCGATGGGTCAAGCAGGCTGGACGCATGCGTTGACCCGCGGGCTAGCCGTCCTGGGCGGAACCAAAAATAGATAAGTGAATCGCATATCGCTGCCGAGCCGATGGCCACCTAGGTGATCTGACCCAAAATGGAAAGCTCCCGTTGAAGAGAACACTCAGCAAAAAAACATTTGAAAAGGGTATTCGAGTTCTCGCACACCAAGACGCGGATCTTGCGGGAATCCTTGAGATCTACGGACCACCTCCAATGTGGAACCGGAAGCCCGGGTTTGCCACGCTTCTCTATATCATTCTTGAACAACAGGTATCGCTCGCCTCGGCGCGTGCGGCATACGCGCGGCTGTTGGACGTGGCCAGCCCGCTGACCCCCAAACGTTTTCTCGAGCTGGACGGGGACTCGCTACGCCGGATAGGGTTCAGCCGGCAAAAGACGGGTTATGCGCGCGGGCTAGCTCGTTCGATCGAGTCCGGCGGATTGAATCTCTCTGTCGTCGGCCGCATGTCGGATGGAGCGGCGCGCCGTGTCCTTCTCGAGCAGCGCGGGATCGGACCCTGGAGCGCCGACATATACCTGCTACAGGCGTTAAGACGGCCGGATGTCTGGCCGAACAGCGACCTCGCTTTGATTGTGGCCATCCAGGATCTGCGAGGGCTCGATGAGAGACCCGGTTTTGAGGAAGTTGAAGAAATCGGGGAGCCGTGGCGGCCGTGGCGCGCTGTAGCCGCACGAATGCTATGGCACTACTATTTGAGCCGAAGAAGGGGGTCCGAGCCAAACGGCATGCTCTGAAGACCGTTGACGATTGACGACTGGTTTTGCCCTTGCATTCCTTCGGTTGTTCGAATACGCTTGGACCACTAGTCTCGGAAGTATCTCCTGCCACATCGATTCGTTGCGTTCGCCCCCGTTTCGAGAGTCGGTCCAGGAGTCCCGCTCCTGAGTTTGGTTGGGGTAGAATGTGTACCCCCATAGTCTGAATGCAACAGTTGAGAATCCGCATGTTCGAGTTTACGGTTAACAGCGGTCTCGTGTTGTTTGTATCCGGGGCGACGAGGGAGTTTGAGCCTTGAAGAGAATCTACGTAGGGAACCTGCCATTTAGTGCGACTGAGAGTGAAATCCGCGAGTTGTTCAGCGCTCATGGAACCGTTCACGAAGTGACGCTTTTGACGGATCGCGAAACAGGTCGGCCGCGAGGCTTCGGTTTTGTTCAGATGGATGACCAGGAAGCCGCCGCCGCGATCCAGGCGCTCGACGGAACGGACTTTGGTGGACGCAACCTTCGGGTCAACGAAGCGCACGAACGTAAGAGACGTGGTGGGGGCGGAATGCACTGATTTTGAGGCTAGTTGCGTTACCGCGAGATTCAACTGAAATTCGAGGGCGCGTCGATGGTGACGCGCCCTTTTTACTGACCCGGTCAGCCCTCGGCAGGTCACAAAGGGACCCGGCGGCAAGAACTAACGATGCGGCGCGTGATTAAGTGCTTGCCCCGCACGCCCGCCCGTGCATTTTTTGAATTAAAGAGCTGGGGGCCGGTGCCTAAAGATCCCGTGGCGCGCGCCGCTCCAAGGCAACACCCGATTGCATGGTAAATTTTGTCACTCTCCGCTTCGCAAAATTTAAACGTCTCGGACGGAAATACGAATGACCGACGATATCAAAGAACTCGAGGCTGCGCTTCGTGAAATGACGGATCGAGATGAGGAGACCCCCGAACGGGTCGACGCGCTAAACAAGCTCTCAGAACGAGTTTGGGTAGAGGACACCGAACGGGCACGCGAGTTGTGTGAGGCCGCGTACGAAATGGCAAAACGGTTGTCGTACACACGCGGAATCGCGTACAGCCTGGGGCTGATGGGGTACACCTACTACGCGGTGTCCGACCATGACGCTGCGCTGCGCAAATTTCTAAAGGCGCTAACATACGCGGAGCAAGCGGATGATCGAGATGTCCAGGCGCAGACACTCGCTGGTCTTGCCGCCGTCGAACTCAGCCTAGGCAATTACGAGCAAGCTCTCGGCTATTCGTTCAAATCGTTAAAGTTGATAAGGGAGATAGGCAACACGGACATGGAGGCGTGGTGTTTGAACGGTATCGGTGGCGGTTACCACGACATGGGTGATTACGAGAGGGCACTCGATTATCACCAACAGAGCCTCGACCTTTTCCGGCGCGGAGCGGGGACGCTCGGCCCGCGGAGGTCGCAGGTCGGAGAGGCACGAGCGCTAAACGGTATCGGTACGGTATATCAGAGCATGGGGGAGCTCGAGAAAGCAGAAGAATATCACTCGAAAAGTCTTGAGCTGTTTCGTGACGCTCAAAATAAGATAGGGGAGGCACGAGCGCTCAATGATCTTGGAAACATCTGCACAGACCTGGGCGAACATGACAAGGCGTTGGACTATCATCAGAGGGCGTTGGCACTTCGTCAGGATTTTGGAAACAAACAAGCCCAGAGCACAAGCCTCATAAATCTTGGCAAGCTCTACGTCAGGATGAAGGATACGGCAAAGGCGTTCGATGTGCTCCACCGCGCGTTGACCATCGCTATGGAAATACGAGCCAAGCCGCGGGTGTATCAGGCGAACCTCGTTTTGTCGCAGGCCTACACGATTCTTGAGGATTATTCGAACGCGCTGGACCATTACAAAATCTATCAAGAAGTCAAGGAAGAAGTTTCGGGTGATCAAGCCACGGCGCGGTTGAGAAATCTCCAGGTCGGCTTTGAGGTCGAGGCATCTGAACGCGAGGCGGAAATCGCCCGGCTAAAAAACGTCGAGCTGAGGGAAAAGAACGACCAGCTCGAACGCCTTGTCAAAGAGCTCAGGGAAACACAGAGCGAGCTCGTTCAATCCAAAAAGATGGCCGCCTTGGGATCACTCGTGGCGGGGCTGGTGCACGAGATGAACACCCCGCTTGGCGTGATTACGAGCGCAGCGGATGTGGCTGCCCGTGCGACGCGCAAAATAAACGAGCTTGTGAACGAGAGCACGCCGGCAGCGGAGATCGACGAGGATCCGCGTTTTCGCCGCTCCACCGAAGCCCTAGAGGAGACGAATCGGATCGTAATGACGGGAACTGAGCGGATCAAGAGAATCGTGGATGGTTTGAAAAGTTTTGCGCGGCTCGATGAAGCCCCATTCCAGACGGTTGATCTCCGCGAAAGCCTGGAGACGACGCTGGCGCTTCTCGACCATGAGCTCCACGGCAGGATCGAGGTGGTGAGGCACTACGACGACATTCCACCCATCGGTTGTTACCCAAGCGAGTTAAACCAAGTTTTTATGAACCTGATCGCCAACGCGATCGAAGCAATTGACGGCGGCGGAATCATTACCCTTCGGACCGTCGTCGAAGATGAAAAAGTCCATGTGAGTATAGAAGACACCGGTGTCGGTATACCGGAGGACCAGATGCAGGGACTATTCGATCCCACGTTTTCCGCTAAGGGTCAGCGCGTCAAGGCGGGGATGGGTCTTTTCACTTGCTTTAACATTGTTCGCAAGCACCACGGTGACATCGACGTGCGCAGCGAAGTCGGATCCGGGAGCACGTTCACCGTCATCCTACCGATGGATCTAGAGGCACGGCTCGGGAATGGATCCGCCCAGGCTTCTCCAGACCCGAAATAGGCCGGGAACCTCCCCGGCCATCCGTGACACCAAACTACAAATGATGGATGCCAGGCGTGCCCAAATCTGGTATGCTCTTGGAATTAAACACACTGCCCCCGTCGGGAAGTGGGGCAGAACGGACTGATACGACCCGGGCGCGGCTTTGGACCCGTGCCGGGGCGCGGGGTTGTTCTCTGATCTTTTCACGCCGCTTCTGCTTCCATCGTACCAGAGGACTCGATACCAGCCGACACTGCCAGTCCGCTGTTAATCCAGATCGATCGTCAGGAGAATCTCATTATGAAACCGGCTAGTTTTCTTGTTTTGATTTCGATCCTTCTCTCTTTGGCCTACTCGGGGTTTGGCGCGGACCGCGTCGTTCAGCCGCTTTCACTGGGAGAGGCCTTGGAGTTGGCCAAAACGAGCAATTACCAGGTCTTGATTGCCCGGAGTCAGCTCAAGGAGGCTGATGGCCGAAATCTCGAAAGCTGGCAAGCCTTTGTGCCCAAACTCGACGTTGGCGGATCGTTTATCCGGTCGAACGACCCCGTTTTCGTTTTTGGAACAAAGCTCAAGCAGGGTGTGTTCACCATGGAGGATTTTGAGCTGGACCGGTTGAACCACCCCGATCCTATCAGCAATTGGGCAACAACAATCCAGTTGCAGCAGCCCCTGATAAATGTGGATGCTTTTTATGGCAAGTCCGCGGCGGGTCTCGCAGAACGCGCCGGTGAGCACGGACTTGCCAGGGCAGAAGAGGCGGTGGCGCTAGAAGTGGAAAAGGCGTACTACGGGCTGATTCTATCGCACAGCCATCTGAGAACAATCGACGATGCCGTAAAGTCGGCACAGACGCTTCACCACGAAGTTGAAGCATCGCACCAGAGGGGGTTGGTGTCGGAGGCCGATCTGTTGGCATCGCAGGTTCGGCTTGCCGAAATGGAGGAGCAGCAACTGACTGCGCGGCTAAACATCTCAAACTCGAACGACTACCTTAAATTTATTCTCGGGATGGAGACGGCCGTCGATATTGTTCCTACGGATAGTCTGCTCGTGACGGAAGCCGATTTTCAAATCGAAGAGCTTCCGCCCGATACGATTCCGGTAAACCGCCACGATCTGCTCGCCCTCAGTTTTGCCGACAAGGCCGCGAGTCGTGAGCTGTCAATGCGCCGTAGCGAATGGATTCCCAGGCTCAACGCGTTTGGCGGATTGGAATGGAACTCCGCTGAATTTTTGCAGGACACGCAGTCGAACTGGATATTTGGGTTCCAGCTCGAGTGGAGCCTGCTCGACGGTTTGGGGAATTGGGGAAGATCCCGGCAGGCCGGCGCGAAATCGGCCGCCGCCCGTGTGAAGTACCGCGAGGCGGAAGCGAAGAGCCGAATGGAGGTGCGTCAGGCGCACCGGGCGCTCTTGACGGCGCGGGAACGGATGCGTGTGGCGGAGAAGGCGGTTGTTCACTCGCGGGAAAGCCTGCGTATCACAGAGGCCCGTTTTCAGGAGGGTCTGGAAAGGGTGTCGGACGTGCTCCACAGGGAGGCCGCCTACACCGGTGCGCGCCTCAGGCTTCAGCGGGCTCAGCACGATTTCAAGGTGGCTCAGAGCGAGCTCGATTTTTATTTGGGCGCCCCGTCGAAGTCGTTGTCAATGGTGGACATGCCGGCAACGGATTCGGTCGAACAATGATCGAATGGCACGAGAGCAAGAAGGAGTGGATGGATCCATGAAACGAATCTTCCCATTTGCGGCGGTTGTGGTTTTGTTGGGCGCTTGGGGATGTGGTGGTGGTGATGAAGCGGGCGTTCACGACGAGGCCGGGAGCCCATCCGTCGTGCAAACTTTTGAAGCTGTAACGCTACTGGCCGAAGAACCGGTTGAGTATTCGGCGTCGGTCCAACCGGCCGATAAGGCGAACATCGCTGGAAAAGTCATGGGCAGGATCGAGAAACTCAACGTC
>CP070631.1:2821339-2830415 GCA_020356045.1 Candidatus Latescibacterota bacterium
CGTTCTTCTCGGCGTCGCTCTCTCGGCCGCAAAGCGCAAACAGTCGATCGCCACCGGTTTCGGGCTAACCCTCTTGATCAGCTTTCTTTATTATGTAGTTTTCCGGATCGGACAGACCCTTGGCTACAACGGAGTGCTTCCACCAATACTTGCGGCGCAAACAGGAAACCTTATATTTCTCGTGATAGGAATTGGTCTTCTGGCAAGGGCGAACAAGTGATTGCTTTTTTTCTGCTGCTGATACTAATTCTGCCGATCGACGCAACGGTGGCAGTCGCGGCAAAAACCCCCACATACAAGGTGAAAAAAGCGGACGTCAACAAGCTGTCCGCCGACATGCAATACGTGTTCGCCGGTCTTCACTACCATCTCAACGCGTACCAGACCCGGCAGTTCTTATCACTTGCCGATGACGAAAAGCGGGCGCAATGGGTCAAGCGGTTTTGGGAGCTCAACGACCCGACACCGACCACTCCGGAAAATGAGATGATGATAGAGCACAACATCCGCGTTAACCTGGCCAAACTATCGTTTCCGAGCAAAAAGTGGCCCGGTTGGGACAAACGCGGAGAGGTGTTTATCCGCTATGGTCCGCCGGATTACCGGGGGAAAATCTGGGGTGAAGTCACCGTCAAGAAGATGTATCCGCCAGGCGAGCTTTGGTACTACCACCGCCACACGATGCTCGTAGCGTTTGAGGAGTTTGGCCGCGATGGCGAGTACATTTATGCGATCGATCCGTTGGGAATTTGGGAAAACATGTCTCCCGATCTGATCGACTTTCTCATCTATGACACGCGCGACGGCCTGGCGCAAAAGATCCCCCAAAACTATCTGGAGTTCTACGCCGCACCTACTCCGGCTCAGATTCCAAATCGGGCAAATCCATATCAGGAAGACGCCATGCGGTTGTCTCTGCCACGCGAACAACAGGAAGCGATCGACGCGATAATGGATCCCGATCTCCCGGCTGCGCTGCCAAAGGATGTCTCGGACGTTTTTCACAGGGACCAAATCCGTGAAATCGCCAACAACTATGAGATCGTGCTAGAAGAAACCCCGGCGACGTATCCGTTCAACTTCAACCGGCTCGAGCTTCCGTTTTATTTTGGAGTCGACCAGTTTAGGGGTGGCGACAACAGTAACCGCGTCGAGGTCAGCATTGAAGTTCCCGTGGTGGTCGAAGGCGAAGGTGGATCGTTCGAGGAAACGTTTCACGCCAAGGTCGTGGTTTGGAATTCGCAGTTCGAAGAGGTTGCGCGCCGGGACAGAGAAATCGTGCTCCGCAAAAGCGCCGACGTAGCTGGATTCGCCAACTTGCTGCCCACCCAGGTCGTGTTCACGCTGCCCAAGGGGTACTACCGCATGGCGGTGGCAGTCCGCGGTGCAAAGTCGGGCGCAGAATCATCCTATAGAACGTCGTTTAGCTGTGATCCTTTTGGACCAGACGTTGCGATCAGTGACATACTTTTTGCGCGAAAGATTGCCCCTACCGAAGAGGTGTCGATTTTCTCCAGGGGCGCACTCGACGTGATCCCGCACCCAGTCCGCGCGTACAGCCGCAAATACCCCCTGCCGTTGTATTTTGAGGTTTACAACTTGATGCTGGATCGGCGCGGGGTTGCATCTTACACCGTCGAGTATAAAATCATCCCCCACTCAAATCTAAAGAAGCGTTTCTGGCAGCGGTTTGATGAAACGGCACCGGTGGTGGCGTCCGAGTTTCAATCGTCCGGCTATGGCGAAAGCGAGACGCAGTACATCTACGTGGGCACCGAAAACCTCGACCTTGGGTCGTACGACATCCTCGTCACGGTCACCGATGACCTAACGCAGTCGGTCACTTACCGCAAGGGCACGTTTTCGATCGTTGAGTAGTCGAGCGAAAACCTACCCCAGTTGGCTTTTGAGTTTGTCGACGTAGTCGGTCTTTTCCCAGGTGAAATCGTCCCCTTCACGTCCAAAGTGACCGTACGCGGCCGTCGGGCGGTAGATCGGACGCCTTAGGCGCAGCCTGTCGATGATACCGTCGGGTGTGAGATCAAACGTTTTTCTTACGACCTCTGTCAACTTCGTATCGTCGACGGTTCCCGTTCCAAATGTGTCAACCATTACCGACACGGGCTCGCGTTCCCCGATTGCATAGGCAATCTGGATCTCACAGTTTGACGCGACACCTGCCGCAACGACATTTTTGGCAATGTGGCGGGCGGCGTACGAAGCACTGCGGTCCACCTTCGACGGATCTTTGCCGGAAAAGGCGCCACCGCCGTGGCTTCCAAGCCCGCCGTATGTATCGACGATGATCTTGCGTCCGGTGAGGCCACAGTCGGCTTTGGGACCACCTTCCACAAACCGGCCTGTAGGATTCACATAAAGAATCAAATCGTCGTCGAGCGCCAACGGGAATTTCTCGAGCACCGGCTGTACCACATTCTTCTTCACGTCTTCGCGGATTTGATCCACGGAGACCTCGGCGTCGTGCTGGGACGACACAACCACGGTGTGAAATCGTTTTGGCTCCCCATTCTCGTAATCGACCGTAACCTGCGATTTCCCATCCGGCCTCAGGTAGGGCATCGATTTCGAATCACGGCGCACCTCGGCCAGTCTTCGTGTGAGGTTATGGGCGACTACGATCGGAAGAGGCATCAGCACATCGGTTTCTTTGCATGCGTACCCAAACATCATTCCTTGGTCACCAGCACCATGCTTGTCCACCACGCCAAGACGTATGTCGGGAGACTGCTCGTCGATCGAGGTTATCACTGCGCACGTTTCGTAATCGAACCCATAACATGAGTCCGAATAGCCGACGTCCTTGATCACCTGGCGCGCCACATTGGGAATGTCGACGTAGGCGTCCGTCGTAATCTCACCAGCCACGAAAACCATGCCGGTGGTCACCAGGGACTCGCACGCTACCTTGCCGTGCGGATCTTTTGCGAGGACGGCGTCCAACACACTGTCGGAAATCTGGTCGGCGATCTTATCCGGATGCCCCTCGGTTACTGATTCTGATGTGAAAAGCCGTCTCAGTGACATTCGATCCTCCTTGAACAAGAATGCTTTCTATTTGAAAATCACTTCGCTCGAATCACCAATATTCAAATTTTGGAATCCGCCGCGAATAACAGCGTGCGACCCGATGATACTCCCCTCGAGCAAGCAGTCGCTGATGGATGACTCCTGATCGATTACGGAGTCCTTGATAATCGAGTTCTCGACGACTGAGTTCGCGGCTATGGACACGTGCGGACCTACTATCGAATTCACAATCTTTGCCGTCGGAGCTATGGAAACAGGCGGTCGTATTATCGAGCCCTCGGTTTTCGGAATTTCATCGTGGCCTACGAGAAGCTGCCGGTTCGTTTCCAGTAGCGCCTCGGGTTTACCACAGTCGAACCAATCTTCGATTTCGAACGGAACAAACTTTGCGCCGTCGTCGATCATCATTTGAAGTGCGTCGGTAATCTGATATTCACCATGGTTTCGAATGTTTTTATCCTGTTGCTCCTGGAGCATTCTGAAAAGAAGCGAGGAGTCCTCCAGATAATAGAGTCCCACGACGGCCAAGTTGCTCGGTGGATCCTTGGGTTTTTCCACAAGGCGGACGATATTTTTCCCCACTACCTCACACACACCGAACCGCCGTGGGTCTTCAACCTCCTTGACACCCAGCGCGTTTGAACCAACGCTAACGATTTTCTTTAGATTCGTCTTGAGAATCGTATCACCGAGAATGATCAACAGCGGTTCGCCTGCATCCGCCACACTGCGCGTCATGTGCACGGCGTGCCCGATACCCTTCCGCTCCTCCTGGTGAACAATATCGATTTCGAGATCCTCATACGCCTCCTTGACGTACTCCTCGATCAACTCTCCCTTGTACCCGACGATCAATACGACGCTCGTAATGTCGAGCTCTCGTACCTCGTCCAGAATGTGCGAAATGATCGGCCGTCCGGCCACATACAGCAACGCTTTTGGAAGCGTGTACGTGTGCGGTCTCAAACGTGTCCCGATACCTGCCGCGGGGATTACAGCCTTCACCTTTTCACAGCCTTTCTGTATCGACGCCCGCCACTGACACCGGCAGGTGCAGTGCGGGCACTTGACGATCGCTAAATATGTCTCCGTTACCGCTTCAGTCGATCCTTGAGTAGATCGATGTTCTTCACCGGAGTTGGATCAACGCCGTTCAAGTATGCCAGGTACACACTGGCAAAATCACCGAGAATCATCGCGGAGAGTATCCGTGTCATACGGGGGCCGGGAACGCTCGCCACGCGGATCACTCCGGCACAAAGCGGTTCGATCACACTAAGGGCGATTTCAGCCTGTTTCTTCGCCATCGCATGATCGTGCTCGTCTTCCAGCGATACAATTACGCTCGTGTTTCGAATCGGCTCGAGGGCTTTCCAGCCGACAATCTCGTTATGATTGAGTTCCGTAAACGTCGCGAAATGGGACAGTGTTTTCCCGTTTTCATTGAGCTGACAGCTCCACCGCCGCGCAACCGCTTCGAATAGCCCCCCACACGAATAGATAAAAGGCAGCTTTCCGAGCAATCTGTAGGCCATGTCTGCCGCGGTGTTTTCCGGCCCCGGTGATGAGTAGACCTCACAGAGTCGAGCGAGCGCCAGTTGCGCGTGCTCGAATTCGCTATCTTCGACCGATGCCACGCCCAGGGCGGTGAGTGTCTGGACGAGTGGGAAAAACGAGTAAGCAATGGCCGACCGCGGCGGCATACCACCGGGGATGCTGCAAACGGGCACTCCGTCTTCCCGGCACCGCTTCTCCAGCTCGCCCCCAGTGGTTATCGCTATCGACGGAACTCCCGTGCCCCGCACCGCGTCGTAGGCCGATAGCGTTTCCCCGGTGTTACCCGAATAACTCGAGAAAACAAAAAAGGCGTCCTTTTTGAGCGATGCCGCCACCTCATAATGGCGGTTAACATGTAGCGGTACTTTCAGCCGGTCACCAAAACACGATCGCACCATGTCGCCGCCAATCGCAGACCCGCCCATCCCGCAGACGACGATTTGCCCGACGGCGGCTCGCTCGATATCGGACTGCGCAAAACGCCGTCCGCGCTCCCACGCATCCGTCATATGTGATGGAAACGAACAAACCAGATCGATCATTCCACTGGGATCCAGCGATGCACGAAGCTGATCGAGTTTTTCGAAATCACTTGCCATGCTGTTTTCCTTCGGCGAACATCGACAGATCCGGGCAGCGTTCTTTCAAAAACGTCCACACGCGTTTTTCAATCTTGTCCGTTGTGCTCAGCTTGAGGATCTTTTTCACCAAGGTTTTGCATTCATCGAATGTCACTGACCTGATAGTCTTCTTCACTTCCGGAATCAGGTTCGGACTGCAGCTGAACTCCTCCAGCCCCAGTCCAACCAATACAACCGCGGACATCGGGTCGACACACATTTCTCCGCATATCGCTGCAGGAACACCGTTCTTCCTCGCAGAGTCCGCAGTCATCTTGAGGAAACGGATTATGCTCGGGTGAAGATGCTGGTAGAGATGCGAGATCTTCGTGTTGCCGCGGTCGACGGCCATCGTGTACTGAATTAGGTCGTTTGTGCCAATCGAAAAGAAATCGACCTCTTTGGCAAGTGCGTTGGCCAACACGACAGCCGAGGGCGTTTCTATCATGATTCCAATCTCGACATCCGGATCAATCTTGTATCGCGCCAGTGTCAGCTCGTGCTTGATCTCTTCGCAAATTTTTTTCGCCTGGACAACCTCATCGACACCGACGATTAGCGGGAACATCATTCTCACCGGACCATGCGCGCTGGCCCGGTATATCGCACGCAATTGCGTCTTGAAAATGTCTTTTCTTGTCAACAGGAACCGGATTCCGCGCCAGCCCATAAACGGGTTTAGCTCGGGCGAGTTGTGAAGGTACCCGGCTATCTTATCCCCCCCGATGTCGAGCACCCGGATGGTCACCGGTTTGCCCTTCATCTTTTCGACGAGGGTCCGGTAGACCCTGTACTGTTCCTCCTCTGTGGGCAGCTGATCCTGTGCGATAAAGAAATATTCGGTCCGGAACAAACCGACCCCTTCGGCACCGTAGTCAAGTGCCGAAGCGACCTCTTCGGGCAGATCGATATTGGCCATCAGCTCGATCTTGCGGTGATCGAGAGTCTCGGCGGGGTAGCCGGTTAGCGTGAGTAACTGCTCTTCGAATTGCCTCCAGTGCTCGATTTCCTTTTCATATGTTTCGCGCGTTCCATCCAGCGGATTGATAACGATGGTCCCACAGTTGCCATCGAGAACCACCGTATCTCCCGTTTCGATCAGCGGACGTGTGTCCTCGAGCCCCACTACGGCAGGGACTCCCTGCGAACGCGCCATGATGGCCGTATGCGAAGTCCTTCCGCCGAGGTCCGTTGCGTAGCCAAGCACGTATCTGCGATCGAGCTGAGCCGTCTCGCTGGGTGAGAGCTCGTGGGCGACGATGATCGATGGCTCCGTCGGATTCTGCCGATGTTCGCTCTCAATACCCAGTAGCTTTCGCAGGACCCGCTGCTTGACATCGAGAATATCGGCAGAACGATCCTTGAGATACTCGTCACCAATATTACCCAGGCTGGTCACAATTTTGGAAATGACGATGTCGAGCGCCCACGCAGCGTTGTAACTTTCGGCGCGGATGAGGCTCTCTGTGCTTTCCTTAACCATGACATCGTCCAGGATCAGCATGTGCGCATCGAAGATCTTCGCGTGATCGTCGCCCAGCTGATCGGCGAGGTCGGACTTGATCTGGAGGAGTTCGCCCCGTGTAATGTCCAGGGCCTCTTGGAACCGGACGATCTCCGCTTCCGCCCGGTCCTGTGAAACGCGAGTACGGGGGACTCTCAACACTTGGGAGTCGACGACAAAGGCCGTGCCAATCACAATGCCCGGAGCCGCGGAAATTCCGTACCGGATAATCTCCCGTTTCCTGGACTCCGAGTTATTCTGATCCCGGTTTGTTTTTGCGAGGACGTCTTCGTCTCCGTTGCTCTTTAAGTCTTCTGTTTTCACGATTACTTCAATCTTCGTAAAATTTGGCGTCGATCAGTTCTTCGATCGCATCGCGGGCATCCTGTTCATCGTCGCCGGTAATTTGGACCGTTATGATTGCCCCTCGCTCGATGGCCAAACTCGCCAGACCGAGAATGCTTTTACCGTTGGCCTTCTTGCCATCTTTGATGACGGTAACCTCACTCTCGAACTGAGTCGCCACCTTGACAAACTCACCGGCGGCACGCAAGTGCATTCCGATCTTGTTATCGACTATTGCGTCAAACTCCAACATTTCGTATCCAGTGTCGTGTCCGGCCGATTTTGCTGGCCGCCGGTCTGCCTACCTCCGGACGGACTCTGATTTGCCGGCCTTCCCGTCAGTCCTGGCCAATCAGTAGAGCGATAAAAGCAGTTGTCGGGAAAAGGATTATCGCAACCCAGGAAGCTGGTACATCTCTTCTCAACAGGTACAGGGTGACCGCTGTCAGTATACCGGCCAATGCCAGCGTCGTCTGACCGTTTTGGGGAAATCGGTAGAAAAGGACCCCCAAAAGGACTCCACCAACACTTGCGCTGGCCCCTTCGACGATGCTGAGTACTTTTTGAAACTCGGAACCCGAGAAAAAATCCACGAGCTCCCAGCCCTTGGCGTAGCCAAAGTATATCCCCCAAAGGCGACAGGAGATGATCGCGATATTGTATAGCAAAAAAACTGCCAATAACCCTAAGGGGAGCTTATATATAGCAAAGATACAGGCAAAAGTCAATGCCAAGGGCTTGAGATTTCCGATGAACAGCATGTCCCCCATCGCAGCCAAGGGCCCGGTCAGCGCGCGTTTGAAATATTCTATGTCTTCGTCGCTTATCGGTTTGCCGGCCCTTTTCTCCTCTTCCAGCTTGAGCACACCGCCAACAACAAGAGGTGTGAAATTTGGGTTACAGTTGAAAAACGACAGATGTTTGAGCAGAATCGTCCGATCGGTAAAACCGTCGAACACCTTGGTCGCTGGGCTCAGCGCGCTCACCAATCCCAGGTTCTGCATCCCCCGCCTGTTGAGCAAACCCTGGAGAAAGAGCAGCCGGATAAACGCTCCAAACAACCTGAATTTCCCGATTTCTTGCCCTAATTCAGCCATAACCCTAAATCAGCCACAAAAGAATGAACACGACCGCGGCACACACGATTAGAAGCCGCCTCAAATGATGTTGCCAAAAGAGATGGATAAGGGACGCCGCGCCGACGGCCGGGACGAGGTAACTCCAATATTCTGCCCCTTCGACGAGCGCCCCACCTGTCAGCCTGGTGAGCCGGGCTCCGGCGAAGTAACCGGCGGAGAGCAGTATCAAGACTGACACCGTCTCGACGGCGAAAACATAGGTCGCCGAGCCTGTGTGAAGCCAAAACACTCTACGGGTGAGGCTCGTCCGCTCGGTTTCCGGCGAAAACTCGATACTGCTAAGGATTCGGTTGTGTATCCCCAGAAGCGGGGCCGTTAAACGGGCACCAAGCTCGCCGGCCAGCAGACCGACAAACACCCCAATCGCAACCACAAAAACAAACAGGGGTTCGCCCGGATTTTGGATCAGAAGCGCGGCTGTTCCACAGCCGACGATGGCCCCAGCTATTTGATCCGGGATTCTCGCCCCCCTCATGGGGAGGATCGACAGGTATATGAGCTCGAGCAAAACCCCAACGGCGATCGCCGTTTCAGGCTCGCCCGTCAATAGGCCGACAAACACACCAGCAAACACGGGTTGAGCGAGCAAACCTTGCCAACCAACCCTGTGGTCGACGGCCATCAGACCGGAAAGCAGGCTCAAAGCAACGATAGTTGGCATAACTGAAAACAACAATCTGCGTGTGTCGGGCGCTCTGACTATCTTGCGCCCGGCTGCCCGCGTCGGGCGCTCTGACTATCTTGCGCCCGACTGCCCGCGTCGAGCGCTCTGACTATCTTGCGCCCGGCTGCCCGCGTCGGGCGCTCTGACTATCTTGCGCCCGGCTGCCCGCGTCGGGCGCTCTGACTATCTTGCGCCCGAC
>CP070631.1:2830515-2834349 GCA_020356045.1 Candidatus Latescibacterota bacterium
GTGCGTGTGCGGCGCGGATCGATGCGATCCTCGATGAGCTGGGTGTACTTCACAAACGAAATATAAAACCGCTCGAATTGTCACAGGGCGAGCAACAGCGCGTGGCTATCGCACGCGCCCTGGTCAAAGAGCCAAAGCTTCTGTTGGCCGATGAGCCGACAGGAAATCTCGATTCGGAGAATTCGCTCAACATCGTGCGTTTGTTCAAGGAGATTTCGAGCCGGAGCGGGCAGACGATTCTCATGATTACCCACAACCGTCAGCTTGCGGAGATGGCGGACAGAATCATCGAGATGATCGATGGGCGGACCCCTGCCCCGGGTGAGCCCGGAAAGGACGAGGGAATTATCGATTTTCTCCCTGGGCGCGTATCTACCTCGGAGGCCAAGCGATGAGAGCCGGAGGGTGGATTTGGTTCTTGCCTCTTTTGCTCCTGTGTGTGACGGTGGAGGGTGCAGCACCGACCGCCGAGGAAATTCTGAAAAATCACTGCCGGGCCAGGGCGGCTATCGAAACCCTGGAAATGGAATTTATTGAAACCAGAGTGTTTACGGTCTTTGACGAGAAGGAGACCGCGGGGGGCACCCTCTATTATATGGCGCCCGACCGGGCGTGTTGGCAGTACACGGCACCCGATCGGTCATCGACGGTGATGAACGGGGAACGCGGCTGGATGACCTTCCCGGATATCAAACAGGTGCAGACGTTTAAGTTCGAGGGGTCCAAGACAGAAAAGGTGTTATCGATTGTTGGGTTTGGGGCATGTGGACCCCTGACGGACTCGTTTGAAGTAAAATTGTCGGCCGCCGATGAACACCAATTCGTATTGGAGATGACGCCCACCGATGAGTCGATATTGGCGATGTCGTCGCGGGTCGATCTCACATTGGATCGGGCGGACTATCTCCCCAGGAAAATCAAAATCTACGAACGGTCGGGTGATGTTTTGTTGTTCGATTTCTCTGAATTGAAAACAAACGTGAAGCTTGATGAAGCTATGTTCGAATTCGTCGTCCCGGATGGATACAGTATAGTCGAGTACTAAACGGACACCGCGAAAACGGCCTGCAATATCTGCAAGCGAACGGAGGTTGACACTATGAATCGGGCAGAATTTTCCGGAGCAAGAGATTGGGTCGGCCAGGGGGAAGAGTTGCGCGTGCTCGATCCAAAAGAGTGCCGTCGGCTTGGATTTGATCCGGTGTCTTCGGGTCTGCCGTTGACTATCCAATCGCAGTGTCTCGAATGTAAAAATCTGCTCGACGCTACCATGATTGACAGGGAAGGCAAGGTCGTTATCGAGAAGACCTGTCCGGATCATGGCACGATGGCGGAGGAGCTCCACGACGCGTTGTTCTCCGAGATGCCGCCCGACCGCCGGCGATCACCCGAGTACACGTATACCGGTCATCGCATCCGTCCGGTGGTACGAGGCCTCCCCAAGACCGTCGAAACACTGTGCCCGGAATGCCGCCGCAACATCATCGGCCGTGTGTTCGATTGGAGGGGTGACGTGTATATGGAGAAAACCTGCCCCGACCACGGGTACGTCAAGGACAAAGTCACGACGAACACCAAACTCTATCTCAAGATGCAACAGTGGAGCTTTGAGGATCACCCCGGGCTGTCCAACCCGCAGGTAAGGGGAGCCTTCCGGTGTCCGAGTGAGTGCGGTATCTGCAATATGCATCAAAGTGTAACCCTCTTGGGGCAAATCGATTTGACCAACCGCTGTGATCTGGCTTGTCCGATCTGTTTTGCCAATGCCAATGTGAAAGGTTACGTGTTCGAACCGGAATTCGATGAGATTGTCGAGATGATGCAGGCGCTACGGGATTACCGGCCGATCCCAACCACGGCGATTCAATTCACCGGAGGGGAACCCACCATCCGCGCCGATTTTCTCGATCTCGTGAGGAAAGCCAAGGAGTTGGGTTTCTCACACATCCAGATCGCAAGCAACGGTCTTACTCTGGCTGACCCGGATTTCACCATGGCTTGTGCGGAAGCGGGGCTTCACTCGGTATACCTTCAATTCGATGGTGTGGATGACCGCGTCTACGAGGAGACCCGCGGCCGCAAGCTTTTCGATATAAAATGCAAGGCGTTGGAGAACATCCACCGGGCGGGGATGAAAGCGGTTCTCGTACCGACCATCGTCGACGGAATCAACAACGACCAGGTCGTCAAGATTCTGGAGTTTGCCATCGACAACATCCATGCAATCAGCGGCATCGCCTATCAACCGGTGGCGTTCACCGGTCGTATCTCGACTGAGGAACGCGAGGCGCAACGATACACGTTGGGCGATCTCGGTAACGATCTTGCGACGACAGGTTTTGTCGATGTCGACCGGGATTTTTACCCCCTGTCGCTCGTCGCCCCGCTCTCCCGTCTGCTCGCGGCGCTGGCGGGCAAGCCAAAACCGGCAACAACGTCGCACCCGAACTGTGCAGCGGGAACCTATTTTGTCGTGGATCAAGACAAGAAAGCGACCCCGATATCCAAGTTCTTCGACTCGGAAAAACTCTTTGCGGGGATGAACGATCTGGCGGCGGCCATCGAAGGGTCGCGTTTCAAATGGTTCCACAAGCTGCGTGTGTACAATCTCTTTAGAAAGACGTTTATCAAAAAGCACGCACCGGAGGGGATGTCTCCGATGGTCTTCATGCGGACGATCCAGGGAATGACCGATCACAACGTCGGACGTGGGAAGAATGAAAAGAAGATGTACCGGACACTCATGGCTGCCGGCATGCATTTTCAAGACGCATTCAACTTTGACGTCGTACGAGTCAAGCGGTGCCTGATTCACTATTCCACACCGGACGGGATTTTTCCCTTCTGCACGTACAATTCGGGACCTGTTCACAGGGAACGCGTTGAGAAGCGGCACTCGATGACGATGAAGCAGTGGAAGGCGCGCGAAAAAGGGCGAGCTCGCAAATAGTACGCGCGTTACAAAAAACAACCAATCGTATTAGTGCTTCGCGGTAATGCCGGTCCGGTAGTTCGGAACGCCGGAGGGCCCTATTGGGTATCTCAGTCGCCCCCAAATCCGGATCAGGTCGAACTATGCCAAAATTTGGTCTGCGAAATCTCAGAAAGGGAGGGAGACATGACTAAGATAATGCTGACTTTGTTCATAGCTTTCGTGGCTGTGCACTGCGGATGCTCGAAAGACTACGTGTCGGGCAAGCAGACCTTCACACTGATCGATGAGGATCAGGAGGTCGCGATGGGGAAGGAATACGACGTCCAAATCGTAGCTGAATACGGTCTTTATAACGACGAAGATCTTGCGGCTTATATCGATCGCATCGGCCAGTCGATCGCACGCGTGTCCCATCGTCCCCAACTGGAGTACCACTTCCGCGTGCTCGACGACGGCATGCTCAACGCGTTTGCGCTGCCTGGCGGGTACGTTTACTTCCCGCGTGGCATACTCGCCTATTTCAACTCGGAAGACCAGCTCGTGGGCGTCATGGGTCACGAAACGGGGCACGTGGTTGCGCGGCACAGCGTCAAGCAGATGTCGAACCGCGTCCTGTTTTCCGGGTTCGGATTGACCGACAGACTCGCCAAGGCATTTCCGGTCGTCGGGGGATTGGCGACGGCTCCCATAAACATTGGTCTTCTCAAGTATAGCCGCGACCACGAGAAACAATCGGACGAGCTTGGCGTCGAATATTCAACACGCACCGGACACGACGCCCGCCATATGGCGGACTTTTTCAAATTGCTCTCCGACATGTCGGAGGAGGGTGGGCAGCATACACCAACCTTTTTGTCGACGCACCCCGACCCCGGGGACCGGTATAACCGGGTAAACCA
>CP070631.1:2834449-2840225 GCA_020356045.1 Candidatus Latescibacterota bacterium
GCCCCGTCCATCTGCGCCGCACCCGTAATCATGTTCTTGATGTAGGCCGCGTGCCCCGGACAGTCCACGTGCGCGTAATGCCGGGCTTCCGTCTGATACTCCACATGCGCCGTCGCTATCGTAATCCCACGCTCTTTCTCTTCCGGCGCCTTGTCGATCTGATCAAACGGAACAAAATCAGCAAGCCCCTTCTTCGAGAGAATCAACGTGATCGCCGTCGTCAACATCGTCTTCCCATGATCCACGTGACCAATCGTCCCTATATTGATATGAGGCTTTGTCCTTTCAAACTTTTCTCTCGCCACTTTAATCCTCCTTAACTATTCACGGCCTTCCCATGAAAGCTGTTGGTAAGCTGATCCGCGACGTCTTTGGGAAGTATCTCATACCTTGAGAACTGCATCGTGTACACAGCTCGGCCCTGGGTTAGCGACCTCAGAGCTGTTGCGTACCCGAACATTTCGGCAAGAGGAACTCTCGCCGCGATTACCTGTGCGTCGGACCGCCTGAACATCCCGCCAATCCTCCCGCGCCTCGACGTCAGGTCCGACATGACATCTCCCATGTATTCTTCCGGAAGCGACACTTCGATATCCATAATCGGCTCTAGAAGAACGGGCTCAGCCTTGGCCATCGCCTCGCGTGCCGCCATCGATCCCGCCATTCTGAATGCGAGCTCGCTCGAATCAACCTCGTGAAAAGATCCGTCGATGAGCCGAACCACAACGCCCAATACCGGATAACCCGCCAGCACACCCGCCGTCAGCGCATCTTTAACACCCTTCTCAACCGATGGAATGAATTCCTTTGGAACCGCACCGCCGACAATGTTGTTCTCAAACTTGAATTCGTCGCCCTCGTGGTTTTTTTCCATCTCGATCTCGACGTGCCCGTATTGACCACGCCCGCCGGTTTGTTTGATAAACTTGCCCTCGGCCCGGGCGCTTCCCGCGATCGACTCTTTGTAAGCCACCTGAGGTTTGCCGACGTTCGCGCCCACCTTGAATTCTCTGAGCATGCGGTCAACGAGAATCTCCAGGTGAAGCTCGCCCATTCCCGAGATAATCGTCTGCGCCGTCTCTTCATCGGTGGTTACGCGAAACGTGGGATCTTCCTCGCTGAGCTTGTCCATCGCAATAGCCAGCTTTTCCTGGTCGGCTTTTGTCTTGGGCTCGATGGCCACCGACATGACCGGCTCGGGAAACTGCATGGTCTCGAGTCTGATGGGGTGCTTCAAATCACAAATCGTATCGCCGGTGCTCGCGTTGCGAAGACCAACAACCGCCGCGATATCGCCCGAGTAAATCTCGTCACGGTCTTCCTGTTTGTTCGCGTGCATTTGGACCAGCCGGCCCATGCGCTCTTTTTTGCCGGTGTTTACGTTGACAACCGTACTGCCTTTCTTCGCGACACCGCTGTAAATGCGTACGTAGGTGAGCTTGCCGATATGGACATCGGTCATAATTTTGAAGACGAGCCCGGCAAAAGGCTCGTCGTCGCCCACTTTTCTCATTTCTTCTTTTTTCGTATAGGGATTCACACCAGTTACGGGAGGGACATCGAGCGGCGACGGGAGATACGTAAGAACGGCATCGAGCAGCTTTTGAACGCCCTTGTTCTTGAATGCGGCTCCGCACAACACTGGCACGAACTCGACGCTAAGCGTGGCTTTGCGGATCGCGCCAGCGATCTTCTCCTCGCTCGCGTCGCCATCGCTAATAAAGTCCTGCATCAATTCATCATCGAACTCGGAAAGGTTTTCGAGTAGCTTCTCACGATGGTCCTCGGCGAGGCTTCTCAGATCCGCCGGGATTTCTTCCTCGGTAAACGTCGTGCCCTGTGTATCCTCGTTATAAAAATAGGCCTTCATCTTGACTAGATCGATGATGCCCGTAAACATGTCGCCGCTCCCTATCGGGAGCTGGATCGGAGAGGCGTTCGCACCCAAACGCTCACGAATCATCGACACGACGTTGAAAAAGTCCGACCCCATACGATCCATCTTGTTGACAAAGGCGATCCGCGGGATCCGGTACTTGTCAGCCTGACGCCAGACCGTCTCCGACTGCGGCTCAACGCCTCCCACCGAGCAGAAAATGGCGACGGCACCGTCCAATACACGCAGACTACGCTCTACCTCGACGGTAAAATCGACGTGTCCGGGTGTATCGATTATGTTGATGCGGTGTTTGTTCCAGAAACAGGTCGTCGCCGCGGATGTGATCGTGATCCCCCGCTCTTTCTCCTGCGCCATCCAGTCCATGGCGGCGGCGCCATCATGCACCTCGCCCATGCGATGCGTCTTGCCCGTATAGAAAAGAACCCGCTCGGTGAGCGTAGTCTTCCCCGCATCGATGTGGGCCATGATGCCGATGTTGCGGACTTTTTCTAGAGGGACCAGACGTGCCATCTTGCTTTTCACCCGAAGGCCTCGTCGACCAACGGGCGCTCTGCGCACGTTTGGTCAGGCGAGGACCGAAGGATTTTTGTTAGTAACGCCTTGTCGGTGCCTTCGGCACCGTGTCACAAACACGACGGATTTCCTGATTGCTAACCTCTGAAGCCTGAGAACCCTATGTTTGTGCTTACAGTCTATTTAGAGGCAATACGCCAATCGCTTACCAGCGGAAGTGGGCAAACGCCTTGTTTGCCTCCGCCATCTTGTGAGTGTCTTCCTTCTTTTTGATCGAAGGACCCTCGTATCTGGCGGCGAGCATCAGCTCGTTGGCAAGCCGTTCCGCCATTGTCTTCTCGGAACGCGCCCTCGCGTAGCTCGTAATCCAACGCATCGCAAGCGCGAGCCGGCGATCCGCGCGTACCTCGATCGGAATCTGATACGTCGCCCCACCAACACGCCGTGAGGCGACTTCCAGGACGGGCTTAACATTGTCGAGGGCTTTCCGAAAGACATCGAGGCCTTTCTGCCCACTCTGCTTTTCGATCATATCAAAACTGTCGTACACGATTCGTTCGGCGACCGACTTCTTACCCTTGCGCATCACATAGTTGATAAACCGAGTGACCGTCACATCGTGGTACTTCGCATCGGGTACCGGTTGCCGTTTCTTGATTGCTTTACGTCTTGGCATTTGTGTATCTGCTCTTTAAGATTTCGGTTTCTTTACTCCATACTTCGACCGGGCGTTGTGCCGGCCGTCGACACCGGATGTATCCAGGACACCACGAATAATGTGGTAACGAACACCCGGCAGATCCTTGACCCTGCCGCCGCGGATCAGCACAATCGAGTGCTCCTGGAGGTTGTGGCCCTCACCGGGAATGTAAGCCGTTACCTCAAAACCATTCGTAAGCCTGACACGGGCAACCTTGCGCATTGCCGAATTGGGCTTTTTGGGTGTTAGCGTATAGACCCGCGTGCACACCCCGCGCTTTTGCGGGCACGCAGTCATCGCGGGTGTTTTCGTCTTTGATTTCTGGGGCTTACGCCCCGATTTGATCAATTGGTTTACCGTTGGCACAGACTATCCCTCATGTCAGGTCGTAAAAGACTCCCTCTCAAATTCACTGGCTGTGGATAAAATCCGCAACCGCAAATTATCCAATAAGTTAGCTCTATTTCCGGTGTTGATTGGCCAGGATATTTCCGGGCAAGAAAAGTAGAGCAAGCGAAGTTAAGAATTTAGCCGTAAGTCCATAATTTGTCAAGCGATTTCCGTTCTGGAAATCATTTTTTTCGGCCTTCTTCGCGTGGCAAAAAAACGGCGCGCCGACAGCCGGCAACCCGTCTTTTTTTTCAACTTTTCGTCTATTCTTCCACCGGCTCCTTTCGCATCGCCGACAACGGCTCCCTCTCGACAGCCTCGGGAGCCTCTTCAAAACCATATTCTTCTTCCTCATCCGCTTCGACCTCGAGCTCGATGTGGTCATATGTCTTCAAACCGGTTCCGGCCGGAATCAGGTGACCCATAATCACGTTCTCTTTGAGCCCAAAGAGATGATCGGTCTTGCCGCGAACCGCCGCATCGGTCAGCACACGTGTCGTTTCCTGGAAGCTGGCCGCTGAGATAAAGCTCTCCGTGCTCAGCGACGCTTTGGTAATCCCAAGCAGCATGGGTTTGAAGGTCGCCGCGCGTCCTTTCTCGCCGAGAACGCGTTCGTTCTCCTCACGGAAGTTCACCTTGTCGACAAGATCGCCTTCGAGGAACGAGGTGTCGCCAGGGTCTTCGACCTGGATCTTCTGAAGCATCTGGCGAACGATCGTTTCGATATGTTTATCGTTGATCTTTACGCCCTGGAGACGGTAGACCTCCTGGATGCCGTTTACGAGATACCCCTGCGCGGCATTGACACCCTTGATATTGAGAATATCGAAGGGGTTGATCGGGCCCTCGGTCAAGTTGTCTCCCGCTTCGACGACGTCACCTTGGTAGACCCTCAGGTGCTTGCCTTGCGGGATGACATAGCTCTTTTCCTCGCCGTTCTCGTTCTTGACGATGATCTTGCGCATGCCGCGTGTGATCGGGCCAAACTCGATGACACCGTCGATCTCCGAGATCACGGCAGCCTCCTTGGGTTTCCGAACTTCGAAAAGCTCGGCCACACGCGGAAGGCCACCCGTGATATCGCTGGTTTTGCTAATATCCTTGGGGATCTTGCACAGATGTGCGCCCGCGTGAACCTCCTGTCCGTCCTTGACGAGGAGGTGCGCACCCGTGGGGATGATAAAATTACCAATGACCGAGCCGCCCTCGTCGACGACCTGGAGCTGAGGATGATGTTTCTTTTCCCGGTCTTCAATGACCACCATCTGCATCATCCCGGTCTTCTCGTCGATCTTTTCTTTGATGGTTACGTCATCGAGAAGATCCTGATACCGCACGACACCCTTCTTGTCGGTCAAAATCACATCGGTGTACGGATCCCACTCATAGATCACGTCGCCCTTCGTCACCTCAGTACCTTCCTCGAGCAGGAGCTCGGCACCGTAGGGCACGCCAAATCGTGAACGAACTCGATCGCCTTCGTCGAGAATCAACACTTCGCTCTTCCGACTGATCACTACATCGCGGCCATTGCTACCCTTGACCGATCTCAAGTTCTTGAAGGTGATTGTCCCGACATGATTGGAGATCTTCTGGGTTTGCTCGACGATACGGCTCGCCGTACCACCGATGTGGAACGTCCTCAGCGTGAGCTGCGTTCCCGGCTCGCCAATACTCTGAGCGGCCACAACTCCAACGGCTTCACCGATTTCCACAAGCCGACCGGTTGCCAGGTTGGTCCCATAGCACAGCGAACACACACCGCGCTTGGCCTCACACGTGAGCACGCTTCGGATCCTTACATTTTCAACGCCGCGGTCCTCGATCTCGGCGGCCAGCTCGTCGGTCAGGAGCGTGTTGGCATCGACAACACTCTCACCGCTTACCGGATCGAGCACGTCGTCGACACACACACGGCCGAGGATACGGTCGTGCAGCGACTGGATGACTTCCTCACCCTCCTTGAGCGCGCCGATATCGATTCCCATAATCGTCCCACAGTCGTGCTCGTTGACGATAACATCCTGCGCCACATCGACGAGCCGGCGTGTGAGGTACCCGGCGTCGGCTGTCTTGAGGGCCGTATCGGCGAGACCCTTACGGGCACCGTGCGTAGAGATAAAGTATTGGAGCACCGAAAGCCCCTCGAGAAAACTCGCGACGATCGGCATTTCGATAATCTCACCGATTTGGCCGGTAATCTTTTTCTGCGGTTTGGCCATCAGACCACGCATACCGGCGAGCTGCCTGACCTGCTCTTTGCTGCCTCGCGC
>CP070631.1:2840325-2860200 GCA_020356045.1 Candidatus Latescibacterota bacterium
CGTGGCCCGCAGTCAGGACCTCCTGGAGAACGCGGCGGAGACAATAGAGAAAGAGTCCGACACCCGGGTCGCCGTATTGGCAAAAGACCTGGCTGTTTCCGGGTCGCCGGCAGAGTTGCATCGAGCGATCGTGGACACGGGCGTCGATATTGATGTTTTGGTCAACAACGCGGGTTTTGGTCTAAACGGCGCGTTTCACGAGCTGCCACTGCAAGACCAATTGCAGATGGTAGAGCTCAACATGACCTCGCTCGTCCATCTAACCGGACTTTTTCTGCCGGGAATGGTCACGCGCAAAAGAGGCCGAATCGTCAACGTGAGTTCGATCGCCGGGTTTCAACCCGGACCGTACATGGCGATCTACTACGCAACGAAGGCATTTGTGACGTCGTTTTCCGAGGCGATCGCAGTTGAACTCAGAGACACCGGTGTCACCGTTACCGCGGTTTGTCCGGGTCCAACAACCACCGGCTTCCAAAAGCGTGCCGGCAATGAAGACAGCAATCTCAATCGCAGCCACATGATGATGGATGCGGCCACCGTCGCACAGATCGCGTACGACGGCGTCAAAAAGAACAAATCGCTGGTCATAACAGGAGCGCGCAATAAACTGCTCGCCTCGAGCAGCCGGCTGCTGCCACGAGCCCTGCTTTTGAACATCGCCCGTCACCTGAATCAACACCGATAGGATATTGGCCCATAGAGCACCAACAACGGAGTGTCATGAGTTACCTGACCCATCTCGAATGCGGGTTGTGCAGACAGTCATACGACGCCGACACGCTGCAGGCTCTCTGCCCGGATTGCAGCCGCCCACTTCTCGCACGCTACGATCTTGACGCCGCGCGCCGGGAGCTCGATCGCGATGTGATCAGCACGCGCCCCGACGATCTGTGGCGGTACCGCGAATTTTTGCCGATCCGCGACCCGCGTTTTGCGCTCAATCTGGGCGAGGGGTTTACGCCGCTGCATCACGCCACACGGCTTGGCAAAGAGCTGGATTTCGCCGATCTCTTTATCAAAGACGAGGGCAACAACCCGACGGGGTCGTTCAAAGCCAGAGGGCTTGGCGTCGCCGTCTCTCGTGCCTTCGAGCTCGGGGTGACATCGGTGTCGGTCCCATCTGCCGGCAATGCGGCGTGCGCCATGTGCGCGTACGCGGCGTTTGCAGGGATCGAAGCGCACGCGTATATGCCCACGGATGTTCCCCCACCGTTTATCGCCGAGTGCCAGGCGCTTGGCGCGACGGTAACGCTGGTCGATGGAGTCATAACAGACTGCGGCAAAGCCGCAGTGGCAGATGCTGAGAAATACGGCCGTTTCGACTTATCGACTCTTAAGGAACCGTATCGTCTGGAGGGCAAAAAAACCATGGGCTACGAAGTGGCCGAGCAAATGGGATGGACGTTGCCCGATGTCATGATTTACCCAACGGGTGGCGGTACGGGACTGGTGGGAATGTGGAAAGCATTTGACGAGCTCGAGCACATGGGATGGATCGGATCCAAGCGCCCGCGGATGGTCACCGTGCAATCGAGCGGGTGCGCACCGATGGTCAAGGCGTTTGAGGGGGGTGAGGAGTTTGCCGAGTTCTGGCACGATGCGGCGACCGTGGCCGATGGGCTACGAGTCCCCGCAGCGGTGGGCGATTTTTTGATTTTGCGCGCGCTTCGAGAGAGCAGCGGAACGGCGGTATCGGTAAGCGACGAGGAGATGATCGACGCAGCAAACACAATCGGCCGGACGCAAGGATTTTTCGTCGCACCGGAGAGCGGCGCCACCCTGGCGGCGTTTAATCACCTGAGAAAATCGGGATGGATCGATGACGGTGAGAGTGTGGTGCTGTTTAGCACGGGGAACGGCGCAAAGTACGCCCATTTGTGGAGGGACGATCAGTGACAGCGGCCACTCGGGTTTATAACACACCCTGAACGAACCCGCCGTCCACCTGAACGGTCACGCCGGTGACATAGCTTGCCGCTTCCGATGAGAGAAACGCGACCACCCGCGCCAATTCCTCGGGCCGGCCCAGACGCCCCATTGGTATGTTCTTCTCCCATTCCGCGCGAATTTCACCAATATCGACACCTTGGCGTTTGGCAAGATCGGCGGCCAACTCGTCCAGCCGTTCGGTTCTGGTAAAACCCGGGGCGACGTTATTGACGAGAACGTTGTCGGCAGCGACCTCGATCGACACCGATTTTGTAAAACCCACCAGGCCCGTCCGCATCGTGTTGGACATAAGAAGCGTGAGTATCGGCTGTTTGACCGTAATGGAGAGAATGTTGACGATCCGTCCCCACCGGTTGGCACGCATCCGGGGTATCGCGGTTTTCATCATGGCGATCGTGCTCTCGAGCGTCAGGTGATAGGCGCGGTCCAAATCGTCGAACCCGACATCGTCAAAACCGCCCGGTGGCGGGCCTCCGGCGTTTGTGACCAGAATATCCAACCCGCCAAAATGATCCGCCACCGCATCAACAAAACCTATCGCCTGGTCGCGAATCGACACATCGGCAGCGTATGCAAACACGTCACCACCGGTCTCGCGCACGATTCGATCTGCGGCGGCACAAATGTTGTCATCGCTCCTCGAGCACATACCAACCTTCGCACCCCCCAGCGAAAGTTCTCGTGCCACGGCAAAGCCCAATCCTTGGCTTGCCGCCGCGACGGCCGCGATCTTGTTGTCGAGACCCAGCTTCATGGCTGCTCCTTCTACCGATACCCGGGGTCACACCGGGGTTAAAACTCGATGCCTCTCTGCGCGTAAATACCCTGGTTGAATGGATGCTTGATTTCACGCATTTCCGTGACGAGATGTGCGATGTCGATTATCTTTTGCGGTGCGTTTCGGCCGGTCAGAATTATGTGAACCTCTTTAGGTTTGTTTTTCAACGCGTTGACGACATCGTCGACATCTACGTACCCATAGTCCATTGCGTTGTTGAGTTCGTCGAAGATCAACAGATCGTGCTCGTTGGCATCGATGAGCTTTTTGCAGAATTCCCATGCCTTGGTTGCCACCTCGGTATCGCGTTTCTTGTCCTTGGTCTCCCAGGTGAACCCCTCCCCCATCGGTTTGATCTCAAAATAGGGTGCCAACCTCTCCGCAACGTGCAGCTCGCCGTAATCCCACGACCCCTTGATAAACTGCACCATAAAAACTTTGAACTTTGTGCCGACGGCACGGAGCGCTGTTCCCAGTGCCGCGGTGGTTTTTCCTTTTCCGTTTCCCGTGTTGACGATGATGAGACCCGTTCGTTCCGTTTCGGTCATGTCTGAGTCCTTCCTGTCGCGGCGGCCGCAAGTCACTCGGGTTACTGACTCTCCCGAGCTCCTGCAACGCGCCGTACGACCGCTAGACTACACCACGCCCGTATGTCGTTAAAAACCAAACTCGCCGCGTGGAGCTGCCAGCCACACCGGCGAGGGTCGCTTGACAAAACGCATTGATATTATTAATCTTACATCATGGCACGCATCTATCTCGACAACAATGCTACGACCCGTACCGCACCCGAAGTGGCCGACGCGATATCACCCTATCTTGGTGAGATCTACGGCAATCCGTCGAGCGTGCATCGAATGGGCGCCCGCGCGGCGAGCGCGTTGAAAGAAGCGCGCGAAAAGACGGCGGCGTTTTTGAAATGCAGAGAGTCCGAGGTCGTTTTCACAAGCGGAGGGACTGAGAGCAACAACATGGCAATCCATGGTGTCCTCAGGGCAGCACCCGAGAAAAAGCACATCGTCACTTCGACCGTCGAACATCCGTCCGTGTTGGAGGTGTACAAACATCTCGAGGGTGCCGGCTACCGGGCCACTTACGTAGGTGTCGATCGGGAAGGAACGCTCGATCTGCAGGCGCTGGAAGACTCGATCAGCGAGGATACCGCGTTGGTCTCGTTGATGTATGCGAACAATGAAACAGGCGTTGTTTTTCCGGTAGAGGACATCGTGAACATTGTCGAACCCCGTGGTGTCCCTCTTCACGTCGATGCGGTGCAAGCGGCGGGCAAAATCCCGCTCGACATGTCCAGCTCACGTATCGATCTGCTGTCGCTTTCCGGACACAAGCTCCATGCGCCAAAAGGCGTCGGCGTGCTCTTCGTGCGGCGGGGCACCCGCATCCGGCCGCTTCTCATTGGCGGTGGCCAGGAAAAGGGGCGGCGAAGCGGGACCGAAAATATCCCGTTTATCGTGGGCTTCGGTAAAGCACTCGAACTTGCGGCGGCGTGCCCAGAGGTGGTCCAAATGCGTCGGTTGAGGGACAAGCTCGAGGAAACGGCTCTCTCGTCGATCTCCACTGCCGTTCGAAACGGCGCGGCAGAGCATAGGCTGCCCAACACGTCGAATCTGAGCTTCGAGGGTTTAGAAGGTGAGGCCATTTTGCTGATGATGGATGAAGCGGGCATCTGCGCATCGAGCGGTTCCGCGTGCAGCACCGGCGCTCTGGAGCCCTCGCATGTATTGAGCGCCATGGGCGTGCCGGCATCTCTTGCCCGTGGATCGGTCCGGTTCTCGTTGAGTCGTTATACCACGGAGGCGGAGATCGACGCGGTCATCAACGAGCTTCCACGGATTGTCAAACGGCTGAGCGCCCTCTCGAACAAGACGAACCCTACTGCGATCCGCGAACGGCACGGTTAATCTCCACTCGTGATCCAGGCAATACCATAAAAGGACGAGCTTAGCGATTGGCCCGCTCGATATGATCCAGGACCACCCGCACGATGTCGTCTACGGTGTCAGCGCCATCGACCGTCACATCGGCAAAATCGCGGCTCGGTTCGATATACCTGGCAAACATCGGCTGAGCCATTTCCCGATACCGCCGGATCACTTCCTCGCGGGGCCGGCCTCTGTCTGTCGTGTCCCGATCGATCCGTCGCGATAGGCACCTCTCATGCTCAACATCGACAAACACCTTTGTATTCAGAAACGACCTCACGTCATCCCAATACAGTGGGAACAATCCTTCGAGAATGATATATGGCAACGGATCTACTCTCGAGGTGCGTGGAGTCCGCGTGTGGGTTTTGAAATCATAGACGGGAATGTCGACAGCCTGTCCCCGCGACAGCATACGCAGATGGGTAACGAGGAGCTCGCGATCCAACGCGTGGGGATCGTCGAAATTGTAGCGCGCGATGGTCTCGGGTGTTGCGTTCTGCAGGCCGTGGTAGTAGGCGTCGAGGCTTATCGTCACTGATTGGTCCGGTCCGAGCCGGGCGGCCAGTCCCTTGGCCAGGGTGGTCTTGCCAGAGCACGAGCCGCCGGCAATTCCGATGAAATAAGGTCGTTGCACTCCGGCCTCCCGAGTGTGTCAGCCGCCGGGAGGAAGACTTTTGACGCTCTCGGCAACGAGCATCTGAATCGCTCGATCCATGGGCCCGTCGACACTCAGGCCTGCCGCCATACGATGCCCTCCTCCACCGTGTCGCGACGCAATGGCGAATGCATCGAGGTTGCCGTTGGAGCGAAGCGATACCTTGATCGTTCCGTCGGGATTTTCTTTGAAGAACAAACAAAGCTCAACACCACCGATCGCACGAACGACATCGAGCAGCCCATCGCTGTCCTCGTATTTGGCGCCGGCTTTATTGAACATCGATTGCGTGACGTGAATCCAAGCGATCTTGCCGTCAGCCGTGCTGTCGAGCGTGGCGAGCGTGGCCCCGGCCAGTCGTGCCGCGCTCCATCTTTTTGCAAACACCTTCCGGTGAAGGACAAACGGTTTTGCACCCATTTCGTACAGATCCGCCGCCGCCAAAAACACGCGTCGATCGGTGTTCGAAAATCGAAACGTACCCGTGTCGGTGATAATCGCCGTGTAGAGCGCGTCGACTATCGCGGGAGTGAACTCTCCCTTCATGTGACGAATGAGCTCATAAATCAATATGCCAGCCGCCGCTGCTGTCGTGTCGCTCACGACAACATCGGCGAAATCCGGATCCGCACCTTCATGATGATCAATGCAAATCCGAGGCTTGTCGTACTTTTTGACTTCCTCGCCAAAGGGCCCGACATGTGACCAGTTGTTGACATCAACGATCAATACGGCATCGGCCTGTTCGAGGACACTGGGCTCGTAAGCTTCCGGGTAAACCTTGATGTCACCGGTTAAATCCAAAAAAAGGCAATTTTCAGGCGTCGGGCTCGAATTGACAATCGTCACGTTCTTGCCCAAATTGCGAAGAAACGCCGCCAACGCGATCTCCGAACCGATGGCGTCGCCCTCCGGGTTGATGTGGGTTGTCAAAACGAAATTCTTATTGTCGGCAATGTGTTGTGCGACGGGTTCCCACATGGATTAAAAACTCCTCGAATTTCGGTAAAGAATCCGGTTGCTGCTTGGGACGTCCTCCGCGCGCCACAAGCCCGCACAGCTACTGAACGACAAAAGCGATACGAACGTTAACCCTGTACTGACACACCACTCCGTCCTGAACACGAGCGCTCTGCTTCAACACTTCTACGCCCGTAATTCCCTGAATCGTTTCGGCTGCCTTGGATACGGCCTGTTGCATGGCTTGTTCAAAGCCTATCTCTGACACACCGATAAGCTCGATAACTTTTATGGCACCATCCGATATGTAGTCGGTCATCTTTCCCTCCATAAACTGCCAGCCGATCGAAACGCCAGCTTGACACATTTTGCCTGTTTTATCAAGTAGCAGGCAAAGGCGAGCGCCGTATTCCGACGGCTCGCACACGGAAACGTGGAAAAGGTAAATCAGGCAGGCTTTAATACGGATTCAACGCACCACAACGATCTTTTTGGTACCCACCTGGGCACCGGCTACGCTTTTTACAAAATACACCCCCGCGGGCACTTTCTCGTTGTTGTCGTTTGTTCCATCCCACGGAATCGTCAACACCTGACCGTAGACGGTACCCGAGTAGATCTCGCTGATACGGCGGCCAAGAACGTCGTAGACCATCACCTTGACATCGGTTGGAATCGGCCGCGGAAACTCCGCATCGATGTCCCGGTAGGACATGGGGATTCTAATCGATATTTGCATTCTTTCGTTGAACGGGTTTGGAACGGCTTCGGACAACATAGCGTCGCTCGCTATCGGGTACATAGCCTTCGCGGTAACTTCATGTGTGATCCCGGTGACCGTCGTGTCCGCGTCTCGGTAGGTGGCCGAGAGCGATCCCGACACGTAGTAACTGTATTCGCAGCCTCGCTCTACCGTGTCGTCGAGGTACCCATACGGCGTAAAATAGCCCACTCTCGGTCCGGTAGGCTGCACCCTTGTCGCGATAATCTCATCGACTCCCCCATTCTCGATGTCCACGCGGTGGATATCCAGCGTGGCGTCGAATGTATCGCCAAGCAGATGCCACTCGAGCCAGGTACCTTCATTTGTGTTCTGAAAACCAAAGTGGAGATAACTGAGGCCAATATAAAACAACTCCTTGGTTTGCTCTTCGGACCAGGCGTTTGCGGCGTTTCTCGAGATGACCGAAAACGTTGACAATCCGCCCGGCAGCTTATCCATTTGGAATTCGAACTCCTCTTCGAGGTCGCCGTATTCACCGTCGAGGGGGAGTATTTTTTGGGTGATCGTCCCCCTCTCGCTCCTGCCAACGAACTTAACGGGGACTCTGTAATCAACTCTCAGATCCGGATCCTGATGCCGATTCCTGTTTGGCACGCCCTCGGAAACCGCCCGAAAACGGATCACGGCCTGCTCGGTGAACACCGTCTCGACCGCGGCGTTCTCAAAATAAATCGTGGGCGGAGCGTCGAGACAATCGGCCACACCGTTACGAGGTAGCCGGTCGATCAGCCCCCACTGACCGGCAGTGAATTCACACGGATCACCGGAATACCAATAATCCATCACATCACCGGCGTTCATGACACATGGTGCCGGAGCCGTCATCCCCCTGCACGGGATCGGGTTGCCCATGATCGGGTCGTAGCCAGTTGTTTTGTTCTTGTTTCGATAATCCAGATAACCGGAGTAATCATCACATTCATAATTCGCGGCCACGTCTTCACCCGTTGCCCAAAATATGTTTCCCATGTAGTATTTGAACGCCTGTCCCATCGAAACACTACCGGCGGGATACGGCAAGACTAGATAGGGGCCTCCCAAATATGACCAGCCGATTCCCCTCGCTTTCCAAAACATGTGATCGCCATCTCGCTCCGCGTTTGCGATAAAGGCGGTAAACACCCATTGCGTTCCATACTGTTGCCGTTTGTCATTGTTGAACTCGTGCACCGCGGTCAGTACACCGCCCGTCGTGGCCTCGCAATCATAGTCGAGTGTGTGCATGACATCCGCGATCCAATCCACCTCTCGAATCTCAAAGTTGATGGGCTCCATCGTCGTGTGTATCCTTACATAGTCTTTGAAGATGAAGTTCATCGGGATTTTTTCGTAGGTATTCTGGAAGTAGATGACGGCGGCCGCGGCCTGCCCCGTTGCTCCTGCGATTCCCTGATCCGACCAGTTTTCGTTGTTTTGTGGGGCATAACGGCTTTCCGGAAGAACCAGCTGGATAAGAACCGTCCCGAGCAAAAGCTCGCTATTTTGCTGGATGTTTCGCGGCTCCACATAGTCGGAGGCCGCCATGGCCATGGTGTCGGTGAGACGTACGATGTCCTCGGGTACCTCGAACACCGTGGGTTCCCCGGGCTCCATATCCGTATTCGACCGTGCACGGGCAATCTCGTGTGGGTCGTACGGAGCGTGTTTCAGCTCGTCCGCCAGCGCGTAGCAGTGCTTTGCCCAACCCGGCGTAAACGCCGGCCCGGGTGATCCAGCCGTCTCGATCTGCGGGTCGTAGAGAACCGTGATCCCCGGATTACGAACGAATTCGTTCGCGTGTCGGTGGACGGGCAACTCACACACAACAGTGTTGGGAAGAAAGCAGTTAACGTGTTTCGCACCTTGCTCGACAAGGTCGTGAAACAGCGCCACCATCGCGCGTTCATCGCCCTCAGGTGAATGGAAATAGACTCGTTGGGTCGGACCCCCTTCTGGCACGGTGATTTCGAGGCGCTGCGACCGCTTGGATTCCGCGGACAACGGGGCAGCGAGACAAATCGACACGATTACCAGCACCAGACAAAGTACAACGGACAGCTTGGACATTGGCATAGACCTTTCTTGCGTGCAGGGAGCCAGGGGCGGGAATTTTTCTGGTGGGGTCTAACTCCATTCTAATTATTGCAGATATCGCGGTCGTTGACAAGCGCTCGATTGAGATCCCACAAGAAACAACCCGGTCGGCCTCCGGCATAGCAATCGCCGTGACCCTTTCAATTAGAATGAGTTACGAGCTCTCAACCTTGCCCTACTAGATCTTACGATTGCAGGACGGGGGAAGTTGCACGGCCAAAGGGAGCTCCGGATGGCGCTACCTGGGAACGGGGTGGGCACGCTCGGTCCCCGGAATGGCCATGCGACGACGTAGCGGCGACAGCTGGGGGCACAAAATGTGGGTGAGAACCGGGCTCTCAGAGGCTGAATGAGTCCAGCCGTGCCGGAACCCTTACCTGTTTGTAGCCCTTCTCTTCGATTCTCTCCTTGAGGGCAAATTGCTGGCTCTTCTCCCCATGGACGAGAAAAACTTTCTTGAGTGTCTTGGGCGGCGTGCCGGTCAAGAATTCGATTAGATCATCACGATCGCCATGAGCCGAAAAATAAGGCATCGTAACCACATCGCACTCCACGTTGTATTTTTCACCAAACACCTTGACTTCTTTTTCGCCGTCCATGATCCGTCTGGCCAGCGTGTGCTCCGCGGCGAATCCGACAAAAAGAAGTGTGTTGCGTTCGTCCTCCAGATTGTTTTTTAGGTGGTGGAGAATTCGGCCGCCTTCCGCCATTCCGGACGCAGCAACGATGATATGGGGATCGGTCAGAAAGTTGAGTTTCTTTGACGCGGCCGCCTTGCGCACACACGTGAACCCGGGCGGGGTAAACACGTCCTCCGTATCGCGGACAAACCGGAAGTACGCCTCGCGGTCAAAACACTCTGGATGTGAACGATACACGTCCGTCGCGTTGCACGCCATCGGGCTATCCACGAATACGGGAATCTTTGGAATCCGGCTCTTCTTGCGAAGCTCGTGGAGCGAATAGACCAACCGTTGGGTCCTCCCGACGGCAAACGCGGGAATGATCAGCTTGCCGCCTTTCTTGATCGTGCGCAGCACGACATCGGCTAGTTCATCCAGGGCACCTGAATCGTCGGCGTGCTCCCTGTCACCATACGTGCTCTCCATAATAAGCGCATCGAGATCCGTAGGCGGTTCGGGATCGCGGATAATCGGCATGTCTTTTCGACCTACATCACCGCTAAATCCAAGCCGCCGCGTTTTTCTACCTTCTTTGAGATCGAGCACGATGCTCGCCGATCCGAGAATGTGCCCCGCGTCGTTGAACGTCGCCGTCACACCCGGCGCCACCTCGATGGGCCGGTGGTACTGGACGCCGACAAAGAGCCGCAGCGCAGCTTCGGCATCTTCGATCGTGTAGAGGGGCTCAATGGGCTCCTCGTGTTTGGATGCCCGGTTTTTGTTGATCCATTCGACGTCTTTCTCGTGCAGATAACCGCTGTCTCGCAGCATTAGCTGACATAGATCGACTGTCGCCGCGGTTGCGTAGATGTGTTTTTTAAAGCCGTTCTTGTGAAGATTTGGGAGGTTGCCGCTGTGATCGATGTGAGCGTGCGACAGCAGCACCGCGTCCACATCCGCGGGATCGAATTCGAAGTTGAGGTTTTTCTCGTACGTTTCACTCCGGCGGCCCTGAAAGAGACCGCACTCGAGAAGAATCTTGTGATCGTTGACGGTAACGAGATACTGCGATCCGGTGACGGTTTGCGCGCCGCCGAGAAATTGGATTTTCATGTATACATCTCCGTAAATGGAAAACAAAGGATGTTTTGCGAAACCGAATTATAATCAACGGACCCGGCTGTGACAACCCGTCACTTTCTCAGCACCAT
Source organism: Candidatus Latescibacterota bacterium (assembly GCA_020356045.1). Classification (GTDB taxonomy): domain Bacteria; phylum Krumholzibacteriota; class Krumholzibacteriia; order WVZY01; family WVZY01. The sequence goes on from CP070631.1 coordinate 2,851,306, forward strand.
CACAACACCGATCAGAACCATCGCCACCCCGATGCTCTCGACCCCGGAAAACGATTCGCCGAGCGCAAAATGGGCGATCAGAAACGCGACGACGATCTCGATGAGGATTACGATCGATGTCGACAACGGGGTGACCGAGCGGGTTCCCTTGAGAAACAGGTAGAAAGCCAAGATCGTTGTAAACACGACCAGATAAACCAATGCTGGCACGGCCGCCCAGGCAAATTGCATGTCTTCGAACCATAGCAGCGGCAGCGTTGCCACCGCCGCCCAGAAGTAGAGCGCCTGAGACACGTTGTAAGCACCGTATTTTTTGACCAGGCCCTTCGAGTAGATGATAAAAAACGCCCAGCTGATTCCGACGCCGAGGCACAACAGATCGCCGATGTTGATGCTGGCAATCGACGAGAAATCGAGCCGCGTGCTCGTCACCGCCACACCCGAGAGCGCAACAACCATCGCGGCAAGCTGCCGTACGGCGAAACGCTGACCAAGAAACAAGCTCGAAAAAATCGCCACAAAAACCGGACTCGAATTGATGAATAACGCTGTCTTCGACGCAGTGGTCAGCTCCTGCGCCTTGTATTGCAGAATAAACGCGAGCGAGTTTGGTATGGAAATCAGGATGAGCTCGGGCTTGAACAACGTCTTGATCCGGCCGGGTTTTCGATACCGCGGCAGGAGAATGGCAAACGCCAGGGCAAAACGCAGAACAAGAAACAAAAACGGGGAGACATCACGAAGCGCGTACGTGATGACGGGGAACGAGCTGCCCCAAATTACGGCGGCTAATATCAGGTAGAGCATCTGAGGATTCGCTGTCTCTCATTGCGCTTATTGACGTTCCGGCATGCTGAACAATTCATCATCGATGTCCGGGTTGGGCTCGACGGCATCAAAGATCATCATGTAACGAGCTCCGTCGATCGCCTCGCCATCAATCACGTGGTACAAGTTGACTCCGCCGACCTTGGCATAATCGTAAAAGAATGCCGTCACTTCTCTCTTGTCGTTCTGGAACGTCTCTTGATACGTACGTTTGACCTCGAGATAGGTGTTGGCATCGATAAAAACGCTCCAGATTTCTCCACCCGCATGCTTGAGCTCGATCTCGTACAATCGGCCAGCGTCGCCCTCGACTTCGCCGACGTATTCCACCCCGTGTCGTTTAGCCCTGTAATTGACCAACGGCCCCTCGAAATCCACCCATCGTTTTGTCGACCGGGCGAAATCCTCGGGCATCTCCGCCGGGTCTTCGGCACCGAGGAGTGGATTCACCCACCAGGCCGTGTCGCCATCATATGCCTGAACAAACGTCCGCCCGCGAACCTCGATGTCCATCCGGCTTCGGTTGGGCCGCTGGAGCCAAAGCGTAAATGGGAACTCCAACCCCTGTCTTTGCAGTCGGCCGTGGATCCGCAGGGTTTTGAGCGCATCGATGTTCTCTTGTCCGCCGAGTGCGTTGACATGCCGCTGGATGATCTTGTCCGCCTTGCGCGCCTTTGGTGTGGCGTAATTTCCCGGCATCGCACCAACAGTCAGCAAAGTCATCGCTAGAGCGGCAAGACCGGCAAGAGAGAATCCGCACCAGCGGGTTGGAACCAGACGGTGTGCCTTCACATCGAAAACTCCGCGTGTCTAGTAAAACGCCGGGTTCGTGCCAAAACCGGGACCGAGAAATAGCGCGTTGAGCAGCAACCGTTCGCTGCCGTGAAAATAACCGCGAAAATCGGGGTAGCCCGCAAACAACACGACCTGCCCGTTACCGCGGCGCTCACTGGTCGCATAAACTGTCTCCGCCCAGCGGCTCCTCGCCTCGGGCCACAGCAACCCCGACAATCTCAGTTTGCCGGGAGCAGCGAACCGGCCGGCCACCTTGACGTTTGCCTTAGCGAGATAGGCGTACGACGTATAGACCATGACGGGCAAGGGCGAACGCGCGCCAAACGCGAGCCAATGCGTATCATCGAGATCTACGGCAAGTATGGCACCGTGCGGACTGAATTTGCGCGCCATGGCGTCGGCTTCCTCGAGCGCCTTTTTGTCCTTGGGCCGTTTGGGTTTTTCCTTGTCTTGTGATTTTTTGTCGGCATCTTTTCTGGTCGAACCGTCTGGATCCTTCGGACTCTCCCAAACGGCAAGGCTGTCTACCTCGGGTGTCAGCGCCGCTTTTACCTGTTCGAGCGCACGATCGTATTCATCCAGCCGGGTCAACACCTGCCGCCGTGGCCGAACCGTGCTGAGCGCCACCGATGAGTCGGCGAGAAACTCGGTGGCGGCTCCCAACGCCACCAGTGTACCGCCAGATTCGACCCACGACTTGAGTTTTTTGATACCCGATTTTCCAAGCGCCCTTTTGTATACCCCAGCTCCACCCCAAGCGGCGGGCAGCACGATAACGTTGTATTTCCGAAGATCCATCCATCCCATCGAGGCGACGTCGAGAGTCGACATCCCGTACTCCAACCGATTGTCGAGAAGGTGCCAGATGTTGCCAAAGCTCGTTGTCGAGATCGTCGAACCGCCGACAACCGCGATTCGCGGCGTGTGGAGCAGCGTGAACTGACCACCCCCGAGGTCCACCCCTGATGTAGCCAACGCGGTACCAACGCGATGCACCTCGACTCCAGCACTGCGGGCAAGATCTTCGAGTTCCGCCTCGTCGAGACCGGGGTTACCGCTTTGCTTGATGAGAAGGCTTCCGCGTGGGTATTTCCGCCCATCCACCTCGAACGGTTTTTTTGCCGACCATACTTTGTATTTCTTCTCAAACAGCCTAGACAGAAGCACGTAGCTTCCGTCATCGACGATGTCGACTACATACCCAAAATTGGAGGCACCGCCGACGAGCCCGCGCCGTTGATCGACATTGTTTAGAAAATCCACCGCGGGCATCATTTCGGTATTTGGCAAACTCTTGGTAAAGTAGGACTCGAGGTTATACGCGAGCGGCAGCCCCCAGGCAGTTATCTCGTAGAGTTTTGATCCTTTGTCCTTGAGCAGTTCCTCGCGCTCGTATTCCAAAAACTTTGTCGGCATTCGAATATCGAACTCGAGTATAACCTCGACCAGCGAGCGAAGCGGCTGATCGACCGGCACAACCACCGTCCCCTGTGGAAGCACAACATTTTTGACCTCGCCACCGGCCGCCGACCGTGCGCGCGCGAGCTTTGATTCTTGCTGCGTCACAAACATTTCGAAGTTTTGACGGCTCAGAGTTTCGATGAACCGGCGCATACGCGACTCATTACCCGACGGGACAAACACATACCCGCCACCGGAGGAACCACGCGACCGGCTGCGGCCTTTGCCGATGTGGCCGCCGACTCCCTTTTTCTTTTCGTTGTAAAAATCCTCGAGCAACGCCTGCCGGTTGTCCGCCACCGTTGCGATGTTGGCCATCGAACTGGCAAACTGGTGGTGAATCGATTCCCTGAATGTCATCACGGTGCCATCGCGGCGCTTGACCAACGATCCGTCGACACCGGCCTGTTCGTAAAGCATCCCGATCGCGCCCGCATAGATCGCCCACGAGCTTCCGTAACCCGGGTAAAACTCCTCGTTCCAGTCACGCGTGTAATAGCTCCACCCATAACGGTCGAACCATGCAGCCTGATCCTGTGCAAAGATTTTCCACCACTTGTGGATTTGAGAAATCATAAATGGATTGAAAGGTTCACGCGGCGGTGAAAAGAGATAGGTGTTGAGCGGGCCCATTTCGTGACAGTCAGTGAAAAACTGGGGATTCCACTCGAGAATGGTTTTGATCTTGGCCCGGCTTTCCGGATTGACCGTCGCAAACCAATCGCGATTGAGATCGAATAGATAGTGGTTCCCACGCCCATAGGGCCACACGCCCCGGTGTTGTATAGCTTGGATGTCATCGTTTGGCACGACGCCGTTCCACTGTTCGATCTGTTTGATCCAGCGTTCGCGGCCGTCGGGATTCTGAAGCGGATCGATGCAAACGATGACTTCGTCTCTGATCTTCCGGGTCACCTCGTCCTGACCGGCAAAGATCTGATAGGCGAGTTGGAGCGCGGCATCGGTGGATGACAACTCGTCCCCGTGGATCGAGTAGGCGCACCAGGCGACGGCGGGTGTGCCGGCGATGATTTCGTCCGCCTCATCCTCGCCGGAGAGCAATCGAGGATCGGCCAGTTTTGCGACATCGCCCTTGATCTGGTCGAGCCTCTCGGCGTTGGCCTCTGAGGTAATGATCAGATAGTAGAGCGAACGCCCCTCGTAGGTCTTGCCGTACTCAACCAGTGATACATTTGGAAAACCACTCAGATAGAGGATATAGGAGACGGTCTCCAGATAGCTGACCGGTCTCGAACCCAATTTGAGTTCGAGAAAATCCGACGGAGACATGACACCATCTTCGTAAAACCCCCCCTTGTAAAACGGCTCGTTGTAGTCACCAAGCCCCGGTTGTGTGTTGGTACGCATTTTATCAGCATGAGCCGGGACGCCAAAACCGACGCCCAGAACACATACAACCAGGACCAAAGCGGAAAATCGCTTCACAGAGTTACCTCCTGTTGGCCAAATGATGTGGAGAGCCTTCCCGATTCCCCTGTCGCGACACCATCATACCACCTTTTGAGTCGCTGCTCAAAAAAAAGAGACGGCGCTTTGTGCGCCGTCTCTCCGGTTGGTCGCCGGGGTGAGCGAGACCCCGGTCCCATGATCATCATCGTGTGCGTCAACGGGATTTGGCCGCCTTGGCGATATGGATGTTTCCGTTGACCGTCTCGAGCGTGATACGCGGGCCGCCGCCATTGAGGACGTATGTGGCCTTGATGTTTTTGCTGTCTTTGTCGTGCGTTTCCGCCTCGAAATCGGACGTAATCTCGTAATCGTCTTCATCGTCCCATTTCCCGCGGATGCGGATCCGCGCTTCAATCGTGACCTTGGCGTTGGAGGGTATGACCAATTCGATATCGCCACCCTTGGTCTCGAGACTGCTGCCATCGTCACCTTTTGGGTTGAGCTCGGCAACAATGTCGCCACCGGCGGTTGCCCCGTCGATCGACCCGGTCACTCCCATGCACTCGATATCGCCACCGGCCGTTTTGGCCTCGACGGTACCGCTGGCTCCGCCAAGCTCGATGTCACCACCGGCGGTCTTGACACGGGCGCTTCCCGATACCTTGCCGACCTCGATGTCACCACCGGCTGTCGACACCACCGCGTCGCCACCGACATCATCGATGATGATATCACCACCGGCCGTCGATGCCTTGAGGCTCTTTTCGACCGAGCCAACAGTGATATCGCCGCCCGCCGTACCGGCGATCAGCTCACCGCGGACGTTGCCGACCTCGATATCGCCACCGGAGGTTTTGAGCGACGCTTGACCGATCACGTCCTCGGCCGTCACGTCGCCACCCGACGTTTTGAGATCCAGATCGCCTTCGACCACGCTGACTTCGATGTCACCGCCGGATGTTCCGGCATCGACGTTGCCTTTGATTTTGTCGGTGACTTCGATGTCACCGCCCGACGTTCCCAACTCGAGATTGAAATCAGTGGGAACCGTCGCTGTGATCCGCGCGTTGCGCGACCGACCCCATCCATTGTACCCATCATACTCGACCCGAACGATGTTGCCCGATTCGCTCATCTCGAGCTCCTCGATCTCATCTTCAGGGATTCCCACGACCTGAACGAACACCTCGTTTTTGTCCCAGGTCTTGACGATGATATCCGCACCGGCATCATCGATCTCTACGACGAGCGTACCGCCTTTTTTGACCTCGAACGATTTCGATACATCCGTCTTTTTGGCCGCCGGCGCGGTTGCCAACGCCACGACAAAAGACACTATCAAAATCATGAGGAGTTGCCTTCTGAGTCTAGTTGCCATTGCCGTTCACCTCCTGCATGAAAGCCCCCGAACGAATCCGCATATAGTCGTTTTCGTCGGCTTGTTCCGCCAAAACATCATACACTTCGTTGCCCTCGATATGACCATCGAGTGTCGCCGCGGAAAGTATGTTGATCGCGGCGATCCGCATTCCAGGATTCTCGTCATTTGCCAGGACAAATAAACACGCGTCTTTAATGTCCTGGTCAAACGGCATTCTGAAAAGAACATACAGTGCGTGTTTTCGCACACCGGGGCTCGGATCGGTCTTCAGCGCCTGGATCAACGCCTTTTTGACCTCTTCGTCTTTTGGACTCTCGAGATACGCATCGATCGTTTGTATGGCTCGCAGTTTTACGCCCGGATTCTTTTCGTTCAAGACCGTGTGCGCCAGCATTCGCTGGACCCGTTCGTCTTCGATGTCCGCGCGCAAACGCACCGGCCGCACCATGTCGTATTCGAGCTGGATCTGGCCGCTACGCGGATCGACGTCGACAAATCTGACATTGGCGTACGATGGCGGCCCGAGCTCTTGATCCGCCTGGGCTTCCGCCACGGTCGCACGTTTATCGATCGGGTCCGACACCGGCTGGAGCTGACCGCCTGCACGGCCAAACGCCAGGTAACCAATAACGATTCCAACGGCCACCGCGGTTGCACCCGCGAAGGCCACACGGCCAATACCACCCTGCAGCCATCCGATCAGACCGGAGACCCCGGCACGATGAACATCGCCCATGTCCCGGTACCGCGCAGGTGCACTCTCGTGCTGGTCCAGCTCGATCGATGCCCCTCGAATCGCCTCTCGGAGCCGGCCTCGCGCCAACTCCAACTCCCGATCGGTCGGGGCCGCGGCACGCGCCTCATGGACAACGGTCATCATGTCCACGAGCTCATCGTAGTGCGCCCGACAATCGGCGCACGCTTCGAGGTGCGCGTCGAGCATCCTTCGATTCTGATCATCGAGCTCGCCAAGCGCAGCGAGCTGGATCCATTCGGTGTACTTGTCGTGTGTCATCGCTTTGCCTCGCAGGCTTTTTTACACCAGCTTCTTCAGTTTCTTTCTCAGTTTGCCCACCGCCGTGAATATATATCGTTTGGCGGTTCCCTCTCGGCACTCCATCATTTCGGCAATCTCGCGGATCTTGTACCCTTCAAAATGCTTTAAGGTAAACGCGAGGCGCTCGCGCGGAGCCAGCGTATCGACCGCGGCGTTAATGCTCGCACGAATTTCTGCGTTCTGTGCGGCACGATCGGGCGCCGGCGGTCGCGCGATCGACGTGCGGCCTTCGCCGGAATCATCAAGCTTGGGCTCGACGGTCGCGTCGAGGGTGGTGTGCGCGCGGCTCGCGCTCCGGGTTTTATGACTGAGGCACACGTTCATAACGATTCGATACAACCACGTTGAAAACTCACTCTTAAATCGAAACCCCGGGAGGGCGCGGTATACCCGCAGGAATACCTCCTGATAGATATCCTGTGCGTCGTCGGGATCGTTGGTAAAAGACCTCGCGATGCCAAGCACCTTGCGATCGTACCGGTACACGAGCTCCTCGAACGCACTCGCCTCTCCTTCCTGGGCTCTGGAGACCAATTCTCTATCGTTCGTATTCACGGAATTGATTTCCAAGGACATCACTTGGACCTTGGAACGGTTTAGTTGGTTGTGAGGAATCTGCCACCATCGCCGATGATCGGCCGATTAATAAGACATATAGCATTATTTAGCGTTTATATGGTCTTATTTTACATATATACTATAATTATTCCCATACAAACCACGATCTGATGCCGCGGCCGACCGCGACGGCCAACTATACTCTATCCGGGCCACCCCTATCAAGTTCGCGGTGCGGCGGCAGACACTCCACGCCGGGTCATCCGCAGCCGAAAGTTCTTGATTCACGATGACATCCAAATTCTGGCGTGGAACTCGATTTTGTTAGGCGCACCTGTTATTATCCCTAAGATGGTGCACGACCCGCGGGGGGCCTGGGCACACGAGAACAGAGACTTTGATGCACTCGAGAAAAATCGCTGGTGTTTTGCGTCGTGTCGCGCACGATTTGGCCGTTGTCGCGATTGCGGTTATCACTCTTTTGGCGGCGGGGTGCGCGCGCAAGGGACTGATCACCGACACGAGCGCACCGGACGACTATCGGATTCCGGATCTTTTGGGCGACTACACGCTGGATAAAGACCCGGTATTTGTCGTCTACGGTGACAACCGGCCCGGCTGGCGGGTCAAAGAGTCATTCTACCGCAAGGAAGCGTGGTGGACCTGGAAGCAGTTGATATTTCCGTTTTACCAGATCTACTGGCTCGGCAACGGTGTCGTCGGTAGCGTCAACGGGATTCGAAGAGTACCCGACTATGGCGCCCGCCAGGCCCGCAGGGTGCGGGATGCGGTTCGCGTCGAAGCGAAGCGGTCAAACATCGATTTCATAATCAACAGCGGGGATATCGCCACGGATGGCCGTTACCCGCGCAACTGGCAAACGTTTATCGAACAAAACAAGAACGAAGTTCCGTTGGTTGTCGAGTATCCGTATCTGCCCGTCATTGGCAATCATGAGTTTGCAAACGACACACTGTACGGAATGCCCAATTATCGTGCAGTGTTCGAACAGGAACCGTTTTACGTGATCGAGTGTCCCAGCGCAGATCTGATCGTGATCGATTCGGATGTCATCGTCGATCATGGCGACTTTATCGATGATGATACGCAGGATGCGCTGTTCGAGGAATGGTTCGTAAGCGGCGACGGCGCCGCAAGCCCATCCTGGCTCGAGAGCAAGCTCGAAGAGAGCCAAAAACCGTTCAAGCTCATTTTGATGCACCATCCTCCCATTGCCTTTGCCAAACATTATAAGAACTGGACCGATCCCGGCAACGGGCGTGACCTGGTGGCCAAGCGGCGGCGCCTGCTCGAACTGTTTGTCGCGCACGATGTACAGGTGGTTCTCAACGGACATCAACATATGTATGAATACAGCACACTGGATGGTATCGACGGTGTGACA
>CP070631.1:2860300-2864388 GCA_020356045.1 Candidatus Latescibacterota bacterium
CATTTACCACGACGGCAATCTGCAGTATTCGTGCCGCCGTTTCTACACGTTCAAGGTGCTTCTTCTTCGCCGCACATTTTTTGGCAAGATCTTCAAAGACTCGACGGCGGTGGCGGATCATTTGATGCTCGATTTCGATCACAATTCGACACGCGAAGTGGATTGGATACTCGGCGCCTGTTTGCTCGTTCGCCGGGAGGCGGTCGAGTCGGTCGGGCTTTTGGACGAACGGTTTTTTCTCTATTTTGAGGATGTCGACTGGTGCTACCGGATGGGACAGAAGGGTTGGAAGGTCTTTTATCATCCGGAGTCCGTCGTCGTTCACAACTACGCGCGCGACAGTGCCCAGTCGGTGATCAACCGCTCGTTCATCGCACACCTGGCCAGCCTCATCCGGTACTACGAAAAATGGAACTTTGTGTTGTATTTCCTCAAGAAGTACCGGGAAGTCATCAAGATTCTACTTTTTCTGTTGGTCGACCTCGTCGCCTTCAATGTCGCGTTTGTTTCCGCCTATTACCTCCGCGTCGCGCTTGGCGATATCTTTACCAATCCGATTTTCCCGGTGAGCGCCTATACGAGGTTTGTTGTCTTCGAAAACCTCTTGTTTACGTTCACCTATTTTGCCGCCGGGCTATACCGAATTAGAAGGGAAACATCGCCTGTTGATGAGCTCTTCGATATCTCAAAAGCGATCATTTTGGCGTCGATCCTCTTGATGACGAGCACATACTTGAGCCACATCCGAACCTATTCGCGGATGGTGGTAGCGTTTCTTGTGCCGTTTGCTATCCTTTACGACTGGATTTTGCGAACGATCATCCGCAAGCTGCACCGCGGTCTTCTCGGTCAGAAGATTGATCTAAAACGGGTGTGTCTCGTGGGTCCCATGGACCGCGCGCGTGAGCTCGAGTCGCGTCTCCTCGGCGAGAAATCCCTCGGAGTCGATGTCGTGGGTGTCATTACGACGGACAGTCCGGACTCGGGCGACGAGCTGGGGAGCCTCGGACAGCTGGACGAGCTAGAGGACATCGTGACGCGGTACCGGATCCAGGAGCTGATATTTCTCCCGAAAGCGGTCTCGGACAATCGAATAGCGGGGTTTGTGACCATGGGACGAAGGAGGGTGCTCGACATAACGGTGTTGACCGACTATTCCGGGCTGGTTATCCGCAAGGCATCAGTCGGTACCTTGGTGGGACGCCCGGCGATCGAATATCGACGCGATACCCGTTACGCGATAGACCGGATGGCTAAACGATTGCTGGACATCGTGTTGGGTGTTGTTTTTCTCGTGGTTTCGATACCGTTCTCTGTGGTATACTTCCTCTACGCCTCGTTAAGGGGCGGCGTGCCCTTCTCCGGGGAGGACAGGTTGCGGCGGGGTGGAGAGCGGTTCGTGCTGCCAGTTGCCGGCGATAGGAGTTCAAACGGCCCCTCTGATATAGTCAATTTGCCCCTCTTTTGGTTAGTTGTTACGGGAAAGATGAGTATGGTCGGTCCATATCCGTTACCGCCGGAGGATGCCTCCGCCATAGACGAGGCAGCAGCCTTTCGCTATGACGTGTCCCCGGGAGTGACGGGCTACTGGCGCATCGGCCGCGACCGTGAGATTCCGCTCGAGGACCTGTTGGCTCAGGACGCGAACTACGTCCGCAACTGGTCGCTCCTCCAAGACCTAAAAATATTGATCATGTCGTTTGGAAACATGTTGTTTGGGAGAAAGAGAAAACCTGTTATCAAATATCCCCGGTAGGACACAATGAGACAACAACCACGATTAGCATCCCTGGGATTTGCCGCCACGCTGTTGCTTTTTGCTGTTTCGATCCCCGCAGTGTCGAACGATGCGGGAAGATGGTTTAGCTATGTGGACCCCAGCCTCATGTCCGGTATCGTCTCCCGCGACGGAGAGCTCTACATCGCCAGCAGTGGGGGGCTCGTCATATACGATCCCGCGGGCCCTTCGTACGAACAGTTTACAAACACCATCGGCCTTCCGTCGAACTTCCTGACCTGTCTGACATTCGACCATCTAGGCAATCTCTACGTCGGGACGGAAGAGGCAGGAATTGCACGCTTGGAGTTCGCCGCCGGTGGATTCAACGTCGTGGCTTTGAACTCGACATTTCACGGGCTTTCCGACGATCGCATTACATCGCTGGCCGCCTGGGGAGACACCCTCGTCTACGGCACCAAGGGCGGTGCGGGCTTGATCATTGAGGGGTTTCCGGGCACGCGTTTCATTGAACGAGACGGGTTGCCGAGCGATGTGGTGACCGATGTGCTCGCGGACGATGATCGCGTGTGGATCGCAACGGACAGCGGCATCGTTTATCTCGACAAGTTTGGGTTTATCACCGATGTCTCCGAAGGGCTTCCTGATCTCAACGCAAAATCTCTGGCCAGGACGGATACGGCGGTATGGGCGGGAACGGGATCGGGGCTTGCCTATCTCGCCAACGGCACGACCCAGTGGATACCCGCGGGACTGGAAACGGAATCGATATTTTCGCTGGTGTTCGATCGCGGCGTCTTGTGGGCGGGAAGCCGCGCACGCATCTACAGAAACGACGGGTCGGGTTCGGATTGGGTGGATTACGCAATTTTTGCGTACTACAGCAAATACAACTTGAACAACCGTATATCGGAGATCAAAGGGCTTTATCCAATGCCCGACGGGACCATGTATTTTGGTGCCGGTGATTTCAACTCTCAACGCAGGGGTGTAAACCTTCTCCACTTCGATGGTGATACGGTCGATGTGGATATCGCATTCAACACGCTCCCGGCCAACACGCTGGTGCGGACGACATTTGACGTCGACCAGTCGCTGTGGGTATCCACAACGACGTTTGGCGTGGCCAAGCTCACGCCTTCGGGGATGTGGTTTGGCTACAACCCCGCGGCGGGTGACGACAATCTCGCCTCGCAGTTCAATCTAGGATTACTGGCCGACTCGCAAGGCATGAAGTGGTTTGGGACGTTGTCGTATCCAGAGGATCAGCCCGAACCCAAACCGCTCAATCAGCTCGAAGACCAGCTGGATCTCATATACGAAAACGATGTGTGGACCGAGTACCGGATCGACGACGGTGGCGGCGACGGGTTGGGGACGCTGCGATTTGTTGACGCGGTGGAAGATCCAGCCGGTAACCGCTGGTTTTTGAGCGACGAAGATCAAGAGAACGCACCGGGGTGGTGGGGGATAAACATCCTCAGCAACGACGGGGGCGAATGGCGGCGTGTGAATCCGACGTCGACTGACCCATCGGGCAACCTGGGGGGGATGAAGGCTGGCAACGTCAGTGGTGTCGCATTTGGTGAGGATGGGTTGGTCTACGTCGCACTCAGGGAGTACGGCGTGCAGTTTTGGGTGACCGGTGGTTACGAACCGGAGACGCTTTTTGACTTCACAGACGATTCGTGGGGTACTGTTGCAACGATCGGTCAGCAGGGCGGTTTTGACCCAACGGCAGATATCCTATCGGTCGAGCTCGCCGATGACGGTGTGTTGTGGATCGGCACTACCGTGGGATTGTACCGGTACGAGCGAACCACACTGACGCATATACCTGCGAACCGTGGATTCGGAGTGGGACTGCTTGGCAACGTGGTCGGCGATATTCAACTGGACCATGAGGGAAACGTTTGGGTAGCTACCGATCTTGGACTCAACCGCATCGCCAAAAATGAGCTCAGCGATATCGACTCGTATACGACGCCCATTGTGTGGCAGACACAATTGAACCTGTATTTTCCACCCGACGTCGTGTCTCCGATCGTCGATGCGAACTGTCGAAGACTTGCTCTTCATCCCGACAGGGATCTTCTCTACATCGCCACGCGAAATGGCTTGTCGGCGTTCGATATCGCATCACTCGGTAAACAGACGACAAACCTCGAGACGATCTATTTGTACCCGAACCCGATCCGGACGAGCAGGGGCGATCTGACGTTGAAGATAGGAAACATCGCTTCGGAAGTTCTTGTCGAAGTCTACACGCTCGAAGGCGAACTCGTTCACAGCCAAAACGCGATTGAGGCCGGGGACATCGTTTGGGATCTTACAACCAGGGCGGGGTTTC
>CP070631.1:2864488-2867430 GCA_020356045.1 Candidatus Latescibacterota bacterium
AAACGGGAACAAACTCGTCTTGGGCAACGGATGGCGTTGCACACCCGACCGGCAATGTAGCCCATAGCAGCAGCAGGGCGACGGACGCCGACCCGCGTACTACCCGTGGTCTTTGGGGACGCCACTGCACTGCGAAAACACCCCGCGTCGTGTTCGGACGAAAAAAACCTACTCATTAATTTAGACCGCGACCTGGTGCAGAGGGTTGCGATCAAAAACGCCGACGGCGGGGTAGGTCGAATAGGCGGGGTGTAAATATTTATATCACATTATGTTATTGACCACAGTTAAGAACATGCACAAACCCCATCCGACCTGACGGCGTGTTTCACACGCTTTAATACGTCGGACGGGTGCCAGAGGTTCCATTGTACCCATCGCATGCGACTGTTTTTATGCGGATGATTGGGCACAGTCTGACGCCGTGGGAGCCGAAGCGCATTGTTTGGACCGCGCCCGAAGCCCGATCGTCCTTACAAAACGAAAGCCGGCACGTCTTACGACGTGCCGGCCGCGCGAGAGAAACGTTTGTCCCGAAATCGTCAATGGGCGTAGAGCTCTTTGACCTTGCCCCAAGTGGACTTTTCCACAGGTGTCGCCCAGCACGGGCACGACGTGTCCGGATTGATGATCGCGCAAAGCGCGCCGCCATCGAGGAGTTGGTCATTACAGTCGACCACCTCGATCTCTCCGGATGGCGCACCAGGGTGGGCCGTTGGCTTGTACACGCAACAAGGTGATGTCAAACCTTGTCCAAAATAGTTGATTACCAAAACATGGATCGGCGACGCCAAACATGCGCCATATCCAATGGCCACGCCGGTTTGGGAATTGCCAATGGTGACCGGAAAAATAGCCGTATCGGACAGCCAGATCGCCGCTGTCATACATGCAGGAATGGTCGCCATAAACGAGCACGCGGTGGCACCGGGTGTGTCCTTGTGGACGGCGTTGTACGAGACCAGTCCCGGGATATCCAAAAGATTGCAATCCAAGCCCAGCACATCCGCGGAAATGGCAATGTAGCCTGCCTGGGCAAACGCCAGGTTTGCACTGATAGCGATGAGAAATACAAAGATTAACAGAGACTTCATAACACCCCCCCTAGAGTGAGAAATCCGACGACAGGAAATGAAGCGGTGAGATTTTACGCGAAAGATTATACTACTAAACGCTAGTCACGTCAACAGGTTAGTTGACAATATTCGACTCCGAAACCGGCATTCAACAGCCGATGCCGTTACATGCGTTGGTGTTCTGGAAAAGCCCAACTTAAATGATGCGCCTGAAACGATTGGAACGTCCGCCCCTCGGTTTAGGAAAACGTACAAGATGTGTGGATAACGGCGTTTTTGCAAAAATAGTCTTGGAACGGCGTGCGGCGTGTTTTTGATCGGAATTCCATTGAGGCCGATCAAGGGTACGCGTGTGGGCGAAAGCTATGAAAAGTTCAGAGAGTGGTTGAAACGGAGTAAAAACGGGGACGCGAGTTGACGGCGGCAAAATAAGCCGGAGCGCCTGATGACGCTCCGGCTATTCCAAACGCACAGGTGACGGCACACAATCGCTAGGCTAATTCGTGTACAGTTCCTTGATCTTACCCCACGTGGACTTCTCCACTGGGACGTCGCAGTAACAAGTAGAAGTGGGGTTAACAACGACGTCACCACCGGTAGCGATGAGTATGTTATCGGCGCAATCGACGACCAGAATCCCAGACGGAACGGCCAGCGGATCCGGGACGACCTGGTAATGGCTGCAACTGGCCGAAAGGCCCTGGCCAAAATAGTTGATCGTCAAGATGTGGTTCGGACTGGGAACGCACACTCCGAATCCTGTCGCAATACCCGTTTGTGAGTTCCCAATGTTCACCGGGTAGATAGTAGTATCGCTAAGCCACAACATGGCGGCTCCGTTGAACGGAGCGACTTTGTATTGGGCGGCAGTCGCACCAGGGCTCCACAGGTGGACCACATAGATGGGGATCAATATACCGGGCATGTCAATAACATCGCAGACCGTAGCTCCCGGGTCTGCGAACAAACCGATGCTCCCCGCCTGGCCAAAAGCCAAGTTGGCGCAGAGCATAACTATAAGAGAAGATAGTAACAGAGTTTTCATAACATCCCCCTCCAGGTGAAAACGAGTGAAGAACGGAAACGGTAGAGGGGTATTATACCAAACGTACACACATAATGTCAATAGGCTGGTTGACAATTATTGCTATCGTCCGACGCGGAAGCATCCTGCGGTTCCGGCCTCCACGTGACCGGCAGGTTCATCGCCGTATCTCCCTGCCACGTCATCTTTCATAATCAATGTAATGATCTGTTTACAACTTGATTCTCGAAACTGGCATCGGAGGATCCCACGAATGAAAGTGGGACCAGAGCGGGACTTGTGGACAAACTGACGCAAAGTGGAAATTAGTAGCGGATTATAAGCGGATACGATGCCGGCGGTTAATGGTGCCCCCGAGACGATTTTGCTCGAACATTTGTTGCCGCTCTAGCCGCATAGAACCATTTCACCTTAACAATTGGACGAAATGAGGGCACTCAAGTTGTGCAGATTTTGGCTCTATTTATGAACGTCGGTTCGTAGCTAAGAATCAGAAGTGGACTGCACCATCGAGAACCAGCTTTTTAAAAAACAGCCAGGGACTTCGCGCGCAAGCTCAAAGGCGAAAGCTCCTCGATCGTGAGCGGCCCTCACTCTCGTCGATCCAAAGGGGGTGCGAAGTGACGGGGGCTCTCACGAAGCAGCTACTACTACCGAGGGAAAGGACGGGCAGAGGCGAAGCTCAAGGAGGACGCTCACGTCCAGGATCGCTTGGAGGCTTTGGCACTCAAATTTCCACGCTATGGGTACCGACGGGTGACGGCGCAGCTAAAGCGAGAAGGCTTTCCAGTCAACCATAAGCTGGTGCTTCGGATCATGCG
>CP070631.1:2867530-2875861 GCA_020356045.1 Candidatus Latescibacterota bacterium
ACGCAATCTGCGCCGTACGCGGTAGTATGGGACTTAATCGTAAAGGACCCGATGTCCGGCGGTCTGTGGGACGCCTGACACGCGCATGCGACCGGCACACGGGCCCCGCGTTTTCAACGGCAACGCTCGAATACGACATCGAAGGTATGCGGCGCTATACGGTAACCCTCAAAGCATTTGAAGACGAACCCCGTGTGGACGTTGTTCTCCGCCTCCACAAGCAGAGCGTATGGGAACCGGAGAATCTTTACATCGCGCTTCCCTTTTGTCCGGGCGCCCCGGAGTTCGAACGATGGTTGGACAAAACCGGCGCAATGATGCGGCCCGGGATCGATCAAATCCCGGGAACGCTCACCGACTACTACAGTGTTCAGGCAGGTGTGGCGCTTTGCTCTGACACGCGTGGCCTGATCATCGCGACACCCGACACCCACCTGATTCAGCTTGGTGATCTCGACTTCGGCCCAAGACCGCTTGCCGGCGACAAAGCGCTCGAATCGCAGCACAGTCGCATGTACGTCTGGCTGATGAACAATTTCTGGGAAACCAATTTCGACGCCGACCTCGCCGGATTCTATGAGTTTCGATTTAGCGTACTGTGGGGAGCGGATCTCCGGGATCCCGTTCGAGCCCTCGAACGATGCCGCGACGTCAATTACGGCATCCGGTCTTTTCGGTTGAAAAAAACAGCGGGCGGCACGTAACGTAGGATCATGAGTACGAACCGTTCCACGTTCTGCCGCCGCCTGGCCACAGTCGGTCTCTTTGGTCTAACCGTGGCGGCGTTTTTTCGGGCCGCGATTGGCAGCGGTCCCATTCCGGTCCCGCAAATCGAGTGGAACCCCAAAACGTATGTCTGTTATCAATCACCCGAACCCATCGTCATCGACGGCCAGATCGATGATCCCGCGTGGGCCAACGCGGAATGGACGGACGACTTTGTCGACATCGAAGGTCCGTCAAAACCCGACCCGACGTTTCGTACACGGGTCAAAATGCTGTGGGATGCCAGTTATTTCTACGTCGCCGCCGAGCTCGAAGAACCCCATGTTTGGGCGACGTTGACCCAACGTGACACGGTTATTTTTTATGACAACGATTTCGAAGTCTTCATCGATCCCAACGGTGATACCCACGAATACTTCGAGCTCGAAATCAATGCGTTTGGCACCGAATGGGATCTCTTGCTCGAAAAACCATACCGCGACGGCGGTCCCGCGGTGCACGAATGGAATATCGACAGCCTCAAAACCGCCGTCCACATCGACGGAACCATCAATCATCCGTTTGACACCGACAACGGCTGGACCGTGGAGATCGCGTTCCCCTGGTGGGCGCTGGCCGAGTACGCGCACACCGGCTCCCCCCCGATACCCGGTGACCAGTGGCGCGTCAACTTCTCGCGTGTCCAGTGGCAAACGGAGCCCACTGAATCCGAATATGTAAAAATAGTCGATCCCGATACCGGCGAACCGTTTCCGGAGGATAACTGGGTGTGGTCGCCGCAGGGGTTGATCAACATGCACTATCCCGAAATGTGGGGGTACGTGCAATTTTCCGGGGCCGCCGTGGGTACCGTCATCGAGCCGTTCCGGCGGCAACCGCATGAAGATGCGGGCTGGGCGCTTCGGGAAATCTACTACGCGCAACACAACTGGCGCGCGGAATACGGTGGTTATATCGGCAATATCGATCTGCTCGGGCTGCGTGACCCTGGTCTCGACGGGTACGCCTGGCCCCCGATTCTGGTCATGTCGATCGACAGTTTTAGAGCGTCGTTTGTCGACACAACGGGCGAACTGGTCTCGATCACCGAGGACGGCCGATTGTCATGGTCGCCCTGACATCCTTCCTCGTCATATGGAGCAAACTGCATCACAAATGAACATGGCGCCAGTGGACTGGGGTATCCTTTTCGGCGTGCTCCTTTGTCTCATGGCCGGGGTTTTTGTCACCCGCAGATATATGCAGAGCGTCGCCGATTTTTTAGCGGCGGGCCGCACGGCGGGGCGTTACATATTGAGCCTCTCACAGGGCATCGCCGGACTCGGCGCGATTTCGATAGTCGGTCTGCTCGAGATGAACTACATCGCGGGCTTCTCGATGACGTGGTGGGGATTCACGATGAGCATCGTCGTCCTCGTCATAACGGTCACTGGCTGGGTCATCTATCGTTTCCGCCAGACGCGATCGCTCACTCTGGCGGAGTTTTTTGAGAAAAGATACAGCCGCCGGTTTCGTTTGTTTGCCGGCCTGCTTGCTTTTGGCTCGGGAGTGGTCAATTTTGGCATATTCCCCGCCGTTGTCGCCCGGTTTTTTATCTACTACTGCGGTTTTCCACAGTCGATTCCGTTGGCCGGTCTCGAAGTTCCCGTCTTTCCCCTCGCGATGATGGTGCTGCTCGGCATCGCGCTGTTTTTTGTGTACACGGGAGGCCAGGTCGCCGTCATTATCACCGATTTTATTCAAGGTGTATTCGTCAACCTCGTTTTCATCGCCGTCACGCTGTACTTGATGCTTCAGGTGGACTGGTCACAAATGTTCGAAGCGTTGTCCAAAGCGCCCGAGGATGCATCATTGATCAACCCATTCAAAACCAGCCATGTCGAGGACTTCAATTTGGGATACTTCTTGATCGGAGTGGTCGTAGTCATCTATGGCGCCATGTCATGGCAGGGTACACAAGCATACAATGCCTCGGCCAAAAGTGCGCATGAGGCCAAAATGGGCGGTGTGCTCAACAACTGGCGGGGCTTTCCACAGGGTTTGTTCTTGCTTCTCGTTCCCATCATCGCATACACCGTGCTGAACCACGCAGACTTCGCTGCCAACGCATCACATGTTAACGGGATTCTCGATACCGTCGACAGCAAACCGATTCGCGCTCAGTTAAAAGTGCCGCTGGTACTAACAACGCTCCTCCCCGCCGGATTGCTGGGAGCGTTTGCCGCTGTGATGCTCGCCGCGTTTATCAGCACCCACGACACCTATCTCCACTCGTGGGGCAGCATATTGGTTCAGGATGTCATCCTTCCCTATCGAAAAAAACCACTTAACAAAACTCAGCACCTGCGAGCGCTGCGGCTGTCGATCGCCGGTGTAGCGGTGTTTATCTTTTTCTTCAGTTTGGTGTTTCGCCAGGCCGAGTACATTTTTCTGTTCTTCGCCATTACCGGGGCGATCTTTTTTGGTGGCTGCGGCGCGGTCCTGATCGGCGGCCTCTATTGGAAACGAGGAACGACACCCGCTGCGTGGGCGTCTATGATCACCGGGTCGAGCATCGCCGTCGGCGGAATTATCATCCATCAAATCATCGAAGACTTTTTTATAAACGGGCAGATGTTCACCGGGATCTCGATCGGTGCAGCCTCGCTGGTTTATGTGCTCGTGTCGCTCTTGGGCAAGCGTGAAGTTCATGATCTCGACAAGCTGCTAAACCGCGGACAATACGCCCTTAAAACCGAATACCGGGTGGTCAGCGAAACTCCTTCGCGCGGGTTCCGTATGCTGGCCATTGGCAAGGAGTTTACAAAAACCGACAAAATCATCTACTTCGCCAGCTATGTGTGGACGTTCTCATGGACGGTGGTGTTCGCAATTGGAACGGTCTACAATCTTCACCACGACGTCGCCGATGACAGATGGGCCGATTTCTGGAGAATATACGTCTACATCCAAATCGCTCTGTCTCTGTTTGTAACGGTGTGGTTCTTGATCGGCGGAGCCAACGACGTTAAGAATATGCTTCGCGCGCTGCGAACGATGAGTCGTAACGTAATGGACGACGGAACCGTGCGTGCCAAAAATACAAACAAGGAGGTCCATAGTGTTGATGATCGGGCGTAAGATGACATTGATGGCGTCGTCGGTCGTGTTTGTCGTCCTTACCGCTACTACCGGGTTGTGCGAACCGACTGACACGACCCGTTATGAACCCAAAACCGTGCACGTGTTCTACGAAAACGTCATCCACTTTTCACCCGATGACTCGTCCGCCTATGCCACCCCGCTCGTGACGGCCCAAGACAACGGCCGGGTTATAGTCCGCAAACTCAAGATTGATAAACCCGAAGGACCGGTTGCCGTCGTCGCACATTTGCGCTTGCGGCCCATCCCCAAGGATGAACGCACGATGTACGACCGCTGGGACCGGGCGGGTAACGTCCGCCTCAGCTCACCGGGCGGACCCGATATCGAGGTGGTCAAGTTTATAACGGCCTACGGCGGTGAAACCAGCTACGAGATCGACATCACCCATCTCGTTTCGCGTCTCAATGGCTGGTGTACATTCAAAGGATTTGTTGACACATGGGTGAGCCCCGCCTGGAAAATGGATTTTAGCATCGAGTTCAGACCGGTTCCTGACCCCGATGCTCCGGCGTGGGTCGAGGGAGTACTGTACGAGGAAAGCGTGTCGGAGGAGTCGCTGCGCGACGGACCAAAAACTGTCGACGTTACGATACCCGAAGGAATGTCGCGGGTGGTCATGCACTACCTCTCCACCGGCCACTGCACCGACGGACGGGGTGCCGATGAATTCCAAAGCAAAGACAACGTAATTTGGGTGGGCGGCAAAGAGGTGTACCGGTTCAAGCCCTGGCGCGACGACTGCTTGAGGTTTCGCACGATTAACCCGTACTGCGCCCGCTGGGCAGACGGGAGCTGGTCGTCCGACTACAGTCGCAGCGGCTGGTGCCCCGGCGACGAGGTACTCCCAGTTGCGATCGACCTCACCGATATCTTGACCCCCGGGCGTCATACGATCGGCTTCGCCATCGAGAATGTCCGGCCGCGTGGCGAGGATAACCACCTCGGATACTGGCGGGTATCCAGTCACCTTCTTGGGTGGAAGGAGTAACGATGGCTCTCCGGAGAAGTCCGAAAAATCCGATCCTCACTCGTGATGACATCCCGGACCTCCCGGACGGCTTTACCGATGTTACATCGGTTTTTAATCCGGGCGCCGTTCTCTTCGAAAACCGGTACATACTGTTGCTCAGGGTTCAATCTCGTGGCCGCGAGACACAGCTGGTCAAAGCGGAGAGCGATGATGGCGTTGATTTTCGCGTTGCGGACACCCACGTCGAGATCCGGGGCATCGAGAATCAAAAGGACACGCTCTATCATGTTTACGATCCGCGAATCACCAAGATCGGCGAGATTTATTACGTCACGCTCGCCATAGACACCAATTCGGGTTGCCGCATGGGTCTCGCGCGCACGAGAGATTTTGACAGGTTTGACTTTGTCGGGATCGCATCCGATCCGGATACGCGCAATTCGGTGCTCTTCCCCGAAAGGGTCGGCGGTTGGTTTGTCCGACTCGATCGGCCAAACAAAGAGCTCGCTCCATTTGGACCCACAACCGGCCTCGAGATCCAAATCGCGATATCCGAGGACCTCGTGACTTGGGAGCCAAGAGGTACCGTGCTCAGGGGTCGGCCGCATCACTGGGACGAATTAATCGGCTCCGGTCCCCCTCCAGTCAAAACTCGCGAGGGTTGGTTGCATGTCTATCACGGCGTTGCTACCCATTTCGGATCGTCGAATATTTATCAGGCCGGCATCGCCCTGCTTGATCTCAATGATCCGTCAACGATTGTGGCGAGGGGACGCAACTGTATACTCGAACCGCGCGAGTTATACGAGATGGTCGGGCAGGTGCCCAACGTGGTGTTTCCAACCGGGATGATTGTCAAACGATACGATGACGATGGGTTCGCGGAGATGGACTCAGACGTCCTGTTGTATTATGGCGCGGCGGACACCTGCGTGTGCCTAGCAGCGTCTACCGTCCGAGAACTTATCGATGCATGCCACGATTGACGACACCGGTGACGCATGGCAAGACCGGATCGGCCACGGGCGTCACCAAGCCAATTTGGTGGACCGGCAGCTTCGCTACCAAGGACCGTCAATGCCCTCGTGCAACCCAAAACCCAAACCGGCGAAAGAGAAATGAATTCTACCCACCCAAAAAAGGCGTTCGTGGTCTCACACACACACTGGGACCGGGAGTGGTATATGACCCAACATCGGTTCCGCGTCAATCTGATCCGCATCTTCGAGCGGGTGATGGATGCATTGGAGACCGACGATGCCTTCAACCATTTTTTGATGGACGGGCAGTCGATCATACTCGAGGATTATCTCGACGTCCGTCCCGACGACAAGAAGCGCATCGCGCGACTGGTCCGTGACGGCCAACTCTCGATCGGACCCTGGTACATTCTACCCGATGAGTTTCTGGTCAGCGGCGAGTCTACGGTTCGCAACCTTCTGGTCGGTCACCAGGTGGCCGCTCCCCTTGGCCCGGTGCAAAAAGTCGGTTATCTTCCCGATTCGTTTGGCCACATCGCCCAACTGCCGCAGATACTCAGGCTCGCCGGAATCGGATCGTTCGTTTTTACGCGCGGACTGGGAGACGAGATCGACGAGCTCGGTCACGAGTTTCTCTGGGAGGGCCCTGATGGAAGCGAAGTGCTCGCCATCAATCAGTGCGAGAGTTACTGCAATGCCGGTGGGCTGGGTTTTGACGAAATCTGGCACGCGCACACGCGGCGCGAGGTCAAGTTGGACCGCGCCGTCGGTCAAGTGCGTGAACTGTTTGACAAACTGAGCCGCTTCTCCAATGGCGATATCTATCTGCTCAACAACGGTTGCGATCATTTTCCGCCTCAAAAAGATCTTGGCGCGATTCTCGCCGCGCTGCGTGATGCTTTTCCCCACACCGAATTCGTCCACACAAATCTCCAGGAATATCTCGACGCCGTTCGGGTCGCAGGGCTGGCCGACAAACGATTTCGTGGTGAATTGATCGGGAGCCGGCTCAATCAACTCTTTCCCGGTGTGTGGTCGACCCGGATGTATCTCAAACAGCGAAACGACTACTGCCAACGAATCCTGACCGACTGTCTCGAACCGACGATGGCATACGCACATTTTGCACTGGGCAAACCATACCCAGCCGGTCTGATCGATTATTGCTGGAAGCTCCTGTTGAAGAATCACCCGCATGATTCGATTTGCGGGTGTTCGACCGACGACGTCCACAAGGACATGGGACCGCGCTTCTCTGGCATAGAACAAACCGCCGAACAATTGCTCGCGAGGACACTGGAAGAGATGACACCGACATTTGCCCGGCGCGCCGACGACGATCGCCACACCACGATCTGCGTGATGAACCCGCTTCCCGAAACCCGAACCGAGCTGGTCGATCGGCTCGTCGTGCTCCAGCCATCTGGGACCGATGTGAAATCACTGAGGCTCTTGGACGAAAACGGACGCCCCGTGGAATTCGATTTGGTGGACACCAAGTATGTCGAACGGTTCTGGGGGATCGATTACCGCATGGAGCTATTTTTCGAACGGCAAAGGGATCTTTTTGAGGTTTATCTCGACCACTTCGGAGATCGCATTCTCAAAACCGACCAGGCTGCAAACGACGCGTTCCTCACCATACAGTTTGTGGCCGAAGACCTGCCGCCATTGGGTCACACCGTCTATTATCTCACGGATCGCGACGCCTCGATCGACGTCGAGTATCCACCGCCAAAGATGCGCGGCGCGGGAACCACGATCGAAAACGAGTATTACCGGGTGCGGGTCCATTCCAACGGCATCTTCGATGTAGAAGAAAAAAGTACCGGACAACGGATCCCGGGGCTCAACCGGCTCGAGGATTCGGAGGATGTCGGAGACACCTACGACTATTCCCCGGCCGCCGCAGACCAGACCTTGTCATCGCAGGATGTCCGCGGCACCGTCAAGATTGTGGAAAACACTTATTTTTCCGCCACGCTGGAGGCCACATATCATTTCCCGCTGCCCAGCCATTTCGACCGACAGTCCGGCCGGAGAGTCCGCGACAAAACGCCCTGCGCGGTGACCACGCGGATCAGGCTTCGCCGGAACGATCCTGTAATCGCTGTCGAAACCATGTTTGACAACCGTGTCGCAGACCACAGGCTTCGGGCAGTCTTTCCTACAGGCGTAAAAACGGACACGGTGTTTTCCGACGGTCATTTCATGATCAACCGACGGTCCATGGCACGGCCCGAAGGCACCAACTGGGCGCAACCGCCATCGTCCACCTATCCACAACAGGAATTCTCACTGGTGCAAAACGAAAACCGAGGGCTCGCCGTCTTCAACAAGGGGCTTCCCGAGATCGAAGCGTCGACCGATTCCCATGGGTATGCGGAACTCATGCTAACGTTGGTCCGGGGGGTGGGTTGGCTCTCACGGGACGATTTTGTCACACGTGATTATTCGAACGCAGGGCCGACTATCTACACACCGGACGCACAGTGTCTTGGGACCCATCGA
>CP070631.1:2875961-2877885 GCA_020356045.1 Candidatus Latescibacterota bacterium
CGGTAACCGCGGTGGCGGTTGTGAAGTCGGCGGAGTAGGGCATCTGCCAGGTGATACCCGGCGTATAATTGAGTGTCACGGTGTGGTCAGTTTGCTCACCCAGTTCGTCGATGGCAGTAATCACGATTGTATTTGAACCGGCGATAAGGCTACTGTAATCGATCTCCGCGTTGAAATCGCCTACGCCGATCAGTCGTTTTCCATCAGGACCCATGGTTAGGTCGAGACTGGGGCCGCCGTTCAATGTGTAGGACAGCGTTGCGATCGAGTCGGAGTCCCAAACGTTGCCAACCAGGTTCACCCATCTTTGGGGGACACCAAGATCGCCAAACGAGAGGGTGTCGCCATACCACATATCTACCACAGGTGGTGTGACCGCTGTCGGGGATCCGTCGTCTTCGGGGACGATTGGATTCGAGGTGTTGAAGAAATAATCCACATTACCCACAAAAGCGGGCATGTCCCACAAACCACCCGAATTGCTAAAAAACACGCCGATTTCTGTTACTGTCATCGATTGCTCGAAGTTACGTGGTGCGGTCCAGGTCGCTCCGTCGCTCGAACGTCTAAAGGTCCACCTGTCGCCTACCCGGCGAATTTTGAGGTGGCTCGGATCATCGCTCGCCGTGACCTGGTATTTCGTAGTCAATGTGCCGGCATCGAAGTACCCGACAAACACCTGTGTACCTGTGTTTGTGTAAACGAAATCAAACCGAAGATATGTGTCTTCATCCTCCTGGATGATGATTCCCTGACCTTGATACCCATGCCGCCCCTTCCCTCCAAACGCCACCTCGACTTCAAAATCCGTATCCGGGGAATCCTGCATAATTCGCGGTGCGGTTATGCCCGAGCTCGACAAGCTGTGTTTGGTTCCGCCGGGGATATACACGGTAAGATTCGTCCCCGTCATGGTCATGGTGGCGTCGCCAAGAGGGTCTATTACACGCCACAAACTCGTATCGAGGGTGGGACCGTAGAAGTCGTCCGACTGGATGCCCTCGACAAACGTTGCAGTGACGGTGGTGTCGTTGATCAGCGTGATCGTGTCTGGATTGACCTGTCCGGTCAACCCTCCCGACCACCCAAGAAACGCGTAGCCTGGATCCGGTACCGCATTCAGTTCTACGACGGCGCTATCCGGATACAGTTCGTAGTCGGGATTCAGATTGATCGAGCCGTTGCCAACGGTAGTCGCCGTCACCGAGTGTACGATGGGAAACAGGGGGACGACCTCGGCATCACCAAACGTGATGTCGCCATACTTGGCCATGAGGATGATCGACCCCTCGTGACGGGGAAAATCATAGGTCAGATCGTACTCAGTCGGTTCGGGCATCCCGTCTTCCCAAAATTTTACATCGACCTGGGCCAGGCCTGCGCCAAGCGACAGAGAACGTACTTTGAGCCTGTATTGCGTGCCCGATTGAAACGTGATGCTCTTTTGTGCCCGGGTCACGTTGGTGTCTTTGAGAATCAACGTAGGATTCGTTGACAAATCCGTCAGACGAGTCAGCGCCTGATACCGTTTGAAAAGTCTGGGTCGGTCGGGGCCGTCATGGCCTTGCCAGCCGATGGCAAGGCCGACGGAGGTCGAGCCACCGAGATTCACCTGGTTGACCGTAAGCGGCACGGTTATCTCGTAGTCGGGTGACCAGGTGCGATCGCCAAGAACCAGAAAACGATCGTAACCTGCGGCCGATGAGTCGGTACGTACCCCTGAGTCGGTCAAATGCCAACGGCCGTCGATTACGTGGGCGACGTCTGTCACCTCGTTTGCGGTGGAGAAGGCCGCCGTATACGGAAGCACCCACGTCACCCCGTCCGTGTAGTCGATCGTCACCGCATGGTCGGTTTGCTCGCCGAACGTGTCCACTGCCGAAATTACCAGGTTATTGACGCCGGGCGAAAGATCCGCATAGTC
>CP070631.1:2877985-2881249 GCA_020356045.1 Candidatus Latescibacterota bacterium
GTAAGAACTCGTGTCTACATTAAACTTCCTTTCGTTAGGCCCACGAGTGTGCCGGGCGGGGCAATCTCATCATCCGCCGGTACACCTGTCCCCTTACTTCTGGCCGGTCATGGCTTTAGGATCGAGGATCTTCTCGAGCTCATCCTCACTCAAAAGCCCCCGTTCGAGAACGATCTCGAGAACGCCCTTTCCGGTTTTCAACGCCTCGGCTGCGATCTCCGTGGCCGTGTCGTACCCGAGCACGGGGTTTAACGCGGTGACGATCCCGATGCTGCGCTCCACGTGCTGCCGGGTCTGGTTGGGATTGGCGGTAATCCCTCTGACGCACGCTTCACGAAACGTTCTCAACGTATTTATGAGAAGCTCCTGTGATTCGAAGATGGCGGCGGCAACCACGGGTTCGTAGGCGTTGAGTTGGAGCTGCCCGAAACTTTGGGCATACGAGACGGTGAGATCATTGCCGATCACCTGCATCGCCACACAGTTGACTAACTCGGGTATGACCGGATTCACCTTGCCCGGCATGATCGATGAGCCAGGCTGTAGCGCGGGGAGGTTGAATTCGTAAAAACCCGTGCGGGGCCCGGAGGAGAGCAGAATCAGATCGTTGGCCGTCTTGTTTAGACGAACGGCCAAACCGCGAAGCGCGGACGAGTACATGACAAAGCCGTGCAGATCCGAGGTCGCCGCAATGAGATCTTCCACACTGTAGATCGGTTTGCCGGTCAGCTCGGCGAGGTGTTTCGCACAGTACCGTGGAAAACCCTCGGCCGCGTTTAGCCGGGTTCCAATTGCTGTTCCGCCCATGTTGATTCCGTAGAGTTCCTTTTCAATCATTCGGATCGTCGCGATTTGCGAACGCAGACTTGATCCAAACGCATGAAACTCTTGGCCCACGGTCATGGGCACCGCATCCTGGAGCTCGGTTCGGCCCATTTTGAGAATCTCGTCAAACTCCTCGCCCTTGGCTTCAAAGGCCGCCGCAAGCGCCTCTAACTCGGCGATCAGCGGTTCGTTGTAGCGCAATATCGCTACCTTGAGCGCAGTTGGATAGAAGTCGTTGGTCGACTGGGACATGTTCAGATCATCGTGCGGCTCCACGACATCGTAGCGGCCCTTTTCATGACCCATCTTTTCCAGCGCCACGTTTGCCATAACCTCGTTGGCGTTCATGTTCGTCGACGTCCCGGCACCACCCTGATAGAGATCCA
The DNA here is from genome assembly GCA_020356045.1 of Candidatus Latescibacterota bacterium. Taxonomy (GTDB): domain Bacteria; phylum Krumholzibacteriota; class Krumholzibacteriia; order WVZY01; family WVZY01. Next base: position 2,879,197 of record CP070631.1, read on the forward strand.
CGAGGAACTCGTCGTGGTAGTCACCGTCGAGAATGGCGGCACAGGCCGCTTCGATCCCGTCGAGGACATCCCTCTCCAACGCCCCGGCTTCGTGGTTGGCGCGGGCCGCAGCAAGTTTTACGATCGCGAGGCCGTTTACCAACTCCGGATACCGATAAACAGGGACTCCGGATATCTGGAAATTCTCTATCGCGCGCGCCGTTTGCACACCGTAGTAGGCATCCGCGGGGATTTGTTTTTCCCCTAACAGATCACGTTCGGTTCGAAATTCCTGTGCGGTGGCAAGAGAGCCAACCAGAAAAATAACGGCGAATGCCAACGTAACGATACGGATTGTATCTTTCATTCCGAACTCCTTTCACTGATGTCTCAAAAGCCAGCGATCGAGCTGATCAGCACGGCCAGCACAACTGCCGTTGCGGTCGTCACCAGACCGGGTATCATAAAACTGTGGTTTAGAAGGTATTTTCCGATGCGGGTCGTGCCCGTTGAATCGAATGACACAGCGGCGAGCACCGTGCCATAGGTCGGCAACACAAAGAGGCCGTTGACCGCAGGATAGAAACCCACGAGCAGCGCCGCCGGCATTCCCGCCGCCAGCGCCACCGGCATGAGCGTCACTACGGTGGCGGCTTGGCTGAACAACATGATCGAGAGTACGAACAGTCCGATCGCGTACACCCACGGATAGTGATCAATCATTCCGGAGATACCCTGGACGATGAACTCGCGGTTGTGTTCGAAGAACGACGATCCGAGCCAGGCCACACCGAGGATACTGATCACCGCGGTGATACCGCCTTTCATGATACTGCCCTTCATCGCCGTTTCCGGTTTGGCTTTGAAAATGATCATGTTGAGCCCGGCCACACCGAGCATGATGATCATGATCGCCGCGGCCATGTTGAGCCGATCGTATTGTTGTTGACCCTCGACGAGGATCCGGTACTCGGGGCGAAGCTCCTCGACGATTCCGAGGAGTACGACGAACACGATTCCCAGAAGAAAGAGAAGCGTCGAGCCCCTGGCACGAGTTAGCGCCTGCCCTTCGAGTTCCGTGACCTTAGCTTCTTCACCGCTCGAGTTCGACCCACCCACATCCGCCTCGATGGGTGCTCCACGCCAGGCGACTGAAAGCGCTCCGACCATGACGGCGATCAAAGTCGATGGAACAATCACCAACAGGATCTTTGGAAGGCTAACACCGAGCGGGGCGAGCATCCCCAGCGACGCCACCGTCACCGCCGAAATCGGCGAAGCGATAAGCCCGTGCTGCGCGGCGATGACGCTAATGGACATAGGTCGTTCGGGCCGCACACCGGCTTTGCGGGAGGTCTCGGCAATCACCGGCAAAAGCGCATAGACCACGTGCTGGGTACTGCAGGCGACAACGAGGACATAAGTGACGAGCGGTGCGAGAAACGTGATGTACTGTGGGTTACGACGCAGAATCCGTTGGGCGAGAAGGACGAGATAGTCGAGCCCACCGGCGGCCTGCATCGTGGCCAACGCGGTGATAACGGCGATAATCATACCGAGCACCACCGCGGGAGGACCACCCGGTGGTGCGCCAAGGACAAACACAAAAATGATCAGTCCGATGCCGGCGACGGCGCCCAAAGCGATGCCCCCGAGCCGCGCCCCAACGACGATACATGCGAGTAGTATGACTAACTCGACCCAAATCATTGCCCCCCCTATTGCCTAATGTGCCGACCGAGCCCGCACAACGATCGCCTTGATCCCTGTCGCGGGCAAGGAAACATGCACGCAAACTCTTTCAAATTGGAAAAGTAGTTAAACATTCTATCATGCAACGGCCCTGGAGTTCTTGCCAATTTTGGATATATTTTGGAGGTATCTGTAAAACTTCATACCTAAAACTCCTAGAGACTAGTGGCGACCGGGGAACATCAATTACACCTCAGAGGGATGTGGAACAGATAACAGGCAGGAGACCTGTTCGAAAATTCCGGATACTTTTTTCAACCAGTTCCATCCAGTTTATTTCCTCTTCGGTCGGCGAGCATCGTGTGCACCGTTTCCGAGGCTA
>CP070631.1:2881349-2882761 GCA_020356045.1 Candidatus Latescibacterota bacterium
ATCTGTTTACTATAAGGTAACGCCACCGTCACCCCACTGGCATCCTCCCGGCCGCCGCGTTGACAGTCCCCATTTTTGCATCTAAACTAAAATATGGAAGGATTCTCGAGAAGCTGTGGCTCCGTTTTATCTGGGACGAAAATTTTTTCCTCTTCCTGTGTTCTCGGTCCATTTGATTTCGGATACGCTTCTTGGGTTTCCTTCCAAATGGTTTGAGAGCATACTGTTAAGATAACGGTTATCCACCAGCGTCTTTCCCGTCCCCCGCATCCCGCTCGGCCAACTCATTGATCTGAAAGAATATCCGGGCTCTTATCAGCAACAAGCAGCCGCACGGCCGCATCGCCGGGGTGCCGTTCGAGGTAAGAGGCAACAAGATCGTCGGCGTTATCACCTTTTCCGTTTCGCCGGAGCGCGATCACCATCCCCATCACGGCATCTGAAAAATCGGGGTTTGACGATAACGCGTCGCGGTACGAACGCTCCGCAGCGGACAGCTCACCTTTCGCCAGACAGATGTCGCCGAGGATCTTGTGCAAATCCGCGTAGTCTTGATGCAGCTCGAGAGCCTGTTCGATCATTATCTTTGACTTGTCCAGCCGGTCCGTCTGGTAATACAACAGCGCCAGTCGTTTCATCGCCTCGACATAGTTGGGATTTATGTCGAGCGCTTCGCGAAGGTACGACTCCGCCTCACTAAAATCACCGCTATTGAGGCAAGCAACGCCAAGCAAGCAGTTCGCGTCCGCGTGTTGCGGGTTCGTTGCGAGGTACCGTTGGAACGAAGCCACCGCGTGATTCCAGTTGCCCCGCTCCAGACGTTGCACACCCGAATCGAACTCTGCCGGGAACAGGTTCGGATTGAGCTCGAGAGAGGTTTTGAGCTCTTGGTTTGCCGTTCGAGTGTCTCCCAACGCGTAGAGCACCAGCCCCATCATGTAGTGAGCCCGCGCGTAACCGGGCGAGATTTCCAGCGCCTTCTCGATGGCGGATCTTGCATTTTCGAAATTGCCAAGCGCCATTTCGGCCACGCCAAGCTGGCACTGCAGATCAGCGTACTCGGGCTCCAGCGCCGTGGCATTCTCGAGATGATCGCGGCTCTCGTCATACCGTTTCAACCGGTACAGCGCGATCCCCATCGAATAGTGGGCCTCGGTATACGCGGCGTTCTCTTCCAGAGCGCGTGTGAAGCATTCGGTTGCACGCGCGTCGTTCCCGATCTCCAGATACGACAAACCCAGCTTGCAGTGGAGGTCTGCATACGACGGCTGAAACTGGACTGCTTCTTCAAAACGAGCGGCTGCCGATTCAAAATCGCCGCGGTTGAAACAGCGGTGACCTTCTTTGACCTTTTCTTCGAAATTGGAATTGTCGATGATGACCTGCTTGAGCTCCTGCAGCGCCGGCAACTC
>CP070631.1:2882861-2885099 GCA_020356045.1 Candidatus Latescibacterota bacterium
GACAGCCAGATCACCCGTGCTCCACACTTGAAACCATCGCTCAACCAGTTTCTGGTTCTTGTCGGCGGTATCAACGTTCTGAGAACACGCGGTTATCGCCAGAAAGAACATTCCGATGAACAATCGAATCAAGTTTTTCAAAAAGAATAATCTTGGGTGGTATACTGCCCTCATAGCTGAATCCAAGGGTTCACTCGGGCAATCTGTCCGCATTGCCATTTAAATTCTTAATGGACTCCCTCGACAGGGTCAATGACAAGTCCAGCATCGACTGGCCGGGCGGCAACGAACAAGCGTTTTGTGAGACGGCGCTTTGGACCTCCCATGGCTTGACGGACACCAGTCCGCCTTGAATTGAGGCCCGTCTTAACGCCACGCGGCCGACGCCATTGTCAGCCGATCATCTGCTCAATCCTGTGTATGTTAAAGACTTGGTACTCGTCGAGCGAAAATAGACCGGTTGTCACGTCGTCCCGGTGGGGACGCCATTCTGGTGTGACTCTCGTAGGTCCAGCCAAACCATCTATTCGTCGACTTGACCCGGAGCGCGCCAAGGTGCCGGGTACTGCTCTCCGCTGGCTGTGTTTTGCGATACCATAAGTAACGGTTTCGAATTCCGTTGGATGGTCCGACGTCCGGACGAGCGGGTCGGACGCATCGGCCCAAGTCCGCGCGCCGCTGGGTCTAAATCGCCTGACCACCCAGGGGAACTCGACGTGGGAAGTGAGACGAAACGACGTGTCCGGAGGTGGCCTCGTTGACGAGGCGCAACGCAAAGCCAGCTGGGACGATACTGCCCGACGGTGACCGGGAAGCTTCCCGCGGGCACATCATCCGGTTTGCCGTTGGCGCTGGCGGGATAGTAGTCATTATCTTCACCTACCACGTCCTCACTTGGCGGGTTTTCACCCACACTGTCGACGCCTTTACCGAACTGTTCTCCGACTTCGTGACCTACTACTATCCCATGGGCGAGGCGATATTCAGCACGAAACTTCCCGTGGAGGGTTTTCTCTATTCCCCTTTCGTCGCCATACTGCTTGCAATATTTCCCCCGCTGGGACCGACGGTTTCGCTCGTTCTGTGGGGGGGGCTACAGGTGTTCTTTATTCTTTTCTACCTTTTTCTTTTCCGGCAGCTCGTTCCCGCGGGGCTACAGGTTCTACTTCTCTTCGTCACCCTTGTCCTAACTTCCTACCCGCTCCTGCTCAATTTCATTGGTGGGTCGGTGAGCGTATTCATGATGGCGTCGCTTCTGGCTATGCTTGTTCTCAACGAGCGCGGCTACCGTGCCGCCGCCGCCGGTTTCTTCGCCTTCGCGGTAGGTTTCAAGTTCTTTCCGCTATTCTTTATCATACCATTCGCCCTCGGGCGCAATACCCGCTTCTTTCTAGCCCTCGTCGCCGCGTGTATCGCGTTCCTGTTTGTGATTCCCGGCGTTGTGCTGGGGTTTGGCGACACACTGCGATTTTACAGCGCCCTCTCCGTTTCGTTCCGTGAGTCCGATTGGGTCGTCGCCAACCCCCATTCGAACTACTTCCCGCACCTTATCCTTCGTCTGGCCGATGCCGCCGGACACGACGTTCACGCACATCTTCCGTTGCTGGGTTGGATCGCATACGGCTTCGCGGCCGCCAACATGGGGCTGGTCTTTCTGATTCAGCGCGCGCAGCTCCGCCATTCGGATCTTTGGAGTTTCCTCCTCGTTTTTCTGATGCTCCCCTTTGTTCTGAAAACGTCATGGCCGCATGACTTCGTCTTTCTCGCCTTCGGCCAGGCCCTCCTGGTATGGCGTCTGTTAGAACAGGACAAATCAGTGCCGCGGACCGACAATGGGGGGAAGCGTTTTCACACAAAACGCCCCTGCACGCGCGGGGTCATCGCGCTTTTTCTTGTAGTTCCGTCAATAGTGCTCTCAAACATCGTCTTCTTCAATCTCTTCGGTGACTTCAGCGGCTACGGCTTCTATGGGTTCCTCTTTTGGGCAGATTTGCTTCTCCTGATCGCCATCTACGTGGAGATCCTGCCGGCCGCGCTACGGCGATTTCAAGCGACGGGTGTGGACTCTGGACGTCATACCTCCGTGTCGTTGAGGTGTTTGACTTTCCTCTATCGGAGAGCTTCGAGCCCGCCCAAGCGTTACCCCGCGGCACCGCGACGACCGAGGTCGGCTGCCGGAAGAGGAATCAAACGGGTCTTGCCGACCTTTCTATGGAGAACGACATCACATTTGACACC
>CP070631.1:2885199-2890790 GCA_020356045.1 Candidatus Latescibacterota bacterium
AGCCCCACAATCCCACCCGTCGCCCAAATGGGTATAAAGGTGACCCCAACCGAGCTCTCGCCGCCATTGGATGTTACGGTAATCGTACCGGTGTGCTCGTCGGTTTGTGACGGAAGCGCGGATGGATCGAGCACGACGCTGACTTCGGAATACGTCAGTGAGCCCACGCTGCCCGACGGCGGCACGATCGAAAACCATGGTGCGTCACCGCTCGCCGTCCATGTAAGCGTCTCCTGTCCACCGTTGTAAATTCGCAGCGGTCTGTTGGGTTGGTTGAGCGCGACGTGTAAAATATCCGGGCTCAAGCTCAGCACTGGCTCGACCTGAACGTGCATCGTCACGTAGCAGATCGCATCCCCGCCGTTGGAGGTGATCGCCAGCTCGGCCGGATAGGATCCGGTGGCAAACCCCGTGCGATCGACGTATACCTCCACCTCCGTGTGATACGCCCAAGTCGGGCGTTCGATGGTGCCCGAGGACTGACTCAATGTGAGCCACTCCACGTTTGATGTCATGCTCCAGTTGAGAACGCCGTCTTCCTTGTTCCAGATCCGCACCACCCCGCGGTCTTCCGTGGGCCCGATGTGCAAATACAAAGGGGAATAGGACAACTTCGGGACCGCCCACACCGAGGATTGACAAACGATCACGGTCAGAATGGCCAAAGCAACAGTTCGCGCACATGTGTTCAACGCGTTACCTCCCAAAGACGACCAAATGCACATCACCGCTTGCAGCCCACACGGGAGCCGCGGTTGATTAATTATAAGTATAACACGATCGCGCCGTCCAAACCGGCCGGTGCACCTTCCCGCGATCACCTCACGATCACCCACGGACGCGAGTTCTCCGACACGCGCCAATACCGCGGATATCACTGACGCCGTCTACAGTACCTCAATTGGACTCGATCGGGATGTTCATTACTATAGCCTGCAATTTTTTCATCGTTTCGATGTAGCGGCCATAGTACATCTCGGAAATCCGGGACTGTAGCGCATACCCCATGGTCCGGTCTTCCTCCATCAATCGGTCGAGAACCGACCCGCTGATTTTCAACAGTTCGGCATCTTCGGTGCACTGCGCGGTCAGTGCGTATGAATCCCGATTGAAGCAGATGCACGAACCAAACATCGCTCCTCGGGTCAATTCGTCGATGTTAATGCTGACACCTTCTTTTCCAGGCAGGCGCAGCGTCACTTGACCGCTTAGAACCGCATAAAAATGATCCGCTTTCGCGCCTCTTTGGTAGATGGTATCACCAGCGGCAAAACGAACGATGTCTGCAGCGTCACTGATCGTGTGGAGTTGGTCCGGTCGGAGAAACCCAAATACCTCTCGGGTAGTCAACTGTTCAGCCATGACTGTCCCCCTTTTTCTTGGACAGGGGCGGCCGAATGGCGGGATTCGTCCCCCTTTAATAGCTTAGCACCGGTCCGAGAGCCCAACAACACCCCACATGACGGTGGCGACCCAGGTGCGCCCGGACCGGATCAATCGCTGCTGCGGGGCTAAACCGGACAGTAAACGACCGTTCACCCGACCCTTGACGGCCTGGATGGCTCCCGTTTATCATCGCGCCATGAGTAAAGAACTTAAAACGGATTATCTTATCGCCGGAGCGGGAATCGCCGGAGTGCTGGTCGCTAGTAAGCTCGCCGCCTCGGGCAAACAGATAATCTTGCTCGATCAGGGCCCCCGTTTTACCGAAATCGACCGCTCGGCCATGCTGCAACGGAGCAAACAGACGCTCAACGATTTTGCCGACTACAACGACGACCTAGACGAAACCGTGGTGACGCCGTGCAACTCAGCCTCAGCCGGATCCGGGATTGCCGAATGGGCGCCGATGAGATTGTTTGGTATCGGTGGCACCGCCTTGCACTTCGAAGGTCTCATGCTGAGGCCGCGTGAAGACGACTTCAACGTTAGATCGCTTTACGGTTTTGGACGTGACTGGCCCATTGCGTATTCGGAACTCGAGCCCTGGCTGCTGCGTGCAGAAAAGGAAGTTGGAGTGTCGGGAAATGAGGACAATCCGTACGCGTCGTCCCGGTCCGGACCGTTTCCGATGCCAGCGCATGAATTCTCCCACTTTGACCGCGAGATCTTTGGCCCGGCACTGGCTTCGCTTGGTATGACGGGGCACTCGTGCCCACGCGCGACCAACTCGCAGCCGTATGGCGGTCGATCGGCGTGTCTCGCCTGCCGCATCTGCAAATTCTGCCCCTCCGGCGCCCGGTATTCACCGGACAGACGCCACGTACCCGAGCTGGACACACATACCAATGTGACCATTCTTGACAGCGTGAGTTTGCGCCGGCTGGAAACCGGTCCCGACAACAAGGACATAACCGCCGCGCATGGGGTGGATGTTCGGGACGCCAGCACAATCGTCATCCGCGCCACACAATTTATTGTCGCCATGGGCGGTGTCGAAACACCGCGGCTGCTGATGCTTTCCGCCGCCGGTGGTTCACACAAGGGTGGGTTGGGCAACTTGGGTGGTCAGTTGGGGCGCGGGTTTAGCGATCATCTCAATCCGTATGTGACGTTTGATATCGGCCGCCCCGTTGGCAGCCGGCTAGGTTTTGAAACCATGATTTGTGATCACTTCCGTGCGAAGGTCGACCGGCGCGAGAAGCCGACCTTTTGGATGCTGGCGTCACCGGCAATGGACTGGTTTCCCATTGGCGTTGAAGCCGCTGCCTGGTCCACACACAACGATGTGCTCGATTTGAACGCGCTCAGAACCCGGATTCCGCATATCGCAACACTCGCCACCATGACCGAGTTGGAAGGTGAAGGTACCCTCGAGCTCGATGACAGCGCTCTCGATGCTTTTGGCTCACCCATGGCCAAGATCACCTTGCCATTGACGGAGCGTGACCGGCTAGGCCCCGCTCAACTCCACGATCTGGCGCCAAAGCTGGCGGACGCCATGGGGGCATCACACGTCTCCGAGGTCACGCCGGCGGAGTTTGGCCTGGGGTATCACCCTTCGGGAACCACCGCGATGGCCAAGACAGCCGATGACGGCGTTTGCGACCCGAATCTCAAGGTGTTTGGTCTCGACAATCTTTATATCGTAAGCAACTCGGTCTTCCCGCATATGGGCGCCAACCCGCCGACGCTGACCATCGCCGCCCTGGCGCTTCGCCTGGCGGACCATCTCGAAGGGGGGAACGGACGATGACCGACCATGATGCCCGGCGCCGACAATTACTCCAGATGATCGCGACGGCACCCCTTGCGCTTGCCCTCGGTTGCGATGCGGAGCGTGGCAGCCAATCCACCAAAGTTGCCGCGCCCGAAGCCAAAGAAGCCCTGCGTAAACTCATCGTTTGCCTGGGGCCATGGTCGGCCGAAGAGAAAACCCTGGCAGACGACTTTGCCGCGCGGTTTGTCGAATCGAGATACACGGTGGGCTCATTTCTGCCCGGCTCGGCCAAAATCGTTCAAAGCCTGGCCGAACGGTTTCCCACTGGTGTGATGGCGGACGAGGTGGATCTGGGTCCGTTGTCGACAGCCGAAAGGGAACTGCTGACTACTTTGGTACAACAGATTTACAGCTTTGTCGATGTGCGGTTCCACGTCGCTAAGGAACCACCGTTTGGCCAATGTGTTGGTGATCCGACCTGGCACACCAAAGCACCGGAGAAATAGCCAGCCCCGATCCGTGTCAGCAAGGCATTCTGCTTCCTGACAAACAAAAAAAGGGGTCGCGTAAGCGACCCCTCTAGAGTTTGGTCTGCGTAGTTGGTGTTACCTGCGTCCGCGACCACCCTGACGCTCACGCGCCACGTTGACGGTAAGATTGCGACCGCCGAACTCTTTGGAATCGAGACCTTCGATCGCCGCATTGGCGGCGTCCTCATCCATCTCGACAAAACCGAAGCCTCTCGGGCGGCCCGTCTCACGATCGGTGACTAGCAAAACGTCGTGAACGGTTCCAAAAGCCTCAAACGCAGCGCGAACGGCGTCCGTCGTCGCGTCAAAGGGAAGATTACCAACATACAGTCTCTTGGCCATCAAGGCACTCCTTCTCTCGCCCCTTGTGTCTCGGGCAGCAACCGGTTGAACCATCAGCCGGCAACCGCACCACTCTAACTCTCGTGGACCGATCGTCCACACTGCATCAACTCGGGGAAATGTGCTCCGAAACCGACCATCGAAACTGCGGGGGCGAACTCTGCGGAGACGAATGTGGCAGGAGATCCCTCTGAGTCATCGCAGGGATAATAACGACCTGCGTGGAACTCGTCAAAGCCAAAATTCGATCCCGGGTTCGATTTTGCGTCAGCCCCCAGTCTGAGAATCCGGTGTGGCTCGTACCCCTACTCGACCGCACACTCACCAACAAGCCTGTAAGTCATTGACAAAAAAAACCTTGCAATGCGAAGCCTCAAACAGACGCAGAATCGGGCTCCGAGTGGCCGTAGCGTATTCGCCTGCACGCTGTTATAATCGCGTGTGTTGCAGCCATGTGATCGTTGGGGGTCAACCGTATCCCCCCCCCGCGTAGGAAGGTCCGATTATGATTCGCCGTATCCGAATCCGGTGCGTCGCGATACTGATTTGCGTTACTGTTCTGGCCGTCTCTCTTCATCGACCCGCCACTGCCGGTCAACCTCGACCTGTCACTCAAACGCAGCTATCCGATCATCCCCAACAACAGGACAGCCAAAAACCCAAAGAGCCAGAAAAACGAAAGAAAGAAGACGAAAAAAAGAAAAACGAAGGGGAGCTAAACCAGTTCGAAGACGAGGCGACCAAAGACGCGACCGACGATGATGCCGCACCCGTCACTACGGACGAACCGGATCTCGGGTGGCTGGCATGGTCTGCAGAACTGCTTGGGACGGTCTTCCTCGCCGGCGGCGTCATCAGCTGGGTGCGTGTGCACGGTACCAACGATCCCGATTTGAAGGTAATCGACGTTCCACGGTTAACCGGGGAGGTGATGACCCCGTTTGCCACCCTGGACATCGTGTACCAAAACGTTACCTCTGACATCACGGCCATCGACGGCCGCATCGAGGTGGGGTATGGGCCCGGCGGGATCCAATTCCGCGAAACCCACTATGAAGAAGACGACCCGTACGACAAGCTCGACTTCATCCAATGGCACATACTCTACCGGATGACCTATTCCCAGCACATCGAAGTGGATATCGGACTGGGGTCAAATATCGTGCGGGGTGACGGATCGAACTCCGGGTTCTCGGTAACCGTTCCCATCCGAGTGCAGCCCATCCGTTGGGTCGGAGCGCAGTTCCGTCCCAACTGGTCATCGATAAAGGGCAATTCGATTTCCGATTACGACGTGGGGATAACGATAGGTCCGCGGTATTTGTTCGTGCGTGGTGGTTACCGATGGGTCAAGGCAGGAAGCGCAACTTTGAACGGGCCCTATACCGGATTGACCTTTTGTTTCTGATCGTTCAATCCCATTTACCGCCGAATTTAGTTACGGTTTGTCCCCGCTCACCGTCGCGTGCGTGTAAGTATCCTCGACCCAGATCCATACCTTTCCGTCGTGTTCGACCCCTTTGACTTGATACGTATGACCACCTTGCGCGTCGAAGGAT
>CP070631.1:2890890-2891929 GCA_020356045.1 Candidatus Latescibacterota bacterium
AGCTGTTTTTCGCCATTACCGATTCCTCCTAACCTTTGGTACGTCGTTGAAAGTGTAGGTCTCGATAGTCCAAAACCTAAGAGACACGGTTCTCGTGTGAACTCCTCCCCTCCATCCTACCGCAGTTTTGCGCTCTTCGCAGCTTCATTGTTCGCGTAATGTCCGAAAACAGAATCGAGATCATCCATCTCACGCCGTCTGCCAATGATAGTACTTGAGTAACCCCGTAGTGTCCAAAAATAGGATTGACGTCGCACATTTCACGCCGCCCGCCGATGGTAATACTTGAGCAGCCCGCCCACCCGCTCTCGACATCAACGATCCCCTCGCCTTGAGACGCCGTCCCACCAAGTAACACGTTGCCGATCCCTTGAAGACTGCTCTGCTCGTGATAGCATCACTTACAAAAGACGATCGAGGACATCGACGAGGCGTTGCACTTCGCCGAGCGTGTTGTAGTGGACAAAGCTCGCGCGGACGACGCCATTCTGCGCATTCAGACCGAGGGTTTCGATAAGGCGAGCGGCGTAGAAGTGGCCGTATCGGATCCCGATCTTGTGCTGGTCGACGGCCAGTGTGATTTCGTCACTCTGTTTTCCATCAATGACGAACGCGACCGTCGGCATGCGTTTTGACCGGTCAGCGGTCGGCAGACCGATGAGTCGCACCTTTGGTTTGGAGATCAACAAGTCGATCAACGGCCCAGTGAGCTCCTGTTCGTGACGTGCGATAGCATCAAATGCGAACGCGAGTTGGCGGTCGCGGTCATTCTCGAGGTCGTCCCGTTGGTGCGCCAGCGCGAATCCCTTCCAATAATCCCAAAGCCCCATCAGGCTGTACGTTACCTCGTAGTTCACATTGCCTGGCTGGAACCTGTACGGCACCTCATCGCGAAGAAAGTAGTGATTGATGCCGGGCATACGATCGAGATGCTCGCGCCTGCCGTACAAGAGCGCGTAGTGTGGGCCGTAGGTCTTGTAGAAACTGAAGCCGTAGAAGTCAACATCGAGGTCGCGCACATCGATCCGGGCGTGCGGCG
>CP070631.1:2892029-2894766 GCA_020356045.1 Candidatus Latescibacterota bacterium
ACATTGATGCTGTATCCGTCCGGGACGCCATCCAACGATTCGAGTCCGATCCCCGCATCGAGTACATCGAGCCAAATTATCGCATCCACTTAGACTCCACCTACCCTGACGATCCCATGTTTAATCAGCTTTGGGGACTGTACAACCGAGGCGAGGTGCGCGGTCAGGCAGATGCCGACGTCGACGCTACAGACGCCTGGGATATAGAAGTCGGAAGCGATGTCATCGTTGGTGTGTGCGACGGCGGGGTGGATTACGAGCACGAGGATCTCGCGGCCAACATCTACAAAAACCCAAACGAGATCCCCGGCAACAACATCGATGATGATAACAATGGCTTTATAGATGACGTTCGCGGGTGGGATTTTGGGGATGACGATAACGACCCTATGGACGAATCCGGACATGGAACTCACGTCGCCGGTACCATAGCGGCTGTCGGTAACAACGGTATCGGTATCACCGGCGTCAACTGGCACGCCAGAATAATGCCCCTTAAGATCGTAGACATAAACGGCGAGGGATTTACGTACCCGGCCGCGAGAGCGATCGAATACGCCGTTATGATGGGCGCACGCGTGACAAATCATAGTTGGGGAGGTGGCAACCCATCCTCGGCGCTCAACGACGCGATCATTGCGGCTCAGGAGGCGGGGGTTCTTACCGTCGCATCGGCAGGGAACGCAGGTAGAGAGCTCAACGACTACCATCAGCACTTCCCTGCGGGGCTGCCGTTTGACGGTATCGTTAGCGTTGCCAATACGAACAGAAACGATCAGCTTGCGGGGTCATCAAACTGGAGCAGCGAAAATGTCGATCTCGGAGCACCCGGTTCAGGTATTCTCAGCACCACGCCGGGAAATCGTTACGAGTCCTTCACCGGCACGTCGATGTCCGCACCGCATGTCACCGGGGCGATTAGCTTGATCTGGGCGCATGCGCCGCGCATGAGCGCCATGCAGGTCAAAGAGCTGCTTCTTGCCAACGTCGACCCGCTACCGGACCTGGATGGGAGGACGGTGTCGGGAGGGCGGCTGAACTTGCACAGCGCGCTCGCAGCGTTGGACTCCCGAGCCCCCGAAACCGTTTCCGATCTGACCGCCACTCCCACGGGCCCCACTGCCGTTTCGCTCACGTGGACGGCCAGCGGCGATGACGGAGCAAGCGGAACCGCAAAGCGTAACGACATCCGCTTTTCGCTTCAACCGATCGACGCATCCAATTTCAGCTCCGCCAGGCGGCTTTTTGACCTTTTACCCCCAAAACCTGCGGGTTCGACCGAGTCCCATACACTGACGGGGTTAGACTATGGAACCACCTATTATTTTGCGATGCGGGTATACGATGCTCACGGCAACGCCTCTCCATTGTCGAACATCGCGGTGGTCACTACCCTGATCGCGGATCCTCCCCCACAGGTCGCCGTATCACCATCGAATTTGGTAAAAACGTTGATGACCGGAGGCCTCGCAACCAAATCCTTCTCGATTTCGAACAACGGCCCGGGTGACCTTTTTTGGACAATCGACGTTATCGAAGGCGAGTACGTTCCGGGAGTGGTCACCCACAACGGCGAATCGCTGGTTCTCTCCAGACAATTCGACATTGGCCAGACACAGATGGCACCGCCGGTAGGGGTCATTGAGGGGTTTCTGAACGGAGTGCATATCGTATTTGACGTGTCGTATGGCCGAACCCAGGACCGTTGGGACGGTGTTGTTGATGACTTGGTGGCGCGCGGTGCGCAGGTGGCATTAGTAGCGGACCCATTCTCACCGACTCTGCTCGATACCACAGATGTCCTGTGGCTGACCGACCCACATCCCCCGGCGGAAATAACCGCGGAACAGGTCGCGTTGATTGGGCAATTTGTAAAAGCAGGCGGCGGGTTGCTCCTCGATGGTGACGACGACGTCTCCGTTGGAATTTTCAACCGGATTCTCGACACGCTAGGCGCCGGTATAGAATATTCCTCGGCTGACGGCGTTCCCGGCACCTCGAGCGCGGTCTTCCCTCACGAGACAACTGCGGGGGTAACATCCGTGGCATTCAATCAGAATGGTTCGCATCTCACACGGGTGTCGCCACCAGCCGAGGTCTTGGTCGAGGACCCAAACACCACCGCTGCCGCTGCGGCTGCCGCCATTGGTAGCGGCCGCGTCGTTGCGATGGCGGATGAGCTATTCGATGACGCCCGCTATGAGACCGAAGATAACCGCCGGTTCGCCAATCGCGTGTTTGGCTGGCTCGCCGGTACCTACTGGGTGTCTCCAGCGCCAATTGCGGGAGCACTGCGGCCGGGCGAAAGCTCCGAGATCGAGGTTGAATTCGACGCGCGGGGTCTGGCCGGGGGTATTTACGAGGCCGATTTGAAAGTAGAAACCAATGACCCATTGTCACCCTCCACGCCGGTTACCGCGACACTTGGGGTGACAGCGGCTCCCGATATCGACATATCCCATACGGCAGTGGAATACGGTCTCGTTTTTACGACGGTTACCGATACCGAGACGCTGGCCGTTCACAACGGTGGCAAGGATCAGTTGATGGTATACGACCTTGGGGTGACTGGCGGGGATTTTTCGGTCGACGTGAGCAATTTTGCGCTCGAACCCGACGAAGGCCGCGAAATCGCCGTCACGGTGTCACCCGGCGCGCCGGGTGAGATCACCGGGACGTTGACCGTCATAAGCAACGATCCCGATGATGCAATCATCGAGATACCATTGAGTGCGAC
>CP070631.1:2894866-2908529 GCA_020356045.1 Candidatus Latescibacterota bacterium
CCGTATCCGCAACCTGCGATGCCCGAGGGTGTGGAAGAAGGCATCCTTCGCGGGCTTTACAAATACCAATCTGCGGAGAAACCGCGGTCGGACGTCACGGTCAATCTGTTGGGAAGTGGGACGATCCTCAATCAGGTGATCGCCGCCAAATCAATTCTCGAAGACCAGTTTGACATACCGGCCAATGTGTTCAGCGTGACCAGCTATAAGGAGCTTTATTGGGATGCGCTAAACGCGGAGCGCTGGAACCTGTTGCACCCTGGCGAGGAGCGGCGTGAGCCCTACGTCACGCAATTGCTTGGCGGCACCGGGGCCGCCTGCGTCGCGGCAAGCGACTACGTGACCATGCTCCCCGCATCGATCTCGAAGTGGATACCGGGGCCGGTGCAGTACATCGGCACCGAAGGTTTTGGCCGTAGCGAGTATCGGGAGACGCTTCGGGACTTTATTGAAGTGGATGCTCGGTATATCGTACTGGCCGCGCTCAAAGCGTTGGCGGGGGATGGGCGTATAAAACCCGGCGTAGTCGAAAAGGCGATCAAGGACCTCAACATCAATCCGGACAAGAAAAACCCACTCAAGGACTAAAAGGAACACCCATGATCAAGGAAGTCAAACTACCGGAGATTTCCGAAGGTGTCGACACGGGCGACGTCACCAAGGTGCTGGTCTCGGTCGGGGACCTCGTGAAAGTCGACGACCCACTGGTCGAACTGGAAACGGACAAGGCTGTATTCGAGCTACCGTCGACCGAGGCTGGAGAGGTTGTCGAAATCCTGGTCAGCGAAGGGGACACGGTAACCGTAGGGCAGGCGCTGGTCAGAATTGAAACCGAGGTGGGCGGTGCTGCGGACAGAGAGGAAAAGAAAGAGCCGCCGATAGAAAAGGAAAGCGCTGCCGCCGATGAGGTCAGAGAAACGCCGCCGGTGAAAAAAGAGCCCGCTGCTGCTGACGAGGATAGGGAAGCGCCGCCGGTGAAAAAAGAGCCCGCTGCTGCTGACGAGGACAGCGAAGCGCCACCAGCGGAAAAAGAGTCGGCTGCCGCTGACGAGCAAACGGAGGCGCCGCCGCAAACAGCGGCTACAGAAAAACCAACTGGACCCGTGACAAAAGCCAAAATGCCCCCGCCCGCCGCAGCACCCAGTGTTAGGCGTCTGGCGCGAGAGCTGGGTGTCGACATCTACCAGGTTGCGGGAACGGGTAAGGCCGGAAAAATTTCGGCGGATGACGTCAAGCTGTACGCCAAAGGGGTGATTACTGCCGCTCACGCGGCCCCCGCTGCAGGACGCGCAGCTGCCGCGCCGCAGCTTCCCGACTTCTCAAAATTTGGCGAGATCGAACGCAAACCCATGTCAAAGGTCCGCCGGATTACCGCCGAAAACATGTCGATGGCGTGGACAACCGTTCCTCATGTGACACAGAACGACGAAGCCGACATCACCGATCTCGAAGCAGCGAGAAAACGGCATGGCAAGAGTGTCGAGGAGGCCGGCGGCAAGTTGACCATGACCGCGATACTGCTCAAAGCATGCGCCGCCGCGTTGAAAAAATTTCCCGATTTCAATGCCAGTGTCGACATGGCGGCCGGCGAGATCATCTTCAAGAAATATGTCAACATCGGTGTGGCAGTGGATACCGAACGCGGTCTTCTTGTTCCCGTAATCCGCAATGTGGACTGCAAAAGCATCGTCCAGCTGGCCGTCGAGCTGACCGAGATCTCCGATAAAGCCCGCAATAAAAAAATCACCCCCGACCAGTTGGAGGGTGGCAATTTTACGATCTCCAATCTGGGTGGAATCGGCGGCACCCATTTTTCTCCAATCGTTTACGCGCCGGACGTGGCGATACTGGGTGTGTCGCGCGCGGTGACCAAACCGCGTTGGAACACCGAAACCGATGAGTTCGAACCGCGGCTGATCATGCCGTTGTCGTTGTCCTACGACCACCGCGTGATCGATGGCGCGTTGGCGGTACGTTTCACCCGCTGGCTGGCGCTCGCGCTGGAGGATCCTGTGCTGTTGGCGTTGGGAGGATAGAAACGATGACAAAGAAGGTGCAGTTAGTGGTGATCGGGGCAGGGCCCGGCGGTTACGCGGCAGCGTTTCTAGCCGCCGATCTCGGTATGGACGTGGTTCTGGTGGACAAGGAACCCAACCCCGGCGGTGTGTGTCTGTATCGCGGGTGCATTCCGTCAAAAGCGTTGCTTCACGTCGCCAAGCTAATGAGCGAAGTGGAAGACGCCAAAAAGATGGGCGTGGATTATCCCGAACCCTCAATCGATCGCGACAAGCTAAGGTCGTGGAAGACCAGTGTCGTCGATCGGTTGACAGGCGGCCTCGGCCAGCTGTCGAAACGGAGAAACATCCGCTACGTACGGGGAACCGCAACATTTCGTGATGGGCATTCGATAGAGATCGCAAAGTCCGACGGATCAAATGAGACAATCACGTTTGAGCACGCGATCATTGCGACCGGTTCACGGCCGTCTGTGGTTCCAGCCCTGGATCTCAAGTCTCCGCGTGTGCTCGATTCTACCTCGGCGCTTGACCTCGAATCCATACCGGAGACATTGCTGGTTGTAGGAGGCGGTTATATCGGGTTGGAGTTGGGAAGCGTATATGCTGCGCTGGGTTCAAAGGTCTCGGTGGTCGAAATGCTCCCGGGCATTCTGCCCGGCGCCGACCGCGATATGGTTAACGTACTCAAGAAACGGCTCGAACAAAAGTTCGAAGCCATAATGACGAATACCACCGTTGCCTCGATGGCGGAACGTGATGAAAAGATCACTGTGACGTTTGATGGTGACAACACGGGTGACGCGCGATTTGACAAGGTGCTCGTATCGATCGGCCGCAAACCCAACACCGAAGACATTGGTTTGGAAACCACAAAGGTCAAAGTCGGTCAACGCGGGTTTATCGACGTTGACGCGCAGCTCCGCACGAATGAACCGGCAGTCTTTGCGATTGGAGACGTTGTCGGCGAGCCGATGCTTGCGCACAAGGCATCGCATGAGGGCCGTACCGCCGTCGAGGTGATCGCCGGCCACAAGGTGGCTTTTGAACCACAGGCGATACCGGCGGTAATTTTTACCGATCCCGAGATCGCGTGGGCGGGATTGACCCAATCGGAGGCAAAGGAAAAGGGCATCGATGTCGAAGTGGCCAAGTTTCCTTGGGCTGCGTCGGGGAGGGCGCTGACGCTGGAACGCACCGACGGGATGACCAAACTGCTCATCGAGCCGAAGTCCAACCGTTTACTAGGCGTCGCCGTCGTGGGCGCCGGTGCGGGAGAGCTGATCGCCGAGGGCGTTCTGGCCATCGAGATGGGAGCAAATGCCACCGACCTCAAACTCACCATTCATCCGCATCCCACGCTATCCGAAACACTGATGGAAGCCGCGGAGGTATTTTTCGGTCAGAGCACTCACGTTCATCGCCCACGCCGCAAATAGGGAGGGATCATGTTCGGGTCTCGGAGGTTGCCGACGATTGTGTTGGCCTTGTTGTTGTGCGTCATTGCCTTGCCGGCCGAGCCAACTGCCGCGCAGGAGGATGGGGCGCCGGTTTCGATTGGTACCTACCGTGTGATCGAGAGTCAGGCGCTGGGAGAAACGCGCCGGCTCCTGATTCATCTGCCGCGGGGGTACGACGGTTCCGCTATATCCTACCCGGTTGTTTACCACACGTATGGCGACTACATGACCTACTACGCCGATGCGTATTACACGATCGAAACGCTGGGCAACGAAGCGCGAACGCCACAGCTTATACTGGTTGGAATCGACAATATCGATCGCTACCGGGATCTGAGGCCACTGCAGCATAACGGAGAACCGGCGGGGATCGAGAACTACACCCGGTTTTTGACCGACGAGGTCATGCCATTTGTCGAGAAAGAGTACCGCACGGCTGGATACCGCATCCTTGTGGGACCGCAGGCGGGAGCCGTGTTTTGTTTGTACACACTCCAGAACACCCCCGAATTATTCGACGCCTTTATTCTCAACAATCCGTTTGTCAGCGCACCCAATACGGCGCTGCTTCTCGAACAGGCCAAGGAGTTCTACACCGTGCGTGAGTCGTTGCACAAGTTCTTCTATGTAACCTTTGGCGGTGTGGATGAATCCGCAGAAAACATCGCCGACATCAAACAATTCGCTCAGTTGGTCGGCCCCGCATTCGACAAAGGATTCGAACTTCGACTCAACGATATTTCGGGAAACGACGATTTTATTACGCCTCTTTATCTCAAGGAAGGGCTTCGGGCGTTGTTCGAGAAGTATTACGTACCAATGGATCGTCACTTCACGAGCTTGAGCGAAATCAAATCGTTTTACGACGATTTGTCGGCGCACTATGGCTATGATGTAGCCCCGGCGGAATGGGTGATGACGAGATCTGCCGATGCGCTGATCGAGCAAGGCGATCGCGGGAACGCCGTTGGGATTCTCGAACATCAAACCGCTTTGTATCCCAATATGGTGAACGGATGGTGGCGGCTCGCCGGAATTGCTGCGGAGGAAGGGGACACCGACAAAGCGATCGCGTTGTACCGGAAGTGCGTCGAGATCAACCCCTCCATGAGTAACTTTGTCGGGCGCCGTATCAATGCGCTCAAAGAAAACGCTCGCTGACCGGGTCCGCGCCCGTCGGATCCTTTCCATAGCTACCGAGTCGGCGATTGATGCGGCGCGGGCCCGTTCGGCCCATTGGATCTGCCCGCATTCTTGCGAAAACATTCACATAGATTATTGTATATAAACACTTTACTAACATAGTTAGGGCAACCTATCTTTAGACATTGGTCTATCAAACCTACAATCAGGAGGACCCATAATGAAGACTGCCCTTGTCTTTTTTGCCGTCGCGTTGACAGTGGTTGCTGTCACCGCTCCGGTCAGCGCGAATCAGAGTGCAGACGCCGAGACAAAAACCAAATCCAACAAAGAAGACGCGCCCACTGTCGACGAACAGATCGCCGGTCTCGAAGCCATGTGCGCCGCCAACACGGAAGCGCGAGCCGCGCGCCACGCGAAAACGCCTCTGTTTGAACGGTTGGGTGGCGAGGAAGGCATTCACAAACTGACACGCGAGATTGTCAGGCTTCACCTGGAGAACGACAAGATCAGCTATATGTTCGAGGATCTCGATGCCGACAGAGTCGCGCATCGTGTGGCGTTGTTTGTCATTTCCGGTACCGGCGGCCCCGCTGTATATGACGGCCCCGAGCTCGAAGTCACACATGCGGATATGGGGCTGACCAACAGCGACTTTCTTGTCGCCGGTGGTGATATCATCCAGGCGATGAAAAATATGGGGCACGGTCAGGAGGAGATCGATGAGATGGTGTGTATACTGGTTGCGCTCCGCGAGCGTGTGATCTTTGAAAAAGAGGGCGGGAAAAAAGCCGGCGGTTATTAAACCAACAGTTGAAGCTTAAACCTCACTCGACAATGAATGCCCTGCAGTGCGACGCATTGCAGGGCATTGTTATTTGGGATAGTCTGCAGAGTCGGGCCAATCCGTCTACTCAAACTCCGTCCCGCACTTCGGACACTTCTCGATTTCATCGCCCACCGGTGTATTGCACTCAGGGCAGGTCGCCACGTCATCGTCGTAGCGGACCACCAGTCCACATTCTGGACATTCGACGGTGTTGTCGGGAATGGCTGTGTCGCAGGCCGGGCAGACGCCTTTGAGCTCCTGTTCGTCGTATCTGAACGACGCCCCTTTGTCAGGCGCTCCTTTGATCCAGTAGTCGTGATCGATCTCCTTCGCGGCATCCAGATCGTTGGGCCTGACATAAAGCCCATATCGCGTTTTTGACGGGCAGGTTCCGGGTGTTCCGCCGAGAAACTGAATTACCGCGCGGATGCCCTTCTTTTTCATCTCCACTTCGAGCTCCTGGAGATAACCAACCGGTCCTTCGCGGACGAGATGAACTTCCTCCCCCTCAGCGAGCGGAACATGTCGTTTCTCGTAATCCTGCGGCAGCACCAGCGTGCCTCCGCAGTCGGCGCAGACCTCCGCCTTGATCGAATACTCCTCACCACATTGCGAACAGACTTTGACCGGTTCTTCCATCATTAACGTGACACCTTTTCTTTGATTGAGCCGCCATGCTCACCGACAGCGTACGTGTTGCCCGCGGGGATTTCCGTCCGATTTGCGCTTTGCGCGTTTTCACAAAGTTGTACGCATTCACCTCAATGGTAGCAAGCTGGAATGCGCTATGGGCAGTATAAAAATCGACCAGTTTATCGATATCGGAGTTGCGGGGTAAAAACAATTTCCTCACGGCAGTCCCCTCTCCGAAATGATGTGCATCGCTGCGCGAACACCCAAAACAATTGCGCTCACGCAACCGCAAAGAAGGTAAAGGTAACACCTGCAACACCTTACCGGTTGTCTTCAAAAAGGTGGGTCCGAGAGGCTACGACTGGCCGGCAACCCGC
This sequence comes from Candidatus Latescibacterota bacterium, assembly GCA_020356045.1. Taxonomy (GTDB): domain Bacteria; phylum Krumholzibacteriota; class Krumholzibacteriia; order WVZY01; family WVZY01. The sequence goes on from CP070631.1 coordinate 2,901,324, forward strand.
TCACGCAACGCTAGCCAATAGCTTATCGTTGGTCGGGTATTTATCCAGCATTTTGAGCAGGTCTTCGATGGCCTGGCGCGGAGGCAAATCAACGGCGTGCCGCCGGATGCGGTTGATGGCGTACATTTCCTTCTCGGTAAAGAGAAGTTCGTCCCGGCGGGTGCCGGTCGCGGCGACTTTGATCGCGGGGAACACTCTGGCGTCCGCCAGATCGCGGTCGAGCACGATCTCACTGTTTCCCGTGCCCTTGAATTCCTCAAAGATCATATCGTCCATACGAGAGCCGGTGTCGATCAGCGCGGTGGCAAGCACGGTGACCGATCCTCCATCTTCTGCATTACGGGCCATGCCAAAAAACTTGCGAGGAATCTCGAGCGCGCGCGAGTCCAGTCCGCCGCTCATGGTCCGGCCGGATCCCGCGCCGTGCGCGTTGAATGCACGACCCATACGGGTAATGCTGTCAACGAGCACGACCACGTCGTGACCGCACTCGACTTCGCAGCGGACCTGAGCCATACAAAGATTGGCCAGCCTCACGTGCTCCTCGATGGTTTGATCGTTGCTGCTTGCGAGAACCTCAGCCTCGACTTGGCGGCGAAAATGCGTGACTTCCTCCGGCCGTTCGTCGATCAGAAGAACAACAACGCGCGTGTCGGGTGCATCCGCGTGGATGGCCTTTGTCAGGTCTTCGAGCAGTTGGGTCTTACCCGTTTTTGGCGGCGCGACGATCAATCCGCGCGTTCCGCGGCCGATCGGCGCGAGGATATCCACAATGCGCATCGACTGATTACCGCTCTTGGCAAGCCGGAATCGATTGTCCGGATTGACCGCCAACAGCTTGTTAAAAGGGGTTCTTTCGCGATACTCATCGGGCGATAACCCACATACCGAGTCAACGCTTTTGATCTGCACCCCCTGTTGTGTAACGCGCGTCGAGCCCGTCACCACCGCACCCGTTACGAGCCCGTAGCGACCAATCAGCTTCTGCGGGACAAACACGTCGGTGCGGTCGCGGCGAAACGACGTTTCGGGATCACGAAGAAATCCTCCACGGCCTTTTAGAATCTCGAGGACACCGGATACATTGCTGGGTACGTCATCCATGATGCGCGGTTCTTTGCTATCTTCCCGTTCTTGTTTTTGGAGGGTATTCGAGTTGCTGTTGATGCTTTTTCGTTTTTGCCGAGATTTCGATTCGCTGTGGGATCGATTTCGTTTTTGCCGAGTTTTCGATTTGCCGTGGGACCGGTTTTGTTTTTGTCGAGTTTTCGATTTGCTATTGGATCGTTTCGGTTTTTGCCGAGTTTTCGATTTGCCATTGGATCGTTTCGGTTTTTGCCGAGCTTTTGATTTGCTGGTCGCTTTTTCTTTTTTCTGTCGGGTTTTCAACGTGATCCGTTCCTATGCTGTATGTCTGTCGAGTTCAATCTCGGGTTTTTGCGCGAGCCAATTGCGTCAATCGAGAGGCCGCGGTTCAAAAACAAGAAAATATTGATCGGGCAAAAAGTCGAAGTCGTTAACAAGCGTATATCCCGCCTTTTTCATTTCGGATTCGACGGTCCCGCGTTCTAGCTTGTGGGGCGGACCGCGGTGCGACGAAATCCTGAAATCCACGACGGCCACACGACCGCCCTCGTTCATCTGGTCCTTGAGCCGGGTGAAATAATCAATCCGGTCATCGATGTGGTGATAAGTGTTACAGAGAAAAACCAGATCCACAGTCATTGGAAGATGCGGATCATCCGGCGCCGCAAGAACGCTAAAGAGGTTCGTGATCCCTTCGCGGCGGGCGCGTTCGTTGAGATACCATACCATATCCGGCTCGATGTCGGCACCAATAACCTGCCCATTGGGGCAGGCGCGAGCGAAACGGACAGGGAAATAACCAGTTGCCGAACCGATGTCAGCGATGACCATATCATCGCGGACTGCGATTGTGGCGACGACGCTGTCGGGTAGCTGCCACGCGTCGCGCGCGGGGTCTTCAAAATGACTTGCCCATGAACGTGCGTTTTTGAAGCTGTGGTGTGCGGTCGCGTCATCGTCATGCTGGCCACCTTGCCGATGGTGTGCGGTTGTGTCGTCGTCATGTTCATGCTGTGCGTAGACGTCGACCGCAAAAATGAGAAACAAAGGCAACAACGATTGCAGAACAAATCTGGAAATCATGGATGATCCTCCGCTCGAATCAGCATGTCACTATGCTCATGAAATACGCCCGGGACTGGGAGCGAATCCTAAACCGCCTGTTCCGACTCTTGTGGTTTTGATTTTACCCAACGATCGTACACGGACAGCAACACCACCGATGCGAGCGCCAGCCCGGCGAAGATCAACCACATAGCGTTGGTATTATCCACACCACCGCGGTCAACCGGGCCAAAATGTTGGTAGAGGCCACCGCTCAGCAACCCTCCAAAAAGATTGCCCAGCGCTACGCACCAATAGAAATACCCCATATACATTCCTACCTTGTGTGGTGGAGCGATCCGGCCTGCGTATTCTTTTGAGCGCGGACTCGCGAGCATCTCGCCAACTGAAAACACCAATATTGCGATAACGATGATCCATCCACCCTGACCGATCAGATACAACAAGAAACTAATCACCGTAACAAAGCTGCCCACGATAATCGTTGTCAGGGGTTGCAGCTTGCGAACGAGGTACGCGATCGCAACCTGGCCCACGATGATTCCGAGCGCGTTGAGATTGATCAGATGCTCGGGTTTGACTTGTCCGTGCTCGAGCACTGCGCGGCCCCACTCGCTGGTATCCAGGCCGATATTTTGGGCGATGTTGGTAATCGACACCGCGGCCGGGGTCAGAGCACGGATCAAATCGCTGGTGTCCGCATAGTCGCGAATGTATTCGGGCAGCGTCATAAATATTTGATTAAAGCTGGTCCAGAAAAACGCCATCAAAACCAGAAAAACCAGATATCGACCCTCGCCAATCTTCATCGGTTGGAGCAGCCAAAAACCATCCGCACTGCCCTCGCGTCTGCGTAGCAGTACATCCGCAAACAGATTCAGCCCCAGCCAGGTGCCCGCCGCGGGGAGATACTCGCGAGGTCCGAGCCATTTCGATCCCATAACGAGCAGCAGCAACAACCCCGCGATCAACAAAAAGAAGCGTCCATTGCCCACCACCTCGATCATCCCTCGAAACACGTCGTTGAGCGATCGTCGCGATTCGGCTTCGGCATCCCGGGGCGGTTCTCTATAAAACAAAAGAGTGATGACGCCCATAAACAAAATCCACGTAGCCGAGGCGTAGAAGACGTACTGCCAGTCCCATCCCCGAATTACACCGGCCACGATCGGTCCAAGAAAGCCACCCACGTTGACCATCATGTAAAAGATTCCAAAGCCCATGCTGCCCGTCTTCTCCGTGGTGGATTTGGCGACGGTCGATATCACCACCGGCTTGAACATCCCGTGACCGACGGCAACGAGAAAGTACACGGCAAGAAAACCCCAAAACCCGTTGGGAATGCCAAGGAGCAAGTAGCCGGGGATCATCACCGCGCACGAGGCAAGAAACATGTTTCGAAACCCGTAACGGTCGGCCAGCGCTCCAAACACCGCCGGGAAAAGATAGAGAAAAAACGTGGCCAGACCTTGAATGACACCGCGGTCCTCGCTTGACAACCCCAATCCGCCGTCAACAACGGCACCCGTCAGGTACAGGCTGCTCACCGCATAGAAACCGTACCAGCCCATACGCTCGAAGATCTCCATGACGTTGGCGCACCAAAAGGCACCGGGAAACTGTTTCCAGATCGACACTTTGGGCGAAGTCGATTGATCGGGGTTGGCGCTTTTCAAAAGGAGCCCCCTTTGTGGCATTTTAGGTGTACGCAGTCGGCCGACCGGTGTATCCGACAAGGATCAGAGCTTAGCACGTTGTTGACACGGTGTCGAATCCGGACCTTCCATTACGATGAGGCAGACACCCATCAAGCGATGGATATTGCATAAACCAGCCAGATTCCCTAACTTTGAACAATCGAATACTGAGTGTCATCCGTGCTGTGAACGCAGAGAGCTAGCCGATGTGTTCAGCACGCGCTCTCCCTTATGACGAGTTATGCGATTCCGCAAAGAAAACAATATACTCCCTCGCGAACGCCAGCATCTCCAAGTGGCGCCGCTCGTGCCGATTCGTCTCGGGAGGCTGCTCGGCGCGGGCATCCTGGTGCTGGCGTTATTGACGACTCCTTCCAGTGTGTATCCCCAGGGCAAGCCCAAGGTGCTTTATCAGAGTGTCGGGCTAAGCCCCGGCGTTCGATATTCTCGCCCCCTCGGTATCTTTTACGACAAAAACCGCAGGGAATGCTACGTCGCCGATACGGGTAATCACCAGGTGGTGGTGTGCGACGACAACGGAACCGCGTTCTACAGATTTCTACATCGTATAACGGATGGGGACAAACCGACACTCGGCGAGCCGACAGGTCTCGTGGTCGATCGGTCCGGGCGTATCTTTTTGTTGGATGGAGCGGTAGAGTTCATAGACGTGTTGGACCACCGCGGCCGCAGAATCCAAAAGGTCTTTCCTCCTGTTTATGACGGCGAGGACCCTCTCCGGTTCAAAGCACTTGCCCTCGGGCCGGATGAGGAAGTATATGCGGCACTGTCGAGCAGCATTCACACGGTTGTTGTCATCGACTCGGCGCTGAACATCCGTCGTGAAATTGTCCTCGATGCGCCGGGATCACAGGACGCATGCATCAGCGCAATAGCGGTAGATGATTCCTCCAATATCTACATAACCGACCCGTGTGCGACCGAGACGATGGTTCAAATTTATGACGCGAACGGAAAATTCTTGAGCGGATTTGGAGAGCACAGCGCGGGGTTGGAGAATTTCTCGTTCCCAGCAGGGATCGTGGTGTTGGCGAACGGCAACATGTGGGTGCTCGATACCATACGGCAAATCGCGAGCTGCTTTTCGAGTGATGGCGAGTTTATTACCTACATCGGCGGCCGGGGAAACCAACCGGGGGCGTTTGATTTTCCCTCGGCGTTGACTACGGATGGGTTCGGGCTGCTGTTCGTTTTAGAACGGGCCGGCTGCCGCTATCAATGCTTTCGGCTTCCAGAGAATGAATAGTACTGATACCTCGTGCACACTGCGGCACTCTAGATCCTGGTCGCGCGGGCAAGCGCCATTTTGAACGTGAGTGCCCACGCCCCAAGTTTTTGTCGGTGATTTTTGTAGCGTATTCTAGTCGGTTTTGCAGTAAAAAGAGAAGAGCATGATCTCTTCTGCGAGATCGATGTTCTTTACAAATACGTGTGGCGGATGGTCGAGCGGTACCGGGGTCAGGTTGAGAATGCTCGTTATGCCCAGGTCAATCAGCGTATCCGCAGCGGTCTGAACCCCTTGCTTTTCGCATGCAATTACTGCCCCGACGACCGCTAGATTTTTGACGACGCGTTTGACCTCTCCAAAATCGAAGACTTTTACTGAGTCAATGCTCTGTGGTTTCGGAGTCTCCCCCTCACAGCCTTTGAGGATCGCGACGATACGGCATCCAAAGGAACTCAAACGCTTCATATATTGCTCGGGTTTATAACGGCCATCTGCGCCAACCCAGACCACGTTCCGCACGGTAGTGAGGTTTAGCGTTTCGCGCAACGCCTCGATGCACATATCCAACTTGAATCCGACGTGCGGAATCCCAAAATGACCCAGGCTGAGCAAATCCTTCCTGACCAGTTGTGGTTTTATTCCCAGGGCGGATGCAAATTCTGTCGACGTCACCGTTTCGTTCCCCGATTGTCGGCGATGCTCGGCGACCACCAGATAAGTCGCCAGCCGGCCAATGAATTTCTTGGACGTATCCTCCGGGTTGCGGGAAAGCGCGGCGACGTTGCAGTCGGTCAATCCGTCGCTGTCTTTCGATTGGGGAAGATACAGACTCGTCGGCGAGCAAAAAACGCTGCAGGGGAAATCATCACACCGGTAACAGGAATCGACTCCGCGTGCCTCACAACAAACGACGATGGCGCAACGTTTACGGCCGTTCTCGGAGATCTCGGCGTCCCTCCCTCGGCATCCACGACAGGGGCCGCCGACCATAAGGGGACAGGATGCACAGTCGACGACACCGCAAACCCCGCGTGTCGAAAGATCGTCAGTCATGACAGCATCCGGTCCGTTGGTTCTAGAGATAGAGTAGCGTGAAATGTTTCACTTATTAAAACTTTACCAGAATGGGGATCGTATGGCAACGTTTATTTCTATCAACTCCGCAAGACATAGCGAGTTAACGGGTTGCATCGGACGAAGGATGGTGTGTGACCATGGCGGCGGCCCGCTCTTTCTCTCTGCCCGGTCGGCCGTTAATTGGCTATTTCGAAAGACTTGGACGCTTCCATCTTTCCAGCTATCGGCTGACGACAATTGACTGGCTGTGCTCGAGCGCGCGGTACCTTTGCAGAAACATCCAACCGCGGTTAAGAAGACGGATCGTGACGCATTTAGAGCTTGAAATCAGCGCAATATTCTGGTATCATACTCGTCCACTCTCCAAATGGTGAAGATTTTCACTTGTTAGCAAGTGAGCGCGATGCTGGGCGTTATCGTACGCTGTGCAGCCGAATACAAAGACCATATAGCCAGGTCGGCCGACGCATGACACCAAGGAATACCACAACTGGGCAAGCCACAGACATTGAGTTGAATGTGTCGCCCGCCTCCCCGAGACCAAGTGGTTCAGGCTCGCAACGCTCTAAACACATTACCGAGGACGATGCTCGATTCAACAGCATCGAATCGGGATCCAAAAATGGTTCGTCTCAGTCACACAGACGCAGGTTAAGTCAGCCCGGGCGGGCGTTCAGAAGCTGCCGTCCGCTGTGTGGAGGGCGGGGCGTCTGTGCGAGCTGTTGTGTCTGGGGTGTGCAGGATCAGCGAAACGACCTTGGTTCAATCGAGGGGAATCACGGGGAAATGAACAAATTGGATATTGGATTGTGATCAACAACTCAAGGATTTGGGGGTTGTGGGGGACAGTGCGACTTTCATGGATCTAACCGAAGGAGGGATTATGAAGCTAGTTTACTGGTGTCTAGCCGCGTTGGTTGTGACGGCATGCACCGTGCTGTGGCCCGCAAGCGGGATGTCGTATCCGAATTACAACGGCACGCCGGCTTGTGACGATTGTCATCCCGGTTTCGTGGGTGGTTTTGGTGGGCC
>CP070631.1:2908629-2916539 GCA_020356045.1 Candidatus Latescibacterota bacterium
ACTCCGATGGGCTCGGCAGCTTTCCGTCTCGATCCGCATGTAAAACGGCTGTTCAACTCGGCGAAGATATACCGGATGGATCCGCCTTACTCAGAGGAAGAAATCTCGAACGCGATTCTCGAAACGATTCGCGTCAATAAGCTCGAGGAGTGTTACATTCGACCTGTTGTTTACCGCGGATACGAGGAGCTCGGAGTGAATCCGTTTCCAGTCCCGATAAACGTATTTATCGCCGTGTGGGAATGGGGGAAATACCTCGGACAAGACGCGCTCGAGAATGGTGTGGACGTGTGTGTGTCTTCATGGTCGCGGATCTCGCCAAACACGCTCCCCGCGCTGGCCAAATGCGGAGCGAACTATATGAACTCACAACTCATAAAGATGGAGGCGATCGTAAATGGTTTCGTTGAGGGAATCGCTTTGGACGCGGCGGGGTATGTGAGCGAGGGCAGCGGCGAGAACCTCTTTACAGTTTGCGGGGACACTCTCAACACACCTCCGCTGGGCGCCTCGGTTCTTCCCGGAATTACGCGGGATTGTGTGATCAAAATCGCAACCGATTTGGGGCTGGAGGTAATCGAAAAGATAATCCCCCGCGAGGCGCTCTATCTTGCCGATGAGGTTTTCTTCACGGGAAGTGCGGCCGAAATCACGCCGATTCGCTCGATCGACAAGATCAAAGTCGGTGTCGGAAAGCGCGGACCCGTGACCCAGAAACTGCAGGAGCGGTTTTTTGGCGTCCTCGCGGGTGAAGTCGAGGACAAGTACGGCTGGTTGACGATCGTTTAAATTGGTGGAGGGTGCTGTGACGGAATCTTCGAAGCTGAACATTAGTGACGATTTCGAGTATCTGAAGAAAACCGATCCAGATGTTGCTGAAGCGATCCTGCTCGAGCTTCTAAGACAGGATTCACAACTCGAAATGATCGCGTCTGAAAACTTTGCCAGCCGCGCGGTGTTGGCGGCCCTCGCCAATGTCATGCAAAACAAGTATGCCGAGGGCTATCCCGGCAAACGATATTATGGCGGTTGCTCAGAAGTCGACAAGGTGGAGGAGATGGCCAGAGAGCGGGCGATGAGCTTGTTTTCGGCCGAACACGCAAACGTTCAGCCCCATTCGGGCACGCAGGCGAATATGACGGCCTACATGGCTTTTCTCTCTCCCGGCGACAAGATCATGGGGATGAGCCTGAGTCACGGGGGGCACTTGAGCCACGGGCATCCAGTCAATTTTTCCGGCAAGCTCTTCGAGGTTGTCCATTATACGGTCGATCCGGACACCAAAATGCTCAACTATGACACCATCGAAGAACAAGTTCTCAAAGAGAAACCCAAAATGTTCGTTGCCGGTGCAAGCGCCTACCCCAGATTCTGGGACTTCAAAAGGCTTCGAGCCATTTGTGATCAGGTGGGTTGTTTTCTGATGATGGATATGGCCCACGTGGCTGGCCTAATCGCGGCGGGGGTTCACGATAATCCGACGCCGTTTGCCGATATCGTGACCAGCACCACCCACAAGACGTTGAGAGGACCGAGGGGTGGTTTTGTGCTATGCCGTGAGGAGTTCCGGGACCAGATCGACAAGACAAACTTTCCCGGGACTCAAGGCGGTCCCTTTATGCACGCGATTGCTGCCAAAGCGGTTTGTTTCAAGGAGGCGATGACGGAGGAGTTCAAGGCGTATCAGAAGCAGGTTGTGGCAAACGCCCAACAGCTTGCGAAAAGCCTCGTTGAGAGAGGGTTCGATATCGTCTCTGGGGGAACCGACAATCACCTCTTTTTGGTCGATTTGACCAACAAGGGTATGTCGGGGAAAAAGGCCGAAAGGGCCCTCGAGAAAGCCGGCATAACGGTCAACAAGAACACCGTTCCCTTTGATCAGAAAAGTCCGTTTGTAACGAGTGGGATACGAGTGGGAACGCCGGCGCTGACGACTCGCGGCATGAAGGAATCGGAAATGGAAAAAATCGCCGACATGATGAGCCGAGTGCTGGACAATCTAGGCGATGATGAAATGGGAAAGAAAGTAAAAAAGGAGACGAAAGCTCTCTGTGAAGCGTTTCCCTTGTATCCTGAATACAAACGTTGATCGACAAAGGATCCCACACAGTAACCTCAAGCTTCGTGTAGTGTCATCCACAATGCTCGAGTCCAGACGTACGACCGGATGCGAGTTCGGTCGATCGGGGAGGGAAGGAACGCAATGAAGTGTCCCGAGTGCGGCCATTCCGAGGACAAGGTCGTCGATTCGAGAACGACCAAAGAAGGTGAAGCGATCCGGCGCAGACGGGAGTGTCTGGATTGCGGCAAGCGATTCACAACGTATGAGTACATCGAAAAAGTTCCCCTCATGGTCATCAAAAAAGATGGGAGGCGCGAACCTTACAGCCGCGAAAAGCTGCTCAAAGGGCTCGTGACAGCCTGTGAAAAAAGACCGGTATCGAGGGACCAGCTGGAAGAACTCATAGACGATGTGGAAAAGGCCACTTTTGGCAAGTTCAAACACGAGATTCTCTCGGCAGATCTTGGCAACGAAGTTATGGAACGTCTGCACGCCCTCGATGAAGTCGCCTATGTCCGGTTTGCGTCCGTTTACAGACAGTTCAAGGACGTGAACGAGTTTATGAGCGAGATCAAGAACATACTTGGAGACAAAGACAAAGGTGCCTCGTAACGCCGCTCTCCGTGGCCCCCGTGCGACGGCTACGTCGGTCTCGCGCCGGGAGACGGATTGGCAAGTCGGGTTGAGCCAGTGAGCAGTCCCACCGAAACCAGAGAAAAAAAAGACGACTTTGGAGAAATGTCCTTTCTCGATCACCTCGGTGAGCTGCGAATGGTCATCATCCATTCGCTCGTGGTGTTTTTTGCGCTGTCCGTTATATGTTGGTTCTTCAGCGGCCGAATTCTCGATCTGCTGATCGCCGATCTTCCCGTCGAGAGTCTCTACTTCCTCTCACCAATCGAAGCGTTCATGGTGCGTGTGAAGATCAGCTTCGTCTTGGGATTAATGGCGGCTTTCCCCTTCATTATGTTCAAAATATGGGCGTTTGTATCTCCGGGTCTGTTTGCTCACGAAAGACGGCGGATCTATCCACTCGTGTTGAGCAGCTCGATCTTGTTTTACGTCGGCGTTACCTTTTGTTATCTGGTGCTTATACCAACGGTGATGGGGTTTTTGCTGAGCTTTGGCACAGAGTTCGTCAATCCGTTGATATCGGTGGTTGCGTACTTCGCATTTGTGGCCCGGTTGTGTTTTGCGTTCGGCGTCGTTTTCCAGGTTCCCATCGTGGTGCTTCTCATGAGCATGCTCGGGATCGTCACGCCCGGTTGGTTGTTGCGGCAGTGGAGAATCGGGGTTTTGGTCGTATTTCTCGGCGCTGCTGTCCTTACACCTCCCGATGCGGTATCACTGCTTATGATGGCGCTGCCCGTCCTGGCTCTCTACATTGCGAGCATTCTGGTCGCATACCTGGTCGTTCGAAAGAAAAGGAAGGACGAAAGCGATATCGTCAAACCTTGACATTGTGGCAGTAGAACCGTAGTTTGAATCGGCAGTCGCTTAAAACAGAAAGTCGGGTTATAGGGAGGAACGGAAATTGGTGAAGAGGCCGAAAACGATCGCCAAGAGACTCGTTCAGTCGGCGCTTAGCAAAAAGGCGGAGGACGTCCTTCTTCTCGATCTGCGCAAGATTACGACGATGGCGGACTTTTTCATCATTTGCAGCGGTGGGTCGGACGCTCAGGTCAAAGCAATTGCTGAAGCGGTCGTCGAAGGCGCCGAAAAGGTAAAGGCCGATGTCTATCACATCGAAGGATTCGAGTCTCTCACGTGGGTCTTGATCGATTTGGTAGACATCGTGGTTCACATTTTTCAGCCCGATGTCCGTGATTACTACCAGCTCGAGCGGCTGTGGGGAGACGCGATGATCGAAAGGTTCGACGACTGACGGCAGGGGAGTCCTCGTGGGGTTTCAGGAAGTCATCCAAAAAGGCATCACGAGTGCCATCAAATCAACCGGTATCGCCGTTGATGGGCCCGAGGTAATTCTCGAAAAGCCGAGGATGAAGGAGCACGGAGACATCTGTACTCCCGTCGCGTTGACGCTTGCGAAAGCGCTCAAGAAAAACCCGATCGGGATAGCCGAACAGATCGCTGAGTCGGCGAATTTCCCCCCGGATACGATTGCATCGGTCGAGGTAGTCAAGCCCGGTTTTATCAACATGCGGCTTGCCCACGGTGTGTTGGTGGAGAACATCCGCGAGGTCCATCGGCTTGGGGATGACTACGGTAGAAGTGGGTTGGGAAACGGAGAAAAGTGCCAAGTCGAGTACGTGTCGGCGAATCCTACCGGACCGTTGGTCGTGGTATCCGCGAGGGCAGCGGCGGTGGGGTCGGCAATCGTAAACCTGCTTCGCGCGGTTGGGTTTGATGCAGAGGGAGAATACTACGTCAACGACTTTGGCAATCAAATTGAGGCTCTAGGGAAGAGTTTGAGATTCAGGGTAAAAGAGCGGTTTGGACGTCTCGATAACGGTGAGGAGATTGGTGCCTATCCGGGGGACTACCTCAAAACGATCGCCGGCCGTATCAGCGAGGATCTCGTCACCGAGTGGGAGCGCGAGAATTCCGTCGCCCGCTACGCGGAGCACGCCGCCAACGAACTGCTCCGTTCGATCAAAGCGGATCTCGAACTATATGGCGTTCATTTCGATAACTTTTTCAGAGAGTCGTCTCTGCATCCGGCTCTAGTAGAAAAAGCCCGGACATTGGTGGACGACAAAGGATATTCGTATCTGCATGACGGTGCGCTGCATTTTCGGACGACGGATTTTGGCGATGAAAAAGATCGAGTGCTGGTAAAAAGTGACGGCAATCCCACATACTTTTTGGCCGATATCGCGTACCACATGACAAAGCTAGAGCGTGGTTACACGCGCGTGATCGATCTGCTGGGGCCGGATCATCATGGACACATTCCGAGAATGCAGGCGGCCGCCAAGGTTCTCGGGGCACCAGACAACTGGTTCGAAGCCATCGTGGTTGGTTGGGTCCGGTTGATGGAGGGAAACAAACCGATCAGCATGAGCAAGAGAGCCGGTGAATTCATAACCATGAGAGAGCTCATTAACGATGTTGGCCCTGATGTTGCCAAATATTTTTTCTTGATGAGGCGGACCAACGCACCGTTGGATTTCGATCTCGAGTTAGCACGGAAACAATCTGACGAGAATCCCGTTTATTACGTTCAGTATGCGCACGCCAGAATCGCCAGCGTGACCCGTTTTGCCGCCGAACGAGGTGCCGCGCGCCTTGGCCAAAAGGCGAACCTGTCGGTCATATCGTCACCCGAGGAACGCGATTTGATGGTTCACCTCATTTACTATCCATATGTGGTCGAAGGGGCTGCGTTGAGTCGTGAACCACACAGGTTGACCGTCTATGCAAAGGAGCTAGCTTCTCTGTTTCACCAGTTTTATCACCAGCACAGGATCGTGACCGGTGACCAAGATCTGTCTTCGGCGAGGCTGGCGTTGGCGGAAGCGACCATGCAGGTTGTGAGAAACACTCTGAGCCTTCTCGGTGTCAACGCACCGCGAAGCATGTGAGCGTCGAAACGATACAACGATTGGACGGCATCAAAGGATCAATAACAAATGGACAATTCGAACGTGCTGATAGTTGGGTCCGTTGCATTCGACACCATTGAAACACCCTTTGCCTCGGTTGAAAAAGCTTTGGGGGGATCCGCGGTATTTGCCTCGATGGCGGCGAGCTACTTTGCGTCGCCTCGAGTTGTGGGGATTGTGGGCGAGGATTTTGGCAGCGAGCATTTCAACCGGCTGCAGAGCCGAGGAATCGATACAACAGGTATCAAAACGGTTCGAGGCGGTGAGACTTTTCACTGGGCCGGACGATACCACAACAACATGCAAGATCGTGATACGCTCGATACACAGCTCAACGTATTCGAAGGTTTCGACCCCGTTTTGCCTGGTGATTATCGCGGATCGTCGCATGTGTTCCTTGGAAACATCGGACCCGATTTGCAGGCGAAAGTGCTCGATCAAACGAGCGACGCTCGATTCGTCGGCATGGATACGATGAATTTGTGGATAGCAGAGACCGCGGGGAAACTGAAAAATGTGTTACGGCGTGTAGATCTTCTGTTCATCAATGATGAAGAAGCAAGTCAGTTGAGCGGCGAGCATCAAATGTTGAACGCCGCGGAAAGAATCCTCGAGTTGGGCCCTCGGTTCGTCGTGATCAAACGTGGAGAGCACGGTGCGCTGTTGATCGGTGAATCAGTGAAACCGTTATTTGTCCCGGCTGTCCTGCTCCGCAATGTTGTAGACCCGACCGGTGCCGGTGACGCGTTTGCTGGTGGTTTCATGGGTTTTGTAGCGGGGGCGGATGCAATTGATCGTGGAACACTGGCGCAGGCAATGGTCACGGGGACAGTCATGGCGAGTTTTGCCGTCCAGGAATTTTCCGTTGATGGCTTGCTTCAACTCGAAACGGCGCAGATCGAGTCGAGACGAAAAGCACTTGCGTCGATGATTGATTTCGAGTGAGCCACCTTACGCCACCCCATCGCTTGTTCGGTCACCAGTTAGCGCTTGTTTTCCCCAAAAAACCGTCCGAGGTGGAGAGCTTTTTGCTGAGTTAACGGGCAGAATGTGGTATAATAACACGGCGTTTCGCGCTAATGGCACAACCCCTCACATACCCGTAACTTATGTCGGAGCAAAGATATCCGCCGGATGTGATCGAACGTGCAGAAGCCCTCGTGAGTCGGATCCAGGGTGTCTCATCTTGCCGCATCTCCACGGATGAGACCGGTAAGATCACTGAAATTCACGTGGTGGCGACGTCGCAAAAAGCCCCGAAGTTCGTTGCCCGCGACGTCGAAAGCTGCCTGAAGGCCATGGCGGGAATTCAGGTTGACCATCGGAAGATCGGTGTTGTGGTTTTTGATTCCGACGAGGATGAACAACCACAGGAGCCGGTCACCACAGAAGTTCCCGCCGAAGAAGAGGTCATGGAGTTCCCCGTCGAGGAATTTCCCTCGCGCTTTGAGTTCAGAAGCGTAAACCTCTTTATCTCGCAGAACAGCGTCCAGGCGGAAGTGGAATTGGCCCGCGACGGCATCGAGGTTTTTGGCGGTGCAAAAAACACCAATATGAGCCTCTCGCCGATGTGGACGGTGGGTGAAGCGACGCTCAAAGCGGTGGGGGAGCTTCTCGAAGAGGAATTGAATCTCTGCTTGGCCGAAGTTCGTGAGATCCCGCTTGGTGAGCTAACTGCCATACTGGTGCGAGTTGATATCCTTCGAAATCGCGAACGCAAACGTCTCGCCGGATGTTCGCTATTCTCGGGCAACACCAATCAAACCGTCGTATTTGCCACATTGGACGCCGTTAACAGGGTCCTCGGCAAATTGAACCCGAGGAAGTCCATCGAATATCGAATAAAATGATTGATCCAAAGGCCGGCCCCGGCATAGATTTGTCTAACTCGGGTGGGTTGAGCCTCTGTCTACGGCAGTCGACAGCTCGGAGCGGACAGCCGGCAGATTTGGTGAGACGACGATCCATATAGGTGCCAGAAGTTGCAACGTGAGATAAAGAGTTCCTCAAAAGCATTTAAGCTTTTTTACACCGCTTTTGTTATCTTCGGGTTCTTGTTTTTCGCGTATTTGATGCGCGATTTTCCTGTCACCCATTTCAAAGATATTCTGGTATTTATCGCGCTGATCATAATCGCCGACACCGCACAGATCTCTCTACCCAGGGGCGGCGCATCGATTTACGCATCAAGCCCGGTGGATCTGGCGTCGATCCTCCTCTTTGGTGCCCCCGCTGCAGCGCTGATCGAGGCTGTGGCCACACTGCTCTCAGAAGTTTTTATC
>CP070631.1:2916639-2928180 GCA_020356045.1 Candidatus Latescibacterota bacterium
AAGTGAGTCGCGTGCCTTCGACCCCGTCGAATCGTTTGATCAACTGTAACATATGAATTTCGCCTGCCGTACGGAATTTTTGGTCGGCATCCTTGAGCTGTGATCTCAGCAGTCTGATCGCGTCACCGCGGGTGCGGAGCGCCCGCGCCCGCGCACCGTGTTTTTTTATCAGCGTCGGAAATGATACCCGGTGAAATCCAGCATCGCGGGAGACGAGCTCTTCGGTCATCATCATCGCGACTTCCAGGATGTGAACGACCAGTTCTTTTGTGCTCCTGACGTCGTGAACGGGCCGCCAGTCAAAACGGTTGGCCGGAACATTCCGCAGCTCGTCGATCAATCCATAGCGAACGTCCTCCCACGCTTCGAGCGTTTCATCAAGAATCGAATCAAATTTGCACACGCCACGTCCTTTCTGTGTTTACGGGTGTGAGGCTCGGTGGGAACGACATTCGTTGATCGCAGCATTCAATCGCGGTCGAGCAGCTCCGACTATGCGAGTTCGTTTTAGCTCTCGGAGAGCTCGACTTTGAGCGACAGATATTGCAGCAGGTCTTTGAGCGTGATCACACCAACGAGCCGGCTATTCTCCACCACCATTAAACGGGACTGCCCGGATTGTTTCATGCGGGTCAGTGCGGATAACGCGTCGACATCGGGGTGAATCGAGTTTTCATCCGAGCACGCGATGGAAACATCACGCACCGTGAACTTTCCCCACTGATGTTTTGGCAGATCTTTGATTTCGCGGGTGCGAACGCAACCGAGGAGAGTATCGCGGTCCACAACGGGGAACATTTTGTATTGGTACTTGAACACGTAGTTCTCGACCAGCGTCTCGATCGAAATATCGGGGTTGACAGTGACCGGATCGTTTTTCATGAAACGACGGACGGTTTGACCTTCAAGCGAGCGCCGAAGCGCAAGCTGTTGGTACGACATGTTGGCGGCTCCCTTGAGGAATACCCCGATCAACACATACCACACACCGGCGATTAGATTTTGCTCGCTAAACGCTACCCAGACACCGTAGCCGATGAGCAACAGCGAAAACCCGACGCCGATCCGTGATGTTACCCACGTCGCCCAAATGAGATTTTTCTTCCAGTGCCACAAGATGGACCTCAGCACGCGCCCGCCGTCGAGCGGAAACGCCGGTACGAGATTGAATATCACGAGGGCGCTGTTGATAAATCCCAGGTACCTTGCCACACCAACAACTGCATCGGAGAGACCTGCCGCGGTGCCGACCGCGACGAACAAAAACGACGCGACTGCGATGAGCACGCTGGCAATTGGGCCGGCGACGGCTACTTGAAACTCGCCACGCGCGCTGGGTGGCTCGCTGGTCATCTCGGCGACTCCGCCAAAAATAAACAGCGTGATACCGCGCATCACGACGCCGTGCCGGCGGGCTACGAGCGAATGGGCAAGCTCGTGGAGCACGATGGACACAAAAAGACCAGCGGCTCCCGCAGCGCCCATGATCCAGTAAGTGAGTTGTGGGAGGCGCGGGTACCACCCGGGAAACCAACCGGTAGCCAATGACCAGGTGACGAGGACCGCCAGAAAGACCCAGCTGGTGTCGATTCCGACCTTAAAGCCAAAGAGTGTGAATAATTCGATTCGTTGACCAAACATGTCGATTTGAGTTGGACGAGAACAGAAGAACGCGTCGGCAATATGTCGTGAGGGCTACTCTTTCCAAGGAATCGGCAGGTTGAGCTGTTTGAGCTTTTGTTCGAACTCGTTGCGTTCGCGGTGCCGCAGCAGACCTTTCTCGCCCCGCTTTAGCCAGCCAAATCCCGTGGCCATCTCGATCGCGCGCTGCTTGTCCCCGCGCCCGATTGCACCGACAATATCGATCTCGAGACGTGAAAGCACAAGCTTTTCCATATTGTAGTCGAGAAACGCCTCCCACACGATGGGGCACCACTGGCTGACGATCTCGTAACCGATGAGCTTGGCGTACTCGCGGATCTCCATTTGTGCGTGGTCATCCATTCGCAACGACAAAAAATGAAGGAGATTGTGCAGATCGATTTTCCAGTACGCTTCCGTGTAGGTGGCCAAGGGTAGATCCTTCCTCGCCTGCTCGCGCGACACACCTGCATCGAGACGTTCCTGATACACCTCGCGGCTCGCGTCCTGGATCTCGCGCTCACGCTTGGAAAGCAGCTCGCCGTCTCCGGGGTCGATGAATCCCTTGCTGCCCTGTTTATTGCCCGGGGCTTGCCTGCGCCACTGTGAGGGCTCGGTTTGCTGCGCGGCATCGATCGCAATCGAGTAACGGGTCGAGTATTCGTTGACGTTGGCCGTGCGATGACGGATCCACTGGCGCCAGCAGTCCATTGGGACGCGAACGTGAAGTTTGATCTCGCACATCTCAAAGGGTGTCGTGTGCCGGTGGCGAAGCAGATAGCGGATCAGCCCACGATCCTGGCTGGTCTTTTTGGTGCCCTTGCCATAGGATACCCGCGCCGCCTGGACGATCGCCGCATCCGACCCCATATAGTCCACCAGCCGTACAAAACCGTCGTCGAGGACATCGAACTTTACGCCCAGGACTTTGTCGAGGGCGGGGACGCTGGGGCGAACAAGCTGCTCGGCCTCTGGGGCTTTTGTGGTGTCCTCAGACATGGGTCTCCGGTTCGGTTTGGAAAGCGTTCGACTCAACGGGGCCCCCGGCGAATGGAGGTCCTCAATCTTGCGCGATTTTGTCATCGATGTCAACGCCCACCGGTTTTGGCAGCGGCTGTCACTGTCCGCGCGAATTTATCGCTGCCGGTGACGCCCAATCCCCACATGGGCTTGCTTGCCGCCGCCTACCGCCTCTTAGCCAGTTCCTCGAGGGCGTCGTCGTAGAGCGGTGCGATGGTTTCCCAGTCGTATTTTTCCGCCACGGTGCGAAAGCTGATTTTACGAACCCGCTCGATCCCGCCGAGTGCAGCCTGCAGCCGGCCGACCAGATCGGAGAAATCCCTGTAAAAACATGCCGAATGAAGTTCCGCCGGAAACAGCTCGGGAAAGGCCAGCCGTTTGGGCAGAATCGGGAAACAATCGCAGAACACCGCTTCGATCACGCTGCTGCCAAAAAAATCCTGGTTGGATGTTACGGGGAGCAGATCCGCGCGCTGGAGCCAGCGCGCGTACTCGCTTCGATCCTTGGCATATCCATATTTGACAATTCTTGGCCCAAGCTCTTCACGCGCCTTGACAAACGCCTCGGGAATCACATCAAAGCTCTCACCGAGCAGAGCCACCTCGAAGTCGTAGCCGTACGACGCTACGATTTTCAAGGCCTCAAAGAAATCGTCGGGGTTCTTGTCGTATTCCCAGCGGTGGTTCCAAAGGATAAGGGGCGGCCGTTGTCCCTTCTCGCTCGAGCTCACAATCGCCCTCGTTCCGGTCAAGCCGTCCACCGGTGCCGTCGCGGCCGTGGGTTCTGAAACCATGCTAAGCCGGCGCAAATCGGAGAAGTCGAAACCCAATGGAAGAACGCGGCTCTTCTTTTCAATCGTATCGACCTGCGAGGTGTCCTGATGGTCGGGAAACTGGTGAAGAAAACGGGGGAGCTCTTCAAGAAACGCATCCCTGTGATAGTTCGAATTAAAGAAAACCCGATCGCAGGCCAGAGCGCTTGCATAGTTGATAAACCCGTAGTGCCTGTCACGTTCACGCGCTTTGTCGCGATCTTTGGGGGACCAGGGATAGTTGATTTGGTTCTCGTGGAAATAGACCGCCGCCGGGATCCCGCTGGTGCGATTACGCGTCAGCGACAAAAACGTCGTCATGTCGAGCATGTCGGTAGCGAGCAGCACATCGGGGTGCTGGTTCTGTTCGACATATTTGCGCGCCAGTGTGACGGCGCCCCCGTGCATCCGCCATTTCCAGTGCGCTCCACTGAGCGCGAGCACCTTGACTTTGTGGCGGCTGTGACGGGTGTATCCTTCGGCCCAAGAGGCATGCGAACCGGTGTAAAAAGGTTCGAGAATCAAAATGTCCACGGATCGTTTACCTCGGATTGAGCGGTGTGCCCGTGCGCGCCGTATTACCGCTCGACCGACAGGGGCGTGATACCCCCGCGTCGCGTCAACCAATCACCGACGCCCATGCCTGCTAACCGCCAAGTGCCTGATCGAGATCCTCGATCAGATCGTCTATCGACTCGATGCCCACCGACATACGGATCAGCGTGTCGTGAATCCCTTTCTTCGATCGATCCTCGGGTGACATACCGGCGT
The DNA here is from genome assembly GCA_020356045.1 of Candidatus Latescibacterota bacterium. Lineage (GTDB taxonomy): Bacteria > Krumholzibacteriota > Krumholzibacteriia > WVZY01 > WVZY01. The sequence continues at coordinate 2,920,884 of CP070631.1, forward strand.
GCGATGTCACCGCCGGACGCGTAAGAAGCGTTTCGGTCCCGCCAAGACTAGGCGCGATGATGGGAATCCTCACCTTGCGCATAAAGCGATCCACGGTTTTGAGATCACCGGCTATGTCAAAGCTCAACATACCTCCGCACCCGTCAAAAAGATCGCGCGCACGTTCGTAATACGGACTCGATTCGAGAGCGGGGTAGTTGACCTTGCCGATCGCTGCATGACTATCGAGAAACTTGGCAAGCCCCAGCGCATTGCCGTTTTGACATTTGACGCGGAGCGCAAGCGTCTTCAAACCCCGCTGGAGGAGAAAGCATGCATGTGGGTCAAGCGTCGCACCCAGATGATCGAGCTTGTGTTTGATCTTCTCGATCATGTCATTGCTGCCGATTACGGCCCCCGCCACGATATCCGAATGCCCGTTGAGATACTTCGTGCAGCTGTGGAGCGAAAGATCGAAACCGTTGTCGATTGGCCGGAAGTTGACGGGGCTGGCAAAGGTGTTGTCGATCATCGACACCAGCCCATGCTCTTTGGCAAACGCGACAACCGCCCGCAAATCACCGACCTCGATCAACGGGTTTGATATCGTTTCGACGTAGATCACTTTTGTGTTGGGTCTGAGTTTTGAATGCCATGATCCCGGGTCCGCCGGATCGATAAAGTCGAATTCGATCCCGAGTCTGGGAATATCATCGGTCACGAAACTGTCGGTCCCGCCGTAGAGCGTGCTCTGTATGAGAAGATGGTCACCGGCCGCTAGCAGCGTGAGCAAGGTGCTTGTGATTGCCGCCATACCGCTCGATGTGACCAGCGCGCTCTCGGCGTTCTCGATGGCTGCGAGCTTTGCGTGAAGTACCGCGTGGTTTGGGGTGTTGTTCAGCCGGATGTATTTGATATCATGGTATCCTTCGCCGCCATATGTTTCGAACATCGCTGATTGAAAGATCGGTGTGGTCACGGCGCCCTCGTAACGAGGGTGCTCGCCAGAATGTACGAGTTTGGTGTCGATGCGTTCGAACTGTTTGGCCATAGGGCGGCTCCTTTGTCAGATGGCTTGATAGAGACAGAATCGGTCGCCGGTTCGTTTTTTTCTAAATCGAAAGCGCTCTGCTCGCTCGCAATCGGATCGCCGAGCATAGATCATATCACACGCAGGAGCGATGCGCCAACCGATGCTGATACTAGCAGTTATTGCCGGAGCGTACCTTAGCGTCTGTTTGCTGGCATTTGTGTTCCAGCGCTTTATGGTGTTTTTTCCGGACCGCACCATGCTGGGAACTCCGGCGCGGCTGGGGATGACGTACCGTGATGTTTTTCTCACCACCTCTGATGGGGTGAGGTTGCACGGTTGGTTTGTCCCCGCGGAGCGTTCCGACCAGGTTGTACTGTTCCTGCATGGAAACGCGGGAAACATCTCGCACCGCGTTGAATCGATCCAGATCTTCAACCAACTGGGGCTGTCGGTATTTATCATCGATTACAGGGGGTATGGGAAAAGCGGAGGTACGGTCAGCGAAGACGGTACCTACCTCGACGCCCGCGCCGCCTACCGTTATCTGCTCGAAGAAGAGGCAATCGATCCCGGTCGAGTGTTGTTCTTTGGGCGATCGCTTGGCGGGTCGATTGCCGTCGAGCTGGCCACACACCACGAACCCCAGGCGTTGATACTCGAATCGTGCTACCCCTCGCTGGCCGATGTGGGTCAACGAGCGTACCGCTGGCTCCCCGTCCGGCAGCTTTTGAAAATACGCTACGACTCAAGCGCGCGGATCAAACAGCTATCCTGTCCAAAACTGATCGTCCACAGCCGTCACGACGAGATCGTCCCGTTCGACCTCGGTGAGCGTCTGTTTGACATCGCGCCCGAACCCAAATCATTTTTGGAGATCGCAGGTGATCACAACAGCGGATTCATCATCTCGGGCACCGCGTACACCGACGGGTTGATGGAGTTTGTCAACTCGCTCGAATAAACAGGACGGTGCGGTGGAACGCCCGGCTGACGGCCGGGCCGAGCTCGACGCCGCTCATTGGTGTGTGCCCGACTCCTGTTTCGCCTTCTCACGCTGTTTTCGTTTCCATTTATACGGCTGTTCGAAATCGGGCTTTGGTGTTTCCCGGGCGGTATCCAGAATCTGCTGCGCCAGATCGGGGAAACCGCTGTCGCCGTAGTGGCTCACGGTCTCGTACGCGAGGCGGTTGCGAATCAACCGGCAGGCGAGCAGATCGCCGTCGATAAAAACATGTGCCAGCCGGCGGTTGTAACGGTCCATGCCGTCGGGAACGTATTCGATCAGCTGGGCTCGAACCAGCCACACCCGTGTCGACTCGGCGGCCGCGTCGCCGTAAGGTTGGCCCTCGTCGATCCCGAGATCGGGATGGGCGATTTCCGGTGTGTCGACACCGAGAAGCCGGATGGGTTTGCCTTTTAGAAAGAAGGTGTCGCCGTCGTCGAACTCGATATCCGCGACGGTGATTATCTTGGCGCCGCGGTAGGATGGCGTGTAGCCCGGCGGCTTTTTGGCCGAGCACCCCGTGAAATGCACCGCCGCGGTTGTCAGAACAACCAGCAACAGGGAACGACACATTCGTGTTAGATTTGTCTGTCGGATCATGTTTGTGTCCGCTGGTGAGCGTATTCGAGGTGGTGGCGTTGATCACATCGATTAAAACGGCGGTGGAGCGTCAAGTCAAGCACGAGTGACGGCGACCGAGAAGGTGAACACACTATATATCGCTGTAGCCCGTGCAGGCCGTGGAGTTGTCGACACCGACCGGGTGGTCCGAATGATGTCAACACGGTTGACGGTGTCTTGCGAATTCGCGTAAATCGGGTGATCAGAGGCGTGGACAACTCCGATCGTCGGGCCCTTTCGTGTCGGAATGCTCCGACAAACATCTCCGAGCCGGCCTACGGCCGCCGCCGCGGAATGGCTTGACAAACCCCCTGATTTATCACTAATTACTATCAGCCCCACCCTGTGAGCCTGGCGAGCTCGCGCACAAATTCCCCTAAGTCTGGAAAACTCAACGGGTTTTTGGCACGGGAATTGTTTAGACACCGGAGTAACCTATGCGCAAAACCACGCTCGTGTATATGGGGTTAGTTTGCGCCCTGCTCGGGGCCGGGTTGCCGGGGACCACACCGGTGGCCAGCGCCAACCCCATTGCCGACACTCCCGACGATCACAACTACTTGCCCACCGTGGGTGGAAAACCCGCGTTTGCCACCAAGGCGGACGGCATGGTCTCCACGATTGAAACTCACATGCAGTCCGAGAATTACGCCGCCGCAGCCAAGGCTGCTGCAGAACTTACCGAGCACTATCCGCAGTTCCTCAAGGGATGGACGCTGCTTGGTTACTGTTTGCAGGTGACAGCCGATTACTCGGGGTCGAACAAGGCGTACAACAAGGCGCTCGAGCTCGGCGGCGAGCCCAAGAATCTCAATTCGCGAATGGCCTACAATCATGTCCGGCTCGGTCAATTCGACGAGGCCAAAAACTGTTACAAGGCGATCCTCGCGATGGAATCTGAAAATGCCGAGGCGCTTCGGCAGCTTGGATATATCGAAGCCAAATTGGGGAATCTCGACGAAGCTTCGCATTATTATCACCGGGCCTTGGAGCAGGAGGCCACAAACACCGAACTGATCCTTGCGCTTGCCAAGGTTGAATCCAAACGTGGCGGGAATGGTTCGGTCAAGGCGCTCATCGAAGAAGGTCTGAAACTCGACCCGGACAACCCGGCGTTTCTTGGCAAGCTCGGGTTGATCCATATCAAACACAAAGACTATCAATCAGCGTTGGTCCCACTGACCAAGCTGGTGTCTATCGAGCCCGACAATGTGAAAGCTCACCGCAATCTTGGTGTGGCCTACTACCAGCTCGGCGAAAAGAAAAAAGCCAAGAACAGTTTTGAACGGGTCCGCGAGTTGGGAGGCGAGTTCGACGATTTGTACGGACCGATGGCCGATTGCTATCTCGCCGCCGGCGAGAGTCACAACGCCCTTGTCGTGATCAAAGAAGGAATCGACAAAGGCGTCCAGCAAGCGTGGTTGTATTCGCTCTGGGGCAAGATGCTCGAGCGGTCAAAGAATTACGACGAGGCGATTGGTAAGTTTGCCAAGGCCGTGGATACCGGTGAGGAGCCATGGAGCGCCTATGCGCGCAAACAGATCGCACGTCAGTCCAAACTCAAGAAACGAGAACAAATGATGGCGAGTCAGGCGGGATCTCCTTGAGGCAAGGGCAGCAGTAACAGGCCCATGCGCAACACGCTGCATGGATAAGCGCCCCTCACAACGGTACCTGAGGGGCGTTTTCTTTTGGGGGTATTGATGCTCACACAGACGGTGGATTCCCGGCGGCTAACCCAGCTGAAGCTCACGCAGACGGCGGACGCGTTCTTCGGTTGGTGGGTGCGTGCTAAAGAGCTTGGCCAGGCCGCTGCCGACAATGGGGTTGACGATAAACATATGTGCCGAATTTGGTGAGGCGTTCATTGGGCGCCGCTGCGCATAGTCCTGGAGCTTTAGCAGCGCGCTGGCGAGCCCTCTTGAATCTCGCGCGAACTTGGCACCGCGCGCATCCGCCATAAACTCGCGCGACCTCGAAATCCCCATTTGGATGAGCATGGCAGCTATCGGTGCCACAATCGCCATTACGATCAGTTCCAAACCGCCTCCGCGTCGGTCGCTACCCTGGCCCCCGCCAAAAATAGCGGCAAACCGTGCCCACGTTGCCAGCATGGTGATGGCGCCTGCAAGCGTCGCAGCGATCGACTGAATGAGTATGTCCCGGTTGGCGATGTGCGCGAGCTCGTGACCGATGACCCCCGAGATTTCCTCCTCGGTGAGCAAACCCAGCGCGCCTTCGGTAATAGCAACGGCGGCGTGTTCCGGGTCGCGGCCGGTAGCAAAGGCATTTGGTGTCTGGGAAGGGATGATGTACACACGCGGCATGGGGAGCCCAGCGTTGGCAACCAGCCGTTCGACGATGCTATAGAGTTTCGGTGCCTGCTCGCGGGTGATTTCCTGCGCCTTGTATCTCGCCAGCGCGATCTTGTCGCTCGACCAATAGGCAAAGAAGTTCATCACACCGGCGACAACGAGCGCGATGACCGCGCCGGATCTGCCGCCTATCAGCTGCCCAATGATGACGAGAAGAACGGTCATCGCAGCCATTAAGAATGTCGTTTTGAGTGTATTCACGGAGCGCCTCCTTGTTTCGATAATTTCACGTATGGGTTGCTTATAGAGAATGGTAATCCCGCGGACACGCGCGGGCAAGGGTGATTTACACGACCGCGATAAACCGGTATAGTCATCGGTAGGACCGATGAAAATCGCTTATACATCCGACCTTCACATCGATGTCTCCACGAGCAATCGCGAGGCGGCTTTGATCATTGCCGAGGCGGTCGCAGAGGAACAGCCCGATGTTTTTGTTCTCGCTGGTGATGTAGGGAACACCCTGGACGATCTCCGGGACACGCTCGCCATTTTTGAGGCGGCGGCTGTCGCCAAGCTATTTGTTCCGGGAAATCATGACGTGTGGATCGAGACCCGGCACGGCGAGCTTTTGGACAGCCGCACGAAGTACCAACGGCTGATTCCCGAGCTGTGCCGTGAGATGGGTTTTCACGATCTCGGTCGGGAACCGGTGATTGCCGGCAGCATTGGTTTTGCCGGGTCACTCGGCTGGTACGACTATTCGTTTGCCGACCCGCGGCTTGGACTCGATGAGGGTGCCTACTGGGCCGGACGCTACGAAAACGAGATCTGGTGGGATCGAAAGATGACCTACTGGATAGGGGAAACGGCAGCCCCCGGGCAAACATCGAGAAAACGAATGCGCGATCCCGAGGTGTGCTCGGAATTGGTCAGGCGTCTCGACGACCACCTCGCCTCGATCGAGGATGACGTCGAACAGATTGTGGCGGTGGTTCACACGCTGCCGTTTCTTGCCGGGCTTCCGCGGTCGGAACCACCGTACTATCTCGACGCCTATACGGGTAGCAACCGGTTGGGTGACACGCTCATGGCACATCCGAAGGTCAAACACATGATTGGCGGACACAAACACTTGAGCGGTGATTGGGAAGTGGAGGGTATCCAGATCCATCGCCGGATTCTGGGTCGTATCGAGGGTGCCGACGACATGCGTGAGCAAGCGGCGAACGCGTTTGGCGTGTTGGCAATCTAATCGCCGACAGGCCGGGCTGGAATAGGATGAAATGAGTTGAGTGACTACCGCGCAACGCGGTTTATTTGAGAAGAAGCATTCGTCTTGTCGCGATGTGACCCCGGCGACGACGAATCGCTGCGGTTGCGCAATCTACCGTGAGTTTTTATTTTCCTTTTCAAGTATCGTCCGCAGATGTCTATCGGAAAGGATGGGAATGTCCCGAACTCTATTTTTAATCATGCTCGCCCTTCCCCTCGTCGTCGGTTGCGCGGGCACAAGCAAAGCGCCGGCCGAAGACACTGAGGCGGCGATGACCTTTAAGGTCCCGGATGACAAAGGTGTCGTTTACCTGTATCGCCTCGGCCGCGCCGTGGCTGCCGCGAACGTGTCCATCGTCAAGGTGAACAGCCTCGAGGCGGGTGGCACCGGACCCGGCACGTTCTTCCGTTGGGAGCTCAAGCCGGGAACCTACAGTTTTAGCGCCTCCACCAGCGAGAGCTCCAAGACGGTCCAGCTCCAGGTAGAAGCGGGAAAGCTCTACTTCATCGAGCAGAACATCCGACTTGGCCTCAGCGAAGGCCGCGTTCAGCTCAAGGAGGTTGACGAAAAAACCGGCAAGAAGAATATCCAGGGCATGAAGATGCTTGTGAGCGCATACGTTCCCGAGGAATAGGCAGCCGCGCAATGAAAATTCGAGCAAACGGCGCTGCTGACCGAGCAGCCGCGCCGATTTTGTGTCATCGGATGGTGGAGGCGGCGGGAATCGAACCCTTGTTCCCCGCAAACCCTAACCCGATGATGGCGAACGACTTCGGTTTTTACGGCTTGAAAACTCTCGAGTTACAGCGCCGTTTCGAGTCCCCTGGAGTCCCCTACAGTCCCCTGGAGTCCTCGCCAGTCCTGGAGAAATAATGGAGACGGCGCATCGGGGAAGGCCCCAAGCGCAGATGCTTGTGACAGCATTTGATCACTACTACTAGTATGCGACACATAGTCACAAAACCAACGAAATCTCCGTGGGACGACCCCTACGGCGTATACCAAATCGGCGACGTGTAAGCACGCTCCTGCTGGCTCGCTGGCACGTCTTTCGGCAAATCGACACCATA
>CP070631.1:2928280-2931322 GCA_020356045.1 Candidatus Latescibacterota bacterium
AATCATGTCCCTCCCTCTCGTCCTCGAAGAGGTATTGGGCTGGTAAGCTCCAGGCAGGTTTCCTGACTTATGGCTCGATCGCTCCCACCCCCTTCCCAGCAACTAATCACCAGTGGTATGGGTGGGCAGCTCGCCAATCACAGTGGCGGGTCCGTGAGGGATTTTCACCCTCTTCCCTCTTGTCCGCGCGCGGCACGTGCGCCCGGGCACCTGAAGTTATTTGATGACGCAAAAGATTGTAGTTACGACGGGTTGCGGTGTCAAGTGAAACAGTTGGGTTTCGTTGATATCAGACCATGGTATGCAAGGGCGTTTCAATTGTCGAGAAACGGTGGCGAGTGATGTCTGGACGCTATAAATATGATGACGCGCCCAGGCTGGAGCCATCGCTTTAACCTTCCCCGCGATTGCGACGTCTGGGCGCACTATAAACTAATGGTGCGCCCAGGAGGACTCGAACCCCCAACCTTTTGGTCCGTAGCCAAACGCTCTATCCAATTGAGCTATGGGCGCACCTGTTTCGTGTGCGATGTAACTATGTCGGGATGCCGTTTCCGATTGACCTCACAAACGTTTCGACAAAATTACTTTTTTTCGTCGAGCACATCGTCCAAAAACGATTTTGATTTCGTCAACGTCGGCCCATCGACCGGTGTGATCGAACCGCCCTTGGGCGTACCCTTTGGCGCGGACTTGGGTACCGATGGTTCGGGCCGTTCCAAAATGACTTTGGTTTCGAACCGGACTCCGCCCACCGCCCCGGCAATCAGGTTGTATATGATACCACCGATGGTGACAAAAACCGACCCGATAGCACCATAGACCATGGCCACAAACGGGATGGCCAGGATCCCGATGGCGGCCCCAAAAGCGCCAAGCTGAGGGAACTGCTCCCCAAGGATCATCGAGTGGAGCCCTCCGGCCACCAAAAGCACGAATCCGTAAATCAAGCCCACCACGAGCCCGATAAACGTATAAATAAAAAACGCGACCTTGAAGAGCGAGAAGAGCTCGATACGCTTGACTTCCAGACGGGTTTGCAACGTCTTCCCTCACATTAGAAGCTGGCGGAGAGGGAGGGATTTGAACCCTCGGTGAAGTGTTACCCCCACACCCGCTTAGCAGGCGGGCGCCTTAAGCCGCTCGGCCACCTCTCCCACCGATTTGTCGACATTTTATGGCGGAGGGCGAGGGATTCGAACCCCCATGGGCGTTAACCCGGCGGTTTTCAAGACCGCTGCCTTACCAGTTAGGACTAGCCCTCCGGAGAACTAACAACCTATGCTATTTCGAGTTACAAGTAAAGATATATTTTCTACGCCCGCCTATCTTACGAGCGTCATCTTCTTGGTGGCTACCTGCCGCCCGGTCGTCAAGCGGTAGAAATACACCCCCGACGCGACCGGCCGGCCTGCTTGGTCCGTGCCATCCCAGCTACAAACCTTGGGGCCGCCCGGCAACCGGGCGTTGACGAGATTGCGGACCAATCCACCCCGGACATCGTAAACGGACAGTTCCACACGTGCCACTGAAGGTAGCGTGAAAGAGATACTCGTCGATGGGCCAAAAGGATTTGGGTAGTTTTGATAAAGTGTCAGATCCAATCGGCCGGGCTCGATCCCGACGGGCGAATCGAAGTCAAAGATCTGCAGTCCGTTATCGCCATCGGCCAGATAGGCCGTGGTCCCGACGGCGACAACATCCCCCGATACCCCACCTGTGTCGTAGTATCCGACCTCCACCGGGTTAGATGGATCCGCCACATAGATCACGCTCAACCCCGAAGAGCCTTGCGCGAGATATACGTAGTTGCCGATTTTCCATACACCATAACTGCTTCCCTGCGGCTCGATCGAACCGACCTCGACAGGAAGTGCGGGGTCCGAGACGTCGATCACACGGAGCCCACGTTCTCGATCGGCCACATACACATAATTACCCTCGCCGACGACATCGCGTGCGCTACCCGGTGTGTCGTAGTATCCCAGCTCAACTGGGTTGTTCGGATCCGTAACATCAATAATCCTCACTCCCTGATCACTATCAGCCACATAGGTGTGAGTGTTTTGGTGGGCAACGCTCCTTGCCCGTCCAGGTGTATCGAGAGATCCAATGTTGACGGGGTTTGTAGGATCCGACACATCAAAAATCCACAGCCCTTCGAAACTGCCCGCTACAAAGACAAGCGTGTCTTCCGTATCAACACCGTATGCGTAACCGGGAGCGTCGATATATCCGACTTCGGTTGGGCTTGCAGGAGCTGAGATGTCGATCACCCGCAAACCGTGGCTGCCAACCATGTAGGCGTAGGAGCCCGCTACGGCTACGTCCCACTCGATGGTGGGAATCGCCGCATTATACACACCCACGTCCACCGGATTGCTCGGAATCGACACATCCACAATCCGCAGCCCGTCCTGCATATTGGCAAGGTAGGCGTAGCTGCCGTCGACCCGCAGGTTTGCTATCTCTTCTCCCGTGTCATGCGCACTGCGGGGCGAGGGACTCGCCGGGTTGGACACATCCACGCAGTGCACGCCACTCCATTCCATGGAGGTGTAGGCATGGACACCCTCGACCACAACGCGAACGGCCCGCCCATCCGGATTGTAGGTCCCGACCTCTGTGGGAGACGATGGAATCGTCGCGTCGATCACACGCAGCCCATAATAAGGAGCGGCTGCATAGATGATCGTATTGTTGACGGCAACCCCTTCGATCGAGTACATGGGATCATCGTAGTACCCGATCTCAACTGGGTTGGTCGGAACACTGCAATCAATGATTCGAACGCCGGCACCGTAATCGGCTACGTACGCCAGCGTCCCGTTTACCACAACATCCAGTGCATGACCCGGCGTGTTGTAAAATCCGACCTCCGTGGGATTCGAAGCAACGCTCACGTCGACGATTCTCAATCCCTCGGCTCCGTCGGCAACATAAGCGTAGATTCCAGCCCGTGCGACGCCGACGGCGCCGCCAGGCGTATCATAATAACCGACTTCGTTCGCATTGGCGGGATCAGACACATCGAGCACCCGC
>CP070631.1:2931422-2934854 GCA_020356045.1 Candidatus Latescibacterota bacterium
GGTCGACGTGTCTCGGATTCTCAACATCGCGTTGACCACCCGAGACAAAGCCAAGAAAAATCCCATCCCGCTGGCCGGCGTGCCCTTCCACGCGGCGGAAACGTATATCACTCGTCTTCTCACGGCAGGAAAAAAGGTGGCCATCTGCGAACAGGTCGAGGATGCCTCGCAAGCCAAAGGCCTGGTTCGGAGAGAGGTGGTGGAGGTTCTAACCCCCGGCACTTCCATGAACAGTCAGTTTCTCGATGGAAATGAAAACAACTTTTGCCTGGCGATGCACATCGACGGAACTAGAGTAGGTATTGCGATAATCGATGTGAGCACAGGGGATCTATTCGCTGGTGAAGACGATTTGGAGATGGTGCAATACCTGGTCCAAGGCAAACGTATTCGCGAGATCATTGTGTGTCGGGGTGCCGAGAACGAGCCCCTCGAGCTATTGCGGGAACGCGTCGGTAACCCGTTCGTGACCGAATTGGATGGTCGGTTGTTCGAAAGCGAAAACGTTGACAAGGCGATTGAGATTCAGTTTGGCCCGGATGATGCGGTGGCCCCGGGTGTGCTCGAGCCGTTGGAGCGGTTGGCTGTCGGAGCCCTTCTCGGTCACTGCCAGGAGCTTCGAGAGGGGGCCATGCCTCAAGTGATGGGGGTGGAAAAACTCGGGGCGATTGAATATTTGGCTCTCGATGAAGAATCGATCCGCAATCTCGAACTGTTGGAACCCCTCCACGGCGCCGACAAAAAGGCGACGTTGATATGTCTGATCGACAAAACCTCGACATCCATGGGTGGCCGCGAGATCCGGACATGGCTCCAAAAGCCCTTGTGCCACGTTGATATGATCGAAGAGCGAAGCAGTGCCGTTGCCGATGTCTATGGCGATCCGGCTCTTCATGAGTCATTGTTGACTGTTCTCAGGCGTATTGATGACATTCAACGAATCGCCGCCAGGATTTCCGCACGCAAGGCAATTCCACGCGAATTTCACGCGCTGCGCGAATCGCTCGAACATATTCCAAAGCTCAAAGAGATCTTGAGCGAGGGCAAGGCTCCGTTGTTGGGTAAGCTCGCCGCGCGGCTCAAGGGCCACGGCGAGATCGCAAACACGATCGGCCGCGCAGTGGTCGATGATCCCCCGGGGCATCTGCGCGAGGGCGGGGTCATCCGGCAAGGATTCTCGGACGAGCTGGACACGCTGCTTGAAGGGAGCCGGACTGCCAAAAAATGGATCGCCGGGTTGGAGAAGCGCGAACGAGAGCGCACGAGGATCGGCTCTCTCAAAGTCGGCTTCAACAAAGTGTTCGGATATTACATCGAAGTGTCCAAAACTCACGTCAAATCGGTTCCCGACGATTACGTGGGCAAACAAACCCTGGTCAACGCGGAAAGGTACTTTACCGAGGCTCTAAAACAAAAGGAACAGCTGATCCTTGAAAACGAGGAAGAACGGATCGCCTGCGAACAGAAGATCTTCGATGAGCTCTGTGCGGTGGTATCAGACGAACTTCCCGCGTTGCAGGAGACCGCGCGGGCAGTTGGACAGATCGACACGATCCAATCGTTGGCTGCGGCAGCGCGGCAGCACAGATTCAAACGGCCGGTGGTTGATGAATCCAGTGTTATCGAGCTGGTGGGGAACCGGCACCCAGTTCTCGAAAGAATCGTTAGCGAACCATTTGTACCAAATGACCTTCATCTAGATTCGGATAAGAAACAATTTGCGTTGATAACCGGGCCAAATATGTCGGGCAAAAGCACATTCTTGCGTCAGGTGGCTCTGGCGGTTGTGCTTGCACAAATGGGCTCGTTTGTTCCGGCCGATCGGGCTCGAATCGGACTCGTGGACAAGATATTCACACGAGTTGGCGCAACCGATCGTTTGAGCAAAGGTGAATCCACGTTTTTGGTCGAGATGAAGGAAACGGCGAACATCCTCGATCAGATGAGCGACCGCAGCCTGGTTTTGCTCGACGAGGTGGGACGAGGTACCAGCACATACGACGGACTCAGCATCGCGTGGGCGGTGAGCGAATACCTGTTGCAGGGCGTACACGCACGGCCAAAAACTCTTTTTGCGACCCATTTCCACGAACTTACCCAACTGCGAAGCGCGTATCCGCGTTTGGTGAATCTCAAAATTACGATCAGAGAGTGGGAGGGCGGTATAATTTTTCTCCGAAAGGTTGTGCCGGGAACCAGCGAACGGAGCTACGGGATTCACGCCGCCCGTGTCGCCGGTCTCCCCGCCCTTGTGTTGCGAAGGGCGGAGGAGATTCACAAAACGCTCGAACTGCGGCGAAATCTGCTTCGGCAGGGGGTTCCGCTGGAAGAAACGGCCACCGGACAGGCCTCTCTGTTCGAACCCCGCGAATCGCCAACAACCGTTGCGGCGGCCGATGCAACTTTGGCCGAGCTCAGACGCCGTGTAGGAGAGTTCGACATCGACGCGTCGACGCCCCTCGATGCCCTCTCGTTTCTCAAAGACCTCAAGGACCAACTCGACGGGGCCTAGGTGCCGATTACGCATTCGGGGCCACAGTGCCGTATTGTCCCCCAAAATGGTCCGTGATTTGCTATCCTTTCATTGACGATTCCAGGTTCGCAATTCCTGACGTCCGGCTACCTAAGGCACAGCATTAAAAGACCGGTCTAATCATATGGCATACCAGGGGATACGGTGTGGCATACTTGGAGCGCAAGACCAGGATCTTGCGATTCTCAGTACGCTTCACAACCGCGAAAACGTTCAGATCGCGTTCGTTTATGATCGCGATCCCAACGCTGTTGGGATGGAGATCGCTGAGATCCTCGGTGTTCCCAGGTTCGGGTCCCCCGATGATCTGCGCGGTTTGGACCGTCTTGATTTTGTGGTGGTGTCCGAGCCGCGACGTCGATTTACCCCTGAGCTCGAGGTGCTCTCCACAACGGGGGCCGCACTGATTAACCCCACAGAGGCACTCAAGCGATTTGCGTCACCGGAGAAGCCGGCCCCGCAACCGGGCTCGCCAAAAAGCCAAGACCACACCATCGAGGACTCCTTGTCCGCAATCGAAAAGCTGCTCGACCGCAACGAGCTGCTCAGGTTCCTGCTCGACGTTGCCGTGGAATCGGCTGGTGCGACCGCGGGGTCGATCATGCTGTACTCGCCGGAGACCGATGATCTCTATATCGGATATGCGATCGGACTCAGCGAACGCGTTGTCAAGCGGACGCGGCAACGTGTGGGTCTGGGGATTGCCGGTGAGGTGGCGCAAAGCAGAGAACCAAGACTCATCCGATCGATGAGCGGACAAACTATCTACGACGAAGACCGCGAGCGAATGGATATCGGCTCGGCGATTTCCGTGCCGCTGCTGTGGAGCAACCAGTTGCTCGGTGTGCTCAACGTCTCTGTCGATCGGGCGGGGCAGCCACTGGACGAGGGGAATTTGA
>CP070631.1:2934954-2944696 GCA_020356045.1 Candidatus Latescibacterota bacterium
GAACGGAGAGTGAACCAAGACATCGATTCATCTCCACATGGCTAACCACTCAACTAACGACTCCAGACGTTGAACGAGCGTTGCAACGTCTCGTTGTGCCATCATTTAACAAACGTGAAAACAGTGTCAACATAAATTTTAGTTTGATCGAAAAATATTTTCCCGGGTTATCGATGATTTTTGTTGGTCGGTTCATCATTGGTTGTGCTGAATAACAAATGAACGTTTGCATCACCGATCAAAATCGAACGCCAACGTCGTCCAATCGATGTGCGACGCGACGTGGATTTTCGCTATCGAATTACTGCAAACCGCGTGCGTCAACAACCTTGCGAAGATTTTCTCATTCTGCTAATCTATGTAATCACATGGAGATTATCGTTTCACTTCACACCGATCACGTCAATCACTGGAGAACTGGATGAAATCTCACGGTCATCTCGGTGTTTTGATCTTGGTCATTTCCGTTTTGCTCTCACCACCCCTGCGGGCGGAAACATTCACCAGCGGTACCCCGATCAGTACTCCAAAAGCAATCATCGCCGGGTTGTCGTTTGAATGTGAATTCATCTCCGCCGATGGCCGGCCCACCCCATTTTCGATCGAATTTTCCAAAAGTGGCCGATCAGTGTATTCCCACTCCGGGGTTTCCACAGAGCCGATCACCGGCGTTGTCCTGCCCGAACCGGGCCGTCACCTCATCGAAGTTAGCAGCGGCGAACACACGTGGAAACAAACAGTTATCGCTCTGCCCGGAATCACTACAATCATGCCTCCCATTCTGGCAATTCTTATGGCGCTGCTTTTTCGCCAGGTCGTCGTCGCACTTTTTGCCGGAATTTGGCTGGGAGCTTTTTTTGTAAACGATTTCAATATTGTCCGGAGTTTTTTCTACGTCGTCGATCACTACGTCGTCGATTCGTTGGCGGGGGGGAGCGGACGGGATCATGTGTCGATCGCGATTTTCACCCTGTTGCTTGGCGGAATGGTGGGTGTTTTCTCGAGCATCGGAGGCACGCAGGGCATCGTAAACGGAATCTCAAAAATTGCCACCACTCCCCGACGGGGACAGCTCGCGACGTGGCTGATGGGTATCGCGATCTTTTTTGACGACTACACAAACACACTGATCGTCGGCAACACGATGCGGCCGATCACCGACCGTCTCAAGGTATCCCGTGAGAAACTCTCTTATATAGTAGACTCGACCGCGGCACCGGTGGCCTGCATTGCAGTGATCACGAGCTGGATCGGGTTTGAAATCAGCCTCATCAAGGACGCGTTCATATCGCTGGGGATCGACCGCAACCCCTTCACCACGTTTGTCGCTTCGATCCAGTACTCCTTCTACCCCATCGTCACACTTGTTTTTGGGCTTTTGATCGCGGCGTCGACACGGGATTTTGGGCCGATGCTCACCGCGGAGAAACGGGCTAGAAAAACGGGCAACCTTTTGTCGCGCAAAGCGGTACCGTTGTCTAGCATCGACACCGAAATCCGGTTCGACTCGTCGAAATCAGCCCGCTGGTTCAACGCGGTGATCCCGGTGGCGGTCGTGGTGTTGGGAACGTTTGTAGGTCTCGTCTTGACCGGACGGGGCGCGCTCGTCGAATCGGGGGTGACCGAATACGGGCTCATGGATACGATCAGGGAAAGCAATTCGTTCGTAGCGCTACTATGGAGCTCGTTGTCCGGCTGCGTCGTGGCCTTCGCACTCGGGATCGTTCAGCGGCTTGGCACCCTCACTGAGTTGGTCAACGCCTGGGCAGGCGGGGTGAGGTCGATGGTATTTGCCATCATCATCCTGGTGCTCGCTTGGTGCATCGGTTCTGTTTGCACGGACTTGCGGACTCCGGACTATCTGGTCGCAAAAGTATCCGGATTGATCACGCCGGGTCTTTTGCCCACGATCATCTTCATTATAGCCGCTGCGATTAGTTTCTCCACCGGCACCTCGTGGGGGACGATGACCATCCTCACACCTATCAGCATCCCGCTCGTCGTCAAAATCGCCGAGATCAATGCGGTCGCTCCCGGCACTCAGGAAGCCATCCTGCTTTCGAGCATCGCAGCGATTCTGGCGGGAAGCGTATTCGGGGACCACTGTTCCCCAATCTCGGACACCACGATTATGTCATCGATGGCCAGCGCTGCCGATCATATCGATCACGTGCGGACCCAGCTTCCCTACGCCGCATCGGTCGCCTTCGTTGTGGTGCTCGTGGGGTATCTGCCGTCCGGATTCAACTTCCCCTCTTGGTTGTCGATCATCATCAGCGCCGTTGCAATCGCGGTTCTGATCATGCTCGTCGGCAAACCGGAGCGGAAATACACGGAATTCAAGTGATCGTGACGAACTTGAGAATGCAGCCACTTTGCCCCCCCGTCATCGGCATCGTAGCCGCCGTCATGGCGTCACTCTGGGCCGGTTGTGGAAAACCTCAAGCCGATTCCGCAATCGACGGACGCCAAACCGCCTCATTAGAACTTCGATCGCTCCGCCTGTCGGTCCACAGCACCCGAGACGAAACGGTCTATGACACCGGATCCAGTTCACCCATGCGGATCAGTTTTGAGACCGACATCACACATTTTGGCCGGATCGCGCGCGGCGGCGATCCGGGCGCCGGCGATCGACATGTATACAGCGACTCAATCCGACTACTGACCCAGAAGCCGCATCGGATCGATGCGTTTATGTCGGCCGACACGCTCTTCTCGCGATCGGACAAAACCGGTACCGCGGTCTCTTCAGAAACGATGGGACCGGCCGATTCGATGCTCGCCTGTCTCTTTCGGGGTCCGGCGTTGAAGATCGGTCTCAAAGATGCCGCGCCGGAACCTACCGTCGAACATCTCAAAACCGAGTGTCCGGCGGGGATCTACCAACGACTCGATCTACCGAACACGTACGGGATGTTTGTCGCCCGGACGGAAAGCTCACCTCGAGAAGCGGGCGACCACTGGGTAGCGATCAAGGAGTATCCGAGCCTCTCCGGCCTGGGGTTCTCCCCACATCTGCGTCTGTCGTTCCGGGTCAAACGCGTGGAAAACGGAACCATGACCGTGGACGTCAGCTGTGACACGACAATCAGCAACGTCCGCACGATCATGCCGAGCGGTGAGACGGCTGATATCATCGCCGGCCGCATTCTCATCGCGGGAACTCTCCAAATCCGGAGCGAGAGAATCGTCCACGAGGGGTGGTTCGATGTAAGTGAAGAGGTCACATACGTCCGCCCCGCGCTGGACACGGGCGTGCTATCAAAGACGTGTACCTACAGGATCGGGCTCGAGGATTTCTAACCGCCTACCGCCGTTTTTGAAAGCGTTTCCAGTTTGTTCTTCGCGCGCTCCACCGCCTTTACCTCCCAGTCGGGATTGCCCCATAAACCGAGGAACTCGGTATAAAACTGTATAGCATCGGCGCTTTCACCCCGCGCGACGGCGGCCTCGGCCAGAAAAAACACAGATTGCACGTAGAGGACGGGATCACTGTGGAAGGGAAATTCGAGACCGTGCAGACGCGATCGCGCGCGTTCAAAATGGACCGCCGCCTGTTCGGCACCGCCGTTTTCAAATGTTGCGTAACCCATCAGGTAGTCACGGCGCCCACCGGAGATACTCGGTTGCGGCGCCTTATCGAGGAGATCGACGGCTCCGGCAAAGTCTTTCTCCTTGATCATCGTCAGCGCTTGAATATCGACATAGTCGAGCCGAAGCGCTTTCATCCATGAGAGCCAGCTTTCATCCATTTTGATTTTTTGCAACATATATCCAACGCTTGAAATGTCTCCCTCGGATATCACTATGCGCAGCTGACCCAGACGTGTTGGAATATCGCCAAAACGCGTCACCCAACGATCAAGAACCGCCCGCGCCGATTCCGTCCGGCCCAGCTCGCAGAGATAATCGATCAGGCGAAAGGCGTAGACCAACCCGCGCCTCGTCGACCCGATGTTCATCGCCTGGCGGATGGCCTCATCCATATCCAACGATGCCTGGTCAAACCGGCCGGTGAGAAATCCCACATACGCTATCCCCTCCGATCCAACTGCACGGACAGCCTGCTCATCAAATAAAAGCAGCTTTTCGAAACTCACCCGGGCGGCCCACGGTTTCTGCTCGGCAACATAAAGGTGGGCGCGCGACACGATGGCAGGGATATATTTTTCATCGAGGCGCAACGCGTTGTTCCCGAACTCCACAGCCTCCTCTACTCTCCCCGACAGCATAAGAACTTGCGAAAGAAAAACATACGGGTACGGCTCTTCCGGATACATCGAGGCGATATCCCGAGCCGTCGACTCGGCGACACCGAGCTCACCCCTGGCGACCATGCACCTTACGAACAACTCCTTGGCCCGGCCCAAACTCGGGTCCCGGTCGAGCAGGTCGCCAAGGTAACGTTCCGCCTGTGCCACCGCCCCCGCCTGAAAATATCCCTGTCCCAGAAAAAACAAGAGGTCATCGTTAGCGCCGTAATGCTTTTCGAAATCTTTGAATTTGTCGATCGCCCCCGCATAATTATGCTCGATAAACAAACTGCCCACCGCCGATACCCACAGCGTGTCCCCACCCGACTGGCGTGCCGCCTCCATTGCCTTCAGATACGCCGATCGCGCGTTTCGCTCCTGGCCGATGATCGGATGCGAATAACACTCGATCAGCTTACAGTAACCGGCAACATGTGTGGTATCCAGTTCGACTACCGCCTCGAAGATACCGATAGCCTCGGGAAGATGCCACAAATCGAGAAGCTCCGCACCAGTTTGATATAAGGCATCCCTGTTGGAGTCGTCGATCCCGGTCCTGTCCATCTCCCCCAACGTCACCGGCTCACTCTTGACAGTCATTGGCGCTCGAGGGCGGGCCATCCGTGTGTCTCTGCTCGCTCCGGTCGAGGCGCGCCTGGAAAGTGAGTACAAAAAGACGACCGCCACAACGAGTACGGCGGCCAAAACGAGGGTGTATAAAAACGCTTTCAACTGCCGGTGCTCCTATCCTTTATTTTCTGCAAAACCTCGCTCGCCCTGAACGCACCCGGCCCGAGCTGCTCGTTACAGCTTTCAGTGACAAGCTCGAGTGAAACCTCGTTGAACGGCACATCGATTTTATGTTTCTTCGCCATCTCGATGATCGGATTGTGAAAATAGCCGTTTTCGATTTCTTTTCTTTTTAGATACAGGTTCTGCCACGTCGAGTTGTTCACTCTCACCGAAGAGGGCGATCGCGGAGCCTTTGGCTTCTTTAACTCACCGATTACGTCATCTACCGACAGATCACGATCGTCACAAGATTTCGCCTTCATCTTTTGAGCGCGAAGCACCTTTTTGGCCTCCTCCAGGACGCCCACTTTGAGCTCCATGAACTCGACCGAGTCGTGATCGCGGTTTTCGATGATGGCGTTGAAACCGCTTTGGAGGTTGACGATTAGCTTGAGCCATTTGTCACACATGATGCTGTTCGACACCGACACATCGAAGCCGGCCTCCTCGAGTACCGATGCCAGTTTTTTTGGAAAACTGTGGGCACCTTTTGGGTACTTTCCGACAACGAGCCGCCCCATCTTTCGAAACGACACCTGCCCCGGTTGGAGTTGTGAACAGGTCATCCGGCACACGCCGCCGTAAACGTTTTCGAAGTATTTGACGATGATCTCTTCGTTGGTGACGCCGTTTTGAAAACTTACTACCGGGGTGTCCGGCGGTGCGGTCTTTACCAACTGCTCGACGCAACTTTTGGTGTCGTTCGATTTTGGCGTGAAAAACACACACGTATCAGCATCGATGTCCTCACGAGCGAGTTTGGTGGCGGCTCGGAGCGGCGCCGAATAGTCGCCCGTCGCGGACAGCATCCGCAAACCGTTGTTTTCGTTTATTGCCGCCGCATGTGGTTCACGCGTAACAAGCAGCACATCCTGTTTGTTGAGCGCGAGATGCCCGCCTAGAACGCTTCCCACCGCACCGGCTCCAAATACGACAAACCGCATGGATCCCCCCGGTCGTTCCGTAACAACACGGCCTGGTGAGTCTGCACGTTGAGTATCCATGACCAACTACGGAAATTCAAGCCGAATAACAAACGCCAGTCGGGTATCATTCGTCTATCATCAATATTTTAAACATCTTGACAGAAACCCAGTGTAAACGATATAGTTTCCGGATTGTTGAGTCGGCTTGGTGGGATACGGGGGCTTTGCACCTATTAACTCCCCTGCCGCCATGACCGGGCGGACCCCGGACCAGGGAGGTTCTGTGTCACAACAATCGTTCTCCCGCGGGCAGTGGAAATCCCGTGTCGGTTTCATTCTCGCCGCGTCGGGCTCAGCAATCGGTCTTGGCAATATCGTCTTCTTCGCCGCCAACGCGTACAAGTTTGGCGGCGGCGCGTTCTACCTGCCGTATCTCTTCGCTCTCTTTGTTTTTGGTATTCCCGTCATGATTCTCGAGTTTGGCCTGGGCAACTTCACCGGCCGGGCTTTCCCCGAGTCGCTTCATCGTATTGCGGGCCGCAAGGGTGAGTTCGTCGGGTGGTGGGCAAACTTGAATGCTGGTTTCATCACGATGTATTACATCACGATCCTTTCGTGGGTCGTGGGAATGTTATTTGGCGCCTTTGGTGCTCTGTGGCGAGATTCGATACCGGTGCCTGCATTTGGGATGGCCGAAGGTGATCTAGCCAATCCGTACGCGTACTTTTTCCATATGCTCTCTACCTGGAAGCCGATATTTTATGTAGCGTTGGTGTGGATCTTCAATGTGGTGATCGTCAGACGCGGGGCGGAGACCATCGAATCGGCGACCAAGGTTTTCGTTCCACTGATGTGGATCTTCATGATCCTTCTAATAATCCGCGGTGTTACTCTCGAGAACGGAATTCAAGGTGTCTATCTTCTGTTTACCCCCAACTTTGAGGTTATGAAGGACCCCGCCGTATGGCAGGGCGCATTCGCTCAAACGTTTTTCTCGTTGTCGCTTGGTTTCGGAATCATGACGGCGTATGCATCTTACCTTCCCAAAAAGAGTGATCTGACGTCCAATTCGATCATTACATCGCTACTCGACTCCGGGTTTGCCTACATCGCGGGGCTGGCCGTATTTTCGATTCTCTTCGCATTCGCGATTGTTCCGCAGGCAAGCACAATCGGCATGATGTTTTTCATTCTCCCGCAGGGCATAGGTGAGATGCCCGGCAACTCGGTGATCGTTTTTGGCGTGGTGTTTTTTGCCCTGCTTCTTCTCGCCGGGCTCACATCATCCGTATCGCTGGTTGAAGCGTTGGTATCATCGATGCGGGACAAGTTTGGCTGGTCGCGCAAACGGACCATCGCCATAGCCGCCGTGATCGGTTTTGCCGGAAGCGCCATATTTGCGCTCCCGCAGGTTGTCAACCCAGGACTCGAAGATGACGGCACTCTGGGACTGACGCTTCTCGATTTGTTTGATCACTGGGCTTTTTCGTACGGTCTGTTGATCATCGGCTTCTGCGAGTGCATTCTGGTCGGCTGGGTGCTCGGTGCGGACAAGGTCAGGCTGCACCTCAACTCCAATTCTGCCATCAAGCTGGGTGCATGGTTCGACGTCCTTATTAAATACGTCATACCGCTCGCGTTGCTGGTCGTGCTGGGGTATTCGGTCTGGGGAGAAATCCGGGACGGGCTCTATGGCTCAGCGTTCACCGAGAATTACAGCGAAGGGTTCAGTGTCCTGCGTTTCGCCCCGCGTCTTGCTCTGGCTTACTGGCTGATCATTTGTTCCGTCGCTGCACTGCTTCTGGCCCGAAGGGGGAGCTTTGCGAAAGCTGACTAAGACAATCCCACTGATTTTGATCGCGACCATGATCGCCGTGGTAAATGTCTCTGGTTCGTACGCGGATATCATCCTCGACACCGCCTACCCCGTTGAGAAACAATCCACGCGCGTCCGCGTTGTCGCTGACGATGGCAGCCCCGTACCCAATGCTGCGGTATCCGTGACATACCGTCCGGGAAGCGCGGTACCGGCAGTCTTCGACGTGGGCCGCACGGCCGCCGACGGCAACTGTGAGTGGACACCCCGCGAGGCAGGAATCGTGACGATCAGCGCGGCGTGGGTAGACGCCACCGGAAGCGAGCAGATAACCACCGTAAACGCATCGGTGAAATACAGCCCCACGCCGGTCACGGGGATCGTAATTATGATCGTCGCTGGAATTGTTCTTATCGGCGGCGCTTTTGACCGGATTTCGCGTCTACTCCGCACCCCAGAATCTGGTTGACCCTGAACAGGGGATGTGGCCGACATCCCCGCTTTGGTGGCTCCGGACAAGCACGCGGCCGTGCGATCCGGCAAGCTCGAGGATTCGATCACGAGGCGACGATTAGCGCGTTCCAACCCGGACAGTTTTCGGCGGACTTGATTCGCCTGTAGTCCCCATCACCCTCACCCGTATCTTCGTCAACACCCTCCCAGTACAAATCGAACTTGGCAAAGCCGGCGTCTTGAAGCGTCTCCCGAACTTCGGGCACCGACCACAAACGCCAGTCATAGGTAAACGCTTTTCGCAGCGTAGGCCCTTTGTCCACTTTGAAATGGATCTGAAACCGGCCAATGTTCGTCACTGGATCGATCCCCTTTTGTTCCCACGTGTACGTAAATCCGTCGTACCTCGACTTGTCCGCCACATCCATCTGGGCTTCCCACCCCCCAAAAATATCCAACACGAATATTCCACCCGGCGCCAACGACCGACAGGCATTGCGGAAATATCCCAGCAGCTCTTGTCGATCTTTGAAAACAAAATACGAAAAGTTCAACGCAGCGATCACATCCGCTTTTGGCCAGTTTACCGCACGAACGTCGCTGTGAATCAGCCTGACACGCCGCGCTTCCTTACCCAACGGCTCTATGTTGTGCACCCGCCCCCATTCGAGAACGGATCGATCGAGGTCAATTCCGATCGCCTCGTTATCCGGCCGCCTGCGAATCCACTCCGCCGACAAAAACGCGGTTCCACAGAAATCTTCACGAAGCAATCTCGGCAGTCTTCCGTTTTTCTTTTTGTATATGCGGTCAAAAAAGGGCACATCGTGGTCAGGACTCTGCACGGCCATCTCATACAGGCGGTGATGGTCTACCGACGCCACCTGCCTGCGTGCTTTCTTCTTCTTTTTCTTGGCGGTCGCCATTTTGGGTTCCTCTGTATGATGTCTGAAAAGTGTTCTTTGTAAGCAGACGATTTGTGAAGACGCAATCAAAGCGGGTTATTCAATTCGGGTGCGGCACCGTCCCGGATCGGTGAGGGCCAGACCGCTCAACCAGCTGGTCTCCGTTGATATGATACGTACCATTTCACCGGTCTCGACGTCCATTGCTATCGTCTCCAAATGGATGAGTGAGCCCAATTCCCCACACCGGCCATACCACAACACCACCTGATCATCCGGATCGAGAAGCTCGCTGATGATGCGGATCCGGTACCCGTGGAACCGCCCCGCGGGAAGATCCAGCACCTCGATCCCGTCTACCGCGGCATCGACGCCAAACGGCTCGGTTCGTACTGGATAGACCGCGCCTGGGTGAAGCGGATAGCTTAGCCTAGCGATCTCCTCGGGAAACACCCCGCCAGGTCGGCCGGAAAAGGCCGCCCCCAACCCCGTCTCCGGTTCGATGGACGACCGCGCGATGCGAAGACGGGCGGCGTGACGAGCCCAACCACGTTTTAGCGAAACTCTTATCTGCTCCGTCAACCAGGCGCCGCA
>CP070631.1:2944796-2948111 GCA_020356045.1 Candidatus Latescibacterota bacterium
GTGGGGCCCCCGCCACTGGTGATCAGCGAGGTGATGAGTCATCCACAAACCGGTTGTCCTGAGTACATCGAGCTGTTCAACCGTGGTAGTGATCGATACGACCTAACGGGTCACTCGTTCCGCGATGCAGCTCACCCGCCCGCCCCCATCACGGCAGCCGTTGGGTTTGTAGAGCCGGGCGGGTTTGCCGTAGTGACATCCGATGCGGACGCGCTCAGAAAGAGATTTCCGGAGATCCGCGGAACCGTGGTGGGAGTGGATGGGTCCTGGCCATCGCTCAATCACTCGGGCAATGGGGATGTGGCCGACTCGGTGGTTGTGCTCGATGGGGTGTTACTCACGGTCGATCGCGTCGGTTATCCGCCGCAGCCATCGGCCACCATAGGTCGTAGTTTGGAGCGTGTCGATCTTTACGCCTCATCCGGACCGGCCATTTGGGTGCTGTCCAATGAATCCAACGGAGGCTCCCCTGGATGGCGGCATGCGGAATCGCTTCTAAACGAGCCGGAAGGCCTTGCCGTGCGGGCCAGCCCAAACCCGTTTGACCCGTGGCGAAGTGAGAACCTGTTTGTGACGGTCCCCGAGCAAGATACGCCGTCGCGGGTGGTGCTTACCGTTTTTGATTTGGAAGGCCGTCGCGTTCGGGATGTCGGGGCGACGACCGATCTTCCCACTGTAATGACGTGGGATGGAACCGGCAATGACGGTCACGCCGTCGGGCCCGGCTTTTATATCGTGGCATGCGAGTTTAGCTCGCTGGTGACGAGCAAGAAACGTGTGGAGAAGGTGGTGGTGGGATGTGCGAAAACGTCTTCGCATTGAGAGCGCCGGGTCGAGCCGGCTCGGTGTGTTTGTCCGAGTTGCGCTTTTTATTTTAGCAGCTGGATGTACCCGACCCAGTAGCGGCTGGGGTTTTGGGGCGATGACCTATCAAAACCCGGTTGATATCGTCCTGGGCACGATGGGGTCTGCATCGGTGTTGATAACCGAGGTCGCTGGTAATCCGAGACGGCCGGTTGACTGGCAAATCGAGGCGACCCAGCGCCGACTATTTGGGATCGATGATCTAACGACCGACGGAGTTGCCGTGGGCTTGCGGTTTGGCCAATGGGGTGCGATGGTGTCGGCGACGCATCTCGCGACCCCGGTCGGCAACCAGGCAGGCCTTTTGATCGAGCCGTTTCATGTGAGGTCGCGTGTGTTTGCGTTGGCAGGTGGTGTGAGCTTTAGCCGCCTGACCGTGGTGGGGACTCCAAGCGTCCACCGATCCACCGTGTCGGCAACAATGGCAGTTCGGATCATCGATGAATTGACCGTTGGTTACCACATCGGAGACGTCCGGATCGCTGGTGAGACACACCCAGGCGCAGACGTTACCGTGTATGCGGTCGTGCGCGGCGGGTCGCTCGTCGCATTGTATGGACGAACCGAGGTGACACGCCAGGGCGCGGTCAATGTGGGGATCGCCGCACACACCGGGTTTGGCAAACATATTCGTGGCGCGCTGGGTTACGACGGTGCCACCGGTAGTTTCACGGGTGCGGTCGCATGTGCGTTGGGCCGTGTCGGTGTACGCGCTGGCGCGGAATTGCACCCCGTTCTGGGAATGTCAAAATCGGTGTCGGTGGTTTTGGGGGGCGGCGGATTATGACATGGCGTGGGTGGGCTGTGGTGATCGTCGTGACCTTTATGGTAACGGGGTGTCGGCCGTCGCCGCCACGAGACCGGTTGCAGGACCCCGCCGTGGGGGTCGATTCGCTGACCGGTCTCGACCACCTCGAACCCGACGGTGACGGGAACTCGGAGACGGTAAGCGATCAGCTCAGTGACGTCGAGAGACGACAGAACGATGCCGACCGGCCACCGGCCACCAGTCGACGCCAACGCTCAAAGCGACTGCGATGGCAGCTGACGGCCATTGCGGGGTACCGCAAAAACCTCTCGACGGTCATCGCGATTCCCGGCGTGCTCGCGTGTGGGTTTCGATCAACCGGCGATTCCGAGCTGGGTTACGTTCGTTTCGGTGGGGTGGGGCCAATACGATCGGTTCACATCGGTCATTTGAACGCGCGCGTGGGCGAACGGTTGATCCTTGGCAGAAGTCTCGGGATGTATCCGGTATCGTCAATCTCGGCCGTGCGGGATGGGTTTACGGTGTCGCCATCGTTGTCGAGGTGGTTTGGCCGCACAGGTGTCGGCGTCGAAATCGGCAGCGGTCCGGTAACGGTAAACGCGGTGATGGTTGGGCAGAGGAATCCGACCGGTGCCCCCGACACGATCGACCACCGCGCGTTGTGGATTACGGTACGCGCCGGGTTCAAATCAGTGTGGGCCGGCGCGGCGGTTGGCCAAGATATGGCACGGTCAGTGGGGCAGCGGGCCCCCGGTGCGCTGTCCCTTTTCGGGGGGTATAGCAGTGGCGCGGTAAGCGGTTCGGGGGAAATAGGGGGGTACCCCGGATCGCCGCCGTATGTTGCCATTCGGTTGTCCGACGGGATCCGGACGCCACTTCGCTGGAAGATGCTGGTGTTTCGCTCCCCCTACCTATCCTCGACCACGGACCCCATGACGCGTTTTGGGGCGCCGGATAAGACCAACCACGGGGTCCGGTTGGACGCTACGGTTGGGCGGCCTGCCCGGCGACTGACGATGTCGGTGATAGCGGGTCGCGTGATCTCGCCGCTCGACCGCAAGCCGTACCGGCGGTTTCTTCTGGGCGTGTCCGGACATCTGAAGCCAACGGCCGTTTGGCAGTGCTCACTCTATCGAATCGACGAGCGGTGCCAGGTGTATCCGGGCCGGGGTGTTTGGCGCACCGTTTCGGGTACGGCGACTTCGGAAACCCGGTGTCGAA
Source organism: Candidatus Latescibacterota bacterium (assembly GCA_020356045.1). GTDB lineage: Bacteria > Krumholzibacteriota > Krumholzibacteriia > WVZY01 > WVZY01. The sequence continues at coordinate 2,947,651 of CP070631.1, forward strand.
TATCGCTCCGCGTCACCCCACATCGAGCGGTCTCGCACAGTCTGCGTTTGGAATACGCGACAGGGCGCCGGCGGGGGAGCGACGGGGTGCTTGCCTCGCTGGGATCGCGGATAACAGTGATGGGTTTGGCGTTGGCGTGGCAGGTGTCAGCGTACTCCATCACACCGGGTGGACGTGGGTACGTGACGCGGCCCGGTGTAGGCTCGTACGAGTCCTTTGCGCTGGTGTATGGAAAGGGATCGGATGTGTCCGTTCGCCTGCGATGCCAACTGGCTGGTGGATTGAATCTGCTGCTGTACCACGGCGCCGTTTGGACTGGGCAAAAACGAACCTATGCCGGGCTCGACTGGCGTGGGTGACAGGGAGCCCAAAAACGCGCGAACCGGCTATGGGCACAACATTTGACAAACCGCGCCGTTACTGCTACTCTGGCGCGGTACCAATAATCACAGCGAAAATGA
>CP070631.1:2948211-2957331 GCA_020356045.1 Candidatus Latescibacterota bacterium
ACAGAAATTTGCACACGGTGCGCTCGATGATGGTTGCACGACCTGTCACAATCTTCACGACGACAATATTGATGAGCTTCAAGGTTTGGCGAGCCTCGATTTGTGCGCCCAATGTCACGACACTGGGGAATCGCATGCCCATCCATACGGGGGCAAGCACGTGGACCCGCGGACGGGCCAGCCCCTGACATGTGTCAGTTGTCATGAACCGCATTCGGCGGCGCACGAGTTTATGCTCGAATTCGACCGCAACAGAGATCTCTGTATTCAGTGCCACGTGTCGGGTACGATGAAGGCGCATTAGGAGAGGATGTTCTCAGAGGAATTCCCAGACCGGCGTCCCTGCCATATCCATCGAATTCTATAAAAAGAAAAGCCGCCCGAGCGGGCGGCTTTTTGGTTTGCGTGGACCGGTATGCCGTCGGTCCCAATATTGATTGACGTGGTATGCCGCACAAGGAAACGCCCCGCAGCGCGGCTGCGGGGCGGTCAGTTTCCGGTTCGGTACGGAGACAGATCAGAACCTGTCGGTGTGGTAGTGACAGTCGATGCAGCCCTTGCTCTTGTTGCCGCCCATCGGCTGGGGATGGCACGTCGAGCACCAGTTCTGCCCGTTGATGAGTAGGTCCGTATTATTTACGTCGTCAGTCGTCACGTAAACGAGAGTGTCACCCGAGTCCGATACCAGCGCGGTTGAACCGTCCTTGCTGTAGATCGTTGTCCGCAGCTGAAAGAGGTTGGTCGAGTTGCCGTGCCCGGGTTCGTGACATGCCTCGCACCTGAGAATTTCACCCGGTGCGTAACCGCTTCCCGGCCGCAGGTTCGGGTTCGAGCTTGCGTCTGTGCCACCATGTTGATCACCACGCTTGGTATCCACCCACTGAGTGTAGATATCTATCAACGCGGTGGTCGGAGGCGTCACACTCGCGGGGTACGAGTTGTCGTGGCATTCGAAGCAAAATTCCGTGACGTAAGAAGATCCGGCGAACGAATTGCCCGGCGCCGGGTCTCGGCCATCGCTCGGGTCCACGTTGCCAATCACTTTCTGCGTGGGTGTTGCCGAGTGGGGGTCGTGACAGTCGTCGCACTCGACGACCGCCCCGCTGTACGCCTGATCGGCGTCGCTGATATCGTGGTGCGTGTTGAGGACGGCGCCGCTCCCGGTGGTTCCGGTGAGCGTACCGGAGAAGTCATCCTGGACATCACTGGCCGCAGGCCCATCCGAATCGTGACAGCTGTAACAGAATGCTTCCTCATCCGGCGTGGCACCCGTGAACGGCGCTTTTAGCGACACCTTGTCCGAGCCGTGCCCGTTATCATGACAACCGGTGGAAACACCGTCACCGTAACATGTCATCCCGCCGGCTTTATGCGACGATGCAAGCCAAGCCGTTTCAATATCCGGCGGTGTGTTTCCATCTGAGAACTGATAACCCCCATCGGTGTCGTGACAATTGACGCAAAACGTCTCCATCGACGAGGCCGTTCCGTCATAGGTAACCGTATAACCGGTATCCATGTTGAACAAACGTACCTGCGGATCCGTAAGCGATTGATGTTTGGAATTGTTGTGACAAATCACGCAGTCGAGCGATGTTACCGATTCCCCGCCCAACCCATCGTTGACATGATGTGATGTCCGTTCGAAATCACCACCGGTTCCGACAACCTGACGCCGGTAGTCCCCGGTGCCAAGGGGTTGGGTGGTGTCGTGGCAGGTGGAACATTCTCCTAAGACGGGCTGAAATCCGGCGTTGTGCAAGTGACATCCCGTACACCGTCCCCCCGCATTATGTGTGTGATCACCGGTCCCGTCATTGCGATGATAGTTGGTCGTTGTGTGACACACCTCGCATAGCCCGTCATAGGTCGAATTGCCATCCGCCATCGACTGGGAGCCATTGTACTCGGTGAATCTGACGTTTTTGGCTCCGCTGTGCGGGGTTTCGATCTGTTCACGGATGATTTTTAAATTAGAGGTTGCCCCATGCGGCTCATGGCAGGCAATACAGAGCAGGTCTTCATGAGTAAGCTGGCCGGCGATGATCGGACGCCTGGGGGCACGGGTGTCAATATCGATCGGAGCGTATTCCGGGTGACATTTCACACACGCCGTGCCATAGTCGTGATTGGACACCTGGGATCCTTTTTCAGACGGTGCCGTCGGTTGATCGAGCGGGGCCTCGTCCATACAGCCGAGCGCGAGTGTAAGGCCAAGGGTTACAACAAAGTAGCGAAGGAGCAATCGACGGATAAACATGGTGGTCTTCACAAGCAATAGATGTCGGACACCGCAGGCATGACAGCCACTCTTCCTGATATTAATAAATTATATATTGCACTTATTGGTCAAAGCAACCATTATTTCCACATAGGGGAGCCTAACAGGGGAGCACGGAGTCGGTTCTGGAGCGTCCTGCGGCTGCCCCCGCGGAAGTGAGAAGACCCGCCACAATTCTGATCCAACTGATGAGTTTTTCTCGCTCGCGAAACCGGTTCGCGCCGCGACCGAGCATCCCAGTGCCATTCATAGGGACGGTCTGATCCCGGGGATGGTCATCGGCGCATCGCGAGTCCCCTTTGGACCTGCCGTTCCGGACCGACCCCGTTGCTCATTGCGTGACCTTCGGTGCTGGTCCTGTCACGGCGCAAGAAGACGGATCTGACAAAATGATCGAAAACAAATGGGTTAAGGCGCTGCGGGCCCTGGGGTCCATCAAGCTGACGTTGATTCTTCTTGGACTTTTTGCCGTATCCATTGCCACGGCTACATTTCTCGAGGTGCGCTATGGTCTTGAGGGCGCGAAAGCGTTGGTCTACAACGCCCGCTGGTTCGAGGTGCTCCTCGGTCTGCTCGTCCTCAATCTAACGATATCTCTTGTAACAAATTGGCCGTTCCGGAGACACCAGATCGGGTTCCTCATCACCCATATCGGTTTTATCGTCGTCCTCGTGGGTGGCGCCATCACGCGGTTTTGGGGATACGAAGGAAGCATGCCCATTCGTGAGGGTCAATCCACCAATTATATGTATTCGATGAAGGAATACGTGAGAGTGGCGCTGGAGGACGAGTCGACCATGTTCCCGGTGAGGCTCTACAAACCCGGGGCGAACTCGACCCGGCGGAGTGTGACACTGGGGAGCGAGTCATTTGAGGTATCCGTCGTGGAGTATTGGCCCAATATGGGGATGCGATTGGTCGAGGGGCCCGGCGGGGAACCCGCGGTGGTGTTCAAATCGTCCGCGCTGCCCCAAGATCATCAACACCAGATTCTCCGAACGACGGACACGCACAATACTGCGGGGGTCCGGGTGCATCTGCTCGATGCGGCGCCGGATAGTGTGAGCCCGACATCCCGTTTTGGTGATCTCGATGTGACGATCGGAGGGGAAACGCACACGTTACCGGTGCCAGCCGATCCGCCGGCCGAGATGAGGGTGGGCGGCTATCGATTTCGTATTACGGAATTCGCGCCCCGGTTCCAGGTTGGACGGACTCCCTTGCCGACCGACGAAATGACAAACCCCGCCATCCGGGTGGAAGTTGGGCCACCGGATGGGGACACGTATGAACGACTTTTGTTTGCCTTTCATCCCGAGTTCGATATGGGGCACGCCGGGGGCGAGGCAAAAGTGAGACCACTCGATATGACCTACCGCTACGCGAGGAGTATTTACCTGTTCCCCGACGGCGACGGTTTGAAGGGGCGGGCCGACTTTCCCGTCAGCATTAGGAGTGGGCACGAGAGTGATCCCGGCGAGCCGGTCAAGACGGGTGAACGGTTTGCTGTTTCCGCCGGAACCATTCTGCAATCCGGTGAATTCAGTTTTCTCGTTTTGGAGCACTGGAGATCAGCGATAGAAGAACCCTATCAAAGCGATGACGAAAATAAACGCGCCGCAGCACGCATTGTGGTTGAGGATGCGTCGGGCCGCCGTGGTGAGGCACTGGTGGTCAAATGGGATGAGAGTGTGCCCGTCGACGTAGGCGGCCGCGAGGTTCAACTAGCCTTCGGACCCATTCAAATCGAGGTGCCGTACCGGATTCACCTCGACGATTTTGTGTTGTCCATGTACCCGGGGAGCAACAACCCGGCGAGCTTCGAAAGCAAAGTCCGAGTCTACGACGAGGAGCGCGGGGTTGATGGCGAGGAGGCTCGAATCTATATGAATCACCCGCTGACATACCGGGGTTTCAAGCATTTCCAGTCGTCGTATGATCGTGATCAAAAAGGTACCGTGCTGTCGGTAAATCGCGATCCGGGTAAGCAGCCGACTTACTTTGGATACTTTTTGGTGGGATTCGGTTTTATCGTGACAATTACACGCGGGCTTTTGTGGTACCGGAAGCCAGTTGTTGCAAAGCGAGGAGCGTGACATTGCGCAATCTATTGATGAGTTCTCTTATAACACTAGCGGCGCTCGTTCTCGGGGCCGGTTTCGGTACCGTACATGCTCAGCATGGGAAGAGCGGGCATCACACGCACGCGAGCGAGCCGCGCAAAAACTTTCTCTCCAACTCGACCCGGGATGCCTTGGCTCTGCTCATGGTGCAGGATTTTCAGGGCCGGATGAAACCGTTTGACACGCTCAGCCGCGAGACGGCGATGAAGATCACCAAAAGCAAGCACTTCGACGAATGGCAGCCTGTTGATTTTTATCTCAGCATCATGGCCTTTCCGCATTACTGGCTCAATCAGGAAGTGATCGCCGTTCGAAACGCCGGCGTCAAAGAACTGATCGGTGTTCCAAAAACGGCTACGCACGTCAAGCCATCATACCTTTTCGATGAAGCGAATCGTTACCGGCTGGTGAGTCTTGTCGAGGAGGCTCATCGTACACCCAACAACAAGAGAACCAAAACGCAGCGAAAACTCCTCTCGTTCGACGAGCGGGTGAACGTATTTTTTATGGCGCTTCGCGGGCTCAGCTTGCGGGCCTTTCCGTTGCCGGGTGACGCGAACAACAAATGGATTGGGCCGGGCGATTTTGGTGATGAGTTGGAGGAGAAGATCAAAACGGAGTACGAGGAGACGTTCAATGCCTTTCACCACGGCCTCATTGACATGAACGACGCCGACATCCGAAGCGGTGCACAAGCGATCGGCGCGCTCCAATTCAAGTACGGGGCGGATGTGTTGCCCTCCGAAAATGTCCGCGGCGCCGAAATACAGCTCAATCGACTGCAGCCCTTTATATGGTCCATGGTCCCGTATTTGATCGCCTTTGTTTTGCTGATTGTGGCCTACGCGTGGCGAATCGCGCGACGCCAGGGCGAGAAATACCCCATCCGTCATCCGCTCTACGCCGCAGGACTGTTGATCTACACTGGGGCCGTTCTATTTCACCTCTACGGTTACATCTTGAGGTGGGTCGCGGGTGGTCAGGCGCCGCTCAGCAACGGGTACGAGAGTCTCATCTTCATCAGTCTGATGACCGGTGTGGCGGGTTTGTGGTATGAGCTCCGGAGCCGCCAAGGCGTGATGGCCGCGCTGGCCGGATTGCTGACGACGGTTATTCTCGCCGTGTCGATGTTACCGACGTTCGATCCCGCTATCAGCCCGTTGGTGCCGGTGTTGGCATCGGCCTGGCTCATTATACATGTGACAGTTATTACGGCGAGTTACGGCTTTCTTGGTCTCGCGGCCCTTGTCGCGATGGCGATCCTCATATTGCACTTGTTCAAAACGCAGGGGCGAAACCATCTTCTCTTGGCCGTCTTTGAGCTTCACAAGCTGCACTGGACGGTGCTGGTGACGGGGCTGGCGTTTTTGAGTGTGGGAACATTTCTTGGCGGTGTGTGGGCAAATGAGTCCTGGGGCCGCTACTGGGGTTGGGATCCCAAAGAAACCTGGGCGCTAGTGACCATTCTCGTCTATGCGTTTGTTGTCCACCTTCGGTTTGTAAGGGCCCTCAACCGTCCGATTCACATTGCAGCGGGGAGCTTTCTCGCCATTTGGTCGATCGCGATGACCTACTTTGGCGTCAATTATTTTCTCTCGGGTCTTCATTCGTATGCGCAAGGGGATGCCCCCGGAGTGCCGGGCTGGGTTTACATCACTGCCGTTGTGATGATCACGCTGGTGATCGGGGCATACGCAGTTGACCGGTCCGCGACGCGGGACCAGGCACCGTCCTCGATGAAGATTCGGGCACGCGCCGCCATGAGGTAAGGCGTTGGGATCCTCCACACCCCTCGCCATCACAGCGATCGTGTCTGCCCGATGTTTCTCACGCCGCCTCGCCGGTCGCACCATGGCTTGCCAAACAGCGGTGGACCCGTCATGTCCGACCCAGATTTCCCCGGCCCGTCTTATAGTTAATGTAAGGCACTCCGCGCGGTCACACGTATCCCTGGCTTGCGTAAATATGAGTGACGAATATGACGGTAATAGGACAAATGATCCATGGAGATTGAGATGAGAATCATAAACATGATTACGCCCGTAGCAATCGTATTGCTGACAGCATTGGTTGGTCCCGGCCGAGTTGACATATCGTCCGCGGGTCAAACGGCGGCCGGCACTCGGGTCAACACCGGTGGAACCGGGAGTTGGGAGGATTTCAAGAAACCCGCCGACGGCGTTCTGCGCGAGCGGCTCAGTCGGCTGCAGTATGAGGTGACGCAGAACGAGGGCACCGAGCCGGCCTTTCGCAACGAGTACTGGGATCATCACGAAGCCGGTGTCTACGTCGATGTCGTCTCCGGAGAGCCGCTCTTTGGCTCAATCGACAAATTCGATTCGGGAACGGGTTGGCCGAGTTTCACCAAACCGCTGATCGACGGATTCGTTGTCGAGCACAAAGACAATCGTTACGGGATGAGACGGACCGAGGTCCGATCCAGATACGCGGACTCTCACCTCGGTCACGTGTTCCCCGATGGTCCGGCGCCAACGGGTCTTCGATATTGCATAAACTCGGCGGCGCTTCGCTTTATTCCGGTCGCCGAAATGGAGCGGGAAGGTTACGGGGAACTTCTGGCGTTGTTTGAAATGAAGACAGGTGATACATCAATGACAACAGACGAAAAAGAAATCGCGACATTCGCCGGTGGATGTTTTTGGGGGATGGAGGACATCCTTCGTGACATTCCAGGTGTGCTCGGTACGGAGGTGGGGTACGCGGGCGGTAACGCGAAGGGACAGATTACGTATGACGTCGTCAGAAGCGGCCGCTCGGGTTACGCCGAGGCCGTTCAAGTCGTTTTCGATCCGCGGGAGATAAGCTACGAAGAACTGCTGGGCTACTTTTTCCGCATGCACGACCCGACCACAAAAAACCGCCAGGGCAACGATATCGGAACGCAGTACCGCTCGGCGATCTTTTATCACAATGAGGGTCAGCGCGAAACCGCTGAACGGGTCATAACCGCCGTTGACAAGTCGGGCAAATGGAAAAATCCAATTGTTACTGAGATCGTTCCCGCCGGCGCCTGGCATGTTGCGGAGGACTATCACCAGGACTACCTAGTGAAAAATCCAGGCGGATACACCTGTCATTATCTGCGGGACTAGTTGGCCAGCACATGTGGATTGTGTTGTGTGGGCCCGCCGTGGGATTGAACAACAGCGGACACGTGACGGGATGTGGAGCAATTATTGCCACACCCTCGTCACATGTCCGCTTTCGATTCTGACTCTGGAGAAGATCAACTCACCGGAAGCAGAATCATCGACAATGTGCTACTTGAGCATCACCATCTTCTTCATCTGGGAAAACTCTCCCGAGCGAAGCTGATAGAAATACACCCCGCTGGGAACGCTCTGGCCAAGATTGTTTTTACCGTCCCACTCGACCTTGTGCGCGCCCGCCGGGAACGATTTGCTGGCCAGAGTCCGGACTTCCTGACCACGGACGTTGTAGATCTTGAGCTCTACCGCGCCCGCCGCAGCAAGCCGGAAACCAATACTCGTGGTCGGATTGAATGGGTTCGGCGTGTTCTGGAGAAGCTCATAACTGCCACCATTCTGACCGGCCGATACCCCTTCGATGCCCTGGTCGCCGCCCTTTTCAGCCACCATTTGGCCGACGTAGAACGGTCGCATCATCTCGTGATCCTCGTGTGAGAGGATATGACAGTGCCAGACATACCGACCCGGACGGTCGAACTTGGCGATCACACGTGTGACCTCACCGGGGAGCATGACCGCGGTGTCCTTCCAACCCATCTCGTTGTCCTCTGGATCGCGGGCATCGCCGCCGAGCACCACGTTCTCGAGGATACCGCCGACGCCAAAGGTGCCGTTGTGCTGCGGCTGATCTTTCTCCTCCACGTCGCCGGTGAACGATTCACGGTTGATGATCTGGAATGTGACCAGGTGAAGGTGAATCGGGTGACCATCCTCGGTTGCGTTGTAGACTTCCCACACCTCGACCTCATCGACCATTGGGTTCTCGGTGATCGGCTCGAACCAGGCGAGTGACCCCTCCTCGAGCGTACCGAGCAACGGCTGCAGACGCCCGTACTCGTCGAGGCCCTCGAACAGCACCAACTGCCGTGTCGACCCATTCTGTGTGAGCGGTACGATGTTGGGGCGAAGTATCGTTCCCATACCCACCGTCGCGTTGGGCACGTTGGCATCCAGTGGCTGGTTGACGACGAACTTCATGATCTTACCCGTTGTAGCCGGATCAGCTGGATCCGCCACGCCGCCCTCGCCGTCGCTGACGGTCCCGTCAGGGTTGAATCCCTTGAATGGGTCGTCGGGACCAAAGTTGCGGAGGGTGAGCTCGGTCTGGCCGGCAAAATCAATGACCAGGTCGGCGCGCTCACCGGGAGCGAGCAAGAGCTTGGTCAAGGGAACCGGGGACATGAGCAGACCGTTGTCAGTACCGATCTGATAGAACTCCTGTGCCGTGCCGCCCATTTCCGCATCACGAAGCTCGAACACATAAAACCGCGAATCCGACCCATTGAGGAGACGGATGCGATACTTGCGCGGCTCGACCTCGAGCTTTGGCCACGGAGCGCCATTGACTAGAATGAAGTCGCCAAAAAACTCGGCGATCGCGCTGGGTCCTGGCGGAAGCGGCTCGAAACCGGGCTCGATCTCGGGATCCTCTGATGGGAAGAACAGCTCGCCATCGTCAGTGAACATCCGGTCCTGGACCACGACT
>CP070631.1:2957431-2961944 GCA_020356045.1 Candidatus Latescibacterota bacterium
ACAAAACTCGAAAAGCCGGCGTTTTTATTGAATGTGCCGTTCTCGTATTCGGCCGACGAACCCAACAATGTCTGGATGGAAGAGCTCGGTCCGGAAGACCGGAAAATCAACATCAGAAAAGCGATCCGGCAGTTTTTCGAGCTCTACCATTTCCTCGCGGCGGAGTCCCTGGTTTGCGTGCTCCCCACGCCGGCCAACTGCACTATGCAAGACCTTGTGTTCACGGCCAATATGGGTGTCGTCCTGACCCATCTGTCAGACCAGAACACGGCTATCATCTCGAATTTTTCGACCGAGCCGCGGAAGCCGGAGACAACGGTAGGCGTCGGTTTCTTCGAGTCAATGGGATACAACGCCTACGTATCACCTTTCAGATTCGAAGGCGAGGCAGAGCTCAAACATCTCTATGACAACGTTTACCTGGGCGGGTATGGCGCGCGATCCGATATAAGAGCCTATGAGTGGATGGAAAAACACTTTGACATGGAGATCGTCACGCTCGAGGAAGTTGATCCGTATCTCTACCATCTCGACTGCACCGTTTTTGGGCTCACACAGGAAGACACGCTCGTTTGCACCGAGATGTATGCAAAAGAAGAGATAGCGGAGGTCGAGAAATACACCAACATCATCGATGTATCGGCCGACGATTGTTATGCGGGGATCTGCAATTCCGTACGGCTGGCCAACACAATTCTCAACGCGTCCCACATCAACGATCTCAAACCTGACGATGAGCTCTACGAAGGCGAGGTCGCAAAAAACCGGCGTTTGGAAGATATCGCGGTCAGCCACGGATTTGAAGTGAGCTACTTCAATTTGAGCGAGTACTTTAAGGGTGGCGCATTGCTATCGTGCATGGTTATGCACCTCAACAGAAATTCGTACGAGTTTACGCTGATTTAGAAAAGGTGCGCGCCGAGCAGAATTGACACAATGAATTGACATGCAGGTGATTCTCGCCTCCACCTGGAAGTGAGCATTCGAACCACCTCCCACTTCCCAATGCCAAGGTCTTTGGCAGTCGCTTGCGAGATCGCTTTACAACGGCAAATCAATTCCCCTAGAATGACCCTTGATTCCGAGCCCATTGGTTGACGGGACGCGAACGGTGTCATGTCGATGTCCGAGTGTGATGCCGCCGTTCACGAGAGAGCGCATTAACGTCAGACGATGAAATGAAAATTCGAGCCACATCCCGGACTATTTGGGCCATTTCCTTCCCTGTCATCCTCGCAGGTATCAGTGAAAAGGTCGTCGAGCTTACCGATGTCGTATTTCTGGCCAGATACGGTATCGTAGAGCTGGGTGCCATCGCATTGGCGGACGCGATCTACGCCATGGCGATATTTGTGATTGTGGGTCTGGCGGATGGAATCCAGATTGTCATTGCCCGCCGTGCGGGTCAGGAACAAGATCAAGAGATCGGCAACGTGTTCAACCATGGGCTGCTGTTGCTTGCGTTGACGTCCGTGGCTGTCATCTTGGCCATTGAATTTTTGTCACCTCTCCTGACCGCCGCTGTGGTTAGCTCGGTGAACGTCGCCAAGGCCGTCGACGATTTCCTCCGGATCTATGTCTTCGCCGTGATTTTCCATGCGGCGAATCTCGCATACAGCGCGTTTTATGTCGGGGTTTCGAGAACAAGGGTGTTGATCGGGGCGACCGTGGTTCTCGCCATCACCAATATCGTCCTCGACTACGGTCTGATTTTTGGCAACTTGGGGTTGCCGCGTATGGGAATCAGAGGGGCTGCCATTGCGTCGCTCACTGCAGAAATCGCTGCGTTTCTTTTCATTACCATATATGCGTGGCGACGTTTTGACCTGAGGCGCTACGGCCTTTTCAAGCTCCACAAATGGAGCAAATCGTTGTCCAGACTTCTCGCATCGATCTCGTCGCCGGTGGCGTTTGACTCGCTCGTGGAAACCCTTCGTTGGCTCATTTTTTTCCTCATTATAGAACAGCTTGGCGAAACCTCGCTCGCCATCGCCAATATTGTTTTCGCCTGTTATGCGTTGTTGCTCATTCCGATAGAGGGGATCTCTGAGACCACCTGCTCGATGGCGAGCAATCTCATCGGCCAGGACAAGAGATCGTCCATTGGATTGTTGTTGCGCAAAACGATGTCTATGAGCTTAATCATTGTCTCCCCGTTTGTGATCTTTGCGTTTATCTGGCCTGAATATGTGATATCCATTTTCTCCAGCGACCCGGAAATCATTGCCGGCTCGGTGAACAGCCTGAGGGTGGTTCTTCTCGCGGTTCTCGTCGTCATCGTAGGCGATATGTCGGTAAGCGTCGTTGCCGGTGCGGGCGATACAGTTGCCACATTTTTGATCGAAGTTGTGGTCACGGTGTGCACGCTGGTCTGGGCGGTTGGTGCCGCCTTTATTCTCGAGCTGCCGCTGGAGTACGTGTGGACCGCCGAAGTCGTCGGATGGGTTGTCTGTGTCTTGCTGACTCTAGGCTGGTTGAGAAGCGGACGCTGGAAACGATTACAAATCTGACGCTCGTTTGCCGATATTGTCAGATCTGGCCGATGACACGGCTCGAACCAATCGGGCAAAAAAATTACTGTATACTGGGCCATTCACACCCTCTCCGAGATCCCCCAGAGACACGTGCCGCCGGGAGGCAAACCCCGATTGCCGTCCATATCGAACACAACGGCGACACCCGGTTTTAGCCCATACGGACGCGCCTTTCTCGCCTTCGACCGTTCCACACCACGGCGGACCCGGCCAATGCCGTCATGCGCCATCATGCGCCATTATTGACCCAAATAGGGCTTGATGAGTCACAGTAGTTATGATATAGTGATCAGTAGCCATTCGGTGTAAATCGTGGTGCGAGGCGGCGGGCGATAACGCCCATCAAGAGATCACAAACTCATCATCAGGAGCTGCAGACGTCCTGATCTCGCCGCTTGAACCCGTTTGGGGGGTTCGGGGCAATCTCGCGTGGTGCTCTCCTCGGAATTTTGTGACCTACGTCTTGCTTCGTAACATTCTCTTTTTCCACAGAGAAAGGGGTACGGTATGAAGGCGCGAGTCATGATTGTATGTCTCGCCGCGGTGGTGTTTGCCGCCTTTTTCTTTGCCTGCATGGGGGATCCGACGACACAAGACGTGTCCACAACGGCACCTCAACTGGCAAAAGGCGTCAAGAACGATGGCGGCGGAGCACAGGTCAAGGCCAAGATGGATATGGCAGCCCATTTTGCGATGGAGGCCACCACGGGCGGTTGTTACAACAGTCCCGGGCCGTATATCACCCTCGAGGGAGAAATCGCGCTGGGCGGTCTGAACGGCGTCTTGATCTTCCGCAATAACCGGCAGGGCACGCACGAGCACGAAGAGGACGTGGTCGTGAGCATCGTCATTGTGCCCGAGGGCGAAACGATCAGGTTTGCCAAACAGCCACCACTGGGTGGTGCGGGTGGCAACCCGTGGATTTCGTTTCAGCTGCTCGACGGCCGTTATCGGCCACTGTCCGATGAGATACTTCTCGGCCGCTGTGTCCAAGGGCTAATGATGACCGAGTTCGATTTCTCCATGGCCAGCACGGCGACGGCCGGATTCACGTCGGGCGACTGCGACAACAGTGGCGGCCCGCAAATCACCATCAACGGCGAACTCAGCCTGGGTGGACTCAACGGCAAGCTCATCTTCAAAAACAACGCAAAAGGCACGCATCGACGCGATGAAATAACAGAGGTGAGCATCGTTATCGTGCCCGAGGGCGAGACGATCGAGTTCCCGAAACAGCCACCCCTGGGTGGAGCCGGTGGTAATCCTCACATCTTCTTTGCCTTCACCGATGGGGACGGCAATCCGATGAGCGGTGAGTTTTACCTGGGCCGGTGCGTTCAGCTCGGCAAATAGCCTGCAAAACAAGCGTTCCATCAAATGACAAGGGGCCCTGACCGTTGGGCCTCTTGTCATCTGTATCTGCGCGTCATTTTGGGGAGTGAAGGAGAACCATGTACGTTCGTGCGATTATGGCAGCGTTGCTCAGCATTCTTGTTTTGACCCCTTCTAAGGGCTTGATGGCGGATACAAAACGAGCGGGTGTGACAACCGAATGGCTCCGCGACATGATGGCGCAGATCGAGCGTCAAGAGTATCACGCCTCGGTCAACGAACACGGGTTGCAGGCGCCAAACCGCGGGCAAGATTTCCGCACCTATTTTGAGGACGATGGGATCAAAGTAGTTCCCCGCACCGGGTGGGCTGGCGATGCATGGAGTTTTAGCTGGCACACGGTGGGTTGGGGGCGCGAGGGACACGTACTGGAGGTTGGGGAGGTGCCCTGCGAGATGCGGGTAAATCGATCGCGAGTGAGTTACGTTCGCGACGGTTTGGAAGAGTGGTACGAAAACAACGAGAAAGGGCTCGAGCAGGGTTTTGTGGTGAGTGAGAAACCGGAAGGTGACGGCCTCTTCTGTATCGAGGGGCGCATTGGATGTGGGCTTCGTGCAGAGTTCTATCCCGGTGAGGGGGCAATTGAC
>CP070631.1:2962044-2964493 GCA_020356045.1 Candidatus Latescibacterota bacterium
AATCGGTGACCTCGATCAGACCCAGGTCTTCGGGGCTGATTGTGTGCTCCGCCACCAATGCCTGGCGAACAAACTCGGAAAGGTGTCCCCAAAACTCCGCCCCCATGAGTACGATCGGAAATTGTTCGATCTTTTCGGTCTGGATCAACGTGAGCGTTTCAAAAAGTTCATCGAGGGTTCCAAATCCCCCCGGCATAATCACGAACGCGGTCGAGTATTTGACAAGCATCACTTTGCGGACAAAAAAGTGATCCATTTCGATGAAAAAGTCCATGTAGGGGTTGGGCTGTTGTTCCATCGGCAGATCGATGTTGCATCCCAAACTGAGTCCACCAGCGTCCTTGGCGCCGCGGTTGGCCGCTTCCATTATGCCCGGTCCTCCACCCGTCATCACTGCGTATCCCTCGCCGGCCAACCGCCGTCCCAGCTCTCGGGCCATCGTGTAATACGCATGATCTTCTTCAAACCGCGCGGACCCAAAAACGGTCACACAGCGGCCGACCGAGTCAAACGATTCGAACCCGCGAAGAAATTCGAGAAAGATACGCGTGGCGCTCTCGAGATCGTCGCCGCGGTCCCGTTCACCGGTAAGAAAACTCTTTTCGACACCTTTTACCTGGTCCAACAACGATGTGTCGTATTTTTTGTCGTTCCCTCTGTTGGACATCTCTTTGGTCCTTTCAATTGGCGTTTTGACCAAACGTGGCTACTGGTTGGGCGCCCCCGGTTTGGCCGACAACCCGTCATCCACGAGCGGCGCGTCAATCGGAACCGAGTCGCTTTAGCGCCTCGGTGGCCGCGCGACGGTCCTCTTCTCTGCCCGATTGAAGTACCGCGGTCCAGTGTGGTTTTGCCCTATCGGGCTGACCGTTGCTTTCAAACCACTCTGCCAACAGACGATGCGCATCGGTATTGCGGGGATCGATCTCCACCGCGCGTTGCCAGAACGCGGCCGCCTCATCGCCGTCGCCCAGCCCCAGGGCGACTCGACCCCGGTTTTTTAGCAGATACGACTCGTTGGGCGCCACCGCTAAGCCCCGGTCGATCACGACCGCCGCCTCGTCGAATCGTTTCTGCTCGACCAGCAGCACACCGAGGTCGTTGTAACCGCCGACGATACTCGAGTCCGCTGCGATCCCGCTGCGAAAGCTCTCTTCGGCACCGTCAAGATCCCCTCGCTCCCATCTGACATTGCCAAGATTGCAGTGCGCGGCAGCGTAGTCGGGATCGTGTTTGATCGCCTGACGAAACAGCGAATCCGCTTCGGCGAGGTCACCGGCGAGCATCGCCATCATACCCAGATTGTTCCACGGATACGCGTACGTGGGGTCGGCGGCTATAGCCTTACGGTACTCGATCTGAGCGGCGGCGAGATCGCCGTTCTCCTGATAGGTAAACCCCATTTCGTTTGAATTCTTGGCGAGCTCGCGATTGTGCGACGGACCGCGCGTGAAAAAGACCGCGGCAAACACGGCCACCGCAATGACCGCCACGGCCGGAATGAGAATGCGAAGCGGTAGCCCTCTGGACGGCGCCGCGGGCGCCTGTTCGCCGATCAAGTCTCGCAGGGCATCGGCAAACTCGCGTGCATTTGCATAGCGCCGCGTTGGGTCTTTCTCGAGCGCCTGTGAGAGGATCGATTGCAGCTCCAACGGGATGTCCTGGACGATGTCCTCAATCGGCTGCGGCGCCGTGTTGGTGATCGAGTACATCACCGCCATCGGGTGCTCCCCCTCAAATGGGTATCGCGCCGTCAGCATCTGATAAAGCACCACACCGATCGAAAACACGTCGCTCTGTGGACCGATCTTTTTGCCCGCAACCTGCTCGGGTGACATATAGAACACGGTCCCGACCGTGGCCCCCTCTTGCGTGAGCGTCTCGCTCGTCGTGATGCGCGCGATTCCAAAATCCATCAGCTTGATGACACCCTCATGGGTCACCATGATGTTCTCGGGTTTGAGATCGCGGTGGATAATTCCATCTTGGTGAAGACGTCCCAGCGCATCGAGAATATCGATCATCCAGCGCACGGCTTGATCCCACGCTATCGATCCCTCGTCGATGATATCTTTGAGCGTCCGGCCCTCGACAAATTCCATCGCGAGATACGGACGCCCGTCCTCTTCACCTGCCGCATAGACGGTAACGATGTTGGGATGGTTGATCCGCGAGCACGCGCGGGCCTCGCGAAGAAATCGTTCCTTCGCCTGTGTGCTCATGCTCTGAGCACGAATGACCTTGAGCGCTACCGCGCGCTCGAGCGTGGGGTCCTCGGCACGATACACCGTGCCCATGCCCCCCTCACCGAGGACGTCGCGGATCTCCAAACCTGCGATTTGGCGTTTATCCATGACGTGATTGCCATTGGGCAGTCAACAACCCGAACCGTTATCGGATTGCAAACAATTGACGGTTCGGGTCCGGACAGCCGCTATTTTTCCAGAAG
>CP070631.1:2964593-2966090 GCA_020356045.1 Candidatus Latescibacterota bacterium
ATCCGGCAGGGGAGGCTCGTCCGGGTCGATGTTCAAGGGCTCTATATGACACAGAAGCTCACTCTCTATTACAAGACGGCGCGCAAACTCACCCCGACCCGCCGCGAGTTTTTAAAATTCATCGATCGTGAGATGGGAGCGGAGAGTGCGAAGGCCGCTGGGCGCCGGAAAAGGCCATGACCCGATTCGCCATGACGACACCGTCCCCGTTGACTTGTCGCATCCCTTAATCCATACTCTATATTCTGCGTATCCGGTCCTATCTGTGTATTTGGGGCAGTGGCTGTCACACGTGTCACGCGAACGTTCTGCGAAATGAGGTCGAATTGGTGACGGAGTGGATACTGCCGGTCACGGCGTTTTTCACCGGGATGGCGGTCGCATTCATCATCTTCCTGTTAAGGGGGCAGCGTGCCCAAAAGGAAGCGGAATCGTTGCGGATTCACATCGCCGAACTCGAGTCGAAACGGGAAGCGGATGCCGAGAAAACCAGCTGGGCGGAGAACGCGGAGAAGAACATGCGGGATGCGTTTGAAGCGTTGGCAAGCAGGGCGCTCAAAGACAACTCGTCACAGTTGGCCGAAAAGGCACGAAGTGAAATCGATACCCTGCTCACACCGCTCAATAAGAACCTTTCCAATCTCGAAACTCATGTCAAAGATCTCGAAGCGAGACGCGAGAAAGCCTACGGATCGCTGGGCCAACAGCTCAAACAGCTGAGCGAAATGCATGGGTCGCTTCACGACACGACGACGTCGCTTGCCCAAGCGTTACGATCCCCTACGGTCCGTGGCCGCTGGGGCGAGCTGCAGCTCCGCCGCGTCGTCGAACTATCGGGAATGTCCGAGCACGTCGATTTTGACGAACAGGCTGAGGGTGAGTCGGGACGGCCCGATATGATCGTTCGCCTCCCAAATCGAGGTGTTCTCCCGATAGACTCAAAGGTGCCGCTGGATTCCTATCTCGACGCGATGGAAAGCTCGGATCCGGAGACACGGGCGGCCAAACTCGCGAAACATGCGAAGGCGATGCGTTCACGTGTCCGCGAGCTGGGGTTGAAATCGTACTGGGACCAGTTCGAACGCGCGCCCGATTTTGTGGTGATGTTTGTTCCCAACGAGTCGTGTCTTGGCGCAGCATTTGAACAGGACCCCGAGCTGCTCGAGTTTGCGATTCGAAACAAGGTGCTGGTAAGCTCGCCGGTGAATCTCCTGGCGCTTCTTCGCACAGTGGCCTACGGGTGGCAGCAGCAGAAGGTGACCGAGAACGCGCTCAGAATCGCAAAGGAAGGACAGGAGCTTCATAAACGCGTCACGACATTTATCGATCACCTCAGCGGTCTCGGTCAGACCCTGAAGCGATCGGTCGACCAGTATAACTCGGCGGTTCGTTCGCTCGAGGGACGGCTGCTTCCAGCGGTGCGGCGGTTTGAGGAGATGGGGGCGGCGGTCAAAGATCTCGAATCCCCACAGCAGGTGACCGTCGAGCCGAGGCTTC
>CP070631.1:2966190-2976542 GCA_020356045.1 Candidatus Latescibacterota bacterium
CGACGAAGACCAGGGTGAAGATCTCGAATCCAAGCTCAGAGAGCTGGTCTACCGGTCGCTGGTTATACTAGCGCTTTTGTTTCTGCTTCTCGTCGTTTCGCTCCGACAGATCCGCCTGACCGCCATCGTGACCGGTTCGATCGTTTTTGCCATCGTGATCTCTTTGAGCTTTTTTTACTTCCTTCGCATGTCGGTCAACTTCATCACGATTAGCGGGCTCACGGTCTGTTTTGGACTGATCCTCGACAACAGCATTCTCGTTCTCGACTCGATTCACCGCCGGCTCCGCTCGATGGATGAAGCGGAGAAAGCGGGACTGTCGCGCGCCGCCAAGCTCAGGGTCGCATTCGAAATGATCGTCGGGGGCACTCGCGAAGTGTTCTTCCCCATCCTCGCAACCACCACGACCACCGTTGTCGCCTTTGTTTCTTTTATATTTCTTTCCGGCCGTCTGGCGCTGTTTTACGTACCGCTAGGCGTTTCGGTCGCCACAGCGCTGGTCGCGTCGCTGTTTGTGGCCTTTGGCTGGGTTCCAATGGTGCTCCACAATAACTGGGCCCGGCCAAACGTACGCCGCTCGGCCGACGGCCCAAACGATATACAGGATCCAAAGGAGCTGGCCCGTTTTACCGAGGACGTCCCCGACCTTGCATCGAGACCACCGCTTCTCGAACGGATCGTTCAGTGGAATCAGAGGCTGTGGTGGGTAGTCATTCCCGCCACGCTGGCGATCTTCCTATGGGCAGGTCATATTTACGACACCAAGGTCATCAAGGGCGGGTTCTGGCGGCTTCCCGATGTCGAACAACTGATGTGTTACCTCGAAATGCCCGCGGGAACCGACATCGAGCTCACCTCGGAAACGATGATGGCATTCGAGACCGCCCTCGTTCCGGTCAAGGAGGGTGCACGGATGCGATCGCAGACCTGGGGCAACCAGGCGCTGCTACGCATCGAGTTCGATAAAGAGGTCCGTCAGTCGGAGATACCACTGATGTACCGGGCGCTGCTCATCGAGCAGGCGGACAAGCTTGGTGGAGCTTCGGTGTGGATCTACGGTTTCTCCGAAACCCCTTACGTCAAGGGATCGTTTGGCGGCTCATCGCTCAACTCGATGATCAAAATCACGGGGTACAACTCACGTAAGCTGATGGACATCGCCGAGACGACTCTCAAAGAAATTCAACGCAACCGCCGGGTAAGGAACGCACGCATAACGACAGGATCGCAGTTCGAGCGTATTTTCCAAGAGGAGGTCGTCGTCACCATCGACCGCGATCAGCTCGCCGTCCACGGACTGAGCGTCATGGAAGTGGTCGGCCACATGCGAAGGCTTCTTGGCGTCGATACACCGTGGCCGATGCTGATCGACGAAGAACACGAGCAAGTGCAGCTTGCCTTTCACGACTCCGAGGAGCTCGAGTTTGCCGACGCCGCCGAAACGTTGCTCGAAACACGTGATGGAGAAGTGGTGCGCCTGGCGGACCTGGTCAGCGTCGAGATACTTCCCCTGTCCGGGTCGATCATTCGTGAGGATCAACGGTACGCCACGCATATCAACTGGGAGTATGTTGGAACCGATAAGATGAGACTCTCATTTATCAAGAAGGTCATGAACTCTCTTGATCTGCCATACGGCTATGATGCCGAAGAAACCAAACGAGAGTTCTTCTCGGAGGAAGAAGAAGAGGAACTCGTACTGACGCTGGTTCTGGCCGTGGTGTTCATCTTTATGGTCCTGGCTGCACTTTTCGAAAGCGTGGCGCTTCCCTTCCTGGTGCTGATTTCGCTGCCTATGGCGCTCGTCGGAGTTTTTGTCGCGTTTTGGGTGACTGACTCGTCGTTCGACTCATCGGCACGAATCGGTCTCATTCTTCTGTTTGGCATCGTGGTGAACAACGCGATCCTTCTTGCCAGCCGTTTCCGAACCGAGGCGTCGCTCGTACTCAAATCCAAATTTGGCGAGGATCCCGAACGAAAGTTTGCGCTTTTCTCGACGACCCGGACCCAACCGGGCGGCATCGATCTTTGGGTCCTTGCGCGCGATGAGCGCGCCGGTCTGCTCCGCCGCGCCATTGGACGCGCCACCCGCATTCGCTTGAGATCGATCCTTCTAACCAGCGGCACCACCATCGTCGGCTTGGCACCGCTCCTGGTTCATTTCCGCGAAACCGAAGACAAAGACATTTGGGAAAATCTCGCGCTGGCATCGATCGGCGGACTCGCATCGAGCACGATTTTGATACTCATCGCGATTCCACCGCTTTACTATCTTGCCGTTCGCTGTGGATGGATCTGGCGGGGATTGTGGCGGCGGCTAACCCGAAAGCGACGCACGGGTGACCCTGCTACACGACCCGCCGCGGCAGATACCAACTAGCCGACAGCAGGACGGTGGGCGCTTGCATTTCCGTCGTGCATGGGTTAGCTTTTGCTCGACGGCCGCAAGCTGGCGTCGTCCGGCTTCTTTCGCATACCCATAATCAAACACACTTAGCGAGGTCTGCAATGTACGAGGAAACTAGTTTCAGCTGGAGCGGCAAGGATGGCGCGCGGATCCGGGTCGGTGTAGAACCCTCGTTCACCCACCCCAACGTATGCCGGTTCATCGTTGACCCCGAAGTTTATTCTGGCGGTGCGCTCCACATCGCCGCTAAGGACACCAGGGGCTACTCACCCTTGGCCAAGACAATTTTTGAACTGGGTGGAATTACCGAGGTATTGATCGCGGGTGAGTCGGTGACCGTAACCACCGAAGGGCACGCTGATTGGGACACACTCGCCCCAAAGATCGCCGAGATGATCCGTAACCAAATCGACTCGGGAGCCCCCAGTGTGTCACCGGATCACGCCAAGGAGCTCCCCTCCTCCGAAGCGATTCGAGAGAAGGTTTCCACGCTGATCGACACGGCCATCAATCCCGCCATCGCGGGCCACGGCGGCAGCGTCACGCTTACCGACGTCAGAGGAAACACGATCTATCTCGAGTTTGGCGGCGGCTGTCAGGGATGCGCCTCGGCGCATGTGACCCTCAAGTATGGCGTTGAGCGTTTGATCCGTGAGAAGATACCCGAGGTGGGCGAGGTTCTCGACGCCACCGATCACGCGAGCGGAGAGAATCCGTATTACACGTCGTAGGTCCGTTCGTACGCGCCAAGCGTACAACGAGGGCGGTGGCCACCGAGCCGCCGCCCTCGTTTTTTTCCGTCGCGTGACGCTTAACGTGTGGCAAGGGAGCTATTCCTGTACGCCCAGCTTCCGCAAGATGTTTACCAACGGGCAGAAACCGGTAAACGCCGACTGCAGCAGGTTGAGCCCCACAAATGCGGTAAAAAAAAGCCAATACGGACTGTGAACACGGGCCAGGATTAACGAGACGAGAACAAAGCTTCCCGCGACGGCCCGGACATAACGTTCCATAGCCATTTTAGTGTCCCCTTTCTTGAATCAACTCACACACTTCGAAATTACATAACCTTTGACCTCGGGCACAACTAGTTTTCGCCGGTGTCATAGCGCTAAAGACGATCGATTCGCTCTCGGAACCCAAACAAAAATGCCCCGTCCAGCGGACGGGGCATTTTCGTCAAACCCTGTAGCACAGGTTTTTATTCGCCGTAGAGCGATTTCACCTTACCCCAGGTTGTTTCCTCCGTTGGGACGTCGCACTGGCACGAACCATCAGCATTGATGATTCCAATACCCCCGCTGGCAAACAGCAGGTTGTTGGCACAGTCCACAACCTCGATTTTTCCTGACGGCACATTCGGATCGGGCAGTACCGGGTAGTAACAACACGGCGTGCTCAACCCGGCGGCAAAGTAGTTTATCGTCAGAACATGTATGTTCCCCGTCTGACAGACACCGTACCCGATCGCTACGCCTGTTTGCGAATTACCAATCGTGACCGGGAAGATACCCGTGTCTGAAAGCCACGACGCTCCGACCATACACCCAGGCATTGGTGCTGAGAACTGCGACGCTGTGGCCACGGCGTTCACATGCACGACATAAACGGAAAGCAGACCCTGTACGACATCGGTAAGATTACAGGTCGTGCCCGCGGGGTCACCAAAAATACCAACGCTGCCGGCCTGGGCAAACGCCATGTTCGCGGCGAATACCAAAGCGACAGTGAGGAATACCACTTTCTTCATACTGTTACTCCTCCTTATGACAACGCACGTTGTTGAGGCACTGCAGCTAGCAACCAGGAGGAGCAAGTAACCATCCGATGCGAAAACCTTACGGAAGGGCAGCCACGCTCCCTGTTGCCCCCCGATTATATCACAATCCAAAAGTTGCAGTCAATTAAAGAGTTCGACTGTCGATTGCATTTAACCGCATCCGTGTGGGACAAATCCTACATTGCATTGATGAACACCAACCACGGAACCGCCGTTCTCCCCATAGGAATGCCCAGTTTCGATATGGCAAATGCTTCCTAATGTTCCTGGTTTGTTCGTCGGAAATTCGAAACGCCGCAACCTGCGGGAGCAGAAGTGACACGGCACGTGTTGTTGGGAACAAACAACCGAGCGGCGGGCTTTCTCATCGAGCAGAAGAATCGGGAGGTGATATATCTAACTAGACGATCCAGTGAACCACTTTTGCCGCCAGTTTGAGCGCGGCTTTTCCCACAGCCTTCACCACGGTGACCGCTACCTCTGCATAGCCGTTAACCGTGCACGGTGTCAGATTTCCATCCGATCCGCACGAATCCAGACTGCCAAGAAGCTCCGCACCGGGTATCGTCAGTGTCGTCACGTAGAACAGGTCCCCTGTCGAGTCGAGATAAATCCATGTCTCACAAAACGCGGGTGCAGCTGCCAATGCCATGAGCGGCACCACGAGTGCGAGCGCAATCATTTTTTTCATCGATTCCTCCCAGGGTTGTATATCATGTATACGCACAAACCCCGGGCAAGGTTCCACGAGGATAGTTGTGATCTGCAGGTGATTATCTGCCAATCGATTACATCGCCCAAACGACACCCACGCCAGCCGGGAATCACTCCCCCACGAGCTGCACCACTACCTTGCGCCGCCTCGTCTTGTTGTCAAAATCAGCCAGCACGATCTGCTGCCAGGTACCCAACATCAAACGCCCTTGGCCAAACGGTACCGTGTGCGATGTCTTTAACAAAAACGATCGCATGTGCGAGAATCCGTTGCCATCGTGCCAGGTGTCGTCGTGGTGATAGGGGCGGTTTGACGGGAGCAGGTCTTCGAAAAACTCTGGTATGTCCTGCCGCAATCCCGGCTCGAACTCAAACGTGCTAATGGCGGCCGTGGAACCAACAACGGCAACACACGCGATGCCGTCGCTAAGTCCCGATTGGGTTAAACATCGGCTCACTCGATCGGTGATGTCTTCTAGATGGCAATACCCCTGCGAATCAACCGTGAAATCGAAAGTTTTTACAGGCATTCAGAACCCACCTTAAAGGTTTATTCCGCATCGTCCGGCGAAACGCCGGCCGAGGAAATCAACTCGGACACATCGAGCGCCATCTCCCATCGTTTGTCGCGACCGCGTGTCCATATTCTGAGATAACAGAATGAAGGTATTTCTTCCCCGGTATCCTCATCGATAATTCTTCCGGTACCATACACGTATCCCAGATCCCCCGATCGCGATACCTCGCCCCCCACAGGTGAATGGATCCTGCGATGATCCATTTTTTCGAGCTGCATCAAAACCGGTTTCCTGCCGGACAACGGGAAATCATCCGGCGGACAGAAACGGACATCGTCGCCTGCGAAATTGGCGTACGCCACAGCCATCCCATCGCTGCGACACATCTCGGTGAACTCATCCTCAACCTGACGCAGGTCCTCGAACTTCACCTCGGCTGGTCCTTTGTCCTCCCACCCGTCGCGTCTTCGGTCGCGTTTGGGCACAATGAGATGCGGTGCCGGCCCGGTGGGGTTGTCGTGTGTGGTCCCGACATCGATCGCCACCTGCCACTTGCCCGCGGGCGTCTTTTTCCACACCGACACGTAATGCCCGAATACGTTTGGTTCCACCCCGGCACCCTCGGCGCTAAACCACCACGGACCCGTTGTGTAACCCAAGTCACCCGCATCGGACACATCCGCGATCACCGGCTCCCAACCAAGAAAGGCATCCGTCGACGGCTGCTCGCGCAACCATTCGCGTCCATTGACGGGATGGGGCCGAAACAGTACGGCGTCCTCAGCAAGGTGAGCGAGAAACGCCTCCTTGATTCCCCGTTCCGCGGCGTCTTTGGCAAACCGGCGCTCCGCATCAACCACCTGTTTGATGTCCGAACTCAAATTGTTACCCGATCCACACCCCAAACCCGTCACCACAAACATCAATGCAACAAAAATCCTAATTCTTGGCATCGATTGGCCTTTCCATTGGGTTTGCTATTTGCAGGGGAGAAACCGGATCGTCGATTCCATTTCCTCGAGTACCGCTGTGAGAGCGTCGATCGTCGTGTCGATCTCTGCCTCGGTGGTGTAGCGCGATAGCGACAACCTTACCGAACAATGCGCATCGTCATCGCATCGTCCCATTGCGATCAACACATGTGTTGGTTTTGGCGATCCCGACTTGCACGCGGACCCCGATGAAATCGATACGCCGCGTTGATCCAGCGCGATTACCAGTGATTCGCCGCGAAGACCCGGGAGCGTGAGATTTAGTGTGTTTGGCAGTCTGTTGGTGCGGTGTCCGTTCAACACGGCCGTGGGGATCTGTTCGCGTATCCCGGCCTCGAGTCGATCCCTCAGTATCGCAATGCCACCCGCAGACGTCATTCCCTCCACCGCCAGTTCCGCCGCCCGTCCCATTCCAACAATAGCCGCCACGTTTTCGGTCCCGGCGCGAAGACCGCCCTCCTGCATTCCACCATGCACGAGGGGTTCCAGCTCGACATCTTTGCGCACATAAAGTGCGCCGACCCCTTTTGGACCGTGGAACTTGTGCCCGGATAACGTCAATAAATCCACATCGAGCACACCCACATCCACCGCGATTTTTCCAACCGCCTGCACGGCATCGGTATGAAACAGCACACCGTGCTCACGCGCCGTCGCGCACAGCTCTCTGATGGGAAGAACTGTCCCCACTTCGTTGTTGGCCATCATGATCGAAATCAGAATGGTTTTTGCCGTGATCGCCTTCCGAAGCGATTCCGGGTCGATCATGCCATCACCGTTGACATCCAGGTACGTGACGTCGAACCCGTTTTTCTCGAGCCACTCGCACGCCCCTATCACAGCGGGGTGCTCCACGCGCGAGGTTATGATGTGGTTCCCCCGGCCGTGGTGTGCGAACGCCACCCCTTTCAACGCGAGGTTGTCAGCTTCGGACCCACTCCCGGTAAACCGGATTCGCCGCGGGCGGGCACCGATCAACCGTGCCACCTGCCGTCGGGCACCATCGATGGCATCTTTTGCCACGCGCCCCATACCATGGATACTCGACGGATTCCCATGCATTGTATCGAGAAACGGCCGCATCGCCTCACGAGCTTCACCGGCCAGTTCGGTGGTTGCATTGTTGTCCAGATAAATCCGTTTTGTCCTTCGAGACACTTCGCCTCGGATGCGCAGTCGGCCGCCCTCGGTCTTTTGGTGCGTCGGGTTGCCAATACCAGGTTCATTGGAGCCATTTGATGCGTGCAACAGCTTTACCTCACAGAGAAGCGCTTTGTAGACGGGAAAACCTGAGATTTCGTCATAGTTGTCAACATCGGTGAGCTCGTTGACGTTTCGGTCGCGCCATGCCGGCGGACCTACCGGCGTTCCACCGCCCATGTTGCATTCCACGGCTCCAGCGACGATATCCGTCGTCACACGTGCCGTAAACGCGACAGCCCCGCGGGGTGTTTCCACCTCGACCAAATCACCATCTTTGACATCCCGCGCCGATGCGTCGGACGGGTTGATCTCAACAAAGGGCTCGGGATTCCCCTTGACCAGCCCATCGATGCCGTGATGCTGCGACCGAAAATCCGTGTGGAGCCGCGCACCCGAATTAAACACGAGCGGGTACCTTGCGCTCAACCGTTTGTCCGCTATTGGACCCTCTTTGGGTTCTGTGTATTTTGGCAGAGGTTCGTATCCATACTCTTCGAGCACTGTCGAGTGAATCTCAAACTTACCCGTTGGCGTCTCAAAACCTTGCTTGCCATCCGCGCGCAGCCCCCCTTTTTCCCATTTTCTATACTCCATCATCGGCGTATCGAGCTTGACCCACCCCCCCACCTCTCGAATGTCCTCGAGTGTGTAGCCCGATCCATCGAGCGCAAAATGGATCATCTCCTCTTCGCTTGCCGGGTAGAGCTCACCGTAACCCAATCGCCTCGCCAGCTCCGCCATGATCAAATAATCGTTGCGAGCCTCCCCGACCGGCTCGATGAGCTTTTCTCTTAGTCGAAACACGGGGCCGTACACCATGTACGAATCGATCTCAAACATCGTTGTCGCTGGTAACACGACATCCGCATAAGCCGCATCGGCCGTCAACTGACGGTCGATGCTGACCACGAATTCCAACCCGGCAAGCGTTTTGCGCCATACCTCTGTTTGCGGCCACGAGGTCAGCAATGATGCCCCGTGAATGATGAGAGCCCGGATCCGGTATGGGTCCCCATCGCGTACGGATCTGACCAGCCCGCTTGCATGTGACTCGCCCCGGTAATCGCTGTAAACGGGAAAGCGGTCCCTTGCTACTGCCCGGTCGATACCCGGGTTGGACTGATTGCACCCGCGATTGATGGGAAAATGCGTGCCCAGCATGGCCAACCCGATCCCACCCGGCACATCGAGATGCCCCGCCAGAGCAAACAAAGCGAGCACGGCGCGTATCGCCTGGACACCGCTGTCCGAGTACTCGAGTCCCGTGTACATGACCGGGCACGCTCCGGTGGCTCTGCATATCCGATGAGCGAGATCCCGCACTGTCGCAGAGGGCACGCCGGTTATGGACTCAACCACCGCGGGCGAAAAATGTTGGACGTATGTTCGTAGCGATTCGAATCCGTGACACCAATTGTCGGCAAAGTCCTCATCGAACAGATCGTCCTCGATCATCACACCGATGATCCCCAACGCGAGCGCCCCGTCGGTTCCCGGCCGGATCGGCACCCACTCAGCGGCGGTTCGACGCGCGGTATCGCTTCGGCGCGGGTCGATCACAATTATCTGTGCTCCACGGTCGGCAGCCGCCTCGAGGCGGTGCATATCCAACGGAGGTGAATCGGTTGCCGGGTTGGCACCCCACACGACGAGCAACTCGGCGTTTTCCATGTCGGTGAACATGTCAATCAGCATCCGACCCATGGTCACGTGAGGGGCAATCATGGCAAACGACACATAACAGAGCGCGCCCACACCCATCGTATTTGGCGAGCCATACGGGAAAAGAACGTTGGACGCCGAGGATACCGCCACCCCTTTTGGCTGAAACATATCGCAAAGCGACAGTTCGAATGCCCCGCGTCCCGTGTAAATTGCCGCGGCTTCCGGACCTGACTCCTGTTTGACCGACTGAAGATTATCGACGATCATGTCAAACGCCTCATCCCAACCAATCGGCTCAAAATCCAACTTACCTTTGGGTCCGACGCGTTTGAGCGGCGACTTGATTCTGTGCTTTGAATGTACGATCTCCGGTGCGTGCTCGCCGCGGCGGCAAATCATCCCCAATGGGTGTCCGGTGTCCGCGCGAATATCGACCAGCCGATCGTCCTCAATGCCGGCCTCGATCCAGCACCCGGCCGGACAGATCCCGCAGATTCCCTTTTTCCAAACCACGCCAGCATCGCTTTTGTGTATCGCGTCCGTCATGAGCTTAAACCTCGTTTGCGTTTGTTCCCACGATACCATCCACACGGCTGCCCCTCAATTCAATTCCCAATCACCAACTCCCAAGGGCGCGACGATTAAGAAAAGCCCGGTTGTCCGTCGGACAGCCGGGCTTTCTTTGTCGTTGACAACAACACGACATTTGGCCGGAGATGCTACTTGATACCTGCGATGTCCTCGAGCATGGCCGTCGTCAGCGATTTCGGCCTTTCGATCGGGTATCCGAGTGCACGTGACCAGGTGAGGTTGGCCAGTGTTCCGATGGCACGGCCGATGCCAAAGAGCACCGTGTAGAACGAGTATTCGGTGACACCGTAGTACCACTGGATCACGCCGGACTGGGCGTCGACGTTTGGCCACGGGTTCTTGGCCTTGCCCTGCTCTTTGAGCACGCCGGGGGCCACTTCGTAGATCGCGCTGATCACCTTGAACAGCGGGTAGTCGGGCAGGTTCTTCAGACAGAACTCACGCTGCGAGGTGTAACGCGGGTCGGTCTTGCGCAGCACCGC
>CP070631.1:2976642-2978113 GCA_020356045.1 Candidatus Latescibacterota bacterium
CGCTATTTGGGGCCATCGGATGGTGCTCGTTCCAGTTGACAACCATGTCGATCTCCGAGAGAGTGCCGGAGGTGGTGACATTCACCTTTGCCTTTACCCTGCCGCCGAAGAGCAATTCACCCGGCCCTGTGACCGGTCTCCAGTGTCGCGTTCCGTCATACTCGAGCGCTCCGACGTCTATTACCCAGGCGCCCCCCCAGTCTGGATCCGGAACGGGATAGGAAGGCTTTCCGGCTTCTATACACGGTGAGTCGTACATCAGGGAAAAATTTGTGGTGGTGTCGGAGGGATTCGTAAAACGAGGGTCGTCCAGAATCTCGACGATCGAAGTGACGCTACCTGTATAGTTTCCGCCGGGGTTGTCGTAAAAACAGTTGTAACTAGCGGTTACGGTGCCCGGGATGAACATGGCCAGGCTATCGCTGTATTCCACCGAATGGCCGGCGAAAATGTTGTTATCGATCGTCATGCCGCCCCCCCCGGCACCGTGATACAAGCCGCTGCCAACGCCCGAGCCCAGCGGACCGGCGGTGTTGGCGTTTCGGTAGACGGTATTGTTCGTGAACACCTGGCTCCAGAGATTTGTGAAGTAGCAGGCCCCGCCATACCCCTCGCTCGAATCCGAAGCGGCGTTATAAGCGATGATATTGCGGTCGATTTCAATATCGGTGTTGGTGTACAAAGCTCCACCCTTGCCGAGTCCAAGACGCGACGCGGTGTTGAACAGGAACTCGTTCTCTCTCACCAGGTCCTCATCATAAGTGATCAGGAACAGTCCTCCTCCATTGCCGTTTCCGTTGCCGCCCGCGGCAACGTTTCTTTCAAACAGGTTGCCGGTTATCTCCGAGTATCCGCTGTCGCAGTAAAGTCCGCCGCCATTACCGCTGCCCGTGAGCGAGGCGATATTGTCCCTGAAAAAGTTGTTTATCACGTGGATAGCCCCGCTGCCACTAATGCGCATACCGCCGCCGTTGCCGGCTCGAGCGGAACCCTCGGCGGCTCTGTTGCCAGCGACGTGGCATCCGCCGACCGAAACATTACCCCGGTAAATGTACAGACCGCCGCCATCCCCTGCGTAATTGCTCGCCGCTACGTTGTTCTTTATCCACGTGGCGTCAACCATAAGCGTGGACTGCGTGCTGTACAGGCCACCGCCGTACCCGGCCCTGGCCGATGATGCGGTATTGTCGGAAATATCTGAGTGGGTAATGCGGCCGTTGGTCACCTGATCGAAATACACGCCGCCGCCGTAACCGTACCAGGATGAGGAAGCCAGATTGGAGTCAACGGTACAGCCCATGAAATACGGCTCGGTTCCAACACCCCGGCAGGCGATCCCGCCGCCGTAACCTGTGCCGCTGGTGGTGGCCGTGTTCTTTGTCACCCAGCAAGCCCAGAACTTCGGATCGGCGCCGCCGCCGATAAAGACTCCACCACCGTACGCGGCGCCGGGTGATTCGCCGGTCGCACG
>CP070631.1:2978213-2989335 GCA_020356045.1 Candidatus Latescibacterota bacterium
AATCTGGCCGTCGACGATACCGGCGCTGATTGCCGACACCAAAAAGTTCATCGGATTCTCGGGAAGCTTTAGCGAGCTAAACGCATCGTAGAGCGCAACACAGCCGCCTGTGATCGATGCGGTGCGGGTGCCGCCGTCCGCTTCGATAACATCACAGTCGACGATAAACGTACGCTCGCCAAACATGTTCAACTGGGTCGCGGTTCGAAGACTCCGCCCGATGAGCCGCTGGATCTCGTAAGTACGTCCACCGCGACCGCGGACTGCTTCACGCGCCATCCGCTGCTCCGTGCTCCGCGGGAGCATTCCGTATTCGCCGGTGACCCAGCCTTCCCCCGATCCCACGAGAAACCGCGGTACCTTGTTATCCAAGGTCGCCGCGCAAATGACACGCGTGTTTCCCATTTCGATGAGCGCCGACCCCTCTGCGTTTTTGAGATAACCGCGATGTATCTTCACCGGCCGGATTGCATCCGGGCCTCTGCCAAAGCTGCGCATTGTTTTCCTTTCCTGAGGTATTTCGAGTTGTCGGATCAGATTTCAATCATCCGGCGATCCATTAATCCAAAAAAACGAATCACACCGGTCGCAGACGCACATCGGGGATAGGCCGCTCTAGGATCCGCTCGCCGACCTGTTGAAAATCCGGAGCGATATCGCTCAGATAGATTGTGAAGTCACCGGGGGCACCTTCGGACAAAAGGTCATCCCTTTCGAGCGCGCGCCGGACCTCACTGGCTGTCTCCACCGCCGAGTCGACGAGCGCCACACCATCGCCCACCACACGGCCGATCACACCGGCGAGAAGCGGGTAGTGAGTGCACCCCAGTACCAGCACATCGATACCGTCATCGAGAAAACCGTCGAAATACGTGCGGGCGGCCAGCTCGGTCACCGGCGTATCTACCCAGCCTTCTTCGGCGAGCGGGACAAACAACGGACACGGTTTTGCCATGACCTCGGCCTGCGGGTCGAGCTGCTTGATACCGTTTTGATAGGCGCCCGACCGAATCGTTCCCGCCGTTCCGATCACACCGATCTTTGAAGTCCGCGATCGCTCGACCGCGGCGCGGACCCCCGGCTCGATCACGCCGAGAATCGGGATCCGGAATTCGCGCTGCAGTCTGGGAACCGCGGATGCCGATGCGGTGTTACACGCCACGACGATGAACTTGACCGACTGGTCGAGAAGAAACGTCACGTTCTCGCGCGAGAACCTCAGCACCGTTTCAACACTTTTTGTCCCATAGGGAACACGCGCTGTGTCGCCAAAATAGACAAAAGACTCACCCGGAAGCCGGGTGAGCAGTTCTTTGAGTACGGTCAATCCCCCAATCCCAGAATCAAAGACCCCGATGGCCCCGTCTTTTGTCAATCTCCGCCTCCTAACGTCACCGCCAATCACGAACGAGAAACGGTTTGTACGCGTCGATGTGCCCAGCGATCGTCCCCACCTGCAACCCCTCGACAAGGATCTGAACGGCTCGGACCTCGGGAAAATTCTCCGACACCGTCCGAATCACCGCAGCAATCGTAAAATACTCGGCGGAGCTTCCCCCGGGATGCCCCGCAACCAGCTCGCTGCTAAAATCGAGATACAGTGTGGCCGTCTCCGAGTCGTAAAACGCATTCAAGAGCCGCGTTCCTTCGGCGATCGTGCTGACACCATCGCCCTCGGGTCCGTCGAGAAGCGCTCCGATAACTTGCTCGATTTGCTCGACGATCTCTTTCCCGATGGCAACGAGCCTGGTCTCGGTGAGCAGGATCGCCTGCTGTTTGTCGGCAAAGTAAAGCGTCACCGCGCGGCTACCCTCGGGGACCGCAACGACGTCTTCGGACGGACGCAGGCCCGGGCCAGCGCGGAAGTTTTTGTACCACAGATAAACAGCTCCGATCGCGACAGCGACCACTGCGATGAGCACGAAATGCCGGGCCTTGAGCCCGCCACCCGATGCAATCGGTTCGTCGTTTTGTGGAAGATCCGGTTCAGTCATTGGACCGTCTTTTCAATCACCGCGCGGCAGCACCCCACCGCCAACTTATCACTCGTATCGCGCCTTGAACTTCTTTACCGCCTCAACGATCCCATCCGCCACCTTCGCCTGAAATTCGGGGTCAGCGAGAAGCCGTTCCTCTTCGGGATTCGACAAAAATCCGGTTTCGATTAGAACCGCCGGCATCCGCGCGCCCTGGAGCACGGTGAAACCCGCCTGCTTCACTCCCCGGTCACGCAACCCCAAACGGTCGTTCATCGCGATCTGAATCAATTCTGCCAGATGGCTACTTTCGTTGATGTACTCGTTCTGGACGATGTCCCAGAGGATAAAATCGATATCGCTCCCCGCGTCGCTTGCCGGCCGCAGATAGTCGTCAGCGGCGTTCTCGGCCATCGCCACCGCCCGGTCCCATTCGGTTTTTGCCGGCGACAAGAAATAGGCTTCGAACCCACCGGTTTCCGGGCTGAACCAACTATTGCAGTGAATGCTAATAAATAGATCTGCTTCCAATTCGTTGGCAATCTCGGTTCGACGTGTGAGCGACAGCAATCGGTCGTCCTCACGTGTGAGCACCACTTCCACTCCCACACTTCGGCGAAGCGCTTCCCGTGTCTTCTTGGCGACCTCGAGGTTGACATCTTTCTCCAGAACCCCGGTGACACCGATCTTTCCGTCATCTTTGCCACCGTGTCCGGGATCGATCACGATCTTTCTAATTCTGAGCCGCCGGTGCTCGACGGCGCGCCGGTCGACGACTTCGACCTGTTTTTTGCCGGCGAAATCCGGTTCGGGAATCTCGGGAAGGTCGCCTTTTTCCAACACCACTCGGATCCTCGGCGGTGTCTCATCCTGCTCGACGACGACCCTGGATGTATATCGTTTGATATCGAAATAGACGTAGGCATCCCGATCGGTTTGTTCCGCGCGCACACCGTCAAATAGCCCGTGGGCCTCCCTGACCAGAAACTTTGCCGGATCCACGCGGCCACCATAGATCTTTAACCGCACCAGCCCCGGCGTGTTCGAATCCACATGATGGATCAAGGGCTCGGTTAGCTCGATGGTCGCCGTGGAGCGGTCATCGGTGGTGGCAAACGTCAATCCGGCCACATTGTAGCCCACCTTGTCCACGGATAGCGTACGGGCACTCGGATCCCAAGTCAGCGCTCGCAGCGTATACGGCGGAACCAGATCGAGGACGAATTCCATCGGGATCATGACAAACCCCGACTCGTAGCGAATGTCGCTGCGCAGCATGATCGGATCCCCGTCGATCACGACAACACGTGTATCGACGGTAATCGTAAACCGGGATTTGTGGATGCCCAGGATCACCTTGCGTGTCGACGCATTCCAGAACTGCGTGGCCTTGAAAATCTTGGCCACATCGTTCGCTCGCAGAAACAGCTCTTCGCTGTCCTTCTCGAGCTGCCACACGGGGATCTCATCCGGTTGTCTGCCGTCGTCATAGATCACGGTCAGCATATCCTGACCACACACATCCACTGCGCCCAGTGTGGAGGCTGCCAGCACGGCAAGAACAATCGCCAGAATCCGTAAGGTCATCGTTCCTCTCTTGGCTCGAATCGATCGCACTAAGGTACACCGCCACCACCAAATTGGACAACTCAAAACGGGGGCTTTCCCATCACTGATTGCGCTCTTTGAGCGCCCGTCGCATGTCCCGTTTGGCATCACGGTCGGCGATCGCCCGGCGTTTGTCATAGGCCCGCTTGCCCTTGGCCAGCGCCAGCTCGACCTTGGCGAGCCCGCGGTCGTTGAAATAGAGCTTGAGCGGCACCAGAGTGAGGCCCTTCTCCCTGACCTTGCCGATCAACCGCCGGATCTCACGTTTGTGGAGGAGCAATTTGCGCGCCCGTCGCGGGTCCAAGTTGGTTTGCGAGGTGTGCGAATAGGGACTGATGTGAAGACCCCGTAGAATGATTTCGCCGCGCTCGTACACCGCGTGGGCATCGGTCAAATTGGCACGGCCCTCGCGAAGCGATTTGACCTCGGTTCCCATCA
Organism: Candidatus Latescibacterota bacterium; assembly: GCA_020356045.1. Lineage (GTDB taxonomy): Bacteria > Krumholzibacteriota > Krumholzibacteriia > WVZY01 > WVZY01. Next base: position 2,982,236 of record CP070631.1, read on the forward strand.
GCTCGATTCCCGCTTCGGTCGTCTCGAGAATATGGTACTCGTGACGGGCCTTGCGATTGGTGACGATGGGTCTCATGGGTTCATTATGGTTGCCACCCGGCACCGGCGCAAGGGGCAAGTTTTCAAGTAGTTAATCTAAGACAGATGATTTGTAGTATAGTTTGCACCCTGGGAGGTGCTCGGTGCATACCAGGATATTTGTCTAATTCACAATCATTTATAGGCATGACGCCGCCGGCGCCATACCTGCTGCGACCGCGATCGACACCCGGCAAACTACATTATACGATCCACATAAACAACCACAATATATTGTGTTACAGAAACGGACACTACCAGATCAAGGTAAAATCTGGCGTTGACTTTTGAATGAGCCTCTTCTATTCTCGGGGCGTGAAGTTAGCGACCCCAACGAAATCAAACGTTGATACGATCGCTCACTTCTTTACTGCCAAAACCTTCCGACTTTCAACATTGATTGCCGAAGTGGTGGAACTGGCAGACGCGCTGCGTTCAGGTCGCAGTGAGGGAAACCTCGTGGGGGTTCGAATCCCCCCTTCGGCACCAGTTGTTTTGAAAGCGATGAGGTAGAGAACCCTTCGGCAGTAGGCTCCAACTGCCGGAGGGTTTTCCTATTGGAACCGTCTGATGGAACCGTCTGAATCCGGGAATCGTGAGGACGTTACCGTGTCCGATCAGCCTCTCGTGAGCATTATACTCCCCACATTCAACCGCGCGAATGTGGTTGGGCGGTCCATTCAATCGGTTCTCAGCCAAACTTACCGGCATTTCGAACTGATCATCGTCGATGACGGATCGAACGATACGACGCCGGATGTCGTCGGCTCGTTCGACGACGGGCGGATCCGGTATATTCGCCTGGCGCAAAATCAAGGGTCGTCGGCTGCGCGTAATCACGGGCTGGATGCGGCAACCGGCGACATCATCACCTTCCAGGACAGCGATGATCGTTGGCTCGATGGCAAACTCACCGCGGATGTCGCCGCGCTCACCGCCGCCGGCGGCCGGGTCGGCGTTTGTGTGTGTTCGCACCGGCATATCAAAGGGGGTAAAACCCGGACAGTGTCGCGCCCGCCCGGTGAGGTAAGCGGCGATGAAATCATCAGACGGCTTCTGATGGGCGACGCGTACAGCACCCAAACACTGGCGGTCAGGAAAACGGCGATGGACTCGATCGACGGGTTTGATGTCACGCTTCCCCGTCGTCAGGATTGGGAACTGTGTCTGCGGCTCGCGCAAAAATGGTCGTTTGTGTTTGTGTCGGACGTCCAGGTAATCATCGAGCACAGCAGCGACTCGCTCACATCGGATCCATGGACGTTTATCGAGGCCACCGGAAAAATACGGGCACGGCACCCGCATCTGTTTGAAAAACATCGGCCTGGCTATTCGATCCAGCTCTACAACGCCGGAAAATATCTCGCGCTCGCCGGCCACGGCAAAGACGGTCTGGATTACGCCACGCGCGCCCTGGGGGTGGATCCGCTCAACTGGCGCGCGTACGTTTTAATCCCCGCCATTCTCACACGCAGCGTGCCTCTCCTGCGGAGATTCAGGGCATGAACATCCTCTTCTGCCAGCCGACACTCGAGTACACCGGCTCGGAGATGAGTCTTCTGTTGATTGTTCGCATGCTCCGGGCGCGTGGTGGCCACCGATTGTCGCTGCTGGTAGGCAAAGACGGCCCGATGCGATCGCGGTTCGAAGAGGTTGCTGATGATATCGAAGCGGTTGACGCTCCCAAGCTAAAAAGAAACGTCTCGGTCGTACCCGGATATCTGCGATCGTTCTTTACGATGTTCGAGGCCATTCGCCGGCTCAAACGACGTCAGCCCATTGATGTGGTCTATGTCAACACACTGATGTTCCCACAGGCGGTGGTTGGCGCGCGTCTCAACGGGTTGAAATGTGTGGTTCACGTTCGCGAAATCGAATCCCGGTATCCCCGTGTCTTTTATCAGTCGTACCTTGCGTTGGCCACACTCCTCGCCGCACGAGTCGTCTGCGCCTGCAAATATATCATCGGGCAGAAGCGAATCCTATTTCCCGGTAAACTGGGGGCGAAGGCCCGCGTGGTCTTCAATGCCAGCTCGTTTGACAACCCGCCTATACGCCGTTCGATCGAATCCCGGTTTCGGATCCTGACCGTGAGTGCGCCGGGCCGCCTCAAAGGGACCTGGGATCTGCTCCCGTTCGCGCACATGTTGACAAAAAAACTCGGCTCCCGCCCGTTTGATCTCGAAATCGTCGGGCGCGTTCATGATGACGATTTGTTTAAACAGGTAACGGTGAAGTTGCGCGACGCGGGGCTCGATGATCGGGTTAAATTTTGCGGCGAGCAGGACGATATGGCACCGTATTACACACAGGCTCATGTATTGTTGCACACGTCACATGCCGACACGTTTCCCCGTGTACTGGTCGAGGCGACCAGCTTCTCGCTCCCGGCGATCACGACCGACACCGGCGGTTGTCCCGAGGCGGTAGTCGATGGGAAAACGGGGTTCGTTGTCCCGGTTGGCAACACCGAGGCGATGGCGGAGTGCGCAGCGCGTCTCGCCACCGACAGCGTGCTCTATGACAAGATGTCGGCGGCGGCTTATGACCGCTATAAGGCATGTTACACCGTTGATCACATGATCGGAGGTGTACTCAGCGTGCTCGACGAGGTTGGACGGGCCGCTTGAGCGCTACAGCGGGTTTCGGCCCGTAGCATGCGCCGTCTTACCCGCCGATTTCAGTGCTTGACGGTAGCAAGAGGATAAAACTATTTTGTTAAGACTTAAAGCACTCACGACCACCAACACGGTAATGCCAAACAAAAGGGCTGACGACATGCGTTGGACCGCGCTCGTCTTGTTGATTACGGGGATGGTTTTCTCGGTTCTCACGGGGTGCTCGACCAGCAAACTTGCTGTTGGTGCGATGGGCCCAATCCTGGAGAATTCCAAAACGGCCGCGCTCGCGTCGAACGACATTCGTACGTTTAACGCCGCCACACCCTCGAGCCTCTTCCTGCTCGAAGGGCTCATCGAAACGGATCCCAAGAGAACCGATCTCCGGCTCTCGGCAGCGATGCTGTATTTTAGCTACGCGTTTACCTTTGACGAACCGGAAGACGAACCCTACGCATCTTCGCTTTATCTGCGCGGCCTGGGCCATGCGGAGACTGTCTTGCTACGCAATAAAAAGCTCGCCGATACGTGGGACAAACCTTTTGACGAATTCACCCAAGGTCTGGACGCCGTTACCGAAAAAGACCTGGAGGCCCTCGTATGGACAGTGGCAAACTGGTCGCAGTTTATCGCGCTCCATCTCGATTCGACCCAGGTGCTCACCCAGATTCCCCGCGTTACGGCGCTGCTCGATCGAACCATCGAGATCGATGGGACGTATTTTGAGGGGCTTCCCTATATGATACTGGGCAGCCTGCATGCGTTTCGACCACCGATGATGGGAGGCGACCCCGACGCGTCGAGGGACAACTTCACGGAAGCCATGAAAGTGTCCGACGGCAAGTTTCTGCTGGCCAGCTATCTCTACGCGAAATTCTACTGTTATCGGGTGCAGGACCCCGACGAATTCGAGGAATCGCTCCAGTTCGTGATCGCCCAACCGGACACAGTGCTCCCCGATTACCAGTTGCTCAACGCCATCGCCAAACAGAAGGCGGTCACACTGCTAGAGGAGAAAGATGAGCTGTTCTAGACACACATTGAGACACGCAGGAACGAGGATTTTGTTGATCGCTGTTGTGGCTGTGGCCGCGGCGGGGCTGGTGTTTCATGTTCACCACGTTGAGGCCAAGAAGAAACCAAAACCCAAAACGCTGATCAAGTTTGCCACGCTTGCGCCAGAGGGCAGCACGTGGATGAAGGTGATGCGTACTCTTGACGACGAAGTCAGGGAGAAAACAGAGAACCGTGTCGGTTTCAAGTTTTACCCGGGCGGTGTCCAGGGTGATGAGAAAGACGTTCTGCGAAAGATCCGCAACGGCCAGATCCACGGCGGAGGGTTTACCGGTTATGGTCTCGGTGCGATCGCATCGGAGTTTCGTGTGATCGAGCTTCCCTTTATGTTCAAAAATCTCGACGAGGTGGACCATGCCCGCTCCGAGCTCGACTCGTACATTCGCGGGGTTTTCGAGGACAAGGGGTATGCGTTTTTGGGATGGGGCGATGTCGGGTTCGTCTACCTCTTTTCGAATAGCCCCATCACCAACCCCGACGAGCTGCGGCGGGCCAAGATGTGGACGTGGTCGGGTGATTTGCTTGCCGAGATCTTTTTCAAAGCGTTCAACGTATCTCCGATTCCGCTGGCGCTTCCCGATGTCCTGACGTCGCTCCAGATGGGAGTCGTCGACGCCGTCTACTCCCCGCCGCTTGCCTGTGTGGCGCTGCAGTGGTTTACACGGGTCAAATACATGAGCGACGTTCCCATTACATACGGGTTTGGCGCCATGCTGGTATCGCAGAAGATGTTGAAAAAGGTGGACCCCGCGGATCTGGCGGTGCTCAAAGAAGTCGTGGAGAAGCACTCTCGAGAACTGGTTGACAAAACCAGAGTACAGAACCTGGAGGCGGTTGAGGCGATCAAGGACGAGGGCGTCCAGATCCTCGCTATCGATGACGCGGTTGAAGATGAGTTCTTTACGACCGGCCGAGCAGCGTGGAATGACGGTGTGGGCAGGCTCTATCCAGCCGACCTGCTCGATCGTGTCACCTCCGTGGTCGAGGACTACCGTAAAAATAACCGCGCGGCCCAAACCAATCCTTGATAGGAACAGGTGGCTGTGGAACGGCCCTTCCTCATTTATATTCTGATCGCCACCGGTATACTGATCGCCGCCATCATCCGAGCTCAGCTCAAAAAACGATCGCGGCTAACTGGTTTCTTTCGTTTTACCGGTGGGCTCGAGATCACCTTCATCGCGCTTCTTCTCTTTGCGCTGGTCTTTTTTGGCTGTCTCCAGATTGTGCTCCGCAATTTCTATCACCGGGGCATCATTTGGGCCGACCCGCTAATGAGACACATCGTGTTGTGGCTGGGTTGTCTTGGCGCCGCGTTCGCGACGACCAAGATGCGGCATATCAACATCGATGTGTTTACACGCCTCCTCCCCCCAAAACTGCTGAGAATCCGTAACAAGATCATATTTCTCGCCACGGCGATCGCCGCATCGATACTCGGATTTGCCGCACTCAAGCTGGTCCTGGACGAAAAATCGTTTGGGGAGCAGGCCTTCCTGGGAGTCGACATTTGGCTGCTCCAAGTCGTTCTTCCGGTCGCGTTTTTTCTGATCGCGTACAGGAGTCTGCTCAACATGATGGTTCCGCCAGATGTGTCAACAGTTGATTGGGACGATTTCTCCGACCTGGAGAACGGTGGCTGGGACGGATCGGTTGATATCGGCGGGCACGGCGCTGGAGACAGCCAGGACGACGATGACGGCAATAACGGGGATGGAGAGGAGGAGGCAAAAGACTAAGATGCCGCTCCTCTTTTTTCTGATAATCGCGTTGTTGATTCTTTTTGGGATGCCGCTGTTTGCCGCCCTGGGCAGCATCGCGCTCTTTGCCTTCAAAGGCGCAGACATCGACATCTCATCGGTCGGTGTGGCGATGTACACGCTGGCTGGCTCACCTATCCTGATTGCGATACCGCTCTTTACGTTTGCCGGCTATTTGTTCGCGCACAGCCGTGCGCCCGACCGTCTCGTCCGCCTGTCACACGCGCTCTTCCCCGGCGGCTTGTCAGTGGTTGCCCTGGTTTCCTGTGCAATATTCACGGCGTTCACCGGCGCATCGGGGGTAACGATTATCGCGATGGGCGGTCTCCTCTTTCCTGCCCTCCTAAAGGAGGGGCACTCGAAAAAGTTCAGCCTCGGTTTGTTAACCGCATCGGGGAGCCTGGGTCTGTTGTTTCCACCGAGCCTTCCGCTAATCATTTATGGCTACGTGGCCTCGGTCAATGTGGACGACCTCTTTCTGGCGGGTTTGCTGCCAGGGATTCTTCTCGTCATGGTGCTGGCGATTTACGGTTTGTACCAGACCAAACGCGAAGGAATCAAAAGAGAAAAGTTCTCGTTGCGGAATGTTCTTGCCGCGGTGCGTGGGGCCATATGGGAGATACCGCTGCCAGTAATTATCCTCGGTGGGATCTACGGCGGATACATCACGGTCATGGAAGCGGCGGCGATTACCGCGCTCTATGCGTTTGTGGTCGAAGTATTCATCTACCGGGATATCCCTCTTGGCAAACTCCCCAAGATCATCTCGGAGAGCATGACGTTGGTGGGCGGCATCCTCGTTATTCTCTCGTGTGCAATCGCGTTGACCAACTATCTAATCGACGCCGAGGTCCCGCTTCAAATTCTCGAGTGGATGCAGACTTACATCTCGAGCAAATATACATTCTTGCTCATTCTAAACGTGTTCTTGCTGATCGTCGGGTGCCTGATGGATATCTTCTCGGCGCTCATTGTCGTGGTTCCCCTGATCGTCCCCGTCGCAATGGGATTCGACGTTCATCCGGTCCATCTTGGGATCATTTTTCTTGCGAACCTGGAAATCGGGTATTTGACACCCCCCGTGGGGCTCAATCTCTTTATTTCATCGTACCGCTTTAACCAACCGGTGGTATCGCTCTATTTGGCAAGCATCCCCTATCTTCTGCTGCTTCTGGTTGGGCTCTTGATCATCACCTATTTCCCCTGGCTGAGTCTTTTTCTGGTAAACTTGTTTGGCGGATGATCGAGGGAATCTGACAAAATAGCACAAAAGGGCTCCGGCATCGCAAGCCGGAGCCATTTGATCGTTCGACGCTGTTCGGTCCGAGACTACTTGAGCATCACCATCTTCCGGGTTTGCACAAACGAACCGGCCTCGATCCGGTAGAAATACACACCGGTCGATACACGTGAGCCGTTAACGTTGGTTCCGTTCCACTCAGCTGTAAACTGGCCCGGACCCCGGACCTCATCGACGAGCTGTTTGATTTTGCGCCCCTGGACATCGTAAACGGTCAGTGACACATGCACCCTCGCGCCGACCTCATAACGGATCCGCGTGGTCGGGTTG
>CP070631.1:2989435-2992741 GCA_020356045.1 Candidatus Latescibacterota bacterium
CGCGACAACATTGCACGGATGAAAGAGCAGTTCTACCGTTGGGGTGTCGTTTACGACTGGACGCGTGAGGTGGCCTCCTGTGATCCCGAATATTACCGGTGGACACAATGGCTCTTTATTCAACTGTTCAAAAACGATCTGGCATACCGCAAGGCGGCATCGGTCAACTGGTGCCCATCGTGTCAAACCGTGCTTGCCAACGAGCAGGTGATTGGCGGCAACTGCGAGCGTTGCGGGGCCGAGGTCACCGAGCGTTTTTTGGAACAGTGGTTTTTCAAGATCACCTATTTTGCCGACGATCTAATCGATGATCTCGATACCTTGGAATCGTGGCCGGCGCGTGTCGTCGCGATGCAGCGCAACTGGATCGACCGGAGCGACGGTCTCGAGATCACATTCCCGGTCAAACCGCTGGATGACTCACCCGCGAGCGGGCCCACCGAGTTTGTCTGTTTTACAACACGACCCGACACCATCTATGGGGCGACGTTTTTGGTGGTGTCACCCGAACACACCGGCGTGGACGCCCTGGTCAGAGGAACCGGACGCGAAGCCGAGATTGCGAGGTTTGTCGAGGAGGAACGTGCCGAGAAACTCAGCGGCCGCGCGAGGACCGAACCGAGAAAAACGGGTATCTTTACCGGCCGTTATGCCATAAACCCGTTTAGCGAGTCCGAAATCCCGATTTATTTGGCACCGTACGTGTTGATGGAATATGGCACGGGATCGATCATGGCGGTGCCCGCGCACGACCAACGCGATTTCGAGTTCGCCACCCGATTTGATTTGGAAATCACCGAGGTGATACGACCGGTTGATGACGCCACGCCGTTTCCCGAGGAGGCCTACGTTGGGCCAGGCAACTTGGTCAACAGCGGGCCCTACACGGGACTCGCGAGTGATGAGGCGTTCGAGAAGATGGCGGATTGGGCCGAGGCGCAGTCGATAGGGAAAAGGCACATCAACTATCGGCTCCGTGATTGGCTGGTATCGCGTCAACGGTACTGGGGGACACCGATCCCCGTGATCCACTGTCAGGACTGCGGGGTGGTGCCCGTTCCGGAAGACGACCTGCCGGTTTTGTTGCCCCAGGACGTCGATTTCCGGCCACGGGGCGACGGTAAGAGCCCGTTGGCGGGTGAGGAGTCGTTTGTCCGTGTTGAATGCCCCGTATGCGGCAAAATCGCAGCCCGTGACACCGATACGATGGACACGTTTGTCGATTCGAGCTGGTATTTTCTCCGGTATGTGAGCCCGCATAATGATGACGCGGTATTTGATAACTCACTAGCTAACAAGTGGTTACCCGTGGACCAGTATATCGGTGGGGTAGAACATGCTATTTTGCACCTGCTGTACGCACGTTTCTTCACCAAATTCCTCAATCGAATCGGACTTTTGACGTTCAAAGAACCGTTTAGCCGGCTTTTCACCCAGGGCATGATCTGTAAAGACGGTGTCAAGATGTCCAAGAGCAAAGGCAATGTGGTGAGCCCCGATCCGATTATCGACCGGTTTGGGGCGGACACGATGCGTCTTTACATCTTGTTCGCGGGGCCGCCGGAACGCGATACCGATTGGCGCGATGACAGCATCGAGGGGTGCAACCGGTTTTTGAACCGTATATACAGGCTCTTTGAGGCCCATGCGGAGGTGTTGCGCCAGCCGCTCGACGACACGCTGACACTCGAGAGGCTCGAGGCGCCCGAGCAGCGGTTATTTCGCAAAACTCACTGGGCGATCCTCAAGGTCCGCCGTGATCTCGAGGATAGCTTCCATTTCAACACCGCCATTAGCGCCGCCATGGAGTTGTCGAATGTGATGGGCGCATTTGCCGAATCCGGACGTATTCAACCCGGGCATACCGGCGGAGATGTGTTCAACTATGCGTTTGACGTCTTGATCCGGCTCTTGGCACCGATGACACCGCATCTTTGTGAGGAGCTTTGGCAACGTGCCGGTCATGACAACAGCGTGTTCGAGGCCGAGCTACCAAAAGCCATCGAAACGTACGCCGCCGCGGAGACTGTGACGTTGGTTGTTCAGATCAACAGCAAGATCCGCGCACGCGAGGAGATCCCACCCGACACCTCAGAGGATGAGACCAAACGCATCGCGCTCGACAACGACCGCATCGTCGAGCTGCTCGGCGGAAAGACACCCAAAAAGGTCATCGTTATCCCAAACAAGCTCGTCAATATCATCGTTTAAATCAACACGCCGGCAACTCTCAGGAACCAGCTGGGGGTGATCGGGCCAATAGGCCGTCGGAGAGGCGATCAGCAGATCCCATAATGCTAGTTAACATAATATATCTTATACGACACGCCATGCGGTCGATTTGCGTATCGGCGTACGGGCCCCGACGCTCGCTTCCCTTGCTTTATACAGTGCAATGTTTGTTTTTACAGAGGGTTAGTTGAAACAGCTCATGTTACATCAGTGGCACCCGCTCGCCATATGCACCCAGAAACGGCATCACCCACCGCTCGCCAAAGAGTGCCTTAACAAAGCCGGTCACCGACAGGAACAAGGCGGCTAGATATACCACGATCTGCAGAAGAATCACGATGAGGAGTCCCAAAAACGGCAGCCGCCCGAGTGTGGCGTCCACCAGGAGGATGGCCAGAAAACTGGCACATTCGGCGACAAACAGGAGAAAAGCTTGCCGGGCATGGAAGCGTACGAAATCGCTCTCTTTGCCCTTCCAGAGGCTAAAAAAGCACAGGATGAACATATACCCTATCGCGGCGTACCAACGCTCGTGGTCGGCCAGCAACGCGGTATCCAGATCATCCCGTTGGTGTGCAGGGTGGTTCACGTATGGATCCTTAACCTATTCGAGAATCGCGATCCAAACCGCCGCGCGGTCTTTAAGCTCGCCGGTGGCTGTGTCGTTGACGATCGTATATAACTCGATCGCCGTCTCGCGCGAGTTGGTCTTCTCAAAATTCCGGGCCGCCAGAAAAACGACTTCGACGTACCGGGGGTCTTCAGGATCCATGGTTTGCGAAAGTTGTTCCAAAAGCTTCGCGGCTGCCCCGAAATCTTCGAGCCCCTCGTATGCCAGGGCCATCCCCACAGTGGCGGCAACGCCAAATTCGGGATCTTCACCGGCCGTGTTGAGATAGCCCTCAAAGGCTTCGAGCGCCTGCTCATATTGTTCGTTGGCGAGATAGGCCTTGCCGAGAAAATAACGCGCCACCTTCCCGGCTGGATGACCGCCGTACCGGTCCGCGAGTTGCGCAAACGCGACGGCGGCGGTCTCGTTGTTTCGTGCATTGTATTCTGTCATGGCGCGGGCCA
>CP070631.1:2992841-3005302 GCA_020356045.1 Candidatus Latescibacterota bacterium
AGGACGATCCCACAACCCCTGTAAATTTTGGAGCGCCCCGGTATCGGTTCGGTCTGCGTCAACGCCTCGCGAATACTGTCCAAATCGACGCCGCAAAGCTCGCCAACGGCATACGCCGCGCAGGCGTTCAGAATGTTGTAGCGACCGAGACTCTTGATCTGCAGCGGTACGCCGTTGATCTCAAACGCCAACGAATCACCCTTTTCTTCGGGCGATCCGATCGTATAGGTGCTTCCATCCGCCCGACCGAAGGAAATGATTCTGCACCCGGCGCTCTCGCGCAGCAGGTCGAAGTACGAGTCGTCCGCAGGGAGAACTGCGTAACCTTCCGCATCGACACCCACGAACAGCTCGGACTTGGCACGGGCGATGTTGTCACGACTCCCAAAGTAACCGATGTGGGCGTCCCCGATGTTCGTAATGACGCCGACATCCGGCCGCAGCAACCGGCTGAGAAAGTCGATCTCACCGGTGTGATTCGCCGCGACCTCACAGATCAAGTATTCGTCGTCGTGGTCGGTATCGAGCAATGTGAGCGGCACACCGATGTGGTTGTTGAAGTTGCCCGGATTCGAGTGCACGCGGTATTTCTTTTTGAGAATCGACCGGATGTATTCTTTGGTCGTCGTCTTGCCCATGCTCCCCGTGACCGCCACCACTCGAATATCCAGCGTGTCACGATAACCGCGGGACAGCGTTTGAAGCGATTCCAACGTGTCTCGAACCAGAAAGAAAGGCGTGCCGGCATTTTCGAGGTCGCTGCAGGGGGTATCCTGCTCGATGACCACGGCGCTGCTCCCCGCAGCGACCGCATCGCCGACAAATCTGTGCCCGTCGGTTTTTTCTCCGCTCATGGCAAAAAACAGCCGGCGGGTACAGTTGGCGCGTGAATCGATGACGGCGCCGACCCATCCGTCATCGTCATGGCCCGCCAGGTCGGTGCGCACGAGCTGGCCGCTGGACTCGAGAACATTCCTTGCCCACAGGAGTGTCTTTTCCGTCATTTGGGCTTCCAGCCTTTCAACGCCTTGGCCGCTTCTTCACGGTCGTCGAAATGGTGGCTTTCGTTTCCAATAATCTGATAATCCTCGTGTCCCTTCCCGCATACCGCGACCAGATCATCGGTCGCGGCTGACCTGACCGCTGCCGCGATCGCCTGGCGCCGATCGATCTGAACAATGAGGTTGCGGTCATCCTGGTCCATCCCGGTCAAAATCTCTCTGATGATCGAGGCGGGGTCCTCGGTACGCGGATTGTCGCTGGTAACAACGCAGACATCGGATAGCCGCTGTGCGATTCCACCCATAATTGGACGTTTGCCGCGATCCCGGTCGCCGCCGCAACCAAACACGGTGATGAGACGGTTGGGGCGGAGCGCGCGGCAAAAATTGAGTGTCCCCTCGAGACTATCCGGCGTGTGCGAATAATCCACGATGACCAAAGGCCGGTCTTCGCCATGACGAATTGCCTCGAAGCGGCCAGGGACCCGGTTGACCGCCTCGAGGCCTCGTTTGATGAATTCCACATCGATCCCCAACACACGGGCGGCTGCCGCCGCCACAAGCGCGTTCCACACATTGAAGCTTCCCAAAAGCTGGAGGTTGACTGGAATCACTTCATCCGCACCAATGTGGAGATCGAAACTCGTTCCGTTGATCGTCGCCTCCACCCGTGTCGCATAGACATCCGCGGATCTTTCAGCACTCGTCGATACCGTGGGGCCAGGAAATCCCTTACCGATCTGGTTTGAAATGTCGTTGTCACTCGAGTAAATCAGCGTGCCGTTTTTCTTTTTTCTTTCCCTTGAGATGAGCGTGTAGCAGAACTCCCGCTTGGCAGAAATGTAATCATCAAATGAGGGATGGTAGTCGAGGTGGTCACGGGTAACATTGGTAAGCATCCCAATTTCGAAATCAACTCCCCACGTTCGTTGCTGCCGAACCGCGTGCGAACTGACTTCCATGACAACCCCGACGCATCCCTTGTCTGCCATATCTTTGAAAAGACGGTGAAGCGTCAATGGTTCGGGGGTTGTGTGAACTCCTGCTTCCAGCTCACTCCCCGATCCGTGCCCCACCGTTCCGATGATTCCGGTCTGACCCCACGGCGACGCATCAAGTATCGACCGCAGAAGATGCGCCGTCGTGGTCTTGCCGTTTGTACCGGTAACGCCAAGAAGCCGCAGCCGGCTGGCAGGGTCGCCGTAGAATCGCGCGGCCAGCAGTGAGAGCGCTTTTGACGTATCGTCAACACCGATCCACGTGACCGACGGCGTGCCATTGCCGCTGCGCTGATCGTAGAACGTGCGCTCGACAACCACGGCCGCCGCACTCCTGCCCACCGCGTCATCGACAAAGTCATGACCGTCGGCGTGCCAGCCCGTTGTGGCAACAAATACCTTGCCCGGCTCGACCCGTCTGGAGTCGTTGGTAATACCCGATACCGTGATGTCGACGGCGCCGGCAATATAGGGGTTTTCCAGCGCCTGAATGAGATTGGCGAGACGGATATCACCTGTCATGATCGTTTGTGCGCTCCTCATCGGATCTCAACCGGTCTGTGATCGTTTCTCTTTGACATCGGTCTTGCAGTAGATTTTGATGACACCGCTCTTTGATCTGCCGCCGGCCTTTGGTACTTGCCGAGTCACGATACCCGAACCCACCACGGTGCATCTGAAACCGGCTCGGGCGGCGCGGCGCTTGGCCAGCCGCAGAGGCAGTCCGCGCAGATCAGGCGCGTCTTCGACCGGCACCCCTGATGTCATCGTTCCGCTGCCGCTCAAGTAGACCCGAACAACCTCATCCCGCTCCATGGCAACACCGGGATCGGGTTCCTGCGACACGACTTCGCCACCGTCGCCCCTGCACAACAGGTTGAGATCGTACAACCGTGCCCGTTCCATCGCTGCCTCGCGGCTCAATCTCAGGAAATTTGGCGCCTTGAACGTCGGGCTCGACTCAGGGGGTGCGTTAATGAGTACCGTGGCGAGAACATCGTCAAAAATGTGCGACGAGTTGGCGATCGCCTCAGCGACCTTTGCAAACACCGGTGCGCAGGATACACCGCCAAAGCGGTTGTTGAAATCGGGCTCATCGAGCAGCACCAGACAGACGATTTTGGGATCGTCACTGGGAGCAAAACCGACGAAGCTCGACACAAACTGTCTGCTCAGATATCCGCCGTTTGGCGACGCTTTCTGCGCGGTCCCCGTCTTGCCGGCCACGTCGAGGAATCCCAACGACGCCTTGGCTCCCGTTCCCTCTTCTACAACCGACCTGCAGTACTCCCGCAAACGCGAGGCCGTTTTCTTGGAAATGACACGTCTCACCCGTACCGGTTCGAACCGCTCTGTCGTTTCTGTGCTCTCGTCGACGACGGCACCGACGATCCTGGGCACCATCAACTCGCCGCCGTTTGCCACCGTCGCGAACGCATTGGCCAGCTGCAACGGCGTCACTGCGATTTCCTGACCAAACGCCATCGTGATTTGCGTTCTCTGCGACCAGTTCTCCAGTGGGGCTACGCTGCCCGGAGATTCACCGAGAAGATCGACGCCGGTTTTGGCGCCAAACCCAAACAGCCGAACGAACTCGAGAAATTTCTGAGGTTCGAGGCGCGAGGCGGCTTTTGCCATAACGATGTTGCTCGAGTGAACAAACGCTTCTTTGAATGTCATATCCTCATAGGGATGCGCATCTGATATGACCGCGCTCCCCAGTTTCGCCCGCCCCTTTTCCCCGTCAAACATATCGAATGATTGCACCTTCGATGTCTCGAGCAACGCGGCGGAGGTAACGAGTTTGAAGGTCGACCCGGGTTCGTAAACACACGAAATGGAGCGAATCGTCCACAGCGAATCGGCTCGCGAACCGCGCGACCGGGACGCCGCCGAAGGGTATTCGGCCAGCGCGAGGATCTCGCCGGTTTCGCACTGCATGATCAACACCACACCACCTCTGGCCTTGGTATTCTTCGCCGCCCTTCGTAACTCGAGTTCAGCGATTTCCTGAAGTCGAGCATCGATGGTCAGAAAGACATGCTTGCCGTTGACCGGTTTCTTTCGTGCGTATGTGTGATAGCCGCGTGACCGGTAGACACCGTCTTGCTGCACTTGTTCCCAACCCGGCGTACCGGTAAGCTGCTCGTTAAATCCGGCTTCAATTCCCGCCATACCTTTGGCGTCATGACCGACAAACCCCACGACCTTCGAGGCAATCGATCCGTACGGATACACCCGGTCCGCCTCGCGGAGAACTTCGACGCCGCGAAGCGACATCAGCCGATCATACGCGTCATCGGACAACGAGCACTGGCGTTTGACCCAAACAAATGTCTTTTCCGACCGGAGCCGTTTGCGTATGGATCGTTTCGACACGGAGAGGTACTTCGACAAGGCAGACACAACGGCATCGGAATCCTTTATTTCCTGCGGTCTCAACGCAACCGAGCAGGAGCGGATGCTCAACGCCAGCGGACGACCGCTACGGTCGAAAATGCCCCCCCTTACCGGCGGAATCTCACGGGTCACCTTTCCCTGATCCCCGGCGATCTCTTCGTAGCGATCTCGTTCGAATACTTGAACCTGAATCAACCGCCCCCATAGCAACAATGTGACGAGAACAAATGCCCCGCCCACACAAATCAACCGCCAATGCCGCTTGTTTTTTTTCATTGTGCCGGCCGGTCTCCACCCGGGTTAAGCGTGTATCTGTGCGCGGTCGGAATCGTCGTTTGTTTTCTCGTCAACTCCATCGGGATGCTGAACCCCTCGCTCCCGCCGTTCACAGCGAGGATTTCAAAACTCTCTCCCGCCGTTGCCTCGACCATTCCAAGTCGTTGTTCGCAGTACTTGGACACGCGATTCCTCGATGACAGCGACACATAATCACCGGTGAGAGTGTTTGCCTCTTCTCTCAAATCGCATCGCGCCTGTTTTAGCTCCGCTATGTCCTGCATTAGTACGCCTGCATAAATCTGCGCGGACACGTAAGCGAGTAGCAAAACCGCGACGGTTGCATATACCGCTATCGTTACGCTGACTTTTGCCTGACCGGTAAGCGCCGTCAGCATGATGTGGCTGAACTGTTTGTAGACAGTGTTGTGGCGTTCTTTTCTCACTATTGCGCTCCCCTGAGTCGTCTCTATTCTCCATTTACCGTATTAACAATCTGCACGGCCCGTAGCCGGGCGCTCCTCGAACGGGGGTTGGATGCCACCTCGGCAGCCGACGGTTTGACCACACGCCGCGTCAGCAGTTTTAGCGTGGGAACTTGCCCACAAACACACAACGGGACCCCCGGAGGACACACACAACTCGAGCTCTTGAGCTTGAAAAAGTTTTTTACGAGCCGGTCCTCCAACGACTGATAACTGATAACGACAATACGCCCACCTTCATTCATCCGACCGATGACGGCGTTCAAGAACGTGTTGATGTTCCCCAATTCACCGTTCACCGCGATGCGGATCCCCTGAAAAACGCGGCTTAGCATTGCCGGCGATGCGGTGCCACCCAGCGCTGACTCGACGGCGTTTTTTAGGTCGAACGTCGTGGACATCTCGTCGTCGTCCGATGCCTTTTTTATCGCGCGCGCAATTCTACCGGCGCGTGTGACCTCTCCGTACTCGATGAGTACCCGCCGAAGCTCATCGCCGCTGCTCGTTTGGATAAACGCCGCTGCCGTGGTTCCCTCGCCGGACATCCGCATGTCAAGCGGGCCGTTCTTTTGATAACCAAATCCCCTCGTCGTTAAATCGAGCTGTAGACTGGACAAACCCAGATCGAGCAGCGCGCCATCGAGCATATCCGTAGCACCGAGATAGGCGGCGACATCGGAATAACTGGCTCGAATCAACCGCGCACGCGGCGCAAACGACTCCAACTCGTTGCGCGCGATATCAAGGGCGTCGGCATCCCAGTCGACTCCGATTAGCTCTACATTGGGGTTGCACGCAAGGATCGCACGTGCGTGACCGCCGCAGCCGGTGGTTCCGTCGAGAATCAGTCGCGAGTGTTTGTGAAGAAGGTAGCGCTGGACTTCATCTATCATCACCGGGATGTGGTGCATCAGGACTCCCGTCGGCTGGAGCCGCCCGCGTAGCACGTCACGTTGCGGCCGTGCCGCGATAACCGAGCGGACGTATTGCAGCATCAAAACATCCGATCGTTGAGTTCCTTGAATGCCCGCACCATCTCGACATACTTCTGTTCCATGTTCTCTTTGGACCAGACTTCGATGTAGATATCCATATTGACGATAGCAACAGTCTTGTTGAGCTCGCAGGCGTCACGGATTCCCTGCGGGATGAGAACCCTTCCTTGACCGTCCACAGTGGCGGTTTCCTTTAACATCATTGCGTATCGGAACGTGTCTTTTTTCTTTTCTCCGGAGTCCTGACGTCGTAGACTGGCGTAATACCGGCTCCACGCCTCGGCGGTCCGGATTTCGAGATACGCCGTCCCGGCCAGATTGGGAACCAGGTACAGGATGTCGCCCTTTTTGATCTCGTAGTGCGCCCGGATCTCCTTGGGCAGCAAAATGCGGCCTTTGGAGTCAAACGAATGGAGATTCTTCTCGTTGAAGTAGTTCTTCACTTTGGCTGATAAATTTCTGTTTAGTGCTCAGAGTCGAGCAGAATTGGGAACGACCACCACAATGGCGGTCAGATTACGGGTTTTTTGGGATGGGGTCAAGCCGAAAAAGCGATTTTTCGAGCAGATTTTTGTCGTCTCGCGTGGGATGTCCCACTACACCGCCGCAACCCGCCTGGCGAAACAGACTAACTCTCTTATTGACAATATATTAATGCTTGACGGCCACCACGCATACCGTCGCCGCCATACGACCGATCAGCGGTAGCCGCTCGAAGATTTTTTCTGCCGGGATGAGGATGGGGCACGCCCAATCGGGGGCGTTTTTGTAGACAAACAGGAATCGCTTTATTTTCAATACCTTATACCCATGGCTCTCCAGCCGCCCCGCGATCTTTGCCGCGGTCCACGGTTTGTGGTAGCGATACGGGTGATAATCGGTCCTGGAAACGGTCTCTGTGGGGTACATCATCGCCGGGAGTCGCCGCCGGAGCGACGGAAAGCGCATAACGATGCGCTTGGCCCGTTCGACCAGGCTGGCCGGGTTCGGCGTGGACAGGATCAACCGCCCGCCGGTACGGAGCACACGGCGGCACTCGGAAAAGACCCGGTCGCGGTCATCCTCGAAGACGTGCTCGAGGGTCTCGACCATGCTGATGCTCGAAAAGCTGGCGTCGGCAAATGGAAGCCTGGACGCGTCCGCACCAACCACACGAAAGGGCAGACCGGCGGCTGCCGCAATCCGAGCGCCAATCCCAAACTGATCGACAACCAGATCCAACCCGACCGCGTCGATTCCGATCTTTGCCAGCGCGAGTATATTGTACCCCCACGCGGATCCGATATCGAGATGGCATGATCCCGCTCTGGGATCACACGGACCGATCTCGGCATCTACTTCGGCAAACCGCCGCAGCATCATGTGCCGTCTGGCTTTCGAACCGAGGTACCAGTATCTGAGCAAATCGGGCATTTCATCCGGCGATATGTCTCGTGGAATGGGAATATGCGGTAGATCAATCATCTTGATTTCCGAGTGGAATCAATCTGTACAATGTGTAGTAGTAGGGACCCGGTTTGCGGATACCGAGATTTCTCACCGTTTTGACGAGTACCGGTTCAAAGAGGTATCCGTTGATCACCTGGCCGTCAAACCGGTGCGCTTCGAGATCTCTGTCGATGAAAAAGTCCACACGCGGGTACTTGGGCAGGCCAAGAAACAGTCCTCGATCCACGATCTCTTCGTAGGTGTGCGCTTCCCTTAGCTTGTGTGTTTCGGTGTCCACCAGTCCGCCAAGATCGAGCACCCATCGTTCGGAATAAAACGACAAATACCCGATATCCGCGGCGGCCACCACCGCGTCCTCCGGTGAGGAATCTTTTATGTGTAGCGCCAGATCCTTGAGATTATGTGTGAGATCGTATGAGAATGCGCGCGATGGCGGAATCACCACCGTCACATAAAACACCACATTGACCAACATCGCGGCGGCGGCTGCGAGTCCAGGTATCCAACGGCGCAACGCCGGTTTCGAATACCGGCCCCCAAACTTGTCGATCGTTTGTTCGAGTGCGCTAAACCCAAGAACAACGGTGAACGGGGTGACCAACAGCATGTAGCGGGACAACACCTGTATGTCAAAAATCACATAGGCGACAGGAAGCGCCACGACCCAGAACAAAAGAAAACGATGGGTAGCCGAGACAATCCTCGCTCTTCTGCCAAAAATCACCAATGACAAAAACGCGATCAACGCGGGAATTCCCTCCGAACTGCCCACGATCTTCACGATGGGCAAGAACTTTTTGAGAAACAACATCGGATCGAGTATCAGTCCCCCGCTTTTTGCACCCGCGGTGTTGGGCACCATGTTTCCGATGTGGATCTGCGCAAAAACGAGCCACGGCACGATGAGCGCGGCGTAGATGCCGAGCGTGCGGGCCGTGCAACTGAGATCTATTGTTCCGCGCCGTTCGATTCGGGCGGCGGCAACCGCAACCAGATAGACCGGTACGATCAGATAAGACTCGGGTCGCATCAACGCGGCGACCGCCATGGCAAATCCAAGCAGCCATGCACTGCGGTGGTCGTTAAAGGCTCGGACCGATGCGATTCCCACGCCAATGATGGCCAGCACCGCCGCCGACGTTTCCATACCCAGAGCCGACCATCGGACAAACCACGTATGCGACGCGAAAACCAGCGCACAAATCCATGCGCTCCACAGCGACAACCCCAATGTCCGCGCCAGCACAAACATGCCGAGAACCGCCAGAAAACCGCTCACCCACGACAGGATCTGGCTCGTCGTAACGAGGACTTCACCGGTGCCGAGCAAGCGGCCAAGCGCAGCCTGAATGATCACCCACAGCGGACTGGTCGTACCAAACGACACTTCACCGGGGTTAAAGCTGTATTCGCCCCGAGTCACGATGTTCTTGGCATACTGGATGTGGATATACCCGTCGTCTGTAAACCCATCCCACAACGGCACGCCCAAGATTAGAAAGACGACCAGGGGAACCGCGAGTGACGCGACAGTTTTTGACAACGCTCAAGCTCCCCGTTCGAGGATTGAGTTCAGATAATCGGCCAGCCGTCCGGTCAACACGTCGCGGCGGTAATCGCCGATCGGTCCCAGATCGAAGCTCGAATCCAGCCGACCCCGACGGTGGGCATCGTACATCGTCGACAACGCCCGCGCGATCGCATCGGGATCCTCAACCGGTGCTACAACACCTCGATTGAGATCCGTCACGATTCGATGGGCTTCGCCTCGCGGCACCAACGCGAGAATCGGCCGTCGCAAGCCAATATATTCGAACAGCTTACCTGGAATGATCCCATCATAATCCGGGTTTGCGTGTTTGATCAGCAGGAGTATATGTGAGGCCTTTTCGATTTTCAACGTCTCATGATGGGCAACGGTCCCGCTAAACGTCACCACGGAACCGAGCCCCAATCGATCGACATGGGCATCGTTGTTGCTTTCCCTAGGACCGACAAACTCGACACGGCAGTCATCCTCCGCGCCGGGGTTCGCGTCGATGAACCGCCGTAATCCCTCGAGAAACGGCTCCGCGCTCCGAGTCTGCGTAAGCATGCCGGCGTGTACGATACAAAATCCACCACGAGGCGGTTCGATCCCCTCGACCGACTCGACGTCGGCCGGATCATACCCATTTGGAATGATTGTGATCCGCTGGCGGCCGGGATGTCTGCGCTCGAGAAGCTCGAGGTGCCAATGATTGGTAACCACGGCGGCCGCCCGCGAGCACACACTTCGCTCGAGACGCTCGTGGACCTTCTCGTGCCACCGCGTGGGTCTTGGAAGCAGATACAGGTTCATCCACGGATCGCGAAAATCGGCCACCCATGGAATCCCCGAGATGTCATGAAGCTTCTTGGCGATTAGATGGGTTGTTTCCGGTGGCGATGTCGAATAGATCGCATCGATCTTCTTGTCACCTATCACCCGGCGGCCTTCTCCGACAGCAAACGGATACCAGCCAATATAGGTGTCGGGAATCAAAAACGTCGCCCCGATCTTCCTCAGAACAGAAAACCGGCGGCTCGACCGGACCTGATTCCTCGTCGCAGACGGCTTCCCCCCACGTCCCCGCACAACGGACAACAGATACTGACCGCTCAGCGTGCGCGTACGACGCACGTCGCATTCCGGGGGGACGTGTTCGAGAAGCGCGGGGTCGGTGATCCAGAATGAAGACGCCTGTGGTGTTACCACCGTTGTGCGCCACCCGTAATTCCCGAGATATTTTACAAAGCTCAACGGGCGGTACACTCCGCCGCCAGCGATGGGCGGAAAAAAAGGAACGATCATGAGGAGATGTTTTGTCATCTGTCAATCATTGTTGTTTTGCCGTTTGCGAGTCACCCCGGTCGGATGGTCGACGGTCATTTGACACCGACAAGACGGCTCACAAAACCCAGCCTCCGCCGTTCGAGAAGATCCTTCAACATAGACCTCTCATCGATGTCAAACACCCGCAATTTGTCTAGCAACAAACGGTAGACGATACAGCCCACGAGGAAAAATACAATCTTTCCACCCACAGACACTGACGATCCGCCGTCGAAAAAAATCCCAAAAAGCACCGGTGGAACGAACGCGATCACCGCCACGGCCAGCCTCGATGCCAGAAGACCGACGGAACGCAGTTTTACGGGAAGATTGGATAAACGCAACGCGAGCAAGAGCTGAGCCATACAGGCCAACACCTGAGCGAGCCCCACTCCGATGAGACCAATCTTGGGACTCAGCCAGACGATTAGCAGCACATACACGAACGCCCATGATAGATCGCACACCAGCGCTTCCCGAGCCTGATCCCGTGCCTTCATCACGGTAGTGAGCGGTGCGGTCATCGTGGTCAGCGGCAGGCTCGCCGCGAGCAACACCAACAAAGGAACGGCATCGAGATAAAGGTGGCTGGACACGATCGTGATGATTTCCCCGGCAAAAACGACAACGGCCATCGTCATCAGCACAGCCATGGTTGTATTGAACTTTAGAAATATCCACGTCGAACGCAAAACGCTGGCGTCACGCCCTTCGGTGTCGAGTCGCGTGACCTCGGGCTGAAACGCCAAATTCGCCACACCAAGAACCCGGTTGGCAAGACGGCTGATCCTCGCGCCGACATGAAAGAGGGCGAGCAACTCGAGCGATATCACTTGCGCGAGCAAATAGCGATCAACATCGGTAAACGCGAGGGCGACCAGGCTCAAACCCACCGCCCCGCCGTAATATGACATGTAACTATCGGTTCTTGCCCGGCGGTCATCCGGCCCACGGCCGCCGGTCTGGCCACGGAGATAGGTGAAAAACACGAGCAGCCCCACGACGACGGTAACCAGATGAACGATTCCAAGAATCCTGAACAACAGTGTCAGGGTCAACGAGTCACGCAACACAACAATGGCGGCCAGCGTGGCCGCGAGCGATGCGGTTTCCAGTACAACCTGAACGGTGAGCCGCCGGAGTCCGTTCAATCCGCCGTAGAGTATCAATTTCAGCATGACACCCAAGGTGGTCGCATAAAACCAGAAATAAAGATCAAAACCAAGCGCACCCGTATCCGCAAACCGCCACGTCCATTTCCCAAACAGCTGGGTCATGAGCGAAACCAAGATGAGAAGCGCCGTCGCGCCCACGATGCATGTCAAAACGAGACGGACTGCGTCACGGCTGTTGCGGTTGGTTTCAAAAACCGGAATAAATCGAACGAGTAGCAGCGGGATTCCATTGGCGGCAACCGTCGAGAGCAACAGAGAAAACCCCCTGAGCGACGCAAAGAGACCAAAAGTGTCTTTGGGAAGATAGTTGGCCAGGATCTTGATCTGGGCGAGCGTAATCAGCGTGGCGAGTATGGTCTGAACGATCAGAGCGATGGTATTGGGAACGAATCTGGACGTTCCGCTCGAGCTCGCGCCCGACGAGTTTGCCTGTCGATTGTCCATTGATTAACGCCGCGAGAGAAACCGCGTCATCATTGACGCGATCTTTCCTCCCGCTGATCTCCATACGGCCGTACGGTAACCGTGCGATTGCGCGCCGAGAGATTCCTTGTAACCCACCAACGTCGATTTTCCCAGACTGCTTCCAAGGTTGTAACGGGTGAATCCACGCTCACACGCATCGCGTATGCACTCACTGTAAAGAAGCGTGCTGGCCTGTGTTCCCGCTCCCGAATCGATGGTTACGCCATTCCAGGCAATAACCGTGTCCCTGAAGTAGAGATTGAAATGGCCGCCCAACAGCTCGCTTCCCCGGCGCGCTAAAAACAATTGGACACTGCCCTCCCCACGCGCAAACAGCTCGACAAAAAGACTTGCCGGATAACG
>CP070631.1:3005402-3012012 GCA_020356045.1 Candidatus Latescibacterota bacterium
AGGCTAGACGTGCTGATACCGCTCGAGGATATGATCAGGTCGTAGGTACCCCACGAGTCGGGGTCGGTCGTTGCCGGTGTCTCGACAACCACGAGATAACCGGCGTCGACGAGGTAACTCTCCATATCCGCGGCGGACTTTCCATAAGGGTTTTGGCGGAGGTCTCTGGCCAGGTCGCCCTTATCGGACTGGAACGAGGCCTGACTCGACTCTTGGTCATCATCGATGATCAACACCGTTCCGAGAATATCTGTGATCCCGAAGTCATGATAGCCGTTTGCAGGGTGGTATGCCTGGTTGCTGCCGGTGGACGCGTCCTGTGCCGCCACTCGATAGTCCACGCTATCGCCGATATTGACCATGGTGGTGTCGATGTCGAACGTACCGCTGTAGCTGTCGCCGGACGTATTCGCCAAGGGGAAGCCTCCGGTGATCGCGCCGCTGTTGACGGAATACTCGACCCACACGCTATCGATTCCAAAATTGTCGGTGACTGTTGCTTGTACGGTTGCCGGCCAGTTGAAATATGCCTGGTTGCCGAGTGGTGTGTGGACAATCGACGGCGCAGTTACATCTGGTCCAGCCTGAAAAGCGTGGTAATTCCCCGGCGCCCCTGCAGGATGTGTGCTGGCCAGCGCCGCGCTGTCGGCAGCAAAGATGTAATAGTTGTAGTCTGTGGGAACTCCCGTCCCGGGTATCGCGGCTTCGTATTCGTCGAATCCCTGGTAAACCATTTCCAACGTGTCGGTAAATGCGCCTCCGGTGCCAAAAATCACCAGAACTTCGTCTATCGGATGAGCCGCGATGACATCGGCGCTGACCGAATAAGGTCCGACAACACCTTCGGTATCGCTCAGGGGATAATGCGTGATTGAAGGGGTTGGAACGGTGACTATATAACCTCGCTGTGTGAACCAGTGATCGATCGGGCCGAGGTTCGCCCCGCCAAACAGTTCGAGATCGGCTTGGATAAACGCCTGGGCGGCGTCTTGTTGGTTTGTGGAACTGTTCGTCATGGACAGCGCTTCTAGAAAGTCGCTGTCGGTTGCGGTTCTGCCGATGTCCTCCCAAATCTGCATCAGTGTCGACGCCCAAATCTGACCGTCCTTGTGAATCTGGCCTACCAGACCGTCAGGGTAATGGGCCGTGTAGTTTGTTATCCGTCCCGGCCAGTATTCATTATGGCCATCCCATTGGAACACCCAATAGTATTGAGGGTCAGAGGGGGTCCAGAACCCGGTGCTGCGGTTGTATGAATTCGCCCAATAGTCCCCACATCCCTCACTGAGCCCCTCCACCTGCGACAGACTGCCATTGGTGAGCCAATCGTGCAGACCGTGACCCAACTCGTGTAAGATGACATCTTCGTCCTCGGAATCATCGACGCCGCCTTCGCCCCAGGCGAGCTCACCCGTGCTGGGGACGTAATGCGAATTGTCACCGCCACCCAATCCGTGCGGGTCTCCTCTCACGCCACCTGTGTATTGAAATGGCATCAGGTCGAAACCCAGAGTTTGGTTGATGTACCGCATCGATTGATCCAGATGGAAGTACACGTTTGCGGCCTCAAAGCCGCTTGGATTGCGTGTGAAATGCCAGACGCTGTCGGATTGGCTAAACAGTCCGTTGTACGGTGACTCGCTGTCCACAATCTCCGCGTATGGTCCTCTTAGGTGGTACATGCCGCCGTCGAATTCGATGTCCTGCAAGTCTCTCCGAACGATTTGAGCGACCAATGAATCCGTGTCGGCGTCGTTGTTATCGCCAAACTGCCCGCCGGTCTGATAAGACGCCCTGGCTCGTGTCAATGGATCGGGGTCAAACACCCAGCCCGACCCCACTGTGGTGACCGCCGTGTCGTGTATCGCTTTGTCCTCGACACGGAATATTTGACCGCTGTGGGCGTCGACGAGCAGCTCCCAGTCACCAAACCTGTCCTCGGCAGGGACGATGATGATGCGGTGAGCCAGCCGCGTGACGCGGTTGTTGTAGTAAGCGACGGTGTTTCGGTCCTTGTGATGAATCCGTCCCTGAACGTTGAGGTAGTCCTCGGCTATTTGTTGGGCGTCATCCAAAGAAATCGCAGGAGTAAGGTTGTCCAACTTTGCCAGAGGTTTGTAGCCGTTCATTACGAACGTCACGTGATTCTTTCGGTTGATGTTGACGACTATGTCCCCGTGGTACACGGGATAGACGCCGACATGTTGAATGAATCGAACGTGAAACCCGCCGGGTGTCTCTCTTGTGGAAGTATGTTGAAGATCGCTGATATCGGCGGTGATCCGCAAAAGGCTGCTGTTTTCTCTGAGATATTGTCTTGCCATATCCAGCGGAGGTGCTTTGGCCACCGGGTAGTTCACCTGGTACAAAGCCAACGGCACCCCGCTTTCTTTGCTTACCCGCATGTTGTCCATTCGATAGAAAGGCTCTTGCTCGGCAGGAAGGATCTCCAGATCGCTCACCGGCGCCGGTTTTTGCGCAGAGGCTGTAAGCGCGTGGCCAACAAACGCAACGGCCAGCAACAAAAACAAGATAACGCTAATCCTCGAACGCTGCATGGGCAAGACCTCCTGCGACCACGAAGGTAGCGGTTCTAGATTGTGGAAAGAGCTGGATGAGAAGACAAGCGAATCGGCGACCATTGTATCCGATCCAGCTTTTGAATTCAATCACCGGTATGATATAGTTCCAACTATTGGTCGCGCGCCCTTTTTATGGCGATTCTCATCTTCCGCGGCCGAAACACTGCTATTGGGTATTTGTGGGTGTGGGTGTGAAAAAGATTTGGTGCCAAGCTCGAGTTCCATGAGGATGGTGAGCTGCCCGCCGTTGATATTCCGATCGCGTACAGGATTCTGAATGCCACTCACCGGTATTGATTTTCAGAATGTCACATTTTCGTACCCGGGGACGAGCGCGCCTCTCATCGAACAGTTCACATGCCGGTTTCACAAAGGCTGGACGGGGGTGGTGGGTGCGAACGGCTCGGGCAAATCGACGCTTTTGATGCTGGCGACCGGATTGCTGACCCCCGATTCGGGAATCGTTCGGAGCTCAGCGCATGCGCTCTACTGTGAACAGCGAACCGATGAACCTCCGGTCCATTTCGATGAGCTCCTGCATAATGACGATCGAGACGCCGTTCTCGTCAAGGCTGATCTGGATATCAAACCCGATTGGCTTGATCGTTGGCAAACACTTAGTCATGGCGAGCGCAAGCGCGCACAGATCGGAGTGATGTTGTGGCGCCGCCCCGATGCGTTGGCCGTCGACGAACCGACCAATCATCTCGACACGGCGGCGAGATCACTTGTCACCGCAGCGCTCAAAAAATTTCGCGGCGTGGGGCTTATCATAAGCCATGATCGCGAACTGCTCGATCTTCTTTGCGATCATTGTTTGTTTGTCGATCCGCCCGAGATTGCGTTGCGGCGCGGCGGCTTTACAAAAGCATGGGAGGCGTCGAGACGGGAATCGCTCGCGCTGGAGCGTCGTTTAAAAAGGGCGCGCGCGGAACGCAAGAAAGTGGAACGTGAATCGGCAAGGCGACGTGACGAGGCGTCAATAGCGAACCAAAAGCGGTCGAAACGAGCCCTGGCACCAAAGGACAGCGACGGGCGCGAAAAGATCGACCGCGCACGGGTATCGGGAAAAGACGCGGTTGCGGGAAAGCTCTACCGCCAGATTCAAGGTCGGGTCAGGCAAGCACGTGAAAGAGAACGCAGCATCAAGACCAAAAAAACGTACGACATGGGGATTTGGCTGCCGGGGTCACGATCAAAACGGGATCGCCTCTTTGAAATCGAAGCGGAGATTCTGGATTTGGGTGGACACCGGTTTCTCCGCCACACCGGTCTCGTCATGAAGCCCGACGACCGGATTGCTCTCACGGGTCCCAACGGTACCGGCAAGAGCACCCTGGTGCGCAGAATCATATCATCGGTTAACGTGCCCGAGGCCCGACTGACATACATCCCGCAAGAAATCAACGCCTTCGACTCCGCACGTATTCTCGATCGTGCCAAAACGCTCTCCAAAAAGATGCTTGGTGTAACAATGACGGCGATCAGCCGGTTGGGGTCACGTCCGCACAGACTGCTCGAAAGCGCCGAGCCAAGCCCCGGCGAAATACGAAAGCTATTGCTCGCTATGGGGATTGCCAGGGAGCCTCATCTCATCGTCATGGACGAACCGACCAATCACATGGATCTTCCGTCGATTCAATGTCTCGAGGACGCGCTTCAAGACTGCCCGTGCGGCCTGGTTCTCGTTAGTCACGACGTGCTGTTTCTAAGCGCGTTGACCACGAAGCGTTGGGACATAGGAGAATCCGTTGGTGAGCGCGACGCGGTTGGCTCGCGTGCTCAGGGTCCGGATTCCTCGTTGCGTCCCGCTGCAAAAGAACCCCGACTGGAATTCGAGCTTAGAGAGCTGAGGTGGGAGTGAGTCGTTCGCCAGTACGTCAAAACGCCTCGTTGATCATGAAGTACGGCCCCGGTGTGCCGCCGATGAATCCGAAATCCATACGGATCGCGATGCCCTCCCCCCGGTCGATCACAAACCGAATTCCCGCCCCGGCAGCCGCTTTGAACTCGGCGATATCAAAGGAATCCAGCGTCGGTGCGACGTCGCCGTATCCGGCGAACACCGAAGCCCCGAACCGCCACCACAGCCGCCGTCGCCACTCGGCCTGGAGAACAATCGCATTGTTGTCGCGATAACGGCCGTCGTAATAACCGCGCATCAGCTCGGCGCCCCCAATCGTGGACATCATCTGAAATGGAGGATCGCCGTTGATGAGGCTAAACCATGCGCGCAACGCCAAAATGTTTTTCTCGAAGAAAGGGATATAGGTTCGAAAATCCATAATATAGCGTTCGAACACAAAATCACTGCCGAGACCATCGGTATAGAAGAGAGCTGACAGTGCGTGAAAACTCCCCGTTTTTGGATAAAAGAGCCTGTCTCGGCTGTCCCAGGTTATGACGGGTCCGAGACCCGACACTGTTCCACCGTCGCTACCCGTTATGAGACCGCTCGCCAGCAAACCACCGTCCTCCGTCTCGGTGATTTGAGAGTGTCCAAACTCGTAGCGAACGCCGAACATCAACCTCGGCCAGATTCTTTTTTTGAGGCTCACACCCAGGAACGCAGTTTCCGGAGTGTAGTCCTCCGGGTCATCCGGCGTGTCCGGGCCAATCCCATAAAACAAATCGGGAAACTCGAGGTATCCAATGTCCCCGTTTACCCGGTAACGCGACTGTTTGAGATTGAGTTCATAACCGATGACGGCGATGATCTGTTTTTTTTCTGTAAAAATCAGTGTCGGGGATACGGTTGATGGCAGGTCTATTTCACGGTCGTTTCTGCCACGAAAGAACAACAGCACGGATGCGCCACCGGCAAACCCGGTTTCCGGTGTGTAGAAAATGGCCGGGATAAACGCGTAGCCAAATCTCTGAAGCGTGTCGGCGGGGGCGATGGCGGAGTCGACTGAAGACGACACAGAATCCGCCGCCGCGGCGGGAGCGCGACCGGGTTTCAACAGAGGTGCTGAGACAGACACCAAGATCACAAACAGAACAAGCCCTTGGTTTCTCACTTCTGAAACCCTCTCGCGATCGGGGGAGCACCGTGGCGCCAAATCGTTCCCACATTTTAGCAGAACGCCTGCTGCCCGCGGGTGGTTCATCCGGTCGTGGTGGTGGAGCAGATTTTCCCGCCTCGACCGCGCGGACGTGAGTTACACTGTCTTTGACCGACCATTGTCCGCGGGGCCCAGCCCTAACAGAAACGGAACTGCCCGGTCTGCCCACTCGTCGGGTTTGGGATATGCAGCGGCGTCGTCACCCCAGGTGGTCCGCAGCATATTGGTGTCGATGATGCCGGGGTTTACCACCACCGCCGCCATACCTCCGGGCAGATCCTGGGCAAGTGCCTGAGTAAGTCCCTCAACGGCAAATTTACTCGCACAGTAAGGCGCCACACCGGGCGAGGTCGAACGCCCCCACCCAGAGCTTATATTTACAATCACGCCCGAGCCACGCTTGATCATAGCGGGTGCAAATGCCCGGATGACATTCACCGTTCCCGTGACATTGACATCGATCACCGAACGAAACTCGTCGTCACTAATCTCCCACAACGGTGCCGGCGGATTGATGACGCCGGCGTTATTGATAAGGAGGTCGGGGGGACCAAGCCTATCGAGAGCGCGGGCCGCCCAATCGGCCACCTGGGCATGATCGGAAACGTCGACGTGTGAGAATCCATGCGGGTCAGGATATTTGCGCTGAAGCGCCGATAGGTCACCGGCGGCCCGCCCGCAGCCACAGACCGTTTGACCTCGGGCGATAAAACCGTCTATCATGGCGCGCCCGATACCGCGGGTGACACCTGTAATGACTATGGTTCTGGTTTGCCGGTCCACCATGCGACCCTACCGTTTTGGCTCTAATTGAGCAGTACAATTTTTCTCGTGATCATGTGCTCGCTGGATAACAGCCTGAGAAAATATACACCACTAACGACACGCGCGCCGTCGCCATCCGAGCCGTCCCACGCAATACGACCGGGCATAGAGGCGGCAGTTTTGTCATGACTCGAGTAT
>CP070631.1:3012112-3032845 GCA_020356045.1 Candidatus Latescibacterota bacterium
GTCAAAGAGCGACAGCGTACGGACATCATGATTTTCTTTTTCCAGCGCGGCTCTCGCGACCGAGTATCCGCCCGGGTCATCGTTTGTGGGATCCCTCTCTCCGTGTCCTTTTACAAAGTATAGCGTCCGGACGTCTTCGCTCGTCACTTTGACGATAGCATTGAGAAGGTTTTCTTCGGTAAGCCGTGTGACGACCGCCGTGCGTTCGCCACAGCTCACCACTGTCGTTCCGTACGCGGTGATACTCATTTCCTTCGCCAGCTGTGGTCTCTGATCGGGATCGATGAATTCGTATCGAAGTCGGGGTGTTTTGTGCACGAACTGGTCAAACAGGTCGCCGGCAGGGATTCGTCCCTGTGCGCTGTTTTGATAAAACGCGTGGATGGTTACATCTTTTGACAGGTCACGTAAAACGCCCAAGGTCTGTTCGGCCAGACTGAATCTCTGGTTCCGGGTCAGGTCGAAGCGGTAGCTGTGTCGCGCGGACAGCGCCTGTACCACAACGAGAATGGTGATGAAAAGAACGATCATGAGCGCCATATTGGCGCCGTACCGCGACGAACGTTTTTGGGCGATTTCTCGAATGGCGGCAAAATTGATCGCCGCGTACACGAGGATGATCAGCGCCCCCGCCGCCAGCGTACCACGGGTGAGGGCCTGATGCGGAGAATTGACGGCGTACAGCGATGCGCCAAACAAGAGCACGACAAGCCCGCCGACTCCGATCAAGTGGATGATTTGTGTTCTGGTCACCGTTACCCCCGCCACCGGTTCGATTCGAGCACCCGCGAACAGAGAAAAAGAAAGAATAGCGAGAAACAGAAGTAGTAAACGATGTCGTTTGTGTCGATGATCCCCGCAGAGAAACTGCCAAAATGTTCGAGGATGGACACCTGCGCGATGACTCGTGATAAACCTTCCGACACGAAGGGGTTTATCCACCCAATAATCAGAAAAAGCAGCGAAAACCCAAACGAAAGGATTCCCGCGACGATTTGGTTCTCAGTTATCGACGAGAAAAACAATCCCATGGCAAGATAGGCCATTCCCAGAAAGAGCAGCCCCAAATAACCGCTTGTCACAGCTCCCCATTCAACAGCCGCATATCGGCTGAGCAGCCAAGGAAACACAAAGGTGAGTACCAGCATCGTGGCCAACACCGTCGCGGCGGCGAAATATTTTCCGAGGATGGCGTCCCAATCGGATATCGGACAGGTAAAGAGCAGCTCGGCGGTGCCGAGTTTTCGTTCCTCGGACAACAGCCGCATGGTGAGCATCGGCATGGTCAAAAGAAGCACGATGCTCATATTGCCAAACAGAGGTTGGAGCACCCCCTCGGTGAGACTGAGTTCGCCGGCGGCCAACGGATTCTGCATCATTTGAATAGACGCGAGATTAAAAAACGCAAGCAGGTTGTAAAAAAAATATCCGGCCAGCAGAGTGAAAATCATCATCACGATATAGGCGATGATGGAGTTGAACAGGTAACCGAGCTCGCGGAGATATATGGCGATCATCCGGGACATGCTAGTTGATGTCCTCCTGGGTAACGAGCTCAACGAAGATATCCTCGAGACTCATGTCAACCGGTGCGAGTTCGAGGAGCCCGAAGCCGTTTGTGACCACCGCTTGGGCGGCAGGTTCGCGGACGTCGAATCCCTCACGGGCTTCTACACGAAACGCGCACGTGCCAGCGGAGGGCGCCGATGTATCGGTAACCGATGACACACCGGTTACCGTCTCGAGTACGCCGCGTATCGCTTCGCGATCACCGCGCACGGTGATTTCGACCGTCATGCCGCGCTGAAGCCGGTTCTTGAGATTGTCCGGTGTATCGACGGTGACGAGCTTGCCCTTGTTGATAATGATAACCCGGTTACAGAGCAGGCTCGCCTCGGGAAGAATGTGAGTGCTCAGGATGACGGTCCGGCGTCCGGCCAGGTTCCGAATCAGTTCGCGGATTTCGATGATTTGGCGCGGGTCGAGCCCCACGGTTGGCTCGTCGAGAATCAGCACATCCGGATCGTTGACCAGCGCCTGCGCCAAACCGACCCGTTGCCGGTACCCTTTGGACAGCTTTCCAATGATCCGGTTTCTGACCTCGGCGAGACCACACTCTTCCACAACTTTCTCTATTCGCGCGCGACGGGACCGCCCTTGCATGCCTTTGAGCCGCGCGACAAACCCCAGATAGCCCGACACACTGAGATCGTGGTAAAGCGGGACATTCTCCGGCAGGTATCCGATTCGGCGCCTGACCTCCAGCGATTGATCGAGGACATCGTACCCCGCCACTTTTGCCATACCGCTAGAGGGCGGGAGGTAACAGGTCAGGATTCTCATCGCGGTGGTTTTACCGGCGCCGTTTGGTCCGAGAAATCCGAGGATCTCGCCCTTCTCCGCCCCAAACGAAACATCGAGGATGCCCGGGTGCCGGCCGTAGTATTTGGTAAGATGTTGGACCTCGATCACGTTAAACCCTCCGGAGCGTGGTGGGGCGGTGGTGATCCGGGCGGGGCGGATCCCTGGGGATCCCGGCGGTGCCGGATCGCGGAAAAAATATCCAAATCCCAGCCGGGTGTCAATCGGCAAAATCGTTGTCAGCGCTGCATCTCCGAGCGAGACAGCCGCTGGCGGCCTCGGGAGATGGGGGATGGGTCGGACAAAGAAAAAAATTGCACTTCCGCAAGATGCAGAGTAACATTCTGGATTCAGTTTCGTAGATGGAGAGAAGCGAGAGCACGTAATGGCTTATCAACACACAAGAAGCGAGAATTCGGGACAACGCGGTCGGCGACTGGTGGTCGTCGGGTTGCTCGTTGTGTTGACCACCGTCGTTCACGGACAGGCGTTTGCCGGTGAGACAGGCGCGTTGGTTCGGTCGCTTCTTATCCCCGGTCTGGGACAGGCGCACCAGGGTCACTATACAAGGGCGTCGGTCTACGCGGGGACAGCGATTATCTCCGGTTTTGGGATCCTTCTCTCACAGGTCCACTACAACCAATCCGTTGACAGATACGATATCGCAAAATCGGTCTATGCTGGGTATGTGGAGGACTTGGAGAACGGGGAAATCGTCAATGTAGGCGATCTTAACGCCAGCTACGACGAGGTGATCGCCGCATGGAACGAGGCGGAGGACCGGCTGGTATGGCGCAACGTGTTTCTTGTGACGTTTATTGCGACATACACGGTCAATCTTGTGGATGTGTTGATAAGTAAACCGTACAAGCTCGATCCGGACGAACGGCTGGCTATCGATGTCAACCGCGAACGGTTTTTGGTTGTCAAAACGATCAAGTTCTGAGGGTAATGATGAGTCGGTTGCTATTGGTCATATCTCTATCCATGGTCGTGCTTGCGGCGTGCTCGCGACACGACGACCCGCCGCCTGCGTTGCCCATCGTGGAGCCGCCTCAACCCACTAATTTCACGGTTACGACACAGGATTCGGTTGTTTACGAGTTGTCGTGGGATGTCGATGACCCCACTGTCGTCAGTTTTTACCTTCTGTATTCTCAGGTCGATATTCCATTTGCGGGTCTTCAGGTTGACACGATTCCAGGGACGTCGGCTCAGGTCAACCTGGGTCTACCGCTCCCCGTGACATTTTGTGTCAGCTCGGTGACATTCGAAAATGTCGAGAGCCTGTTGACATGTGCAACCGCTCCATAACGCGTCCGGTCTCCGTCGGTTCTTCCTGTCATCTATCATTTCAAATAACTTAATATTAGGCATCGCGTTATAGCCGTTAGCTAAAGTACCATATGAAGCAACCGCCCGCCGATTCGGGTGGTATGGTCTGTGCTTGTCAACGGTGTGATGCCTCGGACCAGCGAAAATATCACCATCCACACCCGGAAGTTTTTCCGTGTGACGCTTCGCGATATCGACCGCGCCTGCGAAACGCCGGAGTCATTTGCGATCAAACTGTCGCTGGTGACGAAGACACCCATCACACGTGCCAAGCAAATCGTGGCCACGCTTCCTCACCTAATCAAACACGACCTCTCAGCGGCACAAGCGAATCGTCTAAAGAGTCTTATCGAGGACATCGGCGGGGTGGTAGCGGTTGAGCCGCATTATGTGACACCCGGACAAGAGACCACGGCTGTCCAGCGGGATTTTCGGACCGACAGTTCTCAGTTGAGTGCTCCGTCGGTCTGCCCATCGTGTGAGGTTGAGACAAAAGAAGGTGCCGAATACTGCGAGATCTGTCTTCGGAAATTCCGCCGCGCCGGACAAGACCGCATCACTCTCCAGGAACGGCTCCCCGATGTCAACCCGCTTGCCACAGAGGTTATCCCCGAAAACGATCGGTCGGATACAGTCGCCTCGGCGATTTGGCGGCACCGTTTTTTAGTGGTGGTCTTTTTCATCCTATTTGTCTTGTTCGTCTTTATCGTCAAATAGGTTCAGCTCGGTTTGACCGGTGTCTTTGTGTTGCACGGGAATGCGCGTGCGCGGAGATCGCACCGGCCGCAGCGACCCCTCGATTTGAGGATAGGCATCGAGCAGCTCTGGCGGTGCGTCGCTTTTGACACCGGACAACATGGCGCGCAGCTGAAGCGCATTTGCGACGGCTTGACCCCGGAAGTGATTGTTGAGCACAACGAACAATCGCTCCACCCCCGTGGGAACCGATTCGATTCGTTCGCGCCAGGATGAAAGCTCCGCGGCAGAATACAGATAATTGTATCGGTCGTCGCGGCCGGCGTCCCTTTTGAACCACATGTCCTTGTTGCGCCCGTGAAACCTGAAGTACGCCCTTGTGCGGCCAGGTTCGTATGTGGTGGGTCCCAGTGAGTCACCGACGAGTGGCTGGTCGATGCCGCAAAGCGTGATGTCGTTTTCCCTGAAAAAACGTCGCGCCGGGGGTGACTCCCAGCTGCCGTGCCGGACCTCGACCGCCGTGGGAAAGGGCCGGAGCCATCGAGTGAGATCCCGTATGTACCGACGAGCATCCGACGACATCCTGAAAGACCACGGGAACTGAATGAGAAGCGAACCGAGTTTACCACGGTCGGCCAGGGGGGCGACCGCACGCGTGAAACTGACTGCGTCGCTCTCGTGCGCGGGCGCGCGTCCGTGGGTCAGGTCGCGATGAACCTTGACCGTAAAGGTGAAATCGTTCTTCCCGGCGACGCGTTTCGCCCAATCGTCGCACACGCGGGGTGAGGGCACGCGATAAAACGTGCTGTTGATCTCGATCAGATCGACGTAAGAGGCGATGTACTCGAGCGCGTCAAACGCCCTTCCAGCGGGGGTCGGGTAGACGATACCGTCCCAGTCGGGATACGACCAGCCGGCGGGGCCGATATGGATTCGTGGTGTCATCTGCACGCGATTCTACCAGTCGCCGAGGCTTTTCGCAATCCACCCCGGGGTCTGGCTGCACGCCGCTCAATCCCAAACCAACGCCACGGCTGAACCGTGGATAGAATCGCACTAATGCGTTGTTATATAGCGACTTGTGATCCCTGGTCGCGATGGTGTCCAGGTGGCGAAAACAGGGCTTGGCGTCGCAAGTTGGGATGAGATATGCTACACTATGTATGACACCCGAGTGTTGGCCTTTATCGAAAGCGAGGTCACGTGTTGATGTGGTGTCAGATGGCAATCCCCGACTGAGGTGACAATGACGATCCGCGGCACGGCTGTGGATCTTTTTTTCGCCCCGGGGGTCGCCATTTTTTATCAGGGGAGGCGACTTATGATGTCGATACGCAGTTGGCTGTTGCTCGTACTCGCCGCAATCGTTGCTGTCTCCTGCAGCCAGCTTCCACCTTCGGACAAGTCACCGGAGGAGATGGCGAGCATCCGCGCCGAATACCTGGAGAACAACCCAAACGGCAAATATACCGAGTACATCATGGAGGGGCGGGTTGTCAAAGGTATGAATACGATGGAGGTCCTGGCTTCGTGGGGGCTTCCAAACGTCCGGCGGAATTGGACCCCCGACAACGCCGAATACTGGACGTACTACGCCCGGGATGAGCACACCAAGAAGGTCGTCAGTTACGACCTGGTCTTTGAGAACAGGGTGTTGAACCGGTGGGTTGTTAATTCAGCCGAGGGTTATGCGGCGGGGTCCGAGGCCGTGAGCCCGTCGACGCGGACGGTTGAGGAAACACTTCGTCTGGGCGACGCCCAGGCGGCTTCCGATTCGGGAAGTAAAACAAAAAAATAGACCCAACCTGGTTTGAATCCATGGTTAGGGCGGCGGGGCCGTGTAGGCGGTCTGCGGCCGCCCTATCTTCGTTTCTTGACTTTGTGAAGCGCGTTATCTATCCTCGCTTAGACACTATATTTGCGCAGTATCGGTTCCTACCGGCAGAGGTGAAACCCGATGGATAAACTCGAAGGACTGGTGGAACGCAAGGGCCTTGTTGACCGGGAGTTCCACAACATACGTGAATTGCTCGAGTTACTGATGACCGAGCAGGCCACGACAAAGAAACAGATTCGTATGCGCCCCAGTCTTGGTTGGGCGCCGCCAACCGATGTCTACCACACGGAGACGGAGTTCGTTGTGACGATGGACATCGCCGGGATGGATTTGAAGGATATCAGCGTTTTTACCGACGGTAAGATCGTAACGATCCGGGGGGTGCGTGAGGAGATCACGCCGAGGTGCAAAAAGCAGTTCCATACGATGGAGATACGGGTCGGACCTTTCCAAAGACACATCGAAATCCCCGTGGCGGTGGACAATCAAAGCGTCCACACGAACTACTCGAACGGTTTTCTCGAAGTTCGTCTCAAAAGAAAATTTGAGACACCCGATAAGCGAAAAATCGACGTGGAATAACATACATGAGAATGTGAATGTAAGGAGAACTCCGTGGTGATCAAGAATCGAGTCGACTTCGAGGATCAGGTCGACCGGCTTACCCAGATTCCAAAAGAGCTGGCGATCCTTCCCATAAACGATGCGGTCGTGTTTCCGTTGATGACAGTACCGCTTCTCTTGAACGACCCCAAATTGCTCAGACTGGCCGATGAAGCGCTGGCCGACCGCAAGATCATTGGTGCGTTTACACAGATCGATCCCGAGGAAAGCCAACCGGAGGCCAACGAAATTCACGAGGTAGGAACCGCCGTACACATCCAAAAGATGATCCGGTTTCCCAACGGCGAAATGCGCCTCCTCGGTCAAGGTGTGACACGTGTGAAGATCGAGGAATTCACACAGATCGAGCCGTTTATGAGGGCGACGATCAGCGTGGTTGACGAGATCGAAGAGTCAACCGAACTCCTGCGTGCATATCTCAAGACGGTGACCAACTCGTTCGCCAAGGTCGTCGATGCGTCCGAAAACCTCCCCGATGAGCTTAAGATCATCGTTGGGAGTCTCAACGAGGCGGGACGGATCGCGGATGTGATCGCCACCAACTTGCAGCTCGATTTGGAGCGCAAGCAAAAGCTTCTCGAAGAGGCCAATGTGCTCGCCCGTCTAAAACTGCTCTCCGGTTATCTTAGCGATGAGCTCGAGGTGTTGCGGCTGGGTCAGAAACTCCAATCGGATGTCAAAAAGGAGATGGACCGCGAGCAGCGTGAGTACTATCTCCGTCAGCAGCTACGCGCTATCAAACGCGAGTTGGGCGAGGAAGACGATCGCACGCTCGAGATCGATGAGATCCAAAGGAAAATCGATGAGGCGGCGTTGTCCGAACAGGCACGGGCCGCCGCGGAAAAGGAGCTCGACCGGCTCAAGAAAATGTCTCCGGGGGCAGCCGAATACACGGTGGCAAAGACCTATATCGATTGGATCGTGGAGTTGCCCTGGGAGAAATCCACGGTCGACAATCTCGATATCGTCGCAGCCGAGCGTGTTCTCAACGAAGACCACTACGATCTTGAAGGTGTCAAAGAGCGGATCCTCGAGTTTCTTGCGGTTAAACAACTCAAAGCGTCGATGAAGGGATCGATCCTCTGTTTTGTTGGTCCTCCCGGCGTGGGCAAAACGTCGCTGGGTCAGTCGATCGCCAGAGCGATGGGGCGCACGTTTGTCCGCATTTCGCTTGGAGGTATGAGGGATGAGGCGGAGATACGCGGTCACAGACGCACGTATATTGGTGCGCTTCCCGGACGCATCATCCAGGGGATGAGAACCGCTCAAAGCGCCAACCCCGTCTTTATGCTCGACGAGATCGACAAGCTCGGACACGACTTCCGTGGCGACCCGGCTTCGGCGCTGCTCGAGGTGCTCGATCCCGCGCAAAACAAAACCTTTGAAGATCACTATTTGAATCTTCACTACGATCTATCCAAGGTGCTGTTTGTTACGACGGCCAACCTGCTCGAGCTGATCCCGCGGCCGCTTCTCGACCGTATGGAGGTTATGGAGCTCCCCGGGTACATCACGCTCGAAAAAATCGAAATCGCCAAACGGTACCTGCTGCCACGTCAGATCGACGAAAACGGGCTTCCGGATAAAGCGCTCGCGATCACCGACGAAGGGTTGCGTCACATTGTCAACTTTTATACGCGGGAAGCGGGAGTCAGGGAACTCGAGAGAAAAATCGCCACGATCTGCCGAAAGGTGGCCAAACGCCGTGTATCGGGCAAAAAGCGACCCGTCAAAGTCACAGAGAGAACGGTTCGCAAGTACCTCGGTATCGAGGAGTACACTCGAGATGTCGCCTTGAAAAAACCCACCGTCGGCGTTGCCACCGGGATGGCCAAAACGATGACCGGTGGAGAAATCCTCTTTGTCGAGGCATTGAAAATGGCGGGACGCGGTATGATGCGGATAACCGGTCAGCTCGGGGACGTGATGCGGGAAAGTGCCGAGGCAGCGATGAGCTTTGTTCGGGCGAACTATCTGCCCAGGAGTGATAACCCCGATTTTTTTGAAAAGCACGATCTTCACCTGCACGTTCCGGCCGGGGCGGTGCCAAAGGACGGCCCTAGCGCGGGAGTGGCGATCGCCACAACGATCGTGTCTCTGCTCTTCAACAAACCGCTTCGCAACGACTTCGCCATGACCGGCGAAATCACGCTGACCGGCAAAGTTCTGCCCATCGGCGGGCTCAAAGACAAGGTGATCGCGGCCCATCGGGCGGGAATCCGGACCATCATTTTTCCAAAGGCCAACCGGAGAGAGCTCGACGAGATTCCGGAAATGATTAAGAAGGATCTCACATTTATACCGATCCTCAGGGCGGGTGAGGCCATCGATAAGACGATAATATGGGACTAGTTGGCCCTCAAATTGCTTTCATGATCGTTTCCAACTACCGGAGCTGAACAAGATGGGCGTGGTCTCGATCCTTCCAAAAAGCGATTCGATGAAGGGGTTTTTGGCCCCTATTCTCGGGCGTGTGGCCCCCACGGAGTCCTTTTCGATTCCGGGGGACGTGAGCGACCAATCGCGTGTGCTGGTTATCGACTCCGGTGAATTGACCGAGATTCTCTTTTTCTCCCCCATCATCAATTATCTAAAGACGACCTACCCGGGGATGCGTTTGACGATGCTGGTCCGTGAGGGCAACAGCGAGCTGGTCCGCTCGATGACCCAGGTGAGCGAGATGATCAGTTACGAGCCCAATCACCTGTCGCTGTCGTCAACGACCTTTCTGTCGCTTCTCAAGAGAATCCGGTCGAGGGACTTCAACGTTGCGTTTCTGTTGGGCACCGAGTTCAACATGCCGAGGGCGTTATTGGCGATACTGGGTGGGGCAAAGATCCGTGTGGGATATTCGGCGACCAACAGCTTTCCATATGTGAACTGTGAGGTCCGGATGAACGACACCTCGAGTTACGAGGGGACGAGATTTGATTCCTTTCTCACAGTTCTCGGTTTGCAGCCTGCCGATCCCTTGCCCGTGTGGCAGCTGCCCGATCAGGATGTCCGCTGGGCCAAACAACTGGTTCATTTCCACAAGCCGGAAAAGGACACCAAACTCATTGCGGTAGATCCCGGGTTGGGGAAAGGGAGTCACCGGCTGGTCGATGAGTCGTTTACGTACCTGATCAACCAGCTTGCCATGCGGATGCCAAGCAAGGTGCTGGTGTTGTCGAACAACCTCGATCAGAAGCGAATCGACCAGTTCAAAGCAAAGATCAAGAATTCGCTGATCGACATCGAACCCAAGAACGCCAAGGAAGGGATTGCGCTTCTGTCTTGCGCCGACCTGTTCCTGTCGGGCAACACGGACTTCTTCCACTTCGCGGTGAGCATGCGAACACCCACCGTTGGGCTCTTCACACGCCACGACTCGCCAAACTGGTTTCCAAAGGGAACTCCCTGGGTTCAGATCCTCCAAGGGGTTAAAGGACAGCGGCTTTCGCTCGATGAATTCAACTCAAAAATTGATACCCTCCTTCACTTCACCGGTGTAGAATAGCCTGACTCTTTTGTTTGTCTAAAGGTCAGGGGCCATGGATACCTATCTGCGGTTGTTGAAATACGTCGCTCCCTATTGGCGGTTGGTCATCCTTCTATTTGTGACGGTGGCGCTGTTTGCGTCGCTGAGCGGGGTGTCGCTCACGCTCATCCATCCGTTTTTCAAGATCGTGTTGTATGGCGGGTCGGAGGCGGCGTCCGAAGTGGTCGGCCCGGATGATAACCCCGGCGTGGCGGCAGGCGACCGCAGGGCTGTCGAAGGTATTCCGCTACCGCCCGTTGTCGAGAATCTCAAGTCGCGAGCTCAGTCATGGTTCGAAGCCCGCATGTATGCCGGCGACGCCAAACGGCGCCTGACGCGGTTTTGCGTTATTCTGATCGTCCTGTTTTTTATCAAAAACATATTTGGCTATCTCCAAACCTATCTGACAGAGTTTCTGGAACAGAAAATCCTCTTTCGTGTTCGGACCGATGTGTACGCGCATCTTCAGAATTTGCCGTTGTCCTTTTTCGAAAAGGAGAAAACGGGGGCAATCATTTCGCGTCTGACCAATGACGTGACCCGTTTGCAGGGAGCGGTGATCGGAATTGGCGCCAGCATGGTGCGTAACGGGTTGATGACGTTGATTGGGATCGTCGTGGTGCTGGCGGTGAGTTGGAAGCTGTCGTTGCTGACCTTTGTCGTTCTTCCAATCAACATGTTCTTGATCAATACGATCGGTCGACGGCTGCGGCGCCGAAGCCTGAGGACGCAGGCGGGGATGGCGGAGATGACATCGGTGCTGGACGAAAGCGTGTCTGGGATGCGGGTGGTCAAAGCGTTCAATATGGGAGAGTACGAAAAAGACCGGTTTCGAAAGTTCAACCTCACCTATATGACGCAATACCTCAAGATGAAACTGTGGGGTGCATTGGCGTCTCCGACCAGCGAGCTCCTGGGTACGTTTTCCATCGTGGGGATCCTTTGGTACGGCGGTAATTTGGTCCTCTCCGGTGCCCTCAGCCCGGAAAACCTACTGTTATTCGTGGGTGCACTGATCTGGGTGGTTGCGCCGGTCAAAGAGCTCAGCAAGCTCAACGCCGCGCTGCAGGAAAGCCTTGCCTGCGGCGACCGTGTATTCGCACTGCTGGATATACCAACCGAACCCATCCGGGTGAGCGGTGTGACAGAAACCGCGCGATTTGACAAAAGCATCCGGTTCGAGAATGTGAGCTTTGCGTATGCTCCCGGTCGTGACGTATTGAAGCAGGTGAGCTTTGATGTTCA
The DNA here is from genome assembly GCA_020356045.1 of Candidatus Latescibacterota bacterium. GTDB lineage: Bacteria > Krumholzibacteriota > Krumholzibacteriia > WVZY01 > WVZY01. The sequence goes on from CP070631.1 coordinate 3,023,731, forward strand.
CCCCGGTGATATTACCGCCATCGTAGGGCCCAGCGGCGCGGGCAAAACTACGCTGGTCGATCTGATTCCGCGGTTTTACGATGCGACGTCCGGCCGCATCCTCCTCGACGGGTCCGATATCCGAAAGCTGGATCTCGAATCGCTGAGGTCGCTTATGGGAATCGTGACTCAAGACGTGTTTCTGTTTAACGATACGGTGCGAAACAACATCGCGTATGGGATGGCTGATTGTTCGATCGAAAGGGTGATTGAGGCGGCCAAAGCGGCGAACGCGCATGATTTTATCAGCGAACTGGCGATGGGGTACGACACGGTTATCGGCGAGCGGGGAACACAGCTTTCCGGCGGCCAGCGGCAGCGGGTCTCGATCGCCCGGGCGATTCTAAAGGACCCGCGGATTCTGATATTTGACGAGGCGACGAGCTCGCTGGACACCGAGAGCGAGATTCTCGTCCAGGGCGCCATCGACCGGCTCCTCGAGGGACGAACAACGTTTGTCATTGCGCACAGGCTTTCGACCGTCCAGAACGCTCACAAGATCATTGTTCTCGACGACGGCGAGGTGTGTGAGTACGGAACGCACGACGAGCTGATCGGCACGCGTGGTGTGTACAAGCGTCTTTACGATCTTCAGTTTGGCGTCGTCACGTGATTCCTCTGATGTCATCAAAAATTCGTAACATCCTTTTTGCCGCGCCCACCTGGTTGGGCGATGCGGTGATGAGCCTGCCCCTGCTCGGTTTTCTCGGGGCGGCCGCAGGTGTCCGCATCATCGTTTTAGCACGGTCCTACGCGGCGCGTGTGTACTGGGGACTCGAGGATGTTGCCGAGCTAATCGTAGCGCCGGCCGACAGCCGTCTCGGACGCGTGACGGGTCTTCGGGGGGTCGTCAAGAAAACGGGCGCCGATGCTGCGGTGATACTGGCACCATCGTTCTCACAGGCCTTGAGCGTTTTTGTGTCGGGGACCCCGGTCCGCGTCGGGTTTCGGTCCGAAGGACGCGGACCCTTTCTCACGCATGCTTTGGCGACGCGCGGGTTACGCGACGAGCATCTGTTTGAATATTACATGCGTCTGGGACGTTTGCTGCTCAGTACGCTGGACGTGGCGGCGCCGGATACTTTTGACACGCCAAGGGTACGGGTGTTTGGCAACGAACGGGAAAGGCTGGCACGGGTGCTCGACACGGTCGGGTTGCGACGCGGCGGCTACATCGTTACGGTTCCCGGCGCGACGTTTGGCCCCACGAAAACATGGCCCGTGGACAAGTACCGGCGGTTGGTTGATATGATCACGACCGAAATTCCGGTGGTGCTGGGAGGTTCTGCTGCCGAGCGGGAGTTGTGCGAAGAGATCGCGGACGGGGTGCCTCGCGCTCACAACCTGGCGGGCGATACCGGTCTTGGCGAGTTCATCGCGCTCCTCGAAGGCGCCCGCGTGGTGGTGGCAAACGACAGCGGCGCACCGCACGTTGCGGCGTCGCTCGGGATCCCGGTTGTGGTAATTTTTGGTTCGACGTCGCCAACCTGGACGGCCCCGCTGGGAGCGGGAAGCCCCGTCGAGATCGTGCGCGCGCCCGTCAAATGCGCGCCGTGTTTTTTGAAGACCTGCCCCACCCATCTCGAGTGCTACGAGGGGATATCGCCGGAAATGGTTCTGGCAGCCGTACAAGCGGCACTCAAAAAGACCGTCGAAAAATCCAACCCAAGCTGATACCATCTCGATCTGAAACAACAATTGCCGCGGCCGGGTCAGTGACAGAAGGGGACTTGGTATGAAAGACAACAGGTTTGTGTCGCTGCTCGAACAGTGGGTTTCGAAACGGGTGGCCGTGCTCGGGGACTTTATTTTGGATGAGTATCTGATCGGCGATACCAAGCGAGTGTCGCGAGAGGCGCCGATTGCGGTGATCGACTATCGGGAAAGCGCCTATCACCCCGGCGGTGCGGCCAACGCGACACAGAACGTCGCATCGATGGGGGCAGCGTGCCACGCTGTTGGTCTGGTGGGAAACGACACCCACGGCGGCATCCTCGTCGAACTCCTCCAGTCACGCGGCGTTGATACATCGGGATTGATTGCGCACCCGGACATCGCCACGGCTGTCAAAACCCGGATCCTGGCCGGTGAGCTTCACGCACAAAAACAGCAGGTGGCCAGAATCGATCGTTCTTATTCCGTCGGCTCCGACGATGCGACTCTGGGCAAGCTAACGGATGCCGTTGTGGACACCGTCGATACGTGTGACGCGGTGCTGATCTCGGATTATGGAATGGGGGTGGTGCCCGGAGCGGTCAGCCGTCGTGTCATCGATCGTTGCCGGACGCGCAGAGTCCCCGTTGTGGTCGATAGCCGGCGGCACCTTCTGAGCTACCAGGGTGCCACCGTGGCCACGCCAAACGAGGTCGAACTTTTCGACGCGCTCGAGACACCCGCGGCGGATGCGCCCGGGGTGGCGCAACTGGCTGCGAAAGCAGTGGCCGCCGCCGGGCTCGAGGGGCTGATAATCACACGCGGCAGTCGAGGAATGTTTGTCTACGATGCCGACGGCAGCACCGAGCACGTTGGGATTGTAGGGACCCGCGATGTCACCGATGTGACGGGCGCGGGTGATACCGTCTCGGCGACGGTGTCGCTGGCGCTCACCTGCGGGGCGACGCTAGCCGAGGCAGCCGAAATGGCAACGTATGCGGCATCCGTTGTCGTGATGAAAAGGGGAACTGCTACTATTACACCCGACGAGCTGCTCGCTGTACGCGAGAAACATCCTTCGCCCGTTGCCGTCGAAATGGAGAACGGATGAGACACAAACCGGCTCCGGTGTTTCGAAGCATGGCCAAATTGCGGGAGTGGCTGGCAAAGAAGGGCGCCGAGCGGATTGTTCTGGCCAACGGGTGTTTCGATCCGCTCCACGTGGGACACATTCGTTATCTTCGCGGTGCAAAGGCCCACGGCGACGTTCTCGTGGTGGCGTTAAACAACGATGCCAGCACAAACGCCCTCAAAGGGGAAGGCCGCCCGGTTGTCAAAGCGGCGGACCGGTCAAAAGTGCTCGCCGGTTTTGAGATGGTCGATGCCGTGCTGATTTTTGCCGCACGGAACGTCAGCCGGATCCTCAAAACGCTTCAACCGCACTATCACGCAAAGGGGACCGACTACACCGTCGACACCGTTCCGGAGCTCGAGACATCCAGGAAACTTGGTATTCACACGGTTATCGTTGGCGATCCCAAATCACACGCGTCGAGCGAAGTGGTCACGCGCATCCGCAACGGTGGTGTGGACGCCGATCCCGAGGGGACACCGGATTGACGGCTTCGCTCGAGACAAGGATAGCCGACGAGCTATCGCAGGGTGGCCGGGTTCTCGTAACGCGGCTTTTGTATCTTGGTGACACCATATTGACGCTCCCCGCGGTGGACGCGATCAAGCGCCACTACCCCAACGCCGAAGTCGACTACGCGGCGAGAGGAGCCGGTGCCGATGTGCTTTGCGGAGAACCGGCGTTTGGAATGGTGTTCAAGATTCCCGAAAAGGAAGAGGGGACGCGGGCGATGTGGCGAACTCTTCGACAGCTCAGGCAACGGCGATACTCGGTGGCGATAGACTACTTTTCCAACCCTCGAAGCGCACTGATGGTGTGGCTGACCCGAGCCCGCATGCGTATCGGCGGCGACCGGCGGGTACGCCGCCGGTTGTACACGCACCCCATCACAACCCCGCCGGAAATCCGCCGTGCGAGCGAGCACCATCTGTATTATCTCCATCCCTTGGGAATCGGTGTTGCCGGTGAATCGACGAAACCCACACTCAACATTTCGATGGCGGAGCGTGAAGGTGCGGCGGCTGTGTTACGGTCTGCAGGGATTGACTCGGATAAACCCGCGGTCGGAATTCACCCTGGCGGCAAGTGGGAGGTCAAGCGTTGGCCGGTGAATCGGTTTACCGAGCTTGCTGGGCGGCTGTTGTCGCGCAGCCTCCAGCTCGTCGTGATGATCGGCCCCGGAGAAGAACGTTTTCAGTCGGAGCTCCGCGACCACATTGGCGATCGCGCCATATATCTACCGACGCTGCCGATTCGGGATACCGCAGCCATCATCGAGGCGCTCGACGGAGTGGTCGTGTGCGATGGTGGGATCATGCACGTGGCTGTGGCGGTTGGGACGCCGACCGTCGGTATTTTTGGAAGCGCCGAACCGGATATCTGGTTTCCGTATGAGGAACACGGTCCGTACGCACCGGCGTGGCTCGATATCGAGTGCCGGCCGTGTCACAGCCATGTTTGCGATCATCTCAGTTGTTTGCGCGGTCTTACCGCAGAGGCCGTCGAAGAAAAGCTGCTCGACGTGATGCGTGGAGGTGTTTCGTGAAGCGTGATTCGTCATCGTATCCGCCGACGATCATAGCGATCCGTCTCCGGCTCCTCGGCGATGTGCTCGCCACGTTGGGGACTCTGCGAGCCCTCAAACGATCGGCGCCCGATCACCGCATCGTATTTGTTGTCGACAGCCACTATCACGATCTTTTGAAAAACACCAAGTATATCGACTCGCTGTTCCCGCAACCGCCGCGGATCGACGGATTCAACGGCGCGCTCGCCTATGGACAATATATCGACGACCTCAGGAATCTTTACGCCACACACGCGCTCGATTTTCACTCGAATACCCGCAGCGCGTTGCTAAGCTATCTGACCGGTGCGCCGGTGCGGGTGGGGTTCGACGTTCGCATTCGCAAAATGCTCTACACAGATGTCGAGCCCAGAGCTCGTTTTGAAGATGGGCACCCCGTCGCACGAACATCGCACGAGTCGGCGATGGCCTTGGTGCGGCGGAGCGGCTTCACCAGTGTCAACGGTCCGGCAGATAGAACGATAACGGTGCGGGGCGCCGACGCGATTGCGGGGAGGCACGTGCTGGTCGAATCGGGTATCGCTCCGAAGGTCATCGACAGCGGACGGCTCGTCGGACTCAACGCCGGTAACCCCTACCCTGCAAAAGCCTGGGCCGTCGAGAACTGGATAGAGTTGACCGGCATGTTAACGGGCAGTGGTAGAGAGGTTGTGGTGTTCTGGGGACCGGGTGAAAAGGGCGTTGCCAAAGATATCGTCCGCCGTTCCGTCGGATCGGTCTATTTGCTTCCTGCGTTACCACTCAACGCATTGCCCGGGGTCCTCAATTCGGTTGCACAGCTGGTGACCATAGATTCCGGTCTAAAACATCTTGCCGTTGCGGTTGGTGTCCCGACCGTGACCTTGTTTGGACCGACCAGTCCATTCGAATGGCATATGGGCGGCGACCGGGACCGCTTCCTCTACGAGGATCTGTCGTGTTCGCCGTGCCGGTTGTTGGAATGTCATATTGGTCAGCCCTGTATGACACAGATCACGCCCCAGCGTGTGTTCGAGACGATCCAATCGGCAGAGGTATCCGGAGTCGACACATGAAGCTCAGTGACATCTCCGTCATTGTTGTTACCGAGAACGACGGTTCGCGGTTGAATCGATGTCTCGAGTCGGTCACCGGTTTTGGCGAGATCCTCGTGGTTGATTCGTTTAGCTCGGACGAAACCGTCGCGGTCGCCCGCTCGCACCGGGCGCTTGTTTTTTTTCGCGCGCAACGCGACGTCGTCGATCAAAACAACTGGGCACTGAAACGTGTACGACACCAATGGGTGCTCTCGCTCGAGCCGGATGACGTGGTAAGCCATGAGCTGAGACGCGCGATCGAGGCGGTTGAGGAGCCGTCCCGCTGCGCCGGTTACGCCGTCAGCTTCTTGAACCATTACCTCGGAGACCGTATCCGGGGTGGGGGGCTGGATGGCGAGCCGGCGGTGCGGTTGTTTGACCGGGATCGCGGCCGTTTCGAGACCTCGGTCGATGAGATCGGGCGCGGGACGACGATCGTTCTTGATGGGGAGACGGAGGTGGTCGGTGGTGACCTGTTGCGCTACCGGTACCAAACCATTGAGGATCATGTCGATGCTATCCAGACCTCGAGCACGCGGCGAGCGCGGCGGGCAGTCGAGCATGGCTCACGGTATACGGCGCGATGGCTTCCCGTTTTGGCGCTCGTAGCGCCCCCGGTTGCGTTTTTTTGGGATTATTTTATTCGACGTGGTGTACTTGGCGGCCGGCGTGGTTTTCTGTTTTGTTTGATCAGGTCATACGGGGTGTTTCTCGATCACGCCAAAACCTGGGAGGCGCTCGTGACGAGTAAGCGCGGGTGACCCTTGGTGTATGTTATATAACGGATTGATTCCGATTTAGTTGTGCAATGTTGAGATTCTCCGGGACAACGGCCAAAGGGGCACGGGACCTGCACAGTCGATGGTCAAACCCCGTAATTGTGAGGAAACCTGCTACTTGTTACATTTTGACGCGAGGGAAGCGGGATACGGTGGTTACGGTCCTGCAATTCAATGAGGCTCATGCCCGGCCGAGGGTTGTACAATCTCACAGGGGACATTGACCGGACGCGATGATCGATGACATCAGGTTCTGACATTCGTGTGTTGATGGTTGACTCGGAGTCGACCTGGAGGGGTGGCGAGGGACAGCTCACGTTGTTGATGCGCGGTCTGCTCGCAATGGATATTGACGTCCACCTCGCGGCGCCGCCTGACGCTGCTGTGACGGCGAAGGCCGGCGCCATCGGCGTCACGAATCTCCCCTTGGCTATCAACGGCGGCGTCGATCTGCGTGCCGCGCGAAGGTTGCGCCGCTACATGAACGATGGGAATTACGATATCGTCCACTGTCACGCGTCACACGCGCACTCGGTGGCGTTTATCGCCCAGAAGATTCCCGGCTCGCGGAGAGGTGGAGCACCAAAGCTCGTCGTGAGCCGGCGGGTGGATTTTCCTGTCGCGAAAAACAGATTGAGCGCGCTCAAATACAGACGCGGGGCGGATCTTTATCTGGCCATATCGGATGGCGTGCGGGATGTCCTCATCGAAGGTGGCGTGTCACCACAGAAAATCGAAAAGGTACAGAGCGGAATCGATCTGGACAAATTCGCGAGTGTCCGCCCGGCGGGTTATATTCGCAGTGAGTTTGGGCTTGATCCCGATACTGTGATCGTCGGCAACGTGGCGGCGCTGGCACCGCACAAATCACAGATCGATTTTGTTCACGCGGCTGTGGACATAAGAGAGAGAATCGACAATGTGAAGTTCTTTATCGTTGGTGAAGGTGAGATGCGTGATGAGCTCGAAACGGCGGTCAAATCGGTTGGACTCGAAGACGACATGGTGATGACGGGATTTAGGAATGACGTGTTGGAGATCCTGTCGGTGTTTGACTGTTTCGTGTTGTCATCTTATCTTGAAGGGCTGTGCACATCGATCATGGATGCGCAAGCGCTTGGGATCCCGGTCGTGGCAACGCATACCGGCGGTGTGCCCGAGTTGGTCATTGACGGTCAGACCGGACTGCTGGTTCCGCCCAGGATACCAAAAACCCTCGCCGACGCAGTGGTGAGGATGATTGGCGACGAGGAGCTCAGGGCCAGCTGTGTGGCTGGGGGGCGTGCGCGGGCAAAAAGTTACGATTACCGTGTAATGGTGCAAAAGACCGCCGCCGCTTACCGGCGGCTGTTGGGTCAAACGGAAATATCCGGATCCGCGGCACCCCCGGCGGAGCGGGTTTGAAGATCGGAAATCATAGATGAGCCGACATTTCATACGATTCGGACGGCCGGCGGCCGCGACCGTGCTGCTCCTGGGCTTCGTGATGCTGACCGCGTCAGCACAGCAGGACCCGGACTCGCTGATCTATCTCGAGGGAGGGCCCCTAGCTGATTCCGCGTGGGTGCCGATCGATTCGCTTGCCGGCTACGACGTGGCTGCGGGGCAGATCGACAGTCTTCTCCCCGATTTTGTTGGGTTTGGCGAAGGGGAGAAGCTTGTGTATGCGATCCAATACGGTATCGTAAACGCCGGCGAGGCGACGCTCGAAATCCGCAACATCGCGATCATCGACAGCACTCCGTGTTACAACATCGTATCGAACGCGCGTACCAATGATGTGTTTTCGGTGTTTTACAAAGTGCGTGACCGGTACGTGTCGCTGATGGACACCACCGAGCTGGTGAGCCTCCGTTACGAGAAGCACCTTAGGGAGGGGAATTACAGGAATGACCGCTACGTGGTCTTTGATCAGAAGAACCATGTCGCATACTACGAAGACAAAGCCATCCCCATAGCGCCGCGGACACAGGATGTGCTATCAGCAATGTATTACGTTCGGACGCTGCCGTTGGATGTCGGTCATGCCGTCGCGCTGGCCAATCACACGGACGGGAAGAACTATCCGTTGGTTGTGAAAGTGCTAGACCGCGAACGAATCAAAGTCGAGGCGGGGACGTTTGACTGTATCGTCGTCGAACCGTTTCTCCGTTATCCAGGGATCTTCAAACAGAAGGGGCGGGTCAAAGTCTGGGTCACCGATGACAGGTATCGTATTCCGGTTCTGGTCAAGAGCAAAGTGGTTATCGGTGAGGTGTCGGCTGTGTTAAAGGACTTCAGGCTCGCTGACAAGTTCAGAAATGACTAAACGATTCGAAGAAGAAGATCTTGCCAAGATCCACCCGATTTCGATCGAAACCCGCGACTCAAAGGTTCGTATTGGTGATTTTGCGGACCCGGCGGCACAAAGTCTGGAGCGCACGGATCTCGCCGGTATGTTTCCAAGAATCCTCAAAGGTGAGGCCCTGGGCAATCTGGTAACCGCTTTGAGACGCGCCCGCGATGACGGCCGGGAAATTCTGTGGATGATCGGAGCCCACGTGCTCAAAACCGGTTTGTCGCTTTACGTGAACGCGTTGATGGAGCAGCGATACATCACGACCATCGCGACCACGGGGTCGGCGACGGTACACGATCTCGAGCTGGCGTTCTTTGGTGAAACATCAGAAGACGTTGCTGTCGAGCTACCAAAAGGCCGTTTTGGGATGGCAAAAGAAACATCATCCCATTTTGCATCGGCGTGCGATTTCGCGGTCGACCACGACCTCGGTCTCGGTGGGGGATTGGGTGGTTACATCGTGTCATCGGACCCGCCGCATGCGCGGTTCAGCGTATTCGCCGGTGCCCAGCGGGCTGGAATTCCGGCCAC
>CP070631.1:3032945-3039184 GCA_020356045.1 Candidatus Latescibacterota bacterium
GGGGCCGGATTCCTGAGAAGCCGACCTCGTGACTGACCAGTGAGTGCTAATATATTAACATCATGCTAATATTTTAGCATTCATTCGGCGGTTGTCAAGGGTTGATTGCTAATTTTTTAGCACAAAATGTGGAATTCCTCGTGGGCAGCTGAATAACACACTGTGAATAGATAGGTTGGAGATTCACCGCTGGCAGCCATTTATGCGGGTTTTATTCGAGAAACGGTCCGTTCTCCGGCATCCGGCGGGCGCGTGCACACCGTCCGCCGTGGCCCGTCCCACAAAAAAACCCGGCTGCCGAGTCTTCATCTAACTCGACAACCGGGCCTGTAAATCAAAAGAGACGTGGACTATTACTATTTGAGAAGAACCATTTTTTTGGTGTCCGTATAGCCGAGGACGACGAGTTGATAAAAATACACACCGCTCGAGACCGGCGACCCATTGTCATCCCTTCCATTCCACGTCGCGCTGTACGCCGCCGCGCGCGACGCGAGGACTTCGTCCACCAGCGTTCTTACCAGCCGTCCGCGAACATCGTACACCATGAGCTGCACCGGCGCCGTTTGGCTAATCGAAAAGCGTATTACGGTGAGAGGGTTGAATGGGTTGGGATTGTTCTGCTCCAGCATCGCCCTTGGAGCCGCTGCAATATCTGAGATGGCCGTCGCCAATTCGGGGTTTAAGAGCGAGTACAGACCGGCCAACCCATCGAGCACAAACACATCATCCCCCTCGGTGGCGACCTGGAGTTCGCCCCCACTGGTCTTTTCAAACACGCCTACAACCTGAGGTGCGGATGGATCGGAAACATTGACGATGTGTACGCCCGTGTCATCCGTCACATATGCAAGATCTCCCGCAAGCGCAACGTCGTTTGGCGCGGTTATGGTGGTCAACGTGCTGACTTCAGCCGGCGATGCAGGATCACTGACATCAAGAATGATCAAACCATTGCCAACATCGGCGATATAGAGAAGATCGTTTGCTGCGTCCAAGGCGACGGCCCGTGTCACGCCGGGGGTCCAGAAGTTCCCGATCTCGGTCATGGCAGCGAGGTTTGACGCATCGATCACCCTTAGCCCGAGATGAGGCGCACCATCCAGCAGGTAGATCGTGTTGCCGTCAACCGCGAAGTCATAAGCTTCGCCCCCTGTAAACGTAACCCCCGCACCCGTCGGCGCGAGCGGAGATGAAATGTCGTAAATCCGCAGTCCGTAGAGCCCCTTGGCAGCGTAAAGATAATCGCCAACGACTTCCATGCGGCGGGTCACCACGTTGTTGATCGGATCGTTAAACGAACCGGCATGAACCGGGTTGGTTGGATCGGTGACATCGATGATCTCGGTATCAACCCCCGAAAAACCGTTGGGGGCCTGGGCCACATACGCATAACTGCCTGTAGACGCAACGGCGGTAACATCCAGCCTTGGACCCGATGGCGTAAACTCCATATTCCCGACTTCGGCAATCGCATCAACGTCCGTTACATCGATGATCTTGAGCAACCCCTCATCTGCCGCCACATATGCATGGTTCCCGACATACGCTACAGCCTTTGCCTGTTTCCATGGTAGATCCCCATCATAGATCACGAGCGGATTGGTGACCTCCGACACATCCCGCACGGCGTAACCGCCCAGACCGTACGCCACATAGGCGAGAGCTCCATCGATCGACACGTCGTATCCGTGCCGCCCGCTCACCGTGCTCACATAGGTGACCAGCATGGGATCCGCAATATCGAATATGCGCATACCCGACTGCCCTGGAACAAACGCGTGATCACCGCTAAGAGTGACGTTTGTGCCGCCATCGACCAGACCGCCATCGACATACACGGGATTTGTTTTGTCGCTCACGTCCACGCCGAGCAAGTGAATACCGTGCACGATATACGCGCGGTCACCCTTGGCCGCGACGGCCACGCTGTTGTTGGTGAGATCATACGATCCGGTTACCGTGGGCGCGGATGGGGTCGACACATCGAGAACCAGCAGCGCGACTTCGCCGGACGCATATGCATAATTTCCTTGTATGGCGACATCAGTGACATTCGCGCTGGTGGTTTCCGAGCCGATCTCGACCGGAGCTGCGGGATTACTGATATCCAGCACGCGAAGACCGCCGGTTTCGTCCGCAACAAACGCGTTGCTACCCGCGATTGCGATGGCCGCGGCGATCCCCGGGGTGTCAAACGTGGACACCTCACTCGGATCGGCGGGATCGGAAATGTCAAATATCGCCACCCCGTTCTCCGAGGCGGCGACATACAGATAACCGCCATCGCTAACAATGTCGCGAACATGGGCACCAAAAAGTCGTTCGGTTACCTTCAACGGGGCTGCGGGGTCGATGTTCTCTTTGACGACGAGCACGTTCGCATACCCGACGTAGACATAATCTCCCGCCACGTGTGTAGCCGCGGTGAGTCCGCCTTCGGCGACCGAGCGCCTCTGGAGCGAATCCGCGACGCCGGCTGACGGGAATCCAAAAACCACCGCACCGACAAACGCAATCAACCGAACAATCAACGTAGAACCAAGCGCCCGTTCAGGGGACGGCATACGGGTACCTCCGTGGCTGTGTCGTGGGCGAGCGGGAAGATTTGTGGGAATACCGGTAATTTAATATTTAACTCTCCGGACCGCAACTGGTTTGGTGGTGTACAACTAGTCGTGCACGGGGGAAATCAGTCGCTCACGGCACGTGGCCACCACTCGACGATACTGGAGCAGCAATTGTCGTTGACCTCGGATAAACAGGATTCACACGCTTGGCTGCTTGGGTCTACGTTTTCGCTCGAGATACCTTGGTAGATCTGCCCGCAATCATGACAAAAGCAATCAACCACCACACATTCGGAACGATCGAGACGATCAAACACGGTAATGATCGAGAAACATCCTGACCGCCGAATCCACGACGGCCTGTCCTGCCAATTCACTCGGCGCGGGCGCGTCGGCGACCAGTTGAGGCCAGAAAACAAACGCCTTGATCAACGCGGTAAACTGATCGGCCGCCATCACGGGGTCGTCGACACGAAGCCGGCCTGCATCGGCCGCCTGGCGGATCCACCGGGCAATACCCGATTCGCCCTCACGAATCTCGGAAAAAATCTCGCGTGCCATCTCCGGTGACCGGATGCACTCGGCCAACATAACACGCGAGAGTTTGGTGAAGTCCTCGGATGAGAGCAATTCGATCTCGCGGCGTCCGATATCCCTCAGTTGCCGTTCCAGCGTTTCCTCATGATCGAATGGGTAGACGGTGACCAGGTGCGCGTGTTCGAGCAGGCGTTTGGAGATCGCCTTAAAAAGCTCATTTTTGCTCGAAAAGTGGTTGTACACCGTCCGCTTTGACACCCCGGCCCGTTCTGCGATCCGGTCCATACTCGTCGATTGAAACCCGGCTTCCTGGAATTCATCGGCGGCCGCACGAAGAATCGCCTCGTGTTTTTGCTCGCTCAGAGTCTTGGGTTCGGTCACGCCTGTTCCCTTCTAAATGGCTCAACCCATTGTAAAAAAAACAATAAAAAATAGTTACACTTTTTAGTGTACTTTTCTAACCTTTTGATTATACTACACAGTGTAGTTTACAACCATACCAAGGGCTTGTCAAGTATCCATTCGATCCACACTCAAAAGGAGCTTTCATGCGGTACAAACCACTAGGACACACAGGCCTTTATGTATCCGAAATTTGCCTCGGTACGATGACGTTTGGCGAAGGCGACGATCCGATGAGTCAGCTCATGGGAGCAACGGGGATGGCGGGCGCCCAAAAGATCGTCGACACGGCGATCGACGCGGGCGTCAACTTCTTTGACACGGCGAATGGATACAGCGCGGGCCGGTCGGAAGAGATGTTGGGGAAGGCCCTGGGCGCACGGCGTCAGGATGTCGTGGTGGCGACCAAAGTCTACTTCCCCGCCGGCACCGGGATGAATGATTTGGGTGTGAGCCGCGTTGCCATTTATCGCGAGGTTGAACGAAGCCTCAAACGGCTTGGCACTGACTACATCGATCTTTACCAGGTCCACTCGTTTGACCCCACAACACCGCTCGAAGAAACGCTGAGCGCGCTCGACGATCTCATTCGCGCGGGCAAAGTCCGTTACATCGGTGTCTCCAATTTCACCGCGTGGCAGATGGCCAAGGCCAACGGCATCGCCGAACGATTGGGGTTGGAACCGTTTTGCTCGGTCCAGGCGTACTACTCGCTTGCCGGTCGTGAGCTCGAGCGTGAGATATTGCCCGCCGCGCTGGATCTCGGTATGGGCACGATGATTTGGAGCCCACTGGCGGGCGGGTTTCTGACGGGTAAGTTCACTCGCGAAAATGAGGGTGAAGGCCGGCGGGTCAACTTCGATTTTCCACCGGTGGACAAAGAACGCGGGTACGCCATTGTCGATGTCCTTAGCGACATCGCCACGGCTCACGAGAGGGCCTCTGTCGCCCGTGTCGCTCTTGCCTGGTTGTTGCACCAGGAAGGAGTCACCAGCGTCATCATCGGCGGCCGCAAAATCGAACAGATCGAGGACAATCTCCTGGCTTGCGATCTCGAGTTGAGCGGGGATGAGCTCGCACGAATTGACGAGGTGAGCCGGCTTGCTCCCGAATATCCCGGTTGGTTTCCGCCGCTCGAGCGCGGGACCGATATGGCCGAGATGATCAAGGACATCTCTTGAGCGGACCCAACGCTTGGGTAGAGAGAGCCCCGTTGGGGGCCCTTTCTCCCACCCCGCGGGTAACGCGTGCTTGGCGGAGCCGTCGCGGCCGAGTGTGCATCGAGAATAAACTTGCTCGAATCATCAAGCCGCATTTTTCCGATGTCGTCCGGTGGGGGCAGCTCATCAAGCACAGTTTCCAAAGGGGTTAATTGATATTTATCATTATTAGACTTGACAATTATCACGTGTTGTAGTAACAATCCTACACGGGTTTGAATGTTCGTGATCCTGGCTCGCGTTCTCCAGCCAAGTCTCTTTCCATCACGACAAAACCCACTAACAGCGATACCCGGTTTGTGACATAGATCTTCGTTGATTGCGGCCCGCCCTTGGCGTGGTCACACTCGTCGTTCGCCCAAAAACGGCCGGGTTATCTGCACCCTCATCCTCTTTGCCCCTGAACGGGGCCAACTCGAAAGGAGTTGATCACCGCTATGACCAGTAAGCGATCTTTCAAGGCGGGCCTGGCGGCCGTCGCCGTGATGTTGCTTGTTTCGGTTGTTGCAACGGGTCACGCCGAGTCTTTGCTGGATGCGACCTCGCATCCCAAATTTGTCACGCCGCTCCCGATCCCCGCGCGAATCGATGCCACCCAGGCCATGGGCGGGCAATTCAATATGGAAATGCGTGAGGTCGTCCAGTACCTTGGTCTGGTCGATGACGACGACAACCCGCTGCCCACCACGGTATGGGGCTACGGTTGGGAAGAAGACGGCGAATTTATCTACGGACCTTCCTACCCGGGTCCAACGTTTGTGACCTACCGGGATGTTCCCATAAATGTCAAATGGAAGAACAAGCTTCCAAAATACAAAAAATTCCCCGACAGCGGTGGTCATTTGCTCCCCGTCGATCCCACGCTCCATATGGCGCACCCCGTCAAAGGCGGGATCCCGGTTGTGACACACCTTCACGGTGGTCACACCGAATCGGCAAGCGACGGGCTCCCCGAGGCCTGGTACACACAGGGCTGGAAAGAGACGGGTCCGTTCTATGTAAAGAAGACCTATACGTATGACAACGACCAGGAAGCGGCAACCCTCTGGTATCACGACCACGCCCTGGGAATTACACGGCTCAACGTCTACGCGGGGTTGGCCGGTTTCTACCTGCTCCGCGATGACAACGAGACCAACCTGACCAACACCGGTGTTCTGCCCGGCGGACCCTATGAAATCGAAGTCGTGGTCCAGGACCGGATGTTCACTGACGATGGCGAGCTGTTCTTCCCATCAGAGGATCCCGAGATCGAGCCCGGTTTCGAGCCGCTTCCGCCAGGACCCAGCGCGATTGCCGAGTTTTTTGGCGACTTCATTCTAGTCAATGGCGCCCCGTGGCCAAAGCTCGAGGTCGAGCCGCGCAAGTATCGCATCCGTCTCCTCAACGGCTCGGATTCGCGGTTCTACGTCTTTGAGCTTCATGACGCCGAGATGGGTGGCACCGCCCAGGAGTTTTATCAGATCGGTACTGACAACGGTTTGCTCATGTCCCCGGTTCCCTTGACCAA
>CP070631.1:3039284-3077280 GCA_020356045.1 Candidatus Latescibacterota bacterium
ACCCACGCCAAACCGACCGCCAACCCAACCGGTATTGACCAGCCAACACTTGGCTTTGTGTTTCAGCATACGCGCTTTGAGCATCTCGGCGTATTCGAATGGGTGTCGCACCATGAACGGAGCCCCAAAACAAGCGCTAAAGGTAATCTGTGGCTCGATTCCCAATCCGATTTCAGTTCCAGCGATTTTTGAAGTGTATCCGCTAATAAAATGATATTGCGCCTGTTCCGGGTTCAGGCGGGCAATCGGGGGCATGACGCCCGACGCATCGCAGGTCAGGAATATGATGTTCTTTGGGTGGCTATGGACATAGCCTTCAGCCACCCCGTTTGGAATAAATTCGATTGGATACGATGCCCGCGTATTTTCGGTCAGGATATCGTCATCGAGATCGATGCGTCGACTGACCGGGTCGAACACCACATTCTCCAAAATCGTCCGGAATCTTTTTGTCGTCGAGTAAATCTGCGGCTCGTGCTCGGCGGACAACCGGATCACCTTGGCGTAGCACCCGCCCTCGAAGTTGAACACACCTTTCGCGCTCCATCCGTGCTCGTCATCGCCGATCAACCGTCTTTTTGGGTCCGCAGAGAGCGTCGTTTTGCCCGTCCCGCTCAGTCCAAAAAAGAGCGCAGCATCGCCTGCATCTCCGACGTTGGCCGAGCAGTGCATAGGGAGTACGTCCTGGAATGTGAGCAGGAAATTGAGCACGGTGAAAATCGATTTTTTGATCTCCCCGCCATAGAGCGAGTTACAGATTAGTGCGACACGCTGGTCGAAATTGAGAATGATCGCTGTCTGGCTCCGGGTCCCGTCGATTTTGGGATCCAGCTTGAAACCCGGCAGTCCGATCACCGTGAATTCGGGAATAAATCGTTTGAGCGTGTCCTGATCGTCCGTCGTAATAAACATGTTTCGCGCAAACAGGCTATGCCATGCCTTTTCAGTAATGATCCGCACGGGAAGCTGGTATTCGGGATCCGCGCCGGCGAAGCAGTCCTGTACGAAGACCTCTTCATCCTGGCAGTACGCCTGGACCCGCGCCATCACACCGTTAAACGTGTCTGCGCTCATCGGCCGGTTGTAGATCCCCCACCAAATCTTGTCCTCCGTCGTGGCCTCTTTGACGACAAACTTGTCCGCGGCAGCCCGAGCCGTATGTTTGCCCGTGTTGACGAGAATCGGCCCTTCGTGCGCTATTTTGCCCTCATTGCGAAACACAACCTCCTCGTAAAGCGCCGGATCGGGGAGATTCCAGTACGCGGCGTACAAATGAACGAGCCCGTGGTTGCTGAGTTTGTAATCGGAAGCGAGTGTTTTCGCCTCTTTTACGGCTGGTGTCTTGAATTTCAAATATTTGCTCATGTCCAATCCCTCACCAGTTTGCGATCGCCGATATATAGTTCGTTGGGCGAATTTGGATCCAACGCCCATTTCATTCTCTCGATTCCATCGGTGATGTCTTTGACCGCACCGCAGTAGCTCAATCTGAGGTAACCGTCGACGCCAAATTCGGCACCCGGCACGGTCAGCACCTGCACCTTGTCGATCAGAAACTCGGACAGCTTGTTAGAGTCCTTTTCGTAGACGCTAAAATCAGCAAAACAGTAGAACGTCCCGTCGGGTTTGGTCACTTTGACGCCCTCGAACGAATTGAGCTGATCCATCATCACGTTGCGGTTGTTCTCCAGGGTTGCTCGAAGGTTTTCAACACCCGATTGAATCCCGTTGAGCGCACCCACGGCGGCCTTCTGCAAAAGCACCGACGGACCAGACGTTTGATGTCCTTGTATATTCGCCATCGTTTCGATGAGCTTGCGGTTCCCCACAGCCCAACCGATTCGATACCCTGTCATCGCATACTGCTTGGACACGCCGTTGACGACGATCATCTTGGATTCATCAATCGGTTTATTTGTGTAATCAAACGGATTGAGTCTTTTTCTCCCGTCAAAAATCAAGCGGTGGTAGATGTCATCCATAATCAGATACAAATCGCGTCTCTCGCAGAACTGCACGATATCGGAGATAAATTCCTCTGAATACATCGCGCCGCTGGGGTTGTTAGGGCTGTTGATTAACACCGCTTTGGTATACGATCCCACGCGTTGTTCGATGTCGGATAATCGCGGATAAAATGTCCCGTCCTCTGGAAGTACGGGAATGCCAATCGCCCCGCAAAGCTTTGCCATATCCGGGTAACTGACCCAATACGGCGCGGGATAGATCAGCTCTTCCTGCGGATTAAGCACGGTCTGTAGAGCCACCATAATGGCCTGCTTTGCACCGCCCGATGCCAGCACGTTTTCGGGCGCAACCAGCCGATCGTAAAATTCATCCGTATAGCGGATAACCGCCTTTTTCAATGCGGGGATTCCGTCGGCCGGGGTGTATCGAATCTCACCGGAATTGAGAATTCCCGTGGTCGCAAGAATGGCGTCGACCGGCGTTCGCGATTTTGGCTCGCCGCCCCCGAGATGAATGACTGGGTCGCCTTTTTCTCGGAGGATCGCCGCCTTCTCGTTGAGGGCAAGCGTCGGTGAGGCGTGAATCGATTTAGCGATCTCGCTTATGCTCATGGTCAAACCTCTATCTGTAACTATGTCTGACGTTTCCGGGCACCCGTCCTCCCTGGTACGAGCCGGAGTAGAATATCATAGCATATGGGGGATTGGCTTCCCGATCAACCGGTTTTTCGACCAATTAACCCTTTGACGCGCCGATGCTTCTGCCGCGAGCAAACGCCCGGGGCGTTACGTTGGCCCCGGGCGTCAAACGAGTTTATTTGGAGCGAAAGACACCAAAACACATCCCTACACTTGGCCCCGAGACCCGCTTCCAGCAAACCGCCGGCCTCGAAGGACTTCTGTAGCTTCTTCCTCTCAAAGCGTCAGCCCGCCGCTACTTGTCCTCCTCCCGGATCCCCATCCCGCTGCGATCGGGGTATGCGGGTCGCTTGGGTTTCGTGTACGGATTCCGCTTTATCTCTTCGAGCATCAGGCCGATGGCTGCGTCGAGCTGCGGATCCTTTCCACCAACCATCTTCGACGGGTCATCGATAACTTCGATGTCCGGCTCCACCCCGTGGCCCTCGATTCCCCACGTGCCGTCCTTTTCAAAAAACGCGAAGGTGGGCGCGCTGGTGTATCCCCCATCGATCAACGCCGGATTGCCGCTGATTCCTACCAAGCCCCCCCATGTCCGCGTGCCAACGAGCTTTCCGATACCCGCTTCACGAAACCAAAACGGGAAATAGTCGCCACCGGATCCGGCGAGACCATTGATCAACATGCACTTGGGTCCCTGGTGCGCATCCGGCGGCCACGGGAATGTGTCGTCGCGGTCACGGACCGCCCAGTAATTCGCGATTGGGCGATTGAGAAGCTCGATGAACCGTGTGGGAATCTGTCCACCGCCGTTCCAGCGCTCATCGATGATCAACGCCTGCCTGGCGCGCTGACCGATGTACTGTCGAACCAGCTCGTTTTGACCCCAAATACTGGTATTGGGAACGTAGATATATCCGACCTTGCCATCGGTTTGTTCTTCGACGAAGGCGCGGTTTTTCTCCACCCACGCCCGGTAACGAAGCATATACTCGCTGTCACCGAGTTCGACGAGCACGTGACGGGCTTTGTCGTCCATTTTGGGTTCTTCGCTGACCGTAAAGGTGACAGTCCGGTTGGCCAGACCGAGAAATGCCGCCCACGGATCTTTCGCCGTGTCCACCGGGACACCGTTTACGGCGAGCAAGTAGTCCCCCACTTTGATGTCGATACCCGGTTGGTTGAGCGGTCCACGGCCGTCAACATCCCACGCGCCGCCTTCGAGAATGCGGGTGATCCGATAGGCACCATCCTCCAACGCAAAGTCGCACCCGGGCATCCCAACGTTGACGCTGGGACCCTGTTCCTCGTCACCGCCAAAGTAGTAAGAGTGACCGACATTGAGCTCGGAAATCATCTCGCGAATTACATAGCTCAGGTCTTCACGTGACGCACAGTCTTTGAGCATTTTCCGATACTGTTCGCGGACCGCGGACCAGTTGATGCCGTGCATGTTGGGATCATAAAAATAGTCCCTCTGCACGCGCCACGCCTCGTTAAAGATCTGCTCCCATTCCTGACGCGGATCGATCTTCGCAACCATTCCTGAAGTTGAAACCATGTCCTTCATCTTCTGGTCGGCCTTGGCGTCAACTATGGCCATCCCTCTTTGCCAGTTGACAACTAGTAGCTTTTTTCCATCCGCCGACATGGTGTAGCCGCGCACGTCTTTGACAACCGTTTTTTCCTTTTCATCGTCTTTATCCTCATCGAGGTCCAGCAAATGCACGGACACCTTTGCGTCTTCACCTCGCATAGGATTTCGTTCGTAAATCAGCTTGCCTTTGTCGTTCACAAAGAGTTGTGAAAAGTTGCCCCGCGCAGCCGGGAGTTGCACGACCCGCTGCTCGAATCCGTCGATGTCGATCTTGACTGGTTTGGGTTCTTCTTCGTCTTTCTTGTCACCGTCTTCTTTTGTATCATCGCCGTTTTTGTCCTTCTTTTTCTTATCGTCCTTGTCGTCGGCATCCTTGTCGCCGTCTTTCTCCCACGATTCATCATCGCTCTTTGGCGCCAACGGCGACGCGATGTCCTTGGTCAGCGGAACGGCATACAGACGATCTGTGTTGGCATAGATCCACGTGGTACCCAGTTCCTCATAGAGCGGCTGGGAGATCTCACGCTGGCTCGCGAAGTAAAGATATTTCCCTTCCCGATCAAAAGTCGGCCACGTGTCGTTGAACATTCCGCCGGTGACGACGTGCACTTTTCCCTCATCCAAATTGTATAGCCTGATAGCGTTGGGTGTGATCATCCCGTCCGCCAGACTATACGCGATCCATTTGGAATCGCTCGACCAGCTTACACGCGCGGTCCGTCCCCACCCGATGTACTGATCCACCTTTTTCGTCTTACCGGATTCCGCGTTGGCGATGTACAAGTGTCCCGCCTTGGTCCAAAAGCAAATCTGTTTCGAATCCGGGGACCAGCAGGGTTGGTACAGATAGCCGGCCTTGAGACTGGTGAGACGTTTTGTATCGCCGCGTCCGTCGGATTGTGTGACATAAAGCTGGTACTCGCCCGATTCGTCCGAAAAATACGCAATCCAGCGCCCGTCCGGGCTCCACGCGGGATCACGCTCCGCAACGCCGCTGGTCCTGTGCAGGTTGATCGGGGACCCTTCTTTGGCGGGTAACGTCCAGATGTCTCCTCGCGCCTCGACCACAACCCGCTTGCCCGTCGAGGAAATTTTGCGGTTATATATTAGTTCGCTGGTGTTCTCCGCCTGGACGCGGATTTTTGGCCGGTCGCCCGGAATCGTGATCTTTATGGTCTTCGCCTTTTCTGTTTCCAGGTCGAGAAGATAAATGTCCGACGCGTTTTGAAACACGATTTCGCCCTGCCCGTCAGTACCGGGGCCTATCGCGGGCCATTTGACGTCGTATCCCTTGTACGTCGTGACCTGTCTGTTCTCTCCGGTGTCAACATCGTGGACCCATATATTTAGACGGTGGCTACGTCCCGCATCGGACAGATAGTAAACATTGTTCCCGTGCCACATCGGCTGGGTATCGGTCCCCTCCCAATCGGTGATTTTCCGAGCGGAAGAATCTTTCAAATTGAACAGCCAGATATCCGTTGCCATACCACCCCGGTAGCGCTTCCATGTGCGGTGGTCGCGGCTGTACGGCGTGTAGGCCAGCCACACACCATCGGCGCTGATCGCCCCGGTACCACCGTAGGGCACCGGAAGTTTGACGGGAAGACCGCCGTTGGCAGATACGGTAAAGAGCTCCTGCGCCCGTGGGTAATCGAGGATTCCGTACGCCCAGAACATCAGCCGCCCGTCGGGTGTCCAGTCCGTAATGACTTCGTTGGCTGGGTGATGGGACACTCTAAACGGCGTGCCGCCTTCGACGGGAACGGTGTAAAGATCGAGGTCGCCGTCATAGTTCCCCATAAATGCGATTAACTTGCCGTCGGGGCTAAATCGAGGGTACGCCTCGGCTCCTGGCGGGCTGGCAAGCGGAGTTGCCACGCCGCCATCCTTGGGTACGAGCCACAGGTCGTTGGCGTAAAGGAACGCGATGTGCGTCTCGCTCACATCGGGGTACCTGAGCATACCGGCATGCGGCTCGATTGCCGCCACGCCCGTCGCCGCCATTGCCACCACGGCAATCGCCAGCACGGATAAACGGATTCTGGCTCCGGCCATCACTTGTCCTCCTTGACGGTGGGAATTGAGTTCATGCCCTGTTTCCGGCGGGGGTTAATCATTACATACGAAAAGCTCCCGGCAAAGTTCAAACTTTCGTTCGCGGCCGCGGTGGCTTTTGACTCCTGCCTCCGTTGCGATCTATACTCGGACAAGTCTCGCGTCACCCGGACGGAGGAGTGCCATGCGTCTGAAAATCGCCTCTCACACGCTCGTCGAGTTGGGTCTCGACCCCGCCGCGGCCGAAGAGTTGTGCGCACGGCTCGAGGCCATCCCTGCAGACACACCGCCGGCTGGCGCATGGCTCGAGGTCTCCCGCACCCTGCTCGGTCCGGACATCCCATTTCCCGTCCACGCGCACCTGTACCAATCGATCTTCGCCGAATGGGATCACAAAACCGGCCCGCCTCCCGCCTGGATTCCCTCGGTGGCGGACATCGTCGGGTCGAACATCGCGGCGCTGTGCAAGAGAGCCGGGGTGCCCGAGATTCGGGCGCTCCACCAATGGTCGGCCCAAAACCGAGAGGAATTTTGGAGTCAGATCATCGACACGCTCACAATCAGGTTTAAGAAACATCCGCAATCGATTGTAGATGTGTCAGATGGAGTCACAAATCCCAGCTGGCTTCCCGGTGCGCGCCTCAACATCGCGGAGAGTTGTTTTCAAACCAAACGTGATCGCCCATCCATCGTCTATCAGGACGAGACAGCCAATCAACCGGAAACGATTAGCTATGACCAGCTCGACCGGTTGTCGAACCGGGTGGCCAATGGCCTGGTCGGCGCGGGATTTGAGCCCGGTGACGCCATCGCCATCGCCATGCCCATGACGGTCGAATCGGTGGCCGCGTATCTGGGTGTGGTCAAGGCGGGCTGTGTCGTGGTCTCGGTCGCGGATAGCTTTGCCCCCAAAGAGATCGGCACCCGGCTCCGAATCGCAGCGGCAAAAGCGGTTGTCACACAGGACGTCGTGCGACGGGCACATAAACTGCTTCCCATGTATGAAAAGGTCGTCGCCGCGATCGATTCTCCCGCGCGGGTGATCGTCGCCCCCACTGCAGAAGCGTTGACCCTCCCTCTCCGCAATACAGACGTCGAGTGGGCTCAGTTTGTCGACACCAGTGACCGTTTCGATCCCGTGTCTTGTCAGCCCGATGATCCATCCAATATCCTGTTCTCATCCGGGACAACCGCCGAACCCAAAGCCATACCGTGGACGCACGCCACCCCAATCAAATGCGCGATGGACGGGCACCTCCACCATGACATCAAACCCGGAGAAGTCGTCGCCTGGCCGACAAACATCGGCTGGATGATGGGACCCTGGCTGATCTATGCCACCCTCATCAATGGTGGGACTATGGCGCTCTACTATGGGTCACCGGTCACGAGCGAATTTTGCCGGTTTGTTCAGACCGCGCAGGTCAATCTTCTGGGCGTGGTTCCCAGTTTGGTCAAGGCGTGGCAAAACACCGGCGCGGCCGACGGGCTCGATTGGTCATCGATCAGGGCGTTTACCTCGACCGGTGAAAGCTCCAATCCGGGGGATTATCTATACTTGATGTCACTGGCCGGCTACCGTCCGGTGATCGAATACTGTGGAGGAACCGAGATCGGCGGCGGATACATATCTGGGACCGTCGTACAGCCCGCCTCGCCGTCTACCTTCTCGACCCCAGCGTTTGGACTCGATTTTTGTATCCTCGGTGATGACGGAACACCGGCACCAAGCGGCGAGTTATTTATCATTCCCCCGTCGATCGGACTTTCGAATCAACTGCTCAACCGCGACCACCACGCAATCTATTACCGCGGCACCCCGACCGGGCCCAACGGTGAAGTGTTGCGCAGACACGGTGACGAATTCGAAGCCCTGCCCGGTGGATACTACCGGGGGCAGGGCCGCGCGGATGACACGATGAATCTGGGTGGGATCAAAACCAGCTCGAAGGAGATCGAACGCGTGATCGACACCGTACCGGGGGTCGTCGAATCGGCGGCAATCGCACACGATCCACCGGACGGCGGCCCCAGCCGGTTGGTCATCTTTGCCGTTACCGCCTTGGATCCATCCGGCAAACCCCAACGACCCCGCCGACTCAAGGTGTCGATGCAACGTGCGATCGCCGATCGGCTAAACCCGCTTTTCAAAATCCACGATGTGGTAACTGTCGAATCACTTCCGCGGACCGCCTCCAATAAGGTCATGCGTCGGTTGCTTCGCGACCAATACGGCTCGCGGCACGCATAGACACACCGCTCCAAAAGAAAAGGCCGGGCTCTTTCAGAGCCCGGCCACTCTTTTTTGCAGCACGGTTGCCGCAGTAGCGACTAGTCGGTGAAGAGCGCTTTGACGGCTCCCCACGTCGACTCTTTGGTCGGTACGGTCGTGTCGTGCGAAAATGCGGAGAAGCACTCACCACCGTCGCGGATGAGATTGTGATTCTCATCGGAGAACGCATAAATCCGCATCCCGTAGCAGACCTCCCACATGATCGAATGCGTTACCGTGTCCGAATAACTGTTCCCGTGTGGCAGCGGCGTTGAAACGTCGAGCGCCCCTATTGGATAATACCAACCAAGGTCGGCATCATACATAACCGGATTACCATCGACCCAGATGTTGGGTTCGCACCACTCCGGTTCGATACGGTCAAACACGAGCAGCACATTGGTGTAAACAATGGGCTCGTTGTTATACCCGTCGACGATGAGATCGAACTCGGTGCCAATCGTGAAGTAACCCTGATTCTCCACATCCATGACAAACCCCAGCAGCCCGGGAGCTTGATAGACATCGAGTGCGATTTCGTCGGTGTTGATGTCGATCAGAACTTGACCGCCACGGTCGTACATCGGGTCGTATAGCGGATCCCCAAACCCAACCGTATAATACTCGGCGGGGTCGTAGTGGTAGTAACACCCGCTTTCCGGATAAACCATCAAACACGGGTCGGCATGCGCGGGGCTCATTCCCACACAAAGAAACAGCACTACTGTCACCAAACCTAGGCTGCCAGCAGTTGCCCTTAGCATATTTCGCATACAGGTCCTCCTCTCGTGAGGTTATGTTTTTGGCGAAACCAGCCTTCGCTGCAAATGGCAGGTGGCCTGATGTATTTGCCTATCGTCGGTTTCTTGGTTGCACCAGTCTCGATGTGGTTTGATCGCTGTTTTCTCAAATGTACCGGTGGATAGGAGGGCCAATACGTCGCCCCCCAAACGCTCGGGTATTATACCACACCCGCGCAGGATTTTCCACATCGAAATTCGCGCACCGCAGCAGGAGTTCCAGGGTTTGTGCGCCCAGATGCTCGTTGTATTTGGTGTCCATAATCCGACCCTTGACACCACCCGCTGTGCAAATCCAAGCGGCAAGGGTTGCCGCGACGGGCATTTTTCGTGTATAATTTATTTGAGGGCACAGTCTTCCAGGCACGTTTACGAGATCCACGTCTCGTCTCCATGATTCACGAAAGGATAGGGTCATGAAACCAGCCGTTCGCAACGGACTGCTCGTGTTCGTCGCGGTTGTCTTGTGCATTGTTTCACTAACCGTTGACGCCAGAAACCCATACCGCAGAGCATTCTTTGATGTCTACCCCGGCGCGGTCGGGACCGTTCTCGATGACGTCGACAGCAACGCAGGTCACTGCGGTGTCTGTCACTACAATTTTGACGGCGGTGACACCCGAAACTGGTATGGCGCCGCGCTCGAAGTCGCCCTGGGATCGGCACAGACGACGGAGGAGGCGATCTTGGCCATTGCGGACGACTATTCCGACGCCGATGAATTCGACAACCTAACGGAAATCACCGATGTATCGAATTTTAGCAACACACCGACATTCCCCGGGCTTGCCGGAGGCGACACTACGTTGGTGCTCAATGTCGATGTGGCGGACATCCGCGGCTACCTCACCCCCGCGGGAGCAACCGACACAATCCCTCCAAACGTCACGGTCCATATCCCCGTTGGGGGTGAGCTTTGGGATGCCATGACATTTCAATCGGTCACCTGGACGGCAACCGACGCGAACGGCATCGCGTTCGTCAACATCTATCATTCGGATGACAACGGCGCGACCTTTAAGCCGGTTGGAGTCAATGAACCCGACGACGGCATGTTTAGCTGGTTTGTCCCCAACCGGCCCGGCGCGTCGAATATCATTCGCGTCGAAGCGCGTGACAACGCGGGCAACTATGGCGCCAGCTGGGGTGGCTCATTCAACATCGACGGAACCGACCCGGGTTTCGTTCCCACAACGATGCGCGATGTCGATTTTG
This sequence comes from Candidatus Latescibacterota bacterium, assembly GCA_020356045.1. Taxonomy (GTDB): domain Bacteria; phylum Krumholzibacteriota; class Krumholzibacteriia; order WVZY01; family WVZY01. Next base: position 3,049,833 of record CP070631.1, read on the forward strand.
ACGGGTCACAACCGTTTGAGGCCCGTACGTTCGAGGATCCCGACATCAACTGTGTGACGTGTCACGGCGAATACAATTATCTTGTCGAGCCCTGGTACCAGTGGAAAGGCAGCATGATGGCGCAGGCGTTGCGCGATCCGTTGTTCCTCGCCTGTCTGGCAGTTGCCGAGCAGGACGCCCCGTCGGTTGGTGACCTTTGTCTGAAATGCCACACCCCGGGGGGCTGGCTCGAGGGCCGATCGGTCGACACCAGCGGGGGATTGATGAATGCTACGGACCGGCAAGGTGTTCACTGCGATTTCTGTCACCGCGCGGTCGACCCCCATTACGAAGAAGGTGTGAGTCCTGCCGAAGACCAGGCGGTCCTCGATTCGTTGTCCACGGGTCCGCCGTCGCACTACGCCAACGGTCAGTATGTCGTCGATCCGTCGCCGATACGCCGCGGCCCGTATTCCGATGCGATCGCCAGCCACGCGTTTCTCGAATCGCCCTTCCACCGCGAGGCCGATGTTTGCGGGACCTGTCACGACGTGAGCAACCCGGTGTTCGACGCCGGCGCGACCCCGGGTGACTACGTTCCAAACGATTTTGACACACCGCACCCCGATGGCGATTCCCGGAACATGTTCCCCATCGAGCGGACGTTTAGCGAATGGCAGAAGAGCGAATACGCGCAGACCGGTGTGTACGCCCCACAGTTTGCCGGTGCCAAACCCGATGGAATCGTGTCCACGTGTCAGGATTGCCACATGCGCGATATCGTCGGCGCCGGTTGCAGCGAGCCGGGTTCGCCGACGCGTTCGGATCTCGCGCTCCATGATCTAACCGGGGGCAACTATTTTATTCCCGATATCCTTCCCATTATGTATCCAACCGAGGTGGACGCCGCGCAGTCCGATGCCGGAAAGCAACGCGCGCTGTCGATGCTTGGAATGGCGGCGTCGATGGCGCTCCAACCCGGTCAGGCGGGCAGCCGGCCAACCGTGACGGTGACCATAACCAACGAGACCGGACACAAGCTCCCATCGGGTTATCCGGAAGGCCGCCGCATCTGGCTCAATGTCAAGGCGTATGATATCGACAACAATCTCGTCTATGAGTCCGGTGAGTATGATGCGGCCACGGGTACGTTGATCAAAGACGGCGACATCAAAGTCTACGAGATCAAACCCGGGCTCTCGCCGGGGCTTGCCAGCGCGCTGGGCCTCCCCGCCGGCGAGTCGTTCCATTTTGTCCTCAACGATACGATTATCAGCGACAACCGCATACCACCACGCGGGTTCACCAACTCGGATTTCGAAGATATTCAATCCCCACCGGTGGCCTACACCTATGCGGACAGTCAGTACTGGGACGAAACCAAATACGTACTCCCCGAGGCAGCCAATTTTGTCGAGGTGGCGCTGCTCTATCAACCGACGACAAAGGAATATGTCGAGTTTCTACGTGACGAGAACCACACGAACAGCGCCGGCGATGATCTGTACAACGCGTGGGTCAACCAAGGCAAGTGCCCACCGGCGCTAATAGTGTCCGATTATATCAACCTCACCCTCGATCCAACCGGGATCGAGGGGACACCAAGACTCGAAACCGTCCTCTATCAAAACGAGCCCAACCCCTTCAATCCGTCGACAACGATCCGTTACTCGCTGGACGATCGTCAGACGGTGTCGATTCGGGTCTACGACGTGGCGGGACGTCTGATACGAACACTTATCAACGAAGAACGGCCGGCTGGCGTTCAGAAAGTCGTCTGGCATGGGCGTAACGACAATGGTGAACGCGTGGCGTCGGGGGTCTATCTCTTTGTGATGCAGACCAAGGACGTCAAACAGGTTCGCAAGGCGGTGTTCCTCAAGTAAGGTTTGGCTGCCCTAACGCGTGTTTTCCGGGGCGCCCGCCGAGGGCGCCCCGCTTTGTTCAAACCCGGTTATCTTGTCCGTCCGGCGGCGTCACCCCGGATCCCACGGTTAGCCCATCGGTTTTCAGCCGGCGTTCCCCCATCATCGTCCATCCCATGCGATTCAAATCTGGACAAGACAACGCTTGCCCGGTATGTTTTAACAACATGCGAAGCGGAAACGACCCTGTGGCCAAACGGCGGGCGTGTGCGATCCTCATCACCAGCGATCGCGCCGCCAGCGGTGTCCGGCCGGACGAGACCACCCCGCTTCTCCGCAACGAGCTGGAGCAAAACGGATTCGATGTGCGGTACGAGGTGGTGGTACCCGATGACCGGATAGCCATCAAGAACGCACTCGATGAATGGATCGGCGAACAGATCGATTTCGTCGTGGTCTCCGGAGGCAGCGGTGTCGCCCCAACCGACGTCACGCCAGACGTGACGCTAGAAATCATCGACCGGCGCATTCCTGGAATGGAGGAAGCCATGCGCCGGGTGTCGTTGGAGCACACGCCGTTTGCCATGCTGTCTCGCGGGGTGGTCGGTGTTGCCCGGCAAACTCTTATCGCAAACGTGCCGGGGAGCCCTCGTGGGGCCGTGGAGAACCTGCGGGTTATCGCCCCCGCGCTTGGCCACGCCATCGAGCTGATTCACGGCGGGAAACCGGACAAATGAACAAACCGAATCTTAAGACGGATCGCACGCTAACCGACATCAACGGCCGCCGCTTGAGGTATCTTCGCCTGTCGCTCACCGAGAGATGCAACTTGCGGTGCGGATACTGTTATGGATCCGTGGACACTCCCTGCAACGAGCCAGCCGGACTGACCAACCCTCAGATCATGCGGCTGGTGCGTGCGTTTGCAGGACTGGGCTTTGACAAGGTTCGTTTTACCGGCGGCGAGGTTCTCCTCCACGGTGGAATTGCGGAACTCATCGAACAGACGTCGGCGACCGGCGGCATCGCTGTCGTCGGCATCACAACCAACGGTCTACTGCTCGACAAACAACTGCCGCGTTTGATCGGTGCCGGCCTCAATCGTCTGAACGTGAGTCTCGACACATTGGACTCGAAAAGGTTCCAACACATTACCGGGGTCAACGGATTTGAAAGGGTTTTCGATGCGATTCAAAACGCAGTGAAAAGCAGAGCCTTTCCGAGGGTAAAAATCAACACCGTGATCATGCGCGGCGTCAACGACGACGAGATCGGACACCTTGCCGACTGGGGATTGTCCAATCCGATCGATCTGCGTTTTATAGAATTCATGCCCACACATCGATCCGGTTGGGGTCATGCAAGATATGTCAGCGAGGCCGAAATGAAGAAAACCATCGGCGTTCCACTCGAGCCGGTACACGACAGGGCTGCCAACCGAGGTCCGGCGATCACGTACCGCCGCGGCGATTCCCCGGGCAGAATCAGCTTCATCTCCGCGGTGAGCCGGAGCTTTTGCGGTCAATGCAACCGGCTCAGGGTGACGTCACAGGGTCAACTGGTCGGCTGTCTGTTTGGCGACCAGCGTGTCGACCTCCGTGAGCTGGTCGAACGCAATGCACCCGCCAAAGAGATCGAGAGGGTCATCGTCTCAGCGGTTCGCTCCCCCGGTTTTAGACGCGAAGGGCTGTCCACGTCGGTGACCTCACTCAAACCACGTATGCGAGGGCTCGGAGGATGACGATGGACCGCCCCTCACACCTCGACAAGTCCGGGCGAGTGCGCATGGTGGATGTCGGCCCCAAACCCGAAAGCGATCGCCGTGCTGTGGCAACCGTTCGAGTGCTCATGTCGAACGAGCTGCTCAAAATTCTCGAAGACAACACGCTCGCCAAGGGCGACGCCATCGCCGCGGCCCGGATTGCCGGCATTCAGGCGGCCAAACGCACCGGCACAATGATACCGCTGTGCCACCCGCTTCCCCTCACCTATGTCGGTATCGACTGCGAGTTCGAGCACGAGCCCCCGTCAATACGGATTTCCGCAGAAACCCGAACCTGTTACAGGACCGGCGTGGAAATGGAAGCGTTAACGGCGGCCGCCGTGGCGGCGCTGACCATCTATGACATGGGGAAAAGCGTGGATCGAGCAATCATTATCGATCAACTCAGGCTCGAGAGCAAAAGCGGTGGAACCAGCGGCGACTGGCGGAGAGAGTAAACCCGGCACACGATTGCGAACCGTACCAATAACTACCAGACTATCCGACATGAACACAAAAAACGACACCCCACACATCCATCGGATATCCATCGGACAGAAAAAGGGCGAGCGCAAAATCAATGTGAGCCGTGCCGTGGTTCACAGTGGGGCCGGGATCGATGGGGATGCGCACAACGATTCCGACCGGCCCATCAGCCTGCTCCCATTGGAAAGCTTTGTCAAAGTCGCGCACCCGGATCTCGATGTCGAGCCCGGTGATTTTGCGGAGAATATCACGACAATGGCGCTCGATTTCGACCAGTTGAAGATCGGAACGCGTGTTCGTATGGGGAGCGGTGTCGAGCTCGAGATCGTTCAGATCGGCAAGGAGTGTCATCTCGGTTGTGTAATCCGAGAAAAGGTCGGCGATTGCATTATGCCCCGAGAAGGTGTATTCGCAAAGGCTATCCGGGGCGGCGAAATCACCGTCGGGGATACCATCGAGATTGTCCGCCCACGGTGATCATCGGGCGGCGGCCCGGCGCACGCGGGGGCACTACCCCAAACCGGACGGAGTACAGACATTGGCCTCGCCTTACAAGGACATCACGGGGTTTGTGCTTGCCGGTGGCTCGAGCCGCCGCCTGGGTACCGACAAACGCAAGATCGTGATCGGTGGCATTTCACTGCTTGATCGCGCCAGATCACTTTTGGAGCGATTCCTCGAGCGCCCGGCCTATATTGTCGGTGATAATTTGGCGGGACTATACCTGGATCCGCGCTATGAGATTCCAGACGCGCAACGCGGCCGCGGCCCTATGGGTGGGCTCGTCGCCGCCATCACCCGCTGCCCGACTAACTGGTGTCTGATTCTTCCCGTTGATCTGCCGCGGCTTCGAACCAGTGACCTTCAAAATCTCGCCAATAACCGATCAAGCGCCTTTGACGTGGTGACCCTAAGCAGAGATGGCCACCCCGAGCCTCTGGCCGCGCTTTATAACGTGCGCACGGCGGCCTTCTGGCGCGATCAGCTCGACAGCGGCATGTTGTCCGTTATTGACGCGATCCGCACCCTGAGATGGAGACCCGTCATGCTGGGTAGGTCGGCCACCTCACTTGACAGCGTTAACACACCCGAGGACCTCGCGCGGGTGGTCGATCTATGACCCAACCGTGTTACGTCCGGATCGCCGGTGCAAAAAACTCGGGCAAGACCACGCTGATCGTGGCTCTGACCGCGGAGTTCACCTCGCATGGGTACCGGGTCGGAACGTTGAAGCATACTTCACACAACCACGAATTCGATAGACCGGGATCGGACTCGTTCCGTCACAGCGCGGCCGGTAGCGCCGCCACCATAATTGTCTCTCCGGAACGGTTCGTACTCCACGCTCCGCGTCCGGCCGACCCGCAGTTGCTCAGCCTCTTCGACAACATCTATGACGATTGCGACATCGTCTTTTGCGAAGGGCACACGGATTTGTCTCCGACGTCGGGCAGGGCACCGCTGGTGGAATGCGTGGCACCAGGAGACAATCCACTTTTTGAGCACGACCCGGATCTGGTCGCGCTGGTTGGCGACACGATCGAATCCACCGGCTCAACCAACACAACGCGCGTGTTCGCCAGATCGGACTCGAACGCGCTAGCCGCGTGGCTCCGCAAACGGTTTGGAATCAAAAAGAACTCTAAACGCTAAGACCGCTTGGCAAGCGGCCGTCTCAGATGGACACATCGACACCACGCAAACCGAAGTCGCCTGACCCCTCAAATGGCAACGTCCGGTCCCCTTTAACCGAAATCAAACACAATATATCCGCTATGCGGTTCAATCTCGTTGAGTTGTCCGGAGCTGTCGGTGATCTCGGCACATTTCTCCCGCTGGCAGCCGGCATGGCGTTTGTTACCGGTCTGGATTTCGGAATCATTCTCATCTTCGCCGGTTTGGCCAATATTTTTGCCGGCGTGATTTTTGGACTTCCCGTCGCCGTTCAACCCATGAAAGCCATCGCCGCCGTGGCAATCGCCGAAACGCTCACCCCGGGAGCCGTCGCCGCCGCCGGAATCGTTCTCGGTGCGATCATGCTGGTTGTTGGGCTCACTCGCCTGGTCAACGTGATGGAACGAGTCGTCCCGTTGTCGGTCGTCAGAGGGATCCAGGTCGGTGTCGGGGTAAAGCTGATGCTCCAAGCGTTCGACTTCGTACGGTCGACACCCCGCAACGGCCCCGACAGCGTAACGGTGGCGGTAGTCTTGGGTGTGGCACTTATCATCTCCCATGGTTGGAAGCGTTTCCCCGGCGCACTTCTAGTATTTGTTGCAGGTCTCGCCGTCGCGTTTTGGCAAACTCCCGCTCTGTTTGACCGGCTCGCGATCGGCGCCCCACAGATCGACGTCATCGTTCCCAAAACTTCGGAGTGGCTTACCGGTGTCGCTCGAGGCGCGATTCCCCAATTACCCCTGACAATACTCAATTCGGTCCTAGCCGTTTGCGTGCTTAGCGGCGATCTCTTCCCCAAACGTCGAATCGCAGCACCACGCATGGCAGCCTCGGTCGGCCTCATCAACGTGTTGGGTTGCTGGTTCGGCGCCATACCATTGTGTCACGGGTCGGGCGGGCTCGCCGCGCAGTATCATTTTGGCGCCCGCACGGGTGGGGCGATGGTCATGCTCGGCATCGTCAATCTCCTGGTTGGACTGCTGGTGGGGGGCTTCGCGGTCATCGTCATCCAGGCGTACCCAGTTTCGTTTCTTGGCGTTATGCTATTTTTCGCCGGTTTGGAGTTGGCGCTCCCAGCCCGCGATCAGACCGACACGCGGGGTTTTGCCGTTGTCGTGATCACGCTGGCCGGCACCCTCGCCGTCAACACCCTCGCCGGGTTTCTGATGGGGATCGCGGTTCATCTGCTCATGTCCCGGCGCCGCACCGCCAGATAGATTCGCGTTTTTTTCACATGGCAATTAAAAGTTGACATTCTCCCCGCCTATCGTTGAACGTGGCAACAACCCACCGGATAGCAGCGGTCCGGTCGGCCTCGATTTGTCGCATACGGACGGGCTTTAACGCTTGAAAATATTAATCCGTTGTGATAAAATAGTTTTCATGGCACTGGATACTGGAACGAGGAGTGACATATGGCTTCTGCAGCCTTTGCGAAATCAGCAGCCCTATGTATAGCCGTCCTTCTCATCCTGACCGCACCGGTGTCGGCGCAGCTAAGGGATCAACTGTCGGCATACACGGGGCTCAACGCGACCGGTTACGTTGAACCGCTCGTTGACGCGTTTGCCGCGGATTTGAGCGCCGGGTTATTCCACTCGGCGTATATCCCTGAGGGGGGTCTACAACTTGGGTTGGAGATCCTTTTTATGTCCGTGGCCTTCTCGGACGAGGATCGCACCTTTCGTGCAATAACGGAGGGTGGATTCTATCCCGAGCAGATAACGGATGCGCCAACAGTGGTCGGACAACGTGAGGCCGTATACGTTGACGGTGATGGGGGAACGCAATACGCCTTCCCCGGAGGGTTTGATGTAGGCTCGTTGTCACTCGTCGTACCACAGCTGCGCATCGGGTCACTGTATGGAACCGAAGCATTAATTCGTTTTGCATTGTATTACACGGGGGGCGCCGGCGTCTCGAAACCAACACTCTACGGTATTGGTGGCAGACACAGCGTCTCACAACACCTTGGAACCGGCTTCCCGATCGAGATGGCTCTCAGCGCCTTTTGGCAGCGATTCTCGGTTGGTGACGACGAAAGGAGTGATGACTTAGTTACAAGTGATGCGCTGTCCGTGGGTATTCATCTGAGCAAAACATTTGGAGCGTTCGAGCCCTATACGGGTGTGTCATACGAATCGTTTTCGACCCGGGTCTATTACGAGGGCGACTCACCGGACGATGTTATCGATCTCACGTTTGAAACCGATGAACATGTCCGTATGACGCTTGGGCTTTCGCTCAATGTAGCTTTTATGACAGCCCACGGGGAATACAACTTTGGCGGCCAGAATTCCTTAGCGGTTGGTCTGGCCCTTCACCATCAGTTCATGCAATAGGAGTGTTACGTCATGAAACTTTCTAGACTACTCCTCCTGCCGGTTGTCGGCATCCTGTTGTTTGCCAGCGGATGCGTGTTTGATAACGCAAGCACGCAGACGGTGATCAACGACTGGATGGTCGTTCCGTTCTACGAAAATCGGACGAGCCCCGACATCGACAGCGAGGCGGTTTGCGATCAGACGAAACAGGCGTTCCTCGATTTGCTGGCGCGTAACAATGTAAGCCCCGAAGACGTCATCAGCGCCAGTCTGATCAAGGGCAGGTACAAGGTCACTCGTCTTGAATCGAACCACGACTGGACGATTGAAGGCAAGGTCATGATCTATCGTCAGGATGATCCCAGCGGGGATATTACCGACGGTCCCGCGTTGTTTGTAAAATGGTCACGCGAGTCCCTGGAGCAGCTTCTGGCCAATCCACCGCGTCCGGCGCGCACCTGGAAAGACGGTGTCGACGTGATGGACAACGCCATCGAGGCCTTGCTCAATGGCGAAGATCCCCGGATAGTTTTGACGTTCCGGTGCGAGGATATCATTCCGGCGCCCAGCGTGTCGCACCCACTGGTGTTTGATTGGGAGGCGCATGCCAGAATCCAGCTCGTTGTCAATCGCGACGTGAGCAAAGATCTTTAGAGATCGCCGGACGACACAGAAAAAGAATGATAACTTCAACGCCTACGCGGTTGGAAGCCCCTGCCGTGTTGCAGGGGCTCGCCCGGGTGTGAAGGAGCGATATTCACAAAATACCCCACGCCGCGGGGCGTTGGGGCTAGTTCTGTTAAACCCCGCGGGTAATCGTCTTCTCCAGATCGAGGGTCAATTGCCGGCGGGGCGTCGTCACGTAAAGCTCGGCATAGAACTCAACTCGGTCGATCAGCTCGCCGGCGGCAGCAAACACGATTGCCGCCAGCGCGATCGTGCCGGGTTGCCAAAGCCAGAATAAGACCGGGGCCACGAGTCCCATTATTATTCGCAGGGCGCTGATCCCGAATCGCGGATCGTACCCGTGATTATATCGCCGATGCTTGCGGTAGCCGTACAAGAGGAGCTTGGCTGCCGCCCCCGCCATGAGCAACCCACCGCTCCATCCAAGCACACCCCCGGCGTAGATCCCCGTTATGATCGTCTGCGCGCTATGAAGACTGAGCTTTTCCGTGCCGGTCACATGGTAGACGCGATCCATGGCAAAGAGACCCGCGAAACCAACCGCCACCACCACCCACCCCCACACTGATCCTCTGCCAGGTATCATCAGCCACACGGCACCCGTGATCAAAAAGAGCGACGTCAATATGACCTCACGGGTCAACCACGACCGCCGCCAGTTCACCAATGCCCTCATCGCCCGTTTTCTTTTCCCCAAATGCAGCGCGCTGGCAACCACACCCATGATGCCCAATCCCGCGAACACAATCGGAAGCGCCGGCACCTTGTTTACAACCACGGCCAAAATGTACCCGGTGAGCCAGGCCACAACCTGACTAAACACGATCAAGGACCACTCGGATCGGAGCGAGATCTTGGATTCTACCCCGTCAATCTCGAACGAATTGACTAAACCGCCCGGCGGCTGGCTACTGTCAATCGATCGTTCTGGAATGTGACGGTTCGAATCGAGCGGTACAAATTCGATCGCCGCGTCAACCCCTGACCGCGGAAACCCCAGCTCGTGTTGATGGCTTCCCGGTTCAACATCGCCAAAGCCCAAGGCCCCCGTGGGACAAAGTGTGACACAAGCCGGGGCCAGTCCGTGGTCGATCCGGTCCTCGCACAAGGTACATTTCTCCATTACACCGGTCGACGGGTTGAGTTTGGGAGCATCAAAAGGACATGCCCACGAACAGTATTTACATCCGATGCACGCATCCTCATCGATGGTAACGGCACCGGTATTTTGATCCTTTGTATACGCCGACGCCGGGCAATTGATCAAACATGGCGGGTCCACACAGTGGTTGCACGCCAACGAGTGGTGGAATACCGGGATGCCTTCGATCCGTGCGGGGTTGAATGTGTGAACCTCCCGCCACGCCACCCCCGGCTCGAGATCGTTTTCAATAATGCAGGCCAGCCGGCATGCGGAACAGCCGGTGCAATGGTTGATGTCAAAAATAAACCCTTTTTGCATCGTTAGATGATTTGCACCTCAACGAGATTGTCATGAAACGCTGCGCCGTGGGCGATATCTGTTTCCCTCGCTTTCGAGCAGAAGTTCACTCCACCGCCTTCGGACGCCCACCAGCCGTTGGTTATGGCGACGCAACCGATTCTCATCCCGTGGTCGAACTGCGCGGGCATCTCGATGCTCCCGCGGTCATTGAACACCCTCACTGTAACGCCATTCTTGATCCCGCGTTTGGCGGCGTCCGCTGGATGAATGGCGACGAATGGGCCGGGGCTGACATCGCGGATCATTTTGAGATTGTTGAACTGCGAGTGAATTCGGTTTTTGGTGTTGGGAGTCATTAGATAAAGCGGATATTTGTGTCGCTGCTCACGCTGTTCTGAATGCGTGGATTCCATGGGTTCGGAGTAGACGGGTACACGACCAACACCCCAACGTGTATTTGCCTCGTCCGAGGCCAGTTCGATCTTCCCCGACGGTGTTGGAAACACAAAATCCGAAAACGCGATTTCCTGGTGATCCGGCGCAATCACGGGACCCTTTCGCAACTGCTCGAGCGACAAACCGGGTATGTCGTTCAATTTGGCCTCCAAGAATGCCCGCACACCTTGTTCCGTCGGCTCCGGGATGTGAGCAGCAATTTGGCCTGCATCGATACCGAGGCGTTGTGCCAACAGATAGTAGATCTCCGTCTCGGGCTTGACGCCACCCGGCGGATCGATGGCCTTTGGTTTTAACTGGATGTATGGGTGCCAGTATGCGTTGATAACATCGGTTTGCTCGAACATCGTTTTTGCAGGCAAGATCACATCCGCCTCGCGAGCCGTGTCGGTCATGAATTGATCGACGACAACCCTGAAATCCAGTGCCCGAACGGCTTTCAGCACTTGGTTTGTCTCAGGGTTCTGCGTGATCGGATTTCCACGCTCCACCCACAACATTTTGAGCGGTGGGTTCTCCATGCGCAGCATGTCCGGCCCCAACCTGGCAGTCGATACCGACATTCGCACAACACCGTCTGGCTCCGCCGGTGGATAAAACGCGACCGGATCCTTGACTGCATCGAAAACATGGCTCTGCAGATTGGCAAAGATCCAACCGGCCCCCGGTTTTCCAATATTTCCCGTCAAGATCAGAAGCGCGAGGATCGCACGCATCGTTTGACCGCTGTTGGTGTACCTCTGGAGACCAAAACCCGTGTTGATCGTCACCGGCGTCGTCTCGGCGATCAGTCGGGCAAGTTTTCGAATATACTCCACGGGGACACTGGATACATCGGCGGCCCGCTCTGGCGGCATGTCTTCGACTGCACGGGCGAACTCGTCATAACCCAAGACGTGCTTGTCAATAAATCCGTCGTCGATGCTTCCGTTCTCGATCAGAAGTTTGGCGACGGCCAGCGCAATGGCACCATCGGTTCCCGGTCTCGGCTGGATCAACAGCTGCGCGCGTTCCGAGGACTCCGTCCGCCTGGGATCGACCACGACCAGCGTCGCCCCGCTGTCGAGCGCCCGGTTTATATAGAGCATCTGATGGATGTTGGTCTCCGCAGAGTTTTTTCCCCAGAGCACGATCAACTTGGCGTTGGCGATATCCCAGGGCACGCTGTGTTTGTTTTCACCAAGCGTCAAACGGGTTGCCTCCAGACCCGCCGGCCAGCATAGATCGCCGTACGTTGTCGTACACCCGCCAAACAAACGCCAAAATGCCAACGAAACGCCGTTTAGAAGCCCTTTTGTCCCGCTGCCCGCGTAAAACATGACGCTCTGCGGACCGTACGCGTCCCGGTAGTGACACATCCGCTCGGTGATGCGGTCGAGCGCTTCGTTCCAGGACGTCTGCTCGAACTCAGCGGTGTCGTTCCGCCGTATCATCGGATACAGAATCCTGTCAGGTGAGTGAACGCGCTCGACGTAGCTGAGACCCTTAAGACACGGGCCCTCCGGCGTTGCCTTGTTCGCGGGATGGGGTTCGATAGCTCTTATGCGGCCGTTCTCGATCTGCACCTCGAACGTGCAGGTGCTGTAGCAGTTGCGCGGGCATCCTGTTGTGAATTTCTTCATGGTAACGGATCAGCCCAGAGCAAAACCGAGCGAGGCCAAATCCGACTCTAGCCGTTCACCCTCCGCCCGGGTTAGTCGTGAGATTGGCGGCCGCGCGTTCCGCCACGCCTCCCTGCCGGTGTGTACGGCCATCATATGTTTGAGAGCCTCGATCAAAGGATAGCGGTCAAAAGTCGTCCGGATCGCGGTGAGACGGTTTTGCAGATCGCGTGCATCCCCATCTTCACGTCTGGCGACAATCTCGGCGGCGAGAGACGCTGTCACGTTGATGGTTGCGGAAATACAGCCCGCCCCACCCAGCCGCAGGCTGTCCAGTAGCAGCGTCTCGGTCCCGGGGAAAAACTCCAGATGCGGAAAAGACTCACAAATCGTTTTCATATTTGCGGAATCACCGCTCGAGTCCTTGATTCCAACCACCACACCCGGATACTCGTCCGCCAATGTTTTAATGACGGTGGGGCTGAGACTCACGCCGCTCATGTAGGGGTAGTGGTAAAGATAGAAATTGACCCCCGAGGTACCGGTGCCATCGATCACTTTGCGATGCGCCTCGACGATGGCATTGTCGCTCACATCTTTGTAGAAGTACGGCGGAATCACCAGAACACCGCCGGCACCCCAACCGACCGCGCGCTTGGTCAGCGCTACCGTGTCGGGAATGGCGCAACACCCCGTTCCTACCAGCAGACGGTCCGGTGGAAATCCGCCATTGACTATCGATTCGAGCGCCGTTTTTCGTTCGTCCACGGTGAACGATGCGGCTTCACCCGTGGTGCCAAACAAACAAACGCCGTCGCATCCGTTGGCCAAAAGCCATTGGCAGTGACCCAACAATGCATCGTGATCTATAGTCAAATCGTCTTTTTGTGGGGTCAGCGCCGCGGCAAAAATACCTCGCGGGATTTTGTCCCTCGGGTTTTCAGTTGTTCGGTCGTCGTGCTGCAATGTTCACCTCCGTTTTGACGTTCCCCCCCTGACTTGACTCATCGGCTGGTACCGGCTCTCCCTCACCGCCCGTCGTCGGGATAGGTCTGAACTTCGTCAAATTTGTAATCCAGCTCGATTCCCGCTTTGCGGAGCATCTCCTCGGATTCCGCGCCGTTGTGGTAGCGTCTTTCGCAGACCACGCGCTCAATGCCGCAGTTGATAAGCAGCATTGTACAGGTTCGGCAAGGCGTCATGCGGGTATATATCGTCGCACCAGCAATCGAAACCCCAAGCTTGGCCGCCTGGCAAATTGCGTTCTGTTCGGCGTGAACCGTTCGCATGCAATGCTCGGTAACCTCGCCGTCCTCGTGCGTAACTTTTTTTATTTGATGTCCCACTTCGTCGCAGTGCGCAAACCCCGTGGGTGACCCAACGTACCCCGACACGATGAGTTGCTTGTTGCGCGCGATGACGCACCCGCTCTTCCCTCTGTCACACGTCGCCCGCCTCGAAATCGCGTTGGCAACTTCCATGAAGTAATCGTCCCATGACAGGCGGCCCGTCTTTGTTTTGTCATTGGTTGTGCTTTTCGTCATCCATGTGACCTCCGTACAATCGTTACCATGGATTTGTCGCCCAAACCTCTAGCTCTGGAATAAAACCGCGGTCATCCATTTCCAGAACCGCTTTTATCGAGTGAGCGATCTCCAGCGAACTGAGTTTGTTTGGCGGTGCCGCGCGTTCCACTCGGTCTTTGCTTCCGATCGCGGTCGCCACCTCGCTCGGATTGATCAAAAATACCCGTATGTTGTGTTTGCGAAGCTCATTTTGCCAGCACATTGTCATTCCCCGCAACGCGAACTTGCTGGCCCCATACACGCTACCACCCTGGTAGCCTTTGACCGCCGCCGTCGAACCCACGTTTACTATGTGTCCGTAGCCCTGCGATTTGAAGTACCTAACCGCATTTGCCGCCATCAGCGCCGCACCAAACACATTGACCCGAAACACATCCTCGAAATCCTCAAAGCGTATATCTTCCACCAAACGCCGGCGCGCAATTCCGGCATTGTTTATCAGACAATCGATCCCGCCAAACTCGTCGACAAAACGCTCGTAGGTCCTTTTTATGTCTCCCGGTTGACTGACATCCGCGACAATCGGCAATCCGCCGGTCTCCTCGGCCGCAGAATCGAGCCGTCGGCGATCGCGGCCTGTTATTCCCACCTTCGCCCCGGCATCGACGAGTACCTTCGCCGTAACCTTTCCTATTCCCAGACTTCCGCCGGTAATGAGTATCCTCGCTCCATCGATCACCATCTCGCGCTCCTTGTCTGTGTCAATCTTGCCTCTTGGGTAACTACCGGCCGGAATATTCTAACACGTAAACGCGTTTTTTTTCGAACTCAGAATTGGATGCCGCACAACCACTGAGTCTCGCCGGTTTGAGTTACTCCCCACGTGCCTCGGCGCCGAACCCGGCAGGGTGTTTCCTGTGATGATCGGTTGATACCTGGTATGCGTTGGCCAGCGCCAGCAATTTGCCTTCTTCGTAGAGCCGCCCGATAAAGCTGATGCTGACCGGGCTGCCTTCTTCGTTGAACCCGTTTGGCAAAACCACGCACGGGTGACCGGTCAGATTGGTGAGCAATAAATTGTCGCCACCAAACGACGGCGCCACATAAATATCCACGCCGGCGTCATCGAACACCTGCACCATTGCCTGGTTGAGCATGGTTCGAATACGATTCGCCTGAATATATTCCACCGCCGGTATGAAACGTGAAGATCGAAATACGTTTGGCCATGCGTTTTTGATCTGGCGCACCAAAAGGTCGTCTCTGTTTGATCGAGTCAGCTCGTCAAATGCCGCTGCAGCCTCGGCGCTCAGAACAAACGAAAGTGAGGCAATGGGGTAATCGGGAAGTTCGATCGGTACCAAGTCAATCCCCATCTCCCGAAGCTTGTCCAGCGTGGCCGCATCGGTAGTTTTTGAGACATAGTCCGATTCGAAAAGCTCTTTGGTGAACCCAATCCTCAGACCCTGCGTTTGCAGATCGGAATCATAATCGAAACCCACATCGATGACCGTTGGATCCGTGTCGTCCGGTCCCATGATGGCGTCAAACACGATCGCGCAGTCCTCCACGGTTCGGCATATGGGACCGATCTTGTCCATCGTCCAGCTGAGCGCCATGGCTCCCGCACGGCTCACTCGCCCGTATGTGGGTCGAAGCCCCGTCGTACCACAACGCGTCGAAGGTGATACGATCGATCCCCACGTCTCGGTTCCGATGGCAAATGCGACCAGACCAGCCGCGGTGGCAGACGCCGATCCCGCCGAGGATCCGCTCGATCCTTGTTCGAGGTTCCAAGGGTTGCGTGTCTTGCCCCCAAACCACACATCACCCCATGCCAGAGCGCCAAGCGTGAGCTTCGCAACCAGAACCGCTCCGGCCTCCTCCAGTTTCTTTATCACCGTCGCATCTTCATCGATAACCTGCTCCTGGTATGGAGCCGCCCCCCAGGTGGTTTTGTAACCTTTGACGGCCAGAAGATCCTTGGCTCCGTATGGGATCCCGTGGAGAGGACCCCGGTATTTGCCCCGCGCGATCTCCCGGTCGGCACGAGCCGCCTGCGCCAACGCCAGCTCTTTTGTCAATGTAACAACACACTCCAACGTGGATCCGTGTTTCTCGAGCCTGTCGAGATACATCTCGGTTAGTTGTGTTGACGTAATGCGTCGGGTTCGCATGAGCTCGGCCAGATCGCGGACCGACCAAAACGCCAACTCTTCGATGTTGCCGGGAACATCGACATGATCCAACGGCCCAAGTGCAACACGGTTCGACGTCGAACCCATCAGATGTCCAGCGGGCACCGGGTCAAATCGAAACGCCGGTGGAACGGCGTTTTCGATGGCCACCTTGCGGATCAGCTGATAGCTTTCCACATAGTCCGTGAGATCATCGATCATCGAGTCTCGCTCTTCGGCGGCAAATTCGATACCGATGAGCTGTTCGGCCGATCCAACGGTTCGCGGTGAAATCCCCGACTCGCCGCCGGTCGGCGAGTGTGTTTTTTGTCCCAAAAAGAAAAAGATCACCGCAACAGCGGCAAACAGAACTCCGATGAAGACATGCTTCCCCATCGATGGCCCCCTTTTTTTAAATGGGCTCGGCCGGCCGGTTCCGGCCGGCGTTTAGGTGTTCGTCTCCCGACGGATCCCGCGGACTTCCTCCAGGATTTGCCCGAGCACGCGGAGCGAATCACGGGACGGTTCCGTTTCGACCTCTGCCGCCGTCGGTGTCATCGCACCGCGGAAGCTGCGCAGCTCGTCGGCGACAGTCTCGTACACTTCCTGCACGTTTGACAACCCCACAAGTTTCTCCTCCGCTCCTTTGTTTCCACTCATTCCTGCGGTCTGGATGTTCAACGTTCCCAAACCAAAAAACCATCTGTCGAGGGGATCGCGCTTGGTTGTAATGTTGGTCACGGTTCGGTACGGGACGTGTTTGACCGATTTCACAAATATGCCAACGCGAACGATCACCTCGTCGTTCTCGATTTGGTAGCTCAAACTCCGATAGTACGGTCGCACGAGCAGCATGCCAACAATCCACCATGCGGCGTTTATGGACAACAACACCTGGGCGACAACGATCCCGGCATGCCTCCCCTCATCAAGACTGATCAACCATGCCATCAGTATGCACCCGATTCCAATCAAAACAGCGATCAACGTGACCATGAATCCCAGCTTCGTCGCATAGCTGGCATTGGGTCGAAGCACCCGGCCTTTCATTTTGCGGTCTCCCTTCTGGCTTGCACCCCCGGCGTCTCCGATTTGGCGGCTCGCCTCTTTGTCTGTTTTATCCGGCCGCCCGGAGCACCAGCGTGCTCATTCGTACTACCCAATTCCGCTTCTGGCATTCATTCAAAACCAACACAACCACAAGGTGTTACAATACAGGCTACGGCCGTATTCCACTGTGTCCCGGGAAAGTGCTTTCCTTTTTTCTTGAAATTACATAATTTCCCCCATACGTTACCAAAACATCCCCTTTCAAACTAGAAAGTTGACTCTATGCGAATTGCATCACCTTTTAAAGCCTTCAACAACATCTTTATCCGCAAATCGTTTCTCGAAGCTCAAATCATCGTTACCCGTCGCTGTAACCTCAGCTGCGGCTACTGCACCGAATTCGACAACCACTCCAAGCCGGTGCCGCTTGCCGAAGTGAGCCAGTGGATCGACGCCCTCCACCGTCTCGGCGTCGTTCAAATCGCCTTTCTTGGTGGCGAGCCGCTGCTCCACGAGGATATCGACAAGATTGTGGCTCAAGCCAACCGCGCGTCGCAGACCTCGATGACGACCAATGGTTTTCTGATTCGCAAAGAGATCATCGACCGTCTCAACGCCGTCGGCCTCCACCACATGCAGTTGAGCATCGATACGCTCAAACCCAGGGCCAACATGTATATCCAGAAGTCGCTCAAAACGCTGCGCAAGAAGATCGAGCTTGTTCTCAAACATGCCGAGTTTAGCGTGCATGCCAACATTGTTCTTTGCGAGGAATCCAAACCCGAATTCAAAGATATAGTCAATGAGCTGCGTGGATATGACATACCGGTAACCGTCAATCTATTGCACGACGACACGGGCAAGACGATTATATCGGGACCCGAATACCTCGAGCTCTGGGACTACCATCACGAACATTCAAAAGTGATTTCGTTTATAGAACAGGATTATGGACGGGAGCTTCTGGAGGGGCGGACACGAGATTGGCATTGCCGTGCCGGCGCGCGTCACATTTACGTTGATGAGTTTGGAATGGCTCAGTACTGCGCATCGCAGCGTGGCCGTCTCAACAAACCCATCGTCGACTACACGCGCGACGACATCCGCGAGCAGGGCAGCATCAAAAAGGGTTGTGAAAAAGGCTGCTCGGTTTTTTGTGTTTACAGGGCTTCCCTGGTGGACAGCGACTTCCCACACGTGGCCAAAGCGCTTTTGAAAAGTGTTCGCAACAGCACGCTGGCCGTCCCGTTTACCTCGGGTAACGGACGACCTCCCACAGCCGCCGCTTCGAAGCCGCATTTGGAATCGATCGGTGAAAACAAACAGCAGACGTAACTGGGTCAATTTCGCGGTAAGCGCCGGATTCGTCGGATTGGCGGCGGCACTGGTGTTTTGGGCATTCCCTCATCTGCGGGACGCGGTAGGGCTTGCACTTTACACGATTCCGTCTCACATGTTCGTGTCTCCGTTCAACCACGAGTGGCTGCTCCTTCTCGTGGCAAAATCGAACCCGGCGCTGTGGTGCGCCCTCGCTTCGCTTGCTGGGTGTCTGATCGCCGGAATGTGGGATTACTGGCTTTTTATCCCGCTTATCCACCACCCACGTATCCGTCCCAAATATTCACGGACAGGACTGTACCAGAAATCGGTGGCATTGTTTCGAAAATGGCCGTTCTGGGCTCTTGTCATCATCGGATTGACCCCCGTCCCTTTTTATCCGATCAAGTTTTTGGCCATCGCCGACAACTATCCGCTCAAAAAATATCTCCTCGCTCTCATCGTCGGACGAACACCTCGCTATTACGCGCTCGCCTATGTCGGACAAGAGCTGCGTCTGCCTACGTGGAGCTTGCTGGCGCTGGCGCTGGCTATACTGGTGTTTGGAATCGCTCAGTATCGCAAGGGGGACAAGGATCTAACGCTCTCCGAGATCGAAGAAGGAATAGCCTCTGAAGCCGGCGACACCGCCACAGCGCCATCTACTTCGCCGACAATCGCCGCGCAATCCACATCGTCCGGAAAATCGCTGTAGCCACTGTGCCGACCGCAATTATGCACACGAGAATCTGAAGAATAAAACCCGTGGGGCGGCCAAATACCGATGAGAGCGCCGGGTCGAAAATGGATCCGAGACCCAACAACAACATCCGTTCCGCCCGCTGCATCAGCCCCAATTTGCAGAGTACACCGAGGCTTTCCCCCCGCGCCCGCGTGTAACTTACCATGAGCGATCCTCCAAAGGCGATCAACACGGCCACCACGGGAAGACCCGATTCGAAAAAAATGGCGAGCCCGATAAACGCGGCGAACTCGCTAAATCGATCGAGCGTGGAATCGAGAAACGCGCCCGCCTCGCTTGCCATCCCTCGTCCGCGAGCCACTTCACCATCCATCACGTCGGCCAATCCGCTCAATAGAATCATCCAGCCGGCCAGCGGAAGCTGCCCCCTGGCGTAAAATACGAGGCTCGCCACACCAAAACCCACAGCGATCAGGTTATAAAAGAATGGAGATAGTCCGAGCGCCAGCGACACTCGCGTCACCGGCCGTATAAACCAGTAAAACCAGTTCCGGACCCAGAATCCGAGAAAGAAAGACCCCCCCCGCCCCGTTTGATCATCCAACCCGCGTCCCTGAGGCGTCAGCCGGTAAACGAGCATTGACAGAAGCACGACAGCGACGGCGCCCATCACGACGGCTATCTCGGGTCTCAATGACTTCCTCCGTCTGAATTCTCCGGTCTGTCTCCCGCCGCATCGCGATCCGGGTCTGAAGGGACCTTTGCGCGCATAGCCCCCAGAACCCTGAACAATTTGGGCCAAAGGAGAATGGCGGGAAAACGACGTTCCGCTTTTGTGAGTTCCAAGTGCAGCCCGGTGCGCCGCTCGGCCTTTCGCGTTATGTAGTCGAGCCAGTCGTCGAAGGTGAGCATATACTTCACCCACCGCACCGTCGCCCGCATTTTGGATTTGGCAAAGAAAACACGCCACGCGAGACGCTCGGGGAATCTGGGGTTCACCACCCGCGAATACCGTTCGCCGACGGTACGTAATCTGCCATCAGCCACCGCTTCCTTGAGAATTCGCCCGTACATCAGTCGAAAATAGGATTTTTGCGCCTCAAATACTTCCAGCACCCGCGAGCGTGATTCGGGGCGGATTTCTTTGGCGTATGACACCTCCAGCATGCGAAGGCAGAATTCGAGCACGGTGAACTGCACGGGGAGATACAGCGGTACCCAATCGACGGCGCCACGTCGGGCGCTTTCGAGCTGAACCTCGACTTCATCCCGAATCCGGTGGGTGCGCGAATAAACAATCTGCACACGTTGGATCAATCGTCCCCGGCAAAAATGATCGAGCGATTCCGGCGACAGCGAGCGGGAGAAATCCCGGCGGTCAATTACAAAACACTTTGCACCAGCCCGCAAACCACTAGGATCCCGGAGATAAATGATATTTGGCGGCAGGACCCGGTTGAGCGCGGCCATGATACTCGCGCGGCGCGCGGCGGGAAGCCGTGCGTGCAGATCGCGGTAGAACCGTTCGTAGTCATCGACAACCACAAATAAATCGGCGGCGCTGTCAGCGGTTGGCGACGTTCCCACCAGTAGCGACCCAAAAAAAACAACGGCAACCAAATTCGACCCGCAGGCTTCGACAAGAATTTCGAGGTTTTCTTGAACCTGCGGAGCGATGTCGGGTTTGCCATTGCGGTCGGGCCCATCGGGAAGCAATGGCTGAACGACCGGCCGCTCTGCACCGGCGGGGCCGTCTTTCTTGTCACCGACGCGGTGATTGCCTTGATTTGACATCAGCTTGCCTTCTCCTGCACCCCGGGATGACACTCTGGATTGGTCGATCGGCCTCTTATGCGATCGAGCATTCTACGCATGCGATGCTCGAGATCGTCTACAAAAACATTGGGGTCATCCCGGTCGCTGTCAAATTCGAGCGGGCCCTCACGTTTGACTGTCACTCGCATCGAGCTGACGTTACGGACAAATCCCCCGAGACTGGTCGATTTCCAAAGCCCATCAATGACAATAACATACACGTTCCAGGCCCGAGCCGCCAGTATGGCTTTTAACCCCGCCGTTCTAAAGGGCTTGATGTCTCCATCGCGGCTTCGCGACCCCTCGGGATAGATGACCACCGGGTGAACCGTCGTCTTGGCAAAACCCTGGAGCTTCTGCATCTCTTTCGAGTTACGCTGACCGGGTTTTACCGTCGGGTGATCGTAGAGCCGAATCATATGTGATATCAACGGGATACTGGTCCGGTACCGGTCCCGGGCGATGATTTTTGGGTACCCGCCGGTCATGCATCTCAACGCAATCGGTATGTCGAGAAGCGACTGGTGATTCATCACCACCAGTATCCCGGGCTCACACCGAATGGGCTCGCAGAAATCGAATCTGGCGCCCCCAATCAAGCGAATCACCCAAAACGCCAGCGAGCACAGACCGATCAGCCACCCATTCAACACCGCACTGCGTGAGGACGGTCTAAGTTTAATTATTGCAATAATTACTGTACGTTCTGCGATGTCGGCGGCCAAAAAAAGAACGCCCAAAACGAGCATGGTGAGACATCCGCGGAGGTTCAACTATTTAATCCTTTCCTCCCGTCACAGTCTGTGGTATCTGTTTCGGACCATGGCAATACACCGGTCCGTCTTTTTTCGCTTCTTGACAATCAGTTACGAATCGCACAGAGTAGAGTAACCCTAAAACCGTAAAACGACAAACGTGGAACCGTCAAGACAACAAGCTGAAAAACTGCCAAACGGGGAGACTCCCGCCGCCGAAGACGCCGGGATGGAGCCCGCGAAGGAATCCAGTCTGCCCGCACCCGAGTCACGGCAACCGGACCCCACGCTGGACTATGATTACAGCAACTTCTTCTGGGGCACCGGCAATGACGTCTTTGATATTTTTGAGCCATTCGAAGAGTGGTACAAGGCTGCCCGGCCGGCCGGATACTATCTATTTGGCTTGCCGATGAATACGGGGCCGGGAGCCCGGGTCGACATCGTCGAGACCAAAACCAACAAAGAGCTCAAAAACCTCATTAATCTAGCGTCTTACAACTACCTGGGACTCTCGCACCGGCCGGAGGTGATCGAAGCGGCGGTAAAGGCTACCGAGCGGTACGGTACCGGAGCATCGGGCTCGCCTATCCTCAGCGGTACCATATCTCTCCACGACGAGCTCGCCGCCAGGGTCGCCAGATTCAAACGCAAAGAACAAGCGCTCTTGTTCCCTTCGGGCTACAGCGCCAACCTCGGGGTGATTTCCGGTTTGATGCGGTCGGGCGATCTGATTGTGACCGACCAGTATGCCCACGCGAGCATCATGGACGGAATCGTGCTATCCAAGGCCAACGTGCGATACTTCCGGCACAACAGCATTGGGGATCTCCACCGTAAACTAAAAGGATTCAAAGGCAAAAAGCTCGTTATCGTCGAGGGCGTCTATTCGATGGATGGTGATCTGGCCAAGCTGCCCGAGATCGTCGAGGTATCGCGTCGCCACAAGGCACGCATCATGATCGACGAGGCCCACTCGACCTTCCTGTTTGGCAAAAACGGCCGTGGCGTTGCCGAACACTTTGGGCTCGAGAACGAAGTCGACATCCATTTCGGAACGTTCTCAAAGACGCTAGGGGGCATCGGCGGTTTTGTCGCCGGTTCGAAGACTCTCGTCACCTATCTCAAGGGCTTTTCCCGTTCCAGAGTGTTCTCCTGCGCCCTTCCCCCGGGGGTTGCCGCCGGGCTGATCAAGGCGCTCGACATCGTCGAATCGGAGCCCGAGCTGCGAACACGACTTTGGGAAAACGTCGACTTCATGCAGGGGCTTCTCCGCAAGGCCGGCGTCGACATCGGCGATTCGAGTTCGCAGGTTATACCAATTATGGTCAGGGATGACGACCGCATATTCAAAATAGCCGAAGATATGATTCACGAGGGTGTATATCTCAACCCGGTCCGCTACCCCGCGGTGGGCAAACACAGGTCACGGTTCCGGATATCCATTACAGCCGGCCACTCCAAAGAGGACCTTGCCGAGGGCGCCGACATCATCCAACGAGTGCTGGAGCGATACGGATTATGCCGCTGACCAAATACCACTTTAGCAAAGTGATCAATGCGTTTTTTGAAATGCCCTCGGACAACGCCCGCGAGCTTCTGCCAAAACATCTTCACCCGCTGGAAATCCGTCACGGTCAGGGTGTGTTCTCGGTAACGGCATTCGACTTCAGGGACAGCATGGTCGGCGCGTACACGGAAGTGGTTCTCGCTGTGATCGTTCCCCCGCTGGTCAAACCGGGCGAGCCGATGCCAAAATCGGCGTTTTACCCGTTTTTTGTCGCCACGAGCACCGAAGCGGCCAGAACACACGCGATCGAGCGCTGGCACCTCCCCCATTACATGAACGACATTACGGTCGATTTCGAGGAATCGGGCAAACAAATCAGCGCTCATGTGCATGAGGCAGACCAACCGATCGTCGATGTTACGATCAGCCACCACAATTGGGTGGACGCCGACGATCTATACCAGTCTTTTATGCATACGGACACCCATCACTACAAGGCCAACGTTCACATGGCGGGGACGTTCACCCAGCACGAAGAAGAAACCGGGGAAATGACGCTCCACGCTCATCCAATGTGCGAGGGACTCCGTGTGGATGAGATCGCCTCGTATCCGTTTCGCGAAATGTGGATGACCAACGGTGTTCAGACGTTCGAGGAATTGGAAGCCATCTGAGCCCTTTTCGACTATTTCGATGCCCCCCTCTGACCCATCCGTATTCGTTATCGTGAATCCATCGGCAGGACGTGGGCGTGGGGCAAAACTCCTTGCCCGCTACCACGAGCTGCTGCGCCGATACCTTGGCCCGTACCACCATCGAGCGACTACACGTGCCGGGGAGGAGACCGAGCTTGTAGACCGGGCTCTGGAACACGGTTACCGTTCGATCATCGCCGTGGGCGGAGACGGAACCTGGGGCTCGGTTGCCGACCGCATCATACGCTCGCAGCGGACGGACGTTACACTGGGGCTCCTGCCGGCGGGAACGGGAAACGATTTTGGCAAAACGATCGGGATTCGGCTCGATTCGGTGGAAAACGTCGTCCGCGGATTCGCCGACGGATGCCGGCGGCGAATCGATGTGGGACGGGTCGGATCCAGACATTTCCTCAATGTCGTGGGGTTTGGCTTCGATATCGCCGTGATCGACGACGCCGACGGTTTCCCGGTGCTCAAAGGAGATCTGCTATACCAGTTCTGCGCGCTCCGCCAGTTGTTCCGGTTTAAGGGGCTGCCCATCCGCGTTTCGACAGACACCGCGCCCCCGGCCACCAACACTCACCTCATGTTGACGATTTCAAACGGCAACTACTTTGGCGGCTCGTTTCTCATCGCGCCGGCGGCCAAACTCGATGACGGTCTGCTCGACACCGTCTCGATTCTCAATATGGGGCCCTTAGCGCGGGCGAAGATTTTTTCACGTGTGGCGAAAGGGACGCACGTTGGGCACGACAAGGTGATTACGCACCAGTCCCGTCGTATCGAGATCGAACTCGATCATCCGGCCCGCTACGAGGTTGACGGTGAGGTCTTTACCATGGAATCCAACACACTGATTGTCGAGTCGCTACCGCAGGCGTTATCTGTTTATGTCCCCCCGGGCTGATATGAAATTACGTGATCAGTCTTGATTTGCCGACTGGTATTCGGTCAGCGCCTTCTCGTACTCGGCCTTTTCGTCATCGTCCACCAAAGTCAGCGCCTTTTTTTGAAGCTCAATGGCCTTCTTGGAATCACCCCGTGTAAAATACACCCGCGCCAGCGTATCGAGCACGGCGGCGTCCTTGCCCTCGGCGATCTCGTTTGCACGCGTCGCCAACGTCAACGCTAGATCCAGATCCCGCTCCGCCAGCTCGGCATCCGGATCCACGATGTACCACGCCATCCCATTGAGCACCCAGGCATCCTTTCCCACGGAGCTTTCCATCGCGTCGCGTGCGTAGGCATACGCTCGGCCCGTATCTCCAACCTTCAAGAGCAACATCTGAAATTTGAACATGGCCGCCTGGCTGTACCCATCCGGGTCCAAGGCGATGAGCTCATCACACGCGGCGATGGCTTCCTCCCATTTCTCAGCGCCGGATGCGGCAAACAATCGATCCTCGATGGGCGCCGCCTTGGCGACCAGCACCATTTTTTCCCGGTGAGTTTTCGCGTACGTGTCCAAATCCCAGGTGTCGTTGACAATTTTTTCGAGCGGTTCGTCCATTTCGCCCGGATGCCCAATCCAGGCCACCTTCCCGTTAGCATCCACAATGAACACAGCGGGTATCCCGCGTTGACCGGCAGCATTCATCCACGCGACGGCCATTTTACCCGTGTCGGCCTCGGCGCCCTCGGCGACCACATCGGTCGCGACAGCGTACGGCATTTTGTCTCCCATATTCTTGACAAACGGCTCCACTTCGGCAGGGTCTGGCTGCCAGATATTCATTCCGATGACCGTGGCCTTCCCTTGGTATTTTTTTGACAAACCGGCAATGTGAGGAATGCTGGCCACGCATGGCTTGCACCACGTCGCCCAAAAATCCACAACATACACATGTCCGCGTTCCAGCTTGTCGATCGGCCCACCTTGGACCCAACCATTTACCTCGAACGCCGGGGCATCGTCGCCTACCATCAAAGCAAACGGTGATTCACCCGATTCTGTCTCCGCCACCGTCACACCCGTCATCAGCGCAAGAGCAACGACGCAAGTCATCAACGCGAACGCGGTCATTGTATTTCTGATTCTCATTCGTTTTCTCTCTTTCAAAAGCTCAATGGTCATCAAGATGCTCCTCGGTCAAACCCGCCCGCAGATCAAAATCAGCGATTCTGGCCAGATCGGCCGCAACCCAGGTCAGACCTTCCACGACACGTGCGAGGTTCTCATAATCGATCTTTTCAGACGTATCCTCCATCGTGTGATAGGCATGGTAACGGAACAGCGCGGTATCCGTCACCATCAAAGCCGGGTATCCGTGTTGCCAAAAAGACCAGTGATCCGACCACCCAATCCCGGTCAACCAACCGGGAACCGAAGCGCTCTCACACGGGAAATCCGAGTGCGACTCGAACGCCGACTTAACTCTCCGGATCAGAGTCCGCGACGACAGGTTCCCCACAAATCCGATAAAATCGGCCGTGCTGGGGTAAAACAGGCTAAATGGAAAGGGGTAGTTCTGGCTCCCCTTCTCGCTGCTGTAATACCCGATGGTCTCGAGCGACAACATACCAACGATGTTTTCTCCGTTGGTCTTGCACCGGCGCGAATACTGCCAACTTCCCATATCACCGGTTTGAAAAAAGGGCGGCTCCTCGTTTACAAAGGCAACAAAACGCAACGTAAGCGCCGGGCGGCTCCCCGCCAACATACGGGCGACTTCGATCAGCGCGGCCACACCGGTCGCATTGTCATTCGCACCAGGGCACCCGACCACCGAATCATAATGGGCTCCGATGATCACGATGTCTTGGTCCGGCCCATGGCCGCCTAATTCCGCTTCGAGATTCTCAACCTCGACGCTATCCACCACAAACGACTGACTCTTCACCTCGTATCCCATCCTACGAAGTTCGTGTCTGATATACCCCGCCGCCACCGCCAATGTTCCCGGACGCCAGAGGTTTCGTTCGCCGATCGAGTCCGCGAGCATAACCACATGGCGATGGATCCGGTGCTCCAACGATTCTCGATCGTTCGCATCAGAACGGGATGGCGTCGTCATCGGTATGCTCGCTAAGACGGCGGCAAAAACTACGATTCGAACCATGGAATACGAGTTACTTGAACAGGAAGCGTCGTTTGTTTTAAAAAAGCAGGCCAATCCGACGTTTTTGGATGGCTTGCTGCCCTCCCCTGCCTCACTATCCATCGGGCGACGCGGGTGCAATGGTAACCCAGAACAAACCCCGGAAATCTCCCGCCGAGAAGTTTGTCGCCTGGTCATCGGGATACCACTGGGTTATCTTTTCAGCCACCCCGTCGGGAATGGCCGCACCATGGCATTTCAGACAAAGCGGTTGGACAAATATGGGTTCGACATAGCCGACCGCCCCATCATCGAGCCGCACGGCCCGCCACGGGCTGTTATCCTCTCCCGCCGCATAGGCATCGAGAAACGGTTTTACCCAGGGCGCCGGCTCGTTTGCCGGGTTGCGCAGCCGATGACTGGTCCGCCCAATCTTCATACCCCCACCGGCAACCGCCCTCCCAATCTCAGGTGCTTTGCTCCGACACACGTCAATCGCGTTTTCCGGACCGTCGCGGAGCCCCTCTCTCAGCGCCGCCTGAAGCGCCTTTTTATACGACCCCAATGCAGTTCTCGCGGCG
>CP070631.1:3077380-3090766 GCA_020356045.1 Candidatus Latescibacterota bacterium
CGGACCGTTCCTGATGTACGCGGTGTCGGGAATGGAGATGACACTTATTTCGTTGTTGCTACGGTTGGCACTGTACTGCGTTGAAGACGTTATTGAATCCTGGAGATTGCGCGCCATAAGTATGACGATGTCGAGCGGGGTTCTTCTCAGCCTCTGTAGACCTGATGGTGTCGTAGTTTTTCCGATCATAGTTTTGTACGCAATATGGAGGTCGCTGGGAACACCGCAGCGTAACACAATAGTTACGCGGCTGGTGCTGGCCGCGCTCGGATTTGCGGCGATTATCATCGCCTACAACTTATGGCGGTATAGTTACTTTAACGAATGGCTCCCACCGCCCTTTATGTCAAAAGCTGGTGGTGGCAAGGGGGTACTCTTTGCGTGGGAAAAAAACCTGCGAATGTTCTTTTATACCAAGGGCCACATGTTTCCGCCGGCGGGATATTACTTTCTCGCGCTGACCGTGGCAGGCGTGATGGGTGTCATTCTCTCGAGTGCGACCGCCGCGCAAAAACAAACCGAACGGCTCTCGCTGGGCCTGGCGCTCATATTGATGTTTGTATATTTCAATTTTATCGATTGGATGCCGGGGATGCGCTATCACTCGGTAGTGATCGGGTTGCTGTTGCTGCCCTCCATCCACGTTCAGTCGGTATTTCCAAAAGGCTTCTGGAGCGCCCCGCAACGAAAAGATGCCGTCATTTTGATTACCGCGATGGCGTTTGTGTTGATGACGAGTTTTTCGGTCATCGCCAGCTTGAAATCGATCGGGAGCAAGCTCGAAGAGGGCAACCGAGCATGCTTGATCCCCATGGGTAAGTGGCTTGCAGAGGTGTTCCCTCCCGATGCACTGCTCGCGATGAGCGACGTGGGTGCGGTGCCTTACTACTCGCGGCTAAAAACGGTGGATATTCATGTCGAGTCGTTAACTGATCTCTATATCGCCAAGAATGGATTTTCTGGGGAATACGTTGTCCGACAGAGACCCGATGTTGTGATCCTCGCAACACGCGGTGTGTAATCGGCAAAGATGGATCCCGTTCATTTCAAAATGATGAAGTCACCCGAGTTTGGAGCGCTGTACAAGTTTTTGGGTACGGTGCGCTATCTATGGTACGACGATCGCGGGTATTGGATTTTTGTGCCAAAACAACTCACATTGACCAAAGACCAACTGTCGAAATTCCCATTGGGAATTGGCACGATGCGGCGTATCGAACGCTAAATTTCGGTGGTTGTTGGTTTGAAACAACAGCAGAACAGAAATAAAACGCGATGAACGGCGACGCGAATCAGACACCAGATACCCGGACGGCCAATGCGTCGGCGGTATCAATATCCACAGGCGGACAGCCTTCCGCAGGTCTTACGTACGTGGCGGCGGTAATGGCGTCAGTCGTGCTGTTTGTGTTCTGTTCTTCATTGATGATGCCGT
Organism: Candidatus Latescibacterota bacterium; assembly: GCA_020356045.1. Classification (GTDB taxonomy): domain Bacteria; phylum Krumholzibacteriota; class Krumholzibacteriia; order WVZY01; family WVZY01. The sequence continues at coordinate 3,078,816 of CP070631.1, forward strand.
TTATCCCCGATGACGCATTTGTTTCTTTTCGTTATGCGGAGAATCTGATTGAAGGACGGGGCCTGGCGTTCAACGAAGACGGCAAGCCAATCGAGGGGTACAGCAACTTCCTGTGGGTCCTGGTGTGCGCGCTCGTTTTCAAACTCGGGTTCGAACTTCCAGCGGCAATGCCCTGGGTTGGGATCTTGTTTGGGGTCCTCAGTGTGGTTGTCCTTGCAGAATTCTATAGGCGGAGAGGGATCGCAGCATCAAGCGTGTTTCTGCCGTTGTTCATCTTTGCCACCGCCGCTCCATTTGTGATTCACTCGATTGCCTCGATGGAGGTGCCCCTTTTTGCGCTGTTATTGCTCATGCTCCTTCTGACTACTGATGTGGTCAATTCCAACAATCGAATGGCACCGTACATTGCGCTTGCGGCAATCGGGGCGCTGCTGGCGTTGTGCCGGCCCGAAGGTCTGATTGCTTTTCCCGTCATCGTGGTCGCCGATATTGTTCTCTCGAGAAAACGCGGACGTGCGGCGCGGGATGCCAGTACAAGAGTGCCGCTGCTGGCCGCCGTTGTCATATTTGTCCTGGCGGTAACGGCGTACCACGTGTGGCGGGTGTCCTATTTCGGTGCCGCAATACCCCCATCGTTCGCCGCCAGGTTGGGCGGTGGAGAGATCATTTACCATGCATGGTTCGAGAACCTTCGCATGTATTTCATATCGCAGGGCAGCGATCACCTGCCGTCAGGATACTTCATCACATTGTTGGTAATCTGTGCAATCGTTGGTGCCTCCATGTCGAAATCGGAGGCAAACCAGCGGCGAACCGAGCACACCGCGCTTTGGCTCTTTGGTGTTTTTGCGCTGATCTATTTTAATTTTGTCGATCGAATGCCCGGGATGCGGTACCACGCGCCGCTGCTCGGATTGCTGTTTGTCCCCGGTGTTTATCTCCAGTCGCGTGCTATGGCGGCGCTGGCTTTGACAAAAACCACAGTTGGACGGGTCAAGCTCGTGTCGACGGTTCTGGTGGTGCTCGCGGTCAGCTTTTCGTGGTTGGCGTTTCTCAAGATGGGAATCACGAGGGCTGAAACGGGTAATCAGAAAAGTTCCGTGGCGCTTGCCGAATGGTTGGTCAAGGCACTGCCGGCCGGCGCAAGGCTTGCGGTCAACGAGTCGGGGATCATCCCGTACCACACTGGATTCCACACGGTTGATATCGCGCCCATACCGGTGACCGGTACGCACCCAGGCAAAGGGTGGTGGAACGACTGGTTTTTCGAATCGAAAGATGCCAAACCGGATGTTGTCGTGATCACTGGCCGGGGGATTTTCTATGCGACGATGGATCCCGATCACTACGATTTGGCGACCTCTTCTCGTTTCAACGAAATATACCGTTTGCTAGGGGTGGTTCGTTACAATTGGTTTGAAGATCAGAGTTACTGGGTATACATCCCGCACAACTTGCCGCCGTTCACAAAAGAACTTCTCGACGAATTCCCGGTTGGAATCGGCAGCGTCAAGCGTCTGTATCGAGAGTCAAACGTTTGTATCGAGAGTAGAGCGCATCGCGGATCATCGCAATCCGATGCCCAGAATCGTTACATCATCCCAGGTGTGGTCTGGCCGGCCAAACTCGCGGCTCGACTGAACGAGCGCATTACAGACCTCTTCGCATGAATCCCCCATCCGTTCACAAAGCACCTCGTGGAGCCGCCGCGTATCAAACTGTTCGCCCCCGCCGTTTTCAACTTCGCTTAGACCATCCGTATAAAACAACAGCATGTCCCCAGATTGCAGCGACACAGTAACCTCTTCGGCCGGTTCATACATTTCGTCTTCGAGAACGCCAAGCATGAAACCCTCCGCGCCAACAGCCTCCGCCGTGTTGGTTCCGCGCCGGACCCAATATGGGTGCGGGAGCCCCGCATTGACAAACGTACAGCTCGGTGCTGAAGGATCCACGACGGCAACGGCGCCGGCGACAAAGGTCCCTGACGGAAGCGCGTGATGAAGAACCTTGTTCATTCCTCGAACGATTTCCGTAGCACCCACCGGCCGCCGTGAGAACTGGGTAAAGGCGAATTTCAAAACGGCAGTACACAGCGCCGCGGGTATCCCGTGACCGGTCGCGTCGGCCACGAGCAGCGCATATTGTTCATCCGCCAATTGGATGGCATCGTAAAAGTCGCCGCCGATATCCAGCGCGGGCAGATAAACCGCGTTGGTTACGAGTCCATTCGACGACGGGAGGGCTTCGGGCAGCATGCCCTGCTGGAGCTGCCGCGCCTGGCGAAGCTCCTCGCGAAGAAAGTCGTCACGCTCCTGCAACCGGCTCCGCTGCAGGAGGACTTCATCGAGCTCGCGGATGCGGTCTGTCAACGTTTCCTGCAAGCTTTTGGTCGTTATGGCGTTCTGAATGACAAGCAGAATATGTTCGTTGTCCCAGGGTTTTTCCACAAACTGGAAAAGTCCAACCTCGTTGATCGCCCGGATGGCATTTTCCTTATCGGCATAGCCCGTGAGGAGGATGCGAGGTACCTCGGGGTGGAGTCTCTTGGCCTCAGCAAGAAGCTGCAGCCCGTTCATTTCCGGCATCAGAAAATCTGTAATGATCAGATCCACCGACGTTTCCTTTAGGAGCTGGGCCGCCTTCGGCGCCGAGCCGCACCGAATGATCTCGTAGTCGGTCTCGAGAGTCAGGAGCGAAGTGAGGCTGTCCGTGACCGCAGCGTCATCGTCAACGAGGAGAATTCTGGCGGGCGGACGCTTGTCGCCGCTTGTGGAAATATCAGGGGACATCGTTTTGCCGGGCTTTGCCATATCGATATGTCGTGAACGATCCGAATGCACGTGGGGTCAAACAGGTTTATATAAAATAGATTTTTTGGGCGCGAACCTCAATATCAAAAATTTGTGCCGAGGGCTGTCAAAAGAGCGATTCGCCGTGTAAAGCTCTCGAGTGGCGGGCGGCCATGGGACGGCCGGAGAAAACCAAGGTGACAAACCCCACGGTTTGTGAAAACATGATCAACATAATTTGCCATTTGGCATGTAGTGATTTAGGTCTTGGTACCAGCGATTACGCCCCATGAGCAAGTCCACTTTTCGAAATACGTACGGACCTATACTGCTTGTTATTGTTTCGATTGCGTTTGTGTCACCGGTTGAGGCGGCAGGACAACGCCCCAGGGTGGGGCTCGCCCTTAGCGGCGGAGCGGCGAAGGGGATGGCACACATCGGCGTGATCAAGGTGCTCGAAGAAGCGGGTATACCCATCGATGTGGTCACCGGTTGCAGCATGGGGAGCATAATTGGCGGACTCTACTCAGTCGGTTATTCAACCGCAGAAATGGAAACCATGGTGCTCGAGGCCAACTGGAGCGACGTATTTTCGGATCGTGTGCCCAGAAACCGGCTCGGTATGGAATACAAGCTCTGGGACTCGCGTTTCCTGATCTCGTTTCCCATGAAAGGGCTCCATATCGGGCTCCCTTCAGGTCTCATTGCTGGACAGCACATGATGCGGATGATGAGCAGTCTGACGGTCCCCGTTCAGTGGTCGTTGGATTTCAACGACTTGCCCATCCCGTTCGCCTGTGTGGCGACGGATATTACAACCGGCGAGGCGGTGGTGCTCAAGAGTGGATTTCTCGCCGACGCGATTCGGGCGAGCGTGGCCATCCCTTCGATTTTTACAGCGGTGAGGATCGACGACCGCCTGCTCGTCGATGGCGGGCTGGTCCGGGTGATGCCCGCCGAGGACGCGATCGAGCTTGGTGCCGATATCGTGATTGGCGTGGATGTGGGCGAAAAGCCGCTCAGCGAGGAAAAGCTCAATTCGATCATTGGCGTAACCCAGCAGACACTCACGATCTTGATGCGGCCGGAGATGACACGGCAGCGCACGCTTTGCGATCTGGTCATCACCCCCGATTTCAAAGGAATCGAGCAATACGAGTTCGAACAAGGTCCGCGTCTGATCGAGTTGGGCGAAGAGGCTGCCCGCGCCATGATGCCTCAGCTCGAACAGTTGGCCGATTCGCTCGAACGCTGGGGCCGAACGGAGCCAAAGGAACCGCCGCAGCGTATCGATTCGTTCGATTTCGATGAGATGATTGTCGAGGGGCTTTCGGTTGTGTCTCGAGATTTTGTCGAGAGGGAGTTTGGTTTTGATATCCCCGGCCGCCTGACGATGGACGAAATTCAGAAGGGCGTCGACCAGGTCTATACGACCCAGTTTTTCAAAAGTGTGAGCTATGGAATCAGGTACGAAAACTCCCGGACTGTTCTCGTTCTCCAGGTCGTCGAGCAGACCGAAAACCTTTTTAGAGTGGGACTCCGGTACGACAGCCGGCGAAAGGGGGAACTCCTGCTCAACACGACCATCCGCAATCTGTCGAGGATGCGGGCGACGTTTGCGTTGGACATCATTCTGGCCGAGGAGTACGAGGTCGACGCCAAGTTCTTCATGCGTACTGGACTCATCCGCGCGCTGGGTTTCCGATTGCGAGCAAACACACAGCGCATCAATATGGGTGTTTTCCAAGGCGATACCCGGGTCGCGCAGTACATCACCCGGTACTCATTTGGTGAGTTTCTGCTCGGCACAATTTTTTCGACAAAATTGAACGTTGCCGCAGGGTTTCGCGCCGAGCACATCTACCAACAGCTCGAGACGGGTCCTCCCCAATTGTCGGACAGCACCGATGTGCTCGTACCTTTCTTTGGTGAAATTAGTTTGGATACCATCGACAGAACCGTGTTTCCCACGCACGGGTTGTATGTGAGGCTTATTGGCGAAGTTGCCGACCGGGGTGTGGGGAGCGATTTGTCGTTCACCAGGGCTTATCTGGATCAGCGGGCGGCGCTCGCCCTCCATCCAAACGTGTCTTTGTTCCAGTCGCTCTTTCTTGGTGCGTCGAACGGCAGCGTGCCGAGCTCCTATCTTTTCTTTCTCGGGCATGTTAATGAGCCGATCGCCCTGCAGTCGGTCAACTCGACGTTTTATGGGCTGGAGTTTCAGGAACGCGCCGGCCCCTACGTGCAAATGCTGCTTCTTGGTGTGCAGTGGCAATTTGTGCCGACGTTTTTTCTACAGGCCGGCTGGAACATCGGAAATACCTTCGAAGAGTGGAATACCACGCTCAGCACGAGCCGTTATATCAACGGCGGAGGCCTGACGTTAGGTGCAAACACGGTGGTAGGTCCGATCATCTTCACGATAATGACCAGCGATCGTCATGATATCTTGACATATTTTTCGGCGGGGTATACGTTCTAGCCGCACAACAACCACAACCAGGGAGTGATATTCGTGTTTCTGGAGGGGAGAGCACGTATTATCCGTAATCGGGTGATCAATCCGCCGCCAATCGTGCGGCTAATTCTGCTTCTGAGTCTTCTCTATGCCTTTTTTGTCAGCATTTCGCTGATGGGCGCCTCGTTCAAGTTTTTTGGAAAAGGGTTTGCGCAACAACTTCTGACGACGACCTCAAACCCATTCACCGGTCTCTTTATCGGGATTCTGGCCACCAGTCTGGTTCAGAGCTCATCGACGATAACGTCGATGGTCGTCGGCCTCGTGGCCGGTGGCGCGCTCACCGTGTCGGGGGCGATTCCCATCGTTATCGGCTCAAACATCGGTACCAGCGTTACCAACACATTAGTGTCGATCGGGCATATTTCGCGTCCAAAGGAGTTCCGCCGCGCATTTGCCGCTGCCACCATACACGACTTTTTCAACCTGATCGCGGTGGTAATTTTATTTCCGCTTCAGCTCCTGACCAACTTTCTCGGCGACGCGTCGGCGTTTATGGCGACACAATTTGCCAACGCCGGCGGGATGAAACTTCTAAACCCGCTCAAAATGATTGTGAGCCCCGCCGTCAAGTTCATCACATTGACCACCCATGAGTCCGGTGTGCTGATGTTGATTATTTCGGTCATTCTCTTATTTATCGCGCTCCGGTTTATCGTCGTCAATCTGCGCGCGCTCGTTATTGGTAAAGTAGAGCAGTTTTTTGACAAGACTCTGTTCAAAAACTCGTTGCGCGCGATGCTTCTTGGCGTGGGATTGACCGTTATGGTTCAAAGCAGCTCCATTACGACGTCGTTGTGCGTGCCGCTCGCCGGGGCACGTATTCTCACTTTGAAACAGATTTTCCCATTCGCGCTGGGCGCCAACGTGGGAACAACGATAACGGCAATGCTGGCGTCGCTGGTAACGGCGGATCCGGCGGCAGTGACCGTCGCATTTGCCCACTTGTTGTTCAATGTGACGGGAATCATCATCATTTGGCCGATGAGGCGATTACCGATCCATCTGTCGGAGAGACTGGCCAGCGCTTCTATCAGATCCCGTTTTGTGCCCGTATTGTATATTTTGATCGTGTTTTTTCTTATACCTATTGCTCTGATATCCCTGACGAGGTGATAGACGATGTTTAGATTCAAAGAACTCATCGAACTGTGGCGGTCGGATAACCTCCTGACTCAGGCGCTCAACGACTCGAATTTAATGCTCGAGAGCACTTATGAGATGTTCAAGGCGTCGGTTACATCGCTCAGAGAGAGCGATGGTGGGTCGATCGAAATCGACATCTATCAAAAAGATCAAATAGTCAACAAGTACGAGCAGGAAGTCCGGCGAAAGGTTCTCAAACATCTCGCAATAACCGGAGGCGTGAACATCATACCCGGATTGATCTTGACCAGCATTGTGATCGACATCGAACGCATCGGAGATTACACAAAGAACATCATGGAGCTCGCTCTGGCACATCCCAAAAAACTACAGGCGGGATCGTTGGAGACCGATGTAATAAAGATCGAGACCAATGCGGCGCGTCTTTTCGAGGGTGTGGTACCGGCACTCAAGATATCGGATCAGAAAGCGGCCGTCCGGCTTTTGGAGGAGAGCCTGTGGATGATCGGCAAATGCGACGAGCTGCTGGGCACGCTCACCAAGACGGAGGTTCAGACCCTCGGATCACCCGAGGCCGTGTCGCTCGCGCTATACGTCCGGTATCTCAAACGGGTCACGGCGCACCTCCGAAACATTCTCTCGGGGATCGTCAATCCGTTCGAGCGAATCGGGTTTCGCAAGGAAAACGGGGAAGACTAAACCGCCGAGAGTAACACCGCAAGCGATTTGACTGCAATACCTTGGGCTGTTGCTCTCAGCTCGTGCCACCCTGCTCCGCCAGGTACCCCTTGATATAGTCGATCCCTTCCTCTTCTTCGGCTCTTGCATCCCGAATACGGCGGGCAAGACCCAAGAGGGACTTCTGGTCGGGCTTGCTTTGCGTTTTGAAAACGTCCCAGACGGGTTTTAGAAGGGACGCCACGTTTCGGTAAGATAAGGTTGCTCTGAGCAGATTCTCGTTACGCCCCGCAACGCCTTTGAGATAATCTCGGGCGTAACATCGTGCCGAGTACCATTGCGCGGCATAATACATCGCATGCGAAGATATGTGCGGGCTGATTTTTTGGCCCCGGCCCGCCCGCACGATCAGTGCCCAACGTTCGAGCAACGTCGCCCATAGGTCGTATGCTGGCAGCCCATCCTGATACTTGGGGCGGTCCGTCCATTCTCCCTGCTCGGCGTGGAGAACCGCTGCCCGGAGCGAATTGAATACGATAGCTTCGCGCGTCCGCTCATTACCGTCTCCCGGTATGGCAACTGACAAAACGTCAATACCATTGCGGCCGAGCTTTTCGTACGCCAGCATCAGCGGCTCGCCCTCCCACGTGAGCGTCTCGTACAGTTGCCTGCGGTCGTCATACCCGGTGATCAATCCCCACTCGGCTTCCGCAACGTCCCACACCACTGCCGGAACGCCGCGGTCGACAGCCGCAACGATCGCCTGATGGGCTTCCTCCCGCCGCGCTGCTTCTTTGTCCTGTTCGTGCCACAGCCGGCTGATATACACGCATTGATACCCGGATTGCTCGAAAGTCTCGGCCAGTGTCGGGATCCAATTGAAAACGCTCGCGGCGCTGGGGCACATGACCTCATTGGTGAGTATCCGGAATGCAAAACCGCTCGTTCCCATCAGCCAGGCGGGATCCACGTCGGTGCCAAGATATTTGAGGGTGGTAGCGACACTGGCCATATACGAGTGGTAGATGCCCGGCTCGCTCCTGGCATAGGCGTCGGCGTCGACATACCATACAATATCGTTTAACGAACGCGATCGAATGGCAGGATCCTTTCTGCGGCTGCCACACGGAGATTCGTCAAATGAACGTCTTCAAAATTTGTTTGTGCATACCCTGAAGCTCGTCGTACGCGCTGTTGATCTCCTGAATTTTTTCCTGGAGCTTTTTGAGCAGCCGCGAGCGTTCGAGACCGTTGCGAAGGATGATAAGAAGATCGTCGTTGTCCCACGGCTTCTCTATATATTGGAACAGCCCGACTTCATTGATTGCTTTGATTGCGTTTTCTTTGTCCGCATAACCAGTGAGAATGATCCTGGGCACGTCGGGCCGCACGTGGCGGACCTCGCCGAGGAAACTGATCCCATCCATTTCGGGCATGAGGTAGTCGGACACGACGAGATCGATGTCATTGGCCTTGATGAACTCCAAAGCCTCCAACGGGTTCTTAAAACTCTCTACGTGGTATTCCGTTTCAAGATCGAGAAATGACTTGAGGCTGGTGAGAACCATCTCTTCATCATCTACTATCACAATCTTGGGTTTGTGTTCATCCGGGGTCATACAGCCTCCTTGATCATCGGACTGGGAGAATAATCCGAAATGTCGTTCCTTTCCCTACCTCACTGTCGATTTCTATTTTGCCGTTGTGATCCTCTATAATTTGGTACACGATCGAAAGCCCAAGGCCGGTACCCACCCCGGCTCCTTTCGTTGTGAACCCGGGATCGAAAATTCGATCGATGTTCTCTTTGGGGATTCCCTTTCCCGTATCGCGGATCTCAACGATTACATGGTCGTCTTTTTCGTACGTTTTGATAAATATGTCGCCGGTCCCCTCGATGGCCTGACTGGCGTTTACCAGGATGTTCATAAACACCTGATTGATCTGGTTAGGATAACAGGTAATCGATGGAACGGCGGCGAAATCCGTGTGAACCTGGATTCGATTTTTCAGTTCGTGATGGACGAGGGTCAATGTACTTTCGAGACCCTCGTGAATATCGATCTTGTCCTGCTCCGCCTCATCCAGACGTGCGAACTTTCTAAGGCTCCTCACAATGGTCACGATACGTTCCATTGCAGATTTGTTGATCGCGTTCAGATCCTCGATGTTCGCCAGTATCTTGCCCAGCTGTGGGTGATTACGGATGGTATCGGGAGTTGTTGGGTCTGACACGACGTGTTTCATCTTTGACAACGCGCGAATCAACAGATCGTTGTTGCTCTTTAATGCACCGAGCGGCGTGTTGATCTCGTGAGCGACGCCGGCCACGAGATGCCCTAGCGCGGCCATCTTTTCCGATTGGATCAGCTGGGCCTGTTTTTGCCGCAGCTCGCGGGTCCGTTCCTCGACTTTGACTTCAAGATTCTCTTTAGCCTTCTCGAGTTTGGCTTCGAGCTTTTTGCGATCGGTTATGTCCCGGCAAATTCGCTGGATGATCCTGCGATTGCCGTATGTGATGACAGAGGCACTCACGTCGATGGCGAGCCGTTCACCAGATTTGGTGAGAAAATCGAGATCAGCGCAAAGTCCCTTGCCCGCTTTCGGCACTTCTTCGAAAAAGCAACGAGCCGCCTCGCGTTCGTCCACCGGATGCAGCTCCCACACCTTCATCCCAATCAGCTCGGATGCGGAATAACCCGTCATTTCCTCCGCCATTGGATTCGCCTCGAGTATCTCCGCCGTCTCGACGTCGATGGCGAATATCGCGTCGTGCGCACTTTCGATCATTTTGCGGTATTTCTCCTCGGACTCGCGGAGACGCGCAATTTCTTTGTCGCTCATTGAAGACATCTCAAAATTCTCTGGTCAACTTCTCTCGATTGACATCATCGGTGCTACCCCATCAACGAGGTCGACTCGCTTTCCGCCCTCGCTACGGGCGCGTGTCAACTGGTCGGCCGCTGCCCGATGTCCGTTCCCACCCGGTCGAGCAAACCGCGAAGACGGCCCACGAGCGTTTTCATGACGTTTTCGGTTATTCCAACGTGGTCCGTGAGTATATCGAGGAAATCCTCGCGGTCAATGCGAAGCAGCCGGGTGTCCTCGTCAGCGGTGGCGGTTGCCACTCTCGGCGTTTCGTCGAATAACGCCCAGGTTCCGAACGCATCGTCGACCTCCTCGACGGCGAGCTCTTCACCGTCACGGTGGATGCGGACCCTTCCGTCAAGGACGACGTAGAGCGCATCGGACACTTCGTCGCGCCGGTAAATCTCATCGCCCTTTGAGTACGACACCTCTTCCGCGATGGCCGCCAGGTAGGAGAGCTGTTCCGACGGGAGCTCGGAGAAAACGTCGACGTTTTGAAGGCAAATCACTTTCTCAACGATTGTCAGCATTCAATTACCTCTTGTTTGAATTATTTTGCATAATCACCGTGGTATCAAGCTTAACCTTTATTGTCTCGAACGCTCCAATACAAGCTCCGATGTCTCGCGCACAACTGGGTGCGGGTCGTTGCGCGAGCTTTTGACCAGATCGCCCAACGCTTCCGGGAGGTCCGGCGTCACAGTGTAAATTGCGCAGCTCCTCAGCCACGGATCCCTGCCCTTGATGAGATACGACAAGGCTTCGTTGATATCCTCAAACTGGATACCAAACAGCTCGCGCCCTTTTCTAATTTTGACCTCGTCATCGATATTGTCCATTATCGGGAAGATATATTTTTTCAAATCCTTTTTGAGGATATTGTCGAGAAATTCGATCGCATTGGCGCGAAGATCCTTTTTTGTGCTCACGATTCCCAAGTACGCGCTGTAGATATCTCTGGCTGGGTAGCGGAGTCCGAGAAGCCTGAAGATCCGTTCGAGATTTTGATCAATTTTCTCCTCCAAGGCCTTTGCCAACAACTTGTCTGCCGGCGTGTTGGGATGATCGGTCAGATGAAGAATCTGGAGAATCGTGTAATACGATTCGGTCTCGCGCAGCAATACGGTGTTCAACGACTTATGCACAAATCTCAGTTCCGGGTATCGGGCCCGCAGCGCGTTGAGCGCCTTGATGACATGGAATTTTGTTTCGGATTCTACTCGGTCTAGCACGTAAACCAACGCGTCTACCGACACCTGAGTGGGAATCCGGCTGAGCACCCGGCACAATCGGCTCCGGACCGGGGCTGCAATCGATGGATCGATAATATAGTCGCTGACCGTACCCACGATCCGTTCGCCATACGCAATCAAGGCATCGGACGCGGCGGTTCGGTAGCGCCTGTCGGAAAGCCTTTCGAGAATGTGCGGCACGAACTCCCTGTCGCCGGTTCGGCCGACGCTGGCCAGGGCCGCCGCGACGACTCGAGGCGACGGATCGTTCATTAGATCGAGCAGATAGTGTCGAAACGCGGGGTCGTTGAGGTTGCCAAGCGCGTCCGCTACTTCGAGCCGAACCAGCGTTGCCTGTTCGCCATCGGTTTCGATCAGAGCCCGAATCGTTGAATCATCGATCAACCGCCGGGCCCTGGGACCGCCATACTCGGCCGCACAGCTCAGCGCGACCGCTTTGACCCGTGGATCCGGGTCGGTTAGATATGAGCCGAGTAAATCGACCGTGTCGCCCGCCGCATGCACACACACATAATACATCGCATCCCGCTGCACACGCGGGTCCTCGTCGTCCAAGAGTGGTTTCAAGTCTGCGGTATGGTCACCGTCCTGCGTTTGCAGCACGGCCGCCGCCCGCCGTCTGATATCGGCAGAATCGTGGCGTAGCAGCGGGCGGACCGCTTCGACAATTGACGCATCCTTTACATCACCGAGCATATCGAGCGCGTAAGCGATTCGGCGTTCGTTGTCGTCGGC
>CP070631.1:3090866-3098595 GCA_020356045.1 Candidatus Latescibacterota bacterium
CCCGTATCGGACGAGAAACGCGCGCAGCACCTTGAATTCCCAGGGATTGTCGAGATACTCGATCAGATCCCCGCGGTAAAGAAACAGCGCGGGGTCACCAATGTCGGCGTCCTCTGTGGCAAACGGTTCCTCCGCCGGCCGGTAAAGAATTCGGTTGAGATCGATCTCGGCGAGGTTTCTCTGCGCGTTTGCCGCAATAACATCGATGCGGTTGTTTGCGATCTGACTCTCCCACCGCAGCACCTCGGCGGGGTTTGCAGCGCCGATCGCCTCGCGCACACGCGCCAGCGCCAGGTTCGACCGTGTTCGCTCGAGGTTTTGTTCCTGGATGTCTTCAAACGTCTTTGCGCGGAGCAGATTCAAATAGGCCTCGCCGGCTTCCTGCGCGACATCGAGTCGCAGCGCGCGAAAATCCGACTCACGCCCCTCCTGCAGGTGTTTTTCCGCGGTGTATCCGGTCCACGCACCATCGGCGTAAAGCACCTGTGTCAGAACCGCCCTGCCGCTGACCGTGGTCTCGGCCGTCTGACCGTAGCTCTGTTCCGCACGATCGCTGTCGATCTGAAGGGCCAGGAGATTGAGATCGACTTGTGGGAGAAGCGGTGATCGCGCTGCCTTGACCGTTTCGCGGCCCGCGGCCACGGCGCGTTCTTGTGCGAGGAGATCGCGGTTTATTTTGAGGGCATCGGTAATAACGCTCTCGAGCGACACGACACGATCCACTTCATCCCGCGTATCGTTGATCAGCTCCGCCTCCGTCAAAACGGCCCAATTCGGGTACACACCCATCGCCCGTGCCGTCTTCATATTTATCACGAGCTGCTCCTCGACTTGAAATGCAACCGGCAGCGAAGCGGCTTCCTCACCTAGCAGGATCCGTTGGACGTTGATCGCCACGCGGCGTGACAAACGAGGGAACGTATTTGTATTGAGACTGGCCAGTATGCCCAGCTCGACATCCCGCCGGCCAAACATAGAAAAACTGGGAATTTTGCGTGCGGTCAGCGAATCCGCCAGTGCCTTGAATTCTTTCTCCGGAATCTGAAGGAGCGGTGCGAGATACACCGCCTCGACATCCGGTGGCAACTTGGCAATCGCCTCCGCCGCGCTCCGTTCGACGCGCACAAAAGACGCCTTTATTCCCATGCGTTCGGCCAGCCGCAACGCCCGGGGACCCACCTCCGGTACCGCAACCGACACATAGTTGTTGACCAGCATCACAAGATTTTTGAAGGGCACGATTTCCTGGAACTTGCGCAGATCGTTCTCGGTGTTGTGCGGAAACGCCAGATAACTAAGATTTTTCACCCCGCTCGTACCGTTGGTGTTTGGCAGCTGCTGGAGATCTGCGTCGATGACGGCCGGTGCGATGGTCGGTTTTGGCAGCGGCCCGCGTGTGGCGGATTCGTGCGATGCCACGACCCCAAGCGCAATAACCAGATCCACTTCGGAATCCGTTAAGAGCCGGTCGAGCGCGCCGCGGATACCGTCGATCGTCCAGTCCGCAACAATACGTTTGTCCGGTGGAAACTCGGCAATGAAATCGCCCTCGAGGATTTCGAGGATTTCGCGCTCGAACATCGCCGCTGCCTCGTCGTTGCCATCCCACGGCCCATCGATGACGACACCAACGCGGACAACCGGATCCGAATCCGCTTGTGCATTGGCCGCACACACAGCGAACGACACCAATAATAAAATGAAAGCGTAGGATAACCATGTCCTGGCTGACATCGGGGACCTCCCGATCGATTGAATGGTCATTGGATTGAGCGTGTTTACCAACTATCTAATCTAGCCTCACGCTGATGTGAGATCAACCCGAAAGCGGCTTGCATCAAAAGGGGGAATCGTGAAACATATAACAACCGACACGTGCTTCACGCGACATAGCTGTCGGCATTCGATCACGGAACGCGATGGGTGAAATCACTGATTCGTTGGCGCGCCGATCACTCCCGTTCAAACACAAAACGCTGGAAGCTGCCGTAGATGGTGTGATTGACGACTCCCTCACCATCACCGACCCCAAAGACAACCGTTATCGGTCCATGCTGCGAATCGCCCGTAAAAAAAATCGGAGAGTGCGCGACCAATTCGATGGTTTCGTTATCCGGCGCGAGAAGATACAGACGGCCGTTGTCGATGCCAATAGTTGATGAAGCCGATGGTTCGAAATCCAGAAAGTATGTGCCCGTTAGTTTTTCCGTTTCTTTCCGATCGAGCGTCACGATCTCCAGCGGCGAGGGTCGTAGAAACGCCGGCAGAATGTACCGAGTAAGCATCTGAAACGGCTGACCGGCCAGCGGGCTGTCGTAGTTGCCACCGGTAAACACAACCACCATCCCGGCCTCCGGAATCACGATGATGTACTGCCCGCCGTTGCCCGACGCCCAGAACGCGGTCATCAGATCGCGGCCACAGTACCACTCCCCTCGCTGCCACAGATAACAATAGTCCACGCCACCAAGCATATCCCCCTGCCGCCGCGTGCTTTTGTCGATCCATTCTTCGGACATGATACGCTCGCCGTTCCACACACCACGGTCTAACATGAGCTGCCCGATCTTGGCCATCTCGCGTGGGATCATCCGCGCACCACCACCTATCCATGCGCGTCCTTTGGGAGAAAACTGCCATCGAAAACGCTCGATCCCAAGCGGTTTGAAAAGGAACCGCTCCGCAAACGCATCCACATCGAGCCCCGAACCGCGGGCCACAGCTTCACCGGCAAGAATCAGGCTGCTGCTGTTGTAGGCCCAGCGCTCGCCAGGCGCGTGGGCGAACGGAAGATCGAGAGCGTATTGCACCCAGTCATCGGTGCCGTACATGGCGTTCTCGCAAGCGAAGTTGGTGGTGAGATCCTCGCAATCATAGCCCGACATCATGCTGAGCAGATGCCGGATCTCCACCGTTTTCGCCCGACTGGACCAGCCGTCCGCCGGTTCGTAATCTGCCTCGAAGAATGTGTAGATGGGTTGGTTTTCCGAGGCTACAAATCCTTTGTCGACGGCAATCCCCACGAGTATCGATCCGATCGATTTTGTCGCCGAACGAATCTGGTGGAGATCACCGCGAACGTGCCCGTCAAAGTATTGCTCGATGACCAGAAGGCCATCTTTGACCACAAGAATGCTGTGAATGTTGGCGTAGGTTTCTCTCTTCGTTCGTTCGATCATCGAATCGATCAGCGCTGTGTCTGCGTTGAATTGCGCTGGGGGCGCAACCTGCCATCCATCCTCGAGTTGGTCCGGTGTGCGGCCGCCTCGCTGGCTCACGTCGCGTGCCTCCGGCGCACAGTTCGTCAGCAAAACCACAGCAATGAATGCAGTCAAAAACTTGCCCATTCGGATCCTCCGGTTTGCCGTGATCATACCACACCTTCCCGTTACAAACGGCGGGTTTGGTGGAACCCGGCCGAGTCCCTGAGGTAAAATCAAACAACCCCGTACGGCTTTCCAACCCCGATTTGGAAGGAGGCGTCGTGTTGAAAACGACTCTGATATTGACCATGGTCATCGCACTCATGGCCACCATGTCCGCCGCCCTGCAACAAAAGCGGTTCCCCGACTCGCCCACGGGGCGTGCGCTCAACGCACTGTTCGACATCATGCAAAGCGGCGACGACACGGCGATCAGAGCGTTTATCGACGACTACTTTGACCCTGAATTCCGTGACCACTTCTCGATCGACGAGCACGTTGCGCAACTTCGCTCTCTCCACGAGGAGCTGGGTGCCGTCCGCGTGCTTTCGGTCGACAAACCCGGCCCGTTCAGCGTGATCCTCGACGTTGAAGCCGAATCCTCACACGAGAGGTATCGCATCGAACTCGGACTCAACCCCACACCACCGCATGGAATCACGGGGATTGGCGTCATGCCGGTCACGTCGCAGCCGGTGCCCGATCCTCCCGAGAACGTTGAAGACCCCAACGCCGTGGTCTCCGGGGATCTGGGTGGCAAAATGGACGCGGTCATGCGCGAGCTCGAAGCCGAAGGGTTCTCCGGCGCGTTGATCGCGGTCAAAAATGGCGAGGTTTTGCTCCATAAAGGATACGGTTGGGCCGACCGCGAGCGACGTGTTCCGGTCACCACCGAGACGGTGTTTGACGTCGCATCCTACGCCAAGAGCATCACTCGAGCCGGCATTCTCAAACTCGAGCAAGAAGGCAAGCTCTCCACCGGCGATCCGATCACGAGGTTTTTTGTAAACGTTCCCGCGGACAAACAGTCGATCACCATCCATCATCTCCTCACCATGCAATCCGGGCTGCACGAGTATCACGATGACTCTGGGGATTTCCAGCCCATGACCCGCGATGAGGCGGTCCAGCGGATCCTGGCGCAGCCACTCCGCTTTACACCGGGTGAGGACCGTGGCTATTCGAACTCGGGGTATGGTCTGCTCGCCGCCATCATCGAGATCGTATCGGGCATGCCCTACATGGAGTATACGCAAACCGAGCTGTTCAAACCCGCGCGGCTTCGCTACACCGGGTACTATCGCAACCCCCGCTGGACGCCGGAGCAGGCGGCGCATGGTTACGACGCCAAATCGTATGGCGACGAGAACTCGCCGTATCACTGGCCGGAGATCACCTGGGCCTGTATCGGTGGGGGGTGCTTGGTGTCGTCACCGGGCGAACAAGGTCGCTGGCTCAACGCGCTGCTCGACCACGAGATTCTGGGCGAGACAGCTCTCGACAAGCTCTACACGGTTTACAAAAAAGGCGCCGATACGGATTGGGGAGGTGAGATGATCGCTTTTGCCGAGAGCAACGATTTTGGTTTTACGGCAGGTACTTTTGAATTCCTCGGCCGGCGCTCTTACCTGTTTATTTCCACCAACACCGGCCGATTCAGTGCTCCCAGGGTCGGCGAACGGTTGGCCAGAATGATGTATAGCAGCGGCGGGTAACAGACCGACCAGGCATTGATTTCCCCTCAGCCCGGTCGGTTGAACGGATCTATTACAAACATGCCAGCCCGCTTTGGACGCGCCGACTAAGGTGCCACGCAAGTCTTGGCTGCCCTCGACTTTTGCAGCGTATTGACCGGTAGTGACAGGGCTGGTAGTCTACATCCATACTAAACCTGGTCCGGAAGTAATCAGCAGGAGGCACGTGTAAGATGATCAAACGATTCGTCGGTATCCTGGTCGCGGGTCTGCTGGCGGCGATGCTCGCATCACCGGAGGCGCTCGCACAAACAGAAGATCCGGAAAACAAGACGGGCGGTGACGCAGAGACAGGAGAGCGGGCCGAGGAGGGGCGGCACGAAGCTGGGCTGTTTGTAGGGATTACCAGTGAGGCTGCAGAAACCGGTTTGAGCATTGGGCTCGCTTACGAGTTTCGGATCGACAGCCGGTTTGGCATCGGTGGTGTCGGTGAGGCCACGGGGGCGGATTTCCGCGAAGGAATCCTCGCCGCCGCGTTCTATTGGCACCCGTGGCAGGGAGAGTTGAAGTTTATTGGCGCGCCGGGCATCGTGTTCAAGCCAAAAGACAAGGACGCCGGGTTTGTGTTCCGCCTCGGCGGCGAATACGGAATCGCGTTTAAACCGATGTGGAAAATTGCCCCGGGGTTGTATATCGATTTCACGAGTGATGACACGGCCGTTGTGATCGGGGCGACCATCGTACGCAGCTTTGGGCCGCCGGGAAAGTAGACTGTTGAGAATCGTTCTGACAGCACTCGTATGGCTCGCCATGCTCACCTCCGGATCGCTTGCCCAAAACGATACCGAACTGCAGCTGTGGGCCGATTATCACCATCACTTTTACTTGAATCCCACTTGGGAATTCTATGGTGATACCGGTTTCCGCACGGTTACCGAGGACTGGGACTGGCAAAAACTCTACGCGCGTCCATCGCTCCGGTATCATGCCGAGCACGTACCGCTCGAAGGACGCGGCGGGCTTGGTTTGTTCTACACACACAACGACGGCCTGGCGGATGAGGGGGAGCTGCGGCCGTGGGCCGGCGCGTTTGTCAAATGGCCAAGTATCGGTGTGCTGACTTTTACCAGTTATTTCAGACTGGAAGGCCGCTTCATGTGGTATTCGGATGACCGGGATGTGGATAGCGGCCTGCGTTTCCGGTATAAGCTGGGCACCAAAATACCGTTTACAAAGGTTGCGAAACTGGCGTATTTCTACGCGCCGTTGTCATTCGAATGGTTCGAAGACGTGGGGCCGGCGGTGGATGAGGTATTCGCCGCACAGTTCAGGTTCGATGTCGGCGCGGGTTACGTCTTTGGCCGCGAATGGGTGGGTGAGCTCCACCTTATTGTCCAACGAACGAGATCGACCCCGAGTCAACCGTTCGAAACCGATGATTACATTTTGCGTCTGACGATCAAGCGGCTCTGGTCGACGCACGACTATATGTCGCAGGAAGCTTAACCGCCGGTTAATTCGAAGCGTCACGCACGGCGGTTCTGACCCGGTCCGAGGGTTCGCCGTCTTGTCCCATTATTCTCAATCATGATGACTCGATCTTCAACCATAACGATCGCGCTCCTTTTGATGTCTTGTGTTCTGCCGAAACCGGCAGCCGCGGATTGGATCAGTCTCTCCGGAGCGGAAAACGCGCCCACGATCGCCGAGATTCGTGTCAACGACGATCACGTCAAAGTCGATCTCGAGATTTTCGTCGACGATCTCATGGCGTTTCACTATCTGCTGCCCGAGGAGTTTTTCAAAGACACCGACATCACACCCCCACCGCTTGCCGTTCGCATGCGAGCGTTTTCTGACGACGGATTTCAGGTCATTACCGGCGACGGCAAAAAACTCCAGGCCCAACTCAAACTGGTTGAGCAGCGACTCCGTAAGGAGCGGCCCTCGCCCTTGGCAGGCAAGTTCAACCCTTACACGGGACAACCCATACCCGGACCTCCAGACGATAAACGGGTGCTCTACGCCGAGCTTGTCTACCCCTTTTCAAAAAAACCCGGGTCGCTCACCTTTATCCCGCCGCTTACCCGGGAAGGGCGGAGCACCGTATCGATCGGGTTTATTGCGTACCACATGGAGGTGCCGACGATCGATTTTCGGTTTCTCCCCGCGTCGTGCGCGATGACCCTCGACTGGGATGATCCATGGTACTCGGAGTTCGACGAGCGCGCGCTCAAGCGGTGGCAGCGTGGGAGCGTGATGTCGTTTCTCTATATCGAACCGTTTGAGGTACGGCACGAGATCCTGGCACGAGTCAAAGACCTCGAGGCGTGGCTCGACCTCGGTCTGAGCGGTGACGAGTTCATAGAAGCCGATGAAAACGACGCACTCAAGCAGCGGGTGGGTGAGTTTTTTTTGGAGAACGACAGGCTGCTTATCGATGGTCAAAAACTGCGGCCTATCCTGGACCGGACGGCGTTTGTTAAATACTCGATGACCGGTTCGACATTTCTGGATCAAGCCGAGCAGCTGCCGATCAACAATGCCATGCTTGGCGTGATCATCACCTATCTGGTGAGTGAAATGCCAAAACAGGTCGAATACGAATGGAATCTGTGGTCGGATCGGATTCAGAAAATTCCCACGAACGCGATCGATCCCGCAGGAGGATTACCCTCGTATCTGACACCCGAAGACAACCTCGCGAGCTGGACCAATTACCTAAAGAAATACCAAGCCCCCACGGTCACCAGCGTGGCGCTCGATGAGTCGCTTACAACCTGGACGCTACCGATTCCAAGCATTCTTTGTCTGTTGGCGGTGCCGTTTATC
>CP070631.1:3098695-3107602 GCA_020356045.1 Candidatus Latescibacterota bacterium
CCCCAACCCCGTCGGCGACGGCGCCAAAGCCAAAGACGAGTGCGGAACCACAGCCGGATGAGACGCCGGTTCAAACCCGTCACAAACCGACGGACGAAACCGAGCTCGAGTACAAAAACCAAATCAAAGAGCTCAAACGATCGCTGGTCCAATACAAATGGCTGTTCTCTCTCAACGCCGATTTCAGCGCCATAGAAGATAAAGGGCAACTTCTCGACGCGTTCTTGCTGACCACGATTGCTCAGGTTGGAGTGGAAGCCGCGGCGTTTCTCGAACTCGTAAACGATGAGTTTGTAGCTCAATGTTGGAAAGGTTTTGAGACCGCTGACCCGCATAAGCTCAACATTCCACGTGCCGATGTGGATATCGACCAGTGGATCGAATCGCCGCGTATACTCCCGCTCGAAGATGCCCCTCTGTCCGATACCGCCAAACAAATCGTGGATGCCTGGGATTTGCCCCATGCGGCCCCGTTTGTCGTTCGAAACCGGTTTCGTGGAATCGTTCTGCTAGGTCGGCCCATCCGGGCAGAGCTTGACGCAAAGGCATGGGAGTTTCTGGGCATCATGATCAGTCAGGTGGCGATCGCCTACGAGAACAGCTGCCGGTTGGAGACAGAAAGCGAGAGGACGTTGGGCCTCGTGCAGTCGCTGATTTCGATGATCGAGAGCAACACCATGTCACGTGGAACGACCGGGCTGGTGATGGATCTCACTTACGCGGTCGCCGTAAAGATGCATTACCCCGAAGAACACCAGCGTGATCTGATGTACGGTACCGTGTTGAGAGATATTGGAATGATCAAGACCAGCAACCTCATCCTGAGAAGCCCGCGTGAGCTGATGAAAGAGGAGTGGGAAATCATCAAACAACACCCCATCGAGGGCGCCGAGATTCTCGAAAGCATGGGGTTTACCGAACACACTCGGGAAGTCGTCATGTATCACCACGAACGTTACAACGGTGAGGGCTACCCCTGTGGTCTGGCCGGGGCGCAGATACCACTTGGCGCACGAATCCTTTCCGTTGTCGAAAGCTATGGAGCGATGCTTCAGGATCGGCCCAACCGCCCGGCGTTGAGCCGGGAAGAGGCTGTTTCGACGCTCAAGGAGAATTGGGGAATTCGTTACGACCCCGATATCGTCGAGATTTTTATCGATGTCATCGAAGAAGAAATCCGAGGCACGGAGCGGCGGCGTTACAAGGTATCCGATCTGATCAAGGAATGAGGGTGAACGCACATGATGGGAAACGTACTCGTCGTCGACGATGACGAGAAAGTGCTCGAAATACTCGAACAGAGTCTTGGCCGCCGGGGCTATTCGGTCCGTGTGGCCAGAGACGGCGAGTCAGCGCTAAACCGTTACGACGAGGCGACGCCCGACGTTGTGGTTCTCGATCTGATGCTACCCGACATGAGTGGTAGGGATGTATTCAAGGCCATCCGTAAACGGCCCCACGGCGAGCAAACACCAGTGTTGTTTGTCTCTGCGGACTCAGATCCCGAGACACGGGTGAGCAGTTTGGATGACGGTGCCGAAGATTTTCTTGCCAAGCCGTTTTCACTCAGGGAGCTAAACACCAAAGTCGAGCGGGCTCTCGATCGGCACTACCGGACGCGGTCTCTCGAAGTGCGGCAGACCAAGCTGGTGAGCCGGATCGGCGAGCAAGAAGAGAACTACGCCCTGGTCAACAGAGAGCTCAAAAAACAGATTTTGTCGATGAAGACCCTGTTCGCTGTGAGCCAGGATCTCAACCGGCGTGTCGATCTCGACGAGCTGATCAACGGTCTTGCGTTGTCGGTGATCGGTGAGCTCCAAGTGTCGAGCATGGCGTTTTATTATCGAAAGCAGGAAAATGAAGATCTGTTTTCGCTACAGGGTCTCAAGGGTTTTGACAAGGACCGAATATCGGATCTTCGGTTGGGAACCAATAGCGAGTTTATCGAGTGGGTAAAGGAGACGGGGAAACCCAGAAAGATCGCCCGCAACGGCGAGAGCGGGTGGGCGAGCCGGCTTCCCGACATTCGATTGGCCGTCTTCGAGTATGTCACGCCGGTGATTGTAAAACAGAAGCTCATCGGGTTGGTGTTTACCGGGCCCAAGATCACCGGCAAAGAGTACCTGCCGTTTGAGCTGGATATCCTGTCCTCGTTGTGCAACTCCGCCGGAACCGGCGTGGAACACTTACGGCTGCTCGAGGCTCTCCAGGCGACGTACATCTCGACGGTCAAAGCCCTGATGTCGATCGTCGAGGCCAAGGATGCTTACACCAAGGGCCACACGCAGCGGGTTGCCGACTACGCGCTCGCTCTGGCGCGCAAGATGCGGCTCGGCAAGAAAGAGCTTCGCGACCTCGCTTTCGCCGCCGTCTTGCACGACATTGGCAAACTCGTCATATATGAAAAGGTTCTCAACAAACCCGGCAGTCTAAGTGACGAAGAATGGGAGCTGCTAAAAAGCCACCCGGAAATTGGTGCGTCAATTATCGAGAACATGGAATTTCTTGCTGCCGCCGTGCCTCTCGTGCGGCATCATCACGAACGTTTTGATGGTACGGGCTATCCCGGCGGATTGAAAGGTGACGACATTCCGCTGGGCGCACGCATCATCGCCGTGGCGGATAGCTTTGACGCGATGACCACCGACCGCGCTTACCGGCACGCCCTGCCAAAAGAGATAGCGCTTGGCACGATGAAATCCAAAGCAGGTACGCAATTCGATCCCCAGGTTGTGGAGGCATTTATCGAGTTGATCGAAGTCGATGGCTACCGGGCGCGAGACGAGTCCGATGAGGACAATGTGAACGCCGTTTCCACCTCCCGAACTACTCAGAAAACTTAGTCACCGCTAATCATAACTCCGTTGACGGCTGGCGTCCGCATGGTGCGCCCGTGACAACTGTGTACAACCGGTTTGGCGCCAAGCTCACCGGTTTTGAACACGGCGGTGTAAGTGACCCGTTTACAGCTTAATGCACCGCCGTTGGATAAACGGTGCGGTGCCCAATCTGGCATCGGTCTTGCCATAGAGATCCACCACGATATCTGAACTCAGCTCGATGGGAGCCAGCCGGATGCGGGTGGTGTTGGAACGACGGGTGGTGTCAGCATCTTGTTGGTTTCTCATCGCTGAGTTCCGGAGAGGGAGCATCGCTGGGTACGGGTTGGGAGGAGCCGAACCTGTTGCGAACGAGACGGCCGCGGGTTGAGCTACGCGAGGGCAGACACCGAGCCGTTCTGACCACGGCTCCCTCTTTTTTATCCTTGTGGACTCTCAACTTGCCCATCTACTATCTGCCTGACTACCGGATTTGACCCGGAAATCACGTATCTTGACTGCCAGCGCAACCCTCAAACTCACGGCGGTAGACCCATGCTTTCGAATGCAGTCGGCGATAGTTACATCAAAAAAATGCTTCCAAACGGTTTGACCGTGCTCTTCAAACAGGACCAATCGAACCCCGTGGTCGCGTTGAACATCTGGTTCCGGATCGGATCGGCTCACGAAACCGATGACATGTCTGGGCTGGCTCACTTTCAGGAGCACATGGTTTTCAAAGGGACGGAGAAACACGGTGTTGGCGAGATCGCCAATATCGTCAAATCGGCCGGTGGCAATTTGAACGCCGCAACGAGCTACTCGTACACGATGTACTATATCGTACTCCCCGCCAAATCATTCTCTCTCGCCCTGGATGTTCAGGCGGATGCGATGATGAACTCGACGTTCGCCGAGGAAGAATTCACAAAGGAACGGCTTGTCGTCATCGACGAGGCACGGATGTATGATGACACACCGGACGCATACACCTACTACCGGACGATGGAGCTTGGATATAAAAACCACAACTACCGCCGGCCCATCGCGGGGTACGAAAAGGTCGTCGCGGGTTTTACGCGGGAACGGCTTCTTGATTTCTACAATACGTATTACCGCCCGGGCAACGCGGTGCTCGTCGTGGTCGGCGATGTCGACCCCGACTACGCGATGACCGAGATTGAAAAAACCTACGGGCAGTGGTCAAACGGTGCCGTCGAGCTGCCCGGCTCGCCTGTCGAGCCGCCGCAAAACAATTTCCGTTTCAAGGCCATGCGTGGAGAAATCGACCATGCCTATCTCGGGTTTGGTTTCCACGCGACGAATATTCTGGATGCCGACTACCCCGCACTCGAGGTATTGACGACGCTGCTCGGGTCGGGGAAAAGTTCGCGTCTGCGGCGGCGGGTTTTGGAGGACAAGCGTCTTGTGACCACTGTGTCGGCAAGCCTGTTGGCGGAAAAGTGGCCGGGGTATCTGATGGTGTTTGCGTCGGCCCCCGCGGACAAGTGGGAACCGGCCCGCGACGCTATTTACGAGGAGGTGGCGCGATTCGCACATGAGCGGGTTGGTGACGACGAACTGCTCAAGGCACGCCGTCAGGTGGAAAAGTGGGTGTACTCGGAGCTCGAAACAGTTGAAGGCCAAGCGTCGAATACCGGTTACTACGAGGTGATGGGTGATTACCGGCTTGCCGATGAGCACAGGGAGGCGATAAAGCGCGTAACGGCGGACGATGTGCTCGGCGTGGCGAGGAAATACCTGCGGTTGAACAACTGCTCTCTGGTCGCGTATCTCCCCGAACAGTCCGATGTCGCCAAACCCAAACGAGATGATATCGCGGCGATCCTGGAAACGGTCTCCAGTTCCACCGCTTCGGTCGCGCCGGCGCAACCCAGGGCTGCCTCATCCACCGGCGTCGCAGCGAGCGACAGTCCGACGCCCGAGACCACTCTGGTCACGCAACCGTCCACAGACCGGGTCGAACGTCACACACTGGACAACGGTGTCCGCGTCCTGGTCAAACGACGCACGACGGTGCCGATGGTCAGTGTGCTGACGATGTACGCATCCGGTACGCGCCTGGAGCCGTTGGGCCGCTCCGGTCTCTCGCTGCTGACAACGCGTGTTCTTTTGAAGGGGACGCCCTCGCTCGATGCCGATGAGATCGTCAATCGAGTCGAGGGGCTCGGCGGAAACATCGAGAGTTTTTCGGGTTTTGACCTCAACGGCGTGTACCTGAATATCCTATCCGAGCATCTCGAAGACGGGCTCATCGTTTACAAAGATGTGGTTCGCAACCCGGTGTTTGCACCCGATAAGATCAAAAATGAAAAAAACAAGCTGGTCAAGGAGCTCGCCAAACGGCACGATCACCCCGTTTATTTTACGATCGACAACCTCTTCAAAAAGATGTTTGGCGACCATCCATATGCGTACCCCTTTGTGGGCAATGAATCAGAGCTGGCCAAACTCACCGGCACCCATTGCGCCGATTGGTACCAAAGCGTCCTCGTGCCCAAGGGCACCGTCGCGGTGTTCGTGGGGGACATTACGACCGAGCGGGCGCTGGACATTGCCAAAGAGCTCTATGGCGATCTCCCTTCGGGGGATGGGCCCGGACCGGCAACGAGTGCGCCGGAAGTCCCGGCACACCCCGGGCTCCACGTTCTGACGCGTACCAACCTCAATCAAGCTGTTGGTCTCGTGGGTTTTCTTGCGCCACCCATGATGACACCCGAGTCAATTGCACTCCGTGTGCTGGACGGGTTGATGACCGGTCTTGGGGGACGGTTATTCGTTGAGCTTCGTGACAAACGCTCGCTGGGGTACATGGCGGGATCGGCTTTTATGCCGCTCAAGGACAGCTCGATGTTCTACGGGTTCTCAAATCCGCAACCGGAGGGGATCGACGAGGCGATCGAGGTGATTCTCTCCGAGCTCACCAAAGTCACAACCGAGCTTGTCACCGATGCGGAGATCAGCAAATCAAAAGAATGGCTGATCGGATCGCAAACCATGAAGCTTCAGCGAAACCTTTCGCAGGCGATGGAGTACGGCTTCTATGAGGCACTGGACTTCGGTTACGAACAGGTCGAGCAATTTCCCCGACGCGTCCAGGGAGTGTCAAAAGAGGATATCCGTGCAGCCGCCGCGTCGGTTTTTGACCGCGACAAGGCGGTATCAGTCAAGCTGATTCCCGAGTAGGGGTATTTTGACTGGCAGCGCATGTGACGAGCGGGACGTAATAGATGTGGGGGCGGGTGATCGTTACCGCGTGGGGTGTTGGCGCGCGGGGCGGGATTCTCGTCAAGCGGCCGGTGCCGGTTTTGGCACCTTCTCCTCTGCCACCAACCCAAAGTTTTTGAGAAGATCCGTACGCAGCGTATTGATGTCGATTTTGCGTTTGAGTTTTCCCCCTTCGGCATACGAGATCGTCTGAGTTTCTTCTGACACGACGATGATCACCGAATCCGTCTCTTCGGTGAGACCGATAGCGGCCCGGTGGCGGGTTCCCAACGCCGCGGATAAGCGTTGGTCCTGTGTGAGCGGGAGTATGCACCCCGCGGCGGCCACTCGGTCGTTCTGGATAATCACGGCGCCGTCGTGGAGCGGGCTTGCCGGTGAGAAAATCGTTTCGAGCAGTTCGGCGGTAACCTTCGCGTCTATCTTTGTGCCGGTCTCGATATAGTTTTTTAAGCCCATGTCTTTTTCGAGAACGATAATCGCGCCGATCCCTTTGTCCGCCAAACGCGACGCGCTCTTGATGAGCTCGGGGACTACGCCCGTTTCCTCGACCCTGAAGAAGCGGCTCAAGAAACGGTGTTGACCCAACGAGGCGAGCGCCCGTCTTAGCTCTGGCTGGAAGATGATCACGAACGCGATTACCCATACCGTCTTGAGGCTGGATATGATCCAGTTGAGCGCATTGAGGTTTGCCCATTTCGCGATGATTGACAGGAAGAACAGCACGATGAGGCCAAAAAACATGTGTACGGCACGTGTACCCCTCATCAACACAAATAGCTTGTAGAGAAGATACGAGACGATGAGGATGTCGAGGACATCGATGATGAGTCTGTTAGTGTCCAGTTCCATGGGCTATGACACAGTTTTTGTGGCTATCACCAGGATGCCGTGTAATCCGACGGGTGCTCGATCGCATCGGCGACCCGGTAGTACCCCACCGTTTCTTTGACATCGTGAACGCGGATGATTTCCACGTTTGAACGATAACACCAGGCGGCGACCGCAAGATTGCCGCTCAAGCGCTCGTCGGGTCGCGAGCTTCCCGAATCGAGCAGTTCGCCGATAAACCGTTTTCGCGACGCGCCTATAGTTACAGGATACCCAAGTGATCGAATGGTGTCGATAGATTTGAGCAGATCGAGATTATCCTGGAACCGTTTTCCAAACCCAATCCCGGGGTCGACGATGATCTTGTCTTGATCGATCCCGTGCTGCTCGAGCATCTCGGCCTTGGAGGCGAGAAACTCGGTGACCTCGCGCACCACGTCTTCATAGACGGGATCATCCTGCATCGAATCCGGGTCGCCCAGCATGTGCATGATAATGATCGGGACGTCAAATTCCCTGGCCACCGCCGGCATCTCCGGATCCCGGCATGCGCTCACGTCGTTGATGATCCGGCACCCCGCCTCGAGCGCGCGCCTTGCCACACGTGCTCGCCGCGTGTCGACCGAGATGGGCACCGGTATCTTGCCGGCGATCGACTCGATGACCGGCATGATTCGTCTGAGCTCCTCGGCCGCGTCCGCGTAATCGGAGCCGGGTCGCGTCGACTCACCACCGATATCGATGATGTCGGCACCGTCCTCTACCATTTGCACAGCGTGTGCGTACGCATCGTCTTTTTGAAAAAACGTCCCGCCATCCGAGAACGAGTCGGGCGTCACGTTGAGTATCCCCATAATGAGGGGACGCCGTTCCGGTTCCAGGACAAAATCTCTACCCAGGATCGGTCGTTTTGCCAGTGTCTGTCGGATGTCGCTCATTCCTCGACGCAGGTTTCTATGGTGTGTCTGGTCGTGGGAAGGGCTGCGGTTTTCCAGGAAAATCCGGACGGGTCTCGGTGTCCGGCTCTTTGTCGGCGACGGTGTCTGCCTTTTCCTCGTCGCCAGCCGCCTTTCGCTTCAACGGGGGCAGTTCCTTGCCTTCGAGGAGCAAATCCATTTCCTCGCGATTGAGCGTCTCGCGGTCGAGAAGTGCGCTTGCCACCGCGTGGAGCGCGTCCATGTCTTCTTCGAGAATCTGTTTCGCTCTGTCATAACACTCGGAAACGATTCGCTGCACCTCCTCATCGATCTCCTGGGCGGTTTGTTCGCTGTAGTCTTGACGCTGATGGATTTCGCGGCCAAGAAAGATCTGTTCTTCACGCTCGCCAAACGAGATCGGACCGAGCTTCTCGCTCATACCCCACTGAGTGATCATCTTGCGAACCAGCTTGGACAGCCCGGCGATGTCGGCGCGGGCTCCGTTACCCATACGGTTGAGCACGAGCTGTTCGGCAACGCGTCCACCAAGCGACAGCGTTATGGTGTCCAAACACCACTCCTTTGACACTTCGTCGCGGTCATCCTCGGGAAGAAAAAAGGTGACGCCGCCGGCGCGTCCTCGAGGGATGATCGTTACCTTGTGTAAGGTGTCTGAGTACTTGAGCTTTGAGCCGACCACCGCGTGACCGGCCTCGTGGTAAGCCGTCATCCGCCGCGATTCTTCTTTGATCAATTTGCTTTTCTTCTCGGGTCCGAGAAAAATCCGGTCCTTGGCTTCTTCGACCTCCGCCATGGTGACTTTGTCCCGGTTGTGGCGTGCGGCGAGAAGTGCGGCCTCATTGACCATGTTGGCCAGATCGGCGCCGCTCATCCCCGGTGTCCCTCTTGCCGTCACCGACAGGTCGACATCGTCGGCCAGCGGGATTTTGCGGGTGTGGACTTTGAGGATTCCCTCGCGGCCCCGGATATCGGGCATATCGACGATGATCCGCCGGTCAAAACGGCCGGGCCGGAGCAGTGCGGGGTCGAGCACATCGGGCCGGTTGGTTGCGGCGATGAGGATGACCCCCTCG
>CP070631.1:3107702-3125344 GCA_020356045.1 Candidatus Latescibacterota bacterium
AGCACACCCATCGCGGACAATACGAGCCCAATCGTGTTGACCCCGACCGAGATTCCAAAATTCTGACGGATGATGTTCATGGTTTTCTTTGACAGTCGGATCACACCGGGGATCAACAACGGGTTGTCACCGGCGATGGTAATATCGGCCGCCTCCATCGCAACGTCGGTCCGTGTCGCACCGGTGGCAATACCGACGTTGGCATACGCCAGCGCGGGCGCATCGTTGATTCCATCGCCGACCATCACCACGTTGGTACCACGCGATTGCAGCTGAAGCACCATCTCAGCTTTGTCTTCGGGCAGCGCTTCCGCCTTGTACCGATCCATCGCCATCCGGCCCGCCACGATTTCTGCATGCTGTTCGACGTCACCGGTCAACAACACAATGTCGTCCATCCCCGCCAAACGCAGCCGGTTGAGCGCTTTTTTCATGTTTTCACGCAACGCATCCTGGATGCCAAGCACACCGATGAGTTCCCGGTCCCGCCCCACATAGATAATATTGTCCCCGCGGGAAATGAGGCGTTGAACAGCATCCGATGACGGGGACACATCGATTTGCGATTCTTCCATAAACCGGCGGCTACCCACCCGGACTGTTGATCCGTCCACCCTGGCTTCCACGCCGCGCGCAACGCGGACGGCCGCGCGTCCGTGTTTGGGCACCCGCCATCCGCTTTGCCGGACTCTGTCGAGCACGGCTACCGCCATCGGATGTGACGACGTCTCCTCGGCGGCCGCGGCAAGCTCGAGCACGTGACGTTCTGTCATGCCGCGGCCAAACGGAACCACGTCGAGCACTTCCGGTTTGCCCTCTGTCAATGTGCCGGTCTTATCGAGAATCAGCGTGTCGGCCTCGTCGAGGAGTTCGAGATAACTGCCCCCCTTGATCAGGATGCCATGACGAGCACCAGCGTAGATTGATGCGGACAACGCCGTCGCTGTCGATAAACGAACACCGCACGAATAGTCGATGATCAACATGTTCAGCGCGCGAGCCGAACTTTTTGTCACACCATAGACCAGTGCGGACAAACCGAAGTTTGCAGGGATGAACGCCGCGCTAAACTTGTCGGCGAACGCCTGAATGGGTGCTTTGTGAAGCGAGGCTTCCTGCACCATATGGACGATCCGCGCAACCGCCGTTTCATCGCCCACACGTTCCGCTTTCACGATTACCGAACCGGTCTTGACGACGCTCCCCGCAAAGACCTCCTCTCCTTCGGTCTTGACGGCCGGCATAAACTCACCGGTGATCGACGCCTGATCGATGGTCGCCTCACCGCTGACGATCACACCGTCGACACTGATCTTTTCTCCCGTCGGCGTGGCCACGAGATCCCCCACCGCGATGTCATCCAACGCGACTCTGACCTGAGAGCCGTCATCGAGAACTTTCCATACTTCCGCATCCCCAACATTTAGCATCTCCTCGATCGCCTTGCGTGTCCGGTCCATGGTCCATGCGGTGAGCAGCTCGGCAATGTCGGCAAGCCAGATAATCGTCAACGCGGAGACATCTCTTCCGGCAAGTATACTGGTAAGAATCGCCGTCGCGCTGAGCGTGTCCGCGTTAGGCCGCCGGGTTTTTCGCAACGACTCGAGTCCGTTGCGAAAAATCGGCCCCGCAAGACTCAGCGCCGTCAACGCGGGCATCGAGAGGAAGCGCTGCACCAACGACATCTTCGGCTTGGTGCCGTGACGGCCCATCCATGCAAAGGCAAGAGCTGTTGTGGTTACGATAACGCGAGTGAGCATCTCCGAGAGCGGTTCGTCCTGTAAGCGCCGTTCGGTAACGGTGAGCCGTGATTGTTCTTGCCGCTCCGCCTTGTACGCTACCAGCGCATGGAGGCCAACAATTCTCTCGACGAGCTTTCGAATGGTTTCGGGGTCGAGCAAATCAGGGTCAAAGCCGATGAGTACATTGGCAGTGATCGCGCTCAATCTGACCGAGCGGATCCCGGGAACTTCGCCAAGACGGCCGGTTACTTCGTCGGCTCGATCGCCGATATACCTGAGCGCACGCGAGGCAATGCGGACACGCCCCGGCAGGGCGTGCGTAACCTCACAATGCATGAGGGGTTTTTGCTTACGGCCAAATATCATCAGGAATCGTGAGCTTGTGTCTAAAAAACGCTTGCGAATGCGACACTCCTCGGAGCCACTCCTCGAGCCGATCCGCGAGGGCATCGATATCGCTGTCCGCCACCTCAGCAAATTCTCGCCAGTGCTTCCGCACCAGCGACATCACGCCGCCGAGAAACGCCAGAATGTCATCTTCGGACGTGCGGTCCAAATCGTATCCGACGAGGACGCTTCCTGAGCGTTGATCGATGTCCACCGCCGCCACCCCCGTCGGCACCCGGAACAATCGTTCCAGCAGCGCCGCCGCGTCACCCCGTCCCGCCGGTATCCGTCTGAGCGCAGGAATACGCAGCCGGAGCCGGCCGGGCAGACTGTGCTCGACACGGGGCTTGAGAAGCGCCCACATCGCCAGTTTCTCGACGAGCTTCACCGGCCACCCTTTTGTCCAAAAAGACCGTTGCCGGCCCACCACAGCAGCGTGAAACCAGCCGGGAGCGCCATCCCTCCCTGCTTGACCATTTTCTGAATGCCCATTGCCGCCAGCACGATGAACAGCGCCGTTTTCAAATCGAGCGCCCCGCGAGTTTTCTCATACACAGCACGGTTGAGCGAGCGCTCGAATCCTCTGAGCTCGTCTACGAGGACCGGCTGGACGTCCTTCTCGAGCTCCCGCTCCAGGCCCAGCAGTCGGATAACCGCCGCGGCCAGTGTATCTGCCGACACGCGGTTCTTGTCATAGTCAAAGAGCACGCTACCGGTCGTTGCACTAATATCGACGCGGCGCACCGGCTCGATGCGCCCCAGTGTTTCTTGAAGCCTTGCCACCGTGTCATCGCGGCCGATAAGACTGGGTATCCGCAGCCGAATCCGGCCCGGTATGTGATGAACCACCGAAATAATGCTCGGCGCCTTTAGCAGCGCCGGCGATTCGCTTTTCTTTCTGTCTTTCTTTTTGATTCCGAGAAGGCTCGAAACGACCAGTCCGGTAATGATGTGCATGCGTTTCATCCTCTGCAATGCCAACCACAACAGACAAAAAAAGAGCGCACTGCTCCCGCTCGTGCGCACATATTAACACACCCGTGCGTTTTTGAAAATGCCCCCGCAATGTTCCGCTGCCTCTATCGACGGACGCCGTGCAAAATCTACTTGACATACTATACCGGTTGCAATAACATGTCAACCGCTTCGAGTCAATATCTCTTCCCATTAACCTGGACCCGCGGGATGGACAAGCTGTCGAAGCAAAAACGCCTCGATTTATTCGAGAAAACCTGTCGGTCTCACGGATTGCCCGTGACAATTCAGCGCCGGGTAATCCTCGAAACCGTTCTCGATCTCGACAACCATCCCACCGCCGACCAGGTGTTCGTTGAGGCGTCCAAACGCATCCCCGACATCTCACGAACGACAGTATACCGAACACTGGACACGCTCACCCGAATCAGCGTTATAACCAAGGCGTGCCACCCGGGAAGCTCCGTTCGCTATGACACCCGCATCGATGTCCATCACCATCTCGTTTGTCAGAGTTGTGACGACGTGATCGATATTTCCGACGACCGGCTCGACAGAATTCCCATTCCTGACACGTCCTCGCTGGGATTTGAGGTCAACGATTTTAGCGTTCAGCTCCGCGGAATCTGTAGCCGCTGCAAGCAAAAGGAGGATCAATCATGAGAACCGTTTTGTCTGGGGCAATCGCTATTGCGACGCTCCTGTGTGTCATGGGAGGGTCCACCACTCGAGCGCCCGCAACGGAACCGCCTTTGGGTTTGCCACCGTTGCCCTTGCCCAAGGACAACCCCCAAACACCCGAGAAGATAGCGCTCGGCGAAACATTGTTCCACGACGACCGTTTTAGTACCACGGGCGACGTCAGTTGCGCGACGTGTCATGACGCCGACAAAGCGTTTACCGACAGCCCGCTAAAGGTTTCCGAGGGCATCAACAAACTCACCGGCACGCGAAACGCGCCTACCGTGGTAAACGCTGCGTATTTAACCACCCAGTTTTGGGACGGCCGCTCGCCAAGCCTGGAGGACCAGGCACTTCACCCATTTCTAAACCCCGTTGAGATGGGTCTCAAGGATCATCAGCCCATTCTTGACATCGTACGAACCGACCCAACTTACGTGGAGGCGTTCCAAACCGTCTTTGGCAAATCCGGTGAGGACATCACCATGACCGAGGTCACACAGGCAATCGCCGCGTTCGAGCGGACGCAGGTGAGCGGCAATTCCGCGTTTGACCGCTGGTTTTACGGTGGCGAGGCCGGTGCACTAAACGACTCCCAAAAACGCGGTTTTGAGCTTTTTGTCAACGAGGGACGATGTGTCTCATGTCACGTGATAGAGCAGACTCAAGCGCTGTTTACCGACAACCGTTTTCACAACATAGGCGTTGGCATCAACAATATCCAGGACAACATCCCAAAGTTGGCCGGCGAGTTTATCAAGGCAGAAATCACAGCCTCCGAGGTGGACGTCAAGGTGTTGACCGATGCAAAAACATCCGAGATCGGGCGCTTTGCCATCACTCGCACATTCGACGACCTCGGTTCGTTCAAGACACCGACGCTTCGCAATGTCGCTGTCACCGCTCCGTATATGCATGACGGAAGCGTTGCGAACTTGCGTGATGTAGTCGTTCACTACAACAACGGCGGTGTAACCAACGAGAGGGATCCGGTAAATGACTTCCTCAGCGGCGGCATCCGGCCGCTCAATCTGACGGATCGCGACATCGACGACCTGGTCGCATTTATGGAAGCGCTGACAAGTCCGGAGTTCCAACATTTGGCCAAAGACAACGCTCAAACAAAATAGAGGAGGCGATCATGACCGAACTCAAGATGAATCGCCGTAGCTTTCTCAAAAGCGCCGGCGCGCTTGCGGCGGTGAGCTGTCTGCCAGTGAGCATGGTGGAGCTCGCCTTTGCCGATCAAAAAAAGAATTTCACGTTTGCCTATATCTCCGACTCCCACATCCAGTACATCACGGGGGGCGGTTTTGTCCGCAACTGGGATCGAGGGCTGATCAGGGCCGTCGCCGAGACCAACCTGCTCCAGCCTAAACCCGATTTTGTGGTTTTCGGGGGCGACCTCGCGCAGCTGGGAATGAAAGAAGAGCTCGACCATGGCGCGGAGATGCTGGCCAAGCTGAATTACAAGACCTACTGCGTCATGGGCGAGCATGATTATTATCTGGACCTTGGCGAATACTGGTCAAAGCTCTACGGCCCACACTACTACAGTTGGGATCACAAAGGCGTCCACTTCATCACGCTAAACAGCATAATCACCTACGACGAGTGGACCCACGAGCGCTGGCCTACGGCGGAGCAACCGATGCTGGAGATGGCCGGTCTCGATAACCCAAATGGGTCACCTTTCATGGTGGGCGAAGAGCAGCGCAAATGGTTGGCCAAGGATCTCGAAAAGGTCAAAAAGGACACCCCAGTGGTTCTCTTTTCTCACTCGCCAATTCAGAAGATCTACAAGGGCTGGAATTTCTGGACGGAAGATGCCGAGGACGTTCACGCCCTGTTAAAGCCATTTGACGACGTCACGGTAGTCTACGGACACGTCCACCAGATCCAATACAACCAGATCGGCAATATCAGCTTACACGCGGTCATGGCGACGGCGTGGCCGTGGCCCTACCCGCAGAGTTACGCGCAGGCGGAGAGCCACCTGCCAAAGCTCACCGTACCGATGAATCGTGCCGATCCGTTTTTCGAACGTGACGCGACAGGCTGGCAGTTCATCAACATGGCCAGCGGACGTGTGGCGATGTCGTACAACTTGTACAACAACACGAACCGCACGGTGGCGTTCGACCCCAAAACGGGCACACCGCGGGATAGCGCATACCAGAACTCTGAAAACAGGATTCCACCGCAAACCCATTATTAGAGGAGGAAGATATGTCTAAGAAAATCGCAGGAGCGGCGTTAATGGCGATCGTCCTCGCTATGATCGTGGGCCGGTTCACCGTTAAGGCTGATGAGTTTACCAAAGAAGATCTCGAGCGCTGGCAAAACGAGTACATGAGTGTGGTTGAGAAGGGCCGCGCGCTGTGGGTAAGCCCCGAACTGGGCACCAATGGAGTGGCCTGCGCCCAATGCCACCCAAACGCTGCAAACACACATCCCGAGACATACCCCAAGTTTCAGCAGCAGTTGGGCCGGGTAATCGCCTTACGTGATATGATCAACTGGTGCATTCTCAATCCGTTGGAAGGCCCGACTCTAGCGCTCGACAGTGCCGAGATGATCGCTCTAGAGGCCTACATCCTGTTTGAACGCAGAGGCGTGGAGTTGGCACCTGGCAAACACTAACTCCCCGGGCTCGGGGCCTTGCATCTTGCCAGGCCGCATCCGATGCTATTGCGCACAAACCAAAAAAAGAAACCCAGGCCTCATGCGCGCCTGGGTTTCCCTTCACCACGACCACAGTCGTGATTGTAATAGCAGCTAGTTATCCCCGTCGCAGTCCGGAGTATACGTGTAGCCGCCATCTTCGTCTTCGATTACTTTCTTGCCCGAGTTGTCGTGCGGAACGACGACCTTGGCTTCGACATCAGTGCTCACGCCATTCTCACCGGTCACGCGGTACGTGATCGTATAGACCCGTCCGGTACGCCCGCCTGCACGTTCGGCACGCAGATGGACAGTGCTCGGACACGTCACCTGAATGTCATTCATGGTCTTTCCGTCGCCCTTGTCATCCTCGGGTTCGTCGCTGGTCACCTTGACCACGCTAACAGCCACCGAAATATCGATCGGATTTCCACAGGCGTCCTCCGCCTTTTCGACAAACATCCCCGGTGTAAAGTCGTGATACTTGTGGTTGGGAGGCCACATGCGAAGCGGATCTTCCTTCACTTCGACGACCGGCGGTCGCATATCATCGATCCGGACCACGGTCTCGCAGCTCGTTTCGTCATATCCGTCGCTCACCGTGAGCTCAACGGTAAACGAATCCACGCAGAGACACTCGCCAGTAATCGACAGAACCGGCGTGGCCGATGTTGGATCGTCAAACGACGCGTCGTCTTCACATTTTACGGTCCAGGTATACCGAAGCGAGTCACCATCGACATCGTCCGAACCCGTCCCGTCAAGTGTGACTTCCGCTGTGTCCTCCGTCACCGTCACATCATACGGGCCGCCGGCATCGCAGGTCGGCGGTGTGTTGATCCACTCGACCCAGGATGTATCCGTCAACACCGCTCCCGTACCTGTATGAATCGTCTCGCCCACGACGACGTCGGTCCCAGGACCACCGTCACCGATGTAGGTCAGCGACACAGCGCCGTTGGTATCGGCCGCCGCGGTGACCGATTCGCCGGTGTTCGGCCCTTCGACCACCGAAATGGTGATTTCCTGACCCACTAGCGGGTACATGTCCGGATCGCCACCGCGGAACGCAACCGCCGTCGCGGTAAATTCCTCACCGCGTTTGAGCTCTGCGTTTTCTGGTTTGAGATCGATGTCCACCTGCAGCATGTAGGCAAAGGCATCGGCAACCACCTCGTCGAGATCGTCGGTACCCGAGCCAAAAAATCCACCGGTCTTCGCCGCGCACTCTTCGAACAGCTCGAAGGGACCCTCGCCGACGCCAACAGTCGACACCATTACGCCGGCCTGGGCGAACCCGTCACATTTATCCTTAACGGCTCCTTCGTCATCCGCCACTCCGCTGCCGATAACAAAGACATGCTGGTCCTCTACCGTTGAGGCACCAAGCGCGGTTGCAGCCGCGTCCAACGCCCACTCCAACTTGGTCGTCACACCGCTGACGATTCGGTCGTCCAACAGTCCCGTCAGCGCTGGACCGATGGAATCTTTCAAGGTTGCCGCCGTCACCGGTGTGCCTGGCTTGACGATCTCCGCAATGGTATCGCCGTAGACGTAAGCACCGACGTAAATTCTGCCGTCCTGCGGAACCAGCGTTGGATCGGTCAAGGTCGCGCCCAGCGCATCGACCATTGATTTCAGACCCTCCGCGGACACCGTGTCTGACACATCGACACAAAGAATGATGTCGCTCGGTCCGATGGTCTTAACCCACAGCCCGAACGTTCCCGCGGTCATCCGACTGTCCTTGGTCGGTCCGACGGTCCCATTCTCTGAGCACCCTGCCAAAGCGGTAAAAAGTACGGCGACGAGCAGCGCGGTAACACGCAATTTCGTCATAATAAAAACCTCCAGACGTGCTGCGACCGCCCCGTACGCCCACAAGCGCACACGGGCGGAACCTAAAGATGCTGTACCGCTCAGAAACTCAACCCCTGTAAGTGTTGCATTTGGGGACACTTAATATTACCACGCCTGCGCTCTAGCGTCAACGCAGTTTTGCCCGTCCGTATGCGGAGTTCCGAGTGCATGAGGCCGTTTTTACCCTTGGTTACGCGACGGAGGCGGTCTGCCGTTTTGGGAACAAGGCGTGGAGGAGTTCGCCGCTTGCCGGGTCGCCGTCCTGCCAGGCAGCATGGATCATTACGACCGGACAGCCGCAGGCATCACACGAGGCGTTTTCGGCAAAGGTGCATGGCTCTTTTATCGCAAAATGGACATCAAACGCATGCGCGGATTCCCGATAGATACACCGCTTGGATATATCCCGGCGGTGAGACGACCGGAACAGCTCGAGGGCATTCTCCGAGTGCAACAAGACCCCGGGATGCGACGCCCGGAGTTCGAGAAGCGTATCGACGGCCCGGTCGCGTTGCTGGTTGTCGAGCCGCGCGGGGTCGTCCGGACGGCCGACATGGAACCCGACGAGCATTCCCAACGCCCGGGTCGACGCCACCAGATCCGGAAACGAACTGATCGCATCCACCGATAACGTGGTCAGTGTCGTTGCCAACGCAAACGATTTCTCGGGTAGATGTTTGATGTTCTCCATAGCGGTATCGTATGCGCCCCGACCCCGCAACGCGTCGTGGATGTCCCTGGGCCCTTCGATCGACACGAGAAGCCCCGCATCGAGATCGAGGGGAATCGGTAGCGCCCCCGAAGTGGCGACCGCATTACGGGGAAACACGTCCATCGCTCGACGGAGCAGATCCGGTTTTAACAGTGGCTCCCCGCCGATCCAGAACGCAGATCGGATCCCATACGCGTCTTTGGTCCGACGGAGCCTGTGGAGAAACTCGTCTTCGGCTAGATCCTCAGGAATGTCGCTGATGTCGGTATAGAAGTAACAGTGTTTGCATCGTAGCGTACATTCGCTTGTCAGATCGAAAATGCCTATCGGCCGCTGCGCGGTGTCGTTTGTGTGTGTCATTCATACCCCCTGAGAAAAAGAGCGGCTAGCGTACCACGTATTGGCAGCCGATCAAAGCGGGAAATCCGGGTTCGCCGTGTCCACCAACGCCCGACAACACGCTTGATCACAGGCGCGGCGGGTCGTATACTACGCCGAAACAATTTCCAAAGCGCCGGTCCTGCATTGGATGACACAGAAATCACGGTCTGTAATGGATTCGAGAAAACGCCAAAAACCACCGCCAAAACGCCCAGCAACCCGTAGGTATGCCGTCGTCGCGTTGGTCGTCGTTGCCGTGGCGGTTCTGTGGGTTGCTCTTGCTCAACGTGATTCCGGGGTCACAGACCTCCTCACCCGCTCGCAATCCAAGTCACCGCAGCCCGCCGATTCCGCAGCCGACTCGAAGCTGGCGTCACCACCAACATCGGCTCCCCAGCCCGCTCATGAGGATGCCATAGACAAACTCGTTGGCAGGTGGCAGCGCCCCGATGGGGGGTACATCGTCGAAATTCGTGGTCTGGACAAGGATGGCCACCTCGACATGGCCTATTTCAATCCGCGACCAATCAATGTGTCGAGAACCGCATTTATCGAGAGGGGAGACACACTGCACGTGCTTTTTGAGTTGATGGATGTCGGCTACCCGGGAGCGGCCTACAACCTCGTGTATGATCCACGGCATGACGCGTTGGTGGGGCTATACTATCAGCCAACCGCCGGCCAGACGTTCAACGTGGAGTTTGCACGCATGCGTTAGCCGCCGCGTCCTTAGTCGTAACTAATATTATTACAATTATTTATAGATTCTACTTCAACCATAACTTAACATAAAATGGCCAACGAAAATCAAATAGATCTACCACTCGCGGGGATCCGGGTCCTCGATCTCTCTCGGATTCTTGCCGGTCCGTATTGCACGATGATCCTTGGCGACCAGGGCGCCGAGGTCATCAAGATCGAGCGTCCGGGAACGGGTGACGACACTCGAACCTGGGGACCCCCGTTCGCCGGTGGCGAGAGCGCCTATTACCTGTGCGCCAACCGCAACAAAAAATCGGTTGTTGTTGATTTGAAAAAAGACCAGGGTCGCGAACTCATCTATGAACTCGTCAAAGTGTCCGATGTTCTGATTGAGAATTTCACCCCCGGTCTGATGAAACGCCTGCGGCTCGACTACGACACGATCCGCGGTATAAACCCGCGGCTCGTATATGCGTCCATCACCGCCTACGGCCCCGATGGGCCCTACCGTGACCGCCCCGGGTACGACATGGTCCTGTCTGCCGTTGGCGGTTTGATGTACATCACCGGCGAGCCACAAGGCAATCCATGCAAGGTCGGTGTCGCGATCACCGATGTGCTCACCGGTGTTTACGCCTCCGGTGCCATCACATCGGCGCTGCTGTGGCGCGAGCGGTCTGGCCGCGGACAACATCTGGACATCAGTCTTCTCGACGCTCAGGTCTCCGGGCTTGCCAACATCGCCAGCAATTATCTTGTTGCCGAACAGGAGGCGGTTCGTTGGGGCACCGCTCACGAGTCCATCGTCCCGTATCAGGTGTTCAACACAAAAGACCGCCCCATCGCGATAGCGGTCGCAAATCAAAAACTCTGGGTCAATTTCTGCAAAGTAACCGGCAAAAAAGAATGGCTGGACGATCCGCGTTTTGAGTCCAATCCCAAACGAGTGGAAAACCGGGACATATTGATCCCACTCATCGATGAGTTGTTTGCCCTGAAAACCTGTGACGAGTGGATTGAGTTGCTCGTTAACGTGTCGATTCCCTGCGGTCCGGTCAACAACATGGCGCATCTTTTTGCCGACCCCCAGGTTCGTCATCGCAACATGATCGCCGACGTACCACATCCGACGATCGGCACGCTGCGGCTGGTCGGGGTACCGATTAAGTATTCCGATACTCCGGGGAGTATCCGCCGCCACCCGCCCCTATTGGGAGAGCATACAGACGAAGTACTATCCGAGGTGCTGGGGCTCTCTGAGGACCGAATTGCAGAACTGAAATCCGAAAACGTGATCGTTCAGCGCTAATCACCCCGATTACGATCTACAGTTATGACGATGCCCCACGACTCACGATCCCCGTTAGCCATCTGCACCCGTTTTGGTATCCCGATCGCCGTTGGACTGCTCGTTTGGTTTCTCCCCTCTCCCGCCGAGGTCTCTACGGATGCATGGCATTTGCTGGCCATATTCGTCGCAACCATCATCGCCATCGTTCTCGAACCGCTCCCCATGGGTGCGGTCGCCGTGTGCGGTATCGCAGTCGTTACCCTTACACGTACGCTGAGTCTCAACGATA
This sequence comes from Candidatus Latescibacterota bacterium, assembly GCA_020356045.1. Taxonomy (GTDB): domain Bacteria; phylum Krumholzibacteriota; class Krumholzibacteriia; order WVZY01; family WVZY01. Next base: position 3,119,387 of record CP070631.1, read on the forward strand.
CACTCAGCGGATTCAGCCACCCGGTGATCTGGCTTGTGGTCATGGCGTTTTTTATATCGCGTGGAATCATCAAGACTGGTCTCGGCGCCCGCATTGCCTACACATTCATGCGGCTGCTCGGACGCCGGACCATCGGTCTTGGCTACAGCATGATCGCCACCGACTTGGTTCTGGCGCCGGCCATTCCGAGCATCACCGCGCGCGCGGGTGCTGTGATCTATCCCATCGTCAAATCGGTCGCACAGGCCTTTGGCAGCCGGCCAACCGACGGCACCGAGCGTCATATCGGGGCGTATCTGATACTCAACTCGTTTTACGGGGTATTGGTCACCAGCGCGATGTTTTTGACCGCCATGGCCGCCAACCCGTTGTCCGTGCAAATGGCCGCAGACGCCGGTATCGAAATCACCTGGGGGCGCTGGGCGCTGGCGGCACTGGTACCCGGTCTCGCGAGCCTGATCATTGTCCCGTTTGCGCTGTACAGACTCTTCCCCCCGACGATCAAGGACACTCCCCGGGCACCCGAAATGGCCGCCAAACGACTCGCGGAGATGGGTCCGCTCGAACGCGGTGAAAAAGTCATGATCGCCACCTTCGCCCTGTTGTTACTCCTGTGGATCTTTGGCAGACAACTTCACGTCCACTCCGCCGTCGCCGCGCTGGTCGGGCTGACCATCCTTCTTCTCACCCGCGTCCTCACCTGGGAGGACATCCTCAAGGAACGAGCCGCGTGGGACACCTTTATCTGGCTATCCACACTGGTCATGATGGCTACCTATCTGAGCAAGCTTGGTCTTGTCGGTTGGTTTAGCGGTGAGATGAGCGGTTTGTTTGCCGGCGTCGGGTGGATGCCCGCATTTCTGTCGCTGGCACTCATATACTTCTACTGCCACTACTTCTTTGCAGGAAACACCGCGCACATAAGCTCAATGTACGCGGCTTTTCTCGCCGTGGCGCTTGCCGTGGGCACCCCGCCGCTTCTTGCGGCGCTCGTCCTCGCCTTTTTTAGCAACCTCTTTAGCAGCATGACCCACTACGGCACCGGGCCCGCACCTGTATACTATGGCGCCGGATATGTCCGGCTCAAAGACTGGTGGCGTATAGGCTTCGTTGTGAGCCTTATCAACATCGTCATCTGGCTGGGTATCGGGGGGTTGTGGTGGAAAGCGATCGGAGTCTGGTGAGGTTCGAACTCGGCCCGTTCATCGGGTGATCCGTTTTCGGCCCGTTCACCGGGTGACCCGTTTTCGGCCGGCTCATCGGGTGACCCGTTTTCGGCCGGCTTACCGGGTGATCCGTTTCGGATATGTAAAAACGGTGGCGCGCGTCTCACGGACAAACGCGCACAGCGTGATGTTGCACTGCTGCGCAACATCGATCGCGAGCGATGTCGGAGCGGAAACGGCTGCTATGAGCTCGACGCCGGTCCGCGCACATTTTCCCACCATTTCGAGACTGAGCCGGCTGGTAAGCGCCACTCCCACACCCGTTGTGCTGGTGTCGGAGAGCAGGCACTTCCCAACGGCTTTGTCCAGCGCGTTGTGACGCCCCGCGTCTTCCGCGCTGGCCAGTATCGCGCCGCTGGCGTCAAAGACGGCGGCGGCGTGCGCGCCCCCACTGGCGTTGAATAGAGGTTGATGGCCGGCAAGCGCCGTGTATACGGACCGCAACACCTCCGCATCGATCTGAAAGCTATTCCCCACTACGGGCAACGCGCTTATCCGTTCACTCAAGTTCTCGCTGCCGCAGGCCCCACACGACGATACGATCAGCAGATTTCGTCCGGAATCGTCGAGCCGCCGGCCCAATGCGCTCTCCGCCAAACCTACGCGAATGGTGTTTGCGTCATCGTCGCATTCTTTGAGCGACTTGATATCCTCCCGGTGCTCGACAACACCTTCGGTAAATAGAAAACCGGCGGCCATGGCCAACCGGTCGGTCGGTGTGCACAACACCGTAAAGGACTCGACGCCATCGACGTCGATCGTGACAGCGGTTTCGCCGACGACGCACACGTCTTCATCGACCGGGTCTTTGCGTCTCTTGCCGGTGCAGATCCGGCGCGCGCGCACGTGCGTCACGGCCTCAGGATGAGTGTCTCGGTCATCCATAATCGGCCTCCCCCATTTACTCGACTGCGTGGGTAAATCGAATCGATAGCCAACCGGCGGTTCTTCGCCGCTAGCCGGGCAACGGCCCGGGCCTAGCTGGGTGGCAGCATCCCGATACCCGGTTTTGGCTCCTTGGGCCGGTGAATCCGCCGGAACTCAAACCCGGCCATATTCAAAGTCGGCAACGCACCGCAGATCAGAACCGCCTGCCGAAGAATGAGCCCACCAATCAAACCGAGCACCGCACCGAGCCCCAGAATCGTGACCACACCGGCGCCGTCACCAGCCATCGCGCGATAGGCCACCAGCATGAGCACCAGCGGCGCCGCCAACCCGAGAATAAAATAGCCGATGACAAACATGCGCTTGCGGAGAATCCGTTCCGCCGATTCCCTCGGATCCGGCTGCCGGAACGCGGCCTGGAGAAAGAACAGAATCGCCAGCACCTCGATCGCGACCAGCACGGCGGCTTCCAGTGCCATCACCCGCAGCATAGCTGACGTCTCGGCGATGTCCCCGAATACGGCGATCCCAAGCATCAGAGCGAAGTGCCCGGTCACCAACGCTGAGATAACAAACAACGCGGGCACGATACCCGTGCGCCAAAACGGAATCCCCTTGGATGCGCCAAGCAAGATGCCCGTATACGCCATGGTCCCGATCGCAAAGACGATTCCGGCGATGGCAATCACGTTGAGAACGGATTGATCGACTGCCACAAATTGATGAAGCACCAGATGCAAAAACGATAGCACCATAAATGTCGAGATTATCAACGTGCCGCGAGCGATCCACGACGTCTTGGGTTTCATCGCGGCCAGGACCGCGCGGCTTGGCGAGCCCAAGTCGGCTATAAGAAACATCGTTCCGACGAGAAGCGCGGGAAAAGCAATCCACAATGCTACCGTCGTTGACAGCCCGAGCTCTTCCCCCATAAAACTGTTGATCGCGCCAATCGTGTACGCACCGCCACCGACGCCTCCGAGAAACAGATACGCGGCGATGAGCCAGCTCCAATCGTGCTGCAGTTGACCGTTGACTTTTGGATCCATCACATCTCTCCCGAATAGTTGTCCGTTGGTTCGGTTCCTTCGCGTTGTATGTCAAACTACCTCGGCAGCAGGTAGTACACCTTGGGCTCATTCCCAAACTCAGGATTGAGAACCTGGCCGCGTTCTTTCTTGATCAAGATGGATACCTCGCTGTTTGGGTCATCGAGATCTCCAAATATCCTTGCCTTAGCCGGACATGCCTCCACACACGCCGGCTCCCTGCCATCGCCAATGCGGTCGCAGCAAAAATCACATTTGGTCGCTACACCCACACCCGACTTCTCTTCCCACGCCTTTTTCTGAAACTCTTCCAGCGGGGACAGGGGCAACCCGTCGGGGAAATAACTTTCCCACTCTTCCACGCTGTACCGGGCGCCATAGGGACACGCCATTATGCAGTATTTGCACCCCATGCACTTGTCCTTCTCAACAATCACGACACCCTCGTCCGTCTGCTGCGTGGCCCCCGTCGGGCATACCTCCATACACGACGGCTGCTCGCATTGCATACAGAGTACGGGCAGCGCCTGCCGGACCGCGTTGGGATACTTGCCCACCTCTCCCATGAGAACGCGGGCCCAAAAAACACCCGGTGGTGTGTGGTTCGCCGTTTTGCACGCCATGCTGCATGCGTAGCAGCCGTAGCATCTTTTCAGATCGATGACCATTCCGTAGCGTGGCATGTCTAACTCCGTTCGTAGCTTTTCCGCGACGTCTTGACTCATGGTTGACTAGTCTTCTGCCTTGTAGATCTTCACCCTCGCGCAGATGTCCTGGTTGAAGGTGAGCGGATCGGTGTGATCCAGATCCATCTCCACAAGATCGTTGAAAAACGTTCCTTTGTCTTTGGCGATCGGCATGTAGTTGCCCCAGTGACCGGCGACGGCCGCGATGGCCAAATGATTTGGCTCGATGCCCTCGCTCAGCGACACCCAGCCTTTGACGCGGTGCCCCTGCGGATTCTCCAACCACACTTTGTCGCCGTCGGCGATACCTTTTTGTTTGGCCGTGTCCACGTGCATCTGCACCGCGTAGACGTTGGGATCTTCCTGACCACACTCGTCCAAATACGGATTCTGCTGGGTCATCGAGTTGCAGTGCATCACCGCGCGCCAGTAGAAGGTGTGCATGTCGTATTCGGGATTTTCTTCGGTGTGCGTCGGGCACGGGTACCAGTCGGCGAGCGCCTTGAAGCGCGTCCAGTCGAACTTGAAAAAGTCGTCCCCGCCATACTCGTCCCACAGCTTGTCGATCTTCTCACCCGAGTCGATAAAGTACTCGAAATAGACTGGCACCCTCGAGGGGTTAAACCATTTCCAATACACGTCCTCTTTTTTCTTTGGCCAGGTGAACACACCATTCTTGCGGACGTGCTCGAGCCCATGTTCCTCACCGAAACGGCTCTTGAGCAACCGGTCGGTGATGTCTTCCCACGAGTGAAACACGCTGCCGTCTTCGACCAGCTTGTACTCCTCGGGCATGTCGCCCCCGTAACGGACCCCGATCGAGTCGTTGAGCCCCTTGTAGAAGTCCCCGTGGATCCCCAGCCGCTGGCAGATATCTACCATGACCTCGTTAAAATCACGCCGCTCGTACAACGGCTCGATCACCGGCTGCCGGATGGTCCAGCCCCAGTCGTCCTCGCCCTGCGGGTGCGAGAAGGTCGACGGGAAGCTCACCGCCGGCGTGTATCGTTCGAGGAAACACGTGTCTGGGAGCACGATGTCCGCCACAGCCTCTTCGAACTCGGTCACATAGAGCTGGAACGAAAAGATAAAGTTGAACTTTTTGAGGAAGTTCTCCGTCACCGTCTCCGAGTTGCCCATGGTCATCACCGAGTTGGACCCAAAGTTGATCATCACATCTGGACGGTACGGGACATTGAAGCGGTCGAGCATCTCGAACCAGCGCGGATCCGTGATGGTAAACGCATTGTAGATCGATGTCGGGAACATATCGTGCAAATCGAGACGCTGCGGCGGTCCTGGTTCCCGCATCGGGTATGGCTTGTGATCGTAGACCCACGCGCCCGCGACCAGGAGTCCGTCCGGACACGGGTAAGGGATCTGATACGGCCTTCCAGTGCCCTCGTAACCGCTGCACACGGCGGCGCCAAGACCCATCGAGCTGCCATAGGTGTCCGCCGCACCGACGATGTGGTTGACCATATCGATCGACAGACAGGTCCAACCTGAGTTGGTATGCCCCTGGCTGCCGCGGAAAAAGTGGGTCGCCACGGGGCGTCTCGGGACCTTTTTAGGCCCTTTGCTGGTCTCGACCGTTACCGTCGAACCGATCTCCGCCGCCTCGCCAAATTCCTTTGCGATGCGGCTGATGGTCGCCGCCGGAACAAAGGTGATTTTTTCGACATATTCGGGGGAGTATTTTTTGACGTGTTCTTTCAAGAGTTCGAACGCCGGCCGGCAGTCGGTACCGTTGACATTGTACGTCCCCAGCAGCGCCACTTCATGTGCGACATCTTCGTACTCGACACGAGTGACCGACGGATCGTTGTGAACCTTCGGGCAGTTGTCGACAACGTCCCACACCAACGGTTTGTTGGTGTCGGAATCACGCATGTAACGGCCATCCGATGGACGGATCAGATACGGCGCGTTGGTTTTGTACATCAAGTATTCTTCGTCATAGATGCCGTGTTCGTTGATCAGTGAGTTCACGAGACCAAGCGCCAGAGCGCCATCGGTACCAACGCGGATGGGCACCCACTCGTGCGCCTTTGACGCCTGCGAGCTTTGGAAGGGGTCAAATACGATGTTTTTGAAACCGCGTGCACG
>CP070631.1:3125444-3131674 GCA_020356045.1 Candidatus Latescibacterota bacterium
CCGAGCACGGCGAGTGTCTGAATCCATGCCGGAAAATCCGCAACCGGTGAGTTTCCCGTGTGACCGTTACCGTGTTCCCCGTTTACGGTTGCCGCCACGGCAAGCAGCGGCATGATCGCCAGCATGGGGATGACCGCGATGTCCTGGAAAAGCAGGACGGAGAATGCGCTCTGACCGCCGTCGGTTTTTATCAAGCCCCTCTCCGAGAGCGTTTGGAGGACAATCGCAGTTGACGATAGCGCCAGCGTCATGCCGACGGCGATTGCGGATTGCCAGGGGAGCCCAAAAGTCATACCGATCGCCGCGCCGACGATGCCCGTGATGCCGACCTGCAAACCGCCCACACCAAGGATGGGTCCGCGAAGCCGCCACAAGAGACTTGGTTGGAGCTCGAGACCGATAAGAAAAAGCATCATCACGACGCCAAACTCGGCGAAGTGCATGACATCCTGGCCTTCTTCCCCGATGAGGCCGATTCCAAACGGGCCGATGATCATTCCCGCGATGAGATATCCCAACACCGATCCAAGCCCGAGGCGTTTTGCAATTGGAACCGATATGACCGCGGCGGCCAAATAAATGAATGCCTGATAAAAAAAGCTTTGGCCGTGCATCAGCGGTTCCCCTGATCGCTTTGGATCACCTTGTCCAGGTTGGCGTTCAAACGGGGCTGGCGCCGGGCGGCCTTCAGGTTGACGCGGCCGTCCCGGTAGGCCTCAATAATCCGTCTGTAATCATCCGCGTGCCGCCGGATCTCCGAAGCCTGCATCCCAAGAGTCCCGTGGGCGACAAACGGCGGAAGGTATTCCATTCCACAAAGAACAGCCGTACGCTCGATGGGTGAGAGCAGCTCACGCATTGTAATACGGTTGTGACCCGATTTTTGATAGGCCGCTTCGCTGCCTCCCGTGGTGATGACATTGAACATCACTTTGTCGCGAAGCGCGGTACCCTCGCGGCCGTAGGCCCAGCCGTGTTGGAGGACGAGGTCCTGCCATTCCTTGAGGATTGCCGGTGTGCTGTACCAGAAGAAAGGGTGATGAAACACGACTACGTCGTGCGCGAGCAGCAACCCCTGCTCGTATTTGACATCGATGTCGAACTCTGGGTAACGCTCATAAAGATCATGAACGGTAACACCATCCAGTTTGCGGACCGCGTTTATGAGCACCCGGTTGACACGAGATTTCTGCAATGCGGGGTGTGCGAAAAGAATCAAAACCCGGTGTGCAAAGTGCTTATATGAATTCATGTTTGATTGTATCTAGCGCCTAGGTGACGCGCGGCGCGCTGTCATTCACCGTACAACTGATGTTACCCCGACCTTTCGTGTGGGCCAGGGGGCATTATATCATAGGGGCAATTTGCCGCTACCCCGAGCTTGCCCGGCACCACGCGACGAGGATTGGCGGTAGTCCGGGCCGTCATTTTTCGAATACTAATATTCTTGGCAAAATTTGGTAATTTGGCTAAACTGCCAAATATATGATCAGGGAGTACGTCGATGGATGACAAGACGCGGGCGCTTTTTGAAGCTCAGGCGGCGGTGCTCAAGGCCGTAGCCCACCCAACCCGGCTCTACATCGTTGACCGGTTGTCGCAGGGCGAGAAATGCGTTCAGGAGCTGACCGAGATGATTGGAGCGGATGTGTCAACCGTGTCCAAGCATCTTTCCGTGCTCAAGAACGCGGGAATCGTCCGTGACAACAAATGCGGGACACAAGTCTTCTACAGACTCGAGATGCCGTGTGTGCTCAACTTTTTTTCATGTGTGCAGTCGGTGATCGAATCGAGGTTGGAAGATCAGATCAAACTCATCCGTGGAAAATGAGTTTTGGTCGTACCGCTGACATGGCTGGTCGGCCCACCGGTAGGTGGTGGATTGACCAGCGTCGCCCGATCGGCGCGTTTCACCAGGTAAGGGACAAAACCGAGCGTGTTTTGGCGAGATGAATGGAAAAGTCTGGTCACGGTGACAGCCGTGTTTCTGGGGTGCTATTTTCTGCCCGTTGGTGTGGCGCGTTTTGACAACGCGGTGACCGAGGCGCTTCATCTGGTCAAGTGGTATGCGCGAGAGCATGTCGTCCTTTGTTTGATACCCGCGTTTTTCATCGCTGGGGCAATAGCTGTTTTTGTTCGGCAAGAGGCCGTCATCCAATATCTCGGCGCCGGGGCCAAAAAGATCATTGCCTATAGCGTCGCATCGGTATCCGGATCGGTCCTGGCGGTATGCTCGTGCACGGTCTTGCCGTTGTTTGCAGGAATCTACAAAAGGGGGGCAGGCATCGGGCCGGCGACTGCGTTTCTCTACGCAGGTCCCGCGGTAAACGTGCTTGCGATCATCTTGACTGCGCGCGTTCTGGGGGTGGAGCTTGGAATTGCACGCGCAGTTGGGGCTATTCTGTTCAGCGTTGTGATCGGCTTGCTGATGCACGCCGTGTTTCGAAACGATAAAGTTGAATTCGAGCGTGACGGTGGATTGGAAAGCGACGAACCGGCACGCCCATTGTGGAAAGACGGGCTCTACGTTGGGGTGATGGTTGGGATTCTTGTTTTTGCCAACTGGGGCAAGCCGTCCGCAACCGGCGGCTTGTGGTTTGCGATATATTCGGGTAAGTGGGTCCTCACCGGTGTGCTGGCCGCGGGACTGGCCGTGATGCTCGTTGCGTGGTTGGGTGTGAAATGGTGGCGGGTGGTTATGGCTGCCATCCCCGTGGTCGTGGTCGCGGCGCTCTTTCCGGGTCAACCGGTGGTTGTTTTTGCGGTAGGCGTGGCCGGGCTGATCGTTGTCACCAGCACGGCTGGAGGCGAGGCCGGTGACTGGTTCGGGTCCTCGTGGGATTTTGCCAAACAGATTCTCCCCCTGTTGTTGTTAGGGGTCGTTCTCGCCGGCATGTTTTTGGGACGCCCGGGCGAAGAGGGTATCATACCGTCCGAGTGGATCACCCGCGCTGTGGGTGACAACTCCGTCGGTGCAAATCTGATCGCGTCGGTTGTCGGTGCGTTCATGTATTTCGCCACGCTTACCGAAGTGCCGATTCTCGAGGGGCTTCTGGGCAACGGGATGGGAAAAGGGCCGGCGTTGGCGCTGTTGCTGGCCGGTCCGGCATTGAGCCTTCCCAATATGCTCGTGATCAGAAGTGTGATAGGTACAGGAAAAACTGTGGTGTTCGTGTTGCTAGTTGTAATAATGGCCACCATATCGGGGTTGGTATATGGACTCCTGTTTGGGTAGGAGGGTAAAGAATGAAGAAGATCAAGGTGTTGGGTCCCGGGTGCGCGAAGTGCCGCAAGCTATTTGAAAACGTGGAGAAAGCGGTGCGTGAACTTGGAATCGACTGTGAGGTCGAAAAGGTCACGGATATCAACGCGATTACGGACTACCGTGTCATGATTACCCCTGCTTTGGTCGTTGACGAGGTCGTCAAATCATCGGGCAAAGCGTTGTCCGTGAGCGAGCTCAAGAACTTGCTGGGATAGGAGGCTGAATGAACGCGAAAACCGTTGTCACCTTTATACTGCTCGCATTTGTTGCGGTCAGCGTCGTTTACCTGGTGATCGATGAGACACGTTCTCCAGGTAATTCCAATGGGACGGGCCCGCAGTCGACCGGCACAGAGTCCACCAACACACAATCGGCTGAATCAAAGGTCGTAGTGTACTACTTTCACGGCAACAAGCGCTGCAATACCTGCCGCACCATAGAAGCCTACACCGCGGAAGCGGTTAATTCAGGTTTCTCAAAAGATATCGAAATGGGACGTGTGGAATGGCGGCCCGTGAATATCGACGAACCGGAGAACCAGCATTTTGTCGATGACTATGAACTCACGACCAGAACGGTGGTGCTTGTCGATGTCGTCGAGGGGCGCGAGGTCAGATGGACAAAGCTCGAACGCGTCTGGGATCTGACCGGCGACAAAAACGCGTTTACCGCGTATATCAAAGATAATACCAATACCTATCTGGCGGAGCAGGATGGCTGAACTTTTTGTCGTTGCGGGGTCGGCCTTCTGGCTGGGACTGCTTACCTCTGTGAGCCCCTGCCCACTTGCGACAAACATCGCCGCGATATCGTATATCGCACGTGAAGTCAACCAGCCGCGCAGGGTGCTTTTTAGCGGCGTCCTTTATACTGCCGGCCGAACAATTGCGTATGTGGGGCTGGCGGTCGTGCTGGTTGTCAGTCTGCTGTCTGCTCCGCACGTGTCCCACATTCTCCAGAAATACATGAATAAGATATTGGGGCCGCTGCTCATTCTCGTTGGTATGATGCTGCTGAACTGGATCAACCTCGGGTGGTCGGGATCGGGTCCAGGTGACCGGTTCCAGCGCCGGGTCGGAAGCATGGGGATGTGGGGTGCCGGTTTTATGGGTATCGGTTTTGCGCTCTCCTTTTGTCCGATCTCGGCGGCTCTCTATTTTGGGAGCTTGTTGCCCTTGGCCCTGCAACACAACTCGAAGATTCTGGTGCCGGCGCTTTACGGGATCGGAACCGCTTTGCCCGTTGTGGTGTTTGCCGTGATCATTGCGTGGAGCGCAGGCTCGCTGGGAAAGGCATTCTCCGGTGTCACACAGGTGGAACGATGGGCCCGGGTTGTCACCGGCGTTGTGTTTATCGTGGTGGGCATCTATTTGACCCTCGAGAACGTTTTTGGAATTTTACCGTGAGGTGATGATTCACTGTCGACGGCGTGATGATCCTTGCTTTTGTACGCTCGTGACAAGGAGATAGCGATGGCCACAAAGGCATGTGTGACCAAACAACCACAAGGGTTGGGGTTTTTTGAAAAGTACCTGACCGTTTGGGTGCTTCTTTGTATCGGGGGAGGGATCGGTCTGGGCAAAACTGCACCGGGTGTGGCCAGGTCACTGGATGGTCTCGCCATTTACGTTGGGGACGCTCCAGTCGTATCGATACCCATCGCCGTGTGTTTGTTTTTTATGATGTACCCGATCATGGTCAAGATCGATTTTGCGGAAGTACTCAAAGCCGGCATGAACATCAAACCGGTGGGGCTGACTCTTTTTGTCAACTGGGCGATCAAGCCGTTTTCGATGTATGCGATCAGTCTGGTTTTTCTCGGCACGTTTTTTCTCGCGTTTATCGGGCCCAGTGCGGTGGACCACGTCAAGATGCCGTTCGGATTGGACTTACCGCTTGGCGCCGTTTACGGTGAAGGGACCGTCGTTCTCATTGACGGTGTCAAGATGCTCGAGGTCCCTCTGTGGCGGAGTTATCTCGCCGGGTGCATATTGCTTGGTATCGCGCCCTGTACCGCGATGGTACTCGTGTGGGGTTTTCTTGCCAGGGGTAACGACGGTCACACGCTTGTCATGGTTGCCATAAACTCGCTCACCATGCTTTTCCTCTATGGCCCGTTGGGAGGGTTTTTGTTGGGTGTCGGGCGGCTGCCCGTACCCTGGCAATCGCTTCTGTTGTCGATCGCGATCTATGTTGCACTTCCGCTGGTGGCGGGATACCTGTCGAGAAAGTGGATAATGGCGGCAAAGGGACCGCGGTGGTTCGAAGAAAAATTTCTTCACCGGCTGACGCCGGTGACCATAGTCGCGCTGCTCGTCACGCTTGTTCTTCTGTTTTCTTTCAAAGGTGATGTCATTCTGGCGAATCCGCTGACGATATTATGGATCGCCGTGCCGCTGTTTATTCAAACGACGGTGATCTTTGCGCTGACGTACGGACTGGCGAGGGTTCTCAAGTTGTCATATGAAGACGCTGCACCCTCGGCTCTGATTGGCGCATCGAATCATTTTGAGGTGGCCATCGCGACGTCCGTTATGTTGTTTGGGTTGGCGTCGGGAGCGGCGTTGGCGACCGTAGTCGGCGTGCTGATCGAAGTACCGGTGATGCTGCTGCTGGTACGCGTGTGTCTGCGGTCGAGGTCGGCGTTTGCGGATACCGCGGTCGTGCGGTGAACACAACGGGATTTACACGTCGGAACTCCGTGCGGATGCCGCGAGAGTAACCACGTTGCAGTCGCTGGCGGCTACAACACAACATGCGGCGTGGGAGCTCGAGGGATGGCTGCTTTTCTATTCTTCGATGATTGTGACTTTTGAGCTGTCGTCCACGATGACGACTTTGGTCTCGGCAAGCACGTGCTCCATGGTTTCCAAAAAGAGCCGTGTTTTGGTGAGGTCCGGATTCCGCTGGTATTCGCGCAGTAACCCCTCGAACCGCTGAGTTTCGCCGCGGGCCCCGTTTACCC
>CP070631.1:3131774-3154325 GCA_020356045.1 Candidatus Latescibacterota bacterium
ATTCCCGGCGTCGTCGAGCCGCACGTAATAGACGCGGTAGCCGCGGTCGATCAGGCCAACCGCAAAGTGCCGCATCGCCGACAGAAAGAGCGCGGTGCGTTGCCGATGGCTTGAAACGTGCGTGGATTCTTGCGCCGCTTCGATCATGACAACGGCATCTCTCGACCGATCTAACGTATCAACGGGGGTGGCATTGGGGTCGAGCTGGTCACCAAGTACCAGAAGAAGCGTATCCGCACTGTCGACGCGGCCGCGGTCTATTGATTGTCCAAACGGTGACTGATTCATGGCTTTGCTATTTACAGGTTCGTAGACCGCCGGCGTAACCGGTTCAAGATTCAGCGGTCAGGCGAAGCCCGCGGGGGACGACCAAGCGATCGATGATCTCAAAAAGGCCCTGAATCGCCAGCGCGAGCAGTGCCGCCGGTACGGCGCCCTCGAGTATCAAACCCACGTCGTCCAGTCGGATCCCCGTCAGGATCGGCTGCCCGTAGCCACCGGCGCCGATCAGTGCGCCAAGCGTTGCCGTTCCGACGTTGATCACCGCCGCTATCTTTATCCCGGCGAGAATCGACCGTGATGCGAGGGGAAGCTCGATCCGTCTGAGTCGAAACCAGGGTGGAAGGTTGAGGGCGACGGCTACTTCTCGAAGCTCTGTTGGAATACCGGTAAGACCGGCGTGTGTGTTGCGCACAATGGGAAGCAAGCTGTAGAGAAACAACGCCACGACGGCCGGTGGTCCACCGATGCCAAACAGCGGAATCATGAATACGAGAAGCGCCAACGCAGGCACGGTCTGTAAGATTCCTGTCACTGACAGAACGACTTGACCGATACCGGTGTGCCGCGCCGACACCACGCCGAGCGGGATTGCGATGAGCACCGCCGCGGCCAGCGATATGCCAACCAGCGCCAAATGTTCGCCGGTGTGCCGGAGCAGCCTTTCGATGAACGACTCGCGCTCGGCGCGAATCACGACACCGATGATTGAGGCGAGAAAACTGGCCGCTGTTTCGCTGTCGCTCTTGCCGTCGAGCTTGACCCGCGCATTGAGCCCGGTCATGGTGTCGGCGTCGATCGCGTTTTCCAACTGAAGAAGATTTCGAACCACGGCCGGCGCGCGTTCGGCAAGATCGGCGCGATAGAGAATAACCGCTCGGTAATCGGGGAAATATCGGAGATCGTCTTCGAGAACCCGAAACCCGTAGTATGCGATCTCTGCGTCGGTGCTATAAAAGTCCGTCACATCCAGACTGCCGGCGGCGAGCCCACGGTAGGCAAGATCGTGATCCAGCCCGACCACACGCTGGTACGGCAGACCGTAGTGATCGCGAAGTCCCGGCCATCCGTCACCGCGATCGAGAAACTCGTTGGTAAAACCCAAGCGAAGATCTGGGTGGTCGCGAAGATCCGATATCCGTTTGATGCCCAAAGAATCCGCCACCTCCGGACGCATACCCAACGCGTATGTGTTGTTGAACCCCAACGGGCGGCTCATTCGCAAACCCTCTTGTGTGAGAACCGACGTCAACGCAAGTTCGTTATCAATCCCACGTTCGACAAGGATTTCGCGCAGCAATGTGCCCGTGTATTCGGGATACACATCGATCTCACCCATCCGCAGCGCGTTCCACAGCACACGCGTCCCACCAAGCTGTCGCCGGTGAATGGCATCGGCACCCGCATCGGTGGCGAGATGAGTCAGCATTTCCCCGAGGATCACCGACTCGGTGAATTTTTTTGATCCGATCTGAACCTTGACGGGTTCGGCGGCGGTTCCCTCACATGTGAGGATTGTGCAACACGCGATGATCCAAGCGCATAACCGGTGGCCGTGTCGGTTCATTTGCCGCCCTCCGTGTCGGTCAGATGAAGGGTGCGCTGAGCTCGGATAAACCGTGTCACAAAGGGCGAACTGGGATTCGTCGCGAGGTCCGAGAACGAGCCCTGTTGAATCACACGACCCTCGTGTAGAAGAACGATATCGTCTGCAAAATAGACCGCCTCGGCGAGATCATGTGTGACCATTAAGACCGTTTTGCGCAGCTTGCGAAAAATATCGCGGAGGTCATTTTGGAGATCTGCCCGGATCAATGGGTCGAGGGCGCCCAAGGGCTCATCGAGAAGCAGGACATCGGGATCGAGCATCAGCGCACGCATCAACGCGACACGCTGGCGTTGACCACCCGAGAGCTGCAGCGGATACCGGTCCAGCCCGTCGAGAGGAAAATGGGTTAGCTCCGCAAGGGTGGCTATGCGGTCCGCTATCCGCTCCGCCGTCCAGCCCAGCACTTGCGCCTGGAGCGAGAGATTCTCACGTGCCCTCAGGTGGGGGAAAAGACCGCCGTCCTGAATGACATACCCCACACGCCCGCGCGTAGCCGCCGCAGATGACAGTTTCAGTTCATGGCCATCGATCCACAACGTCCCTCGGTCGGGGCTGATCAAACCCATCACGAGGCGGAGCAAGGTTGATTTGCCCGAGCCGCTTGGCCCGATGAGCGCCGTGATATTGTGAGTGGAAATGGCCAGACTGACGGCTCTCACCGCCGCCGCACCGTCGAAAGATTTACTAATGTCACGGAATTCGATCATCATAAGTTCGAGCGTGTATCGGGACCGACGGGATTGGCCGTATGATGGATAATTTTGACAACGATCCGGTTACACGTTTATTGTAGTGGAGATACGATGCTGCCGCAACCATGACACGCAAGTGCTTTGAAACGCGCCGATGACAAAAAAACCAAGGATAGTCATTTTGGGTGGAGGATTTGGCGGTGCCTACTGTGCGCAGTCGTTGGTCAAACAGTTGCGGCATATCGATGTGGACGTGGTTCTCTTCGATCGCAACAACTATTTTGTGTTCTACCCATTTCTAATCGAAGCCGGCACGGGAAGTCTCGCCGCACGCCACGCAGTCATTTCAATTCGGTCGTTTTTACGCGGCGTCGAATTTCGGATGGCTGACGTCACCGGACTCGACACCGTCAAACAGACGATCACGTATCAATTTCCACAAGGCGATGGCGCTGAGACAATGGACTATGATCATTTGGTCATCGCGCTGGGAAGCGTAACGCGCTTGCCCCCAGTGCCGGGCCTACGCGACCACGGATTTGGTCTCAAAAGCCTCTCGGACGCGATCGGTCTTCGCGACCGGGCCATTCGTCTTCTCGAACGTGCAGATGCAACCGACGATCCGGATCTCAGACGGGCGCTCTTGCATATCGTGGTCGTGGGGGGCAACTTTACGGGGGTTGAAGCCGCCGGCGAGTTTCATGTCTTCCTGCGGCAAGCGAGCAAGCGTTATCCAAATCTTCAGCCCAACGACTGCCGTGTTACGCTGATCGAAATTGCAGACCGCATTTTGCCGGGTCTGGACGACGATCTCTCCAGGTATGCGGTTGCCAAGATGCAGGGACGCAAGATTGGGATCCAGCTTTGCGAATCGGTGACGTCGATCGAAAAAGACAGAGTGTTACTGGCCGGCGGAGACGAATTGCCGACCCATACGGTGATATGGTGCGCGGGGATTGCGCCGAACCCCATGCTGTCGGCCGCACCCTTGCCCAAGGACGAGCAGGGGTGGATTCTTTGCGATCGTGCGTTGCGGGTCAAGGAACACGATACGGTTTGGGCGATTGGTGACTGCGCGGTCAACCCCGACCGCCACGGCAACCCATACCCGGCCACCGCTCAACACGCCACCCGTCAAGCACAGCATCTGGCTTCGAATCTGGCTCGCGTGCTCAGCGGGCTCGAACCGAAACCCTTTGACTACGACAGCAAGGGCTCACTGGTCGGGCTAGGGTGCCGCACTGGCGTAGCCAAAGTGTTCGGCGTCAAACTGTCGGGGTTTGCCGCATGGTTCTTGTGGCGGACCGTCTATCTGCTAAAACTGCCCGGTTGGGCCCGCAGGATCCGGGTGGCGCTGGATTGGACGATGGATCTGCTGTTTGCGAGGGATTACGTCCAGCTGGGGGTCATGCGGCACGACACCACCGTGGGCGAGGTGTCACCAAAAAACGCGTCCCACAAACCCCGCTCGAGCTGAACCCCGGCCCCGATCACCTTTTACCGTCCTCGCGGGTCGCTCCGATTCGATCGAACACCTGCACATAGTGATCGGGAAGCAGCGTAGGCACTCTGTCTTCGTTGACATAGATGTGGGTTGTGTAACCCTCTCCAACCAGAACGAGATCGTGTTCCTTTACCACTCGGTAGACCTCCGAGCGGATTTTAAACCCTTTCGAACGGATATCGTCGAACCAGGTATGGATTTCCAGCAGGTCGTCAAAAAAGGCCGGGGAGGGGTAGCGGCAGTAAGTTTCGAGAATAGGGATATCCGCGCGGTACGGGATACCCAGCTCGCGATACATTTCCATTTTGCCGACTTCGAAATAGTGCATGAAACTGCCATAGTAGATGACCTGCGCCGCGTCGGTCTCGCAATACCGCGCCCTGATGCGTGTGGTGAATTTCTTCATATGCTCGCGTCCGTTGTCGATCGGTTGATGGTTGTGGGGCCGCCAATCTGCAATCGTTTTCACAATACCCTGGATCCATACGGAGGCTCAAGCGTGAACTCTCGCGCGCCGGGAACACGATCGGATTCAATTCACGGTGGCCAACGGCAAAATTACGTCCCAAAAACGTAGCTGCGATAGAGTACGGTAAAGCGAGAACCGGGGTGCTGTATGGTCCAAACGATGGTGATTGGTTGCGGTCTGACCGTCTGGCCCGGATGTGGTATAATGCTGGCGCATATCCCAATCAGAAGGAGAGCGACGTGAACACAATGTCAAGAATATCAGTTGTGGCCGTGGCCGTTCTGGTTCTCGTATCATCCTGGGTGGCTGCCGGGGAGTCGCGCATGGTCACCGGACAGGTTTTGTACGTGCCCGCCTACTCCGAGATTCCCTATGGTGAGGGCAAGCGGCAGCTGCAGCTCGCCACCACGTTGACCATCCGCAATACGGATCGCACGTTACCGATAACTGTAAAAACGGCCGATTACTACGATGCACGCGGTAAGTTGATCCATTCGTATGTCGAGGCGCTCCGCACGCTTCAACCGTTGGAAACGTTCGATGTCGTTGTGGCCGAATCGGACCGACGGGCGGGGGTGAGCGCGAGTTTTATGGTCGAGTGGACATCGGAATCACCGGTTCGTCCCCCGCTGGTCGAAACGATCATGGTCGGCACGGCGGGTTCGCAGGGCGTGTCGTTTGTGGGCTCCGCGCGTGTGTTGGAAGAGACCGCCGAGTAGACATCGCTCACAATTGCATTCAATGGCCCAACAAAAAGGCCCGGGGATCATGACCCGGGCCTTTTTGCGAGCCGTTACAGCCACGTGGCTAATAGCTGTAGTGATCGGACTTGTACGGACCGTCGATCGGTATGCCAAGATAATCGGCCTGCTCTTGGGTCATCCGTGTGAGCTTGACGCCGAGATGATCGAGGTGAAGCCGTGCGACTTCTTCATCGAGCCGCTTTGGCAACCGGTAGACCTTGTTCTCGTATGTGCCCTTGTTCTCCTTGAGATCGATCTGGGCGAGAACCTGATTGGCAAAAGACGTCGACATCACAAAACTCGGGTGCCCCGTCGCACAACCGAGGTTGAGCAAACGACCTTCGGCCAGCATGAGAATGCTGTGGCCACCGGGGAAAAGCCACTCGTCATACTGAGGTTTGATGTTCCGGACCTCTATACCGTGCTTTTTCAACCCGGCGACATCGATCTCGTTGTCAAAATGACCAATGTTGCCGACAATAGCCTTGTTTTTCATACGGCGCATCATGTCATAGGTGATGACATCGCGGTTGCCCGTTGCCGTGATAAAGATGTCGGCCTCTTCGAGGACGTCCTCGACCGTTTTGACCTCGTACCCTTCCATGGCTGCCTGGAGCGCGCAGATCGGGTCGATCTCGGTAACGATCACCCGGGCGCCCTGACCACGCAGCGATTGAGCGCAGCCCTTACCGACTTCGCCATACCCGCAAATGACGGCAACCTTGCCACCGATCATCACATCGGTGGCGCGGTTGAGCCCATCGATCAGCGAGTGACGGCAGCCATAGATGTTGTCAAATTTGTGTTTGGTCACCGAGTCATTGACGTTGATGGCGGGGAAGAGAAGTGTGCCCGCTTCATCCATTTGGTCAAGCCGGTGTACGCCGGTTGTGGTTTCTTCAGACACGCCGTAGATCGCATCCGCTACGCGCGTCCATCGCTTCGGGTCTTTTCTGAGCTCTTCGCGGAGTACATTTAGAATCGCCCCCCACTCTTCGGGGTCGTTTTCGGCATCGAACTCCGGCACCGCGCCGGCGTCCTCGAACTCCTTGCCCTTGTGAACGAGGAGCGTGGCATCACCGCCGTCATCGACGATCAAATCGGGACCGCTCCCGTCCGGCCAGCAAAGCGCCTCGTTGGTGCACCACCAGTACTCGTCGAGTGTTTCACCTTTCCATGCAAAAACCGGCACACCGCGCGGATGGTCCTCGGTACCGTTGGGTCCAACGACCACGGCAGCGGCGGCGTGATCCTGGGTGGAGAAGATGTTGCAGCTTACCCAGCGCACATCGGCGCCGAGCTCGGTGAGCGTCTCGATGAGCACCGCGGTCTGGATGGTCATGTGCAAACTGCCCATGATTTTCGCGCCGGCGAGCGGTTTGTCTTTTGCGTACTTTTTGCGAACCGAGATCAAACCGGGCATCTCGTGTTCGGCGAGGACGATCTCCTTACGGCCGTGCGGTGCGAGAGAGATGTCTTTGATTTTGTAGGGCGGACGTCCCGCCTTTTTGGCCGCGTCAAACGCATGAATTCCACTGTTTAAATCGATACTCATTTGTTTTCACTCCTTAGGTGTGCCGATACGGTAAACAAACTCGGCCCTTTGGCCTCCGGGGCGGGCGGCAACAACTTGAACCGCACGTCGTCAAACCCCGTATTTACCAAAAACTCTTTGATGGTATTTTCCGAGAAACCCAGCCACACATGGCCCTTCTCCATTTGATACTCGGCACGGTTGTGCGGCAGCATATCCACGATCAAGATCTGCCCACCGGGACGCAGCGCGCGCGCCGCTTCACGAATGGCCAGTTCCGGTTGTTCCAGAAGATGCAAAACCAGAATCATTGTCGCAATGTCTACCTGACCGGTTTCGACAGGTAGCGATTCGAGATCACCATGGCGGAGCTCGACGTTGTCAAACCGCTCGAGCCGGCGCCCGGCCAGATCGAGCATCGGGGGAGATGCGTCCACGCCGATCACCCTCCGAACAAACGGGGCGAGAGCTTCGGCGACGGTTCCCGTTCCGCAGCCGAGATCGGCCACAATCTGATCGGAAGGCAAGAGTCCCACGAGGGCAAACAGATAGAAGTGGGTCCCAAAAAGCTCGTCGCGAATCGCGTCCCACCTGTCGCTGCTCGCGTCAAAAAACTCCCGCGACCGTGAACGGCCTTGCGCAAGCACACTGGCGAGCCGCTGCCTGTCCGCCCGACCGGCAGGGGAGCGGTCGATTTCGATTCGGGTAAGCCCCCAAAGCTCCTGTACGGCCGGATCCTGCCCAGCGACAGTCGCGTGATACAACCGCCTCGTGCCGTCGGGGCGCGAATCAACCCACCCTCGGTCGAGCAGGGTTTTGAGGTGCCGGCTAACCGTCGATTGGGGCAGCTGGAGGACCGCGCACAGGTCAGAGACAGTCAGCTCTTGGTCCTCCAAAAGCGTAAGCGCTCTAGAACGAACGCTTTCCGCCAGCGTGGCCATGTGGTCGAGAATTATGGGATCATGGTGATTGTTCATATTAATCCGTCCATCCGGATATAATGATATACCAATTTCCGGGTGTTCGCAAGGGGGGGGAGTAAGTTTTTTTGGGGGAACAATTCCGATTGCTCACGATGCGGGGTTTTTGGCGCCCAAGTCATTGAATAACAACGCCTTCACCGCCTCGAAATGCTCTAACGAAACCAGCCCTTCCAGACAAAAAACGAGATCATACCTGTCGCCAGCGCGCCCATACCGATCAGCACCACAAAGTAGGCATGGGCGTCATCCAGCTCGGGCATGTTGACAAAGTTCATCCCGTAGATTCCGGCGATCAACGTCAAGGGCAGAAATACGGCGGAGAGGATCGCCAGAACACGCACCCGACTCTCCATCACCGTCTGCCGATCCATCAGATGCTGCCGCTGGAGTCCTTCCAGACGGCGTTGGATCTGGTCGACCCCCTCGCGCATGCGGCGAAGGTTCTGTGCACCGAGCCGGAACAATTCTCGGTGGGTTTCTAACGATATCGCGTGTGTTTTGGCAAACTCGATCCCCTCGCACACCCGCTGATGTTCATAGAAAACGGTCGCCATGTGATGAGATTTTGTCATCAACTCCTCGAGGCGGTCCACCGTGAACGACTCGTCACCCCGCTTGAGCCCCTCGGCATGCTGCTCGATTTGAAGCCGGATACGACCAAACTCATCGCTTTCTTCCTCGACGCAGCACTGGATCAGATGCATCAGCACCGCGGCCAAAACCGGTTGCGGCCCCGGCCGGTCGAGCCACCGGTGCTTGATGAATGCTTCCATCGGGGGAATCTCGGCACCGTGGATACTGATAATCGTCTGGGGGATCGCGATCAGGTGGAACCACGTCTCGTGCGCCATCCATGCCGTCGGCTCTGGAATCGCCGCGACGGAAAACTGCTCCCGCTCCAGCCATTGTGATGACAGCTCACCAGTGATATGATCCGCCAGGGCCGCTCCATCAACACCGAGTCGATCGAAAAGCTCGTTGAGTTGATCGCGTGTCGCAGATTCGACATTCAACCACCGAATCGCCTCGTCGTTTTGCCAATCCGATGACGGCTTCGGATCCGACTCGACTGTCACACCGTGTTCCTCAGTCACAATTACCGCTCGTAGTCTCAACGTCTGTTCTCCTTCTGATCCAAGTTGTTATCGGACTCCCTCAACCCTCGAAATCGAGAAAGAAGGTCAAACGCAAATGAAAGTCCGTTTTGGGTCGCACGCCGTCGTCGTTTTCGTCGTAGGTGGTTACGACCGTGTTTGGGGTGATATAGAGATAAGGCCAGATCCGGAATTCCACGCCGCCGATAAAAAACGTTGCTGGCGCACTCGGGTCGAACGGCAGGTAAGCGATATTGTCCCCTCGCGGACTGGGCTCGAAAATCCGGTCGACCCGCCCGACCAATGTTATCTTGCTGCCGACACGACGGACTACAAACCCCGAAGCGAGCTGGAGACGCGGTTCCTTCTGCCGGTCCTGGTGAGAATACTGGATGCCCCACCGCAGCTTCTCTGTCTTGTATCCGGCAAACACTTGAACCGTCGCCCGGTCGGTCGGACCGTCAAGCCTTTCGTAATCCAGGTACAGGTCGAACGTCCACTGGGGCCGAGGCTGCCAGGCGATTGCCCCCATCCATTTTTTTCCGTCACCGGTTTCGTTGCCGAATTGGAGACCTGCGCCGCCCATCGCCCGATAGCTCACAGTGCCCGACCCATTGATCGGTCCCTTGGCCGAGATCCCGGTGTCGCGGCTGGCCACGCCCTGTAAATCCATCGGTGTCCGGACCAGGTAACGAAATCCCCAGATCGATTCGATGAGGTCGAAAGTTGGTGTGGGTGAGAGACCAAACAGGATACGCTGGCGTCCCACCTTCCATCCCGCATAGAGGTCTTTGAACGACAGTTCGAATGTGTAGGTCTCGAACTCTCCCGACTGGTTGAGCTCGAAGCGGAGACGGCCGTACCAACTGTCGGTCACATCGGCATCAAAGGTGAGGTAACCGCGCCGTATGACAAAACCCGTGGCGCCGTCGCCGGCATCGGTGTGGTGACTGACCACGTGGTATATATCGCCAAATAAAAGACCACCCACTCGAAACGCAGGTTTATCGTCGTCCTGAGCCGCGGTTGCAGTGATCCAGCAAAGATTTGCACACACGAATATCAACGCGGTGGCGGCACGGGCCCTAACGCTCCTGATAGCACCCTTGGGCCATCCACGCCAGGTCCCGCCGTGTTCTCGGCTAATCGAAGACCAACCCAAATACAAGTCGATGCACATCCGTGGGTTGTTTTAGTGATGCGACGACTGCGACGGACGAATTTTAGTTGCCCATCTGTTGTCGGATATGGTACAGATCCCGGACGGCGTTCTAACGTGCGGCATCGATCCCCAGTGCCTCGGCAGAGCGTTTCTCGATCATGCCGTACTTGGTCTGCATCTCGCCGGACCCGGCATCAAGATACTGTGTCTTTGCTCCCGGAACGGCCGGCGGGTTCGCGGGGTTACCACATGTCTCGACAAGCGCATCGACGACCGGCAAGCAATCCACCTGCAAAAACAAACTTCGTGCCTGCTAATGCCCGCTCCTCACGAACGACTCTCTCTTGTATCCGTTGCGCTCGATGATACCGAAAATCTTGTCCAAGGTGTCCTCAGCAAGCTCCGGCGAGCGGGCCAGCACCCAACCGTACTTTCGGTCGGGTGTGCCAATGATCGCCCACTGGTAGTCGTCGTCCAGGCCGATGACCCAATAATCCCCCCAAACGGGCCGCCAACCAAGCAGGCTAAAAAAACTCACTTTTAGCTTTGCATTGCTGGCTGCGTCGACGATTTTTGCGACGCCATCGGCTTTTATCTGGCTGCCGTCCTCCTTGGTACACCGATTGACCACGCTGATGCGACCATCCTCGCGCAGTGTGTACTCGGCGGTTGTTCCGCGCGCGCACTTTTTTTGAAAGCTGTTGGGTATTCTGGCGATCTCGTACCATAGACCCACGTAGCGTTCGAGATCCAACGAGCGAACGGTTCTCACTGCATTCTCATCATCGGACTCGGTGCCGAAGGCGCCGACAGGCATCGTGACAACCCCCAAGCCGGTTGCGAAGAGCAGCAATGCAAAACAACAAGAGAAGATTTTCATTGACCGATGTTAACAGAATTTCCGCGGTTGTCAGGGCAAATTTCGATTACACGTCGTATCCAAACGGCTCTCAGACATCCACCACGGATGCGTGAGTGAGCCTGGCAAACTTGACACCTCTCAACCCGCCGATCTGGATGCTGATCCGTTCGATCTCCATTGGCTGCCCCTTGATGATGATCGCCTCGAGACAGTTGTGATGGTCGAGATGAACGTGGGTCGAACAGAGCACGTTGACAAATGAGCTGTGTTGGATATCGAGTATCCGTTGGGTGAGTTCACGCTGGTGATGGTCGTAGCTGATGGTGAGCACGCCAAAGACGTCTTCGATACTGTCCGACCACTTCGTTTCGACGATTTGCTCGCGGATGAGATCGCGTACGTACTCGGACCGTGACGCATAGCTGTTTTTGCCAACGCGTTTATCCAATTCCTTCAGGAGCTGCGAGGGCAGAGAAACGGTAAACCGAATCGTATCGTCTTTGTTCGCTGGCATTAATCTACTCCCAGTCATGGATATGGTAGTGTCTGTGTTCCACGTCACCGTGTTTGTGCCGGTGGACATGCACGAGGTTGGCTTCGATGAGTTTGTCGGTATCTTTCAACAGCGATTCCATGGTTCCATCAAATATCAGTTCGTGGTGCTCTGAAAGCACGAGCGAGCGTGTTCCCATCTCCGCGGCGAGACCCAGGTTGTGTGTGGCGGCCAGCGTCGTCATGTCGGTATCGCCAAGAAATTCGACCAGCCACCCGGTGCTGCGCGGATCGAGACTCGCCGTGGGCTCGTCGAGAAGCAGCAGTTCGGGTTCGAGTACGAGCACCGCGGCCAAACACACCTTTTGTTTTTCCCCCTTGCTCAGTTCCACGGGCGGCCGGTCGAGTTGCCGGGTGATCCCCACTTGATTCGCCCAGTGCCGGACCCGTTCGTCGATGTGATCGAGTTCGAATTGCCGGGGTCCAAAGGCGATTTCGTCAAATACCGTTGGGTTGAAGATCATCGAATCCGGATTTTGAAAAAGAAGAACGGCATTTTTGCGAAACGGTCCGGCAAGCGCGGTTTGCCTCAAGGTCTTTGGTGTTATCTGCGTATCCTTAAAGTAATAACGGCCGCCAGTAGGGACGATAAGTCCGTTGAGGATCTTGAGCAGCGTGGTTTTGCCGCATCCGTTGGCGCCGACCAGCGAGACCTTTTCACCTTGTCCGATGGCAAAGCTCAAATCGTTTAACACCTTATCGCCGTTGGCGTAATTGTGGGTGATGTTCTCGACCCTAATCATCAAAGAATCCCCTCGATTTCATCGCATCAGTGATCTCGGCGGACTCCAGAAATGATTTGTGTAGAAAAAACGAAGCAGCCGACGCCCCATGCCGGTAGAGATCTTTGGACCGAGCCGGGTTTGGTGTTCGGCTTTTGAACGCCATCCTGAAATCGTCGAACAGTCGGCGAAACGTAACGATCTGGCTCGCCGCCACCGTGAGCAGGTACGACAACGTTTTTGAAAAAGACACGGCTTTGAACAAATTGATTCGATCGGCAACCAGAAATCCTAGAAATGTCAGGAGAAACACTCTGAGATTCATCAGCAAAACGAAATGTAAAGAGAGCTCGTCCCGAACCAGCGAGACCACTACATACGAGACCGTTACCACCAGGTTAAAGACAACGATAGCGAAGAACGCCTTTCGTGCCAGCCGCGCCGCACGTTGGCCGGCGATGACTACTGCCACGGCCAACGCCGCAGCGAGCAGGCCAGTGTGGTGAACGAGCGTGATTGCGATCACCGCAGCGGCGTAGACAACAAGCGCAGACGTATCTTTCATCATGGCGTTCTCCATGTCGAGCCGTTTGCCGATCGGCCGCGCAACCGGGTGATCAGCCCATAGACAAAAACGGTCAGCAGCCCTTCGGGAATTCCAATGAGAAGGTGGGGAAGTACCACCGCCGGCAGAGTGATTTCCAGCCCAAAGGGAAAGAAAAGCGGTGTGCCATCCTCGCGATGGGCCAGCGCGGGTTGCAGACCCAATGCGGCGGCCAGCACGAGGGCCGGCAAAGCCACCGACAGCCAACCCGCCGTAAACAATGCCGCTCGTTCGTTCAAACGGTGAAGCGATGAATAGCCGGTCAATGCGGCAGCGCCTCCGACAAGGCCCATCGCAAGCGCGCCGATGGGAAGCGCGGTAACACCACCGATGCCAAAAAGCAGTGCCTGGATAAGGAGCACCATCGACACCGACAAAAACGACACCCACACGCCAAACAATACGGCAAGAATACCAATGCCCGTGGCGTGTGCAGAGGTTCCGCCCGGGAGCGGGACGACGATCATCATCAATACAAACACCAGGGCGGTAACAACGGCGACCAAGGGAATTGCCCGTTCGTTTAGACGTGTTTTGACACGCCGGGCGCCATAGATCCACAGTCCCGCCGCGATCGTATACGCCGGCAGGTACATCTTTGGCGTAATAAATCCGTCCGGAATGTGCATGATGGTTTTAGAACGCAGGTGTCAATGGCCGATTTTCGATACCCGATCGAGTTACAAAAGAACCGGAAGCGTGGCAACAAACCGATATCTCTCTTTGTCTTCGGCGCCCTGCTGTTCATCCTCCTCGTTCAAATTGGTCCATCTCATTTCGTTCTGCTCCTCAAGAAAAAAGAGACAGCCCCAAACACGCAAAAAATTATGGCAACTCCGATGGCGATTCTGCCGATGCGTCCTCCCGGTGCTGTCACCGTGCTTTTTGGGCGGAGTTTGCGGTCAATTTCCACGGTAACATCGGCTCCGTGTCCATCCTCCGAGAACACCCGGATGCGCCAACGGCCCGCGCGATCGGGTAAAAACTTGACCCGACCGTACGCATCGGTTCGGCCCGTCAGCCGCGGTGATGCGTCGTCCGGTCCAAAGATCTCGTAGGTTTCGTACGAGAACGCCCCGTGATCGGGATAGGCGAGTGTGATCACGACGGAGTCATCCTGGCTGATTGTGTGGACGAGTTCGTGCGCAACGGCAAGAGTGGCGAAACACAGTGCCAGAAGACAAATTGCGTATCTCACAACAAAAGCTCCTCAGTATTACTTATGGATAATTCGTAATACTGAGGAGCATATCAGACCATTGCAGGCCCCGCAAGTCCTATCGCACCGGTGGTCGGCCGGCGGCGCGACCCGGCTATCGACGGATGCCCAATCGGGCTACTTCCGTATCTCCACCGACGTTTCCGCGGTGTTGATCACCACGACTTCAGCCTCTTCCTCGGGGACACCTAAAAACTCGGCCACCGGCTGGACCAGCTTCTGGTAGTTGAGCACCGCCTCAAAGGTCACCTCACCGGCGGCGATGTCGGCAGGGACCTCCCAGGTAAAGGTCTCGAGCTTGGTCTCGCGGGGGCCAATCCTGTAGTCGGCGCCAAACGAGGCCGTATTCCACTGCATGATGGTCATTCGGCCTTGAGGGTCAAAATAAGCCATCCTAAAAATACGGTCGCCAACGGGGACGCCGTCGCGTTGGACCCCCTCGAACTCCGCGTTGCCCATCGGAATACCCATATCCTGGTAGGCGTAGGTGTCTGCGGCGATGGTGTACTCTTCACCGTCAAAACCCTTTTTGTCGACGGGGAGATGGTAGGTCTTGCCCGAGGCGTCCTTGGCAGTGACGTGTAACCACATGATGCGATCCTCCACGGATCCAGTGGGGATCTTGTGTCCAGCCTTGGCGTTGAACAATTGAATGTTGACGACAACCTTGGCACCTGGCCTTGAGGTGCTTTCGGTGGGGTGCATTCTCATCTCGACCGAGCCGGCCAGCTTGCCCTTATCGTGCGCCCCGTGGAACAGATGCTGCGGAACCCACTCTTCTTCGACCCCATCCGCACACACACCCAATGCCCGCGGCATATGACAGGTCTGACACGTGACGCCCTCTTTGGCGTACGGGCCCTCCTTCCACTCGAGATGTGTGGCCTTGACCCAGGCGCCGTACGGGCTTTTCTCGTTGTGGCAGGTGCCGCAGAACTCAGCCGTGGCGAGGAACTCCACCTTTTTCACCTCATGATCGGCGGAGGCGGGGTCCGCTTTGGGACCGAACTTGGCTTCACCCGGCGTTGAAATGAAATTGAAGTTGTATGGCGTGTCGCCCTCGAAACCGGCTATGGTGTGACAGATGTCACAGGATACCGATTCGTTGGCGCGTGACATTTCGGCCGGCCGCGGCGGAGGAATGTCGCCCGCCAGAAAGGCCAGCGGCGCGTGACAGCCGTTGCATCCCGCCTTGACTCCGGCGACCTTCTCGTCCACCTCGGCGTGCGGGACGGCCAGGTTGAAGTACTCGATCTCGTCCCAGTGGTGGGTGTAGCACATGGACATCATCGCCTGGTTCCACTGCTGGAATATATCGACGTGGCAGTCCTGACACTCATCCGGGGAGGCGTACTGGTCGTACGGCTGGGTTCCCAATGCCTTTTCTCCCGCGGCGGGCGTGGCCGCGTCCTGGGCCGGCGCCAACGAGAAACACACGACGAACGCCAGTGAAACGATACCGGACAAACCCAATAATCTCATGTCGACTCCTCCCTGTTATTACGACTGAGAATTTCGTAACACTCGCAGTCTACCAGCAGGGTGTCTTTGCTTCAAGCCTAAATTTAGCAAGCACTTGAGATCTGGGCCGCCGCTCGGAGCTGGACGAACGGCACGCGGCAAAGAACCCAAAAATTACGCAAAACCCACTACGTCACGTCCCCAATCCGCCGCGAGTCAAAAGCCGCGACGAGAAAAAAAGTCACCAGGCTCACCAGCCAGGTGAAATAGATGGGATGCGGAAGAAACCGCCAGTTCTCGGGCATCACCAACCACACCCCCAGCGCGGCCATGGTGGTCAGCAGTGTCCATGTCGCCGATGACCGTCGGCACAGCGATGGGGCAAACATGGTCATCAGCACGATCAATGTGTACGACGTGGTCAGTGTGAGACCAATGAGCAGCATCTTGAGGATCCCGCTCACCGTCAACGCCAGCAAGAAGGTCAGCACGCTGAGCACCAGGACCGTGACCCGGCATATTCGCTGGTCAGCCGCGTCGGTCAGATTTGGTGCAAAAAACCGTTTGATGATGTCGCTCGATACCAGCGCGGCGCTTCCCAGCAGGAGCGCCGAGGCGGTGCTCACATCGGCCGCCCACAGCCCTGCCAGGATGATCCCCGCAGCCAGGGGTGACAGCCCCAATACCACTTTGGGCAGCGCCTCAGCCGGGACGATTCCCGGGTGCAAAACCACGGCAGCCACCCCGATGATGGCACTGATAAACCCCACGGGAAATATCAGCGCTGCGCCGTAGAGATACGCACGCGAGGCCGCCTTTTCATCTTTTGACGCAAAACCGATCTGGATGACCGATTGGGTCGAGTGCACGGTGGTGAACATCACGATGAACCAGCCCAGAATGAGCATGGGGCCCACGGCAAACCAGTCCAGACCCGGATGATCGGACGGAATCTGTGCGATCATCGACGACATCCCGCCCAGGCGGCCGACGGTGAGAATGGCGCCCAGACCGATTCCGATATAGATCACCGCGACATTGATCACGTTTGTCAAGCCCGCCGCCCAAAAACCGCCGATCAACGTGATCCCGACAAACACGACGGCGGTCACCGCCATCCCCGAACGGAACGTAAACAATTCCGGCATCAGCGACGACAAGATCGCTCCACCCGCCACATATTGAAGCGAGGTAATGACGACTTGGAGGACGAGCTGCCCGATGACGGCGATCACTCGAGCAGCGGTAGAATAGTAGCGTTCGAAGAGCTCGGGAAGTGTAGTGATTTCAAAGCGGCGGTAACGTTTGGCGGCCAGCAACCCCATAATGAGTGCGCCAAACGCCCACGCGGCGTTGTACCAGCCGGCGGAGATCCCCACGTGGTACGCGCGTTCTGCAACGCCGATCGTCGACGCACCGCCAACGGCGAGGCCAGCAAGCAACGCGGCGGACACCCAGGCGGGGAGCCCGCGTCCCGCCAACAGATACCCCACGATTCCACCGGACCCTCTGGCGGTGAGCCGACGGGCCCACCAGGTGACCGCAAAAAGTGCGATCAGATACACCGAGATAACGGCAAGCGGAATCCAGTGCACGGAGCTCCTTCTGTGTGTGTAACTATGACACCTTTATGCGGACATCAACGGCGCTTGGTTTTTTGCCCTTGGGGTACGCAAAGATTGGGTTCAAGTCCATTTCGGCGATTTCCGGGAAGTCGGCCGCCAGCTTGGATACCCGGAGCAGTAAATCTTCAACGGCTTTGAGATCGACACCCCCGCCTCGGACGCCCGCGAGAACCGGATACCCTTTGATACCCTCCATCATCTCCCGTGCCTCGGGTCGGCTCAGCGGCGCCACGGCCACCATCACATCCTTCATGACTTCGACAAAGATGCCCCCCAGGCCAAACATCACCAAACTGCCAAGTCCCGGTGACGCGGTGGCGCCAACGATGATCTCTTCGCCGGCCGGTTTTTGCTCCATCAGGACATACGTCGGCTTTCGGCGGGCGAACTTTTTTGACATCTTATCGAACGCGGCGGTGAGCGCTTTGGCAGTCGCGATGTCGAGAACAACGCCCCCCTCGTCGGACTTGTGGATGACATCCGCCGAATCCACCTTGAGGACACAGGGGAATCCGACCTTTTTTGCGGCTGGTGCGATATCCTTCTTGGTGTTAATTGCTGCGACTTTTGGCACCGGGATTCCGTACGCTTGCAGCACGGCGAACGCGTCCACCTGTGGGATGTACTCGCCCTTGCCCGCGTACTTTTTGACGATTTTTGCCGCACCGGCCTTTTTGACGGTGAGTCTGGGCGGCGCTTCTTTTTTGCGGTCGCGGAGCCCGGCATACGTGGCCATCGAGGCCAGGGCGCGCGAGCCGTCCTCGGCAAATTCGTAAACGGGAATCCCGCCTTTTCGCAGATTGTCGATCAGTCCGTACCACAGCTCGCGGGTCTCTATGACCACGACGACCGGTTTCTCGGACGCCGAGCACGCTTCCTTGATTTTTGCAGCGATTGCATCGAGATCGACAAACGGGGCCGTCACAAAGAAGACGAGCACCATATCCGTGCCCCGCTCCTTGAGCAGGGTGTCCATCGCATGGAAATAATGATCCGGCCCAGCGGTGGCAACGACATCAACCGGGTTGCCCAGGCTCGCCTCGGCGTACTGAGTTTCCTTGAGACGCTCGAGCCCTTTGGCCGACCACTTGGCCAGAGTTAGACCATTTTCGATCGCCTCGTCCACCGCCATGATACCGGGGCCGCCCGTGTTGGTGATCATGCCGATACGATTACCCTTTGGTGGTTCCTGTGTCGAAAAGGCGATGGCCGCTTTGACCATCTGGTGGGTGTCGGTGAACTCGACGACACCGGCTTTGCGGTACATTGCGGTCGCCATCGCTGCCTGATCGACCAACGTCCCTGTATGTGAGGAGACGGCGACAGACCCTTCGTGGGTACGTCCCGACTTGATGGCAAGGATCGGTTTGTGCGGTGTGATTTTTGAAGCGACTTCGAGAAACGCCTTGGGGTCCTTGAAACTCTCGGTCTGCATCATGATGACTTTGGAGCCCTCATCTTGTCCGTAGTACTCGAGAATCTCGGGCATCGATAGGTCGCACTCGTTTCCGTACGATGCATACATGCGATGGCCAAGTCCCACATTATATAGATGCAGCTTGAGCATTTCACCCATGCCACCGCCCTGTGCGACGATCGATACGTTGCCCGGGTTCATGGGGACAAAGGTGAAGTTGGCGTACACGGACACCGCGGGGTCGGAGTTCTGAATGCCCTGCGAGTTGGGGCCGTAAACCCGCATGCCATAGCTGTTGGCAAGCTCGACCATCTCGCGCTCGCGTTTGATCCCCTCATCACCCACTTCTTTGAATCCAGCGCTGTGAACGATCAAGAACTTGACGCCTTTTTCACCGCACTCTTTTATGACCATGGGAAGCAGCGACGCTTTGATCGAAATATTGACCAGGTCGATCTCTTCTGGGACATCGAGAACCGACTTGTAACATCGGAAGCTCCGGATGTTGCCGCCCTTGGGGTTGATCGGGAAAATCGGACCCTGGAAGCCGTACTCCGCGAGGTTTTTGATGACGATGTGCCCGATCGAGAACGGGTTTTTGGATGCGCCGATAATGGCGACCGATCTGGGTTTGAAAAGACCATCGAGCATGTTATCTCTCCTTTTCCAATTGGAAGCGGTAAACCAAAACTATGGTGACTAAAAGTTTGCGTCAGTTATTCGTGCTCTGCTGCAATGCAATCAACGCCGCCCCCATCGCCCCGGTAAACTGAGGATGGGGAGGGACTTCGACCGGCCGTCCGATTTTCTGTGAAAAGATGTCGGCAATAATAGGGTTGTGCGCCACCACCCCGCCGGTCAACACGACATCCCCCGCCAGCGGGTCCATTTCGACCACACGATGAATCACCGACATGAACGCACCGCGTACGATCTCCGCAACATTGACCCCTTTGCGGAGGTGCGCCAGAATCTCGGTCTTGGCAAAGACCGTGCAAAAGCTGCTCAACCGCACCATCTTGTCGGTTCGGCGGGCAAGCGGGTCCATTTCATCAATTTCCACACCCAGCCGAAGGGCCATCTCTTCGATAAAGGCGCCGGTGCCGGCGGCGCACTTGCGGTTCATTTTGAAATCGAGCCTGTGCCCCTTGTCATCGAGGCGGATGACTTTGTTGTCCTGGCCACCGATGTCAACGATGGAAATCGAACGCGGGATGTAATGATAACATCCCACACCATGACAGTGGATTTCGGTAAGCGAGTCATCGGCAAACTTGACATTGTGCCGTCCGTAACCGGTGGAAACGGTCCGCGCGACCTTGCCGGAGTTGCCCGACTCAAGGAGGGCATCGGCGAGAGATTCTTCAGCGGTGGCTTTGTAGTCGACCCCGGAAGGACGGACGATCATTGCCCGCACGTTTTTGGACGCGTCGACAAGGACGAGCTTGGTGGCCGACGCGCCGATATCCACACCACAGTAGAGGAGATCTTGCGACGTGGGTTTTTTCCCCTCGCTCATAGCCGTATGCCTTTTCGATTACTTGCGTTAATCGTTTATCTGCTCCATAAGCGCCTCGAACTGCGTCTTTGCCTGCTCCTCCGAATACAGACGGAGATCGTTGAGATCGCCATTGATGACCACGTGGGGCACACCGGATTTCTCGGTGAATCGTAGCGGCAGACCGTAGCGGTTGTTCGAGTTGTTGGGGCATGTCTTTGCGTCGTGATAGATGATGCCGCTGATGTCGTAGTCGCGGACCATCCCTTCGAGATACTTTTCTTTGAAACTCTCCGAACGAACGATAAAAAGCTCGGTATAGGCCCGCGCCATCCCTTCGAACGGATCCTCGGCTCCCAGTCCCTCGAAGATCCAGCTGTTGCAGTAGGTGGACGCCACGACACATGATTTCTTGCCGGCGAAAAATTCGGCGTGCTCGCGAAGCTTGCCCCACACCGGCATCCCTTCCCAGTAGAATCGGTGTTGTTCGCCATCCACGGCTCCCTCGCCGCTGGTCACGCGTTCTTCCAGCTCGGCAACCAGCGTGTCGTAGTACTGGACCGCGCGGTCGTCACCACGGAGCACCACGGCAGGTCCCATGTGAATCGTCGCGTCGAAAAACGTGATCGGCGATGGCTTCTTCTCCGCGATGCGGAGCACATTTTTCCAGCCCTTCGTGCATTTGTACGAGGACTCCACGACCTCTCTCAAGCGGTCGATATCAAATTTTTGCCCCGACACTTTTTCCAGTATCGGAATGAGCGCCTTGTGCTGTCCGATAAGACCGACGAGATGCTCAGACGTGATGTCGCCGATCCCGCGCATCGTATCGATCCCGACACACGGCACGTTCCACTCGCGCTCGTAAAACTGGAACCAGTCTTTGACATCGCGGCACTGATTGGTGTTGAAAACCAGGATGTCAGCTTTTGGCACCGTTTCCATTCCAAACGCCCTGGTCAGCGGCGTGTTTTTGTTGAGAAACGATCCGACGTCGCTGGTGAGATACGAACAGATGTCTGGGGAGTAGCCGATTGCGTTGGCAGCGGGGATCAGATCAGCTGCCAGGCGCGAGGACCCCAGCACCGCGCCGTGGTTCTCGGGAAAATAGACCAGAAAACCGAACGAACGCAGGAGCTCGGCGGGGCCCACGCTGGTGCACCACGCGATCTTGCCGCTGCCCGTCGTTGCGGCTTCGTTGAGTTCGGTGAAGTACGCCGCCATCAGTTTTCGCATCGGCCCCGCCGATCGGATTTTCTTTATAAGTGATTTTTTTTCTTCTGCCACGGTGTGACTCCTTTAGCAAAATACCAGCACGATCGATCGGTTAATGTGGGCGTCCGGCGGGAGCCGCGTATTCCCGGCGTCGTCGTCTTATGTCGGCAAAGTATGTCAGGAAAAGCTGTCCCACGTGGGTGGTTGTTCAGAGAACCAAGGCAGTGAGATGGGATCGACCCCCCGATCGGTCTACACCACCGGGCGAGTTTTGTCCCGGATCCAACCAAGTCGACAGACAGCATCCAATTCTATAAGTGCCAAGAGGATACCGCCAGTGCGTGGTGAAGTCAACGGGAATTGAAACCCGGGGGATACCTTAGCCGCTAGTCAAACGCGCGGCCACCGCAGCATTATCCGCCGGCAATTGCAGGAACGATGGTCACGACATCCCCATCCGCGAGCGCGGTATCGTAACTATCAAGAAATCTTATATCTTTATCGTTTACGTATATATTGATGATACTCCGAAACCCACCCTCTTCGGCAACGAGAAGCCGCTTGAATTCGTCGTGACCTTCGAGAATCGCTTCCATGGCTTTCGCAACGGTCGGAGCGTTGACCTCGATCGATTCCTGTTTATCCACATAACGCCTGAAAACAGCAGGGATCAAAACTGTGACGGCCATGGCACTGCTCCTTTGGTTGCCGCGCATTGAGGCGGGGCGCATCTCGGGCATCTTCACGCTTGGTACTATCAAAGTTATAATTCGCGGCCGTGAGAGACAACCAAGAAAGCACGGTTTGAAATTAGGCCACCCAAAAATCAGTACCGCAACAGGTCCCGATGGATTAATATGTCATCGAGCCTGTTGGTCCACGTTGCGGCCGGCAGGCGGATGTTTGTTTGATAGTGGAAAAAGGTTACAGACACAGGATATGGGTGCTCATGATACCTCTTGAAGACGCGTGGGCAATCGTCGACAAAAGAATCCAACCGGTATTGCCAGTTGAAACCATCCCCGCCCGCGCCGCGATCAACCGGGTCCTCGCAGCAGATCAACTGTCCAGAGTCGATCTCCCACCATTTGACAAATCTGCGATGGATGGCTGGGCGGTTCTGGAGGGGGACGACCGTGAGAGCTACCGCGTTGCCGGGATCGTACCCGCGGGGGAAAAGGGGATCGACACGCTTGAACCGGGAACTGCGGTAAAAGTAATGACCGGCGCGCCGGTACCGCCGGGCACCGGTCGAGTGATCAAGGTGGAAGAAGCGGAAGAAGCGGACGGCATGGTGACGTTTGTAA
>CP070631.1:3154425-3156825 GCA_020356045.1 Candidatus Latescibacterota bacterium
GTCGACACGCAGCCGATCCTAAACGGTATGCTCGTCGTCGACCGTTTTGCTTTGTTCTTCACCGGATTGGTGA
Organism: Candidatus Latescibacterota bacterium; assembly: GCA_020356045.1. Classification (GTDB taxonomy): domain Bacteria; phylum Krumholzibacteriota; class Krumholzibacteriia; order WVZY01; family WVZY01. The sequence goes on from CP070631.1 coordinate 3,154,499, forward strand.
CGATTTGTGCGTTGGCGACGGTTTTCACATCTGCAAACTATCTCAATCGTTTCGGGATGAGCCGCGGTGAGTTCTTCTCAATGCTCTTTTTCTCGACGATGGGTATGATTATCATCGCGTCCGCACTCGATTTGATCGCGCTCTTTATTGGAATCGAGTTGATGAGTCTTGCGGTTTACGTCCTCGTGGCGTTTCGCAGACGCGATCTTCTCTCCAACGAGGCGGCACTCAAATACTTTTTGATCGGTGCATTTGCCATCGGATTTTTCCTATATGGCGTGTCACTCATCTACGGGCTCACGGGGAGCACCAATTACCATGTCATTGCGGCGGCGGTAGCGGATAAGGATTTGGTGCTCAATCCCGTGTTTCTGCTGGCGATTGCATTGATACTGGCGGGTCTTGGCTTCAAGGTATCCGCGGTGCCGTTCCACATGTGGACACCGGATGCGTACCAGGGCGCACCAACGCCGGTCACCTCGTTTATGGCCACGGCTGTCAAAGCAGCGTCTTTTGCCGCGCTTCTCAGACTCTTTATGGTTTGTTTTATGGCGAATCAGGATCAATGGGTGGGGATTATCATGGTGCTCGCCGTGGTGACGATGACGGTGGGCAATGTCATCGCGCTGGTGCAACGGAACATCAAACGGATGCTTGCCTATTCGAGCATCGCTCATGCCGGCTACATTCTCATCGGTGTGGCGGCGCTCAACATGGACAACGCCAACGCCTCATCGGCAGTGTTGTTTTATGTAACGGTGTATGCGTTCATGACGTTGGGAGCCTTTGCTCTGGTCAGCGCCATAGAGAAAAAAGGTGTGACCCGCGGGCTGGAAGAACCGGATTATGCGGGGCTCGGGCTCACACATCCTTTCCTCGGGTTCTGCATGGCCGCCTTCATGTTCTCGATGGCTGGGATCCCGCCGACGGGTGGTTTCTTCGCAAAGTACTATATTTTCAGTGCTGCTGTTGGTGAGGGGTTGGTTTGGCTGGTCGTGTTGGGTGTTCTCAACAGTGCATTGTCGCTCTATTACTATCTCCGTGTCATCGTGGTGCTTTATATGCAGAAGAGGGAGGCACCGGTGACCGTCCACGCCGATCTGGGTGTACGAATCGTGCTCCTCGTATGTCTTCTCGCCGTTCTTTGGCTTGGGTTTGGCCCGACCGGGCCAGGTTTTATACCTGGACTGGAAAATGTCCTCGAATGGACCCGTACGTCGCTCGCCACAGTCGGACAGCCCGGTATGTAAGCTGGGCCGTTCTACGATTTACGCCCCTTTTTACAGATTTTGCCGCAGCACACCCGGAAACGCATGATCCGAACCGCGCCGGTTTCTTACGCGAAGCGTTTTGTCGCAGGCGTCATCATCTGACTTTTCAAAGCACGTGGAATAGAATTGGTTAATCGGAGCTTTTGGCTGGAATGACGAACTCACCCGTTTCCGGATGTTTGACCATGGTGGATTTCGGTGGTGTTTTAGCGGATGTCTCGGTTTTGGACCGGTCGATTTGTTTGTTTTTCGCCTTCAGCGACTGTTGGAGTTGTTGGACGGTTTGTCTCATCCATGTGGCCTGCTGGGTATGGCGGATACAAGACCCGACGTTTTCGGCGAAGACTTCCAGAGCTTTGAGATCCGTTTTGTCGTAATTGACCCTACGGGAACGTGAGCTGACGTTGAGGACACCAACCAGCTCATCTCTGAGGATTATGGGCACAACCATCGCCGAACTGAGCGCAGCGTTTTTCAGAACAAGCTCGGGGTACTGCGACGCGTCGAAGTCGCGACCAATAATCAGTGCTTGGCGGTTCTTTGCAGCCCAACCAGCAACTCCTTGACCGAACTTGAGCCGCGAACCCATCATCGTTGAGGGGACCGATACACCGCTCGCCGAACGGACAACGAGTTCGTTAGTATCTTTGTCAAAAAGCATCAACGACGCCTGGTGACAATTGAATCCCTGGATGCAGGTGTTCGTCACGCCATCGAAAACGCTCTCGAGATCGTGCGTCGTACTCAACATCCGCGTCACATTGAGAAGCGCATACATACGGTTTGTGTGTTTTTTTGCACGTGCGATTTCTTCGGCTTGGGTCTGTTCGAACTGCCTTCGCAGATATGCGATGTAGCGTTGTTGGTGAAGCAGCCCTGTAAGTGTCAGAAGTGCCAGTGAAAGCACGACGATCAAAATCATCTGTGGTTTGGGCCATGGCCACATCGCGGCGAGCCGGTCGCTGAGAATGGGAGGCAAAACGGTGACGGCACCCAGCAACAGAATCAATCCGGCGATGACGAGAAGCGACCAGTTGAGAAATCGTTGGCGCTCAA
>CP070631.1:3156925-3161521 GCA_020356045.1 Candidatus Latescibacterota bacterium
AACGATGTCATCGGAGACGAGTTCTCCCGCGGCCATGATGCTTTCAACCTGTTTGCCGATCGGTGTCTGCTTGGTAACGGCATCTCTCAAGAGATCGCCCGTCGAAACGTGACGGACATTGGCCGTTTCCGCCAGGCGGGCGGCCTGAGTTCCCTTGCCGGACCCCGGCGCTCCGAGGATTACAAAATTCATTACCGTCTTCCTTTCAACCGTCCGTGCTTGGTGAAGCCTTCGTAGTGGCGCATCAGCAAATGTGACTCGAGCTGCCGCAGCGTATCGAGAACCACGCCAACCACGATCAGAAGTCCAGTACCGCCAAAGTAAAACGGCGCGTTCGCCTTGGTGATCAACACATCGGGTAGCACTGCGATAAACGCCAGAAACATAGCCCCGGGAAGCGTGATCCGTGTAAGCACCCGGTCGATAAACTCGGCGGTTCTCTTGCCCGGCCGGATTCCGGGGATAAACCCCCCGGATTTTTTCATGTTTTCGGCGACGTCCACCGGATTGAGCACGATCGCCGTGTAAAAATAAGCAAAGAAAACAATGATCACCGAGTAGAGCACCATATGAACGATGTGACCCGGTGTCAGAATCAGAGCGATGCTCTGCATAAATGTCAAATCTTTGAAAAACGCGGCGATCGTTCCGGGGAACATGATGATCGACTGCGCAAAAATGATTGGGATAACACCGGCGATGTTCACACCCAGCGGAATATGACTCGCCTGGCCACCGTAGACCTTGCGCCCAACCACGCGCTTGGCGTACTGAACCGGTATCCGCCGCTGACCCTGAGTGACAAAAATGATCCCGGCGATGACAAGGACCATAACTGCAAGCAGGATAAGAAGTTTGAACGGCGACATCTGACCGATCGACAGCGCGCGCCAAGTGTTGAGTGCGTCCGTCGGGTAACGGGCAATAATACCGATCGTAATGATCAACGAAATCCCATTGCCGATGCCCCGCTCGGATATCTGTTCGCCCAGCCACATTACAAACACCGTTCCCGCGGTGAGCGTGAGCACGGTGATAAAACGGAAACCCCAACCGGGATCCGTTACCGCCATCTCGCCACCGGGGCCACGGAGACTCTCGAGAAAAATCGCAATACCCGTCGCCTGAATCGCCGACAAAACAACAGTGCCGTACCGCGTATATTGCGTGATTTTCTTGCGGCCCTCTTCACCTTCTTTGGCGAGCTTTTCAAAGTACGGTATGACCGCCTGGAACAACTGCAAGATAATCGACGCGCTGATATACGGCATGATACCTAGAGCAAAGATCGTCGCCTTCTCGAGATTGCCCCCGGCGAACATGTCATAGAGACCGAGTATTGTCCCCTGCTTGCCCTGGAAAAACGCCGTCAACACCGAGGGGTCGACACCGGGCGTAGTGATGTGCCCGCCGACCCGGTAAACGATTAATAGTGCCAGAGTAAATAGCACCCGTCGTTTGAGCTCAGGTATGCTGAAAATCTCTTGTAGTTTTGAAATCATTTGTCAAAGAACGAAAATAAACCCGGACGATCGCTACTTAACGATCCGGATTTCGCCTCCTGCCTTCTCCACTAGTTCCTTTGCCTTCTTAGTACACGCATGCACGCTGATCTTCAACGGGCGGTCGAGCGCCCCGTCACCAAGCAACTTCACGGGGATGCCCTTTTTGTTGATAAGACCGGCCTCGCGAAGACTGTTCGCGTCCACTTCAGCATCGGCAGGAAAGCGTTCAAGATTCTTCACATTGACGATCTGATAGTTTTTCTTGAACCGATTGTGAAAACCCCGCTTGGGCACGCGTCTCTGCAGCGGCATCTGCCCACCTTCGAACCACGGGTATGCCTTGTGACCAGAGCGCGATTTCTGTCCCTTGTGCCCTTTGCCGGAGGTTTTGCCGTGACCCGAACCGGTCCCGCAACCGATTCGTTTTCTTTTTTTCCGCGACCCTTCGGCCGCCTTTAGCTCACCAATTCTCATTTCTTGGCCGCCTTTTCTTCCTCCACACGCACGAGGTGCCGCACCTGGTGCAGCATCCCGCGAAGCTGCGGGGTGTCGGTCTTAATCAGCGTCTGTTGGTTGCGGCGAAAACCGATCGCTTGCATCGTCCGCCTATGCTTCGGATGCCGGTCGATCAGGCTCCTCACCTGCGTTATTCTCAGCTTTTTGGTCATTTGGTCTGTCCTCGATCGCAAACAGCTTGTTAATACTGATGCCTCGCCTCTTCGCAACTTCCTTTGCACTCTCGAGTTGCTTGAGCCCTTCCATCGTCGCCTTGACGACGTTGTGGGGATTGTTCGAGCCAAGGGATTTGGCCAGGATGTCACGGATGCCTGCCGATTCCATGATCGCGCGCACCGCACCACCGGCGATCACACCGGTACCAGGTGACGCCGGCTTCAAAATGACGTAGCCGGCTCCATATTTTCCTCTGACGGTGAAGGGAATGGTGCCACCAATCAGAGGCAGCCTGATCATCGAACGTTTTGCGTTCTCGTTCGCCTTTTTGATCGCGTCAATGATTTCGTTGGCTTTGCCCAACCCGACGCCTACACGCCCAAGCCCGTCACCAACGGCGACAATTGCGTTAAAACTAAAGCGCCTGCCGCCCTTGACTACCTTTGCGACACGATTGACGTGAATCGTTTGCTCGATGAATTCCGATTCCTTTTGTCTGGAATCGAATCCGCCTTTTTGCTTTCTTGAATCGGGTCCGTATGCCATAGGCTAGAAACCTCTCTCTTCCCCGCCATTGGAACTCATTCAAGTGAATTCCGACGATAATTTTGAGACGCTGTTTAGAACTCCAGTCCGTTCTTTCTCGCCTCGTCGGCCAGGGCGGCGATTCTACCGTGGTATTGAAACCCACCCCGGTCGAAACAAACTTTGGTTATGCCTTTTTGCTTGGCCGCTTCGGCGATGACTTTGCCAACTTCGCGCGCCACAGCCGTTTTTTTGCCACCTACATGGACCGGCTTTCCCTTCTTACTACCCTTTTTCCCCTTCTTGTCTTGCTTTTCGTCCGTCTTCTCGTCTTCGGGTTTTTCGACGCTCAACGGTCCGACTTTGAGACTCGATGCCGCCGCTAACGTGCGGCCTTCGGTGTCGTCCACGATCTGCGCGTAGATATGCTTGGCGCTCTTGTACACACACATCCTGGGTTGTTCCGTGGTCCCAAAAATTCGATTACGTACACGCCGATGCCGTCGTGTGAGTCGATATGCCTTCTTGTTTCTTATCTTCATCGTTGATCCCCGGCGTCCGGCCGGCTCCGGTCGGCGTTACGTGCCGACAGCAGCCTTGCCCGCCTTCCTCTGAATGTACTCGCCAACATATTTGATCCCTTTGCCCTTGTATGGCTCGGGGGGGCGACACTTGCGAATATCGGCAGCCACCTGTCCAACTTGTTCCTTGATGATTCCGTTCACTTTGATCTGCGTCGGCGCGGGCACCTCGATCGTAATACCCTCGGGAACGGGGAAATTGATCGGGTGCGAATAGCCCAGCGATAACACGAGGTCTTTGCCCTTGAGCTCCGCCCTGTACCCCACACCGACAATCTCTAGCTCTTTGACAAATCCATCCGTGACACCGATGACCATATTGCTGAGCAGCGTCCTCGCCAGGCCATGCATCGACCGTGCGTTCCGGTCTTCGCTCTCGCGGGACACCTTGATGGTGTCACCTTCTCGGTCATAACGGCAAACCGACGGAAGTGCTCTCGTGATGGTGCCCTTGGGCCCCTTCACCGTGGCCGTTGACCCTTCCATAGTGACCGTTACACCTTTGGGTACATCTATCGGCTGTAATCCTACCCTCGACATTACCAAACCTCACATATGACTTCGCCGCCGATGCCGCGATCACGGCACTCGGAGTCCGGCAAGATTCCTTGCGACGTCGACAGTATCGCCATCCCGTATCCGCCAAACACGCGCGGGATCTTCTTCGAGGACACGTAAACCCTCAGGCTCGGCTTGCTGATTCTTTTGATGCCTTGGATCACGGGAGCATTGTCCTTGCCGTATTTCAGATAGACCCGGAGAAATCCCTGCTTGTCGTCATCGATAAATTTGATCCCGTTGATAAAACCGCCATCCAACAGGATCTTGCTGACCTCTGCCTTTACCCGCGACGCCGGCACATCGGCATACTTGTGACCGGCCCTGAGGCCGTTCCTAATCCGCGTCAGGTAATCGGCAATTGGATCTGTCATAGTCACGTCAATGCACTCCCGGTATTTGTTTCTTCGATTATCTTCTGCGATCTACCAACTGGATTTGACCACACCGGGAATCTTCCCTTCGAGGGCGAGCTCCCGGAAACAAATTCTGCAGATTCCAAATCTTCGCAAGTAAGCGCGCGATCTCCCGCAGCGGCTACAACGGTTGTAGGCGCGCACCTTGAATTTCGGTGTTCTCTTCGCTTTGGCTATCCAAGATTTCTTAGCCACGCTTCCCCCTAGTTGCCTACTGGTCTCTGAACGGCATCTTCAAATGCTTGAGCAGCTGAAAGCCCTGCTCGTCGTTCTTTGCCGATGTAACAATTGTGATATCCAATCCAAAAATCTGAGCGACCTTGTCGTAATCGATCTCCG
>CP070631.1:3161621-3171650 GCA_020356045.1 Candidatus Latescibacterota bacterium
ATTTTGAGTCGCTTCACTTTTTCACCAGCAGTATTTCGTTTAGTCCCGATGGGAAGTATCTAACGTTAGTCGCAAAGTCCGGCGGCAGCGATGTATTGTATCTTGTTGACGCCAACAAGGGGCGGATTCGCAAGAAGGTCAAGGTCAAGTGCGACGGAATGGCGTCGCCGACGTGGTCACCCGACGGGTCACGCATATGTGTCAGCGCGAACTTCGGCGGACAGACCGATTTGATTCTCGTCGATGTGGAGACGGGAGATTTCGAACGGCTGACCTATGACCCCGCCGATCAGTTGAACCCCCGGTTTTTTCCTGACGGCAAACGAATCGCGTTCACATACTACCCGGAGCTGACCATTCCGGTACCGACCCAACTCAACGCAGCGACCAGAGAGACGCTCACCGAAATGGACTTCCTCGCGTTTAACAATGTGAGGGAAAACCTCAGCCTCGATATTTTCGAGCTCGAAATCGATACCGGTGTCATGCGACCGCTCGTTCAGACACCGGGCGACGATGACTCTCCGGCGATATTCGACGATGGGCGCAAGATGATATTCACATCGGACGTGTCCGGGATCAATAACCTGTATATCGCGGACCTGGAGAAGGGCGCACACTACCGAATCACCGATGCGTTGAGCGGGTTGTTTACACCGGACGTGGTGGAGAGCAAGAATCGGTTGACATTTACGGCGTTTATCGACGGCGGCTACGACATATTTATATCGGACGATTTGCATCGGTTGGTCCAGCAACGCTACGCCGATGGACCGGCGGTTGCGGGGCTGGGAACACCCGGTAAACGGGACGTTCAGGGTTCGAGTCTCGCCGCGCAAGGAATGGCGAGCACGGATATACCGTTGTCCGCCGTGTTGGGACGGGCGTCGATCAAGAAACCCGATCTGACCCGGACAGGAGAAGACGAGAACGGAGACGACGACTCCGGCGACGAGATCTTTTCGGTCACGGCGGCCGACTCGGCCACCATATACGATGTGACCGCAGTGGTTCCCGATGTAGGGGATGACCCGGAGTCCAACGTGCTCGCGCTTGGTGCGACCAGTGAGCTCGATGGGAAAAAGAAGAATCCCGGTATACCGGGGATGGGTACGACGGGGGGTCCGTCGGAACCCGAAACGCGGGGCGGCAAGGTGTCCAAATACAAACTCAAGCTGGCCCCCGATTTTGTGGGTAGCGGCGGTGTGTATTTCGCGACGGGGTACGGTTTCGGACTGGCCAACACGATCGCGTTGAGCGACATCTTGGGCAATCATCGAATGGTATTGGCGTTCAATATTCAACGCGATATCGCCGATTCGGATATTCTGACCAGCTATTACTATCTGAAGCGCCGGATCAACTATGGAATTGGCCTCTTCCAGTTCCGTAACTACCTCAACAGCCGGGTGTCGTCGATCGGCGAATCGTTCAGGAACTACCGCTTGTTCGCGGAGAGAAACTACGGAATGTTCGGACTGGTGAGTATCCCGCTCAGCACGTTCAACCGTCTCGATTTCGAGCTGCAGGCTTTCATGTCAGAGCGGCAGTTTTTTGACAAGGTAGAAGAGGACCCCGTTACCGGCCAGTTGTTCTATACGGAATCGCGGCGATCGACACGCCGCTTGATCGAGCCATCGGTGTCATACGTTCACGATGCGTCGTTTTATGACATGTTCGGACCCATCGAGGGATCACGTTGGAGCATCAGCATATCGCGCGGCATCGGAATCGACGAGACAGGCGTGTCGCGGACAACCGGCTATCTGGACTACCGTAAATACAAACGGGTGTTCTACCGCAACTCGATAGCCTTTAGAATTGCGTTTGCCGGAAGCGAGGGCAAGGATCCAAGAACCTTTTTCCTCGGGGGGCCGGCAACGCTTAGAGGGTACGATTACCTCGCCTTTGAGGGCTCGAGGATGGCGTTGGCCAACATCGAATACCGGTTCCCGCTGGTTGACGCGTTGATTCTCGGTTTCCCGGGCCGATGGGGGATTGGAAACGTCGGAGCCAAACTCTTTTACGACGTCGGTGCCACCTGGGACAAAAACGAGCTCAACCCGCTGCGCAGCGACCGCAATGGCCTGGTGTTCAGGGACCTGCTGGCTGATTTTGGCTTTGGCGTCCATTTCTATCTTGGATATTTCCTGCTCAACTTCCAACTTGCGTGGCAGACGGATATGCGCGAGGTCTACGCGAGCCACTTCACGTTCTATATGGGGCCGACCTTCTAGGCACCGCATCCTTATCCTTGGTACCTACAATCGATCACGCTTCCGGTGCCTGTCGCAGACGTCGGTTCCCGTGCCCGTGAATAAATCCATCCGGTTACGTGTGGCCGAGCGCGGCTTGGGTGCCTGCCCCAAATCGTTGTCTGCGGCGCTCAAAATCTGCTCCGTGCCACCGCACTTTTGTTTGATTCAAACCGGTTTCTTGGGTAGTCTCTTTTGATTGGCCGAAACTTGACTAATGGCGTTTCCACTCAACGATAAACAACGTGAAGCTGTCGAAGCCACGGAAGGTCCGGTTCTCGTGATCGCCGGTGCGGGGAGCGGGAAAACCCGCGTGCTCACAGAACGGATTGCCCACCTCGTCCGGGATCTGGGTGTGGCGCCGTGGAACATCCTCGCCTTTACGTTTACCAACCGCGCGGCACGAGAAATGCGCGAGCGGTTGGAAGTGGACAATCCAGGAATATCCGAACGGCTCTGGGTGGGAACGTTTCACGCAACCGGGGTTCGAATTCTTCGCAGTCACGGGGACAGCATAGGGGTGTCTCGGTATTTCTCGATCTACGACGCCGATGATAGCCGCGATCTCATAAAAGACATCCTTTCGCGGCACGCATTGCAGGGACAGATGTTTCGCTCGCCTCGATCGGTTCGCGACAAGATCAGCCGATGGAAAAACGATCTCATCGCTCCCGATCTTGCCGCCGCCGGTGTCGCCGACAACATCCAGAGGCGAATGGTCACGATTTATCGTGAGTACGAACGCGGGCTCCAGCGCGCCAACGCGCTCGACTTCGACGATCTTATCGGTAAGGTTGTAGAACTGTTCTCGGTTAGCCGGGAGACCAAAGACCACTACGCCCGCCGGTTCCAGTATGTTCTCGTGGACGAATTCCAGGACACAAACGCAATCCAAATGGCATTGATCGACACACTGGCGTCGTATCACAACAATCTCTTCGTCGTGGGTGACGACGACCAGTCGATCTACAGCTGGCGGGGAGCGAAGGTCGACCACATTCTCAACTTCGAAGATCTCTTCCCGGACACACGGGTCATCAGGCTCGAGCAAAACTACAGGTCGACACAAACGATTCTCGACGCGGCCAACCATGTGATTGCACATAACCGGGGGCGCCGGGGCAAGAATCTGTGGACGGATGGTGAGCAGGGCGAAAAGGTGGGTCTGATCGTATCGATGGATGAGGAAACCGAGGCAATGAACGTGCTCCATGCCGTCAACTCGCTGGTCGGTGAAGGGCACGGGCTGCGGGATATTGCCGTGCTCTACAGAACCAACGCGCAGTCACGCGCTCTCGAGGACGTGCTCAAACTCGGCGGGTTGCCGTATCAGATCATCGGCGCCGTGCGTTTCTACGAGCGCATGGAGGTTCGGGACATCCTTGCCTACTGCAAGCTGCTAACGAACAACGCGGACGATATGAGTCTGAAACGGATCCTCAATGTGCCCAAACGCGCGCTGGGCAAGACCACGTACGAAAAGCTGTCTCGGACGGCCGGACGGCAAAACGTATCGATCATGGACGTGTTGAAGACGGGCAGTTTCGAGTCCGCAGTGCCGCTGGGCGGTGCGCAAATCACGCGATGCAAACAGTTTGTCGACCTTTTCGCGGAACTGGAAACGGTCGCCGCGGCGGACACCGCCCCGAAAGCGATAGAGACGATTGTCGAACGCATCGGCTACCGCGATTATCTCCGTGACGGGTATCCGGACTCCGATTCGCGGGTTGAAAACGTCGACGAGCTCATCGCCGCTGCCTCGATTTACACCGAGGCCAATGAAGACCGTTCGTTGAGGGCCTTTCTCGAGGAGATTGCGCTCGTAGCAGACATCGACACGTGGGATGAAGCACAGGGGCAGTTGACTCTCATGACGCTGCACAACGCGAAGGGGTTGGAGTTCGACTGTATCATTATAGCAGGTGTGGAAGATGGACTCGTTCCACATTATAATTCGATTGACCGCCAGGAGACCCTGGAAGAAGAACGGCGGCTCTTCTACGTGGGAATGACGCGGGCGCGTAAACGGTTGTTTTTATCGCACGCAAACGTGCGCCGGCGTATGGGGATGGTCGAAGGCGGCATGCCGTCACGCTTCCTGCTCGAGATCCCCGATGAGTATCTCGATGGTATCGTCGAGGGAGCCCGCACGGGGGGAGAGTTGGATGATCACGCCGGACCCTTGGGTGCGTTGGCCGGACAAACCCAGGAATATGAAGATTACTCTCAGGAAGAGATCTATTTTGCGGTGGGGATGAAAATTGTGCACAACGATTTTGGTCCCGGCATTGTGAGAAAAGTCGAAGGGACCGGTGAAAACCTCCGCGTGACGGTTATCTTTGATCGGGGCGGCGAACGTAAGTTCTTGGCGCGGTATGCGCCCATGCGCCCGATGAGCTGACGAATACCAATGAGTATCGATAAGCGAATAATCAGTCATCTCGAAACGCTGGCGCGGATCGAACTGACACCGGAGGAAAAGAAACGGCTAATTGTCCAATTGGACCGCATCGTCGGTTACGTCAAACAGCTTCAGCAAATTGATGCCGATGCCCTCGGGCCGGCACGCGCCACAGTCGAGTCGTTCCCCGGTCGCGGCGCTTTGCGCCGCGATGAGCCGGAGCCTTGCACCGACCGTGACACCATCCTCGATCAAGCTCCGGATGATGAAGCGAATCTGTTTCGCGTGCCCCGCGTAATCGAAAGGTAAAGGGTCATGGGGCTCAACGAGCTTGGCCTTTGCCAGCTGGTCGATATGCTCAAAGCTGGGGATGTCTCACCGTTCGAAGTGGCCAGCGATCTTTTTGCCGCGGTGGAAGCGTTTGAACCAAACATTCGGGCCTACATCGAGTTCTACGCAGAAGATCTTCTGGAACAAACCAAACAACTCAGCAGTAACGGCGGTTACCGGACCAAACGGTTTGCCGGGCTTCCAATTGCTGTAAAGGACAATATCGTCGTCAAGGGCAAACGCACCACGTGCGGGTCACGGATGCTCGCCGACTGGGCAAGCCCGTACGACGCAACCGTCGTCGAACGTCTTAGGAGCGATGGAGCGGTCATCGCAGGGAAGACCAATCTGGACGAGTTCGGTATGGGCTCTTCCACCGAAAATTCGGCGTTTGGTCCCACTCGCAACCCCTGGAACACAAAGCGGGTCCCGGGGGGGTCGAGCGGGGGATCCGCCGCGGCTGTGGCTGCGGGGACGGCGCTTGCCGCGCTGGGAAGCGACACGGGAGGATCGATCCGGCAGCCTGCGGGGTTTTGCGGTGTGGTGGGGATGAAGCCCTCGTACGGCCGTGTGTCGAGGTACGGTTTGGTCGCGTTCGCCAGTTCGCTCGATCAAATCGGGCCCCTGACGAAAAACGTCAAGGATTGTGCGTTGGTGTTGTCGTCGATCTGCGGTTGGGACGCAAGAGACTCGACAAGCTTGCAGAACGGCGTTACGGATTTCGAGCACGCAGTGGCGGACCCGCCGCGAACGTTTACCGTCGGCGTGCCTCGGGATCTGTTGACCATGGGAATGGATGCGGTTGTCGAGGCGAACTTCAACGCAACCGTTGAGCTGCTCGAGGCAAACGGCGCCGAGGTTGCCGAGGTTACGCTGCCTCACAGCAGATACGCCGTTGCCAGTTACTACACCGTGGCCAATGCGGAGGCGAGCTCAAACCTCGCCCGCTTCGACGGGGTGAAGTATGGTCACCGCACAGGTGCGACCAGCGACCTGTACACATTGGTCACGCGGAGCCGCGACGAGGGGTTTGGGGATGAAGTCAAACGAAGGATCCTGTTGGGGACCTACGTGTTGAGTGCCGGTTATTACGACGCCTACTATCTCCAGGCGGAAAAGGTTCGATCGCTCATTACTACCGACTTTGACACCGCCTTTGACCGGTGTGACGTCATCATGATGCCGACCTCACCCACTCCGGCGTTCCGGTTTGGTGAACGAACTGACGAACCGCTTCACATGTATCTCTCCGACGTGTTTACGATACCGGCCAGTCTGGCGGGTCTACCCGGAATATCGATTCCGAGCGGTACCACCGGAGATGGGTTGCCACTGGGAGTCCAGCTCATCGGGCCACCTCTTGGTGAGACGATTGTTCTTCAGAGTGCGGCCGCACTTGAGCAAATGATTGGGTTCGATGGAAAAGCGGTGGTCTAGTTTGTGTTCGACAGGGACAAAGATCTGAATGGACAATCCACGTGTCTGACTACGAACCCGTAATTGGTCTCGAAATCCACGCGCAACTCCGCACGCGGACCAAGCTGTTTTGTGGCTGTCCAGCCGAATTTGGGGCGGATCCGAACACGTTGATCTGTCCGGTTTGTTTGGGGCTTCCCGGTGCGCTGCCCGTTCTCAACCGGCGCGCTGTCGAGTTTGCGGTTCGGCTGGGTGTGGCCACCGAATGCGCCATCGCCTTGCGAAGCGAGTTCGCACGGAAAAATTACTTTTATCCCGATTGCCCAAAAAACTACCAGATCACCCAGTATGAGGTGCCGATTTGTTCGGGTGGGCGAGTGCCTCTCGGTGGCGAGGGCGGCGCCACGGTGCGGATCAAGCGCATTCATCTCGAGGAAGACGCAGGCAAACTCCTGCACCCGTCCGATGATGAGACCTCGAGTTTCGTAGATATGAACCGCGCAGGGATACCTCTTGTTGAAATCGTTACCGAGCCGGATATCCGAACCGCCGCACATGCAGCCGCCGTGGCACAAAGTATACGGTCGATTTTGAGGTATCTGGACATATGCGATGGCAACATGGAAGAGGGCAGCCTTCGGTGCGACGTCAACGTGTCGGTCCGGGAACGCGGAACGCGAGATCTCGGGGTCAAGACCGAGATCAAGAATCTGAACTCTTTCAAGGCCGTCGAAAGCGCGATCGCCTTCGAGATCAAAAGACAGGAAACGCTCAAAAGGGATGACAAAAAAGTCGAGCACGCGACGCTATTGTGGAACGCGGCCAGCCAAACCTGTCAACTCATGCGTTCGAAAGAGACAGCGCACGACTACCGGTATTTTCCGGAACCCGATCTCCAGGTGCTCGAAGTTTCGGCCGAAACGGTCGAACGCATCAAACAGTCGCTACCGGAGCTCCCCTCTGCACGCGAGAAGCGTTTTGAGTCCGAGCTCGGAATTCCAGAGTATGACGCACGCCTCCTCACCAGTTCCACGGATATCGCCGACTACTTCGAACTCGTCACGCGCGAGTGTGGCGATGCCAAGGCAGCGAGCAATTGGGTTATGAGTGAAGTACTGCGTGAGCTCAATGAGCGCCGGATAGAGATCAGCCGGTTGCGTGTCACCCCAGAGCACCTTGGACGGCTGATTCTAATGGTCAAAAACGGTGCTATCAATACGCCTACGGCAAAAGACGTCTTTAGAACGATGGCGGAAACGGGGACTGATCCCCAACGAATCATTGCCGACACCGGGCTCGGACAGATTGGTGAAGACGCCGAACTCGACTCGCTTATCCAAAAAGTTCTCGACGACAATCCAAAGGTCTGCGCCGATTATTTGGCGGGAAAAGAAAAGCTCTTTAAGTGGCTGCTTGGGCAGACGATGAAGGCGTCGGGCGGCCGAGCCAACCCCAAACGTTTGGCAGATCGACTCGAAATTCTACTCGAAAAAAGGCGCCGCGGCGGCTAACCGACATGGCCGACGGACCGCCTTCAACGCAACCATCGCAACGGCGAATGGACGCTCGCTGCGGCTGATTGACGAACTGGCCGTGCGACGATCGGCACCACACCGGCCGCCGAATTGGGCGGAAAACGCCCGATGGTTATGCTATAATCCCCACGTACCGCAAACGCAAGGGAGGTGAGCTGTCGTCGTGATGCGTTCTATGTGCGCTTTGTGTGTTTTGCTCGTTCTGGCTTTGACCGTGGCCGTTCCGGCGATGGCACGAAACTGGACGGTCAACGCGTTGGGCACCGGTCAGGCGGAAACCATCCAGGCCGCCATCGACGCGGCCTCCGATGATGATACGATTTTTCTCGAGGCGGGCACGTATATGGGACCGGGCAACCGCGATATCGATTTTGGAGGCAAATCGATTACCGTCATATCCATTGACGGTCCCCTGGTCACCGTTATCGACTGCGAAGGGCTGGGCCGCGGGTTTATCTTTCAGAGCGGTGAGACCAGTTCTTCGGTGCTCTCAGCCGTGACAATCGCAAATGGCACCCACGGCAGTTACGGCGGTGGCGTGTACTGCGTCAACTCATCGCCGGTGATCGAAGACGTGTTGTTCGACTCGAACAGTGCCGGAATTCGCGGCGGCGCTGTGTATTGCGACGCATCGAACGCGGTGATTGTCAATAACGAGTTTGAGGGCAACAGTTCGACGTACGGTGGTGCCCTGTGGTGTTCGGGATCTTCTGCGCTTACTGTGACCAACAACGAGTTCATCTCGAACACGGCGACGGTGTCGGGAGGGGCGATCGGATGTCGAGGTTCCTCGCCCTCGATTGACGGTAACTTTTTTGAGTCAAACACCGGGGTTTTCGATGGCGGTGCCATCATCTGCGATCAGACGTCGACGGCTGACATCATAAACAACGAGTTCCGGAACAACGATGCCGGCGGAAACGGTGGTGCGGTCGCCTATTTCGATTCACCGCTTTCGATTCAGGACAATCTCTTTTGGGAGAACGACGCCGAGCTGGGTGGGGGGCTTTACTGCAGCGACGCATTTGCCGGTGGAAATATATCGAACAATACATTTGATTCGAACGGCGCCACCAACGGAGCGGCGATTTGCTGCACGAATAATTCACGACCACCGATCAACAACAACATCTTTTCGAACAGCACGAGCGGCGAGGCCATTTACACGAAGAATGACTCGTGGCCGACCATCACGTGCTGTTGTTTTTTTAATAACGCAGGTGGTGACGAGCTACCGCCCGGATCCACCGACGGTGGTGGCAATTTCACGGCCGATCCCGAGTTCTGCGGAATCGACGGGAGCGGCAACTATTACCTGCAGGCCGATTCACCTTGCGGGCCTGGGATCAACCACGGCGGCACGGTGTGCACACTCATCGGTTGTATGCCCATCGACTGTGGAACGACCGCGGCGGAAGCCAAAACCTGGGGTGAAATAAAACAGATTTATACGGACGACTAGCCAAGGATTGCAGTAACGCCAGCCCGAATTCGGTTTGGGGCCCGGCGATCGATTGATGTACACTCGATCACCGGGCCCGTTTATTTCTATTCACGATAAGGCAGTCAGATATGATCGTGATCGTTGCTGCGTACCTCGCAGTCATGCTGGGTCTAGGGGTTTGGTGTAGCAGGACTCGTATATCCGGTGTGGCGGATTATTTGCTTGCCGGCCGCCGGCTCGGCGTGCTCATGGCAGCGGGGACGCTGGCCGCCACACACTTTGGCGGGGGCGCGCTTCTTGGGGGGGCGGAGTACGGATTCGAGTATGGGGCGTCGGGCGTGTGGTACGGTGTGTCGACAGGTGTCGGGCTGCTTCTTCTCGGTTTGTTGACGGCAAGTCGTTTTCGCGAGCTTGCGCTGTACACGGTGCCCGATTATCTCGAAAACCGATACCGATCGAAAGGTGCGCGGTTGATGGGCGCGGTGCTCTCGCTCGTTGCGCTGGTAGGAATCCTCGCCGCGCAGGTCAATGCGGCAAGCCGGGCGTTTAGCATCATGGGTCTCGATGGCCTCGCCGCACCGGTGGTAGCGGTTTGTGTGTTTATCGCGTATACCGCACTCGGCGGGTTATGGGCGGCCACGTTGTCCG
>CP070631.1:3171750-3173047 GCA_020356045.1 Candidatus Latescibacterota bacterium
AAACGAGAGGGAGATGACATTCACGATTACTAACACGGGGGGGCAGTTTGTCAGCGGAGTTGTAAGCGTGAACGAACCAGTTCCCGACTACAGCATCTTACCGCCAGATGACGAACCGTACATCATTCCGGGTGAGGATTCGCTGGTCGTTTCGGTCAGTTTCGCACCCCTTGATACGGGGACAATCGTCTGCACGATTAACACCGGTGATAGCCTGTGCAGCGAGGTGTTTTGCACGGGTATCGGTTATTTCGTGGGAGATCCGGACCCGGTTCTATCCACGGTGGAACCCTGGGACTCGTTTTCGCACGCCTTTGTGTGCCCAGGCACGGGCGGGGCCGACACGCTCGTGATTACTGTCCTGGACGATATGGGCGTTCCGTGTGCCTATTCCCCGGTGGAGATCGATCTTATGGATTGCAGCAATCTGTGTATCGATTCGCCAAGCGCATTGAGCGGGATTGCTGACGGAGACGGTGTCGTCTATCTCGATCCACGGGTGGGTGGCTGCGAATACTGCGCTGTTATCGTAAGAGCCAACGGTTTTGAAATTCGCAACTACCCCCTGATCAACAGCGCGGATTGGGACGGAAGCTGGCCTGACGGCGTTGTGAACGATGCGGATTCGCTGTACCTGTACGGTCAAGCGGGCACCTCCGATCCCTGCGCCGATTATGATGGCAATGGAACTGTGGGTGTTGAGGACTTCGCGATTTTTCATGATTGTAGCGGGTTGTCCAACACGGTGACATGCCCGTATGCCTGCGAAGTTGTACCGGAAGTCATCCTTTCCGACACGGTCGCTGTAGGCAGCTGGAAGGACACGACCTTTACGATCAGGAATACCGGTGCAAAAACACTGGTTGGAACGGTCAGCGAGGACTGCCCATGTGACAGCATTTTGTCTGGCGGGGGGCCATACAGTATCCCTGGCGGGGACTCGCTCGTTGTCACCGTGAGATTCGAGCCCAATGCGGTGGGAGAATTTTTCTGTACGGTCGAAACCGGCGATTCTATATGCGCCGACTTCCTGTGGTACGGGATAGGGGTGTATGCGCCACCTGTGTGTCACGTCGCACCGGATAGTCTCGATTTCGGAAATGTCTTCAGCGGGAACTGGCGAGATACCACGTTCACCATCAAAAACACCGGCGGCGGGACGCTCACGGGTACGGTCAGCGACACATGCGACTACTTCAGCCTCGTACCGCCCGGAGACATTCCGTACGTCCTCGGCAGTGGGGATTCGATGGTCGTGACCGTGCGGTTCGCGCCGCCGGACACGGGATCGTACGAC
>CP070631.1:3173147-3177197 GCA_020356045.1 Candidatus Latescibacterota bacterium
ATCCGGCGACGCACGGGACGTTTCGTGTGTTTTGCCGGCTCGACGGCGAAAAGGTCGATCGGGCTGCGGTGGAAATCGGCTATCTCCATCGCGGCTTCGAAAAGATGGTCGAGGTTAAACAATACAGCCAGGTGGTCCCCTATACCGACCGGCTCAACTACTGCAGTGCGATGTCAAACAACGTCGGCTACTGCAAGACCATCGAACGCATGCTCGGGGTGACGATCACACCGCGGACCGAGATCATCCGTGTGATCATCTGTGAGATCCAGCGGATCATGGATCATTTAATCTGTGTTCTGGCCAATCTCGTGGACGTGGGAGCGCTGACAAACTTCTGGTACTTCTTCAACGCGAGGGAAAAGCTGAACGACGTGCTGGAAGCGCTGACCGGTGCACGATTGACCTATTCTTATATCCGCATCGGCGGTTTGGCGTGGGATCTTCCCGAAGGTTTCGAAGCGGATGTCCGTGCGGCGCTCAAGAGCGTTCCCCAGGCGATCAAGGAAGTAACGGGGCTGGTCAAGAAGAACAGGATATTCATAGATCGTACGCGCGATGTCGGTGTGATGACGGCTGAGGACGCGGTGAGCTTCGGTTTTACGGGACCGTGTCTGCGTGCCAGCGGAGTCAATCACGACCTTCGAAAAAAACTGCCCTACTATCATTACGACGAGTTTGATTTTGATGTCCCGCTGGGCGAAAACGGTGACTGTTACGACAGAATATTCTGTCGGATCGAAGAGTGCATGCAAAGCCTTCGCATTATCGACCAGGCGCTCAAGATTCTCCCAGGGGGGCCGATAAACATAGACGACAAAAACATTGTGCTCCCCGAAAAGGATGACGTGCACAACTCGATGGAAGCGTTGATCAATCACTTCAAACTGGTCATCGAGGGAATCAAACCGCCGCCCGGTGAGATTTACGACGCGACGGAGACTCCAAACGGCGAGCTTGGTTTCTATGTGATCAGCGACGGGAGCGGACATCCCTATAGGATCAAGGTTCGTCCACCGTGTTTTTATCTGATGAACGGCCTGAAACATCTCATTGAAGGTCATATGGTCGCCGATATCGTCGCGATCCTGGCGGGGCTCAACATCATTGCCGGTGAATTGGACCGGTAAGATACAGACATCGACAAGAAGGATTAATGGCAGACATGGAAAACAAGGATCAAACGGATTTCGTTTTCAATGACGAAAACGAAAAGAAATTCCGAAAAACACTGGAACAATACCCGACAAAGATGGCAGCGCTTCTGCCGACGCTGTGGCTTGCCATGGATCAGAAAGGGTATCTCACCGACGAGATTCTCGAGTACGTGGCGGACCGGCTCGAGCTCTCACCGGTGCACGTATATGCGGTGGCCGAGTTTTACACGATGTTTCTTCGTAACCCGCCGGGTAAGTATCACCTTCAGTTGTGTCGTAATCTGACCTGCACGATTTGCGGTTCGGAAGATCTAATCGCTCATCTCGCCGAGACGTATGGGATCTTCCCCGGAGAGACAACCGAAGATGGGTTGTTTAGCCTGGAGTTGGTCGAGTGCCTCGGCTCGTGCGGGACCGCACCGGTCATGCGGGTCAACGATCGGTACTGTGAAAATCTCACCGCGGAGAAGCTGGACAAGATTATCGAGGGATGCAAGGCGGGCGTCGAACCCGAAGAAGAGCCGATGGGTGTTCACTAACCGTCGGCGGCAATGGCTATGTCAAAACAGATCCTCAGCGCACATTTTGGCAACCCCGATGCGTACAAGCTCGATACGTACGTCGAGCTGGGTGGATATCGCTCGCTGGAAAAGCTCTTTAAAACGGATCCCGGCGATGTGATCGAAAATGTCAAACAGTCGGGGCTTCGTGGCCGGGGCGGTGCAGGATTTTCGGCGGGGATGAAGTGGAGTTTTGTTCCCAAGGACGTCGACAAGCCAAAGTATCTCTGCATCAACGCTGACGAAGGTGAGCCGGGGACATTCAAGGATCGCAAGATTTTGGTGCTCGATCCGCACCGGCTGATCGAGGGTGCCGTCATCTGTTGTTACGCCGTTGGGATCCACACGGCCTACATTTATATCCGCGGTGAATACGACACACCGATCCGGCGGTTTCAGGGGGCAATCGACGAGGCCTACGCAAACGGGTATCTTGGCAAAAACATAAAGGGTTCAGGATTCGATCTCGACATTTATATTCACCGCGGAGCCGGCGCTTATATCTGCGGTGAAGAGACCGGGCTCATCGAATCGGTCGAAGGCAAGAAAGGCCAGCCGCGCCCCAAACCGCCATTTCCCGCTGTCATCGGATTGTTCAACTGTCCCACCGTCGTCAACAACGTCGAGACGTTGTCCAACCTTCCGTACATCATCAATGAAGGTTGGGAAGCCTACGCGGCACTGGGGTCGGAAAAGAGCAAAGGGACGATGCTCTTTTCGATCAGCGGCGAAGTGCAACGTCCCGGTGTATACGAACAGGAGTTTGGCGTCAACCTGTGGGATTTTATCGAGGGTGCCACGGGCGGCATGAAAGACGGCAAGACATTGAAGGCGGTGGTCCCCGGAGGATCGTCGTCGCCCGTCCTGACAGCCGAAGAGGCGCGCAACACTATCCTCGATTACGAGTCGATCGCTGCGGCGGGTTCGATGCTGGGCTCGGGCGCAATCATGGTGTTGAGCGAAGACGTCTGTATGGCAAAGGCGCTCAAGGTGATCACGCGGTTTTACGCGCACGAATCCTGCGGACAGTGTCCGCCGTGCCGCGAGGGCACTTTCTGGCTGGCGAGGATCGCCGACCGCATCGAGCGCGGTGAGGGCCAACCCGAGGACCTCGATCTGATTCTCGACATTTGTCCTTATATGATGGGGATGACGGTATGCGTGCTCGCCGACGCGATAGCGATGCCGGCAAAGAGTTATATCGAAAAGTTTAGAGGCGAGTTCGAGCAGCACATTAACGAGAAGCGATGTCCGTACACGGACGAGGCGGCCGGTTCGGCGGCAGGATGACACGGCACCAATTGTGGTCGTCGTGTAAAAAGAGATCATGAGTATTAAAATAACGGCAGACGGCAAAACGATCGAAACCGAAGAGGGGCGTCAACTCATCGACGTTCTCAACGAGAACGGTTTCAAGATCCCGCACTTTTGCTACCATCCCGGCTTGGGGCCGGACGGCAACTGCCGAATGTGTCAGGTGGAAATCATAACGCCGCGTGGTCCGCTGCTCACCATCTCCTGCAACGCCACGGTAACCGACGGGATGGAAGTGGTGACGAACAGCGAACGTGTCAAAAACGCGCGCGCTGCCGTCGAAGAATTCCTGTTGCTCAATCACCCGCTGGATTGTCCGATCTGTGACAAGGCAGGCGAGTGTACGCTTCAAAACTACTATATGGATCATGATCAGAAGGACGGCCGGCAGGAGTTCAAGCGCTTCAAAAAAGGAAAAGCCAAAGACATCGGCCCCACGCTGGTTCTCGATCAGGAGCGCTGCGTACTGTGCGACCGTTGCGCACGATTCCTGAGGGATTGGGCGGGTGACGAGCAGCTTGTTATCGCGGGCCGTGCGCACGAGGCCTATCTGACCCCTTTCCCGGGCAAAGAAGTGACCAGCCCGTACTCGTTGAACACCGTCGATCTGTGTCCCGTGGGAGCGCTCACAAGCAAAGATTTCCGGTTCTCGACCCCAACCTGGTTTCTCAAACGGACCCCGTCGGTATGCACGACATGCGCGCGTGGGTGCTCGATTTTTGTCGATGTGGACACACGTGACAACCAGGTCAAACGTTTGCGGCCCCGTCACAACCCGCATGTCAATAAGTACTGGATGTGCGACGAAGGGCGATTGAACTACAAGTTCGTCAATACGGACCGGGTTGCATCGGCGTTTGTGGACCGCGGCGGCGAAAAGATCGAGACCAGCGTCGAGAACGCAATTTCGGAAATCCGTTCAATCCTCGGTCTCGGAGAAGGCTCGGGCGAGCCCAGGAAGATCATGTTTCTGGCCTCGGCCACAAGCACGCTCGAAGAGATGTACGCGCTCAAACGGC
>CP070631.1:3177297-3183391 GCA_020356045.1 Candidatus Latescibacterota bacterium
ATCCGTCCGGGGGGGACTTGACAACCCGAGTTTTGAACTGGTGATGCGGTGTTGGTGGGGCGGCAGCGACGGTGTGGGACCGGCATCATTCGATCTAGAGCTTTGAGAGATTGGGATTTTTCTTTTTGAGTAGCTTGAGCCAGCTTGCCAGACCCTCTTTTTCCGCATAGGCTTTGACCCGCCGGAAACCCTCGCCATATATGGGGTCTGAGTCTCTTAGCATACCCTCGATGAGGAACTCCGCCTCAACGCCGCCGATGCGGCGGAGTACGAGGTACGCGGCGAAGTTGCAGCTGCCTTCGGAAAGAACCGGGTCCTGTTCGAACCGGCCGCGCTCGAACTGCCAGACGTGCGTGAGCTCGTGCGCCAGTGTGCTGATCATCTGTGTGCGGTGCAATCCGTTGAGAATGTAAACATCGATCGTTTGACTTTTGACGCGGCCAAAGAGGTTTTTTGTCACGTGATAGTCGGTGAAGCCTTTGGTCGTTTCGGTGTGCGCCGACGCGATTCGTTTTAGCTCGTTGCGATCGACCAGACGGAGACGGATCTTTGCCCGGTCGACCTCTATGCCGAAGTCATCGAGATACCCGGCCACTTTGGCCATGAGCTGCCGGGCCTGCCGTACGCTGTTGACCGTAGCCGGGGCGCAGTCGCTGCAGTATCGCTGACCATCTGGAAACCGGACCATGCCATCAACCAACGAACCCACGATGAACCGCTGGCAGAAATCACACTGGAGCACGATGCCTTTGTGCGAGGTGTGATAACCGTTCCCCCAATAATCGATGAGATACTCGCCCTGGATGATCCCGCCGCATACCGCGCACCGAAGTGCGACGTGATCCTCAAAACAGTCGTTGTGGTACCTTTTCTTCTTGTAGGTCGTGTAGGCGCTTTTAATCGGTCCGCTGCAGTGCTCGCATGTGAAACATTCAGGATGATAGAAATGGCTCCCCGTCTCGAAATAGGACCCCGTGATCTTTTGCCCGCACTCGTTGCAGATGTGCTCGCTTGGTGATTTGATGATCGACGCGGAGGAGATCATCACCAGAAAGACCACTAGTCCCAATGCAATGACGGTACGGCTGTAGGTTGTTGAAATCATTATGATTGTAGGGATCTGGTTCCGAGCTCTGGCGAAATTGGTTGATAGTGGCGCCATTGTCCTCTTCATAGAGAAACATAGGTGTTCAGCAAAAAGTGATCCACCGGAAACCACGCGAGCCGCGGTGCCTACCATGAGACGCATGGCGGAGTGGTAGGCATCGATGAATCTGCGCGCTTCCTATGGTTTTCGGGGTGATTTGACGAAGGGATCGAACCCTGATAGAATCGGCTCGTCGAGGCAAGAAACCTCTCGCGGAGTGAATCGGAAAATTTCGTGAATATTTTGCCCGTGGGGTACGTAGTCCAACTATGATCGGCAAGACCATTCTCCATTATAAGATCACCGAACTGCTCGGTAAGGGCGGAATGGGTGTCGTCTACCGGGCTGAGGATACCAAGCTCAGGCGTACGGTGGCGCTCAAGTTTTTGCCCCCTAACGCGTTAGCCAACGAAGAGGACAAAGCGCGCTTTGTCCACGAGGCCCGGGCCGCCGCGGCGCTTCACCACCCGAATATCTGCACGGTCTACGAGATCAACGAGGCCGACGACCAGACGTTTATATCGATGGCCCATCTTCCTGGCGGGAGTCTGGCCGACCGGATCAAGGAGGGGCCGCGTCCGGTCAAAGAGATCCTCAATATCGCCATCCAGGCGGCACGCGGTCTCAAAGCCGCCCACAATAAGGGTATCGTTCACCGCGATATCAAGCCTTCCAACATCATGTTTTCCGAGAGCGGTCAGGTGACGGTGATGGATTTCGGGTTGGCCAAATCCAAGCACCAGACTCATGTGACCAAGCTCAAAACCACTGTCGGCACGGTGGCGTACATGTCGCCCGAGCAAACTCGGGGTGACAAGGTTGACGCGCGTTCCGACATCTGGTCGATTGGCGTCATTCTTTACGAGATGGCAACGGGGGAGCGTCCGTTTCGTGGAGACTACGACGAGGCCGTGATCTATTCGATTTTGAACGAGCCGCCCAGACCTGCCCAGGAGTTGCGCCCCGATCTCGATCCGAATCTCATTCGTATAATAGAGCGGGCAACAGCCAAAGACCCCAACGAGCGTTACGCAAACATCGACGATATGATCAATGACCTCGAGGTTGTCCGCGATGAGCTGAGGACCGGGGAAACCAAGACATGGTCGTCGTCGCGGTCGCGTCTGGCACCTGCGCAGGGTCAATCGCCGTTAAAGAAAATCCTCAGCGTTCGTGTCTTGCTTCCCATATTCGCTCTGATTGTTGTTGTCGCCGTGATCGTCAAAGTCTTTACACGGGATAACGGAATGGTGACCGAGACCGTCGCCGTAACCGACGAGCAGGGGCAAACGATCGAGCGCGTGATTCCAAAGAGCGAATACATGAAGAACTTCGCGGTTTACACGTTTGACAACAAGACGGGTGATCCAAACCACGACTGGATCGAGATGGCGCTCGCTACGCTGATGGAAGTGGATCTCCTTCAGGACCAGATCCTCAATGTCCGCGGTGCCGGCGATGAGTACGCCCTTGGACAGCTTCATAGAGCCGGTTTTAAAAGCTGGACCGAAGCACCGTGGAGTCTCAAGCGACGGATCGCCAAGGATTCGAACTACGACTATCTGGTAACGGGAACTTACACGATCGAAGAAGGTGAGTACGTAGTCACACGTTCGCTTCACAACTCGCGAACGGGTCGGCTAACCACACAGAAGACCTATCGCGGAACCAACTTGTTTGAAATCGCAGACAAAATCACATTGGATCTCAAGGTCGACCTCGAGGTTCCAGAGGACTATCTGGAAGATGTCAAGGATCTTCCGGTGGCGGAGATGACGACCACATCGGTGAGTGCCCTCGAATCGTTTAGTCGGTCGATGAGGTTGATCGTGATCGATCAGGAGTGGGATCAGGCAGCCGTACTTCTGGATGATGCGCTCGCCGCGGACTCTACGTTTGCGTTCGCTTGGTTTCATCAGCTCATTGTCGCGCTGAATATTAATAGCGCCGACAAAACCGACCAGGCGATGCAAAACATAATGCGGTATCTCTACAAGCTTCCAGAGCGGCTGCAGTTCATCATCAAATCAGTTTATTACCAGCTCAAAAAAGATCCGGACAAGCTGGTCGCGGTTCTCGAAATGATGATTGAACTATATCCCGAGGACACCATGGGGAGAAGCCAACTCGCCCTTCATCTCGCTGAGCACAAACGAACTCGCGACGCGATTGCATTATATGAAGAGATACTGGAGATCGATCCGAGCCGTGTGGAGAATCTGCGAACTATAGGGCTACTGTACAGGAGCGAAGGTGAATTCGACAAGGCGCTGGAATACTATCAGCAGTACGCGGGGCACTTCCCCAATCTGGTCAGATCATTTACGCCCATAGCGGAGATTTATGAGTACAAGGGCGATTTCGAGCAAGCGTCGAGCTATTACAATAAGGCTCTCATTATCGAGCCGGGCAACGTGCGGGCTCTCCGAAGCCTCGGCGACATCGATGCCTGTCTTGGCAGGGACAAGGATGCCCTCGACAAATATAATGAGGCGCTAAGCGTCAGCAAATCACCACAAGAACGTTCCGAGGTCTATGGCGCATTCCGTGCGTACTATCGAACGCGTGGGGAAATGAATACGTCGATCGATTACATGGAAAAAGAGTTGGCTGAGGACAGTAAGGTCAGCCCACCGATACAGGCGCTCATCAGCGAACTATTCGGAGCGAGCGACTACGCCACGGCGGGTAGGACCGACGAGGCGTGGAGTATGCTCGAACGGGTCAGCAATCGGCTGCAGTCCCCATACGATCAATTTATTCCATGCGGATATTTGTTTTATTACGTCGAAGTCGAAGAGCCGGACAGCGCGAAAGTTGCCCTCGACGAGGCCATGCCAGTTATCGACGCGTACAAGATCGAGACATTCCGTCATGTGTTGATTTGGGCGGCGGGGCGGATCGCCGAGTTGAAAGAGGATTACCAATCAGCGATAAAACAGTTTGAAAAACGGCTCGAACTGGCCCCCACCGAAATGGAAGCCTATCTCGATATCGGCCGCTGTTACCGGAAAATGGGCCGGCTCGACGAGGCGGAAGCAGCAATATCGAAAACGCTAAAGGTCCATCCCGTTCACCCCGAATGTCACTACGAAATGGCGCTTATTTATTCCGAGAGGGGAGATCAAGAAAAGGCGATAGACTCGCTGAATAAGGCTCTCACCATCTGGAAGAATGCGGATCCCGAGTACCCGCCCGCCAAAGAAGCCCGAGATAAACTGTCGGAATGGACTTCTTAAAAACACTCCAAATACTCGACTCACCCCCGCGCGGCGGACTTCGTCGCGGTGTGCCGGTACTTCTCCGACTTTGGCCTACAAATTTGGACGCCGCTCATCCAACCGTGTCAGCGCTGTGATCGTCTGTGTCACGTTACTTAAACTTCCGATACTTCCACTGCACGTTCGCGATTTTCATCAATGATACGAAAAACTCTTCCGGCGAGGCGTCACGGTATTTGGGATGAGATGTCGCCAATCGTGCGCGGTCGATGTTCTTTTCATTTACAAACCTTTCTATCGGCGATACGCCTTCGTACTCGGATAGCGGCTTTCGATATATGTATCCGTCGCAAAACATCGCGAGTTTGAATTTTTCATAACCGTATTTGTAGGCGCTCGTCTCACCTGGAAAATCCGCGAACGGCGAGCCCGCAATATCAAATCCGGCGGGGTAATGTTTGTCGCCCAACTCGTGCATGACGGCATCTATATAACCATCTGCCGCATATACACTTGAAGGCTCTCCATCGGAGGAATGCCACGCGTGATGAAGCGAAATGGTCAGTGCGCGGTTCCCGATGGCACGGAAGACAAAATTGCCGACACGGCTGTCATCGAAACGGTAGAACTCACCGGTTTGAAAATTCACCGCGGGTTGTTTGTACTTCGAAAAGGCGTGATGCATCCCGCAATAAACCAAGACTTTCTCACCGTTGTTGACCGCGTCGAGAACAACCTTCGCCCAGTCTTCCTCGGTCTCACCGTGCCACACCTTTCGTTTGACCTCGTCGCTGTCCCGATCAGCTTTGGTTTTGACAAAGCTCCAATCGGGAGAGTTGTTCATGGCGATAATCCTAAAGGGTATATCGTCGGGCCCAAGACTTTGGTTTAGAGTCCACGCAACCTCAAATATGTCGATATACTCCCGAAATCCAAACAGTACGTTTTGCCGAAATTGAATTTCCCTCGCCAGGCCACCGTTGTATTCATCGCCTGCTAGAAGTGAATCGACCAAATTCTGGTCTTCACGGCGGGCAAATTCGGTGGCGAGGGTTCGTATCCCGTTTTCGTAAAGCACAGGAATCAGTTCCTGGATGAACACCGGGTCGTGTCTGTTGTAATGTGACTCCCCGAGGAATA
The DNA here is from genome assembly GCA_020356045.1 of Candidatus Latescibacterota bacterium. Classification (GTDB taxonomy): domain Bacteria; phylum Krumholzibacteriota; class Krumholzibacteriia; order WVZY01; family WVZY01. The sequence goes on from CP070631.1 coordinate 3,182,806, forward strand.
TCACGTCGTGGTTCTGGAACTTCTTGATTACATATTGGTCCGGTGCCATACCGCTGGTCTCGAGGTAAGTCCTGGCCTCTTTGATCACGCTGTTGTCTACCTCCGGCAGGTCGATTTTCTGGGCACAGCCAGTTGCGGTGAGGACCAGTGAGGAGACTGTTATAATTAGCGACGTTGCCCATCGCCTAGCTGCGAGCACGATACGTTTGTGTTTGTTTAGTCGCATTTCCCTATTTACCCCCGTCTACAAATGATTGCCTGAAGTGACGGCTATCCCGGTTTGGCGGGCCGGGTGCCCGCCTGATGCATGACTAGATTTTTCCATGTGATGCATCAGGCGTCAAGCTGCTCTCGAGCTATTGCGATCGTTCTGTCTCGCTGCTTGACAAGGCTCGAAGATCCTTTTCCGCTTGACTAGTACACGGCCGGTTACGTCTGTGACGGCCGCTAATACGAACGCCCAAAACCCGTTTGGCTTCAAGTCGGTTGTGTCTGCCGCAGAGCAACCGCAGGTTGTTCGCCGCGTTTGCGCCACCGCGCGCGTGCGGCTCAATATGATCGATCTCCAGACCCCATGTCGAGTTGC
>CP070631.1:3183491-3199178 GCA_020356045.1 Candidatus Latescibacterota bacterium
CAAGCGCTTGTCGAACCCGCCTGGTCGGCGCGCCACAATCTCGTGAGCATATTGAATTTTGGCGTGACGCTGCCGTTTTTTGTTTTGGGAGTGGTGCTCGCCGTCAAAGACCGAAGACGCGAGAGTTTAATGCTAACGTTGGTCGTCGTCGCGTTTTTCCTGATGAGAACTTACCTGGGGGCTAATGAACGAATTCGGATTCCGATCGACCCGTTGATTATTCTAGTGGGAGTTTATGGGATCGCATCCGTCGTAGGATACTTCACGACACCCAAAGAGGAAGCATAAGAACAAGCTTGTCCAACCCGTTCACATCTCCACCCTGATATCCCGACCCGTCATGTCGGATGGAATATCGATGCCGAGATAGTTGCAGATGGTTGGAGCAACATCTCGCAGCGCCCCACCCTCGATCAACCGTCCTTTGTAGTGGCTGTCAAGGAGCACGCACGGAACGAGGTTTGTCGTGTGCGCAGTGTGCGGCCCGCCTGTCGCGGGGTCGAGCATCTGTTCGGAGTTTCCGTGGTCCGCAGTGACGATAACAGCATCCCGTGAAAAATCGAGCAAATCCAGTATTTTGCCCACACACGTGTCAACCGTCTCAATCGCTTTGACCGCCGCATCGATCACACCGGTATGGCCAACCATATCGGGGTTGGCGAAATTGCACACCACATAGTCGTGTCTGTTCTCCGCAAGAATCTTTATCGCCTCGTCCGCCACACCGGCAGCGCTCATTTCCGGTTTGAGGTCATAGGTTGCCACCTTTGGCGATGGGATCAACACCCGCTCCTCGCCCTCGTATTCGACCTCGTTGCCCCCGTTAAAGAAGTAGGTCACGTGAGCGTATTTCTCGGTTTCGGCAATACGAAGCGATCGCATTCCGGCGTTCGCCGCCACTTGGGCGAGAATGTTGTCGAGCGCGACGGGAGGAAACGCGACGGGGAACGAGAACCGTTTGTCGTATTGCGTCATGCAGGTGATCGAGGGATTGGGATACGCCGCACGGTCAAAACCGTCAAAACCGGGATCGGTCAGCGCCGTACATATCTGGCGAACCCGATCCGCGCGAAAGTTGAAAAAGATGACGGTGTCGCCCTCGAGAATCGATCCCACCGGACGGCCGTCCCCGTTTACCATGACAATGGGTTCGACAAACTCATCGGTCACCCCGGCGTCATAAGACGCTTGGATCGCTGCGACGCAATCTGTCGCCGTAGTCCCGACACCTCTGGTCAACAAATCGTAGCCCCGTTGAACCCGTTCCCACCGCCGATCGCGGTCCATGCAATAGTAACGGCCGCACACCGAGGCTATCCGGCCCACCCCCGTTTTCTCGAGCTCGGCTTTTAGCTGCGTCAGGTATTTTTTGCCACCTGTCGGAGATGTGTCGCGGCCATCCATGATTGCATGCACAAAAAGGTTCTCGACCTTGCGCCGGGCCGCCAACTCGATCAGCGCATTGAGATGCTCTTGATGACTGTGGACCCCGCCGTCCGAGACCAGCCCGATCAAATGAAGCCGTCCGGGACCGGCTGCCGAATTGCACGCGTCGACCAGCGCCGCATTCTCAAAAAACTCACCAGATTCGATCGATTTGGAAACCCGGACAAAATCCTGATAAACAACGCGCCCCGCCCCCAGATTGAGGTGTCCCACCTCGCTGTTTCCCATCTGGCCCTTTGGCAGGCCAACCGCCTCGCCATGCGGGTCCAATGCCGTGTTCGGGTAGGCAGCCCATATCTTGTCGAACACCGGCGTGTCGGCCAAGCGAACGGCATTGCCGTCCACAACGTCACTCATCCCCCAGCCGTCCATGATAACGAGAATTGTCCGTCGCTTCACGCTTGTCTCCTGCATTAAGGTGTTTCCGTCTCGCGCGCTGACCGCAGCTTATCGAGATTCTCGCGAGCCTTCTTGTTGTCCGGATCGAGTTCGAGGACCGTTTTGAACTCCTTTTCCGCTCGATCGACTTGTCCCATGGTCGCAAAAATCGACCCCAAGGTCAGATGCCCATTGGCATAGTTCGGTTCTACGCGCACAGCCATCTCGCCGTATTTGACCGCCGTGTCAAGATTGCCCGTCTCGAGATAGAGAATCGCAAGATTGTTCATCGCATACACGTCGTTTTCTTTGAGCGCCAGAGCTCGTTTGAATGACTGCTCTGCAAGTTCGTATTGTTTGAGCCGACCGTAGCAGACACCGATGTTGTTCAACGCGCTTGGGAAATCCGGGTTGATCGCGAGCGCCTTTTTGAACTCGACAATGGCCTTTTGATATTCACCCTTTTCCTGGTATCTCTGGCCAAGGTTGTTATGAGCATCGGGGTTGTCGGGTGTAATGTAGCCCAACGCCTCGAGTTTTTTCAACGCCTCGGCGGACGAGGCATCGCCGGGCGGGAAAGCCTTTTCCGAGGCCCGCCGGCGCTGCAATGTCGCTACCACCGTTTTGTTGAACGCGCCGGCGACCGAATCCTCGAAGGCATCGGCGAGAATTTTGCCCGGCATGTCAGCGGGTCGGGGCAGCCCCTGGAGCGCAAGTATCGTCGGGGTGATGTCGAGCACCGATGCCTCTTCGAGCCTCTGCCCGGGACGAACCCCGCTTCCGTAGAACGCGATGATCCCGTTCAACTGGTGCCAGAACGCGGCGTGTCCACCACCGATCTCGCCCGCTAACCTTGGCCGCGACGAGCCGCTTTTGAATCCGTGATCGGAGGCGATGATCAACACCGTGCTGTCATCACACAGATCGATAAAGTTTCCGATAATTCTATCCTGCAGCTTGTACGTCTCGAGCATCGCGTCCTTGAACATTGCGAACTCGTCATCCCCAACCCAGGGTTGACGCGGTGGGGCAAAATTCATAAACAGATGGCCGGCGGCATCGGTCAGCTCGAAATAAACGGCAAGAACATCGGGGCTTTCGCGCAAGAGATGCTTCGCTATCGACTCGTACGTCAACGTCGATGCATAGAGCATGATCATGTTGTTAACCGGATTTTGCGGATCAAAGGCAAGCTGCTTGTTCTTTTCGAAATCATCCCGGCTAATATGGAGCACGCTGGCAAAATCATCATAATCAACATCGCTGCTCGCGACCACGAGACTCGATATCTCATCAACGCGGTCCTCCGGGGATACGCTGCCGGCGGCCAACCCGTCTCCCTGGCCGGACTCGGCGTAGGCAAGATATCCGACGCGGTCGGTAACCATCACACCGTTGATCGATTCAGCGGGGTATGTGGCCAACCAGCCGACGACACCAACCGTGCGGCCGTAATCGCCAAGCAGATTCCAGAACGCATCCACCTTGCGGTACATACGCGTGATCGGGACTTTCTTGCCCGATTCCGGATCCAGAACGGTGAAGTTGAGAATACCGTGTTCTTCGGGAAGTTTGCCGGTGGCGACCGTCGTCCAAACCAGCGGAGACAGAAGCGGCTCGATCGATTCGAGCCGGCCGGTCGCCCCACCCTCGATGATCCGCTTGAAATTTGGCAGATAACCGCGGTCAACCCACGGCGAGATGATCTCCCAATCACCGCCATCGACGCCGATAAAGACAATTTTTCTCAACGGACGAGGCGCAACATCGTAGGCCGGCCCCGCACGGTTGCCAACCCCGATGTCCCATGCGTCTATCCGGTACCCCAGAAGATCGATACCCGCTGCCTCGAGTTCAGGCTTGATTTCTTTTACCACCGCCGCCGCGAGGGTCTCCGGGCCCGATCCGGCCGATTCCGCCGTCGGCCACCCGGCCATCTCGACCGCGACAATTTCTTCGGTCAATTTGGAAATCGTCTCCAAAAATGCCACCCCGAGATTTCTGTAGATCTCTCCGGCGGAGTCCCGTCTAATACCCATGCGAAACGTCAACGCCAGGGTAGCCCGGGCACCATCCCTCGTCGTCGCCTCATAGACACCGCTTGACGGAAACCGGCTCTCGATGCCACCGACAGGGTAGACGATCCACGCCTTTTTGAATGGGGGAACGAAATGCCGCCCCGGGTCATAGAGAGTGACGGTCTGTCCCCCTCCCACACGCACACCCACGTGCCGGTCGGGCACCCGTTTGACCATGGGCACGAGAACCATCATCAAGACGGCCAATATGAGGGCGATGACTATAATCGAAGCCGAACGTTTCATTGACTGTTGATTTCCCTTGGTGGGACGGTTGCGAAGGTCGCCGAGCGCGCAAACCAGTAACAAAGGTAACCAGTTTGCTGCACAACGTCAAGCCGGTCCAATTTCGCGGCTGCTCTCCAATTGTTGTACGCCATCGAGAGGGGCGTTCGCCGTTTTTGCATGGTGTGAGTGACGCTCCGGGGCTTTTGCACTAGAACCCGCCGATCTCCTGCTCTATAATGAGGCGTCGACGATCGAACGGACACAAGGGATTCGCCTCCAATTGCTCGCAGAACTTTGGTAGTGCCCGGCGCCAATTCATGACTAAAACCAACTCAAGCTGGCAGTCTCCGTCTCCCAGGGTCACGGTGGTCGTGCTGACCTGGAACGGAAAGCGGCTCACGCTCGAATGCCTGGAATCACTGGCCAAACTGACCTATGACAACATCGATATCGTCGTGGTGGACAACGCGTCGACCGACGGAACCGCTGATGCCATCTCCGATGTGTACGGCGATCGGGTGACCGTCATCGTCAACGACGCCAATCTCGGGTTTGCCGGTGGCAACAACGTCGGCATCCAACACGCGCTCTCGGCGGGCGCCGAATATATCCTTCTGCTGAACAACGATACGCTGGTCGATCCAGGCATGGCCGGTGCGCTCGCCGATGCCCTATCGGGCTCGGCGGACATCGGCATCGTGGGTCCCAAGATATACTATGCATCGCCCCCCGATCAGATTTGGTACGCCGGGGGCAGGATCAACCTAGCAAGAGGTACCGCGAGACACATTGGGATCCGCGAGACGGACACCGGGCAATACGACACGGTCAAAGATGTGGATTATGTCACCGGGTGCGCGCTCATGGCGCGGCGTGAGGTAATCGAACGCATCGGCTTTCTCGATACGGCGTTTGAGGCGTATTATGAGGATGCGGATTTTTGTATGCGAGCACGGCAGGCCGGTTACCGGATTATTTACGTACCCGCCGGGCGTGTGTGGCACCGGATCTCGTCGAGCACCGGAGGTCAGCTCAGCACAAAAAAGATCTCGTTAAAGCTTGGCAGCACCTGGACGTTTTTCCGTCGGTATGCCTCGCTGCACCATTGGATCACGATGCCTTTCTTTTTCGCCGCCGACGTCGTACGAATCCTCTGGCTGGCGGCTACTGGACGAATTCGTGACTCGGGCAGCACCGGCGGATAGAGACAATCATATGAACGCCAAACAAAAATCGATAACGATATTCGGTGCAGATGGCCAACTGGGAGTCGATCTCTGCGCGGTTTTCGAGGGCCATAACCTGGAACCTGTTGTTTATCCCGGGGTGGATATCCGCGACCGCAGCCAGGTAGGCGCCGTGCTCGATCGGTCGCGACCGGATTGGGTCATCAACTCGGCAGCCATGACCCATGTCGATCGATGTGAGGATCTCGATCTGGCCGCATATCAGGTCAACGCTGTTGGGGCCAAGCACGTTGCGGAGAAATGCCGGGCCAGCGGCGCGCGATTGATACAGATCAGCACCGACTATGTTTTTGACGGGAAAAAGGAACATCCCTATGTCGAAGACGACCGGACCGGCCCCGTGAACGTCTATGGGCTAACCAAGCTCGCCGGTGAGCGTTTTGTCAGTAATGCCGCCCCTGACACCATCATACTGAGAACCAGCGGGCTTTACGGCACTCATCCCTGCTGGGGTAAGGGACAAAATTTTGTCGACACCATGCTGGAGCTGGCGAAGACAAAGGAATGTCTGCATATTGTCGATGACGAGGTACTCACGCCCACATTTACCGAAGATCTTGCTGTGGTGGTACGATCGATAATCGACAAATCACCCCCCGGCGGCATTTACCACGCAACCAACGCTGGCCAGTGCTCCTGGTTCGAGTTCGCCCGGACGGTTTTTGAGCTGTCGGGGATCCGGATTCGAATCGAGAAAACTACGGCGGCGGAGTGGAACGCACCGGCAAAACGACCCAGTTATTCGGTGCTCGATAACAGACGGTTGCAGGAGTTGGGGTTGGACACGATGCCGACATGGGAGAGTGCGCTGGAGCGTTACCTCAACAAAAAGTATCCGCGCGGGGTTGATGCCTAGGCAAACAATTTCGCCAAAAGAACCGCGCCACCGACCACGATCAAGATGGGGAGCGCAAGCACGGCCAGAATAAATGGGATGATCGCTGAGACCGCTCCAAAGGAGATCAGCAGAATGGGGATCAGCAACACCAGCGCCAGCAGCCCTTTAAGCAACCACAACCCCAGCTTGATCGGCAAAAGCACAAGCGAGAAGAGCAGCTTGATCAAAAACGCGATAAACGCGCCAAAGAAGAAAATCAACCCAATCAATATTAGACATTCAAACATGGCCACCTCCGGCCTGCCAGAGACAAGGGACATCGATATCTACGAGGGCGTTCAATCGGATGTTCCATAATATGTTACACAGAAACTTCTACCGTATTCGCCGGGAGAGAGGGACCCCATGCGTTTCAATCACAAGAAGTTTATAACTAAAATACCTACAATGAGTTACAACATACCCGCGACCGTGGCCTGCCTGTGGTGTGCGCTAACGCTATGTGTATTGGCGCTACCGGTGGGTTCGCCTCGAGCGGGTACCATCGATCTCGCATTGCAAGCGCCCGACCACGTCCTGTACGGAGTCGGTGAGGACGACTACGCGGGGCAAGCGGTTCTCCTCTGCGATTTTGACGGGGATGGCCGTGACGATATCGTCGTGGGCGCGCGCGGGTTCGACTTTGGTGACCGTGGAAACTGCGGGATTGTCTACGTGCTCCTTGCCAGCGACACACTTGGAAACACGATCGGTTTTGATGCTGTCCGTCCCGATCTCAAACGCGTCGTGGGTCCCGCGGCCAACGCGCAGATCGGCACAGTGGTCGGATGCGGGGATGTCGACAACGACGGACGTGACGACATCGTTTGTGGGATTCCCCTGGCGGCCCCCAATGAAAAAACGGCAGCTGGCGAGGTTTATGTCATTTTTGGGAGTGAGTCGCCGCCGGATACGATCGATCTTCTTACCCTCCCCGACGGCGTGACACGGATCGAGGGCGCCAACGTGTTTGACCAACTCGGGGCGTCGGTTGCGATCGCCGATATCGACAACGACACGTATGGCGACATTATCGCCGGCGCGCCGTTCTCCGATACACCGGCCGGCTCGTATTCGGGTCGGGCCGTAATCATTTTTGGTGGCAGCACGCTTGGTTCGGTGATCTATCTCGCCGCGGCGACGACAAAAATCGTGCAAGTCTTTGGGGCTCATCCCAATGATTTTTTGGGCGGCGCCTGCTACGCTGCGGAACTTACCGGAGACAATATAGCCGATCTGGTGCTCGGGGCGCCTCAGGAGTCGCCGCTTGGCCGGTCGTTCGCCGGTGTGGGATACATCGTGCCGGGATCGCAAACCTTCCCCGACACCATCGATCTTGCCTCCGACCCACCGCTGGGAATCACACGGATTTACGGACCCCAGGAGGACGCTCTGGCCGGATCGGGTTTTGCCAGCGGTGACGTCAACGGGGACAAGCTGCCCGAACTCATCGTGGCGGTCCCCGAAGCGGCCCCTGATGGCCGCACCGGCGCCGGGTCGATCTATGTATTGGACCCGACGGGGATCTACCCACCCCCCGTATCCGGCGGGACCGGGCCGGGATCGGTAGCAGGCGCGCCATGGCCCGCGATAATCGATCTGGCGTCCCCGCTTCCGGCCAACTCCACAAGAATCGACGGACCGGCCACCAATATGAAAATCGGATCGAGCATCGCCGTATCGGACTTCAACGGTGACGAATACGGAGACATTGTCGTTGGCGTCCACTTGGCATCCGCGCCACAGGTCATAACCCCTCGCCAGGAGTCGGGAATTACACACATCTTGTTTGGCCGTGCGGTGTTTTCCGAATTCATCGACCTGGCCGACGGACAAACCGGGCGCACCGCTATCTTTGGCGCGAACAGCTATGATCACTTTGGCTTCTCGGCGGCGGCCGGCCGCTTGGATGGAGACGACTACGCCGACTTGTTGATCGGCGCCAACAACGCCACGGTAGATGACACGTTTTCGGCAGGAGAAGTGGTGGTGCTTTTTGGAAGCGCCGAGATCACCCCAACCGCAGTATTGTTTTACGACGCCGTCGCCAGCCCCGGGTTGGTCACGGTCGAGTGGGCGTTGATCGACGATCTCGACCCGGGCGATATCGTCGTCACACGGTCACCGGACGGAGGGATACCGCTCAACGCGTCCATCACTAGACTTGGAGCGGGTCACTATGCGCTCACCGATACCGATGTCGAGGGCGGCACCACTTACACGTATCAAGCCGCCACCATTGTCGATCCCCAAATCCTCTTCCAGGTCACAGTAAACGTACCTCGATTCGGATCGGCGCGGTTTCACCCCAACTCGCCAAATCCGTTCCGGAGGTCCACCGCGTTCTCGTTCGAAATCCCAGCCGAGGGACGTGTGCAAATCCGGGTGTTTGACGTCACGGGTTCTCTGGTCGCGGTTCTGGCCGACGATACATACCCGCCCGGAGAGAGCACCGTCGTTTGGGACGGGTCAGCGACCGCGTCCGGTATCTATTTTGCCCGTATGGTCTACGGCAAACAGTCATTCGAGCGAAAGATCCTCATCGTCCGCTGACCCCCGCCGGACGGCTTGCGGCGAGGCACCGGACGCCTGCAAACAACCACCCCTGGACGCGCCGAAGCTGTGTCTCACCGTGGAGAGCGATGGCAGGTGCCGACGTCGCCGCTCGCCAACAGTCCAGGGTCGACCCCATTACGGCCTCCACCCCGGAGCGTAAAATCACTGTTGACTTTTGACGACCGGTTCCCGTATCCTCGCTGGACAATTTTGTTGCCTTTTTTGATTTTTTGGGAGCACGAGAGCACGGACGATTGATTCCCCGACAGAATCTTTCTTGTCGTTTCCTTGCAAAAGAAAAGTGATAACGACCGTTACTGGCAAATGCGTCAGATAGGTTTGCTGACGACAATACCCGTCCTGCTGGCTGTATCTCCAATCATTGGGCTGTTGATCGGTCGGTTTCTCGACTCGAGATTAAACACCGAGCCGATCTTTACCATTGTTCTTCTGATTCTCGGGTTTATCGCCGGTGCTCGTCAAACGGCACGGGTGATCAAACTCGCGAGCAAAGAAAAGCCGAGAGACACAAACCGTGGGTCTTGAATTTCTCGATCGTGTGCGTACTGCCGCTATTGTATCGGGAGTGGTTGTCGTCCTTGCCGCGTCTGTCTATCTCGGTTTGCCGTTCGCCGGAGCGTTTGCGCTGGGATGCGCATGGTCGCTGGTTAACCTCTACGTTATCCGCGTTCTCGTTCGTCTCGCGCTTTTCGATCCGCAAAAGCATCAGCTGCAGATCGCCGCGGTGATGTTTTTCAAAATTCCCGCGCTCTACGGCATCGGTTTCCTGCTCCTCTGGTGCGGATGGTTTCCCGCCATCGGGCTGCTCGCGGGTTTTGGCTGGCCGCTTCTCATTGTTTTCTTGAAAGCGGGCGGACGGCTCTTGCTGGGACTCGACAATCCGAAGAGTTTGTTTTCCGGACCGGGTAACGAGCTCGAATAACGAATTCAAATAAAGGATGTATCGAACGGTGAAAGCCAAACTGACCATCTTGACCGGCCTTGCGACCGGCCTTGCGACCGGCCTTGGAGCGGGCATGATGACAGCCCGCTCAGCGTTCGCCTCCAGCGAGGGCGGGCATGAGCTGCCAAACTTTATCACCGTTATTTATCACTATGCGTTTGGGACGAGCGTTGGTGAGTTTCTCCACAAGTGGGAAAACCTCATCTTTTCGTTGCTCGTCGTTGGTCTTCTCGTTCTTGTCGCCAGGCTCGCCTCGAAGAACCCCAAGCTCATTCCCAGCGGATTGCAGAACTTTGTCGAACTGGTTGTCGAACAGCTCGAAAACTTTATCGTCGGAATCTTGGGGCCGAGAGGTAAAAAGTTTGTACCGTTTCTCGGCACCCTCTTTCTCTACATCCTCTGCATGAATTATCTCGGTCTCATCCCCCTAATGAAAGCCCCTACGGCCAACCTCAATCAGACGCTTGCGCTGGCAGTCTGTGTTTTTCTTTACGTGCAATACACCGGATTGAAAGAGAACGGCCCGGTCGGTTACATCAAACATTTGTTGGGCTCACCGGAATCTGCAATGCAGTGGGTTCTCTCCCCGCTCATGTTTGTCATTCACATCATCGGCGAACTGGCAAAACCCATGAGCTTGTCGCTGCGTCTATTTGGAAACATCACCGGTGAAGATATCTTGATCTTTATCTTTGTGGGACTCGGTGTCGGCATGCTCGCGTTTTCGAATCTGCCCATCGGCGTCCCGCTCCAGATACCGTTTTACTTTTTGGCACTTCTTACGGGCTTTATTCAGGCCCTTGTGTTCATGTTGTTGAGTACCATTTACTTTGCCATGATGCTGCCTCACGACGAGGAGGAGCATCACTAACCTGGACAGGAGGATTCCACCATGGACTATCAAGCAATGCTAGGTTTGGCGCTCCCGCTCGGTGTCGGAATTGCTGCCGTCGGCAGTGGTCTCGGACTCGGACGTGCCGTCGGTTCGGCGATGGAGGCCATCGGCCGTCAGCCCGAGGCTTCGGGTAAGATTCAGGTCGCCATGATCATCGGCGCTGCACTCATCGAGGCGCTCACCATCTATGCGTTGGTTACCATGTTCGTGCTTCAGGGCAAGATCGGTACCCACTAGTAAATCCGTTCGGTCGATTCAATCGATTGGTCGGAGTCCGCGCGGACGTGCGCGCGGGGTACCGGTCGGATCGATAAGGAGCTCAAGATGCAACTCGACTGGGGACAGATCGTTACCCATATTATCGGCTTCCTTATCGCGGTATGGGTGGTGAGGAAATATGCTTGGGACAAACTTCTCGGTTTTATCGAGCACCGGCGCGAGGTGATCGCCAATTCGTTCCAGAAGATCGAACAGGAAAAAGAAGCCGTCGCCGCCCAGAAGCAGGAATACGATCAGCAGCTCGAAAATATCGAGGCTACGCGCCGCGAAAAGATTCAAGAGGCGGCGCGGGAAGCTGAATCGCTTGCTGCAAATATTCGAGAAGAGGCCCGGCAGGACACAGTTGGCATGCGCGACAAGGCGAAGAAAGACATCGCCCTCGAGCTAGACAAGGCCAACGTCATGCTGCGCGACCGTATGGTCGAGGCCGTATTCACAACGACCGAAAAGGTCCTCAAAACCAAACTCGACCGCGAAGCCCACAAAACCCTCATCGAGGATTTCCTCAACGAGGTACAGGCGGATTAGACGCCTTTGGGATCAGGGAGTGTGTTGAAAATTGATACTTAGCGGGATAGCACAACGATACGCGAAGGCATTGCACGATGCCGCGCTCGCCGCGGGCAAGGCCGACGAAGTGTTCGCGGATACTCAAAGCCTGCTGGCGCTCAAAACGGACGACAGATCGTTCCAGCACTTTATCGAGTCTCCACAGGTGCTTACGGACGAAAAAGTCCGAGTAATCAAGACAATCCTCGAGGACCGCGTGTCAAAACTCGTCGTGGACCTTTTGCTTCTTCTCGTGGAAAAAAAGCGATTTATGTTTATCGAGGAGATACTAGAGGCCTACCGCTATCTGTACGAAAAAGAAAAAGGGATCGTCGAGGTGAGAGCCATCACTGCGATCCCCCTCGAGGACGCTCTCAAGGACGAGTTGATCCGTAAACTCGAGGCTCGGATAAACAAGACGGTCCGAATCAAACCCGAGGTCGATCCAAATATCATTGGTGGAATGATTCTCGTCATGGAAGACCACATATTAGACGGCAGCATACGGTTCAAACTGGAACAGTTACAACGCCGTCTGGGTGAGTCTCGGGTCGTCCAAATGGACTGATCGCTTTAAACAAAATGATCGTGGTCGTTTTGACAGAAACGAAGAACAAACCGTAAAGAAACCGTTACGACAGGAGAGAACAAGATGGCTTTTCGACCGGAAGAAGTGAGTTCGATTATCCAACGAGAGATCGAAGGATACGAATCGAGCCTCGAAACCGAATCCGTCGGAACGATTCTGCAGCTCGGTGACGGCATCGTGCGTATCTGGGGTCTCCAGGACGCGATGGCCGGGGAGCTGCTCGAGTTTCCGGGTGGAATCATCGGAATGGTGCTCAACCTCGAGCAAGACAATGTCGGCGCCGCCTTGTTCGGACCGGACACGGATATCAAAGAGGGCGACACGGTAAAGCGTACAGGTAAGGTTGCACAGATCCCCGCCGGCGACGCGATGTTGGGCAGGGTGGTCAACTCGCTCGGGCACCCGATCGACGGCAAGGGCCCGATCGCAACCGAGGAAGCCCGACTCATCGAGACGGTGGCCCCAAACGTAATTCAGCGTCAACCGGTAAAGGAACCGCTCCATACGGGTTTGAAGGCGATTGACTCGATGATCCCGATTGGCCGCGGACAGCGCGAGCTGATCATCGGTGACCGCCAGACCGGTAAGACCGCCATCGTCATCGATACCATCATCAATCAGAAAAACACAGACGTCGTTTGTATCTACGTCGCCATCGGTCAGAAAGAATCGACCGTCGCGCAGCTGGTCAAGGTGCTCGAGGACAACGGCGCAATGGACTACACAATCGTCGTCAGCGCGACCTCGAGCGATCCCGCGCCGCTTCAGTTCCTGGCTCCCTACTCGGGTTGCGCGCTGGGTGAGTATTACAGGGACTCGGGCCGTCACGCGGCATGCTTCTATGACGACTTGTCCAAACATGCACAGGCCTATCGTCAGCTATCGCTGCTTCTCAGGCGTCCGCCGGGACGTGAAGCATACCCGGGCGACGTGTTTTACCTGCACTCGCGGCTTCTCGAGAGAGCGGCCAAGCTCAGCGACAAAATGGGCGGCGGATCGCTGACCGCGCTCCCCATCGTCGAAACGCAGCTTGGCGACGTGACCGCGTACATTCCGACGAACGTTATTTCGATTACCGACGGCCAGATCTTTCTTCAAAACGACTTGTTCTACGCGGGTATTCGGCCGGCCATCAACGTGGGTATCTCGGTATCCCGTGTGGGAAGTAACGCGCAGACCAAAATGATGAAGCAGGTCGCCGGAAGTCTCCGTTTGGACCTGGCACAGTATCGTGAGCTGGCCGACTTTGCCCGGTTTGGCTCCGATCTCGACAAGTCGACAATCGCGCAGCTCACACGAGGTGAGAAGATGGTCGAGATCCTCAAGCAGGATCAGTTTGTCCCGGTACCCGTCGAAAAACAGGTCATTATCATTTTTGTGGCCACACGCGGCATCCTCGACGATGTACCGAACGAGGACCTCGCCCGGTTTGAAACCGATTTCCTCGCGTACATGGATGCGGAATACCCCGACGTGGTGCGAGAACTCGCTTCCGAGCTCAAGATCGGCGAAAAGGTCGAGGGCGAGCTGATCAACGCAGCGGAGAAATTCAAGTCGCGGTTCTTGGGGGCCGCGGAATCGACCGACGGTTAAACGAGGAAAAACAAAGTGGCGTCATTACTCGACATTAAAGCCAGGCTCAGTGCCGTCGAAAACATCAAAAAGATCACGCGGGCGATGCAGCTCGTTGCCGCCGCCAAGTTCAAACGCGCGGAGGACCGGGCAAAAACGACAAGACCGTACAGCGAAGAGCTTGATGAGGTGCTCGGGATTCTCGCCGCACTGGCCGAGGCCGCCGAAGATGAGATGTCCGGGGACGCAACCTACGAGCTGAGCTTTACCGAAGGCGAAGCACCGCTTATCGTCGAAGGGCAAAAACTCTTCGAGCAGCCGGACGACCCCGAGCCGAAGCGACCGGGCGTCGTTCTTTTTACGGCGGACCGCGGACTGTGCGGGGCGTTCAACACAAAACTCATCCGTACGGCTCAACAATTTGTCAACGAGCACCCGGCCATGGAGTGTCAGCTCATTCCCATCGGCAGAAAGGGCTACACGTATTACAAGACCAAAGAAATCCCGATCATTCACCACGAGGAAGGCTTGAGCGACAAGCTCGAGCTCGACGAGATCAGACGGATCGCGCACACGCTCATCGACCTGTACGTATCGGACCGGGTCGATGCGCTCTATTTCATCTACGCGCAGTTCAAATCCGCCATGGTGTCTGACGTCAAGATCGAGAAATTCCTCAAGATTCCCCGTACCGAAGGGGAGACGAAGGAACAGGACGACTACATTCTCGAGCCTGAACGCAAGGCGGTCTACGAGACGCTGCTCCCGCTCTACGCAACGACAAAGGTGTTCGCAACACTTGCCGATTCTTTTGCGTCAGAGTACGGAGCACGGATGACGGCCATGCAGCTGGCGACCAAGAATGCCGAAGAGATGCACAACGATCTGGTCATATTGAGAAACCGTCTCCGTCAGGCGGTCATTACCAGAGAGCTCGCGGAGATTGTCGGCGGCGCCGAAGCCCTGACATAGACAATGGAGTGACTATTCGAGATACGGGTTTGCGACCGGGCACACCGAGTCGGGCAAACCGCAGGAGTGTTCCGGGAATTATAAAGAAAAAGGAGCATCGCTCATGGCAAACGAACCAAACATCGGAAAAATCGTTCAGGTTATCGGCCCCACGGTGGACATCGAGTTCCCGTCGGACCAGCTCCCGCCGATTTTGAACGCAATCCGGATTCGGGACGAAGAGCGCAACATAAATATCACTGGTGAGGTGTCGCTTCATGTCGGCGACAACGTCGTTCGCTGTATCGCCATGAGCTCGACCGACGGTCTTGTCCGCGGCATGCCCGCCGAGGATCTCGGCGCTCCGATTTCGGTGCCGGTCGGCTCGCAATCGCTGGGCCGGATGTTCAATCTGCTTGGCGATCCCATCGACGAGCGGGGTGACGTCGCGGAACCCGACAAACGCTACCCCATTCACCGCCCCGCACCCAGCCTCGAAGACCAGGCCACCGAGGCGGCGCAGCTGGAAACGGGGATCAAGGTCGTCGACCTTCTCGCCCCGTATCAAAAGGGCGGCAAGATTGGGTTGTTTGGCGGCGCCGGTGTGGGTAAGACGGTTATCATCATGGAGCTCATCCGCAACATCGCGACCGAGCACGGTGGGTACTCGGTATTTGCCGGTGTTGGTGAGCGCACCCGCGAAGGCAACGACCTCTATCTCGAAATGAACGAGTCGGGCGTTATCAACAAAGCCAGTCTCGTATTTGGCCAGATGAACGAACCCCCAGGAGCGAGGCTCCGCGTGGGTCTGGCCGGTGTGACCATCGCCGAGTACTTCCGTGAAGAAGAAAACCAGGACGTGCTTCTCTTCATCGACAACATTTTCCGTTTTGTCCAGGCCGGCTCGGAGGTGTCGGCGCTTCTCGGTCGCATGCCGTCGGCGGTCGGCTACCAGCCCACGCTGGGCACCGAGATGGGTGGTTTGCAGGAGCGGATCTGCTCGACCAAGAAGGGCTCGATCACGTCGGTGCAGGCTATCTACGTGCCTGCGGACGATATTACCGACCCCGCCCCGGCA
>CP070631.1:3199278-3204676 GCA_020356045.1 Candidatus Latescibacterota bacterium
ATTGGGATGAGTACGCCGCGCTCTTTGCACGGCACGGGTTGCCGCCAGAGATTCCGACGGCGCCGTGGCGGACATCGATTCCCGTATACGACGAGGGTGGCCAGCAGGTTGGTTACGCGACGAGCGGTTCGTGGTCGCCGATCTTGAAAAAGAACCTCGCGCTGGCCACCGTCCGAGCGGATCATGGGCTCACGGGAACGCCTTTGCGATTCGAGGTATTGGTGGAGTACGAGCGCCATACCGTGGCGGCCATGGTCGTTGATAAGCCGTTTTTTGACCCGGAGAGAAAGCGTGCCTGACCCCGTTGGGGGCTGGGGTCAAACAAAGGAAATGGGAAACCACGAATGCCGCAATCATACGATGCGATAATTGTCGGCGGAGGGCACAACGGCCTGGTGTGTGCCGCCTATCTCGCAAAAGCGGGGAAAAAGGTTCTCGTTTTGGAGAAACAACATGTGCTCGGAGGTGCCGCGTCGACCGACGAGGTGTTTCCTGGCTTCAAGTTTTCGTTGTATTCATACGTAGTCAGTCTTTTCCGCCCGCATATCATCCGTGAACTCAACCTTCCAGCACACGGTCTCGAAATCATCCCGCTGGAGTGTTCGTTTTTGCCGCTTCCTGACGGCGACTCGCTGTGCCGCTGGGCGGACCCGAATTTGACTCGCCGAGAGATAGCCCGGTTTAGCGCCAAAGACGCGGAAGTTTATCCCGAGTTTGGGATGGCGATGCGCAAGATGTCGTACGTCGTCAAACGAATCATCGATTCGCCCGCGCCCGATCCGCTGTCGAACAACCCCGCCGAGCTGATCAACCTTCTTCGGCTGGGCCGTTATATGTCGGAGTTTGGCCCCGATGTGATGTACCAACAGTTCAAGATGCTTACGATGAGCGCGGTCGATTTTCTCGACGAGTGGTTCGAGTCGGACATCCTCAAGGCACCGATGTCAGTGAGCGGCATCATAGGAACGTTTCTCGGCGTTCGCTCACCCGGGACCGCGTACGTTCTTCTTCACCATTACATGGGTGAGATCGATGGTGCCTTCCGGGCGTGGGGTTTTGCAAAGGGGGGGACCGGAGGCGTGAGTCTGTCGTGCGCGTCCGCGGCGCAAGCGTGCGGCGCCGAGATACGGACGGAGTCGCAGGTCGATAAGTTTATTGTAAAAAATGCGGCCTGCACTGGTGTTGTCTTGAAGGGCGGCGACGAGATTTATGCGGATGATGTGTTCTCGAGTCTCGATCCGGATCGCACGTTTATGAAGCTGGCCGGCGAAGAACATTTTGATTCGGATTTTGTCAAACAAATCAAACGCTACAAGCACCGTGGAAGCTCGGGCAAGGTCAACCTGGCCGTCGACCGGCTTCCCGAGTTCAGCTGCAGACCCAACGGCGACGTTCATCTTCGGGGTGACATCGCGATCGCGCCAAGTATTGATTATCTCGAACGCGCGTACGACGACGCCAAGTACGGCGACTTTTCACGCAGGCCGTATATCAACGTGGTGATCCCGTCGCTGGTCGATCCCACGGTGGCGCCTCCGGGAAAACACGTCGTATCTTGTTTTGTCCAGTATGCCCCGTACGAGATCAAGGAAGGACCCGAATACTGGCCACAGCGCCGTGAAGCGTTTGGTGATGCGGTGGTCGATACGCTGGCCGAGTATTGCCCGGCGCTCAAGGAGTCGATACTGTTCCGGCAAGTCCACACGCCTTGGGATATGGAGCAGGATATCGGTCTTACTGAAGGAAACATCTTTCAGGGCGAGCTGAGTTTTGAGCAGTTGATGTTTTTGCGCCCCGCTGCGGGATGGTCGAGATACCGCACGCCGCTCAAGAATCTATGGGTGTGTGGGTCGGCCGCGCATCCGGGTGGGGGATTGATGGGCGCGCCGGGCGAGCTCGCCGCAAAAACCTATCTCAACTCGCTGCGAGGATCATAATGGCAGCCAAGGGGTCTGAAACAACATACGATGCCGTCGTTATTGGTGGTGGGCACAACGGGCTTACCACTGCGGCGCTTCTCGCCAAACGGGGACGAAAAGTCGTTCTTCTCGAAAAGCGTGACACCACCGGAGGCTTGGCAGCGGCAGACGAGTTTTATCCAGGCTTCCATTCACCGGGAGTTCTTCACGACACCAGCGGCGTGCGTCACCACCTGGTTGCATCGCTTGGCCTCGCAAGACACGGACTGGTGCTCGAACCGGAACCGCCGTCCCTGTATGGGTGTTCGCACGATGGCGAAGGGCTTCATCTGTATCACGATCCGGGTCGGGCAGCGGGAGAGATCTCAAAGTTTTCAAAACGCGACGCCGGCCGCTACGCCGAGTACCGAGATTTTCTAAAACGGGTAAGCAGTTTTATCAACGGATTATTCGACGACGCACCGATGAGTCTGGGTTCGCTGGATTCCAATGTCTTGTGGCCGATTCTCAAGAAGGGACTTGGTTTCAAAAGATTGGGCAGGTCCGATATGGTCGAGCTGATAAGGGTCATCCCGATGAGCCTTGCCGACTGGCTCGATGAGTGGTTCGAGTCCGATCTGTTAAAGTCCATACTTGCCATGCCAGCCATTCGCGGTGCGTTCGTTGGTCCGCGATCCCCCGGAAGCGCGTTCAATTTGTTGTTGTGGGAATGCCGTAAGGGTTCCGCGGTTCGTGGCGGCTCCGGCGCGCTGGTCAAAGCACTGGAGGGTGCAGCCCGATCCGCCGGGGTAGAGATCCGGACGGGAGTGGGGGTGTCCGGCATCGATGTCGACGGCGGCAGGGCGTCGGGTGTGACGCTCGCCGATGGAGAAGGGATCAAAGCCCGCCTGGTCGCCGCATCGAATGATCCCAAATCTGTCTTCTTCGGCATGATCCCCGGAATTGCCATCAACGAAAAGCTTGCACACCGGATTCACGCGTTGCGGTCCAACGGGACCACGGCCAAGGTCGACATTGGATTGAAACAACGCTTGCAGCCGAAAGGCGCTGCAAAGACCGATGTCGAATTCTTTTCGACCGGCCAAAGCCTCACCGAGATTGAAAAAGCCTTTGACGCGGTCAAATATCGACAGTGCTCGGACCGTCCAATTCTCGATGTCGCCGTACCAAATGGCGATGGCGGTCCCGTCATGTCGGCGCTGGTTCATTATGCGCCGTATGATCTCGAGGGGGGATGGAATGATGATCGGCGTGACGCGCTCGGTGCCCGGGTCGTCGAAATGTTGAGCGAGGTTGTACCCGGCCTCGGGGACCAGATCGAAACGGTTCGCGTTCTCACACCGGCCGACATCGAGTCGCACTTTGGGACCAGCGGCGGGCACGTCCATCACGGCGATCACATGCTGGACCAGCTGTTCGTTCGGCCGTCGCCAGAGTGTGCCCGTCACCACACACCGATCCGTGGCCTGTTCCTCTGCGGAAGCGGGAGCTATCCCGGCGGCGGGATTACCTGCGCGCCCGGCGCGCTTGCTGCTCAGGCTATCCTCAGCTTGATCTAACCACAGATTCCGCCGGGTGGTCCGGCCCGCGTGCCCTTTGCATAGCGGTCAGCATCATTTTGCCTTGTCATTGTTTTTCAGGTGGGGAAATATTTTGTGGTTTACGGCAGGAAATGCGTAGTCACCGGTCTGGTCAACAAGAATCCAACGGTGATCGATGGGGCCGTTTAGCACGACGTTGCCGGCGCGGTAACGGCAAGCGAATACGTCCACGCCGATTTTGAAATGGGAATACGCGTGGTCGACGTGCGTAATGAACCCGGTCACATCGACATCCAGATTGACTTCCTCTTCGATCTCGCGCTTGCAAGCATCCTCAGGAGCCTCGCCGTCGCGGACTTTCCCACCGGGAAACTCCCACAACCCGCCCAGCAACCCATCCTCTTTGCGGCGTGTGATCAGCATGCGATCGCCGTGGTAGATTACTCCAACGGCAATGTGATACTCGGGAATCTTTTTTTTGCGCCGTCTCACCGGAAAATCCGTCTGCCGCGAGTTTCGTTGTGCGAGGCAGTGTTCTCGTACGGGACAGTTGTGGCACAACGGATTTCGTGGTTTGCACATCGTCGCGCCGAGCTCCATCATGGCTTGATTGAAGTCGCCAGGACGGCTGGCGTCGAGGAGCTCTGTCGCCCGTTTTTTAAAGGTCTTTGCCGAGGACGAGTGATCAACGGGAGCATCAACCATAAAGAGACGCGAGATGACGCGTTTGACGTTGCCATCCACGACCGCAATGGTGTGCCCAAACGCGATACTCATTACAGCGGCCGCGATGTAGTCGCCGACACCAGGAAGACTTTTAAACGACGGGTAATCGTTTGGGATTACCCCTTCGAAATCGCTAACCAGTTGACCGGCCGCCTTATGGAGGTTCCGGGCCCTCGAGTAATACCCCATGTTTTCCCATGATTTGAGAATTTCTTCCAGCGGTGCTCGGGCCAATGTAAGGATATCGGGGTACCGGGCGACAAATCGTTGATAGTAGGGTACAACCGTGGCGACCTGGGTTTGTTGGAGCATCACCTCGGCCACCCAGGTTCGATAGGGGTCGGGCGCATGTCTCCAGGGGAGATCGCGTCTGTCTACGTCGTACCACTCGAGAAGACGGCGTCGAAAATGCAACCGTTCCTTGGTCCTCATTGCTGTCTTGACCTGGTTGTAGCCGGACCGGACGACGGATTCAAGCTAATTTATGGAACCTCGCGGCGACATGTGAGGGAAGCCAATGAAAAAGATCATTTTTATGGTGACCTGGCCGGTTGTAGCGTTTGCGTGGATAGGGTGCTTTAGCATCACCAACGAGGAAGAGTTTCCAGCAGCGACGGTCACGCAGGATGGCGACAGGATCCTAATCGTCGACAAGACGGGCAAACAGTGGGATGTCACTCACGCCGTCAACGCGTACGGTTTTGACCCGAGTGGTTTCCAGTTTGGTCTTGGCCCCAACGCGATTCCTCCCATCATAGATTCCGGTATGTTGTTGCCGGGTGATCGCTATTATCCCGACGATTGGGACACGTTTCTGGTGATCGGGACGACGATTGGAGGTGAGAGCCGCGCTTACCCGATACATGTTCTCAACCGGCATGAGATTGTCGATGAGTCCTTTGGCGACGTTCACGTCGCGGTCGGGTGGTGACCGCTCGTCCAATTGGCTGCCGTGTACAGCCGCGAAATCGATGGGAATGTGTTGACGCTGAGCGCAAGCGGATGGACGTACCGAAACACGTTTGTGCTGTACGATTATGAAACGGAGAGCATCTGGTATCACCTGGAAGGATTCAACGGGTTGACATGTATCAGCGGTCCCTATGCGGATAGAAAGCTTCCCGAACTCACTTCGGTCAAAACCAGATGGACCGCCTGGAAGGCGAGCCACCCCGACACCAAATATCTCGAGTTTGGAAGCCGCGATCCTCG
>CP070631.1:3204776-3205911 GCA_020356045.1 Candidatus Latescibacterota bacterium
ATTGGTGGCGGAGCACACCATCGGCCCCGAAGACCTGAGCCTTATCGAGGTGACCGATTCGATTGACCAGGCCGTGTCGATGATAGTAAACGGAAAAGGAACGTAGTTGCCGGGAAGGATCGCAGATTAACGGCGAATGGTAACGCGGAGCTCAAAATCCGCAGCGTATAGAACAGGAGAAGAAGACAATGACAGCATCGGCGATAAAAAAGATTGGAGTTCTCACCAGCGGCGGGGATTCGCCGGGAATGAACGCGTGTATCCGGGCAATAACACGGACGGCCATCTATCACGGACTGGAGGTCATGGGATTCCGCTGGGGGTACAAAGGCGTAGTCGACATGGATTACCGTCCTCTGGGTAGCCGCGCGGTGTCCAATATTATCCAGCGCGGCGGGACCATCCTGGGAAGCTCGCGGTGCAAGGAGTTCGAGACCAAAGAGGGGATGTACCGGGGCGCGGAAAATCTCAAAGAGATTGGGATCGACGCGCTCTTTGTGATAGGTGGTAATGGGTCGTTAAAAGGCGCGCTCGAATTCGCCAATGTATGGGACGGTCAGATCATCGGTTTGCCCGGTACGATCGACAACGATCTTGGCGGAACGGATTGGACGATTGGATTCTTCACCGCGGTGGATACGGCGCTCGACTCGATCGACAAGATCCGCGACACCGCCGAAGCATTTCAGAGAATATTTTTGATCGAGGTTATGGGTCGCAAGGCCGGTGATATCGCACTCGGGGTCGGGATCAGCGGCGGTGCCGAAGAGGTGCTGATACCCGAGATTCCGCTCGATATGGACGCGTTGGGACAGCGTGTGATCGAGGCCAAAAAACGGGGGAAGGGGAGCTATATCATCGTGGTGGCGGAGGGCGTTTGCGACGGCGGCGCGATTGAGGTGGCAAGTGAGATAAAACGTATAACCTCCTATGATACGCATATTTGTGTTCTCGGGCATACACAGCGCGGAGGGTCGCCCGTCGCGCACGACCGTATCTTTGCCACACGGACCGGCGCCAAGGCTGTCGAGTCGGCGCTCGTAGGGGCGACCGGGGTGATGGCTGGAGTTCAAAAGGGCGAGATTTGCTTCACACCGTTCGATCAGCTGCAGGTGCGCAGACGGTTCTTTGATCC
>CP070631.1:3206011-3208967 GCA_020356045.1 Candidatus Latescibacterota bacterium
TAACGATAACAGGACAGGAAGATAGGTGCGTTTGCGAGGTCCGCTATCTGACCCCTCTTGAAACCAATCACCGGCCGCCGCGGGAGAGCTGTCGTAATATCTCAGAAGTCCGTTGGATTCAGCGCGAACGGTGGGCAGTTCCGCGGTGGCATCAACGCTGCTCAGATAGGTCGGGGCTGACAATGGGATGAGATCGGTAAAGGATGGGCGCCGGTTGTCATTCTTGCCGAGTGTATCGAAGCTGGTTGACCGCGATGCCTTCGAAGGTTCGGTCGCCGGATCGGCGTAGATAACAGATGCGGTGGTTAACACGACCACCGCACCGAGACCAAAAATAAACGCTTTGACCTTATCCAAGGCAGTCCTCGATCGGTAATCAAGTTGTCCCAGGGGAATAATCCGCTCCGCAGATCACGGAGCGCGTCTAGAACGCCACCGATATCGACCAGCGGTGGACCCGATCCAACGTTTGTGCCTGCGGGACGTTGGCGTAATCTAGGGCGACCCGTCCTTTGTAAATGAACCCCAGACCGTACGTGAAGTCTTTGAAGTCCCCATCCTGATCGTAGACGTAACCGAGGCGTCCCGCCAGGAGATTGATGTACCGGTATTCCATACCAACGTGGTAGATCTCGCTCCGGCGCGTCTGGGTGGCACTGTCAATTAGCCAAACCAGGCTCTGTTCGAAATCGAACGTCGCGATAAAGTTGTTCACGTCGCTGTGGATCGGCTGCCAGGCCACCCCGAGCCGCAACGTCAACGGCAACGGGTCACTCTGTTCTTGGTCGATAAAGGTGATATCGGGCCCCAAATTGGTCAGAGCGCTGCCAAACCGGAGATTCCATTTGGGGATCTTCCACAACACACCCGCGTCGACCGCCACTGTCGAGCCGGTTCCGTCGAGTTGCTCGAGCGTCAAATCTGCGGGAGCCAGATCCGCGTGGATAAACTTACCGGATAACCCGACACCGACGTTGTCGGTGATCGGGATGGCAAACGTCACAATGCCCGACGCTTCCCAACTCTTGAAATCGCCCAGTTTTTCACCCTGCGTATTGGTGGCCACACTGGTCCCATACGTCAGGTAAATGAGGGCGAAGCTCAACGTTCCGACATCGGATATCTCATTGGTATAGCCCAGGTATTCGTAGTACACGTCGCTGGCTAGATCGGGTACCAGCTGGCTGTGCATCAACGCGAGGTTTCGTCCCCGAAGAAAAGCCAATCCGCCTGGGTTCCACCAGGCGGCGGTCGCATCGTCGGCAATCGCCACAAAGCTCTCTCCCATCCCATTCGCCCGGGCCCCGGGAGGAATGATCTGTGAAGGAACACCGGCTTCGCCAACGGCATGGGCCGTTGCGGACGCCAACAAAATCACCGCAACGACGCTGCTAAAGAGCTTGAAGCGCATATACTTAGACCCTCCCATTCTTATGAATAATACAAAGATTTGTCCGCGAGGTCAAGCCGTTCCGGCAATCCAGACCCGCGTGGCTATTCAACCTTAACTACTTTACCTCGAAGGGTTTGCGGGCCTCGATCCAGCCCGACAAAGCTCACCTTGGCCACATAAAGATACGTCCCGTTGGCGATGGGGCCACCGGCGGCGTCTCGCCCATCCCACAGGATCCAGGCTTCGCCGGCTTCGTGGGTTTCACGGAGCCGACGGACCCGTTTTCCGCTGGTGGTAAAAATATCCAGCTGGATATCCGCCTGATCGGTCAGATTGAAAAGAAAATACGTCGTGCTGCTAAACGGATTTGGATAATTGAGAACCGCCTCGGCCGCGTAGTGCATCTGCTCCGTCACCGAAAACTGGAGCGTGTCGAGCTGAACTTGTCCAAAACTGTCAGCAACCTTGAAAATCGCCCGATGCTCACCGATAGGAAGATCCGGCAGCGGGTATGATAGCACCCCCGACGTATCCAGACCGCCGTGGTCAAATGTAAACGACTTGGTCACGTCGATCGGAAGATCCGCCGCGTCAAAACCAAGCGCGATTTTGCCTTCGGGAGTGGTGTTCAACACGTTGATCCCGTCGGCATCGTTCACCCGTGCTTGGAGGATCGCCCCTGGCTTTACGATCGTCGCCCCACCTTTGAATCCCATCTCTACACGGGGCGGGCCGTCTACTGGAATGAGGATCGTCGTGTCACCGGGGGACGGCGCTAGAAACAGCGTTGTGTCGCTCAACGCGACCGCGTCCTCGGCACCGTCGTCCGCATACGCCCTCAAAAACGCCCTGTTCCCTCTACCGGCAAACCGCGGGATTTTGAAACTGAAATCGAACTTGCCCCCGCTCACATCGGTTGTGCCCTCGTACACGGTGCCTCCGGGGTACCAGTAACTGACAAAGGCCGTCTGCTCCTCGTTGGTGTAGTGAACCCTTCTGTCCGGCTCGCGGACCACCAGGTGGACGCTGCCGGAGAACCCTGTGTCCAGGCCACCATTTGCGCCGAGCACTTCACCGGTTAATGTTTGCCGTTTTCCCGTCGTCATCGAATCGATATCGCTCGCAGCAAACCGGACCGAGCGCCGTGGCGATACGAGCTGCATAGAGGGGTCACCCAACAAATTGTACTTGTGGCTGTTCTCCTCCATGATGGGTTTGATTCCCGCCTGGATCAGACCCCCAACCTTGGCTCTGAGCAACGCAACACCAAGCGGTTCGGGTGCACCGGGTTCATCCGGTGTCAGCTCTCTAAAGAACTTTATGTTGAGCGTGGCGTTGGGATCGATCAACGACACTTCGGACGCGGTAATGCAGGCGATCGCCCCTCCACCGTCGTGTAATAGGAGTTTTTCCGAGAGGCTCCTTGCCTGAGCGCGGCCAAAATCACCGATGGTGCAGCTGTACGCCATGAACAACGGCAGCCGCAGACCGTTTCTCAACTCGGCGACATCCCGATCGAGGAACACTTGTTCGTCGGCCATCTGCGACGAGCTTCCGTGTCCA
>CP070631.1:3209067-3215669 GCA_020356045.1 Candidatus Latescibacterota bacterium
GAGGGCAAGGACAAAGCGTATTTGTCGCGCCAGTTGGTTCGGCTCGATGCGGCGGTGCCGATCGAGGTGACAATGGATGATTTGCGTCGCAGGGAATTCGACCCCGGCCGGTTCAAAACGTTGCTCGCCGAACTCGAATTCAACCGGTTGCTCGCCGAAGTCAACGGCTCGGCGCGTAAGCGGGCCGCCGGATCGGGGGATCGGACCGGTCATGAGTCTCCCCAGCCGGTGGTCGTCGGATCCGGACGGCCGGAGCCGACGCGCGGTGGGGATCTGGGCGATGGGACAGGTGTGCCGACCCCGGATCTCGAGCCGGCCGACGACGCGCGATCGGCTCCACACGGTGCCGAGGCCGGACAGGAGGTGTGTTACCGGACGGTGGATTCAGAGGCGGCGCTCAAAGAGCTTGTCAAGGCGCTCTCTGGGTGCCGGGAGCTGGCCGTCGATGTCGAGGCGAGCAGTCTGGATTCGATGCGTGCCGTGCTTGCCGGCATCGCCTTGTCCGAGCGTGGGGCAAGCGGATGGTATGTGCCAGTGAAAAGCGTGATCGAGGCGGAGCAAGGCACGCTGATGCCGCCGATGGAATCACCGGGGCTCCCGCTGGAAACGGTTAGAGACGTCTTGGGACCCGTGCTTTCCGATTCTTCGACAAAGAAGATTGGTCAGAATATCAAATACGATACGATAGTGCTCCGCAATGCTGGGTTCGATATGCAGGGTATCGAGTTCGACACCATGCTGGCATCGTACTGCCTCAACCCGTCACGACGCAGTCACGGTCTTGACAGCTTGGTGCTCGAGCTGTTCGGACATCAGATGACCCCGTTCAAGTCGCTTTTTGACACGCGCAGCCGCAAAAAAGATATTCGAACCGTTCCGCTGGCGACCGTGTCGGCGTATGCCTGCGAGGATGTCGATTATACCATGCGGCTCAAAAGCGAATTTGCGCCGCTGATCGAAGCGTCTCAGATAAAGGAGCTCTATTATACGACCGAAATGCCGTTGAGCGGTGTGCTGACCAAAATGGAGGTAACGGGTGTCACGCTCGATCTCGATTTTCTTCGAACGTTATCGGACGAAATCGCCGGCGCGCTCGCGCGGATCGAACAGTCGATTTATGACGAGGCCGGGGAGAAATTCAACATCAATTCCACCGCGCATCTCCAGGAGATCCTGTTCGGAAAGCTGGGGCTCAAGCCGGCGAGAAAAACAAAAACCGGTCATTCGACCGATATGGAGGTGTTGAAAAACCTCGCGTCGCAACACCCGGTTCCCGAACTCGTGCTCGAATACCGGACCAACACCAAGCTCAAAAACACGTATATCGATGCGCTCCCAAAGCTGGTCAACCCGCGAACCGGGAGGGTGCACACGTCGTATAATCAGGCGGTAACCACCACGGGCCGGTTGTCGAGCTCGGATCCAAATCTTCAGAATATCCCGATCCGCACACCGATCGGACGGCGGATCCGCAAAGCGTTTGTGGCGCGTTCGGACGACTGGGTACTGCTCGACGCGGACTATTCGCAAATCGAGCTTCGCATCATGGCGCATTTGTCGCAGGACGCCGAGTTGCTCACCGCCTTTGCGGAGGACGACGATGTTCACCGGCGCACGGCGGCGCGGATAGCTGGGGTCGCGGCCGACGAGGTCACCGATGACATGCGCTCGCGCGCGAAAACCGTCAACTTTGGGATCATGTATGGGATGGGTGCACGGGGGCTGGCGCAGTCGCTCGGCATTGACATCGACGAGGCAAAAAAGTTTATCGAGGACTATTTTGCCGGCTATCCAGGGGTAAAACGGTTCATCGATGACACGATCTTGGGTGCAAAACAGGACGGCGCGGTGCGCACGCTGTTGGGACGCGTGCGTCAGGTTCCCGATATTTCGGCCAAGGACCGCCGGGCCCGCGCGTTTTCGGAGAGAGTGGCGGTCAACACGCCCATTCAGGGGACGGCAGCG
Source organism: Candidatus Latescibacterota bacterium (assembly GCA_020356045.1). Lineage (GTDB taxonomy): Bacteria > Krumholzibacteriota > Krumholzibacteriia > WVZY01 > WVZY01. The sequence continues at coordinate 3,211,033 of CP070631.1, forward strand.
GACATTATCAAGGTGGCGATGGTCAAGATAGATAGGGAGCTCGAAAGGCGAGGTCTTCGTGGCGAAATGATCCTGCAGGTTCATGACGAGCTCATGTTTGATGTCCCGGTGGCAGAGCTAGAGGAGACAAAGGCGGTGGTCCGGGAAGGCATGGAGAGGGCGATCGAGCTCGATGTACCGCTCAAAGTCGATATGGGGGTTGGTCACAACTGGCTGGAGGCTCATAATTAGGATGGGTGGGAATCCATGATAGTCGTCGGGCTGGCCGGTGGATCGGGTTCCGGTAAAACCACAATCGCCCGTTGTCTGTCCGAACGGTTGTCCGGTTACCGTGTGGAACACATCGACGGTGATGGTGTTGCGCATACGCTTCTTGCCAAAGACGCCGATGTGATCCGGCGGGTCCGCGATCGTTTTGGCGATCGAGTTGTGACCGGCGGAGCGATTGACCGTAGAAAGCTCGGTGCCATTGTGTTTGGCGACGAGGAGGCGCTTGCGGACCTGAACGCGATCATCCACCCGTCGGTTGTGGCGGTTTGCCGCGGACAGATCGAGGCGTTCGAACTGGAGGGTGTGGAGGTCGTAGTCGTCGATGCCGCGTTGCTTCTCGAGGTGCCGGATGCCGTGAGGGCGATCGGAATCGATCACACCATCGCGTTGGCGGTCACACGAGCCGAACAACACCGCCGTCTTCTCGCCAAAGGTGGGGTGACCGTGTCGGACATAGAAGCCAGACTGGACAGCCAGGCGGAATTGGAGAAATCTTTTTACAGGGCGGATAATGTGGTAGATACTAACAGACCGCTGTCCGACGTGGTTGACGATGTGATGACGATCGTGGACAATCTGCTGCGCGGGCGGCAGGCGGAACAACCGGGAGAATAGTTCCGGGGCCGGTCCGAGCAAAGGAGGTTTGAGGTGGTACAGTCTGAAGAACTCAAAGACCTGCTGAGCACACTCAGATCGAAGGTCGACAAACTCAAGGAGTATCTTTGACGTAGCCACCCTTCGTTCGCAGCTCGCGGATCTTGAAGAAAAGATGAACGATCAGGCGTTTTGGGAGGACAAGAAACGTGCTGAAGCCACCTTGAAAGAGATCAGCACGATCAAATCCACACTCGAACCCGTACAAAGCGCCGATGCGAGCCTCGACGAGTTTGAAGAACTTATCGAACTGGCCGTGGAGATGGGGGACACCTCGGTGTTCGACCAAACCCTGACCGAGCTTCGTTCGCTCGACGGTAAACTAAAGGGTCTCGAGCTCGCCCTGCTTTTTGCCAACCCCGAAGACAAACGGGACGCGATTCTCACCGTTCACCCGGGCGCCGGTGGCACCGAATCGATGGATTGGGCGGGGATGTTGTTCAGGATGTACACTCGCTTTTGCGAACGTAAGGGGTTTGACGCGCGTGTGTTGGATTTGACGCCTGGTGAGGAAGCCGGTGTAAAAAGCGCCACGGTCGAGGTCAAAGGGCTCAATGCTTACGGGACGCTCAAGTCCGAAAGCGGTGTTCACCGGCTCGTCCGGTTGTCTCCCTTTGACGCCAACCACAGACGGCACACGTCGTTTGCATCGGTGTTCATATACCCGGAGATCGACAGCAATATCGAGATCGACATCAGAGATGACGATCTCAAGATCGACACATATCGCGCCAGCGGCGCCGGCGGTCAACATGTGAACAAAACGGACAGTGCGGTGCGGATTACCCACACGCCGACGGGAATTGTTGTCCAGTGTCAGAGCGAACGGTCGCAGCACCGGAACCGGGACAACGCGATGAAGATCCTGAGATCACGGCTCTATCATCTCAAGCTCGAAGAGGAGCGTGAAAAGCTAAACAAAATGATGGCAACCCAGAAGGACATTGCGTGGGGAAGCCAGATCCGTTCGTACGTTCTTCATCCGTACAACATGGTCAAGGATCATCGGACCACGGTTCAGACATCCGATGTGCAGGCGGTTCTCGACGGGGAGCTCGATGAGTTTATCGAGGCCTATCTGCACAGCCGGACGAGTGAAACATAATGCTGAGAACCGGCTGGGTTGCAGCGGACCCTCCGCGGCAAGCTGGACGTGCGGGATGTAGTTGATCGGGGCAGACAGAGCGACAAAACGAGGAGATATATGGATACACCTGACGGGGATCGTGTTGGCGGAATCGAGAAAATAAAAGCGGTTCGGATCGAAAAACTCGAAAAACTCACAGAGGCCGGGGTCAACCCGTACCCATACCGGTTCGAGGTCTCGCACAAGGTCGAAGACGTCGCGCGGTTGGAGACGGAGTTGACCGAGGCAGAAACGGTGGTGGCGCTGGCCGGGCGGGTGATGGCGCTTCGCGGGCACGGGGCGACGACTTTTGGTCATATCGAAGACCGTAGCGGCCGGCTTCAGTTCTACGCCCGCAAGGACGCACTTGGGCCCGATTCCTACAAAAACTTCAAACTGGTCGAAGTCGGCGACATGATTGGAATCCGGGGAAATGTGTTCCGCACCAAAACCGGTGAGCTGACCGTCCGTGTTGGCGAGTACGAGGTTCTGTCCAAAGCGATCCGTCCGCTGCCGGAGAAATGGCATGGTCTCCAAGACAAGGAACTCCGCTACCGGCAGCGTTATGTCGATTTGATCGTCAATCCACAGGTGCGAGAAATATTCGAGAAACGATCGCGGTTGATCCACACCATGCGGCGATATCTTCTCGACCGAGGTTATCTCGAGGTGGAAACACCGATCCTCCAACCGATCTACGGTGGCGCATCGGCGCGTCCATTTATGACCCACCATAACGCGCTCGATCTGGATCTCTATCTTCGCATCGCCGACGAGCTCTATCTCAAGCGTTTGATCGTCGGTGGGTTCGAGAAGGTTTTTGAGTTTTGCAAAGATTTTCGCAATGAAGGGGTCGACCGGTCGCACAACCCCGAGTTTACAATGATGGAGTGTTACTCGGCCTACGAGGACTACATGGATTACATGGAGATGGTTGAGGATATGATGCGGGTGGTCGCGACCGAGCTGGGTGAGGATGGCAAGATCACGTACCAGGGCAACCAGATTGATTTTAACAAACCGTGGCGCAGGGTGCGGTTCTTCGAGGCCCTCGAAGAAGCCACAGGGGTGGATTTCCGGTCGATGGAGGAAAATGTGATACTCGATGCGGCGGCAAGATATGGGATAGAGACCGGAAAAATAGCGACTCCGGCCAAAGGTCTCGATCTGATTTTTGGCGAAGTGGTCGAACCACAGCTTTTACAGCCGACATTTGTCTACGATTATCCAAAGGCGCTGTCGCCATTGGCCAAAGATCATCGTTCGAAACCGGGTCTCGTCGAGCGGTTTGAGCCGTTTATTGGCGGGTTCGAGGTGGGCAACGCATTTTCCGAGCTCAACGATCCGCGTGAGCAACGCCGCCGATTTGAAGAGCAGGCGGCGATGAGAAGCCGCGGCGACGAAGAGGCTCAAGTAGTCGACGAGGACTACTTGCGGGCACTCGAGTACGGGATGCCACCGACGGCGGGTCTTGGCTTGGGTGTCGATCGGTTGGCGATGATTTTTACGGACAGCCGTTCGATCCGCGAAGTGCTCTTTTTTCCGCAGATGAGACCTGAATAGAAATGCTGTCACGATGAACTATCCGTTTTTTATTGCCAAACGATACCTGGAAACCAAGCGCCGGTCCGCTCTCGTTTCCCGGATAACCACCATCGCGATCGGCGGCGTATTTGTGGGTGTGATGACTCTGGTTATCGTTCTTTCGGTGATCAATGGTTTTGAAACCGAGCTGAGACAGCGGATTCTCGCGTTCAACACAAACGTGGTTGTCTATATGAGAAACCAAGAGGCGTGGGCCGCCGCCGACACCGTTGAGTCGATGCTGGCATCCCAACGCCACGTTGTGGCTACCGCGCCGTTTATCCGTTCGGAGGCGTTGATCGCGTACGAGGTGATCCCGGGTCGGAGGACTCGTATTCGCGGTGTCGTGGTCAAGGGAGTCGACCTCGAACGGGAGTCCACGGTATCGACGGTGATCGACAGTATCAAACCGCCAATCGATTCATTCGACACGAGCTTTTTTGAAGACGAGGAACCACGGGCCGGTTTGGTACTGGGACTGGATCTTGCGCTCGAGCTCCGTGTGGGGCTCGGTGAAGAAGTCGGTCTGGTCACTGCGCCGTCGACGATCAGGAGCGGGGAGAATGTGGAACCACAAGTGATGAAGTGCCGCGTCATCGGCTTTTTCAACAGCGGGATGTACGAGTTTGATTCGCGCTATGTCTATATGGATGTGCGGGAAGCCGATGTGTTGTTTGATTTCGAGACCGGACTGCGTGGTTACAGCATGAAGCTCGATGATATTTACAAAGCGCAGGAGGTCGACGACGCGCTTCACGAGGTGCTGCCGCTCCAACACTACGGAACCAACAACTGGATCAACATGAACAAAAATCTTTTTAGTTATATGAAGATCGAAAAGATACTCATGTTTCTGATGCTCACGTTGATCACGTTGGTGGCCGCATTTAACCTCGTCGGGATGTTGACGATGGTCATCATGGAAAAGCGGAAAGAAATCGGAATCTTGAAGGCGATGGGCACACCGTCGTTTGGTGTAATGTCGATCTTTATGCTCGAGGGA
>CP070631.1:3215769-3217368 GCA_020356045.1 Candidatus Latescibacterota bacterium
GCTCATCGAGCAGCGCGGTGTCCAACGGCTTGACAAACCGCATGTTGACCACCGTTGGTTTGATCTTGTTTTCCTCGAGCAACGCCGCAGCGGCCAACGACGGATGCACACAGTTCCCGTAGCCAAGAATAACAACCTTTTTCCCTTCACGAAGCACCTCGGCCTTGCCGATCTCGAGCGCCTCGAGTTCTGCATCCAAGTCGACGCCCACACCGCGTCCACGCGGCATCCTCAACGCAATGGGTCCCCGGTCGTAGTCGATCATGGTCTTGAGCATATGCCGAAGTTCGTTTTCGTCCTTTGGCGCCATCAACACAAAGTTTGGCACCATCCGCAAATACCCGATGTCGAAGACGCCGTGATGCGTGGGACCGTCCTGTCCCACCAGCCCGGCACGATCCATCACGATGCGAACGGGCAGGTTTTGCAGGGCAATGTCGTGGATGACCTGGTCAAACGCCCGCTGCAAAAACGTCGAGTAAATGGCCGCTACGGGGATAATCCCTTCGGTGGCCAGACCACCGGCGAACGTGATGGCATGCTGCTCGGCGATTCCCACGTCGAAGAACCGTTTTGGATACTTCTCCGAAAAGGCCTTGAGTCCGGTGCCATCGGGCATCGCGGCGGTGATTCCAGCGATCTTGTCGTTCTTCTCGGCGAGCGAGACCAGCGTGTCGCTAAACACCTTGGTGTATGACGGCGGGCCGTTTTTCTTTTTCTCGCGGTCACCCGGCACCTTGTCAAAACTGCTCACCCCATGACACCGGGTCGAATCCTTGCCTGCGTGCGCAAAGCCTTTTCCCTTTTCCGTAATGATATGCAAAAGAATAGGACCGCGCAGACGGCGCAGATGTTTGAGCGTCTTTAACAGAAATTCGATATTGTGACCGTCGATAGGTCCGAAGTAGCGGAACCCGAGCTCCTCGAAGAGCATCCCGGGAACCATCAGCGTCTTGATACTCTCCTTGATCTTGCCGGCGAGCCGCTGCGTTTTGCCACCAACCTTGGGGATCAACCCGAGCAGTTCCCAAACATCCGCTTCCAGCCGGTTGTAGACTTTGCCCGAAGTGAGGGCAATCAAATATTTTGACAGCGCGCCGACGTTGCGCGCGATCGACATTTTGTTGTCATTGAGGACGACCAACAGGTCGGTCTTGAGGATCCCCGCGTTGTTGATCGCTTCGAATGCCATTCCACCGGTGAGCGCGCCGTCGCCGACGACACCGACGATACGGTTTTTGGCGCCGGCCATATCCCTGGCCACAGCCATCCCCAACGCCGCGCTGATACTGGTGCTCGCGTGCCCCACGCCAAAGGTGTCATACGGGCTTTCTGCGCGGTTTGGAAACCCGCTCAACCCCCCTTTGAGCCGGACGGTGTCAAACGAATCACGCCGGCCGGTAAGCAGCTTGTGTCCGAGCGCTTGGTGACCCACGTCCCAGACGATGCGGTCATCCGGCGTGTTGAACACATAGTGAAGCGCGATAGTGAGTTCCACCACACCGAGGCTGGCACCGAGATGCCCGCCATTTTTGGCGATGACACGGATAATTTCTTCACGGATTTCTTTGGCGAGCCCAGGAAGCTGGGCAACGGGGA
>CP070631.1:3217468-3218562 GCA_020356045.1 Candidatus Latescibacterota bacterium
AAAGTTTACACCGTTGGTCAATTGCCTGCTCGAGATGCGCAATCGCGTTCGTGCTTAGCATTCAAAAAAAACCGCCGATCCAAAATTTTTTTGTTGACGGGATGTCGAACAGGGCATGTTGAGAATCACGTCCAGGCCTTTAAGAACGCGCCACAGTTACACACTTCCGCACCAGTGACATTAAACGAACAAACGAGTGGTGTTCGATTCAACGGCCTGCCTGATCCCGGCATTCGGGCTCTACAGCGGCTCAAAAGCCCCATGGTATAATTCAAACAGCAGCGTTCCTCCCAACTCGTGAGTTAAACAACTCAAGCCAACCACGGCGGTTCCCACCGCCGGTCTGGAGGTAATCATGTCTCGCCAACATCCTTCGAATCTCTCTGATCGTGAGCTTTTGACGCAAATCAAACGACTCGTCAAAATCGAACGAACCACTACGTATGAAATCCTTGTTGCCCTTTGCGAAATCGAGCGACGACAACTTCACCTTCGGCTTGGCGCAAAGTCGCTATTTGATTACTGCACGACCCAACTCGGCTACTCGGCCTCGGCTGCCGGCCGGCGGATTCAGGTCGCGAGATGCATCCGGAAATTCCCCGAGGTGGGCAAACAGCTTCGCAATGGTCATTTGAATCTCACGGTTGTGTCTTTGGTGGCGCCCATACTCACCGACGAAAACAAAGACCAAATAATCGGTCACGTCCTAGGCAAAACGCAACGTGAGGTTGAAAGCATAATCGACCGACATCGCCCGTCGGTCAGATTCCGCGACCGGGTCAAACCTGTTCGGGTCCCTGTCGCCACGCCTGTAGCGGTAATGCCGTCCCCGGTCTCCAAATCGTCTCCCGAGCACTCCCGGAGCGGGAGTGGCAACGGTGCCCTCAAAAAACACGCCAAATCCACTCCCGGAGCGGGAGTAACTCCCCACCTGCCGCCTACCGAAAGGAAGATGTTTATTCAATTTCTGGCGGACGAGGCGTTCATCGCCAAGTTTGAAAAAGCACGGGCATTGATCTCGAACAAAAAGAAAGACGCGTCTTTTGAAGACGTCTTTGAGTACGTGCTCGACGAATTCCTCAATCGTCACGCCC
>CP070631.1:3218662-3226889 GCA_020356045.1 Candidatus Latescibacterota bacterium
ATATTTTGTAGTGCGTACCGTCTACGTAAGGACCAGCGTTAAAGGTCGAATCCTGCGAGGCCACCAGTTGAATAAAATTGTCGGGCGTCGGTACAAACGTCGCGCTGGTGTCCTTATAGACACCATAGTATTCGAGATCGGTCTCGGGGTTTGGCGTCCAGTTCAAAACGGCGTCCCCGTCATCGAGAGCCACGCTTAGCCCCTGCGGATACTCGGGCTGCTGCATGATGACGGCGTGCGACCCGTACCACCCTTGGTCGCCTCGCGATCCATCCGGGTCGTCGTACATCGGGTCGGGATTACCCGCGTCAATCGACACAGAGTGGAGCCCGAGGTGATAATCGACCGCGGCGGTATCCACAAAAACAGGATCACCCGCTATCGAACCCACACCAGGTGTGCATCCCACATAGTCCGAGCCCGAGTTGTTCCATACGTTGTTGTACTCGGGTGTCGGGGTTGTTGCTCCGGAGCATCGTATCGCGTCTCCGGTCGAGTTCGTGATGATATTGTTGAACAGCGGTATCGAGGTGCTGGAAATGAAAAACGCGCCACCGGAACTGCCGGAATTGCGGTCTATCGTGTTTCCAATGATACTCCCAGCGGTCGGAGCCATGACGTAACAGGCGGTTCCCACATTGCCAACAATCAAGTTGTGATTGAGGATCGTGGTCCCGCTCCCCATATAAACACCCCCACCGATGATGGCGCTGTTCCACATCAACCGGCTGCCGGTCATCGATACCGTCGATGGGGCGTCAGCGTTGATACCACCGCCAAACGTTTTGGCTTTGTTTCGCGAAATCGTCACACCGGTCATCTGGATGTCGGACCCTTCGACATGAACCGCGCCACCACTGCCGCCGGAGCCGGTCATACCCGCTTCGTTGTAGGTCAGCGAATCCCCATTGAGCGTGAGACCCGAGGAAAAGAGACAGATGCCACCGCCTCTGCCCTGTGACGTGAACTGGACATTGGCCAGGTTGCCTGTGATCACGTTGTCCGACATCGCAAACGCGGTGCAGTTCGAGAGACACACGCCGGCGCCGCTGGGTGTGAGCGTTCCGTACAAAAGACCGTTACCGGTGATAAGCGAACCCGAGATCGACCCCGCACAGTCATCGAGATAGATCCCGCCTCCTTGCATCGCGTTGTTGGAGCTGATCTCACAATCCTCCACATAGACGGTGCTATGTATCGCGTAGACGCCGCCGCCGTAGCCGACGCTCGCGTTGGTCGCCTCGTTTTGTGTGATTTCGCAGTTGCGGAGCGTAGTCTCGGTGCTCTGGATTTCGACACCGCCGCCGTAGGTCGCGGATCCATTTTGAATGACAAAACCATCGATCACGACCGGCGAGGGTGATTGGACCGTGAGATTGAACATGAGATCGAGAACCGATTTTCCATCGTCGACATCGCGTGTGACAAACGTCGTATCCCAGGCACCCTCGAGCACGATGCCCCGCGCGATATCCAGCGTCACGTATGTGAACGTCTCGGTAGCGACATGGACGGTGTCGCCTTCCTCGGCGACACCAACGGCATCCTCGACCTTATGAGCTGCCGTAGCGGGTGAGGCGTACGGGCTCGTGTTGGATCCGGTGGAGGATACATAATGGTGACGGCTTGGTTCGAAGCTCAGGCTGTCGGTGCAAATAATCGTGTAGGCTTGCTCATCCGTAAACCACGGGCTGCCGTGACTGAGCGAGCCATCGTGGTCAACCGTGATGCGGTAGGTCCCCGGTGCCGCATTCGCGATATAGATCTGCTCGACGTTGTCCACGTTGTTGTCGCCGGTTGTCGCCGGGTTCGATGGGTTGAGGACATCAAGGACCCAAGGCTCATAGACCACTGCTGAATCGAGCAGCTCCACCTGAATATCGAGATCGTTTACGAGTCTGGCCTGGCGGGGGTTGAGAGCAGCGGGCAAGGCCGTTCCGGGAATGTCCACCCACGACATCGTAATGCGAACCGTTTTGGGGGTGTCCACCGTGAATTCGTACTCGTGGACGAGCCCGTCGAGCAACGACGTCTCTATGATATACCCGTCTTCGATCAACTCGGCGGCCTTGACCGTGTTGAGAAGTCCCCAGCCAAAGAGATAATCGGGTCCGTCTGCCGGTCCCGCCTCGTCCGCAGAGTGGAGAACGATTCCTTTCATGGTCGCCGATCGCGGCTGGGTGCCGTGTATGTTTTCGTAGTGTCCGACAAGGAGGTTGATTGATCCCGAAGCGTTGGGTGTCGACATCGACGTTCCGCTCAATGTGAGGTAGGCATTGGTGTCGGCGTTCGACGTCGAGAAGAGCGCGGTTCCATTGGCCACGATGTCCGGCTTGATGCGGCCGTCATCCATGGGGCCCGCGCTGCTAAACGACGTGATCACCACATCGCTGGGTTGTGTGTAGCCGCCGACAATGTCATTGACCGCGCCGACGGTGAGGATGTTCTTTGCACCCTGTCGGCCGGTGATACAGTCGTACCCGTCGGTCCCGCCGTCGGGATCACGGGTGGTGGTGCTCCAGACCCAATCACCCCCATCCCACACATAGTGACCACCGTTGGGGCCGGGACCCGTGTCGTCGCGGTCGTTTCCGGCCGCCTGACAGATGAGGTAATACGGCGCGTTGTATGCCATTTGATCCCATCCTGCGGAAGCGGTGGTATAAAACCCAAAGGCGTAGTCTTCCACTTCGCTTACCGACGGTTCACCGAACCAATACCAGTTTGGCGAGCTGTAATGCCATCCGCCGGCCGGTCCGTAGGAGTGGCTGGACACCTGCAAACCGGCGGCGGCCGCCCCCGCCATCTCGGCTTCGTCGAAGTCCCAGTCATAGGCATTCATATTGGCTTCGTAGGACATACCTTTTGCGGATGGGTTGACACCACCGGCGGCCATGGTTCCGGCCACATGGGTTGCGTGGAAGTTGGTGCTGCTCGGCGAGTCTGCCTGGACGACACGCCCCTGAAACTCCTGGTGAATGACGAGAACGCCGCCACCATCCCAAACGGAGAATTCGTGATGTTGCGTGCCCGCACCGGTCAGATTGAGGCCGGATGTACCGACGGGCCACGCGTTGTACGTGTTTACCGTTCTCGCGGCGTTCACGTTGTTGATGATGTAATAAACCGGCATGCCGTTATCATCGATATACATCAATTGGATGTCCGGGCTCTCGTTTAACGCCTTCACCGCCGGATCGGTGCTGTTGAGAACTTGATAAAACAGGGGTGTTTGGCGCCGTTCAACTTCGCTCTTGAAATGATCGGCTAGACGAAGCAGTTCAGCTTCATTGGTGAACTGTTGTGCGGGCGTCGTGTGCGCCGCGAGTATTGGCAAAAGAAAAGCGATCGCGAACACCGAGATGGTAACAACGCGATGGAGAGCCATGACGTTCGCCCCTTTTGTTGTTATCAATTGCGGATACTTGCCCTTAGAGTGGGGATGCGAAACCTGCAAAGGTATTATATCAAAACTAGTTATTTAATTCAAATGTGATTTGGCGCGACCGCGGTTAGACAACAACCGTGCACGGATTCGCGGCGTGCCATCCGTCTCGGAACCCCGATCGTAGCGGATCCAAGTCGAATACCGCATCCAGTTAAACGACAACCCGCGGCGATTGTCAACGAATCAATACGACTTTTCGCGTCGAGACGATCTCTCCCATTTCGAGTTTGAAGAAATACGTGCCCGCACTCACTTGATGCCCGTTGTCATCACGGCCGTTCCATGCCACGGCATGCGGGCCCGGGCCGCGCACACGGTCGTCCAGCACGCTGACGAGCTTGCCGCGCACGTCGTAGATACTTACCGTCACTCGCTCGGTGCCCGCGATCGAGAACTCCAGCGATGTAGAGTCTCGGAACGGATTGGGAAATACCGGTGAAATCTCGATGGGTGGTTTGGGTACTTGGACCGAACTGTACGGTGACTGGATCTCAACTCCCTTAGCTGTAATGGCAACAATCCGATACGCGTACCACGCTCCGGGGGACACCGTCCTATCGTCGAACGACCGTGACTCTTGCGGAAGCAGGCTGTTGCTCGTGATATCGATTTCCTCGGTTGTAGACCCGCTGCGGCGGTACACGCGAAATCCGTCGATGGGCTCGTTGAGTCGAACATCCCATGTGAGCGCCACGGTGTGAAGCTCGACCCGAGAGCGGACATCGCCAAAAATTACGGCCGGTTCCGAATCGATGCTCACCGACACGGCGCGCGAACGTTCTGTTGTGGCATCGGATTTGACGGCCTCGACGACATACCGATAGGTCTTGCCTGCATCGACACCCGTGTCTTCGTAGACGCGAGTTGCAGGTGGTAGCGAACCGGCGATGAGTTCTTCGGTGTCCGCCTCCGTGGACCGATAGACGGCGAACCCATCGATCGTTTGATCGTTGCGCACACCCCAGCTAAGAACGGCGTTACCGGCGGCGGCTTCCACCATTACGGTTGTGAACAGCGGTATGGCAAAGGGGAGAGCCCGAACCGACACATCATCGATCAGAAGCGTGCCGGTGTTTCCCTGTCCGCCGCCCCGGTATGCAAGTCGATAAAACCGTGTATCGAGATCGAAATCGATTTGTGTCGGCAGCTCACCCGCCAGCTGACCATCGACCAGCACCTGGACGGATTCGTTTTCGAGACCGGTGACGATCTGAACAAAAAACCACCGCCATGGTTGAGGTAGGGGCATATCGAGACGCGTCTCGGCGGCGGCTCCACCGGATTCGGTCACGACGAGAAACCAGTCATCGCCGCGAAACTCGACTCCCCAAGTCGCCCGCACGTCGTCAGTTTGGGTGGACGCGTGTTGAATCATAATGGCGGGGTAAGCACCGGTCCCACCGGCCGCCTCTTCGATGGTGACCCAAAACGCCCATTCGTAGTCGGTTTGCTCGGTCGCGGCAATCATTGGTGACACGACATCATTCTGCTCATCCGCATCGTTCTGATCGCGGATTCTCAACCACCGCGTCGATCCGCTCTCGGAGCCGACCACACCCAAGACATCATCGACCACGCGTGCAGTAAACATTCCTTGGACGGCGCTTTGATCAATGATTTCCCAGTCGACCACGGCGAACACTTCATCGCCGAGGAGCACCTCTTCGAAATCCTGTTTGCCCCCGGGAAAGTACAGTGAGCGCGCGACGGTTCCCGGATCTGTGTAGTCGGGTCTTCCGAACGAAGGGGTCTCATCGACGTACCAATCTTTGGGGTCCCACCCGTAACCATCGAAGGCGAGCGATGCACCGTAAAATGGCGCCGGCGCAAAAGAACTCTCGCTGGGCCACTTTCCAGCGCTAACGGCTACGTCCGTGTGACCGACACCGGGCTGCGAACCGTATTTTGCGCCGTGGATCAGATTATTTGGATCCGAGAACGGCATCATACGGTAAAGCCAGAGGTCCGTGTCCGTCCGGTCCATATTCGGGACGGAAAACACATGGATCCCACCCGCGCCAAAAACCGTGCCGAGCGGTATCGAGGAGCTGCAGTTCATGCGATGGCACATCGGCAGCTCTCCGGTGGTAAACGGCGGTCCAAAGTTTGTCACTTCAACCTGCGACGACCATGGGTCGAGCTCCGTGATGCGCAGGTTGGCCGCCTCGAGAAAAAGCGTGGCATTCTGAAAAACGAAACCCGCATCTCCAACGGCAACGCCGTTGTGGATCGCCGTCAACCGTGAGCTCGTGTTGGCCCGAGTCAACGTCCATCGATCGCCGTCAAACTCGATGATGCTTCCATTGTCGCCGACCGCATAGACTTGGGTAGTCGATATTCCCCATACGCCGTTCAGGTTTGCCGTTGTCGGTGTTTGCACGAGATGCCATTCCTCACCGTCATAACGCAAGACGGTGCCCGCGGCACCCACCGCAATGGCTTCACCCGAATCAAATACCCACACGGCGGTCAGCCGCAGCGTGGTGGGTGTTTCCATGAGCCGCCACTGATCGTCGTTATAGCTGACAATGGTTCCGTTCTCGCCAACTGCAAATACCTCACCGTGCCGTGATGCACCCACGCCACGGAGACGGCTCGACGTCACATGGGTTTGACGGCTCCATACATCACCGTCAAAGTGAAGGATGGTCCCGTTATCACCGACGGCAAAGACATCGGTGGGTGACCGCCCCCACACAGCGTTTAAGTTGGCGCTGGTCACATAGGGCATCCGGCTGATGCCGTCATCACCGAGTTGCAGAATATGTCCCGCGGCGCCGACGATGAACACATCCGATGCGGACGCACCCCAGATTCCGTAGAGGGGAACAGTGGTCGGTGTGGGAACAAGAGTCCATTCGAACCCGTCATAGTGTAGAAGCGTCCCGTTGGCACCAACGGCAAACGAAAACGAGGCCCCGCCAATAATGGCAGACAGATTGGCGGTGGTCGGGGTGCTCACACGGTTCCACTGACCGGCTGAAGACGGATCAAATACGTCATTCGACAGGGTTGCCGCAGCGAGGATGGTTCCCTCTGCCGATTCACGCGCAGCGTAAGTGTTAATATGATAACTAATTAAAACAGTGCTCAGAACGAGGATAATTAGGCAAAGGTGTCTGACGTTCATTGCGACGATTCCTATTCAATGGGGTGGATTTTGAGGATGACCGCTGGATAGACCCGATGGTGATCGGGGTCCGTTGGTGACAGGCATCCCCCCGGGGTCGATGGATTGGACGCTCGAGGCGTGATGTGACGATAGCCGTCGGAGGATTTAGACAACTCATTATACCATAATTCGTTGTGCGCCTTCAAGAGGTTAGGCGCCCGGGTTGAGGCCGGGCTTATCCCGGTGCGGTCTCGCCGGCTGGAAAAAAAATGGGCGGTCATTTTGGAATGACCGCCCGGTTTTCTAATGCGAGTTTGGTGCACACGGCGTAATCAAAACAGCACGCTGATCTCAAAACTGATGATATCGACCGAGGCGCTGTAGGCGCCTTTCAAACCGCCCCGGATCTCGTCTTCCTCGAGTTCGAACCCTGACTTGTCGATTTTCGCCTCCGAAACAAACAGGTGGGCGTACCCAACATCGGCGCGGAATCGTTCGTTGATCTGGTATCCGCCGCCAAGCGACAGCCAATATCGATCGTGTCCCGGTATCCGTGGTGTTCGATGAAGTTCATCCGGAATCGGCGTTTGATCAAACGCCACACCGGCACGTGCCGTCCATTCGTCCGAAGGCTTATAGGTCCAGCCAACGGCAAACCGCCAGGTATCCTCCCAGTTCTCGGTGGTCACACCATCGGGTTGCCCGTTGTCGAACTTGAAGCGGAGTTCTTCAAAAAGACTCCAGTGCGTCCACGTCACGTCCGCCATAATGGCCCACTCGCCGCTGATATCATGATAGACACTCATCGACACGTAATCGGGAAACTTGACCTCGGCCGTGACGTCACAATCGGTGAAGTACCCGGTTTGATCCTTTACGACATGAAGCGTATCGGGGGTTTGGAATTTTGCCGTCCCTTTGACATCATGTTTGATCTGTGATCGGTAGGCAATACCGGCGCGAGTTCGTTCGTTGAACTCGACCAGCACACCCAGGTTAAAACCATATCCCCAGCTGTCCCCATTTAGTTCGGAAAACCCATCGTCTCCCTGGGGTGTCAAACCAAAGAACCGAGCTGGTATTGGATCGAAAGCGCCCGCGGCATCAAGC
Source organism: Candidatus Latescibacterota bacterium (assembly GCA_020356045.1). Lineage (GTDB taxonomy): Bacteria > Krumholzibacteriota > Krumholzibacteriia > WVZY01 > WVZY01. The sequence goes on from CP070631.1 coordinate 3,226,333, forward strand.
GTCCCAAAGTCGATGGCGTTGCGCAGCGTCGCCTCCATGTATTGGGCGCTGAACCCAAGCCCGATGCTCAGTTGATGCACCATATCGTAGGGGATGCTGTACGCAACCGACGGGTTGATGTTGACGGTCATAAGTTCCGATTTCAGAGCGTGATAACGGCCGACCCAGGTGTTGTCTTCGTATTTCGTCGACAGGGCAAAAGGGGCGTTGACCCCAACGCCAAACGACCATCCGTTGAGTCCGCCATACGAATAGTAAAGGTTGGGGATATAGCCGGTCACACCGGCATCGCCGCCGTTGCCACCGAGGAGAGGTTGTTGCGTGACGGGCTGCAAAATATGAGTCGACCCTTGATTTTCAAATTTGACTTGCGGCATCACCACGTGGAGCGCCGCGACAACTTCGTGCCCCTCAAGACGGGCGAGTCCCGCCGGGTTGAAATAAATCGCAGACGCGTCTTCGCACACGGCCGATCCACCCGCGTACGCGTTGCCAAGACCTTTGACACTTTGTTCGATGATGGCAAACCCGGATGGATACACCGATGTGCTCGTCGC
>CP070631.1:3226989-3231577 GCA_020356045.1 Candidatus Latescibacterota bacterium
GCGCCCCCCGTTTGCGACGTGCAATCTCCAAGCGGGGCTTGGCTGTCAAGCGGGGCTTACACCGCTGGGCGACGACGTGATGGGCTCGAGGGCGCCAGGAGCCGAATGGGCTTGTTTACAACGGGTTTCAACTACGAGTTGCCGGCGCGGTTTGTCGCGGAGAAAGATGCTGTCTATAGTGGTTCGAAACTTGCGTGTTACCCCACGGCCCAATCCCGGGCGAGTGATACGCCCAACGACGAGAACGATTCCCACAAGGGTCGGCGCCGGGCGGGCCCGCGGGAGGAGCACATGAAAGTCCCCAATTTTCCCAGACGACGGTACCTGATCGATAACCTTCAATACCGATTGCTGTCGGTAAGCCTGTTTTACTTTGCGACCGTCGTATTGGTTTTTGCCGGCACCTTGTTTATTCCGATTATCATCGAGATGAACAGTGGAAGCTTGGCTTCGCCAGTCGTGCAGGAAGCGGCACACGAGTTCCTGGCGTTTCATACGCGGCTGTGGCCACCTGCGCTTTTGCTCTTTGGTTTGCTCGCGCTTCATACCATAGTTTTGTCCCATCGGATCGTGGGTCCGTTGTACCGGATCCGCAGTGAGCTCAAAAAGATCGGTGACGGAAATCTATTCGTCCATGTGAGGCTTAGAAAAAACGATTACCTCACCAAAGATTCCGAGGCCATAAATCAGATGGTCGAAGCCTTGCGCACAAAGATCCGGAAGATCGAGACCAGCCAGAAAAACGCGCACAACGTGCTGGTCGAACTGCAAAGAGCGGTTATCCGAGGATCAGCCGACGGTGTGAACGATAAGATTGAGGAACTCTCCGATGTTATCCACGATCTTAAAAAGAACGTGGAACAGTTCCAGATCCCAAGAACCACAACCAGAGTTCCGGAGAAGAGCGCCGACAAAAAGAGCGAGAAACCGGTGGAAGCAGCACCGGTCGAGGTCGGCACAAAGGTCGGAGTTTAACACCACTCCTGTTAGATTGGCCACAAACCGCCCGGCAATGTCCGGGCGGTTTTTTGTCTGCGTGTGGACGTGTCAAGGGGATCAACCCATGCGCGTATCGGGTTAAATTTGTGTGGACGTCGGTGTTGACCTCCCGAATAATGGCCGAGTCGACCGATCACAAAAAAAGTGATCCAACCAAACAACATGCTGGAGAAACGTTGTGGAGTTCATCGATAGTCCCACTGAACAGACAACGGCAGCTACAGATGTCGTGCTGGTGGTATTGGGTGTGGCCGCGGCACTCTACCTGCGACGATTTCACGGTAGAGCACCGTGGAAGGTCAATGTTTGGTCGGGGATGTTCTTGTTTTTGGCTGTTGCTGCCGGTGTGGGAGCGGTGAATCATGGTCTGGTGCTGGACGAAGCGACCAGGAGGCTTTTGTGGCAACCGTTAAACCTCTCGCTGGCCACGGCGGTGATTTTGGCCGTTGCAGGTTCGGTCTATGATTGGCGGGGTTTGAGGGTTGCGCGGAAGGTGTTGTTTCTGACGGTAGTGATTCCTCCGCTGTTCTGGTTAGCAACCTTGATCGGCGATTTTGAGTTTGGTGCATTCGTCATTTTTTCAGCTCCGGCGATGTTATTTACGCTGGCAGTTTATGTCGGGTTGGCGCTTGGCTCGAGACGGTTGGCAGGCGCATCGTGGATGGCTGCGGGGTTGATGCTCACAATCGCTGCCAACGGTATTCAGGCGTCAGGTGCGGTGTATGTGACTGTGGTGTGGCCGTTCGACCACAACGGAGTATTTCACATCGTGCAAGCCGTAGGAATTGTTGTATTGGTGATGGGGCTTCGATTGGGGTTGATCGCGGTGGAGAAGAACGATGTGTCCTGATGGGAGCCGTCTAAACCCCGACCGAATCTTGTGGATTGGCAGCGGGCAGGAACACATGAAACGTTGTTCCGCGGCCGATTCGATTATGAACCGTAACCGCCCCGCCGCACCCTTCAACCAGACGGTTGATGGCTGACAGCCCAAGCGGTGTTGAGTCAGCCGTCTTGGCCGTCGAACTCGATGAGCCAAAGATATCCGATATGGCGTCCTCCGGCATCCCGGGGCCGTTGTCACTAACGGTGATCCGGGCGTAGCGGCGTGCACACGGGGCCCCTCCATTGACAGCCGTGCCGGTGCCAACATCGACAGAGTCGAGTTTGATGTCGAGTATTCCACCGGTAAGCGCAAGCGTTTCGCGTGCATTCAAAACCAGATTCAACACGATTTCCTGAATTCGCTCGGGACCAATTGCGATGGGGTCGCCGGCGTCGTCCAGATGTTGGCGAACCTCGATCGATCCTGGAAAAGACGCCTCAGCCATGGAGACGGCATCTCGGATCACGCGTTTGATTTGCACGGGTTTGCCCGGGTCGTGCCGTCGGCAACCGGCATCGATGATCTGTGCGACCGCGATTCTGGCGGCATGAGTTGCCGCGATTGTGTTTTCGAGAGGAGCGCGGGCGTCGGAGTTCTCAGGGGTCAGCCGAAGCGCGGTCTCGGTGTTCCCGGCGATACGGTCGAGCGTGCGTTGAAGATTCTGAGCCACCCCGACGGACAATCTTCCAATTGTCTCCATGCGGCACGCATTCAACAATCGTTCCTCGATGGTTTCGCGCTGGTGCTCAACCTCTTTGAGCGCTGTTATGTCCCGGGCAACCATCAATACAAACTCAACCTCGTAGGTTGTTGACAGATGGGCGTAGACCGAAAGCAGCGTTGCTATCTTGCGGCCGTCTTTGGCTAAAAGGGTCGCGTCACGGCTAAGCGACAGGCCCGAGGTTCGGTTGCGGTTGTCGTCGATGTATCCACGGCCGATCAATTCGTCTATCGACCAGTCGGGGAAATAGGCCTGAATCGTTTCGCCGTCGAGACGGGCGTTCGACCCGATGGCGGTCATTTCACGGCCGGACCTGTTCAGATAGAGAAGGGTACCCGACTTGTCGACCAATCCAACAAGGTCCTGAAACGCGTCGCCAAATTCGGCAAGCGTCCGAGTCACATTATCTACCGGTTTGGAATGATTCACGTGCATACCCCATCAGGTGCGGTGCCGGGCTGGTGTGTCCCTGGCTCTCTTTTTTTAGCCCAGTCACCGCACCCGAATGGTTGTCGAGTATTGCCGTCGATGCCACCCCCTGTTGTGGTTATCGGCGGCAACACCAGACTCCACCAGAACATGCTTCGGCATCTAAGAAAACGCGATTACCGGATTTCCGCAATGAGGGTAAATTGGGTAGATTTTGGGTAGTATTCCGGCGGTTAGCGGGATCTGAGGTAGGCACCCAAATTGATGTTCTTGTTAGTTAGCTGCAACTTATGCCGGATCGCGCGCCGGTGTTTGTGAACAGTTTGAGTGGAAACGCTTAGTCGTTCCGCGATCTCTTTGGATGAGAGACCCTGCTTAATTAGTTCACAGACATCAAGTTCACGCGACGTTAGCTTGGCAAGGTTGTTTTGATAATCGTTGATATCTTCCTCAACGATTCTCCGCAGACCATCTTCGAGAAGATCGATGTCCTTTGGCGCCAGCGCTCCCTGGTTGTCCCTGAGCTTGTCAATGATGGGGGTCAGAAGGTTCTCGACATCAGCACTGATTTCGTGACGGAAAGACGCTCGTTCGCTCTCTATATGGTCGAGAACTTGTTTCAGCGCGATGTTTTTCTTGGAGAGCTCTTCACGTTCCTTTTTTAGCGCCTCCGACTGACGGCGTAGCGCCGCCTGGGCTCGTCTTCGATCGGTGATGTCATGGGTCACGGCCAGCATGCAAGGCTCACCATCGAGATCGATGACATCGGCCGACAGGTGGCAGATGCGAACTTCACCAGATTTTTTGACGAATTCCGTCTCGAATTTGCGGACACGACCGTCTCGTTGCAAGATTTTCACGATCTCCGCTCTCTTTTCGGGATTCTTCCACAGATTCAACTCGGTCGAACCCTTGCCGACGATTTCGTCGCGGCGGTAACCGCTAAGTCGTTCGAATCCATCGTTGACCTCTATAAATTTGCCGTCCTTGATGAAACTGATCGTGATCGAGGACGGGCATGAATGAAACGCCTTGTAGAACCGTTCTTCAGCCCGGCGATGAGCTTCCTCGGCACGCTTGCGTTCGGTGATATCACGATAGTTCACCACTACGCCGTCGACAAACAACTGCGAGGGCAATCGTTGAAGAACGACCTCGAATGTTCGAAGTTCGCCATCCTTGCGGTAGGAGCGTAGCTCCAGATGGCGTTTTGCGCCGTCGGTCTCGACGACGATCTTGAACGTGCTTCGGGCGATGGCGACATCATCCTCGAAGAGGTGTTTGAATCCCGAACGGCCGATCATCTCCTCGGGTTCGAAGCCAAGAACGGGCCGGCAGGAAGGGCTCACGTAAAGTGTCGTGGCCTCGGCGTCGACAACTTCGATAACATCGAAGGAGTTCTCGATCAGACACTGGAACAGCGCCTGGAGATCGCGATCGGGTGCCCTGTCGCCGCCGGAACCATTTTGCGATTCGGCGTTACGGTTGCTATTGTGTTGTGAGTGACGCATGTTTCTCGAGGGCGAGTATAGCCCGCGGTGGGGCAGTAATCA
>CP070631.1:3231677-3233167 GCA_020356045.1 Candidatus Latescibacterota bacterium
GAGGAAGATGGTGCGTTGGCCCAAGCTTTGAAAGGCTTGAGCGTGGATGCGTTGAGTGAGTTTGAATACGAGGGGCAGGCTTTAGGGGAGATCGTGCTCCCTTCTATTCGATGGCGGACCCGGCGGCATCATCTATTAGACGATGCGCCGACTCGCTTCTTATATCGGGAATTCATCCTTTCAGCGTACCACGTGGGGCGGGCGTTCGAGGATTTTCTGAACAAGGTCAAGCCGCGCAGCGTGATCCTGTTCAACGGGTTGATGTTCCCCGAGGCAATAGCCCGGAAAGCAGCTCAAGCTCAAGGGATCCCCGTGGTGACCCATGAGATCGGGTACCAGCCCTTTTCAGGGTTCTTTTCGACCGGGGAAGCGCCCAGGCGAGTTGTCGACGTGCCGGAAGCATTCGAACTCAATGAAGCCCAGAATGCCCGATTGGATGCATACCTGAAACAGCGTTTTCAAGGGGAGTTCACCATCGCCGGAATCAAGTTCTGGCGGGATATCAGCGGGTTGGATGAGGGGTTCCTCGAAAAAGCAGCCCAATTCAAGCAGGTCGTTCCCGTATTCACCAACGTCGTCTTCGACACCAGCCAGCCCTATGCGAACGTCATCTTCGAGCACATGTTCGCGTGGCTAGACCTGATCCTCGAAATTATCAAGGCACACCCAGAAACGCTGTTCGTCATCCGAGCGCACCCTGATGAACTGCGACCGGACAGCAAGAAACAGAGCCGGGAGACCGTCAGGCAGTGGGTGAAAGAGAACGGCGTCGCGGACCTGACCAACGTGGTCTTCGTGGATGCGTTGGAATACCTCAGCTCCTATGCCCTCATCCGGTACTCGAAATTCGTCCTCGTATATAACTCGCAAATTGGGATCGAGGGGACGCTGTTGGGCGCGCCGGTCATCTGCGCCGGAGACCAGTGGTATACGCCTTACCCAACCGTGTTCTATCCCAAGACCCCAAAGGCTTTGCGGCAAAAAATAGAAGAATTTTTAGCAGCGGAAGAGATCACGACGCCAGAAGAATTCATGCAGCACGCCCGGCGCCTGACCTATTTCCAGAACTTCCAGGTGGCTCTCCCCTTTGGGGATTTCGTGGAAAACCACGGCCGCAGGGGCTACGTGCGGTTCAAATCATTCCCCATAGAACGGCTGAAGCCCGAGCACGCGCCAGCCGTTCGCGTGGTCCGAGATGGGATGCTGGAGGGACATGCGGTTTTTTCAATAGGAGAGAGCACATGACCGATGACAAACTAGAGCTTCTCTCGGTTGACCTTTTAGACGTTCACCGCCCATTGGTGGACGAGTTCCACGCGCTGGCGGGCAAGCTCGGCCTTGAGTTTGGCTGGCACTATTTGCTCGACCTCACCTGGATCATTTCGAACCTCGATCTCGACCGCACCGAAAGGGTGATCGATGCCGGGGCCGGGGTGGGGATCATGCAGTGGTATTTAGCCAGTAAAGGGGTCGATGTCATCAGTACGGAC
>CP070631.1:3233267-3254828 GCA_020356045.1 Candidatus Latescibacterota bacterium
CAGCATCCCAAACATAGAGTCGGCGGCTCAGTTGATCATCGAGCTTGATGGTAACGACGAACCGCTCATCGCCAAAGAAGCGGAGCGCGTTTGCGAAATTGCCATGGCGGAGGGCGCGGCCGACGTGTTTCTCGCAGAATCTTCAGCGCGGCAGAAAGAGATCTGGGACATGCGTCGGGCCACCGGCGAGGCGGTCAAGGCGTTGTCCATATACAAAGAGGAAGACACGGTAGTGCCCCGGCACAGCCTGGTGCCGCTTCTTACGGGCGTCAAAGAAATCGCCACGCGTTACGGTATAAAAACAGTCTGTTACGGCCATGCCGGCGACGGCAATCTGCACGTGAACATTCTTAAGATGAATATGAGCGAAGAAGATTGGAACACCAATCTAAGGCCGGCCATCGTGGAGATTTTTGAGCTCACCGTCAAACTTGGCGGTACCATTTCCGGTGAGCATGGCATCGGGTATTCACAAAAGCCGTTTCTTCCAATCGCATTTAGTCCAGAAGAAATCGACTTGATGAAGCGAATCAAGCAGGCGTTCGACCCGCAGGGAATCTTGAACCCCGGCAAAATTTTTCCAGATTAACGTTCGATGAGGTGACGTACGCCCGGTCAGGTGGCTAGTAGATCGCTTCGCTGATCTTGCTCACCCCGTCCGGGTGGTTGTTCATGAGGTAGTCGATATCGAGAATGCGTTTCGGACCCATGTAATCCGCCTCGGGAAACTTCCCCGTGTCCATTCGAATTGCGTCACACGGGCACGCCTCAACACACATCCCACAAAATACGCACTGAAGAATATCGATATCGAACCCGATCGGATATTTTTCGACTCCGTCGTTACCGGTGTCCGCCGCTGTGATATGGATGCAATCCGCCGGGCACGCCGTTGCACAACAGTTGCAGGCTACACAGCGCGGTGTACCGTCAGTGCGATGCATTAGACGGTGCTCTCCCTTCCAAACCCGGTCGATCGGCTTGGGGATCTCGGGATACTGGTAGGTCTCACCGACTTTTCCGTGACGAAGGGCGGCGAGATTTTTGAACAGATGGGAAATCGTAATGGACAAACCTCGAGCTATCTCAAACAGGTAGACCCGTTCCCAAAGACTTTTCTTTTTATATTCTATTACATTCGCTTCGGCTTTTGGCATTTGCGTTCCTTCAGCTCCCTGAAACTACACGCCCCCGTTTCATTCTCCAGGGGCGCGACCCATGTAGGTATGCTCTAAGCAAGGTAACCGATCCTGCCATCAAGTCAAGCAGAAACAACCTGGTGCATCATGGTTTAACCACCGTCTCAGCGTAAACAATCGGCATCCATGAAAACCGTTTTGCATCGATTTTGCCGACGTGATAAACTGGACGTCATCTCTTTTCGACACCCGTCAACGCACATTCGGAGGACCCATGGACACGTTCGTACACCACTCGGTTTTGTCTACCCAGGAGGAACGAGAAACGCTCGAGGCCGACGTACTTTTTGTCGGTGGCGGACCCGCGTCTCTGGCCGGGGCGTACCATCTTGCCAAACTCGTCGAGAATCACAATCAACAGGTAGACTCCTCGGGCCAGGGCGGACGCCTCGATCCCATGATCGTTTTGATCGAAAAGGGACAGGAGCTTGGTGCCCACGGGTTCTCCGGAGCGGTCATCAACGACCGGGCCCTGCGTGAACTCATCCCCGACTACGAAGAACAGGGGTGCCCCATCGAAGCGGATGTCGAAAGCGACGCCGTGTATTATCTCGGCCCGACAAAGGCGACGAAATTCCCTTTTGTCCCGTCGATCATGTCCAATCATGGCAACAAGGTGATCTCACTGGCGCGGTTCAACCGTTGGCTCGGCGGTTTGGTCGAAGCTGCAGGGGTAAACATCTTTCCCGGTTTTGCGGGGACGGACATTCTGGAGGAAAACTCCAACGTGACGGGGGTTCGCACCGGGGACAAGGGTATCGACGCCTCGGGCGCTCGCAAGGGTAACTTTGAACCCGGAATCGACCTCCGGGCCAACGTGACGGTTTTTGGTGATGGTCCCCGGGGGTATCTATCCAAGGAGCTCGTTCGCCGCTGGGGACTCCAGAAAGGCAAGGCCACGCCGGTGTACGAGACCGGTGTCAAAGAGATCCTCGAGATGCCCGAGGGGACGACCACGCCGGGCCGGGTGATTCACACCACCGGGTATCCATTCGGGTCGGACTGCATAGGCGGCACCTGGATCTATCATATGGCTGACAATCTCATCTCTGTCGGCCTGGTCGTTCCGCTCGACGCCAAAGACCCGTTTATCGAACAGCACCGTTTGTTCCAGCAGTTCAAAGAGCACCCCTTCATCAAGAATATGCTGGGGGACGGAAAACCGACACAGTATGGGGGCAAAACCATCAGCGCGGGCGGCTACTATTCGATGCCAAGGTTGTACACCGGGGGTGCGCTTCTCGTCGGTGAAGCCGGATCCATGGTGGACATGCAACGGTTCAAAGGCGTCCATCTCGCCATAAAGTCGGGTATGCTCGCTGCCGAGCAGATATTGGCTGCGCTGATCAGCGGAGACTTCTCCGAGAAAGCCCTAGCTCCTTATCAGGAAAAGCTTCGCCGCAGTTTTGTGGGCGAATCTCTCTTCAGGGTCAGGCATTTCCACAGGGCGGTATCGCTGGGATTTCCAAAAGCCTTTTTCCACATCGGTCTCCAACAGATTACCGGCGGCCGCGATTTGCTGTCGTATGACGATATCGAGGAGGATGGTGACACGACGCAGAGCGTCAAGGCCTACCACGGCAAAGACCTCGACCCGCCGGCGGAACCGCCATACGACGGCACATACACACTGGATAAGCTCTCCGACGTGTACCTATCCGGGACCCAGCACGACGAAGATCAGCCCTCCCACCTAAAGATACTCCGCCCCGAGGTCTGCATCGAGAAATGTGTCGACACTTACCGATACCCCTGCAACCGTTTTTGTCCGGCAAAGGTCTACGAAATGTTGAAAGATGAGGATTCCGGCGAGCTTCGTCTGCAGATAAATTTCACCAACTGCGTCCACTGCCAAACATGCGATATTAAGTGTCCGCTAAACAACATACGATGGACCCCGCCGGAGGGTGGCCAGGGCCCCAATTACACACTGCTATGATACCGGTGCCGGGCTTTTTGCAATGCGCGACTACCGTGTCGACGGTGACCGGAACAGGGGCTGCCGGCCGGCGAATCCGTCACGGATCGAGTGCCAGTGTTTGACCGAATCTTCGCCCTTCTTCCAACAGAGGAAGACGACGGTACCGTCTTGAATCGAAAAGAAATCGACTATGCCAGCGTCGATGTCGCGGAGTACGCACCCTGACTGCTCCAACGATGCCACGTCCTTTTCGATGCTGTTGGCTAAACGTTTGAACCTCTTCGTCTTTTTGGCCAGTTCTACGGCGTCCGGATTGTTGCCATCAGCACCGCACTCGACGATGAGTTCCAGAATAGCCAGCTCCCCCCGCAACCAGAGGTACTCCTGTTTGTTGCGCTTGATCCGCTCCAGGGTCGTTTCGAGCATACCGATCAACTGATCAGCTTCTTCGACGGTGAAGAACTTTGGATTCTTCATCACTCCTCCTCGAAAGTTGCTCAGGAGTCGTTCGTGTTGTCTCTACTTGACTGGCGGAGTTGGCTTCACAGCCTTTGCCCTTCTACTATATTCGTAGTCATTAGTCGTGCAAAATGCAAGCCGATTTGGCATTTTGCCTCGCTTTTTTGATGCTGGGCAAATGTTAGGGCAAGGTTAGTGTCAAGTAATACGTGAACATGATTGATAAACCCTTTAGCAAATCTACAAATCGGCGCGCGCCGCCCTACCTATGCGCCACGGCCGGGTGTGGGAAAACACTGACAGGCTCCGGCTGCCATATTCCCAACCGGGCACCGGAAATTTTCCCGATGCGCAAAAAGCCCCACGGCCCAAACAGGCGGCCCGCCTATTGCCCCTATTTCTTGTCTGGTGGATAACCGAGTAGGTTTCGACAGATGGCAGATTCTAGATCGAGCTCTTTTAGGAGCCGGTCAACAACGGTTTTCTGGATGGCCTCGACACGGCTCGGGTGCTTACCCGTTACGGATATCTGTCCTCCGGCACTTGCACCGTGACCACCCGCTGTACCAAACCCGCCCACAACTCTGCCGGCCACACCACCAAGGTGAGCCCGCGGATCGTCGGAGCGCATGGAAAGAAGGATTTCGTCTTCGTAAATACCCATCGAAAACGACCATTTTGCCGTCCGGTATTTGAGAAAGTACTCGGCAATTTGAGCGACGGCATCCGGATATGGCACCGTTCCCAGGTTTGTCACGATGAGGGGGCCGTAAACCCTTGCCTGTTCGATCGCCTCGTGCACGGCGCCAAAATAAGAAAGGTCGACCTTGGCATTGACGATCCGGGAAATGGCCCGAAGATCCGAAATATTGAACGTCTCCTTGTATACCCGACGATCGACATCCGTCGCCTCCCGTCCCAAATCCGAGGTTTCGCTTCGAAGCGCGTAAAACATGAGGGTCGCGTATCGCCGGGTCAAACCCAGGCCGGCGGCGCGCCAATACAAGCTCAACAGTGTTGTAGTCGTACCCAAGTAATCGCGTACGTCGTGAAACGCCACCGCCTTGGTCTCGGGATTCAAACGGTGGTGATCGAAAACATAGTCCACAAGCGTGGAGTCATCGAAGGGGTTGTTGCCCGTACCAGGTTGCGTGTCGACCAGCGCAACGCTCTGGAACCGATCCAGGTCCAGGCGCCGCAACGGACGCAGCTTCATATCCGAATACTCGAGCAGTGCCTCGTTCTCCGCACGGCCAATCACCCCGCTGTAAGCGACCGTGACGGACACGTCCGATATCGACGCAATTAGCTTCTCCAGAAGCAACGCCGACACGATCGAGTCGGGATCCGGGTTGTTGTGCGAGGCGATCAACAACTCGCCTCGTTCTGGCAGCATCTTGCCAAAACGCCTGAACCTCGACCGCGCAAGCCTCATATCCCGTTGAAAGCTCAAGGTATTGTGCAGACTACCTGTCTATAATCCCCGCGTCAACCCGCGATTCCCGTACCGGCGGACCGTTTGAATGGTTTCTCGTACGATCCAAGCCCCGTCAACGGCTTTTGCCTTGACACAACGCCACTTTTGCCGCACATTTTTGGGACCTAAACGCGGAGGTGACAACTTGATCGAACCGAGATCCGATTCCGGCACCATCGAGTCAATCGATACAACAACCACGGCAAAGATTGCGATATCCACCGGTGCACGCAGCCTGGTGCTGGCGCTTCTTGGCGCCACACTGTTCGCGCTTCTCACCTTTGTCGGCGCGAACATCCGGGTACCGTTGTATCCAGTGCCAATCACGATGCAGACCCTTTTTGTTCTACTTGCCGGAGCGATGCTTGGCGCGCGGACCGGCGCACTGAGCCAGGCGGTCTACATCGGGATGGGTGTCGTGGGGATCCCTGTTTTTGCCGGCGCAATCGGCGCAGCCGCTTTTTTCGCCGCGCCCACAGCCGGTTATCTCGTTGGTTTTGTCCTGGCCGCCTTCATCGTTGGCCGTCTCATCGACAGAAAATCCACGCTCCTGTGGCATATTACGGTTTTTTCGATTGGATCGTTGATAATTCTGCTACTCGGTGTTGTGCATTTGGCCATTGTTTACACACACAGCTTATCGTCGGCGATTGCCGTCGGTTTTCTTCCATTTCTGCTTGGGGACGCGGTGAAAGTGCTTGCCGCCGCATCGATATATCGCTCGTATCTGCGGCTTCGCCAGAGCCGGCGCTTGTAGTTCTCTGGACCGACGGTTCGGCCCCCCGTGTTTTTTAACCCGCCCTGTGTTGTCAGGGCGGGTTTGTCTCGCCCGCATTGCTCCCGTAGTATTCGAAACGCGTTTTCAGGCAAAGGCCAAACGAATCAACGCCTGTTGTTCGAGCTTGTGGGCGTTAATCGACCCCGTGGCTGGGCTCGCGCTATCTGACCGTTTGACCGTTACGAGGTGCCTGTCTCCAAGCAGCCTCTGCAGATGCGGTCGAACGAAGGCCAGCGCACCATTGTTCCCCGGCTCTTCTTGGACCCAAACGATTTTACGCGCGTTTGGGTGCCGATCGAGCACCCCTTTTAGTTCGTCCTTTGGAAACGGGTACAACTGCGCGAGGCAGATCACGGCCGTGTTGCCGTCTTCCCGCCGGTCACGTTCCGCTTTCAATTCGTGCGAGATTTTCCCCGAGCAGATCAAAATCCTCTCCGCATTGTCGACATTGTCGTCCGGAAGCACGAGCTTGAAACACCCCCCGGAGGCAAATGCGTCGATCGGCGAACTGGCTCCAGCGGCGCGCAGCAAACCTTTGGGTGTAAAAATGACCAGCGGCTTCCGCCAGATGCGAAGGGCCTGCCGGCGGAGAAGATGATAGTATTGGCAGGACATCGACGGCTGGCAAATCTGGATATTGTCTTCCGCGGCAAGCTGAAGGAATCTTTCGAGCCGAGCGCTCGAGTGTTCGGGGCCCTGGCCCTCAAACCCATGAGGCAGCAAAAGAACCAACCCCGACAAAAGCCTCCACTTGTCTTCGCCCGCCGACAAGAACTGGTCAATCATTGGCTGGGCTACGTTGGCGAAATCTCCAAACTGCGCTTCCCAACACACGAGCGCGTCTGGGTAATCCCGGCTGTAACCGTATTCGAACCCAAGTGGTGCGCTTTCCGACAGCGGTGAATCGATCACGGTAAATCTGCCCTGACCGGGACGAAGGTGCGCCAGCGGCCGGTAATCGTTTCCGTTCTCCGTGTCGATGATTACCGCATGCCGCTGATTAAAGGTTCCTCGCCCGCAATCCTGACCGGACAACCGAATGGGGATGCCTTCCCAGAGAAGCGAACCCATCGCAAGCGCTTCGGCCATCCCCCAATCCACCGGTTTCTCTCCCATCACCATTTTTATCCGTTGATCAAACAGCCGCTGGATTTTTGGGTGAATGTTAAAACTCTCCGGCGCGGTCGTCAGCGCGTTTGCGATATCACGGAGCCGCTCGGCGGGCACGCTGGCATCGACTTCCAGCGCGGGAATATACGGCCCGCCCCGGTATGGATCCCAGTATGACGGCAAGCGATGAAGCACAGGACGATGCAGTTTGGAGCGTCCGACCTCGTGCTCGTGCTCCAGATCCTGCCAAATTTCGTCGCGTCGCGCTTCAATCGCCTCCGGCTTTTCACCCATGCGCTCGGCAAACATTTCCCAAAGCATCGGCCGGTTTTCGATGGTTCGATACAACGTGGGCTGCGTGATGCTCGGATCTTCAACCTCACTGTGACCATAGCGGCGGTATCCGATAATATCGACCACCACGTCATCCCCAAATTGCGTCCGGTACTCCATAGCCATCCGCCCGGCCCGGCACACCGCGATGGGATCCTCCCCATTTACGTGATAGATAGGGATCGACAAACGTTTCGCGACGTCCGATGAAAATTTTGAAGAATGAAGTTTCGGGTGCTGTGCCGTAAAACCGATCAGATTGTTTACGATTACTCTGATGGTGCCGCCTACCCGGTATCCGGGGAGTTGCGACAGATTGAGCGTCTCGGGCACCACTCCCTGCCCGGCAAACGCGGCGTCGCCATGAAGCGTAATCCCCAGAATCCTGTTCGTGGCGCCCTCGCCGGCCCGATCCTGTTTTGCACGCACTCTACCCATTAGCACGGGATCGACGAGTTCTAAATGGCTCGGATTGCTGCTAAGGCGGACCTCAAGGCTGTTCCCAGCGGGGGTCGTGTGGCGGCCGGTCGCTCCCAGGTGATATTTGACATCCCCGCTGCCCAGAACGCTCCTTGGATCGACGTCTTCCATACCGGCGAATATATCCGCTGCGGGCACGTTGACTATATTGGTCAACACGTTTAGTCGACCGCGGTGGCTCATGGCAATCATCACCAGTTCGCCGCCATTTTGTGCGAACGTGTCGAAAATCGAATCGAGCAAAGGGATCACACCAGCGACGCCCTCGATCGAGTACCGCTTACTGCCAACGTAGCGGGCGTGCAAGAATCGTTCGAACAGTTCGGAGCGGGCAATGCGATCGATGATACCCGTTGTTTGCGGAGCCGAATCATCCGACTCCATCCGTGTCGCCACCCAACGCCGGCGTTCCGGGTCGGCGATGTGCATAAATTCGACGCCAATCGACCCGCAGTATATCGCTTTCCACTTGGCGTCCGCCTCCGGATCGTTTCGTTCGGCCGCCTCGGTGATATCGGGGTGAACGATCTTCTCCAGCCGGTTCAACCATTCGAGATCCGCCTGTAAATAGCCCCAGCGCCGGTACGCATCAGCCAGAGGATCCGGCTTCGAGAACCCCGCAGAGCCGGGTCTGTTTTTGCCAGTATGATCCGGTGAATTCATGATTCGCCTACGTCCATTTCAGACCAGAGGTTGGCCGAACATCATCTGCCTTGGTGCGCGGATTCGCATTTGAAACTATACGAGATGCGTGCGCCCGGTCAACCCCATTACCCCGATGCGCCCGCTCAGCTCCATTTTGAGTTGCGTCCTCGGGATCCCTGTTGTATGAGTTTGTCGGATTGGCGATTGTGATTCGCATTCCGATCCCGGGAGTTTTGGTATGGTTTACACACCCAAAATCTTGGCCTTCGCGGGCAGCGCGCGCCGTGGTTCCTATAACAAGATGCTGGTCAACAACGCTGCCGCTGGCGCAAAAGCCGATGGTGCGAAGGTGACGTTAGTCGATTTGCGCGGTTTTCCCATGCCGCTATACGATGCGGATCTCGAGGCAGCCGATGGAATTCCCGCGAGCGCCCTCGAATTCAAGAAGCTGATGGCATCGAACGACGGCTTTTTGATTGCGTCACCCGAATACAACGGCTTTTTTCCCCCGCTATTGAAAAACGTCATCGACTGGGCGTCACGCCGTGTCGACGACGAGCCGGCTTACAATGGATTCGAAGGTAAAGTCGCGGCGATCATGGCCGCATCCCCGGGTGCGCTCGGTGGGCTGCGTGCGCTCGCTCATCTGAGAACCCTGCTCGCCAATATGCGTGTCATGGTCCTTCCCGACCAAAAGGGTGTGCCAAACGCATCGAACGCTTTTGATGACCAGGGTGTGCTGACAGACGTGCGCACGCGCGAGGCCGTGGAGAGAATGGGCGCCAGGCTAGCTCAGACCCTGATGAAGCTCCATGGCTAGTCCAACCGGTGGTCCCTTGGCGAGCTAGATCTACCGGTATTGCGCTGGCGAGTTAACCTGACCGATAGTGCATTGGTGAGTTAATCCGATCGATAGTCCATTGACGAGTTAACCCTACCGGAAGTCCGCTGGCGGCGTGGGTTTGTTGTCGAAGATACGATCGATTCTATCCATCCGATCGTCTGTCAACATACGTTCGACTTCCAGAGCCTTCATATTCTCAGCGACCTGTTCGGCGTTGGTCGCTCCCGTAATCACGGTACTCACATTTGGATTCTTCAAGCACCAGGCCAAAGCCAACTGTGCAAGCGTGCAACCCAGTTCTTCCGCCACGGGTTTTAACATCTTGACCTTGTGGATCCGTTCGTGAGCCTTATCCCCGAGAACCGTGTCGCGAAGCCATTTGTAATTATCCAGAGACAATCGTGATCCGTCGGGCAACCCGTCGTTGTACTTCCCCGTCAACAAACCACTGGCCAGGGGGCTCCAAATCGTCGTACCCAAACCGATGCCGGTGTAGAGCGGCACATACTCCCGCTCGACGCGATCACGGTGAAACAAGTTGTACTCGGGCTGTTCCATCTGTGGCGGGACGAGATGCTCCCGTCGCGCCACACCATATGCATTCATTATCTGCTCGGCGCTCCACTCGCTGGTTCCCCAGTAAAATGCCTTGCCCTGCTTGATCAACGTATCCATCGCCCACACCGTCTCCTCGATCGGTGTGTGATAATCGGGCCGGTGACAAAACACGAGGTCGACGTAATCCAGCTTGAGCCGCCGTAAAGACGCGTCGATCGCCTCCATAATGTGTTTGCGTGACAGTCCACGGTCATTGGGGCCATTCCCTCCCCAGAAAATTTTTGTTGAAATGACAAGGTCGGATCGTTTCCATTGGAACTTTTTTATCACTTTTCCCATCACCCGCTCTGCATTACCGGCGTCATAAGCTTCCGCATTGTCAAAAAAGTTCACCCCGGAGTCATATGCTGCGCGCATACACTCCGCCGCGGCTTCCTCACCAACCTGTCCACCATAGGTAATCCACGCACCCAACGACAACGCCGATACCCTCAACCCCGACGATCCAAGATGCCGATACTCCATTCGATATCGCTCCTTTAATTCATTCGCCGGCTAACCGGCTCCGCCGCCGCCACCACCGCTCCCACCACCGCCACCGGCGCTCGCCCCACCACCGGCACCCGACGCGGAACTCACCGTTGTTGTCACCGACTCAACCATACTCGAGAAACCCGACGCAAGATTGGCAAATCCCTGATCGAAAACCGCGGCATCCATAGCGGTGCTTCCATGAACACCGTAAAACCACACGGGGAAAACAACTTTGCCGCTGTCATCGATCAACTGCAGTTTTGGCACCAGCTTTTTGTGCATGCCAAATACGATGGCCGACGCAAGATACGCCGCCCACGAGCTCGAATCGAGGGTCACCGGTCCCAACGCCTTGCCGATCTTTTGGAGGTGATTTTTGAATTGCCGCCACTCTTGATGCAGCCGGCGGCCTTCCGCAGTCCGTCGGGTGAGGAACACCGTCAACACCGCCTGAACGAACCCGCCAACGATTGCCGGTAGGCCGGCCGCCGAGTCGGTTTTAACACATACGAGAACCCCAATACCAATAATTATCACGCCGCACAGCGCGTTCAAAACCATCGCCACGACGGGATACGGCTCAAAAAACTCGAGGGTCTGGCAATGATCGCTTACCGACTTGGTCCAGTCCCGAAACCACTTTCTGAACGTGCTCGAGTTTTTTGACGCGGCCTCTTTAATGCCAGACATGGTAAACGATCTCGGATCGCCCTCAGCGGCCAGCATAAACTCCAATAGGTTTTTCTCGTATGCTTCCAGTCCACCGGTTTGTTTGGCCATGGTTTCAAACCGATAGTCCGTCGCGCTTTTCTCTTTGCCCAACCAGTTTCGCGATATTTTCTCTGTTTGGTGAATCTCCAAATACCCGCGGTTGGCCAGGTCCACCAACGTGGCGACAATGGCCGGACCGCTTACCGTGCGGCTCATTAGGTACGACAATACGGCCGGATGATGATCGCTGGGAATCTCTCCCGGTGCAACACGCGCGCGGGTAGCATGCGGCCACCCGTGGCGTCGAAACAAAACAAACCACACTCCGAGTCCAAAAAGTCCAAGGAGTACCGACATCGGCAACAGCTTACCTGCCAACGCGGCACGCTCCCGGGCCCGCTCCGCCTCGGCTGCGGTTCTTTGGCGTCTGGCCTCCCGCGTTGCGTTTGCCTCTTGCGCCCACGCGGCCTCCTCCGCCAGAATCGCCGCTAAACGGTCACCGCCGGGGCTAAGCTCGACTCCGGCAAAAACATCCGGGGGGAACAGCACGCGTGCCTCCCAAAATGTCCTCGGGGGAAGCGGCGATACGTCCAACATAACGCTGGACGAACCGATCTCGACAAACCCATGCAGCGGCCCATGAGCCCAGGCCCTTAGATCGGACTGACGCACACCCTCCGGCATCCGTACACGTACCGAGACCTCGCCAATTGGACGATCCCAATCCGGACCGACAAATTGATGGTAGAGTTCGGCCGTGTCATTGTACCGGTTTACGACGTTGTAGATGGTATATCCCAACGAAAAGGTTTTTCGTTGATCTTTGGCGCGGTAGTACCAAGTGATCCGTGTGACGCCGTCTGTTTGCGACATGCTGTACGTGCCCGGTCGTTCGTCGATTGCCTCAACGAACCGATTCGCGTCGTCCGAGACCGACAACCCGCTCAGCCGCTCGGCCGGTTTTAGCGGGATGTCTCTATAGGCAAACGCAAATTCGCCGTCAAACAGATACGTTATGGATTCCGTCACGTCCATGGAGCCGTCCGGGTGGACTTGTGCATCGACATGGATCCGTTCGATGCGGAAGGTTTTGGCTTGGCACGGCGTCAATACCGCGCCGACCAGAACCACCAGAATGCCAATCGAGAAGAGCAATCGACTCATGGTACACCTACGCAAGATCTCCGGGCATATTCATGACAAAAGCCCCCCGGCCATCGATGCCGGGGGGCTTACATCTCATTCACACGGTCTAGCTGCAGCTCATCGCCGCTTAGTCCTCGGCCCCGATTTTGAGGACCACGCGACGGTTCTTGCCTCGGCCCTCCGGTGTATCGTTGTCAGCCAACGGCCGGAATTCTCCAAAACCCACAGCGGAGAGACGCATCGGGTCCATTTCGTGCTTCTTCATCAGGTAATGAACGACTGCGCACGCGCGTGCCGAGGCCAGCTCCCAGTTGGACGGGTATTTGTTCAGGTACGCGGCGGCAATGCCGACATCATCGGTATGCCCCTCGACGATTATGGGTCTG
This sequence comes from Candidatus Latescibacterota bacterium, assembly GCA_020356045.1. Classification (GTDB taxonomy): domain Bacteria; phylum Krumholzibacteriota; class Krumholzibacteriia; order WVZY01; family WVZY01. The sequence goes on from CP070631.1 coordinate 3,245,849, forward strand.
TTGGCATACCCGCCGGCCACTTCGGCGATCTTGTCGATAACATCCATCCCCGTCTTGGAAAGTGTCGTGCTACCCGAATTGAAAAGCACCGCTTCGGACACCGTCACCACCGACTGGGATTCTTCCTGAGCCAGCCACACCTGCTCTTTGGCTTTGTAATCGGCCAGCGCATCTTCGAGCTTTTGGTTCAATTCCGCGTTCTCCTGCTCGGCCGCAGCCAGCTGCTGCTGGAGACCTTCCATTTCGCCTTCGAGCTCGGCAATACGCGCGTCTTTTTCGCGAACCACCTTCTTACTCGCACATCCCACGGTCAATAGAGCGACGAGTGAGATAACCAGGATCCACGATGCGTTCTTCATCGTCAACCTGCCTGAGTTGAGTTTGGATAAATGAATGTCCCCGGGGAGTTGTTTTTAACAAATAGTCGTCCGAGAACCCACACCTTTTCTGCGACGAAATAGTAGCGGTCAGCCCTCCCCTCGTCAATCAAAAACACGCTTCCAACGCCGTCCACCTCAAGCTTCATCATCGCTGAGTTGTGTTTTGACAACAACTTTGGAGTGCAGGGTCCGTCGAACCGGGCATCTGTCGGCGATTTCCCGAAGCCGTGTTCGCTGTTCGGCGTCAAGCGCACCACCGAGCTCGATCGTTTGGCCGATGTGATCGATCTTACCCTCGTTGGTGTCACAATCTTCGCAATCCGCCGCATGCACGTTTTTGTGAGCAAGCCGTACGACGATTTCGTCCACCGGCCATTTATGGCGATCCGCGTACATGCGCAGCGTGATTCCCGTGCATGCCCCAAGCGCGGACAACAAGTATTGATAAGGAGTTGGCCCTCTATCACCACCACCCAAGGACACCGGCTCGTCGGATACCAACGTGTGAACACCCGCAGCGATTTCCGTCCGGTAACGCTCGCGGCCAGTCCGCACGACCACCTCGGGCTGGTCCTCCCCCGGCGGAGACTCGGTCCCCACTCCGATATACCGCCCAGCCCAGGCTGCCACAACATCCCCCACATAACATGAATCTGCTTCTTCGCTCAGCAGATGATCCGCCCGATCCAAGGACACAAAGCTTTTCGGGTGTCGGGCACTCACAAAAATCTCTTGGGCGTTTTCGATACTGACAACCTCATCAACCGGTGAGTGACATACCAACAGCGCGCGGTTCAGATTGCGGATCGTCTGCTGCATCCGTGTGGATTCGAGATCATCGAGAAACTGTTTTTTGATTCTAAAGCTGCGCCCGGCCAGCACGACCTCTGCCTCGCCTTTATCGGCGATGGTGTCGGCCGCGGCTTCAAGATGTCGGGCGACGTGTCCCGGGTCACTGGGAGCGCCGATCGTGGCCACGGCCACCGACGACGGAATTCTCGAGGCGGCCTGAATCACCGCCGCCCCACCCCATGAGTGCCCGATCAGAATTTCCGGTGCCCGATACATTGCGCTCAAATACTCTGCCGCGCCAACCAGATCATCCACATTGGACGAAAAGCTGGTGTCGGCGAACTCTCCTTCGCTCTCACCAAGCCCCGTGAAATCGAACCGAAATACCGCGATCCCGTTACCGCACAACGCACGACTGATGTGTCGAACGTAACGGTAGTTTTTCGAGCAGGTAAAACAGTGCGCGAACAACGCGAAGGCTCGCGGCTTCCTGTTGAGCGGGAGATCCAAAAGAGCCGCCAGCGTATCTCCCGCCGGGTTGTCAAATTTGATCGGTCTGGTCAACATTTCCGCGGTTCCTCTCTTTGGGGTCAAACGTGGAACGGGCATCAGATTACAACACGGTGCCGTTGATTGAAACCATGATTGCCGGCACGACGGATCGTCCACCGGCCGTCACTTTAACTGAGCGCTGTAACATTCGGTTTACATGCATGTTATGGACGCTGATGACAGAACAGCGCGGGCTTGCCGGCAGCAATTCCCCGCTTCACCTTTCGCCCCCAATGGGGTATGATGTGGCGTCGGATAGCGGTTCCAACACACCCCGCGTCCGCCGACTCCAACCGCGCAATCGGCCAAAGGATTTTGTACCGGTGTCGAATTATCCCCGACAGGGCGTGTACTACCTCATGAGCGTGCCCCGGGGAAAAACGTGAACGATGATGCCGGAACAAACGGCGGCAGCCTGCCGTATACAAAAAAAGCATGTTCTCGGCACAAAGAAAGGAGCCCAACGTGGGAATTTACAATGACATTTACCGATCCCGTTATTGGCTCACCGCGACGGCGACCTTGGTGGTCCTGGCTGGCGCGGCTCTGATGGCTATCTTGCCGGCCCCGCCGGCGCAGGCGGCCGAGTGGAAGGGCGAGGACACCACCAAGGACGGGATCCGCTGTCTGGTAAGCCCCGCTTCACCGATGGAATCACCCGCCGCTTCCGACCTTCAAGAGCTCTGGCAAATCGGTGGCGACACCGATGACGAAGACGAGTTTTTTGGGGTGATCAGCCAGATTCAAACCGACCAATCGGGCAACATATACCTTCTGGACAGTCAGCTCAATCAGGTCAAAGTATTCGATCCCGATGGGGGATTCGTAAGGGATATCGGCCGTGAAGGCGAGGGGCCCGGTGAATTCAGAGGACCCACCAGCATGTTTTTTACACGCGATGGCAACGTCGCCGTCCTGCAGCTCGCGCCGGGCAAGATCGTCCTTCTGACACCGGAAGGTGAACCCGCTGGCGAACACCCGCTTCCCGTCCGCGAAGATGGTGGTATGATCATACTCGTCGGCGGCAACTATCGCGGAGGCAATTTTGTGTTGGCCGGAGCGGCAAACGCGTTCTCCGAAGGCCGCTTCGATCAGGAGCGATATCTCGCCAGCGTCGCTCCCGATGGAAAAGAAACCGCCCGGTATCACTCGGAGACTCGGACGATCGATTTCGCCAGTCCCGTGCTCGATGACAAAGTATGGGACACGTTCGACCGGCGGTGGACGATCGGAACCGACGGCCGTGTATACGCGTGTACCAGCTATGACGACTATCGTATACAGATCTGGAAGCCCGACGGCACACCGGATCGGATTATCGAGCGCGCCTACGACCATCAGAAACGAACCGCCGAGGAGAAAAAGATCGTCGAAGATCTCATGGGTCTTTTTGCCAATCAGATCCCAAACGCGACGGTAAAGATATCGGATTACAACAAGGACATCGAAACGATTTTCGTACGCGAAGACGGAAGTTTGTGGGTGCTGACCAGTGACGGAACGCGCAGTTTGCCAGATGGCGTGATTGGAGTATTTGACGTGTTCGACCCGGAAGGACGATTCTCAAAACAGATTACGCTCAAAGGCGAAGGTGATCCGCTCACCGATGGTTATTACTTTGTCGAAGATCGTGTCTACATTGTGACTGATCTTCTTCAGGCAGCGATATCGCTTCAATCCGGTGGTCAGTCGTTCCAGATCGGCGATGAAGAAGCGGAACCCATGAGCGTAATTTGCTATCAGCTGGAAGGCAGTCTATAAACGTTCTTACCGTAACCACCAACAACCAAGTTGCTCTGCCGGAACATTCCGGCAGAGCCACCGTAACCCAATGAACCCCAAAAACACACCCCTGTGGGCACGGCAGCTCAATACACCACTGGTTTGCCTGTTGACACTGCTCGCTGTGCTCGCCGTCGCCGGATGCGGCTCCGGTGATTCATCGGATGAATCGGATGCACCTGCCGACTCGGCCGCCGTGGAGACCGAGGACGATAAGCCCGCTTCGGCGGATAGCACCAAAACCGAGAGCAAGCCAAAGAAAAAACGCGAACGTACGACTTCGGTAAATGTTGCCAAAGTGGTGACCGGCGACCTCGTCGTTCCTGTGATCGCCGAGGGTACGATCCGGGCCCGTCAATCCGCAGAGATCCGGACCGAGATAAACGGCCGCATCACTCGGATTTTAGCCAGCGAAGGCCAAAACGTCCGCAAGGGATCGTTGATCCTCAAGCTCGACGCCCGCGAGTACCAGGTCGCCGCGCAGGAGGCACGCTCAAAATATTTGCAGGCATTGAGCGTTCTCGCTGTGGAAGAGGATTCGATCAATGTGATCGAACGGTCATCCGAGCTCATGGAGAAAATCAAAGAGCTCGAGCGACTCGAGGAGAGCGGCGCCATCAGCCGCGAGGAACGGCTTGCCCGCGAAGTCGCACTCGATGTGGAGGAGTTGAAAAACGGGGCATTTCGGGTCGATATGGTGGCCGCGCGAAGCGGGGTGACCGCCGCTCGCATGGATTTGGAACGCGCATACCTCAATCTGGAACGAACCGAAATACGTGCTCCGTTCTCCGGTGTAGTTAGCGGGTTGACTTTGTCAGAGGGCGAGCACGTGGTGGCCAATCAAACCGTGTGCACGATTGTCAACAATACAAATCTTGAAGCCCAGGTGGGTGTGCTCGAATCGGATATCGGTAATGTCGGCCAGGGACGACCCGCATTGCTGGCAATCCCGGCGCTCGGCGACACGCTCCGCGTGACAGTCGACGTCGTCAGCCCGCACTTTGATCGCAACAGCCGCACCTGCGATGTTCTCCTCCGTCTCGAGGATACGACCGGGCGAGTGAAACCGGGGATGTTTACGCGAGCGATCATAGCTGGAGAACGTCTAGAGGACCGTCTGCTCGTTCCCCGCGAGTCGATCCTCACACGCGATGGACGCCCGCTCCTTTTCAAGGTCGAGGGGGACCGCGCCAAGTGGCTCTATCTCAAACTCGGCCGTCAGAACGATTATGTCGTCGAAGTGGAGCGCGTCCTCCAAGGCGGATCTCTTTCCCCTGGAGACCGTGTCGTCGTATCCAATCACCTCACTCTGTCGCACGACGCCAAAATAAAAGTCAAAAAGACTGTTCCGATAGGCGATCCCTGGGGGGGCAAGGAGTAAGGACACGCGATGCTGAAGCTTGTCATCCAGCGCCCGATAGCCATCGCCATGCTCTTTTTGGCGCTGATGCTGATCGGTGTGCTGAGCTTTCGGCGCATTCCCGTCGATCTTCTTCCCTCGATCACCTATCCGCGTCTCACCGTCATTACCACATACGAGGACATACCGGCCGAGGACCTCGAACGTCTCGTCACCCAACGGCTCGAAGAAGTCGTCACCGCTCTCTCGGGAGTCCGGCGGGTCATCTCACGGACCAGAGAGGGGATCTCGATCATAACGGTCGAGTACGAGTGGGGGACGCAGATGGATTTTGCCAATCTGCATCTTCGCGAAGCGGTCGACCGTGTGGCGTTTCGCGATGATTTCCCCGAGGACGCCGAACGTCCGGTAATTCTCAGGTGGGATCCTCTGTCCCGCCCTATTAGCATACTCACACTCAAAGGCGGCGATCGCATCGAATCGATGACCGAGTTCGCCACCGAGGTAGTCAAACCTGCACTTCAGCAGGTCGAAGGTATCAGCCAGGCAGAAGTCGTTGGCGGCGTGGAGCGCGAGATCATCGTGGAACCGGATGTCAAAAAGATGGCGATCTACGGGATCACCATCGACGACATCCAGCAGGCGCTGGCGCGAAGTAACATATCTTTCCCCGGCGGAAAGATCCGCCAAGGGCCGCTTCATCTGAGTTTGAGGATCGTCGGCGAGTTCGAAACCCTAGAAGACATCGAAACCACCGACATCATACGCTCGGGGCAATCCCCCATCCGTGTGTCGGATGTGGCACGCGTCATCGACTCGGTCAAAGAACTGGAAGGTGTCACTCTTTTGGGCGGTGACCCAGTCGTGTCATTCTTGCTTTACAAGGAGCCCGAGGCCAACACCATACAGGTATCCGAAGAGGTCGACAAGGCGCTCTCCGTGCTCGCCGAAGATTACGGGGATTTCGATTACTCGTTTGTATACCGCGATGCCGAGTACGTACGTGCGTCGTTCCAGGGTCTCGTTCAATCCTTGATCATTGGCGCGTGCCTGGCGTTTCTTGTGTTGTTTCTTTTTCTTCGCGACGTCCGCAGCCCTGTCGTCGTCGGGGTCTCCATCCCTGTGTCGATTTTTATTACGTTCGCGTTGCTGTATTTTGGCAAGGTGAAACTGAACTTGATGAGCCTTGGGGGCCTGTCGCTGGCCGCCGGTATGCTGGTGGACAACGCCATCGTGGTTCTAGAGAATATCAACCGGCATTTGTCCGGCGTGTTCAAAAAAGACACCGGTGAGCCCTCACCGGCCGCCGACATCACTCGCATCGAACGCAAGCGAGAAGTCGCCGGGGCATCCGTCAAAGGCACGGGCGAGGTCGCGCGCGCAGTTCTTGCCGCGACCCTGACCACGGTTGCCGTGTTTTTCCCTGTTGTGTACGTCCCCGGGATCGCAGGTGCCTTTTTCCGCGATCAGGCGCTTGCCGTCGTGTTTTCACTTCTCGTCTCCGTAGCCACCGCGCTTCTTCTTCAACCGATGCTCTCGGCCCGGATTCTCGCCAAACGGCAAGGCCCGCCCAGGGGATTATTTCGTTTGTTCAACGCTGGCTTTGAAGCGTTTTACCGCTTGTATCACAGTGTCCTTGTCCGCGTGTTGCGAAGACCCGCGTTGATGCTGCTCTGTTTGACGGTCGGATTGGTCGCCGCCGGACTGCTCGGACTTCAGCTTCGTCGATCGTTTATGCCCGAACGAAGCTCGGGCGATTTCCGAATCGAAATCGAATACCCCAGCGGCACACCCCTGGAAGAAACGGCAGCCGCCGTGGCCGTCTTTGCCGAGTGGATCACCGATGACGCCGATGTCAAAAACGTGTTCAGTCAGGTGGGCCGCACCGAAAAAACGCTCGAATCTCTCAACGAATACACTGCCCCAAACACGGCCATCATACGGGTAATTCTGGAGCCCGGCCGTGGTGGGCGTGAGAAAGGCGAACGGCTCCAACGAGAAGCTGCCGAGCGATTGGATAGAATGCCCGGCGCGCTGTATTCGTTCCGCGACGAGGGAATCGGGTTGGGCGAGATTCTCGCCACGGACGAAGCGGCCTTTAGCATGGGCATCGTAGCCGAGGATCCGCTGGTAGCGGTGCAGGTGGCCGAGCAGCTGTTGTCGGGGTTGTCTGAAAAACAAACGCTTCGTGATATCCAAATCGACCGAGTGATCGGAACACCCAACCTCGTTGTTCATCTCGACGCCGAAGAGATTCTACGAAGCGGTTTGGATCCCGATATCGTCGCCCGCGAGCTGCGCAACCGCATACGCGGCGTCGAAGCCACCACATTCAACGAGGTCGATCAACGCATCGACATCTCGGTGCGAATTCCCAGACAACAGCGCCGTGATCTTGCCTTGGCCCTCGATTCACCAATCGAGATAACCACGGGCGAAACAGTTCCGCTGCGTTCGTTTCTTGATGTGACCGAGGAGGCGCCAGTCCGCGAGCTCACTCGACGCAACCAACGGCGAATGGTGACGATCTCCGCTGATCTGCGTCGTGGATCCATCGATGATGCATGGCACGAGGCGATGGCGGTTGCCAATACTCTCGACCTACCGGCAGGAGTCCGCCTGGTGCAAAGCGGAGAGCGAGCCGAGATGACACGCAGCTTCAAGGATCTGGGCTGGGCCATGCTTCTGGCCGTCATGCTCGTATACATGATTCTCGCTGCACAATTCGAATCCTTTATCGATCCGCTGCTGATCGCCGCCGTGATTCCGATTGGATTTGGAGGTTCGATACTCGCCATCGCCGTCACCGGCGGGTCGATCAATATTTTGTCGCTGATTGGTATGGTCGCATTGCTCGGGATCGCCGTAAATGACGCCATCATCAAGGTGGATACCATCCGGCGGCTTCGTCAGGAGGGCACCGATGGTTACACCGCCATTTTGGAGGCCAGCCGGTTACGGCTGCGCCCAATTCTGATGACGAGCGCGTCGACAATTCTGGCGATGGTACCGTTGGCCATCGGTCTCGGGTCCGGCGAGCAGCTCCAGAGACCGCTGGCATTGACGATCATCGGTGGGCTGTTCTTGACCACGTCGCTTACGTTGCTCTACACGCCGATACTCTATAAGCTCGCCCACCGTATCCGGAGGCCCGAGGTATGACCCACTTCTTTGTCAGACATCCGGTCACCACGTGGATGATTTTCGCCGCGTTTGTCCTGCTCGGCGCCTACGCCATACCCCGGCTCCAGATTGAAGCAATACCTGAAACAGATCTCCCAACCCTTTCTATTTACACATATTGGAACGGTGCATCTCCGCAGGCCGTCCAGCGGTCTATCACCATCCCCGTCGAAGAAGCCGCGCGAAAGGTCCACGGTGTCGAAACGGTCAAATCACGAAGTTGGGCTGGCCGCTCGCAGGTCGAGGTGTCGTTTCGACGCGATGTCGACATCGATTTTGCCCGTGTCGACTTGAACGAGCAGCTCGGTTCGGTCCGCCGCAATCTTCCGCTCAACGCCGGGCAGCCTCAAATCGTCGCTTATGTCCCCGAAGAGTTCAGAACCGAAAACTTCTTTACCTTTAGCTTGGAGTCGCCCCTCGATCCCAATGAGCTTCGCGAGCTGGCGGACACCTGGGTGGTTCCTCAGATCATTGCGCTCGAGGGTGTGGCCGACGCTCGAGTGCTCGGTGGTGCACGTCCGTTGATCAAAATCTTTCTCGACCGCCGCAAGCTCGATCTCTATGGCATCACCCCCGACGAGGTATTTGCCGCGGTCGACCGGTTGGACGAGCTTGCCGGCGCGGGCACGATTTACCAGGCGGGAACGGAGAAGTACGTGGCGCTTCGTGACCCCGTCGAGTTCAACCGCATAAAACGCACCATCGTGGCACAGCGTGGCGACCGCATGTTCACCCTTTCGATGCTGGGTGAGGTCCGGCGCGATTTCGAAGATCCGGTATATTTCGTCCGCGCCAACGGCCAGAACGTCGTCAATATTCACGTCGAAAAACGAAGCGGCGCCAACTCGGTAACCGTGAGCCGTACCCTTCGCCATGCGCTTCCCGAGATCGAGGCCGACGTGCCGTTCGAGGTCGGGTTTCATATCGACGA
>CP070631.1:3254928-3257652 GCA_020356045.1 Candidatus Latescibacterota bacterium
CTAAAAGCCCATTTCCAGTTTACGTATACGGATCTAGTCGACAACTATAACCAAAAGCGGTTGTCAGACGATCTGGTTGCGCATATACCCGATCCAAACGGGCAAAAGTACGACAACACCTTGACTTTGAAGATCAAAGATCTCGCATGCCCGCGCCACAACCCCCGGTACTACGCGATCTGGATCGAGGACAGCTCGCTGCCGTCCGGTGGTATGTTTGCCGTCGGTGATAACCCACCACCCGAGATGGATGTAGGTCCTTGAGGGTGAACCGGCGATCTGCCTGATCCTGGCTCGGACAGCAATCAGATTGTACCACGCAGCAAAAACAGGTCCCCGTGGAACTCGCGAGCGAGTTCCGTGGGAACCTGTCGATATAACACACGAGTGATCTAAATCAGTGCGTGTGCTATTGGGAGTAAAGCGCTTTCACTTTGCCCCATGTGCTTGTTTCGGTCGGCAGGGGCTCGAAACAATCACAACTCGGGTCCGAGTTGATTACTGCCGAAGCCTGCGAGTCAACCTGGAGCAGGTTGTTGGCGCAGTCGACGACCTCGACCTTACCCGATGGTACGTTCGGGTCGGGCAGAATCGGCCACACGCAACAGGGCGCAATCGGCGCCTGTACGAAGAGATTGATCGTCAGGATATGATTTGGCGATGGCACGCACACCCCGTAACCGATGGCCACACCCGTTTGCGAGTTACCGACCGTGACCGGATAGACCGCCGTGTCGGAGAGCCACAACCCGCCCGGCAACGCACATGCCGGAACCGGTGCTGACCACTGACTGGCGGTCGCGCCTGGAGACAGAACATGCACGGCGTAGACGGACCAGAGTCCCCCCACAACCGGCACGAGATCGCAAGTTGATCCGCCCGGGTCGGCGAACAGGTTGACCGCGCCGGCCTGTGCAAATGCGAAACTAGCACAGAAAACAAGAATCAGAGACAAAAACGCAGTTCGCCTCATATTTACCCCCTCTTTCAGCTGTAAAAACACGTCTGCTGACACCTGTGGATGCCCGGATTGTATCATATAAGCTTCGCAAAGTCAACCATATAGGTGACGGTTTCTGCCGCGGTTGGCGGACCAACCCGGTGACTTCCAAAACCGGACCGTGTCCGGTCAATGGGCAGAACTGCTTTTTAAAAAAGGATTTCTGCGCGTTCGTGCGGTACGTGTGAGGGTTTGTCGACAACAGCCGTTTGCTCCATTGCCGATGCCTCAAAAAACTTGAGGAGACAAGCGGCCTTTTTTGTCTGAAAAAGGGCAAACTGATCGGCGGGCACCGGTGCTTTTGGCGGAAGCTTTATCCGGCGCGGGTTGACAAACTTGCCGCCGACCTTGATCCGGTAATCGAGATGGGGGCCGGTGGCGATCCCCGTCGAGCCCACATAGCCAATGATTTGTCCCTGCTTGACCTTGACGCCCGACCGGATCCCCCTTGCGAATCTCGACAGGTGAAGATAATAGGTCGTGATGCGACTGTTGTGCCGGATTTTGACGTAATTGCCATTCGAGCTGTTGCGCGTGACGGCCACCACGGTTCCATTGCCCGTTGTTCGAACCGGCGTGCCATGAGGGGCTGCGTAGTCGATTCCCAGGTGTGGTTTGTAGGTTTTGTGTACGGGGTGTAACCGCCGGTAACTAAAGCTCGACGAGATTCGGGAAAACTGCAGAGGGGCACGAAGAAGTGATTTTTGGAGCGACTTGCCGTTTTCGTCAAAGTACGTGGGCACACCCTTCCGCAAATCATGCCGAATCGCGTAGTGCTCCTGACCCTGGGTGAATACCCTGGCCGCGAGTATTCTCCCGAGCTGTTCTTTTTTGTTGTCAAAAATCTTCTGCTCGTAAAGGATCGAAAAAGTATCGCCCTTTCGGATGTCTTTGAAGAAGTCAATGTCCCACTGAAAAATCACAGCGAGGTATGCCGCCAACTCGGGATCGGCTCCGATATTTTGAAGTGTGGCAAAGATTGACTCGTTGATGGTCCCGCTGGTCAGGTAGTACTCGATCCGGTACGGTATCGTGTCGAGGCGTGTCTGGTAATCCTCGCCAATTCTCGTAATCTTCAATACCTTTTCGGTATCGACAACGAACTGCAAACTGTCGAGATCGCCATCGGGATCTGAAAAGATCGAATATTTTTGTCCGGGTTTAACCTTTCGAAAGTTGAATTCATCCTTGGTCGCGGAGACGATCTTCTGAATCTCGTTGGGTTCGACACCGGCGCGTTTCATCTCGACAAAGAAGGGTGTTCCCCTGGAGATTTCCCCTTCCACGACGACTGGCTCGATGCTCGCACCCATGACACGGACCGCCCCACGGTCGCGATTTGCCCCGTCGGTGGCATCGGCGACCAGCTGGCCGGCCATTTCCGGCCGAATGCTCCATCCGCCTCCAACAGGCGAGGGAGCGGTCCTCATTTCCATGGCCGCATAAATCCCTATAGCACAGAGAATTATGAGTATGGGCAGTAATTTGTTCACGGCAGTAATAGGCGCTCGTTTACACAGTTGTCAAAAACTGTCGTCGTATGCAAGCGGAGTTCCAAGATGATCGGTCAAGAGGCGCAAACTTGGCAAGGGAAAATTGCCGCCCGAGCGGCCGCACCCTCTACCGCATAAAAACGGTGATTGCCCGCGGGCGAACGGCAAAAAAGGGGGCGTTGGATGCGAGCTGTTCTCTTTCGTGTCGCGATGGTAACGAGGGACCTGCGC
>CP070631.1:3257752-3260462 GCA_020356045.1 Candidatus Latescibacterota bacterium
AAAAACCATCTGGAATCTACGGTCGACAAGAATACCGGGGTCGATATCGACACGGTCGATGATAAAGGCTGCGGTTGATACCCTCCAGGACAGCATGTGCGAAACGCGCATGTTGACCTGGCACTTGACAAAACGGTTTCTGCCTTGCATGTTTCCTGCAGAGCCCCACGATAATCCTCATCGTTGCTGGTCCCCCGTCAGCGGATTCCTCCACGACCTTTCGTAACCGTTTTGGACCCCACCACTGGTAGCCCCACCGCGTTTGCGCCCCACACGAATTGAAGAGCTGAACAACTCTAGCCACGCATCCAATTCGTAACAAGACAAGAGTTTCGACTGCCGCCGTCGGAAGATGGACTCGTACACCTTCGAACCCCACGGAACATTAGGAAAAGGGGGCAATCATGAAGATCCTCACTGCTATCGTGCTGACCGTATTTCTTGCGACGGCGGGTACGCCTTCGGACAACCTCACGGGCACGATCAAGGGAACGATCGTCGATGACACAACCGACGCACCACTTGCCTACGCCAACGTCGTCGTCATTGGCACGACGATGGGCGCGATGACGCTCAAAGACGGCCACTTTGAGATAGCCAACGTTAAACCGGGGACCTACCCCGTCAAAGTGTTGATGATGGGGTACAAACCTGTGGAGCGGAAAAACGTGGAGGTTCGTGCCGGCGAAGTGGTCGAATTGGTTTTCAAATTAACCAAAACTCGGGTCTCGCGATGTCAGATGATCAACGTCGTGGGCGGCCGCGAATTGGTCGACGTCACGGGGTCGCAATCAGGCGGCGCAGATACCGGTTACCAGGTCAAAGAAATGCCGGTTGACAACGTAACGGAAGCGTTGGCGCTCAAGACGGGGATCATCAAGGCCGGCGATGAGCTTCACGCGCGCGGCGGCCGGTCGGGTCACATCCATGTACAACCGGACGGTGTACCCGTTGACGACCCGCTCGGTGACAAAGAAACCAAAAAGTCACGAAGCACGCGTGACAAATGGGCCGGAAGCCGCGGCGTTCCCACACCGGCGGGAGTCGACACACCCAAAAAGAAAAAGAAAGTCAAATCGGAAGGGGGCGATAATAAAACCACATCCGTACTCCTGCACAATGAATCGCGGTGCAACGCCCCGCGGCCCAAACCACCCCCACCCAAACCGCGCCCGGCGGAGTGCCGGCCGGTTTGCCACAGATCGCACTGCTGGTCGCCGCACCGGGTGTGCCGGGTGGCGCCAAGATGGCGATGTGGTCCGCATCAAAACGAGAGCTACGCCCCTATAATAGAGAACGCGTTTTGCTGTTCGGTCGACAAACCGGTGTCCACCTTTTCTGTCGATGTGGACGCGGCATCGTATGCCAACACCCGGCGGTTTCTTTACAATAGCCAGCTGCCGCCGCGCAACGCCGTTCGGATCGAGGAGCTGGTCAACTATTTCAGTTATGACTATCCGGAACCCGACGGTGAGCATCCATTTTCGATCACGACCGAAGTCGCCAGTTGCCCGTGGGATCTCGAGCACCGTCTGGTTCACATCGGGCTCCAGGGACGGCGGATATCCATGGACCACGCGCCGCCAAACAACCTCGTGTTTTTGATCGATGTGTCGGGATCGATGCGGCCGCGCAACAAGCTGCCGTTGTTGAAAAGCTCGTTTCGGCTTCTCGTGGATCATTTGCGACCGCAGGATCGCGTGGCCATCGTTGTCTACGCCGGAGCGGCTGGACTGGTTCTTCCGTCCACGACTGGTGAAAACAAGGACGAAATTCTCGATGCCATCGGATGGCTCCGCGCCGGAGGCAGCACGGCAGGTGGTGCCGGGATCCAGCTCGCATACGAGATCGCTCAGGAGAATTACGACCCGGAGGCAAACAACCGGGTGATTCTCGCGACCGACGGTGATTTCAACGTCGGGGCGTCGAGCGATGAGGCGATGGTCGAGCTGATCGAATCCAAACGCGATGAGGGTGTGTTTCTGACCGTCCTGGGGTTTGGCGAAGGTAACCTCAAGGACTCGAAGATGGAAAAGATCGCCGACCATGGCAACGGCCACTTCGCATACATCGATAACCTCCTCGAAGCGAAAAAGGTATTGATCAACGAGCTCGGTGCCACCCTTCTGACAATCGCAAAAGACGTGAAGATCCAGATCGAATTCAACCCGGTCAAAGTCGAATCGTACCGGCTGATCGGTTACGAGAACCGACTTCTGAACCGCGAGGACTTCGACGACGACACCAAAGATGCGGGCGAGATCGGTGCCGGGCACTCGGTGACCGCGCTCTATGAGGTCGTTCCGGCGGACGCGCGGGCCGACGATTCGCTGGACAACGATTTGAAATACGTGGATGTCCGGCTGACTGAGGCCGGCCGTAACAATCCGGAGATTCTCACGGTCAAGTTCCGCTACAAACCGCCCAATGGGGACGAAAGCATCCTGCTCACCCGTGTCGTGGTCGATGAAGGAATGAGGTTCGAGGAGGCGTCGCCCGACTTCCGGTTCGCCGCCGCGGTGGCCGAGTTTGGCATGTTGCTTAGGGACTCGCAGTTCAGGGGCGACGCGTCGTTTGCGCATGTTGCAGCGGCCGCACGCGAAGCTCGAGGAGAAGACAAGGAGGGATACCGCGGAGAATTTGTGCGAATGGTCGAGATGTGCGACCTGATCGTCGCGCAGCGTTAAGCAGTATGGACTCGTCGCCGGGC
>CP070631.1:3260562-3266035 GCA_020356045.1 Candidatus Latescibacterota bacterium
CGTGGCTGTGACAATCGCCGCTGCCGTGAATCCCACACCAGTAGGGACACCCGTCGAACATCCCGATCGCGATCTGGAAATGTGACGGGTTTTGGGCGAAGCTCATATTCATCGATTCCCGAAACCAGTCTTTCCTGTCGCTGTAGTGGCCCCAAAAATGCTCGTCGTTCCACCACCAGCTCGCGCACCCGTCATACCAATCAAAAACGTTGTGATAGTAGACGACGAGATTGTCGAGCGGAAGATCGCGGTAGACGAGGTAGCTCAGAATGTATTCGTCGCCGGAACCCGCGTTTGGAATCATCGGTGAGCGAATCTCGTTGTGGATGTAGAACCCGCTGTCATCCGGTCCGTAGGGCACCGCGCCCTGTGAGGGCCAGCCGCCACAGAGATAGTTGGTTTGGGCGGGATCATCAAAAAATCCCCACAAATTGGATTTTGGATGCGTGCAGGGATCTTCACGGACAACCGATGTCGCGTAGTGAAGCGCAGCGTACTGGCCAAATCCTTCGCGCGGAGGCACAGACCACACACCATCATCCGATTGCCGCGCACCGCAGGATTCGTCTTCCCAGTTTTCAAAAAAGACAAACTCGCCGCCAATGTCCGGACATGACACTGTGATGTCATCCACCTTGAACGCCCCCTCGTCCGTCGGCCACAACCCATCCTCATCGGAGAGAGCGCCATCCGACACAAAATAAAAGCGGAGTTTCGTCGTGTAGTTTGGGGGATTGATCACAAAGCTTTCCGCCAGCGGCCCACCCTCGCCGTCGTAATAGTGTCCGTACAGACCGTCGACGGGGAGCGACACCCAGTCCAGCTGCGAGGTGTCCCAGTACTGAACCGCAATCTGATCGTAGGCGGGCTCGGTGGCCCATTCTGCCGTGTAGGAAAACGTGAGCGTCGTGCAAGCGAAAGTCTGTGATTCGAGTACGGCGTCCCATGAGTTGCCATAACCGGGAAAGTTCTCTGAAGAGTGGCAAAACGGCGACGAAGCGCATTCGCTGCACCAGTAGGGGACAGGTGCGCAAGATCCGCAGTACATCGACCGGTCGCCGTTGATCGGTGTGACCGGGCAGCAGCCGATGCCGTCGACATGGAAAAATGTGTCCACGGGAAGTGTTCGATCCAGTGGGGTCCACCCTTGCGCGTCGGGACCGCCCGAGTCGTCATCGAACTGCCACCAACCAAGCACCGTTGTTTCGGCCGGCGCGGAGTAATACATCGGACTGTCGAACTTGCCAATCTCTGGCGAGCTGGCCGCTGGCCTGGGGGATTCTTTGACGTTGATCCGAGAGTCCGACCCCCGGGAGAGGTCGGCAGCGTTTGTATACGACCCCACCGCTGGCACCAGAGCGAGACACACCAGCCACGTGATGAGTCTACTCATCCTGAGTCCTTTCGGTTCATTTCCGCGGCCCGGCGCCGGGTCGGCTCGTTTTGTCGGCGCGGTTATTTCAAAAGCACCATCTTCTTGGTTTGCGAGAATCCTTTCGATGTCAGCTTGTAGAAGTACACACCGCTTGAGACCGCCTGGCCCTGATCGTTGATTCCGTCCCAGGTTTTTGCGAACCCGGTCTCGCGCGGCGATTGTATGCCATCGACGAGCGTGCGCACGAGCTGTCCAGCCGCGTTGTATACTCGCAGAGTCACGTGACCGCGTTCTCTGATCGAATATTCTATTCGAGTCACCGGGTTGAACGGGTTGGGGTACGCGTTGTCGAGTCGGTTCTCAAACGCCACCGGATCGACACCGACGGGGTCGGGGATGATATTTTCAAACCACACCAGGATATCGTGGAGGTGGACGGCTCGATCCAACGCGACTTGCGGTGGGATCGTGGCGTCGTCCCGAATGTAGTTATACGCAAACCCTTCGAGCACATACCTTGCCGTCGTGGCCTGCGGAGTCGGCGTGGCCTGCGCGAGCACCGCCCCGTTGCCTGCTGTCCCGTATTCCATTGCCATAAACGATGCCCCGGTTGGAGCGATCACATCGAAATCGTTGATCAACGGACATCCGCCATAGGCGATCATCGAGGAGGGACCGATTGGCGATCCTACCGATTGACTGATCGTGGGGGACACAGATTCACCCGCCAACGTGTGATCGTAGTTGACCAGATTGAAGTTCATATAAGTCGCCTTGACGTTTAGCGCAGCGGCGCCGCTTAGCTGCATCCACTCCGAGGCCATGTCGTCACCGGAAACGTACACACCGGGATTTTCCGGATGATTGGTCAGAAATGTATACAAAAGCGCATAGTCATCTGACTTCTCGGACCCACTCCCGCCGTTCTCCGAACCGCCGTCGCCGATGAGTCCGGTGGAAAGGTTGCTCGAGCACCAGATGATCTTTTGATAAATTTCGACAGGATCACCGATGATCTGGGTGAATGTGTTTTTGACGCGTGAGGCGAGACTGTTGCCCACGACCGATGACGGTCCCATCACGTCAAAACGATCGACGCGGTTGCGGATCTGCAGCCAGTCGAACGCCGAATCGAAGTAGAGCTGCGCGGGTCCTCCACGGTCATCCGCGTCATCGACATACAGGATGTCGCCCTCTTCACCGGCCACCCGGCCCGCATCGGGCAGAATCGAAAATTCACACGGATCCGTGCAGGCCTCCGCCAGAACAGAGGTAGAGCGGTTGAGGCCCTGGCCTTTGATAGCCCGGTGCCAATAGGTCCATTGACCCAACGAATTCTCCGCTCCAAAGAAATACCAGATCGTGTCTCCCGGCGTGAACACTCCCACATTGGCGATTTGATCCTCGTTCACGTGTCGCCCGTTCGCCACGTCTTCGAGGTCGAAACAATAACGATCCGACACCCAACCGCCACCCGATGTGTATGTGGAATCCATCCGGAACTGGCTCCAGGTGTTGCCCCCGCACAACACGTCGCCTACCCACGGATACCGAATCGCGCCGGGGTTTGGGGCTGTGGGGGGTCTGACGTCGGGCGACTGGATGACAAGACCGCTTTTTGCCGGTGAAGGTGGCGGTCCGTTGGTGCCCACGCGGACAAAACAGTACACGGCGGCTCCGCCATAGGTTGCATCGACCGTAAGCCCGTTGGGATCGAACACACCTACCGTGATCGAGTCACCGGGCAAGATACCTCCGTTGCTGTTTGGCAGTATGTCCTGGGCCATATCTGCCCTTGCGGGTCCCGTGATGGTGCCGTCCTCGGAGAAGTTGTCCTGGAACAGATCGATATGACGGATCTGCCACTGGGGTCCCTGCGAATCGACACGGACCAGCCGCACCTGATCGAATAGCGGCGCATGGCTGTGGCATGAGCCGGTGCCGTAGTAACCGCACCATACTCCGCACATGTCGATGGCCCCGAGCGCGAGCTGGAGCTGCTCGGCGCCCGCGTCGATTAGCGAGCCAACGTTAATGGTCGAATTGAGCCAGTCTCTGTAGCCGTAATACACAAAGGAATAATCCGCCCAATTTGTGGGGCAGCCGCTTACCACCGATCGTACGTGCCATTGGTAGAATATGAGATTGTCGAGCGGAAGATCCCGGTAGACATAGAAGCTAAAGAGCACTTCGTCCCCCGTCCCCGTGTATGGAACCGGCGGTGACCAGATTTGGTTGTTGAGGTATAGCCCGTTCTCATCGGGCCCGTAAGGCACCGCACCCTGGAGCGGCCAACCCCCACAGGCGTAGTTGGTGCGCGCCGGGTCATCAAAAAATCCCCACAAGCTCGAGAGCAGCCGGGTGCAATCATCCGTTTGGAGCGTGCTGGCACCGGAGTGAAGTGCCGCATAGATGCTGTAACCCGAGATCGACGAGGCGCCCCACATTCCGTCGTCCGATCCCGTTTGCCCGCACTGTTCACCTTCCCAATCCTCAAAATGATTGAAACCGGTCCCAATATCCGGGCAAATCAACGATATGTCATCGACCTTGGCCGCGCCTTCGTTTGTCGGCCATAGCCCGTCCTCGTCGGACCAGGCACCATCCGACGAAAATCGAAACCGGATTTGTGTCGTCGCGTTTGGCGGCGCAATGGGAAAGCTCTCGACCAGCGGTCCACCGGAGCCGTCGTACGAGCCCTGGCCACTATTTACCGGTAAATCCACCCAGTCTTGCAGCGCGTCATCCCAGTACTGAACATAGGTGTAATCGTAAGCCGGTTCGGAATCCCACTCGATGGTGTAACCCACGGTGAGCGTGGTACAGGCGAGCGTTTGTGAGAGCAGATGCTGCTCCCACGTATTGCCATAGCCGGGTAACGTCGAGTAGCCGCAATACGGCGGCCCCGTGCTTGGACACGCGCCGCACCACATCGACTGCGATCCATTTACCGGCGTAATCGGGCAGCAATCGGGACCGCCACCGGCCAAACCGTCGACATGCCAATTGGTGTCAGCCGGCGCTGTAATATCGTGTTTGGTCCAGCCTTGTTCATCGGGTTGACCCGTCAACGTATCGAATTGCCACCAGCCGAGTAGAGTCGTTCCTGCGGCGGCGGCTCTGTACATCGTGTTGTAAGATGGATCAGGTGGATCCTCGGGCAACGGTGTCTCCATCGGTTTGAGCTGAGCGAGTGTTTTATCAGGTGTGCTTTTGGCCGATGCCGGTGCCGCGATTAGAATTAACGATACCAAAACAGACAACAACACTACGAGTGGCCGCGTCATGGCGACACCTCCGTCGTTGGAATCCAGAAACAAAACGGCGGGAATACACCGAACGGACACGGGATCGCGATCGCCGATCCGTGGGCTGCGAAATCAAACTGCGGGATCCGTCCGGCGTTCATGGCTGCGCGGCGCGCAGGGGGACTACCGACGTAGGTTGGTGACGCCTTGTCGCCAAGAGCCGCTTGCCCAGGTTGGAATGGACGAAGAAGCTGTGCCCCACCCTGACCGCGCGGCTCGGACCGACAATGTCCCCCTGCGGCCGGAAAATCACCTCTAGTCGTCCAATGAAGTAACTAATTATATCACAACAAGATGCGTTTGTAAACCCGATTTGTCGGTGGTGAAAGGGCTGAATCGGTCAAAGTGCGCTAACTGTCATAAATCGCATTGATTTCCCGCTCGAATTTTTTCTCGATGGCGCGGCGTTTGACCTTGAGGGTAGGGGTGAGCTCGTCCGCTTCGATCGAAAAATCCCTGTCCGTCAGAAAAAACTTTTTGACCCGCTCGAACCCGGCGAGATGTGTGCTTTTTCTGTCGATTTCGTCATGGATCTTTTTGATGACATCGGGGTGCTGGACGAGATCGGTCTCGTTGTGGTAGGAGATTCCGGCGGCCTTGGCAAAGGCGGTGAGGTTCTCGAAGTTGGGCACAATGATCGCGCTGATAAAATTCCGTTTGTTGCCGATTACAACCGCCTGAGTGACGTATTTGCTCGTTTTGAGCAATCCCTCCAGCGGCTGTGGCGCCACGTTTTTCCCGCCCGAGGTGACAATAAGATCTTTTTTGCGATCCGTGATGACAATAAAAC
>CP070631.1:3266135-3273252 GCA_020356045.1 Candidatus Latescibacterota bacterium
AATGTCAATCCGACGACAGTTCGCGGATCGGACAACGTGGACTATCTCGCCCTGTCGTTCAAATTTTAGTTTGTCCCGCCCACACCTATTACCCATGAAGATCGTACAAGATTGTATTAGAAACTTTTGCATTGTCGCGCATATCGATCACGGCAAATCTACACTGGCTGACCGATTTCTCGAGCACACCGGCGCAATCGATCAGAAGCAAATGCGTGACCAGGTGCTCGATACAATGGATCTGGAACGCGAACGCGGCATCACAATTAAGAGTCATCCAATCCGTATGGACTACAAGGGTGCGGATGGCCGGAACTATGTATTCAATCTGATCGACACCCCGGGACATGTCGATTTCACATACGAGGTATCCAGGAGTCTTGCTGCGTGTGAGGGTGCAGTTCTGGTCGTGGACGCCGCTCAAGGCGTGCAAGCTCAAACGATCTCGAATCTTTATCTGGCCATCGAGAACGGTCTGGAAATCATACCGGTCATCAACAAAATCGACCTCCCGGTTGCGAGGATCGATGAGGTGACCGAACAGCTGGTTGGGCTACTGGGTATCAGCGAGAACGATGTTCTGTTGGTGAGCGCTCGTGACGGAACCGGGATTGCGGAGTTGATGGAAGCGATAGTCGACCGCATCCCCGCACCCACGGGGGACCCGGAGGCCAATTTAAAGGCCCTCGTTTTTGACTCACATTTCAATGCGTACAAGGGTGCTGTGATCTATGTGCGGGTCGTGGATGGTGTGCTCTCGACGGGCGGGGCCGTTCGGTTGATGTCCAACGACCGGGTATTTGATGTGATGGAAACGGGATATTTTAGGCTCAACATGATTGCCAGCAATGCACTGGGCCCCGGAGAGGTTGGGTATGTCAACACTGGCATCAAAAGCCTGCGTGAAACCAAAGTCGGCGACACGTTGACGCAGCGTTCGAGTCCCTGTGATACCCCGCTTGCCGGATTCAAAGAAATCAAATCGATGGTGTTCAGCGGGCTCTACCCGGTGGAATCCGATGACTACACCAATCTCCGTGATGCGCTCGAAAAGCTTCAGCTCAATGACTCTGCCTTCACCTTTGAACCGGAGACCTCCGCGGCACTGGGGTTTGGCTTCAGGTGCGGATTTCTCGGGCTGCTTCACATGGAGGTGATCCAGGAGCGGCTCGAGCGCGAGTACTCGATGGGGCTCATTACGACAATGCCCAATGTCGAGTATCGTGTCATTGCGAAAAACGGTGATGTGATCGTTGTGGACAACCCCGCGAAGTTCCCCGTGGCCGGCGACATCGACAAGGTCGAGGAACCCTACGTCCGTGCAGAGATTATCGGCCCCGCTGAATTCTTGGGGGCGATTATGAAACTCAATCAGGACAAACGGGGTACCTTCGTAGAGATGGTGTACATCAGCGTCGACCGTGTCCGGCTGACCTACGAGCTGCCGTTGGCGGAGATACTTGTCGATTACTATGACAAACTCAAGAGCGTGAGCCGGGGGTATGCGAGCCTGGACTACGAATTCATCGGTCACCGGCCGGGGAACGTCGTAAGGCTAAATATCGCGCTCAACGGAGACCCGGTGGACGCTCTGTCGATAATCGTTCACCAAGACCGCGCGTTTCATTGGGGCCGGGAGCTCACGTCGAAGCTCAAAGATGTCATTCCCAGACAACTATACGAGGTGGCTATCCAGGCGTGTTTGGGGAGCCGTGTGATTGCGCGGTCCAATGTGCGTCCGTTGAGGAAAAACGTGACCGCCAAGTGCTATGGCGGTGATATCACGCGAAAAAGGAAGTTATTGGAGAAACAGAAGGAAGGCAAGAAGCGTATGAAGATGGTGGGCAAGGTAGAAGTGCCCCAAGAGGCGTTTCTTGCTGTCTTGAAAGTGGATCGGTCGAACTGATATAATTATGGTATAGCGGGACTCGACATGATTTTCTCCGCTCAGTCGGAGCGCGCCGCTCGTTGGATCGGCGCCTCTCCGAAAATCGCGTCGAAAATTATGTCGAGGCCCGCAAATCGCACACGAGACACATAGACACACCGACCATCTTCATACGTTTTTTGGAAAGGACAGGAACTACATGCTTGGTAAGGGAAAGAAGGACGGCCCGCGCCGGAAGTCGATCGTCCGGGAATACACCGAGATCATCGCGATGGCGGTGATTCTTGCCTTCTTTGTCAGGACGTTTTTTATCCAGGCGTTCAAAATACCGTCGGAATCGATGGAGGATACGCTCCTCGTTGGCGACTTTCTTTTTGCCAACAAGTTCATCTATGGCCCCAAGTTTCCCCTCATCAACAAACGGTTACCCGGCGTGCGTGATCCTCAACCCGGGGACATCATCATTTTCAAATATCCGGGTGACGGAAAAACCGACTACATAAAACGATGCGTCGCCGTGGAAGGTCAGACTGTTGAGCTTCGAGGTAAACAACTAATCGTTGACGGCGTCCTTCAGGACGAGGAATACGCAAAATACTACCACGGTTCGAATTACGGGCCTTTCCGGGTGCCCGAAGGCCACATCTTCATGATGGGTGACAACCGTGACAACAGCGCGGACAGCCGCGTGTGGGGTCCGCTCGACAAGGACCTGATCCTCGGCAAGGCGATGTTTATCTACTACTCCTGGAACAAATCCTCGCGGGGGATTCGATTCTCTCGAATCGGAGATATCATCCGTTAAAAAATGAGGCCCGTTTCTCTTTACGTTCACGTCCCGTTTTGCCGGCGACGCTGTCAGTACTGTACGTTCTATCACGTGCCTACAACAGACCCGCGTCTCGAAGCCGCTTTTTTGCGCGCCCTAGCCGCCGAGTACGAACAGGCCGAGGATGAAATCGGGGAGGCGTTCTTTTTCCCCACCGTCTTTATCGGCGGCGGAACACCGTCCGTCCTCGACCGCCGATCGATCGAGGAGATTATCGATCTGATTGCGCCACGGATTGCATCCGACGGAGCGGAACTCACCATCGAGGTCAATCCGGAGGATGTGAACGAGGTGTTGCTGGACATGCTCGTGAGAAGTGGGTTCAACAGAATCAGTGCCGGTGTGCAATCGATGAGCGGCCCGGCTCAGAAAAGTTTGGGCCGGTGCGAGCCCGACGTGAACCACCGCGCACTGGGACAAATCAAGAATCGATTTGCCAACTTCAACGTGGATCTGCTGCTTGGAGTTCCCGGAGGCACGCCGCGCAAGCTTATGAAGACATTGAAACGTATCGAAGAATTTAATCCACCGCATCTGTCCGTGTATTGCCTGGAACCGGGTGGTGTTTTGGGGCCGTCGTCAAACGGATTTTTCGAGAGTGTCGATCAGGAGCAGTCGGCCGATGAGTACCTGTTTGTGTGCCGCGAACTCGAAGAGCGAGGTTATCATCACTACGAGGTATCGAACTTTGCGCGTCCCGGGTTCGAGTGCCGTCACAACCTGGTTTACTGGCGGGGAGGGGAATATCTTGGAATTGGCCCCAGCGCGCATACGTATCTGGCCGGCGAACGATTTTCGAATATCGCCTCGATCGAGGCATACACGAGAGCCCAGCCAATGTCGCTAGGAGCGATTCGCAGACACGACCACCGCGACCACTCGCAACGTCGTCTCGAAACGGCTATGCTGGCCCTTCGAACATCGGAGGGCCTGGCCGTCGAGGATTTGCACGTTTCCGGCAGCGTGGTCGACGATCTGGTTGGGGAGAGGCTGGCGCGGATCGAGCAGGGACGGATTGTTGTCAACGATCGCGGTTACCTGGTTCTCGACGAGATCGTCCAACGCCTCTGTCGCCAGACAGACACGGGTGACCACGGCGGGGCGGACAGCTTGACAGCCAAGGAGTCCAACGATAGATTAAACAAGGGCTTTTGAACTCCTGTGGGGTGCGTGATGCCGACCGGCAGAGACCTTGAAATACTCAGAACTGTCGTCGACCTGTTCGTGCGCGAAGGCACGCCGGTCAGTTCCTTTGCCGTTAAGGAAACAGCCGGGCTGGCCGTCAGCACGGCGACCATCCGGAATACGATGGCGCGGCTTGAACGCCAGGGCCTTTTGAAAAAACCATACACGTCGGGTGGGCGCATTCCGACCGACGACGGGTACCGCTACTACGTGGACAAACTGGAGAAGAGACCCGCCTATCGTGATGAGTTCGCCACTCTGTTCCGGGATGAGCTGCGGGACCAGGATCCCGAGGTGAACTCGATTCTTGCGTGCGCATCGAGAATCTTGGGAAATCTCTCGAAAAACTTCGCCGTCGTGTATGGATCGTTGGTTCAAGCCACACACGTCAGCCGTGTTCGACTGATCGAGCTCGAGGGAACCCGGCTGCTCGTTGTGGTGAATCTGTTGCCCGAATACGAACGAACGTTTGTCATCCGCATGGACAAACGGTACTCGCGTGATGTGATCGATCGTGCGGAGAAGCTGATCGATCAGTCGGTGGCCAATCGCACGCTTCTGGAGGCCAGGGAGCAGCTCGAGCTGTCCGTTCGGGACAATGTTACAGACGAGGGCATCATTACGCGTGAAGTTGCCATTCATCAGGAAAACATCTTTTCCGAGCCGCCGGCCGTCGAATTGTACTTTGAGGAGCGTGGTCATCTTCTGGAACAACCCGAACTGTCCGATCCCAAGCTCCTGCAGCTTCTCCTCCGGCTGGTGCATAACAAAGACTACCTGACATCCGTTCTGTCTGAACGCGTGGGTCCAAATGTTCACATCACCATCGGTGATGAGCACGAGAACGAAGAATTCAAAGCGTTCAGCCTCGTCACGGCGGGATATCGGATGGGTGCGGCGCGTGGTGTGTTGGGAATCATTGGACCGACGCGCATGCGTTACGGCTTCATACTCGGGCTGGTGGGGTCGGCGGCACACGAGCTCGAGGCGATTGGCGAGGAATATTTCTGATCCCAGAAAACGGTTGCGCCGGTTTATTCACTTCGGGTACCGTCGTGCTTGACTCGTGAGCGTGTGTCGATATGCGGGAGAACGGCACGTGACGTGCAGGATCACGGTTTCACCTCAAGGAGCGCAAGGTGACGGATAAGAAAAAACAAACGGCCTCGAACGAATCCGAATCCGAGCGTCAAGCCCAAGACGATATGGCAAACGATGGGGCCGCAGGTGAGACGCCGTCCGAGCCGGCTCCGGTAACCGAGAGCCAACCGGAGAAGAGTCGGCCGTCCCGAAAGCTCACGAAAAAGGAAATCCTCGCCCACCTCTCGGAAAAGAACGAGAAACTCCTCAATCTCGTGAAACAGAACAAGGCCCTGGAGATCGAGATCAAGAATCTCAAGGACCGGTGGCTCCGTACCGCCGCCGAGTTCGAAAATTACCGGAAACGCACACGCAAGGAATGGGATTTGCTTCAGCAGCAGGCAAAAGGTGAAGTCATTCTTGAGGTACTTAGTGTGGTGGACGATTTTGAGCGGGCGTTTTCGGTAGTTGGTGACAGGGATGACGATTTTGTTACGGGCATGCAGTTGATTTTAAACAACTTAACTGCCACCCTCGAGAAGCTCGGTGTTTCCCGAATCGAGGCTCTCGATTCCCCCTTCGATCCGAACTACCACATGGCTGTCGCCCACCTGGAAAAAGAAGGTGCAGAACCCGATCACGTCATAGAGATTGTTCAACACGGTTACCTTCTGGGTGAGACGGTGATCCGGCCCGCCAAAGTCGTAATTGCAAAATAACATAGCCCTTTGGAATTTGCATCCGGGGCCTGCAGAACGCTCGTGAGGAGATCCACATGTCAAAGGTAATCGGTATCGATCTTGGCACGACCAACTCATGCGTCAGCGTCATCGAGGGCGAAGAGGCGGTTGTCATTCCAAATGCTGAGGGCAATCTGACCACTCCGTCGGTGATCGCATTCTCGAAAAACGGAGAACGGTTGGTCGGTCAGATCGCCAAGCGCCAGTCGATTACAAATCCTGAGAACACGATATACTCTGTCAAGCGATTCATCGGGTGCAAGCACACCGAACGGTCTGAAGAAGCGTCGCGAATGCCCTATGAGATCTCCGTGGGGAAAAACGACGAGATACTCATCCGGGCCAAGGACCGGCAGTGCCGGCCCGAAGAGATCTCGGCCATGCTGCTCCAGTACCTGAAAACGATTGCTGAGGAGCACCTCGGGGAAGAGGTGACACAGGCCGTGATCACCGCGCCGGCCTATTTCAACGATGCCCAGAGGCAAGCGACAAAGGATGCCGGTCAGATAGCGGGACTCGAAGTTCTCAGAATCATCAACGAGCCCACGGCGGCGGCTCTGGCCTATGGGCTCGACAAGCACGATAAGGGCATCGTTGCCGTTTACGACCTCGGCGGCGGTACCTTTGACATTTCAATCCTCGAGCTAAGCGGTGGGGTATTCCAGGTAAAGGCGACGAATGGCGACACGCACCTCGGTGGCGATGATTTTGACCACAAGATAATGGAATGGATCATCAACGAATTCAAAGAGGAAAGCGGTGTCGACATCGGCGATGAGAAGATGGCGATCCAGAGGGTAAAAGAGGCGGCGGAAAAGGCCAAGTGTGAGCTGTCGAGTGCGTTGGAGACCACCATTAATCTCCCGTTTCTTGCCGCCGATGAAACCGGACCCAAACACCTCGAACGGGTGTTGACGAGGGCCAAGATGGAAAACCTTGTTGAAAACCTGATCAAGAAAACCATCGGACCCTGCAAACAGGCGTTACAAGACGCCAAGGTCAAAACGGCGAACATCGACTCGCTAATTCTTGTGGGTGGTTCGACCCGGATCCCCGCCGTGCGAGACGCTGTCAGCCGGTTCTTTCAAAAAGAGCCCCAGAAGGGTGTGAACCCCGACGAAGTGGTCGCCCGCGGAGCAGCCATTCAGGGTGGTGTCCTCTCGGGCGAGGTCGAAGAAGTACTCCTGCTCGATGTTACTCCGCTCTCATTGGGAATCGAAACCCTTGGTGGCGTCATGACGAGGCTTATCGACCGCAACACCACCGTCCCGGTCAAACAGAGTCAAGTGTTTTCCACGGCGACGGACAATCAACCGGCGGTGAGCGTTCATGTGCTCCAGGGTGAGCGTGAAATGGCGACGGGCAACCGCACCCTCGGCCGGTTTGATCTGGTCG
>CP070631.1:3273352-3276855 GCA_020356045.1 Candidatus Latescibacterota bacterium
GTCGACCGTAATCGCGCCCTCGTAGCGGGCCAGGTTCAACCCCGTGACCACCACCTTGATATCTCCCGGGGATTCGGCCACAAAGTCGAACACCACGTTTCCCAGCGAGTTGGTGGCGCCGTATTGATAATCATCGTCACCCTTGGACAGGCACACGTGAGCGGAGTCGACCGGCTGGCCGCCGGCGGTGACATTGACCAGTATATTGTTGGATCCCAGCCCCACATTGGTGGCATGCAGCACATCCGCGGTCTGGGCGGTTCCCGTATACAATGGCATTTCGGGATCGGCCAGGATCGTATAAACGTAATGCGTCCACAGGTCGACGTTGTCACCCGATTCCGCAACCGGTGTGCGCGGGAGCCTCGAGCGGGCATACACCTCACCGATGTGGGTCACATCGTGGTTGTACAGAAGATCATAGTATTCGTACATGTAGTTGCCAGCCGCGTTGGGAAACGCGCTGTCGTTGGCTCCGATGACCGTCACGGTGCCCCCGTTCGGGTTCTTGAGGAAGTGCTCGGCGAGACAATAGAAGTGGAAGGCTGCCGCCGTACAATTGAGCATATACAAATTGGTGTACCGGCAGCCGTTTGTGAACGCATCCGCATCGACGTTGAGGATGCTGGCATCGGCTACAGACATGTTGTAGCGAAACCCATGTCCGATATGGTTCGCGTGGTTGAAGCCGACTTCGATCGAGTCCATTGCCGCCTGTTTGTTTTCCGGCACCGAGCCGGGGAATAGCCAATCGGTTTCGTACATCCTGACAACGTCGGTCGGCGTGCCCTGCAGACAGGTAGTATAGACATACTCGGCGATGTCCGCGCCGTTCAGCGTCATTGGTTCCACGGGCCAGTTAACGGGAAAGAGCACTTCGGCAAAAAAGATGTAGCGGTTGAGATACGCGGCATCACACGGTGTTTCATATGCGATGATCTTGTCGATGAGCAAATCCGCTTCGCTGCCCGTAGAACACGGGATGCGACCGTTATAGATTTCCGCGTAAAGATCCGGCGTGTCATAAGGCTTTAACTTGAACCCTTCTCCCCAGTATTTGTCGTGGGTTTCGTTCCAGGATCCGTCGAGACAGGCAAAATACATGTCGACCGGCAGCTCTTGCGGCCTCAGATAGTAGCGGCTGAGTGCATACCTTGGTGGTAGAACATCACTGTCACCGCCGAGAAGCACATAGGTGATTCCCCATTTGGCATACGCGTCTTGAATAAAGAACCGCATCGTTTCCTGGAGATCCACGCCGTTGCGTGTGTTCGCCTCGATAAACTCGATCGTGCGAACCACGGTGGGAACACCCTTCTCCGTTTTCCAGTCGGCGAGCCGCTGAAACTCGGAGGCGAGGGCGTCGGTTGTAATAATGAGATAGTCGACGGGGCTGCCTTCGAGCGACGGGTAAGAGGTCGGTTGAAACCCACCCTTTTTCTCTTTTACCCGCACCTCGTTGAATCGATAGTCAAGGTTGACTTCGGGGTTGATCACCATACGCGACAACGTATCGGAGACCTTTTCATGAAAACCTTTTCGGTAGCGTTCGCGTGTCTGAGGTCCTTGATCATCGGCTGCGAGCGGTTTGGTATCGATACGGAGACGTATGTTTTCCGAGAGAACCAGGTCACCGGTGGTGATCCGGACTGGAAACACGGCAAACGAGGCAATGGCGCGTCCGTGCAGATAACCGGTGCCCAAGTAGCGGCCCGCCTCTCCAGGGTAGGAATTGTCTTGAGGCCCCGCGCCGGCCAGCGCCCGTCCGTGGCCCGCCTCTCCGTCTTCGCTTAACATCGGACTCGCCAATTTGACCCGGGCGTTCCGTTCGAGCGGGATTGGCGGGCTCGGTTCGAAATCGAAAGAACCGACGCTTTCGCCCTGAGGAAGCAACACGTTGACGATCCGGTACGGAAGACGAGGGAAACCTTCGTCTGCGAGGTACTCGTAACCCGGAGCGCTAATTTGCACTTCCGACGTGCCAAACTGAGAGTTGATCAAAACATCATTGTGAGTGAGCGTGACAACAAATGACAGCTCTTCGGTTCTGGCGTCCCGCGCGGAGCCGGCGACAAAACCAAAGACTACCAGAAAAGCCGCCACTATCACTTGCAGCCCGATCGCGCGTACCATGGGATCCCTCCTTGACCCTTGGGGACGTATGTTGCGGTTGACCGTCGACGCGGCCGTCTGACGTGGTTACAGGGGATTTCGAATCGTTCTGTTTTTCCGGTAGCAGTCTGAGCCGATCCGCTCCTCGAATGGGGAGTGGTTATTTTTCCCAACGCCTTCTTGTGAGGGTGCAAGTATACACCTTTTTCGCGTAAAAGTCAAGGAAAGGATTGCGCAACATGTTTTCCAATCAACACTTGTATCATGTGGGTGATTGGCGTATGCTCCGTGGTGCGATATGAAAACAGTTGGTTACCCCACGCGTTCGAATGTGATACGATTGCCGGACAAGTTAGTTTTGTTCGTGACGAGAATGAGGAGGATATCGATGAGAGAACAAAAGACGATTTTGTTGACTCTTTGCCTGGCGTTTGTGTTCGTGGGGTGTTCGCAAATGGTCGAGGTGAAGACCGATTATGACGACGAAGCGAATTTCGAAACATACAAAACATTTGATTGGCTGCACACGGACACGTCGTCGATGAACCTGAGTGACAAATGGGCGCTGGCCGATCAATATATCAGGGAAGCGATTACCAAAGAGATGAAGGAAAAAGGTATCACCTGGGATGCGGCAAGTCCCGATCTGATTGTGGCTTATACTGTTGGTATGAAAGACAAACTGGGACACGTCGATTTTAATGTCGACTATTCGGTGACCCAGAAGAATTCGGAGATTTACAAAACGAGCGGCGGTGTGTTCGTTCTCGATCTGGTAGATGCCGGCAGCGATCACTTGGTGTGGCGGGGTGAGGCCAACGCGGCGATGAATGTGGATCCGTCACCCGAAATCATGCAAAACAACATCAACAATATGATGAACAAGCTGTTTCGGGAGTACCCACCGGGCGCCAAGCCGCGTCGGTGACACCGTCGGGGCCGCGCGGTCCGGGTAATCAGCAATCGAATTGACTTTTTGGGGAGCGTCCAAGGGAAGTCCCGTCGGCGCTCCTTTTTTGTTGTGATGTGGAGTGGTTGGTGTCACTCCGCATTTGAGGAGGTTGCGTTGCCGGTGAGTTCGATTCCGGGATGGTTCCGGATCAGTAGCCGCGTCCGCGGTGTAGGGCTCATCGCGCTGTGGGCGATTTTGGTTATGGCTCTGTCGCAAAGCTGCGGCACAAAAAAAATGTATCCGGGTCCCGAGTTGCCGGACGAGGATGTAGCGGTGATCAAGGGATCGCGAACCGTCGCGGGGATTCGGATCTTTTTCGCGGGTGTGGATGAGGACGGGCACGATGATGTCGTCTACAAGATCGAAGTTCCCGCCGGGCGGCGGCAAATTCGAATTTACTTTGGCACAAAAGACGGCAGTGTCCGGGGGATGAGCCGGA
>CP070631.1:3276955-3280072 GCA_020356045.1 Candidatus Latescibacterota bacterium
GGGTCTGCCCGACGGTGGTCTTTCGACGGTTCAGTATCTGCAGCGACGGCGAGCGGGGGTGCCGCCGCTTGTTGTCACCGTCGCCAGTACAGACTCCTCCGTGGCGGATCTGATAACGACCGCCCAATCCAGCGATACGGTAACGGTTGAAATTCAACCCGGACAATACTATTCCCCCGGAACGATTGAAGGTGGCGGTGTGGGACTCCGTGGTCTCAGCTCGGGCCAGACCTTCGTGTCGGTCAATGTTCCCGGGTTTATCCAGGTCGGCGATGCCACGCAGGTTGTCAATATTACCAATCACAACATCGGCTTTTTGGGTGTTCCCGCCGCGGTGGGTGCGGGTCTTCAAAGCGGAATCGTAACGGCGCGTCTCGGTGAGACCGAACACGGCGGCGTTGGCGTCCATATCGCCAGTGGTGACACCGCCATCGCGCTGGTATCGAGCGCGCCCGATGCCGCCGGTACGCCGTCGGTAAACATCTCCGTTCTCAACGGGCAAACCGATGCGTTCTTTTATGTACACGGCGTCGATGACACCACGGGTACCGTATTGATAACCGCGGATGCCACGGGGTTCGAAAGCGGTGTTGATACCATCGATATCGTGACACCGGCGCTTCAGATCGCGTCGCTTCCCGACACCGCCGATGTTGCCGAACCGGATGTGGATTTCCTAGTTCAGATCGGTATCAGTGACGCAAGTGGCTCGAGTCTCGTTGAATTTCAACCTATCCGTGCTGGAGGCAACGCGCAAACGGTGACGTTGATCAGCTCGGATGGATCCATCGGTGAGTTGGTTACGCTCTCGGCAACCGACGACACCGTCGAGGTGTCGCTCCCCGTCGGCGGATTCGAAACGGCAGGTGCCGTGGCGTCGGGTGGTGTGGCGTTTCACCCGGTATTTAACGGTGTGACGGCCGTATCGGCGCAGATCCCAGGATTTCTGACCACAGACGCTGGATCGGTTACAGTGCAAGTGATAGGGGATCTCACCGGTATCAATGATGATGTGCCACCCGCGGATCTGGTTCTCGAGCAAAATATCCCGAACCCCTTTAACCCCGTGACCACGATTCGGTTTTCACTACCGTCGCCGTCACGCGTCAGGCTGGTCGTCTACGATGTCAAGGGGCGGCATATTGCGACACTTATCGACGAGCGGCTGCCCGCGGGTCAACGGCGGGTCGCATGGAATGGACGCGACTCGCGGGGTAACCCCGTCAGTTCGGGTGTTTACTTTTACCGGCTAAAGACGGAAGACAAGACGCTGTCGCGCAAAATGGTTCTGCTGCGGTGACGTGGTGGCCGATTCGGTTACCTGGGTAGTTGAGTTTGTGACCTACGCCTCACTTGCCGACCGGTGTGACGGGAGGCGTTGTCAGCGGACGGGGCGTTTCCTCAACCTCCGCAGCCACCGGACAACACGGCGGCTGGTTTGAGCACTTCGACCTTGCTTGTGAATTCCCTGTCGGCAAAACAGGTTGCCGGTGGACGCGCCTCGGGGTATCGGTCTCCCAAGGCGGCGGGGAACGTGTATTTCAGCTTGTCATCCCCGAGCGCCGAGGCATTGGGTTTCAAAATGTGTGGCGGTACCATTTCCACCGTGGGGCTTTTGTGCGGCTTGCACAGCGATAACCACACGTTGATCCCGCCCGAGAGGATGTAAATATTTGGCACACCGAGCACCTTGAGTTTCTTCCACGCTTCGTTGGCAGCCGTTTCGTCGTTGGACAAAACCACACGCACCGTCTCACCGGGCAGTCCGGCACTCCACAAAAGATCCTCCTCGGTAAAGGCAAACCACCTCGAGTCGATCAAATGAAACAGATTGTAGTCGCCTTCGTCACGAACATCGAGAAGCGCCAGACGCAGTTGATTGTTCCACATAAGCTCGAGCAGCTCTGCGGGGTCGATGTGATAGTTGCGCGAGGCGATCGCCTCATCAAGATCTGATGCCGCCCAGGCGAGCTTACGGTCGAGGTCGGGTTGACCGACGATCATCAAAACAAGAGCGGCGGCGAGCATCACGGCTGCTGCCAGAGGTTTCCAGTTCATGTCTAGCTCACTCCATTTCGCCGTGTGGTAAAGATTTTTTCGAGTTTTTCACCGGCCCAAAACATACCAACCGCCATCACGATAACAAGAAAAACCACGACTCCGGTGGACAGGTCCAGCCACTCGGGCAATGTAAGCCGGCCAAAGAACCCGCTGGTGTTGTAGAATTGCCAGAATCGGTCGACCGTGGCGCCAAAAAAGAAAAAGCCGATAAACAACCCGATGACGTAGAACAACCCATCGAGCTTCCAGGTCGCAACTGCGACCAGAGAGGTGCCCGGTCAGTAACCGCCGATGATAAAACCCATGCCGAGCAGGAGCCCACCGAGGATACCCGGCCACAGGTACGTCGGGTTGACAAAAACCCGTTCGAAATCGAGCTGCATCAACGCCGATGCCCAGAAGATCAGGATCATCGCGACAATGATCGCCGTGAACATCACCTTTAGAACCGTCATGTCGTGCAGATAGAACTGTGCGGCGAGCTTGCGCGAATTGCCAAATCCCGCGCGTTCGAGGGCAAACCCAAACCCAAAACCAACCACAACCAGCACCACGATCGAACCGGCAGCTCCAAATGTTGACGTGAGATCAAACGGTGCCATTTCTTTTCACTCCTAATTCCACAACCGGCGGACGAACCACGCAATGGCGTATCCGCCGCCAAACACGCAGAACATAAACGCCCAGCTACCTGCCGAGAGCACCGCACCACCGGAAAGCGCCTGTCCCGACGTGCACCCGCGCGCCAGCTGGGCCGCGTAACCGACGAGCACGCCACCGAGGACGGCGAAGACCAGGCGGGTCGGAGCCGAGATCGATGGGCCTCGCTGTGTTTCTACGCGCACACGGCGGCCGATCAGACCGGAAACGAATCCCCCGGCCATCAACCCGAGCACCGTCCACAGAAGCCAGTGATCGAGCGGGCTCGAGTCACCGCCGGCAAACCGCACCAGGTACGGGTTGTTGTTGACAAGGTCGGGGGCGATCTTTGCCTCGAGGGCAAAAAGCATGCGGGCCAACCCACCCGACGCGCCGAGACCGTGACCGGTCAGAAAA
>CP070631.1:3280172-3289616 GCA_020356045.1 Candidatus Latescibacterota bacterium
ACGATGATCGATCAGGGTGTTGTATAATCCCCGACCGACATCGTTGGATTGTCGAAAACGGAGTGGATCAATTCCACTCCGTTTTCTATTATAGTGACGGTCCCGGTTCGGGGTGCTGCCGGCGACAATCGGGGGGCGGACCGTCACCACCAAATAGAGGAGCCCGGCTTTTGAAGGATTTTGATCTCAAGGATTTTGAGCAGGGGTATGGTTCCCGTTTTCAACGGTTTCAGGATCTGATCCGCAAAAAGGTTCACAACATCCTGCTTGTATCGAGCATCTACGATTCATTCATCCTGGCCGAGGACGGCCGTTTGTACGAGTCGCTGTTGAACGAATACATGGGGTTGAACCTGAGCGAGGCGCCGGGCATTACACGCGTATCGAGCGGTAAAGAGGCGCTGTCGATGCTTGGCGGCGAGAAGCGCTTCGATTTGGTCATTACCTCGCTGAGAATCGAGGGGATGCAGGCGCTGGATTTCGCCCGTGAGGCCAAGGCGATCGTCGAAGATGTGCCCGTCATCTTGCTTACCTATGATACGCGCGCTCTCAACTATTTGATGACGACATACGATGTGTCCGATTTTGACGACGTGTTTATCTGGCAGGGTGATTTTCGTATTTTGCTGGCTATCATCAAGTCCGTCGAAGACCATATGAATGTAGATCACGACTCCGAGCTGGTTGGTGTGCAGTCGATCATTTTGATCGAAGACAACGTCAGGTTCTACTCGTCCTATCTGCCCATTATCTACACCGAGCTGATGCGGCACACGCAGAGCTTGATTTCCGAGGGGGTCAATCCGGCGCACAAGCTGCTTCGCCGCCGGGCGCGGCCTAAGATCCTGTTGTGCAACACATACGAAGAAGCTTGGGATTATTACGAGCGGCTGCATGATTATATCCTCGGTGTGATTTCGGACATCGAGTTTCCAAAAGCCGGCCGCAAGGATCGAGGTGCAGGGATCGAGTTTGCCAAGGCGGTCAAATCTTCGCATCCCGACATCCCGATCCTGCTCCAGTCCCGCGACCCTCAGAACAAAGCGGTGGCCGATAAACTCGGAGTGTCGTTTCTACTCAAGAATTCCCCAACGCTGCTCTATGACCTGAGCGCGTTTATGAAAAACAATTTTAGCTTTGGCGATTTTGTTTTCCGGCTTCCAGACGGGACCGAGGTCGGCCGCGCATCGGATCTGAGAAGTCTCGAAGAAGAGCTTCATCACATACCCGATGAAAGCCTCCGCTATCACGGCGAACGCAACCACTTCTCGAACTGGCTAAAGGCGCGTACGGAATTTCTACTCGCCTACAAACTGAGACCGCAAAAAGTGTCCGACTACGATTCTATAGGGGATATCCGACGGTATTTGATCAACTGTCTCAGCGAGCTCCGGGTTGCCCAGCAGCAGGGGAGCGTTGTCGACTTCGACCCGCAGACCTTTGATCCCTCGGGGAGCTTTGCCCGAATCGGTGGTGGGTCGCTGGGTGGGAAAGGCCGCGGGCTCGCCTTTATGAACTCTATGATATACACGTATCTCTTGACCGACCGGTTTGACGGAGTAAGGATTTCCGTTCCGCCCACCGTTGTAATTGGGACCGATGTTTTTGATCAGTTCATGGATGAGAACAGCCTCCACCGGGTGGCGCTCGAGTCCCACGACGATTCGGAAATAGAAACTCGTTTTCTCGATGCGGAGTTTCCTGCTCGGGCGACGGAGATGCTTCGCCAGCTCCTCTCGTTGATGAGATATCCGCTATCGGTGCGTTCGTCAAGTCTTCTCGAAGACTCTCAATACCAGCCGTTTGCGGGGATTTACAGGAGCTATATGATTCCAAACAACCATCGCGACATCGAGGCGAGACTCGAAGAGCTGGTGACGGCGGTTAAACGGGTGTACGCGTCGACGTTTTCCCACTGCGCCAAGTCGTATATGAAAGCGACACCTTACCGGCTCGAAGAGGAAAAGATGGGAGTGGTGGTTCAAAAGCTCGTTGGGACGCGTCGCGGCAAGCGGTTCTACCCCGATTTTTCGGGGGTGGCGAGTTCACACAACTATTACCCGATTCCACCGATCAAAACCGACGATGGGATCGCTTCCATTGCGCTGGGTCTCGGAAATATCGTTATGGAAGGGGGGCGGACGCTAAAGTTTTCGCCACGTTACCCCCAGCGTCCGATCCAGTTCTCGTCAACGGCTGAAATGTTGGAGAACTCACAGCGAGTTTTTTATGTGCTGGAGCTTCCAGACCCCGATTCGGTGTACGATCACAAAAAGGAATTCGTGCTTCGAAACCTGGACATCATCGAGGCCGAACCGGATGGGGCTCTCGTTCCGCTGGCGTCTACATATAGCGCAGAGAACGATCAAGTTTATGACGGGGTGTCCCGAGAGGGGCCGCGGTTGGTGACGTTTGCCCCCATTCTCAAACACGGACTTTTTCCGCTCGACGAGATCCTGCAAATGATCGTCAAGTTTGGACGGCGCGGTATGAGCGCCGCGGTCGAGATCGAGTTCGCCGCGCGCATGTCGGCTCCCGAATCCGAACACGGAGAGTTCTGTGTGCTCCAGCTCCGCCCGATGGTCATCAGCCATGAGGGTGATGAGTTGGACATCGAGGACACATCGGAAGCGGACGTGATTTGCCACAGTTCGCAAGTTCTTGGGGACGGTGTGTTGACCGATGTTCGAGATCTCGTCTATGTGGATATCGATCGCTTCGATCGTGCAGCCAGCAAGGATGTAGCCGCCGAGGTCGGAGTGTTCAACCAGGAGCTCGCGTCGTCCGGTGTGCCGTATGTCTTGATCGGAGTCGGGCGGTGGGGGTCGTCGGATCCGTGGCTGGGCATTCCGGTTACCTGGGATCAGATCTATGGTGCCCGCGTCATGGTGGAAACGAGTTTTAAAGATCTCAAGGTAACACCGTCGCAGGGGACGCATTTTTTTCAAAATCTGATCTCGTTTCGGATCGGGTACTTTACGGTCAACTCGGATCTCAAGCATGAATTCATCAACTGGGACTGGCTTGGCAAACAACCCTCGGTCAAACAGGGTAAGTTTGCGCGCCATCTCAGATTTGACCGGCCGCTCACCATCAAAATGAACGGTCGAAGCAACCGGGGGGTGATACTCAAACCCAACGACAAGTGAGGTTGTTTTCCCGCCAGAAAGAGTTATATTCTCACATAGCCCCACCCAATGATGAAATGCGGTGCTGCTGTTGCGGTGCTTATCATGTATTTTATTTTAAAATAATAAGATAGGGTTGTTTGCTCTAGTGGTGGTTGACCCGCGTGCAGGGCGGCGGGTCCTAGAAAGGGTTCCAAAATTGGGCAGATTGCCCTATCCAACTGTAAATCGTCAAAAACGCGGCTAAGGAGATTTTGATGAAATCATCGTGTGGGCTGCTCCTCGCGATTCTCGTCCTCGTACCAACCAGTGTCTCGTCCCAACTCGTACCGCCCCGTCCAGGCGTCGAGCTTCCGCAGGCCTACTACGATCGCATTGCGGTCGACAAGAACGCGTTCCAATTTGACAAGGCTTGGAAGGCCAGAACACAGAGAGCCAAGGAAACCCGTGAGCGGTTTCTTGCCAGCACCCGCGGGCGAGAGATGCAAAGCTTTGCCGCGGTTTCCGAGGATCTGCGTCAGGCGATGATGGTGTCCGGAACGGTCGAGGTGCCGGTGCTGCTTGCAAAGTTTCAGAACACCGCGAACGCACCCTACGAGGCATCAACGCTCCAGACCAGGTTGTTCGCACCGGCGCCGGCGGCGTCGATGACCGGGCTCTATCACGAAATGTCTTATGGGAACGTTAATCTGACCGGAACCGTTTACGACTGGGTGACTGTGGCAGAAGACGATTACTATTACGACGCGGGGTGCAACGGGATCTGCGCAGTGGCCAAAACCGGACAGTTTATCCTCGAAGTCCTCCAAGACGTCGATCCGTACGTTGATTTTGGCGACTATGACAACGACGGGCCCGATGGAGATCCCAACTCGGGTGACGACGACGGTCTGGTCGATTTTGTTGCGCTGGTTCACCCCGAGACCGGGGGAGAGTGCGGTACCTCCAACCTGTGGTCGCACCGCTGGTTCGTTGGAGGTTGGCCGGAATTCGGCCGCGTAGGCAACACCGCTGGCGACCCCTGGGTCACCAATGATCCGTCGCAAAATGGCGGTTTTGTCAAAATCTGGGACTACACGATCCAGCCGGCGTTGGGATCGAATAATGGGTGTGGCGCGGGGATAATCGAGATCGGCGTATTCTGCCACGAGTTTGGCCATGCGTTTGGGCTGCCCGACCTCTACGACACAAACGGTGGCAGCGAGGGGATCGGGCACTGGGGTCTGATGGGTTCGGGCAACTGGAACAAACCGTCCAACCCTGCGCACATGTGCGCGTGGTCAAAGATGGAACTGGGCTGGCTGATTCCGATCGAGGTTGGGTCGACCGCCCAGGTACGCACGATCGCCAATGTGGCCACCAATTCACAGGCGTACAAGCTCAATATCATGGAGGAGAAGTTCCGGCGCGACAGCTTCTTCCCGATCCAGGGGGGGTTTTCGCTTCACTGTGGTCTCAAAGCAAATGAGGCGAACGCTCGTAATTGGCCGGGCGGCGCCGGTTATGGCAACTCGTGGGATGAGTCGATCAAATGTGAGTTTTCTTTTGACGGGAGCTTGCCCGTCATCCTCGAATACGACTACCAGTATTCGACAGAGCCCAATTTTGATTTCGCTTTTGTCAAGATCGATGTCGGCGGGACGGTTACGACACTGCGAACCTACGATGACATGGGTACCGGTTATGAAGCGATCGATCTGACACCCTATCTAAGTGGTAGCGGCGTGTCGAGCTACCACTTGATCGCTCAGTTTGTGTCGGACTACGGGTATTCGGATGAGGATGGCAACTTCGACGCCAACATTTTGGGTGCGTTCAAGCTCGATAATATAGCGGTAACTGGCGGCGGCGAGAGCTATGTCGCCGATTTCGAATCCGACGAAGGTGGATGGTACTACGACCATGCGGCAAGCCCGACAAAGGAGTTTTTCCTCATCGAGAACAGAAGCACCGATGGTCAGTTCGATCAGTGGCTATACAACGAAGGCCTTGCGATTTGGCACATCGAACAGAACGTGATGGCGGAAGACGGATTGGGAAACACCGGTGGAGATAACAATGCGACCACACGGGGAGTGACGCTCGAAGAGGCGGACGGTCTATTCAATTTGATCAGCGGCTCGACGCCAAACCGGGGAGATACCGGGGATGTGTTTCCGGGTTCGATGAACAAACGGCTCTTTGACAACGGGTCGAACCCGTCCAGCTTGAGCCACAACGGACTGCCAACGCGCGCGCTCGTAAGCGAGATCAGCAACCCGGGCCCGCTGATGACGGCGAGGATGAGAGGTGGCTTTTTTGCCCCGCAGGTGTCGTCAATTACCCCGGCCCACGGTTACAACGATCGCACCGCCACCATTACCGGGGTGGCGGGGAACTCGTATGTCCACGGCGCGACTTTCCTGTTGAGGGATGCGTCGAATAACGATTATGCGGCTACGACGGCAACGTGGATCGGCAAGTCGAAATTGGCGGGTGTTTTCGATCTTAACGGGTTGGCCACCGGTGACTATGATGTTGTGGTTCGCAACCCCGACGGGCAGGAGGCGGTTCTCGAGGATGGCTTTCTGGTCAAAGACATCGTCCCGGTGTTTATCCGCAGCCTCGATGCGGTTGCCGGTCAAAACGGCGTATTGCTTCGCTGGGAGATCGTGGCCGATGAGGCCATCAAGGGGTACAAGATTTTGAGACGTGAGCTGGGCGACTCGCGGGAGATCGAAATAAGCGGGGGGACGCTTATCGATCCGGGTGTACGAGAGTATACCGATGATAGTGCCCGGCCGGGAACCGATTACGAGTATGTGCTTTTAGTGGTTCTCGGGGATTCGGGTGAGCTACGATCAAGCGGTGTACGGGTCAAGAGCGCTGGGTTCACCCTGAGCCTTGGTCAGAACTATCCCAATCCGTTTAACCCGACGACGCGAATTGACTTTTCGCTGCCCGAACGATCACACGTGTCGATCGTAGTCTATGATCCGGCGGGTCGGCAGGTGATGACACTGGTGGACGATGTGCGCCCAGCCGGAGTGAACAACATCACATGGAACGGGAAAAACGCGTCGGGCGATCCGGTGAGCAGTGGCGTGTATTTCTATCGGCTCACGTCCGCCAAACGAGTGCTCACACGCAAGATGATTCTCTTGAGATAACGATCCCGGCGCCACGTTGAATTCGCTGCTGCGCACAAAAACGCCCGGTTCTCCGAGACGGAAAGCCGGGCATCTTATCTTTATTGACTAGAGGATTAGAATGGCGCCTTGATCTTCTCGATCCAAGGTTTCCTCTGTTCTTCCTCGTCCTGGACCTTGTAGAGGAGGTTTTTTTCAACCAGATAGTGGAATTCCTTGCGGAACTCCTCCGGTGTGATTCCGCACACGCCGGCGTATTTGGCAAGCTCCTTTTTTAGGCCAAAATCGGAGCGGTTCAAGCGGATCATATACCGGCGAGCAATATGATAATACTCAGAGGCGACGTCGACCATGCGGACCTTTGCCAACCCCGTGTTTGGATCAACCATATCTTTGAAGTAAAGCGGTTTGAAGTGTCCATTGACGATGGACACCATCGCAGCGGTTCCCCCGTTGATAATAAACTGCGCCGCGCAGTAACCGAGATCGCGCGTGTACTCCATGTCGTACGGAATGGGTTCGGCACACCGTAGCTCGTAACCGATGTCGACAGTTGTAACCGTGGTCTTGATGCCAAACTGCGCCAGTCGGTCGAGGACGGCCTTCTTGACCACCGGCTCGAATTGAATCTCGCCAAGACGGATGTTGCCGTAGGCGTCGCGCTCGGCGGTCTCCAGTTGCCTCAGGTCACGCGGGTCGAGACGTTCCATGAGTCCCTCGGCCAGAATCGCCACGCCATCACGCCGCCCGTGGGCCAACCGTTTGATCACTCCGCCGGCGATGATATCGGCAATGTGCGACAGCCGGATGGTATCGCCGGGGAACTCTTCGGGAATGACCGTGAGCGTTGCAGCAGCGGCCTTGCCGATGCCAAGAGCTAGGTGTCCCGCCTTGCGACCCATCGATACAACCAAATACCAGCGTCGTGTCGTTTGGGCGTCGGTCATTAGATTTTTGACCATGCTGGCGCCCATGTGCCGCGCCGTCTGAAAACCAAATGTCGAGATGCCCAAGGGGAGATCGAGATCGTTGTCGATCGTTTTGGGGACGTGGACGACTCGAAGCCGTCCGCCAGCGGCGTCTTCGAGCTTCATGGAGCTAAAGGCCGTATCATCGCCACCTATTGTAATTAGTTTGTCGATACCTATTTGCGACAACGCATTAACGCAATTTTCGAGGTGTTGGGGGTCCTTGGTCGGGTTGGCGCGGGCGATTCCAAGCACCGAGCCGCCGCGGAAATGGAGCCGGCTGATTTCATCGATTTTGAGCCGTTTGACGTGGGTGGTATCGCCTTGCATGATCCAGTTGAATCCTTCATCGATACCGATAACGCCGTAGCCCTCGCTGGCGGCGCGGATTGTAGCCGCAGCGATAACGCTATTGATTCCCGGGGCGGGGCCACCGCCAACCAATATCCCGACTTTTCTCCGTGACCGCGGCATCCATCACTCCTTCATATAGACTATGATCTGCGATTAGCAAACCGGTGGCAAACCGTGGGTACCCCGTGTGTGGTCATGGTTCTCCTAATGATGGTGCAAATACGGGGCCGGAATCAACCCAAATCTCAAGGAGCCGTGGCTTTGTAGTTGTGGTAGGATAGGGGCTGTGGCCTCGGTATGGATTTTCAGAGGCTCTGGGGCCCCACTGGCGCAAATACCGCGGGTGGCTTGAATGGAGACTCTTGAGGGTAAATACGCAGTTGTCCGCGGAGTGGCGGCCACGTACGACCAGTGTATCCGCCCCCCTGGCGTCGACGAGCCAATCGACGTCGGGCTGGCAGTCAAACAGCACCGGCGCTATTGCGACGTGCTCGAATCGCTGGGTCTCGAACTGATCGTTCTCGATCCGGATGACAAATACCCCGATTGTTGTTTTGTCGAGGACACCGCCGTTGTCGTCGGAGATTCGGCCGTCATATTGAATCCGGGTGCGCCGACACGGGTGGGCGAGCAGGCGGCGGTCCGGGATGCGCTCGGGCGGGTCAAAACCACCGTGGAGATCACCGCACCTGCGACGATCGACGGTGGGGACGTTCTTTTCACGGGCGACCGGTATTTCGTCGGTCTGACCACACGGACAAACCAGGAGGGTTTTGAGAGTTTCGCGCGGATCGCTGGTGAAAATAATTACAAGGCCACCGCGGTGCCGATGGGAAACATCCTTCATCTGAAGAGCGCTGGAACGTATTTGGGTGACGGGCGGATTTTATTCGCACGCGGGTTCTTCGATGAGACGATTTTTTGCAACTCTACGCTGATTCCTGTGTCTAAAAAAGATGAATACAGTGCCAATAGTCTGGCGGTCAATGGCAGCGTGATTATCATAGCCGGCTATCCGCGCACCCGGACGGCGATCGAAGCGGAGGGGTTTGAGACGATCGAAGTTGAGATGTCGGAGTTCAAAAAGGGCGGCGGGAGCCTGACTTGTCTTTCAATTATCTTTTAACTTTGCTTTACTCAACGGCATCCGGCATATTATGGGGAAACGGCCTTTGGTGCCACGGAGTCGTTTATGATCGGTGAGAAGGTTCGACAATACCAAATCATGTCAAAGCTCGGTGAGGGGGGCATGGGTGAGGTGTATCTCGCCGAAGACGTCGAGCTCAAGCGCAAGGTCGCTCTCAAGTTTCTGCCCGCTCAGTTTGCCTCCGACCCGGAAACGCTCGCCCGTTTCAAGCGCGAGGCGCAGACCGCCGCCGGTCTCAATCATCCCAATATCGTTACCGTGTACGAGGTGGGTGAGCACCAGGGG
This sequence comes from Candidatus Latescibacterota bacterium, assembly GCA_020356045.1. Classification (GTDB taxonomy): domain Bacteria; phylum Krumholzibacteriota; class Krumholzibacteriia; order WVZY01; family WVZY01. The sequence goes on from CP070631.1 coordinate 3,289,183, forward strand.
CAGCCCTATATCGCGATGGCCTACATCGAGGGTGAGTCTCTGGCGGATATCATCACGCGCGGCGGAATCAGGGTCGAGCAGGCAATCGATATAACCACGCAGATTTGTGATGGTCTTGCCAAAGCGCACGACGCCGGTATCGTGCACAGGGACATCAAACCGGCCAATATCCTCGTCGACGCGGACGGTCGTGTAAAAATCCTCGATTTTGGTCTGGCAAAGCTCGCCGGTGTCAGCAAGGTAACGGGTAAGTATTCGACGATGGGGACCATTTTCTACATGTCCCCCGAGCAGACCCAGGGCGGCGAGATCGACCAGCGTTCGGATATATTTTCGCTCGGGGCGCTGCTCTACGAAATGCTCGCCGGGCACCCGCCTTTTAAAGGTGAACACACCGCTGCCGTCATCTATTCGATTACAAACGAAGAACCGCA
>CP070631.1:3289716-3297497 GCA_020356045.1 Candidatus Latescibacterota bacterium
CGATGTCAGCTACCAACGAGATGGGAATATCCTCGCCGGTCGGTGTATGAATGACGACGCGCTCGAGCGCTTCCGGATGATCGCGCCACTCGCGGGCAAACCGCACGTTGACGGGATACCGCTCGCGGCCCTCGACGGTTTGCGTGACGTTCATCCCACCGATCGCGCTTTGTACGATCATATTGATATCACGAACGCTCAGACCGTAACGCGCCGCAGTGTCACGTTTGACGGTGAAATCGATAAAAAACCCGCCCGTCGAGCGCTCGGCAAAGGCCGACCGCGTACCGCGGATGTCCATCACGGCGCGTTCGATGTCGACGGCGGTTTGTTCGATCGTTTCCAGATCCGGACCAAACACCTGAATGCCCAGCGGGCTACGGATACCCGTGGTGAGCATTTCGATTCGTGTCTGGATCGGCATCCACCACAGGTTTGGCATTCCCGGCACCTGGACCGCGGCATCCATCTCGTCGATCAGCTTGTCCCAGGTCATTCCAGGCCGCCACTCGTCACGGGGTTTTAACATGATCGTGATTTCGGCCATCGACAGCGGCGCCGGATCGGTCGCGGTCTCGGCGCGCCCCATCTTGCCAAAAACGCTTTCTACTTCGGGAAACTCACTCAGCACCCGGTCCATCGTCTGCACGACATTGGCCGCCTCGGTCACCGACATTCCCGGTGGCGACGTCGGCATGGCCAGGATGGCGCCTTCGTTGAGCGGCGGCATAAACTCGCTTTCGAGCGCGAGAAAGACGGGGATGGTGCCCGCAAGAATCAACACAAACACCACCACAACGGCATAACGCCAGCGTACCACCCAGCGCACAACGGGCTCGTACGCACGAATGAGCCAACGGGTGAGCGGGTTGGATTCCTCTCGCCGCATACGTCCGCGGATCAACAACGCGGCAAGCGCCGGTGCCAGCGTCACGGCAAGCACCGCGGCAAAACCCATCGAGTACGTTTTTGTAAATGCCAGGGGACGAAACAGCCGCCCCTCGGTGGCCTCCAATGTAAAGACCGGCAAAAACCCAACGGCGATCACCACCAGCGAGAAGAAAATCGACGGCCCCACTTCGGTGACGGCGGAGACAACGACATCCCTGCGGCTGGCAGGGTGGTGGGTGCTGTCCGCCGTGTGGTTCGATTCATCCCATTTCTCCAGACGCCGGTGAACGTTTTCGACAATGATGATCGATGCATCCACCATGGCACCGATCGCCACGGCGATACCGCCAAGCGACATGATGTTGATGGTCAGGTTTTGATAGAACATGGGGATAAACGCCAGCAGCACCGCGACGGGCAGCGTAATGATTGCTACCAGCGCGCTTCGCACGTGCATCAGGAAAAGAAAGATGATCAGACTGACCACGATCATTTCCTCGGCAAGCGTATGCCACAGCGTGCGCACCGACCGCTCGATGAGATCCGAGCGGTCGTACACGATCTTGAGCTCGACACCGTCGGGAAGACCGGCGCGGACATCGTCGATACGTTCTTTGACGGCATCGATAACACGCAGCGCGTTCTCGCCGTACCGCATGATTACGACACCACCCACAACCTCGCCCCGGCCATCGAGCTCGGCCACCCCGCGGCGAATATCGGGTCCGAGGGTTACCGTCGCGACGTCGGCGATTCGTACCGGCACACCACCCTTGCCCGTGGCCAACACGCTGGCCTCGAGATCAGTGGTGCTCTTGATGTACCCCCGCCCGCGGATCATGTGCTCGTGACCGGCAATTTCGATCACACGTCCACCCACGTCTTGGTTAGCGGCACGCACCGCCTCGATCACACGCGGGAGCGGGATGCCGTACGACCGCAGACGGTCGGGATCGACGTTGACCTGATACTGTTTGACAAACCCGCCGACCGTGGCGACTTCCGCGACACCGTCGACGCTTTCCAGTGCGTAACGGACGTGCCAGTCCTGGAGCGAGCGCAGATCCGCCAAATTCACTCCACCGGTTGTGTCGACCAATGCGTATTGAAACACCCAACCGATCGCGGTCGCGTCGGGCCCCATGCTTGGCGTCACACCATCGGGCAGCTCTTTGGTCACGGCATTCAGGTATTCGAGCACACGGCTTCTCGCCCAGTAGATGTCGGTGCCGTCTTCAAAGACGACGTAGACAAACGAGGTGCCGAAATACGACTGCCCGCGCACGAACTTAACCCCGGGCGCGGCGAGAAGCGCGCTCGATATGGGGTATGTAATTTGATCTTCGACCAGATCGGGGCTTCGGCCCGGCCACTCGGTAAGAATGATCACCTGGGCGTCGGACAGATCGGGAACGGCATCCAACGGCGCGTTGCGAAGGCTGTACCATCCCCAAACACACGCCGCCAGCGTGATGACGATCGTCGCCACCGGATGCCGTACGCACACCGCGATGAGCCGGCCGATGAGGCCGGGCTGTCTATTCGTGGTTCCTGTGTTCATCGGCACCACCTCCTCGCGAGACGCCTCGTAAGTTCGGATTGAGTTCTAATGATCGTGTTGCCCATCGGACTTCGCCTCCCATGCGTCGAGTGCAGCGCGGATGCGGCTCTCCGACGCGATCAAGAAATTGCCCGACGTGACCACACGCTCGCCCGCCTCGACACCATCCAACACTTCGTAACGCCCACCGCTCCGACGGCCGATTCTGACCTCGCGCGGGGCGAGGTGCTCGGCCGCTTGCTCGACAAACACGAGGCGATGCGGACCGGTAAAAATAACCGCAGATTCGGGGATCTGGAGCACGTCACCCAAATCGGTCTGCAGCGTGACATCAGCATACATGCCCGGTTTGAGCGTTCCATCGGTGTTGTCCATTTCGATACGGATGCGGCCGGTTCGGGTGTCGCTCTCGAGGTACGGATACACATAGTCGACCGTGCCCGGCAACTCGACGCCCGTTAAACCGGTTAACGCGACTGTTGCTGCGGTGCCTTCCGTCAAAAGACCGAGATCCGTTTCAAAAACCGACGCTTCGATCCACACACGATCCAGACTGGCGATCCGAAACAGGCGATCGCCCGCACGTACGTGTGACCCTTCCACCACCGGTTTGTCTACGACGACGCCCGAGGCCGGAGATGTGATGGGAACATGAAGAAACGGCTCTCCTCGCTGGATGATCTTTTCAATTTGCGCGTCGCTCACCCCCCACAGACGCAAACGGTTTTTTGCAGTTTCAACCAGCGTTTTGTTGCCGCTTGCCCTTACCTGGAGCAGTTCGCGCTGCGCGCTGTAAAGCTCGGGGCTGTACAACGTGAGGAGTTTCTGACCTTTCGTTACCTGTTGTCCCGTGCGGTCGACATCAAGCGTTTCGATCCAGCCTTCCACCTTTAGCACGACATCATGAACACGCGTCTCGTCGTAGACCACTTCGCCCAACGCACGCACTTCTACACTCATGGGCCTCAGCTCGGCGAGCTCGCTACGCAAACCGATCTGCGCGCGCCGCGCACCGCTCACGTGAATACTGGCCGAGGACTGACCTTCTTCACCCACTTCGACCAGGTCCATGCCGCACATGGGACAGCGCCCGAATTCCGCCTCGCGTACCGACGGGTGCATGGGACATGTGTAGTGCGAAGCCGACTCGTCCTTGTCGGTCACTTCGACAAGATCCATCCCGCACATCGGACACCGGCCCTGCTCCGCCTCGCGTACCGATGGGTGCATGGGACATGTGTAGTGCGAAGCCGACTCGTCTTTGTCGGTCACCTCGACCAGGTCCATGCCGCACGCAGGGCAGCTACCCGCATCCGCCTGACGCACCGAAGGATGCATCGGGCATGTGAAATGCGAGGCGGGATCGTGATGGGCATGATCGCTCGATTGTCCGGTGTTGTTTGCAGCCGAGCTGCCGGCGTGATCCCCGCTCGATGTGTCGTTTCCGGCACAGCCGATTCCGATCCACGCAAACGCGGCGGCCATTAATGTAATCAGAATTAACGTTTTCATTTTTGGTCCTCTTTTAGTCTCGTCAAATCCGGTTCGATGCCAAGAAATGGAATCACACCCACGGTGCGATCGAGATCGGCCAGATGCCGATAGGCGCTGGCAATCGCGTCGAGGTACTCCAACTCGACGGTACGCAGGTTCTTTTCAGCATCGATCACACGCGAGAAATCCAACCGCCCCGCTTCAAAAGCCGACCGCGCTGCGTTGACCTGGTCACGCGATACCGGTACCAGACGTTCTTCGTAGAGCGCAGCGATGTCGATGGCTTCACGTGCACGCCTCCGTGCTTCGATCACATCGACACGCACTTGATCGCTAAGCACTGCGTGCCGGTTGCGCCACATCTTGATGTTGGCTTCGGCCTCGCGCGCCGCTGCTCCTCGCCGTCCAAGCTGCAGCGGCACATTGAGCCGAATGCCCAGCATGGTCCGGTGATCGGGGTGCTGCCACATCGTGTTGTGGCTGAGGAAAAGCGAGAAGTCGGGCCAGTACTCGCGGCCCGCCAGGCGCCGTGAGGCTTCCGCGGAGAGCACGCGCGCTTCGATCGATCGCAGATCGGGTCGGTTGACCAGGGCGGAGTCCGCCAGCGCCGTATCAACGAGCGTCTCGAGTCGCGGAACCGGCTGCGCATCCGGCGGCGGTGGCAACGGGGACTCCGGTGCCCGGTGCAACAGGCCATTGATGCGGGCGCGGACGATGTCGCGGTCCGCCTGGAGGATCAAGCGTGCGTGTTCGGTGTGCGCCAACTCGACATCGGCTTGAAGCGGATTCACCTGCAGGGCGAGTCCAGCCGCATACATCGACTCGGCGCTCTTTTTGAGATCGCTCAAGAGATCGATGTGTTGTTGGTTGACCTCGAGCGCACGCTCGATCAGGAAATAGTCGTCGAACAACAGCGATGCCCGATACGCAAGCTGGAGCTGAACGGTCGCGAATTCTCCGGCCAACGCGTCGGCGTTGGCCTCGGCTGCTTCTTGGGCAAAACCTTTTTTGCCAAACCACGGGAAGCGCTGCTCAATGGCTGCCTGCCATCCAAAGCGATCGGACCCGATGCTCTGGGGGCCAAACGCGTACATTGCACGCAGATCCTCCCACGCTTTGACCTGATCGGGCCGCTCGGCGGCGGCCTGCCATGCGTTTTGCGCCTGGGCCATCCCCGGGTTGCGTTCGAGAACCGCACCGATCAGATCCTCGCGAACGAGCGTTGGGCCGAATTCCACGTCCTCGTGGGCGGTCGTATCACCGTCCTCGCGGTTGAGCAGACCGTCGATATCCGTATCATTTTGTTGGGCCGTCACCGGCGCCGTGACGGTCAGGCACAGCGCCAGAATCAGCGGCGCTACCATGCTTTTCACAGTGAACTCCTTCGGTTGCCATCGTGTAAACGCGCTTGTGCACACGCAAACCAACGCGTGCAGACATCAAAACTGCGCGCTCCAATCAGCTCGAAAACCGAAAGAGAGTTAAATCAGGAAGGAACAAACGGTGAGAAAAATCTGTGGTGCGCCTGGCGGTTTGCCGGAACGCTCCCGAGACCGGTCAACACTGTCGGTCAGCTCATCCGCGACCGGGGTCGCGCTGAGCGCGGGCCTCGCGTCGCTGTCCGCGGTTTTGACGGTCAATGTCGCGCGAACGGGAATCGGCGGTGTCTGCACGGGTTCCTCGGACACACTGCAGCAACAGCCGTCACCCTTGAGCCCCGCCTCGGGTGCCGAGCAACACCCTGGACCACAACAGCACCGTTCGGATACCGGCGCGGAGGCGTTGCAAACGGCCACGGGTGCCAGGGTGGAAAACGGCAGCGCCACAAGCCCGATCACTGCCACCAGGCGAATATGCAGACGTGAGAGTTTCATAAGCTAATGAATAGTATACTCAATCGTAGTTTGGGTTCCCAAATATTTCTGTCGCCCTTGGCTCGGTTCAATATCGTCTTGCCCGGATCGGGTGTTTTCACTACGATTTAGCTGCATCGCCCCCAACGTGGTTGACTAAAGCAAACCCGGGACCAACCGGAAAGGACACACCGCATGTTCGCCCTGGTCGCCATCGGAGTTGTTTTATTCACAATCGGTTACCGTATCTATGGGACCTATCTCGACCGGCAGTTTGGGATCAACCCCGACCGCCAAACCCCCGCGCACAAAAACTACGATGGTCTCGACTATATGCCCGCCCGAACGCCGGTATTGATGGGTCATCATTTCTCATCGATCGCCGGCGCGGGACCGATCGTGGGACCGATCATCGCCGTGGCCTTTTTTGGCTGGCTCCCCGCCGTGCTGTGGATCATCTTGGGCGCCATTTTTGTCGGCGGTGTCCACGACTACTCGGCGCTGGTGGTCTCGATCCGTCACAAGGCCAAGTCGATCGCGCAGGTCGCCAAACGCATGATGAGCCCGGTGGCGCATAAGCTCTACTTGATCTTTATCTGGTTCACCATGATCTACGTGCTCACGGTCTTTGTCGATCTGACCGCGGACAGCTTTGCCAAAGACGGCGGTGTGGCAAGCTCGTCGTTGATGTATATCGTGCTCGCCGTGCTAATGGGATTCTCGGTGTACCGGATGGGATTCTCGTTGGTCAAGGCCAGCGTGGTATTTGTCCCGCTCGTGTTTCTGGCCATCTATCTTGGCCAGGTGGTCCCAATGGGAACACCACCCGCGCTCGCCCATGGAGATCCGAAAACCACATGGACCTTGATCCTCCTCGTGTATTGTTTTGTCGCATCGATCACCCCCGTGTGGGTGCTGCTTCAACCAAGAGACTATTTGTCTTCGTATTTGCTTCTTGCGTGCATTGTCGGCGGTCTTGGCGGGATCGCGCTTGGTGGACACTCGCTCGATACTCAAGCCTTTCTCGGGTTTGGTGCCAACATCGGATATCTGTTCCCCGCTTTGTTCATCACCATCGCCTGCGGCGCGTGCTCGGGTTTTCACTCGATCGTCGCCTCGGGAACCACGGCGAAACAGCTCAACAACGAACGTGCCGCGCGTCCGGTTGCGTACGGCTCGATGCTGGTCGAGGGGATGCTCGCGCTCATCGCCGTGAGCGCGATCGTCGTCGCCGGCGGCGCGCTGGCTGGCAACTCACCGGCACAGGTGTTCGCCTCGGGGATGGGCACGTTCGTGGGGTCGTTTGGGATCCCACAGGCACTGGGGACATCGTTTGGGCTGCTTGCGGTGAGTACGTTTCTTCTGACCACGCTCGATACCGGGACACGACTCGGCCGTTATATCTTTGAGGAGTTTCTCAACCGTTGGGGAATGAAATGGCATCTCCTCGCCACGGTGACCACGCTGGTGCTGCCGCTGTGGCTGGCGCTAACGGAGTTCCGGGATGCGCAAGGCCACGTGATTCCCGCGTGGCGGGCGATCTGGCCGGTGTTTGGCGCGACCAATCAGCTTCTTGGTGCACTTGCGTTGCTGACGGTAGGCGTGTGGCTCAAACGGACCGGCCGGCGGACCATCTTTGTCATCGCCCCGATGGTGTTCATGTTTGCCGTCACGTTGCTCGCATTGGTCATGCTGTTCTTCCAGAATGATTTTGTGGTGATCCGTGTGATTTCGGGTTTCTTGTTTGTGCTGGCCGTGGTGTTGATTGTAGAGGCGGCACGGGCGTTTGGCGGCGAGCGCGTCGCCGATGAAGAAGACCTCCCCGATACCAGCCCTCCCATGCCCGCCGGAGGCAAAGTCTGCTAGATATGGCCGCTTTTCTACGGCGTCAGCTTGATCCCGGCCCACCTCCACATGCCGCTGACCGCCGATAAAACGACGCTCCCGATTTCCCCCTGCTGCTAGTTAACATAACATCGCGA
>CP070631.1:3297597-3301257 GCA_020356045.1 Candidatus Latescibacterota bacterium
CGCTTCTATGGCGTCCTCGACGGTCACCTTGAGCACCGTGCGCATCTCGGGATCCATCGTTGTTTCCCAGAGCTGTTCCGGATTCATCTCGCCGAGACCTTTGTAACGTTGGGTGTATATCCCATCGCTGCCCCAATCACGCACGATGCGGTCTTTTTCCTCATCGTTGTACGCGTAGACTTCTTTCTTGCCCTTTTTGAGCCGGTAGAGCGGCGGCTGTGCGATATAAACAAAACCCGCCTCGATCAGCTCTTTCATGTACCGGTAGAAAAGCGTCAATAGGAGCGTCCGGATGTGCGCGCCATCGATATCGGCGTCGGTCATGATAATGATCTTTTTGTACCGGATCTTGGAGGGGTCAAAATCACCACCTTTTACACCGGTGCCGATCGCCGTGATGATGGTCTTGATTTCCTCGTTTGACAGCGCCTTGTCCAGACGCGCTTTCTCCACATTGAGAATCTTGCCCCTCAATGGCAGGATCGCCTGGAACTCCCGGTCACGTGCCTGTTTGGCCGACCCACCCGCCGAATCACCCTCCACCAGATAGAGCTCGCACACCTCGGGATCGGCGTTGGAGCAGTCGGCGAGCTTGCCGGGAAGCGAGTTGGACTCGAGCGCCGATTTGCGCCGTGCCAGATCGCGCGCCTTCCTCGCCGCCTCGCGTGCCCGATACGCGGCGAGACTCTTCTCGATGGTTTGCTTGGCCAGCGAGGGGTTCTCCTCGAGAAACTCCTTGAGACCGTCACCCACAATTGCCTCGACAATCCCTTTGACCTCGCTGTTGCCCAGCTTGGTTTTGGTCTGGCCTTCGAACTGCGGTTCGGAGAGCTTTACGCTGATCACCGCAGTGAGCCCCTCGCGAACGTCGTCACCCGACAAACTGAATTTTTCTTTTTTGAAAAGGTTGTTGGACTGCGCGTAGTGGTTGAGGGTCCGCGTCAATGCGGTCCTGAACCCAACCAGGTGGGTACCGCCCTCCATCGTGTTGATGTTGTTGGCAAACGCGAACACGTTGTCCGAGTAGCCGTCGGAGTACTGGATGGCGATCTCAACATCTACCTTGTCCTTCTCGGTATGGATGTAGATCGGCTCGGGGTTGATCGTCTTCTTGTTCTCGTTGAGGTATTTGACAAACGACACAATCCCGCCCTCGTACTCGAACACCTGCTTCTTTGGACGGTCGCCGAGACGCTCCAGTTTGATCTTGAGCCCGCGGTTCAAAAAGGCCAGCTCGCGCAGCCGCTGGGTAAGCGTCTCAAAACTGAATTTGATCTCGCCAAACACGTCGCCGTCTGCCAGAAACGTCACTTTCGTGCCGTCCTGCTCGGCCGGACCACGTTCCTCGAGCTCGCAGGCCGGTATTCCCTTTTCATACCGCTGAAAGTACGACCTGCCGTCGCGCCCGATCTCGACCTCGAGATAGTCCGAGAGCGCGTTGACGACCGACACGCCCACACCATGCAGACCCCCGGACACTTTGTAGGCCTTGTCGTCAAACTTACCGCCCGCGTGCAGCGTGGTCATCACCACTTCGACCGCCGGCTTGTTCTGGGTCGGATGCATATCGACCGGAATTCCGCGACCATTGTCGATCACGGTCACGCTGTTGTCCGCGTTGATGGTGATCTCGACGTTGTCGCAAAAACCCGCCATCGCTTCGTCGATGCTGTTGTCGACCACTTCGTAGATCAGGTGGTGAAGCCCATGGACGTCTGTGCTCCCGATGTACATCGCCGGCCGCTTTCGGACCGCCTCCAGCCCCTTGAGCACCTGGATCTTCTTCGCAGTGTATTCCTGGGTCATTCGGTGTGTTTGTCCTTTCTCGATGCCTATTTCCCGGTTCCAAACCGGATCTTGCGGATCGTGATATCAGGCTTTTCTTTCTTGAGCCGCTGGATGATTTCCTTTTCCTTAAAATGGAGCTCCTGCATCCACGCGCTGTGATCGACGTGGACAAAGAGCACCCCCCGATCGATCTTGACCGCTCGCGTATGGCCGGCAATCTCCTCCCCAACAACTTCCGCCCAACACGCCAGGATCTCGCGCTCTTTAAGCTTCTGGTCCAACCCGAGTGATTTGAGGACGGCTGGGAGGATGTCGCCGACCCGTGCGAATCGCTTATGGCTCATGTCTATAAAAGATACCGATTTTCCCCCCTCTGTGAAACACTTTTTTTGCTTTTTTTGGCACCTTAACTCTATATATAAAATGACGTTACGCCATTTGTCGGGGGGCTGGAAACGCGGGGAGCGCCGGGGCGCGGACCGCACCGATCTTGCGGCCCCGGACCGAAGGGAAGGGTCCGCCCGTGCAACCCTCGAAACCTATGGACTGGATTCGGAAAACGGACCGGGACACCGGTGTGCGCACCATCGTTATCGCTCGTAAAACCATTCCTCCGGAACCTGAACGCAGACGATTTCACCGGTGGCGCATACCTCACCGCCCGCAGAAAGCTGGGCGGCAACGGTCACCTTGCGGCCTTTGACCTCCTTGACCTGCCCGCGGATCTCGAGCTCGACGCCAAGCGGTGTCGGTTTGAGGTAATCCACTTTGAGCGAGGCGGTCAGAAACCGCCGGGGTGGATCCGTGTCCATCGCACGCCCTTCCACACGGTATGCCCCTGCCGCAGCGGTCCCGGTCCCGTGGCAGTCGATGAGCGATGCAATCAAACCGCCGTAGACATAACCGGGAATCGCGATGTGATAGGGTTTGGGGGTAAACCGGCACACGCTCTCATCACCGTCCCAATAGCTTTTGATTTGGTGACCGTCGGCGTTGAGACGGCCGCACCCATAACAGTGGGCCAGATGCTCGGGGTAGAAGTCTTGAAATGATTTTTCCGTCGCCGTCATGGTGATCCCTCTGGTTGAAATTCAGCTCGAAGGGCCGCCCTTGCGATAGATTCCCGGAACGCCCGCGTGGGGCGTCAGGGTTGGGAACCCGTCGGGGATGGCCTCGTGTATCCCGACGATCAGATAACCGCCGGGGACGAGCCGCTGGGTAATCCTCTCGAGCACATCGGATTGGAGCGTGTCGTCAAAATAGGTAAACACGAGGTTCCGGCACAGAACAAGATGGAACATTCCTTCCGGCTGTGAATTGCGGATGTCCTGCTCGATCAAACGGACACCCCGCTTGAAACGGTCGCGCAGAGCAAAACCGGCGGTGGTTTGGTCAAAGGCGGCATCCGCCAGCCCGGGCGCCAGTTCTTTTATACTACTCGACTCGTAAATCGCTGCTTTTGCCCGCTCGAGCAGACGAGCGTTGGCCTCGGTGGCGGTAACGTCCAGCGTAACCCCCGAAGGGAGGTTTGGGGCGATGGCGAGTTTCCACAAAATGCTAAGCGTGTACGGCTCCTCTCCCGAGGCACACCCAACACTCCAACACCGAACCATGGCGTCACCGGTCCGCAACGCGGTTTGAGCCAGGTTTGGCAGTATAGCGGTCTGCAGCCGGTCAAAAACACCGCGGTCCCGGTAGAACCGCGAGATCGTTATCCGGCACAACGTGTCGAGGACCCGCCATTCGCCGGGATGGCGCTCGAGGTAGATCTGGTACTCGGCGAGGGTCCCGAGCTCCAGATCATCGAGCCGGCGCACCAGCCGCTTGCGGACTTGCCGGCGGACCTTGCGAAATCCCGTCCACCGCATCCGC
>CP070631.1:3301357-3305372 GCA_020356045.1 Candidatus Latescibacterota bacterium
CCGCACGATACGCCGCCTCGCCACCGTTCCCCGAGCCGCGACCGTCCGATTCAACACGCACCGCCCCACCTTTTCGCAGTGCCCGGTCATCCGAATCGCTTGCACCGTGGCCGCCCACACCAGCGGTTTCCGCGGGTGCCCATTCTGCGGGCTGAAAATCGCCAGGCAGCACACCCTCATCGAGTAGTTTGTCATACACCAGAGCGACGCGCTTCATCGGATCCAGCCGTTTGAAATGTTCGCCGTCGATGTAATCGAGCTTGTCGGAATCAAACGCGGCCGGATTCTTGCTCACCTTTTTTAGAGAGAATTTTTTGACCAGGTTCTCTTTTGTAAAAAACTCCGTCTTGTCGTCGTAGGCCCAACCAAGAAGCGCTAGATAGTTGACGAGCGATTCGCTCAGATAACCCATGCGCTGGAACTCCTGCACCGACGCTGCGCCGTGGCGTTTGGAGAGCCGAGTACGATCGCTCCCCAAAATCATCGGGAGATGGGCAAACTTTGGAACCGAATAGTCGAGTGAGCGGTAAATCACAACCTGTTTGGGCGTGTTTGACAGATGATCGTCGCCCCGGATCACGTGCGAAATCTGCATCTTCGCGTCGTCCACCACCGCCGCAAAATTGTAGGTGGGCTTTCCGTCGGACTTGATCAACACAAAATCATCCAGCTCCGCGTTGTCAAAGGTAATGGCACCGCGGATCATGTCAAAAAACCGCGTTTCCCCCTCAGGCATCCGCAGGCGCACAACATGCGGAACCGAGCGTGCAAGACGACGCTCGACTTCATCGGTGGGCAGATTGCGGCAGCGCCCGTCGTACCGTGGAGATTCACGCTGCTGCATCGCTTCGTTTCGAATCTCGGCGAGTTCGTCCGGAGTGCAGAAACAATGGTAGGCCTGTCCCCGCTCGATGAGCCTGCGGACCTCGGTATGATAGAGCACCTGCCGCGCCGACTGGACATAAGGTCCAAACGGCCCGCCCCGTTCCGGCCCCTCATCCCAGTCCAACCCGAGCCACGAAAGCGCCTCGATGATCGAGCGGTAGGACTCCTCGGTGGATCGCTCTGCATCGGTGTCCTCGATGCGCAGAACAAACACACCTCCGGTCTTCCGTGCGTACAGCCAATTGTATAACGCCGTCCGGGCACCGCCGATATGGAGGTACCCGGTAGGACTTGGTGCGAAGCGAACCCGTGGACCCGTCTCGGTCATCAGCCTTCCTTCTTGGTCAGATCGATCTCATAATCCGACGCTACCTTCAATAAGTCGTCATAATCGATGCCATAGGCCTCGGCAAACGCATCGGCCGTCGTGTGCCCTTCGCCCATCAAAAGGATCGCCTGCTTTAGCTTGTCTTCTCCGTAGGTCTCGATCAATTTTACGACCATTCGATAGGAATGGTAATATGCGAGTCTTGATTCGCGGCGTGCTGGTTCGTGTTCCAATATTTGTTCCACGCGCGAGGGGCTCATTGAAATCTCACCCGACTTGAACTCGTAAGCCTGGTCGATCAGAATCTTCTCCTCACCAGACAAATAAGAAGCCATCCCCTCTTCGAGCCAACGTGGTGCGGCTTCGCGAGTAATTTTCCTGATCGCCCACTGGTAGTACTCGTGCGGGACTGCTATATGGGATATTCCCCGTCTTTCTAGGATAAAGACGGGGCTCATCACCATGGAATCACCTTTGATCACCGAATAGTACCACCAGTCGCGCCCGGTGCTTTTTTTGTAGGCCTCCAGACTGTAAGACGCTTTGATCACGAGCAGCTCCTCCGGCGCCGTCCCCAAAAGCGCCTGAAGTTTGCCGCGGGCCGGCATCAACTCTTCAAAAACGTACATCCCGTGAGTGACCGTCATCCGGCCGGGCGGGTACCACACTTCGAAATAGTCATTGGCGAGAACACCACCACGCGTCTCCCAATACTCGTCGCGTGTTATATCAAACCGTTTCTTTTTTACCCGCAGCGTGTCGAGAGCACTTCCCTGGAGCTTGCCAAAATCCCTGCCTTTGGGCCAGTGGCCGGGGCGGTCATACTCTCCGGACGTCTGATCGGTAGGGGGCTTTTCTGTCACCGCAGCGGTTTCGGGCTCCGCCTCATCCTTTTGACCGCAGCTACCGAGAGCAGCCACAACACCCAGCACGCAGATCATCAATACGAGTTTTCTCATCTTTCCTCCTCTTTTGCGGATTGCATGAGCGCCCGCGCTGGCCGGCCGGCGTTTTCGATACCATGCGCCGCTTCACCATCAATGAGCCTACCGAGCTCGCGCTGGCCGGTTGCAGCCTCATCGCGCCAGCCATCGGCGAATTCACCGCTTTCGATTCTGTCAAGAATGGACCGAAGCGTTGCCCTGAGTGCCTTGGTGTCGATCTCGCGTTCGGCGAGATAGCTGCCCCACGCTGCGGTCCGGCTGATTTTCTGTTTCATGTACGTGACACCACCCTCGGCCATCAGGTCGGTGATGATTTTCAATTCGTGGAGACATTCGATATAGGCAACCTCTGGCGGGTATCCGGCCTCGACCAGGGTGTCGAAGGCCGCTTTGACCAGCGCGGGAACTCCACCGCACAAGACCGCCTGCTCGCCAAACAGATCGGTGACGGCCTCCTCACGGAATGTCGTCTCGATCGCCCCGGCACCCAGACAGCCGACCGATTGGGCATAGGAGAGCGCCCGCTGCATCGCCTGACCCGACGCGTCCACTTCCACCCCCAGCAAACAAGGAAGCCCGATACCAGCGACATACGACGATCGGAGAAAATGTCCCTGACCTTTGGGGGCTACAAGAATCACATCGTGTCCGCCAGGAGGATTGATATGACCAAAAGCAACGCCAAATCCATGGGCAAAAACCAGGGCGGCCCCCGGTGAGAGCGCCGGCCCGATCTCGTTTTCAAACGCCTGTGCCTGGACCTCATCGGGAAGCAAGACCGCGACACAATCCGCAATGCGCACCGCGTCGGGCACCGTCTGAGGTTTGAACCCGTCGGCCTCCGCGCGTTGCCAGGCACCGCGGCCCGGGCGGGCGCCAACGACCACGTTTATTCCACTGTCACGGAGGTTGAGCGCGTGCGCATGCCCCTGATTCCCGTACCCCACGACGGCGATACGCCCACCTTCGAAGAGGTTTTCTGTCAAATCTGATTCTTTGAACACGATCATTGTCGTCACTCGTCTGCCACCCCCGACCCGTTGCCCACGGGAACCACACCTTTTCTCGCCGGTATGAACACTGTGGTTCGATTGGACGCGCCGGCCCAACCGTTTTCTAGGAATGGGTATGGCTGGTTTGAGAAACCGATTCCAATGGATTCTACATCAAAACGCCGTCCGGCGCTCCAGAATTCTGAGCAAATTCAGCATGAATGCGCCCAATCCCGTTGCTGCTATTGACATTCCCTTTCTTTTCCGATAGATTTGTGTGGCTATGCTGTAAAGGTTGGGCGGTGTAGCTCAGTTGGTTAGAGCAGCGGAATCATAATCCGCGTGTCCGGGGTTCGAGTCCCTGCACCGCCACCATCATTTTCATGCGGATCCTCCACAGCACCCCCTATTCACACCACAGACCCGCGGTGAGGAGCACACAATGGCGTCCCGGCATGTCGATACGCCCGAACGGCTCGTAGAGACCGTCAGATCCTTTGTCGTGGCCAACCGGCTTGTCTGCGGCGGTTCGCTGGTGCTGGCGGCCGTATCGGGTGGCGCCGATTCGATGGCGATGCTCTCGATTCTCCACGAGCTCACCGGCGAGCTCGATTTCAGACTCGCCGTCGGTCATTTCAACCACAATCTCAGGGGGCGGGCCGACGCCGACAGCGAACGCGATCACGTCTCTGCGGCAGCTGCAGCGCTCCAGCACCCCTTCTATTATGGTGAGGCCGACGTCGCCTCAGAAGCCGAGAACGCGGGCGAGTCCTTGGAGACGGCCTCGCGCAACGCCCGGTACCGATTTCTGGAAACGCTGGCGCGCCAAATCGGAGCCGGTCACATCGCGACCGGTCACACCAAAA
>CP070631.1:3305472-3311138 GCA_020356045.1 Candidatus Latescibacterota bacterium
ATGATGACCTCAACACCATACCGGGACTTGAGACGGCCGACGATGATATCCAGATGAAGCTCTCCCTGACCGGATATCAGCGTTTGCCGGATCTCATTATCGACCCGCACGTCAAAGGTCGGATCCTCTTCCTTTAGCCGGTTTAACCCGGCACCGATCTTGTCCTCGTCACCCTTCGCCGCACCTTCGATCGCGGAGAAGATCGTGCCCTTGGGGTAATCCGTCTGCGGAATCTCGACCGGTTTGGCTTTCGTACACAACGTGTCGCCGATGTGCGCCTCTTTTAGCTTGACCGCAGCGCCAAGATCACCGGCGGTAAGCTTGCCGGTGTCCGACCGCGTTTTGCCCTGAAGGTGAAAGAGCTGCCCGAGGCGATCCGAGGCATTGCGTGTCGAGTTGAATATATCGCTGCCCCCGGCGAGCGTTCCTTGAAACACACGCAGGAAAAGCATGTCACCTACGTGCGACTCGGAAATATTCTTGAATACCTTTGCCGCAGCGGGTTCGGACGCGTCCGCCGCAAGCACCTCCTCCGAATCGGCGAGCTTTTGCGGGCGGTCGACTGGAGACGGTGCCAAATTGACGATTCCTTCGAGGAACTGCACCGTCCCGATATTGGTTTCGGCGGACATACAGAACACCGGGTAAACGTCGCCGGCTGCCACACCCACAGCGAGCCCTTTGCAAGCCTCTTCAGTCGTCAAGGTCTCCGACTCGAGGTATTTCTCCATCAACTCTTCGTCGTTCTCGGCGGCACTCTCGAGAAGCTCGCGGCGCATCGCATCGGCCTTGTCTTTGATGTCGTCGGGGATGTCAACTTCCGTGCATTTTCCCTTGCCGTCCGTGGTGTACTCGTACGCCTTGCCACTGAGAAGATCTACGATGCCCTTGAATGAGTCCCCTTGTCCGATTGGAATCTGCACAGGCACTGCGGACCGGCCAAAATGCTCTTGAAGCTGCTGGATACACTTATCGAAATCGGCATGTTCCTTATCCATTTTATTGACACAGAATATCGACGGCAGATTTCTTGTCCGCGCGTAGTCCCATACCTTTTCGGTTCCGACCTCGACACCTCCATCCGCCCGGATCAACACGGCCGTGCATTCCACCACATCTAGCGCGCCGACCACTTCACCCACGAAATCCTCGTACCCCGGTGTATCCAACAGATTGATTTTGTTGTTTTTGAACTCGCAGTATGCCAGCGAGGCTTGGATCGAAATCTGGCGCTCGGTCTCCTCCGGGGTCGTATCCATCATCGTATTCCCATCCTCGACCCGACCCATTCTGCTCGTCGCACCAGTGACGTAGAGAATTGCCTCCGACACCATCGTCTTGCCCGTGTCCTGGTGACCGATAAGAGCGATATTTCTGATTTTGTCGGGAGTGTATTCCTTCACATTAGTCCTCCTCTAATTGACCTCCACCCCAATTGGATAGTGAGGCGATATTACTTCAAACGGGCATTTTATCACCGCGGTGGCTGGGTTGTCAACTGGCGACCAAACGGCGGTTTAGGGCAGTCTCGGACGTTGCCACGCTCGTCGAGCGCTTACGATACCATCGCAAACCGACTACGGTGCTCCGCCGAGTCTCGCCCCAACGAGCGCAATGAGAACAGCAAGAAGCCAATACGGCAGGACCGTCAACAGGGCGCCACGGCGGGTAAGATCGAACACATACATCACCCCAAGCCCAAAAAGCACATAAGACCATACGGAAAACACATCCAGCGTGGACAGCACGGCAAACCATATCTTTTGACCAGGCTGAACAAACGCCGCCGGCCCAAGTGGAGCCACCGCGTCGCCAATGCTTTGAATGTTTTCCACACCGTTCCAGCGGACAATCAGATTGGACAGCAGAATACCCATCGACACAATGACCGATGAGTAGAGGTACACCGTTAGATGTTTCTTAAAGTCAGGCCGATCGGACAAAACCCCGACCACGACATAGCTCACCGACGAAAAAACCATCGCGGCGAACAAAACCGAAAACGGGGCGGTATACACGCCGAGATACTTCATGTGGAGCGCCTGCATCGACTCGAGTCCTCGGCTCACGTCTTCGGCGGAAAAGCCCTGTGGATTGAGCTCGAACAACCGAATGTTTATCGGTATGATCAAATAAGCGGTGATCATATTGATCAAAGACACGGCGATCCATGGTTCCCACCATGGTGAGCCCCGGTCGACATCACCAAAGACTTTTGTGGGCGCGTGAAAAATGGCCAGCACGCGCGCCAACGGCGACATGACCGGTCCCCCGCCGTGACCGTTTGGCATCGCAGCCCCCTCGGATATTGGGCGGTCCCCGTTCACGATCCGTCCTTTGCCATGAGCTCCTCCACGCGGTCCCAGAACGCCGCTGCAATCACGTTCCAGTCGTGTTGGCGGGCAACGGTTTTCGCCCGCTCGTCAATCTCCGCAGCCATCTCCGGATCGCAAACGGCGTCGACAAACTCCTCACACGCCATCACAAAACCATCACCCGGATCGACAGATTTCACCAGCCCTGGATACCCTTCGACCTCGGTGGAGAAACGTGTTGTAACAACGGGAAGCCCGGCGGCGAGGTACTCGTAGAGCTTGTTTGGATTAACCCCCCTGGTGAGCTCGTTGTAACGAAATGGAATCAAACCCACACGAAACTGCTTCAGGATCCCGGGTAAGCGATCGTAAGAAACCGCCGGAAGATGAAACACATTGGGCAAGGATGTCAGTTCCATAACCCTGCTCTCCACGCCGAGAAGGATGGGTCCGACGAGCACGATCTCCCATTCAGGCCGCGCCACCGCCAGCTCGGCGATCGCATCAAAATCGAGCCAGGGGGCTAGAGCGCCGATGTAACCCAGCCGGGGCTTATCGTCGGACGCGGATGAAAGGGGCGGCGCCGCCGTTTCTCCGTCTTCGACCTGAAAATGGTCAAAATCCACACCGTTTCCAAGGTACTCGCAGCCGTCAGTTCCGCCACGCACGTTTGTGATCTTGTCCATAAGTGCCTGCGACGACGCGAAAATCGCGTCGGCCTCCCGCGAGGTCTTGAAAAAATACGCTTCGGTCCACGATCTCATTCCCGGGAAGGACGAATGGTCGTCGTTGCAGTCGTACAACAGAAACTTTTTGGGAAGTCGGGTCACGATGTTGGCCGCGTATATATTTGATATGACAAAACCCGTATCGGGAGCGTCAAAACCCAGCTTTCCGAGAATCTGTCGAACTCGTGCCTGTGCGATCAGATCGACGACCCACCTCGCCGACCCACGATCGAGCACCGTTCGCCACGGGAAATACGGTGCGGATTTCAAAAACGGAATCGTCGCACAAAAGATATCCCCCTCGGTGCGAACGCCATAACTGTTCCTGCCTGCGCGGACGATCGGCTCCAAAAACAGCAACTGCACATCGGCCGGTTTACGCGTAATAATCTGTTGTTTCCGGGTTTTGAGGTAGTTCCACTTGATCTCGGAGAACCAGACGACTTTCATTGCGACCCTTCTTTTGTCGACCAGTGGTAATTTAGCATGCAGCTCTCAGCCACCCAAGTGTTTTGTAGATAGTCACCTCGGCATGCGGTATAATTCGCACGCCGCCGGCAGGGGCGGCGCCGGCCACAGGCGAAAACGTCATGAGCAAACCCACACATACCATCGCTTACGTCATCGACGGGTTGTCGTTTGGCGGCGCGGAAAAACAGGTGGCCATCCTCGCCCGATCGCTGCCACAACGATACCGCCCCATCGTCATCGCGTTGTCCGACCGGATTGACCCGTTTGGCACGGATCTCCAAGCCAGAGGTGTCAACGTCGTAACGCTGGCAAGACGATCGCACAACGATCCGCGACGCCTCCTGGGTCTCACCCGCCTCTTGAAAGCTTCCGGTGTCAAAATCGTCCACGGTTGGCTCGACGCGGCCAATGCGTACTCATATGCCGCCGGACGTATGCTTGGTAAACCCGTCATTCTGTCGCTTCGCAACGAATTGCTTCGTGTCACCGGCGGCAAAGCGGCTGTGCTTGCATGGATGCTGCGGCATGCCGATGGTGTGCTGGTAAACTCCAAGGCGGGAAGAGAATTTCTCGAAGCCAGTTTGCGGGTGGCACCTGAAAAGATCAGCCACATACCAAACTGGGTAGACCCCGAAAAGGCTTCCGTGGTCAGAGAACTTCCCGGTGACGGGAGCGTCCCCACGATAGGATTTGTTGGGCGTTTCGAACAACAAAAGCGGCTAAACCTGTTGATCGCCGCGTTCAAGCTGGTCCTCGACAGGCTCCCCGGGGCGCGCCTGATCCTAATGGGCAGCGGCAGAGAGCGCGCTGCGCTGGTCGACCAGGTAGCGGATCTCGGTATCAAAGACAACGTCGAGTTTGAGGCACCGAACCCAGACGTGCAGCAATCGATGAAGACGTTTCACATCTTTGCACTCGCATCCGCCTTTGAAGGTCTGCCCAATGCCGCCATTGAGGCGCTGGCGATGGGGATACCCACGGTCTCCACACGGGTGGGTGATGTCGCCGGACTGATCGTAGAAGGCCAGACCGGGCTGTTTTTTGAAAACGATGACCCGGCGGATATGGCAGACACGCTCACCACCGCATTGACCGACCGGAGTCTGCTGGAGTCCGCCCTCCGAACCGGCCCCCCGATGGTCGAGGAAAACTTTGGCATGGACCGGGCGCTCGGTCAGCTGCTGCCCGTTTATGATCGTCTCACTGGTTTAAGAAAATAGAAGACCAAGAATTGCGGACCACCAGACAAAACCCACCACTAACGGTTTCCCCGTCGCTGGCAACAAAAAAAAGAAACGGGCATCGACCCTGCCCGTTTCCTTTGTTGGTGGACTCCTCCAGCCCTCTGGGTCATCTGGTTTTGCGTTCAACCTTTTTGAGCTCTTTTCGCATTTCTTCCATCTCTTTTTTGAGCTCTTCCATTTCTCTCTTGAGATCCTCAAGTTCGTCATCGGAGAACTTGTACACGTCCGGCATCCGCATCCGGTGCGGGTACGCCCTCAACGCTTTGACGTAAGTCGATGCGAGGGTCTCCGGCATTTCTCCCTCGAGCGTTACCCTTTTGCTCTTTCTCAATACCGTGACCTCGATCGGATCGCCGGGGTCGACGTCACCGACGGCATCGATAAGCTCCTCTTTGGATCCGATATCCTCGGTACCCACTTTCACGATCACATCGCCCGCCTTGATCCCCATTTCCTCGGCGGCGGACTCGTCCACAACATCAGTGACCAAAACGCCGTCGCCTTCTTTTGCATCGAAATACGGGGCCAGATCCTCGTTGAGCTCCGTGACATGAACACCAAGCCGGCCACGGCCAAACGATGACACAAACAAGTCCTTGCCCTTGTCGAACCAAACCATGTGCTCGGGGGCAATCACGTTCCAACTGACTTCTTCGGGCCACTCGCCGATCGTGACTTCGTAGGTTTTGACCCGGTTGTCCCTGAACACCTTGACATTTACCGTCTCGCCAGCTTCGACTTCGGCGACCAGATCCCTAAGCGCGGAAGGCGAATCCACTTTTTCACCATTGAACTCGATAACCACGTCGCCATCTTCTATGCCTGCGGCCTCGGCGGGGCTCCCCTCAATCACCTCACTGATCAGGACTCCCGATTTGACCTTGATATCCAATCCTTGCTTGAGATCC
>CP070631.1:3311238-3316237 GCA_020356045.1 Candidatus Latescibacterota bacterium
GCTGGTGGCCGTGTTCCGCAACATGCAACCAAAAGGGTCGGGAAAACGGTTGTATTACCTCGGTGGATTCTTTGATCCGCCCGACCGCCGATTTCCCCATCTTCAGGCGCTGCAGCAGCGGCTGAGCACCGAGTACTCGGATTTGCGACGCATCACCCTTGCGGCTCCAGAAGGCTTCGAACCACCCGCGCAACGAGGGTTCGCCGTCGAGTTGCATTCGCTGAGCGCGCAAGGTGGAATTTTTGCCGGCAACATCTTTGCGCGGACGCTCGCGGACACGCTCGGATGGACACTCAGAACGTTTCCACAGGGCGGGCTCGAACCCAACATCCAGCCGGTGAGCTTTACGATTCTACGTGCCGATCCAAATCATGCCAAAAAGGACGTGTCGCCGCTCATGATCCAGGCGCGGCCCGATCTGCTAGACATGGTGCTGGTATCGGGCGACCGGCTGATCGAAGAGCTACCGTCAGGGACCCGGATCAAGCCGGGCGGGACGATCATCGTCGAGTCCAACCGCAGCCCGCGCGATTTGTGGTTGTCGATCTCGAACCGCGTGGTGCGTTGGATCGAAAAGCACAACCTCCAGGTGTTCATGATTGACTCACGGACAATCGCGTCCGAAACGGCTTCGCGGCCGTCTTTTGTTGATCAGCTTACGATATGGACGCTGTTTGGCGCGTACCTGTCGCTCGGGGAGCGGCTCGGGGACGATGATCTGAAAACATTTGTTGGGCAGTTTGAATCGCAGCTGGCGAAACGGCTCGGAGACAATCACCATGTTATCGGTGATATCGTGGCGTGCGTGATGGCGGGCACAAAGCGGACCGTCGAAATCAACCAGCAAGCGTTCGCCGCCGATAGAAAACAAACGGTGGTCGAGCCCGATCCGCCGTGGACGGTGCAGAACGTCAGCCAACACGACCGCACGGTGTTCGACGTCAACCGTTTCTGGCATTCAGTCGGTTATCTTTATCACTCCGGTGAAGCCAAAGAAACGCTCGCCGACCCCTACCTTGCTACCGGGATCATGCCCGCGGGGAGCAGCGCGTTTCGCGACATGGCGCCATACCGCTTGCGGCTACCCCAATGGCTACCGGCCAGCTGTGAGGCGTGTGGTTTGTGCTGGTCGGTGTGCCCGGACTCCGCGTTGCCGCCAAGCGTCAACAGCATTCCCAGGCTGCTCGAGTCCGCTATGGGTCAAGCGGAAAAGAGCGGCGTTGCCATGGTCCAGATGCAACGTGCCACCGATCATTTGGCCAAACAAATCTACAAGCTCGTTCAAAAGGATGACTCTAACAAGTACACGGAGCTTGGACCGCTTTTCGAAGATGCGTTCAAACAGCTCACGAAAAAGATGGGGCTCACCGGCGACAAGCTCGCACCGATGCAAACCGAATTTGATGAGATTCACCGGCTGGTAAAACACCTCCCGTTTAGCAAAACCGACGAGTTTTTCAACAACCCGCATGAGAAGACCAAAGGGAGCGGTTCGCTTCTCTCCATCGCCCAAAATCCGTTGAGTTGCTCTGGCTGCGGACTCTGTATCGAGGTGTGCCCCAATGGTGCGTGGCTTTGGGGTGACCAAACCCCCGAACTGCTCGATTCCAAACGTGAGGCTTGGCGTTTCCAGATCAATCTTCCGGGGCCTGACGCCGAGGAGATCGATCCGCACATTACTACGGAAGAACCGCGAACCAACGTCTACCGGATGCTCGATAGCACCGCCTACCATTCGATGGTCGGTGGTGACGCCGCGTTCCCCGGTAACAGCGTAAAAACAGCGGTGCATCTGGTCACCGCCACAATCGAATCCGTAATGGGCCCCCGGTATCAGAGACACATCGATCGATTGAATAAACTTATCGACGACATCGAACAACGTATCCAAGGCAAGGTCACCAGTACTGTTAAGATCAACGATTTCGAGCAGTTTGGCCGACGATTGAGCCGGGTGGGTAAAAAGGGCTTAACAGCGGACTCTCTGGCCGAAATGCTAGACGATCGTGGCGACCGGGAAATCGACCGAGCCCACCTGGCCAGGTTGACGGCGCTCCACAACTCGCTCAGACAACAGCGGCGAATGTACGTCGAGGGTAAAACCGGGACTGGACGGGCCCGAATGGCCGTAACGGTCGACCCGGGTGGTGCCGCGTTCTGGAGCGGTACCTATCCGTACAATCCGCACCAGCATCCGTGGATCAGCCATTTGCCCGGTGACGGGCCGGCGTTGGCCGAGGGTGTGTTCGACGGGCTCACACGAACGCTCGTGGATGAGTTCAAGCTGTGCCGCCAGGCAGAGCTCGAAGCGTCCGGGTCTTACGACCCGGACGAGCACGATGCGTTCTTCCAACACTTTGACGCGGGAGATCTCAACGATGACGAGTTGGACCTGATCCCACCGGTGCTCATTATCAGTCAGAGCGGAATGACGAGCACACGCGAGATCGGGCGGATGCTCAGAAGCCGTCTCCCTATCCGAATGATCGTCATCAATACGGAGGCGGTCCCTACCCCGGACATCGCCACCATCGGGTCGCCATCGTCCACGCGGCAGATGGCAAACAGCCTTGGCTACCTTTTGCTGGCGCAGCGCGACGCGTTTGTTCTGCAGTCGACCGTCGGTCACCCCGGACATTTGATTCAGGGGGTGTTCGAAGGGTTGAGCCAACGCTGTCCCGCCGTGTTCCATATCTACGCCCCGGATCCGCAGACCAACGGAATCGCGCCCGAGAAAGTGACCCAACAGGCCGCTCTGGCATTTGAGAGCAGGGCGTTCCCACTTTTCAAACTCGATCCGGTAAATGGTGATGCCGGTCTGGCGCTCGACGCGAATCCAGCCCCGGACGCGAATTGGGCACCGGCCGAAATCGACGTCAAAGAACCGTCGGGCGCGGAGACTTCGCTCGATATTCCGCTCACCGTCGCTCACTGGGCGTTTCGTGAGGCGCGTTTCCAAGAGCATTTCCGTGTGGTTTTGAAGGGCGAACTCAACGACCAAATGAAGCGTATTGATGAATACCTCGAGCTCGACCCTGCCGATCGTGATGGAATCGATCCGTTTGTTGACATCACCGATGAGAATGATCGTCATTTCCTCGCAATTGTATCGCCGGCAATGACCGCGGCCGTCGAAGGGCAACTCGTTTTCTGGAACTATCTCCGGAATCTTTCAGCGGCACTTGCGCGCGGAGCGCGTGTTGATACAGCACCGCAACCGTCAGCGCCTCCACCCGCGGCTCCGCAAGAAGCACCGCCACCGATCGTGGCAGCCTCGATGCGTGAACAAATTACCGAATCGCTTCTCCACCTCTGTGGTTATGGCAGGGACCCCGAGTTTTTCAACCAGACTCTCGGTCAGTTTTTGGAGCGGGATAAAGGACCCGCGACAGTCGAAAAGACCGGTGATGATTGACAAACCCAAAACATTTCGACACGGGGTCCACCCCGAAGAGCACAAAGAACAGACCGAGCATCAGAGGCTCGAACGGCTCCCCGTCCCCGACGAGGTCATCCTACCGCTGAGCCAGCATCTTGGCGCTCCGTCAAAGCCGATCGTATCGGTTGGTGACAAGGTCTATCGAGGGCAGATGATCGCAACAGCCCAGGGCTTTGTGTCGGTTCCCTTGCACGCCACGGTCACCGGGTGGGTTACGGCCATTGAAAACCGGCATCATCCATCGGGGCAGTTGTCCGAGTCGATCGTCATCGCGAGCGATCCCCATTCGCCACAAACCCTATATAACGAAGCACCGATCGATTGGGAGTTGCTCGACAAAGAGGACGTTCTCGCAATGGTTCAGGGCGGCGGGTTTGTGGGGCTTGGCGGTGCCGCATTTCCCACCCATGTAAAGCTCTCGATCCCACCGGGCAAACGGGTGCAATATTTCTTTGTCAACGGCTGTGAATGCGAACCCTACTTGACCAGCGATCACCGCATCATGCTCGAGTGGGCCGATTCGATCTTTTTGGGAATCCGTGTGATTCACAAACTCCTCGGTGCCGAGAAAACGTTTATCGGTGTCGAGACCAACAAATGGGATGCCATAAAGGTGTTGAATGACCGCATCCCGCCGGGTCTTGCCTGCGAACTCGTCCCGCTGGTCACCAAATACCCCCAAGGCGCCGAGAAAATGCTGATCACCGCCGTGGTCAAACGCGAGATCCCCAGTGGAAAACTCCCGCTAGACGTCCAGGTTCTTGTTCAAAACGTGGGCACTATGGCGGGGCTTGGCGACATGTTCGCCTACGGCCAACCGTTGATCGAACGCGTCGTCACCGTCACAGGCCCGGGCATTCGCAGACCCGCGACCATCCTGATGCCGGTCGGGACCAAGCTTGGCGATATTCTCGATTACTGCGGGGGGCTCACGGACGACGCCAGACAAATTCTTTTCGGCGGACCGATGATGGGCACCCCGCAATACAATTTTGAAGTTCCGATCCTCAAGGGATCCTCCGGGATTGTGGTTTTTACCGAAAAAGATGTGCGGTCACGAAAAGAGTACGCCTGTATCCGCTGCGCCACGTGTCTCGACGCGTGTCCCGTGTACTTGAACCCCAGTCAGCTTGGAATGTTGGCGCGGGTGGGCCGCCATGAGGACATGCTCGAGCTAAACCTCATGGATTGTATCGAGTGTGGTTCGTGCTCGTATGTGTGCCCGTCGAATATCCCGCTCGTTCAACGGTTTCGGGTGTCCAAAGCAATGATCCGTGAGAAACAGGCGCGAGAACGCGAAGCGCAACAAATAGAGAAGGAGAAGACGGGATCGAAATGAACCGCGAAAGTTCGCAAATGATTCTGTCGACCTCTCCGTTTATGAAACGGCCCGTAGATTCGCCGGCGATCATGCGGCACGTCATCTATGCACTTACACCGGTGATGACGGCCGCCGTGTTCTTCTTTGGCATCCGCGCGATATTGCTGCTTTTGACCTGCGCGCTGGGTGCAGCGCTGACCGAATGGGTGTTTACGGGACGCGGCTCGCTCAAGAACAGC
>CP070631.1:3316337-3319516 GCA_020356045.1 Candidatus Latescibacterota bacterium
TCGTCGCGGATCGATTTGAATCCGTCGTTAGCTCCGGGCTTGTGCTCACCGTAGGTAAATCCAAAGGCGCCGAGGTCCTTTAGAATCCGCGAGACATCACCAAAAAGATCGGTGAGATCGGGCAGCATCTGAAAAACGCCCAGCGAGATCACGTGATGAAACGACGCATTTGGGTACGGCAGCGGCAGCTTATTGATATCGTGCTGGATGAGTTCCTCGGTGAACTCTTTTAACCGGCACGCGGCCAGCATCTCGGCCGACCCATCGATCCCAAATACCGAAAGCCCCGCCTTTTGAAACGGCATCGAGCTCAACCCCGTCCCGATACCGATGTCGAGCAGCGCCTGACCCGATTCGATGAACTCGTACATGAGCCCAAGGACCACGTCCGGGCCGTGCCACTTGTAACGCGACGCCTGATCGTCGTAGTCGGAGGAGTATGGGTTGTAGTCGGTCATGGCCACCAGCGAGCTTACACCATAATACCCTTCGTCGCCTAGTCAAGCCACCTGCCAAATAATGTGTAGTACATCATCTTATATATCACCGTGTTATCCACGTTATTAGGCAATCTGTCGGCATTTAGCCCGTGTGCCTTGGCAATGATGCCGCCGCCAAAATCATTGGTCCCGGCCCACACGACGCCAAACGCCATCCGGTGTCCAAACTGATCCGGGGCGGCCAAAAACGGTGGCGTCTGCGTGCCGCCGCGGCCGTCGAGCGGCGCTCCAGCGCGTACGGTCGCGGGCAACGGTGAATCAAAATCTTCGCGATCACCGACAGCAAGGATGCTCATCCCACCGGCATTGCTGTCCGCCGCGGTGAGCAGCAGGGTGCTCGGGTGCTCGTCGATATACCGCATCGCCACACCGATCGCCGCATCGGCCCGCCGGGCACACTCAAAGGTTCCCGTGGCGTTACCGCGGTTGGCAAAGTTGTCGGTTCCCTCTTCTTCAACGACGAGCAAGAACTGTTTGCCCTTGTGTGTAAGAATCCGAAGTGCG
Source organism: Candidatus Latescibacterota bacterium (assembly GCA_020356045.1). Classification (GTDB taxonomy): domain Bacteria; phylum Krumholzibacteriota; class Krumholzibacteriia; order WVZY01; family WVZY01. The sequence continues at coordinate 3,317,342 of CP070631.1, forward strand.
ACCTCGGTCATCTCGGCAACCGATGGCACGCTATTTTTGAAAAGGGGGAGGCCTTCTTTTTTGAGTTTTTCCTCGGAGGCCTGGTTGAACGTGTGCCCAGCCGAGTACACGCCGAGGACCTTGTCTGTATTGTCGGGTAACGCCAACAGTTCGTCACGTGTGTACACTACCGTGTACCCGAGCTTCTCCGCCGTATCGATGAGATTGAGTCCATCTTTGCGAACACCTTTTTTGCCGTGACGCCCGGTAACTCCCGCCGGCAACAACCGTTCTTCACCACCGGCCATGATAATGTCGGCACCGCTTTCAATAATCTGTTTGGTGATTGGATCCGTTGCCGAGCGCGCGTGCGAGCTGGCCAAGAAAACGCCTGTTCCCGGTTCGGCGATCTGTCCGCTGTTGATGGTGCCGACAGCAAAACCGGCTTTCAACGCTTCGATCATGATGCTGTAGTCTTTGCCCGAACGTGATGTGACGGGGAGCCGTTCGCTGGTGCCGTAGTTGCCAAAGGACGCCTTGACGCCATACGCGTGAACGGTGGCGCCGCCGTGCGAACTCGAGGCCAGCGAGTTTTTGAGATGCCCGCGATAGAGCCCCGTTCGATCCATCTTGTCCCAGTTGGTGTAGCCGTCGGGCCCAACCTCGAGCAGCCGCAGCGCCGCCCAGGTTGTAGCGCCGGTCCCATCGGGATGAATGAACACGACGCTTCCTGTAGAGGAGCCTGTCGAGGCAGAGGCGTCGTTGCGCGCCTGTGGCATCGCGGCTTCGGCGCCGTCGTCACCGCCCCGGCACGATGTGACGGCCACACAGACAGCAGCGATGATCGCGGCCGTGACGACGAGTCGCTCGAGATGTCTGGAAAGAATCGCCTGACGTGTAGCCCTCGCCGCTACACGTATCCTCAGATACTGAAAAAACGTCATCGGACTGCTGGACCTCCCGGATGTGTGTTGCCCGTATCACTGGGCAGGATACCAAAAATCCTCTGTGATCGTCACAGAGGATTCCTGGCCTCCGGCCGTTTCCGGACGGGCGAGCATCTGATGGATTGCGTCGGAGCGGCGCCCAACTACCGCAAATGGAGCGCGCTTGAGCAGGGCCCAGCTGTCGCAAACGGATTGGGTCTGAGCAGGGCTCAGCTGTTGCGAGCGAAGTACGCCTGAAAAGGGCGTCAGCTTCAAGCTCCAGATTGCATGCGATCCATCCAGTTCCACCATTTCATCAACTCAGGATCGGGCGCCTCCGTGCCCGAGCAGTACACCGCGCACCGAAACGCGTATAGGACACATCGGTCAATTTTTTGGCCTCGCAGATCGCACAACTCGGAAAACATGGCCTCAGGATCTTGGCCCCGAAGATCTGAAGGATTATTGAAACCCAGATCGATCAGGTCCTTTGCCAAATTTGGCCCGATTCCCGGTAGGCTCTCGAGCGGCGTTTTTGATTTGCCCATTCGTTTGTCGATCCTCCCCTGCATATCACCTTCTATTTTGAATTGGACGTAGAAGTTATTGGTGATGCTCTTCGAGATGTTTCTTGGCGTCCGCGCCAAAATACGCGTCGTGGAACTCACCCATGTATTTCTTCAACAGCTCGACATGCTTGAGATCGGTCATTTGCTTGCACCGCATCGCCTCAAAGAGCATGGCGTGGAGCAGCCCGATCTTTTTTGCATACCCGGCGTCTTTCTTCGCATCGTCCGGCTTGACACGCTGGGTCATAAAATACTGCGTGATGATGTGTTGAAACTCGTCGGCGTGTTTTTCCTTGTTGGTCACCCAGCGAACTACCTGGTTGGTGTTCATCGGTGTGGCGCCGGACAGCTCGACGATTTGTTTCATCGATTTTTCGATTGTCTCGATATGCTCCATGAGCAGGTGATAACGAAGCTCGTCGCCGTAGATCCCGCAGGGGATCTCGCAGTGGGCACCGGCAATCGACACCCAGCCCACCAGAGCGAGCATGGTCACGACGAGCGCTGGCATGAGCTTTTTCATTCGAAGGCTCCTTTCCATAAATGACGGGAGATACAATGCAAAGCCGGCGGGCTCTATCTATATAGGATGTCGTGTGGATGGATTCAAACTTGTAGCCGCCAGCCGTCGGATTGTGAGAGAATAAGCAATCAATTTGGCCAGGCCAAGACCAAAATGCCTGCGGCCCACACGAATCAGA
>CP070631.1:3319616-3335674 GCA_020356045.1 Candidatus Latescibacterota bacterium
CCTCCCGCGGACGTGCCGGCCTGTGGTCATTCCACAGCGGTCGCCGGTCCTCCTGCGGGCGTGCCGGCCGGTGTTGAACCCACCGCGGTCGCCGGTCCTTCTGCCGGCGGTGACTTCGGCCCTCCGGTGGGCGGGGTAGTCCCCAACGCAGTTTGACCCGCCGTCGTGCCGGATGCCACCGTCCCCGGTGCGTCAACGACGCTCTCCGACACCCTATCCGCCGCTGCAGGAGCAGACGGCTGATCCAAGTTGGTCTTGTGGTTTGAGGGACTCGAGTGCGCGGGAATTGGTCTGGGTGATTTCCGCAGCACTTCGCTGACGTCATCGATCACGTCATCCACTCGTATCTCGCGGTTGGCGTTCTCCGATACTGTCTCTGAACCGCTGCGATCCAGTTCATCGGGCGCTCCATCATCGCTCGATGTCAAATCGGGGGAAGATTTTGACGCGGGGGTGCCGGCGGCCATGTCGGCAAGCGCATCGTCGGTGTTGGCCGCAAACCGTATCGACGTCGGGCCCCTCTTTTCGAGAAACGCCTGCACCGTTTTCGATGCACCGGCAATGCAAAGACTGGCTTTTCCGGTTGAGGCGGCATCACGGATGATCTTGGCGCAGCCACCTCCTAACGACCCCAGATCGGTTAGGTCCAAAATCAGTTTGTTGATGCCCCGTCCGGAGCATTCGTCGAAAAACTTGGTCAGGACCTTGTTTTCGTGATACCCAAGGGTTCCGCTGATTTTGAAGATGGTTACGTCGAGAACGGGCGAGTCAACTTTCTCAACGAGCGTTTTGGCCATCAGAACTCCCGACGAACATGAGCGAACTTGTACGGATGAGGAAGGATCAGATGAGGTTACGAGAGAACAGTAGGCCTCAGATCCTTATTCCATCACTTCCTGAGTAAGCCACCTATCCAGCACGCTCTTCAGGAACCGCCACTCACTTCCCACCTTTTTCGCCGGGATCTTTTTTTCTTTAGCTAGTCGACACACGGTTTTGACGTGCATCTTGAGATATTCCGCTGCTTCGACGGAAGTCATCACGACATCCGCGTCCTCCGGGCCTCCGATGACGATGTTGGCGTAGTCTGAGTCTCTCCATTTGCTCATCTGGATCCGTCCTTTTGGTTTGGTAGACCGAGTAATTCCACCTCGAGGGGGTTTTAGCACGAAACATACCAATCAGCGCCGACAATCGACTCCCTGCGCCGCCTCCTTATCCAATTGCCCGTTAACAGGTTACAAATGCATGGCCCCACTGCACCGATCAAATCAACAAACACCGCGGCGGATACGTTGCAATAAGCCGCCGCAGAAAGGACTTCATGTCCGCGATGCGGGCGTACGTGGACTCCCGAGAAACGTGCTTACCTGGGACAACAGCTGATCGGGGAGCAACGGCTTGCTGATATACCCCGCAATACCGAGCGATTTGACGAGGACTTCAGCGCTGTCACGGCTGTGTGACGTCGTGACGAGAACAGGTGTGTCCTGCCCCTCGCGCTCCAGCTTCTCCGCCAACGCTTTGGCAGCCATCGACGGTACGCGGAAATCGCTGACAATTAGCGCGGCGCGCCCGCGACTGAGAAATTCGAGAGCGGAGTCGAGTGATTCAACCAACTTGGACCGTATCTTTTGGCTGGCCAGGATGGCCGCTATCGCCGATCTCAACGATTCGCTTTGTTCGACCACCAACACATCTGTTTCTTCTACGCCAGGCAAACCAGGTTCATCGGGGCTCGCCACGGCCGCTCGCCTGGTATTCGTAATCCCGCCTTCGGCATCGTCGTCGCCGATACCTCCCGAAGCACCGCCGCCAGACGGAACATCCACAATCGTGAGGTACCGCTTCAATAAACTGTTTGCATCCACGAGGGGGATGGTCTCGCCGCCAATCTCGACCACACCCTCCTGCATCCCGCGCCATGCGGACACGGCATCTCTATGCCACGTCCCCGTCTCGAGTCGCTCATCGCCCTCGACGTAAAACGCGATTCGCTTTTCGAGAAAACCAACAACGGCAATTCGATCTCCCTCGGTCGGCGCTCCCGAGTAGATTTGACCAAGCCGAAGCAGCGGGACACGGCGGCCGTCGATTGTCAGATATTCCCCCCGGGAATCGACACCGATTTCAACCGACCCAGCATCAATGACACTACCAAGCTGGTTTGGCAGCACGGCCACGTTTGATTCATCGTCCCGCCATACCTTGAATTGGTCGGTATCCAGCGTCAGTGGCGTGGTAAACGCAAAACGAGTCGCACCGTTTTCATCGGGTTCCACCCACAACAAACTCCGGAACTTGTAGAGAATTTTCCGGACCTGCCTCAAACCCGGATAAAACGCAAGACATTCATCGGGATCCAATCGCGAGTCATTCAAAAAATTGTCGCCGTTGTCGCTCAGATTCCACCTCAGCGCGCCGTTCTCGTCCGTGACGGCGATGGTAATTTCGAGTTTGGGCTCGACGCAACGCAGGACAATGTCTTCGAGCAGACAGTTGAGGATTTGGCGTATCGGTTTGAGAAGCCGCAAATCCAGCGAATGGTTTTCTCCGGTCAGCTCAACGGTTATGTGCCGATCGGTTCCGTCGCACAGCGCACTGGCGAAATCACGAATCGCAAAACCGATCGGAGCAAGCGTGGTTTTGATCTCCGATTTTCCACCCTGTTTTGAATCCCGGAGCATCATTTCCATCGAAGATGCATAGAAATCGACAAGACAAAGATCCTGGCGCAAACTCTCCAATTCGGACTTGCTCAGTTCCACAGCCCCTTCCCCCAACGCTTCCTGTTTGGAAATCAGCCTGTCGACATGAGTTCGAAGCTCCGCCGCGCAAACACCGGGTTGGATCCCCTTTGGACGCGAGTGCATGTTTTTCAGGGTTGCCGACGCGTGATCCTCGATGTGACCGGCCTGCCCTGCTTCATCGTCATCGGGGGCATCTGATTGAGCGGCGATAGAATCGGAATCCGAGCGGTCGCCGCCCTCCGACTCCATGGGGTCGCAAGACTCAACCGCGGCGTACTCGAGAAGCTCGTTAACCTCCCTGGAGAGCGCCTGTAGACCTTCGGCGCACACGGCATCTTCGATATTTGCCGGTTGGGTGAGACCCGCGCTAGCCACCAATTCATCCTCCCTTTCGATGAACTCGGATGTGATTTGCGCAATGCGTTCATCCCATGGCAACTCGTCGTCGCGGTATTTTTTTAGAAGAGTTTCGAACGATTCGAGTGCGGTCTCCCAGTCGCCAAAATCCATTAACGACGAACTGCTCGCTAGCATTTTCGTGCTCACGATACAGTGGTTTAGCAGCTTCTCGTCGATCCGGTCCTCGGTGGACCGGGCGAGCAAGTCCCCCAACACATCGCAGTGCTGGTTGACCTGGGACAGGAAGAGACTGGTGCTGTCGAGTTTGTTTCCCATTTGGCGACGGTTCCTTGCCGTTTCTCGTTAACCGTGAACTGCGGGGTCGTAGTCGACGGCCCCGAGCGCATACAAGTCGACGACTTTGTCGTCGTCCACATCCGTATCGTCGTCGGAATCGCGCCGAACGGCCGGCACGCCCTCCTCCGGAGCTTCCGCCGGCGCCTCGACATCCGTGTCACCAACGGGTTCTTCTTGCCCGATGTCGGCGGTTTGGGTGTCGGTCTCAAACTCATCGGGTGGCGACTCCATTTCTAGCGTTTCGGCGAGTGTCTCGGGTTTGGGCTCATCGGGCGGGGTCTCCGTTTTGAGATCAGCGGCGGGTGTCGCAAGATCGGCCTCACCGGCACCATCGACCCGGTCTTCGACCATCTGGTCCTCTTCCCATTCCACCTGGGCTTGGGTGTCCGGTCGTGTGAGGGTCTCGAACCCAGGTATCTGTTCCGGCTCGGCCGGTTCTTCCTCGGGTTTCGAAAACAGTGGCTTTGCGCCGTCGAGCGATTCAAACCCAAACTCTTCGTCCTGCTCAGATTCGCCTGATACGTCGGCGACGGGAGCGGTGGCGGCATGATCTCGGGCACCTTCTTCCGCCTCGGGCAGCGAACTTACCGACAAATTGTACGAATCTTGGAAAGTGGCGACCTTGTCGGACAGAACAACGATGCGTTCCACCCAAAGCGCGACCTTGGACTGTAGGGCCGCGATGGACTGCCCGACCTCCGCCGCGTCAAATCTCCCGGCGTCGACTCCGCGGCTGGCGTCAAGCTCATCGATCGTCGTTTTGAGCTCCGCGGTCCGCTCTGCAAACTGCGTGCTCGAACTCTTGAAACGTGAGGAGATCTCTTTGACCTCCTCGGCAAGCCGGATTAGATCGTCCTGCGTCCCCTCTCCGGACCCCGCGCTCAGCGCGGTGGATATGGCAATCCCCTTGGCCTCCTCGCTCAAGGCACCCAGTGATTCCGACAGCTTGTCGATCGACTTGACCGTCTCGAGTGCTCCCGCCAACCCTTTGGTTTCCTCTGATGCCGCAGGTTCCGACGGTGAGGGCAGCTCCAAGAGCTGTTTTTCGATATCCTTGGCGGTCATCACGCTCTGCTTCATCTCACCGACAATCTCCTCGAGCCGGTTGTAGAGCACATCGCTGGCTTTTTTTAGATCGTTGTACGATGAGTCGGTGTCTTCATCTGCGCCGCTAAACTCGAACGCCCCTTCCTCGGGTGCCGTCGTGCGCATAGCCGAGCGGACCGCGTACTCGACCCGCTTTAACGCGGGATGTGAGATCTCGATCTCGTCGTCGAGCCGTCCGCCAACTGGATTTTCGATTGCGCGCGTCAGCTCTTCGCACTGCTCGTTGAATTCTCCATTGAGCTCGTCTTCGCGAGCACGCAGCTCTTCAGCGGCCTGCTGCGTCACCTCGGTCTCGCGCTGATCCAGCGCTTTCGCCTGGTCGTTGACATACTGCGAAACGTTGAGCAGTACCCGTTTCAGTTCGGGTTGGTGCCGCATTTTCTCGATTTTGGAGGTGTCCCGTATGTCGTTGATGTCCTTGAGCGAAATGAGAAGGTTTTTGTAATCGAGCCCTGATTCCAAGTATCGTCTGTATTTGCGGACCCCGGAAGAAATCGCCAGAGACGATATTAGCGATGACAGGGCGACGAGCGCGATCAGTGGATAGATTTCGGCAAGAAATCCCTCACCGTCGAGCACGGCCAACCACTCGTTTTTGTCCTGCCAATTCCACGTCACGCCGGTTTTGTCCATAAAGAAGTACGTAACGCCAATCCCCACAAAAACAAGCATCAGCGACACGAAAAACCCCATTTTCCATGGCGATGTAAGCACCGGAGGTCTGTTGCTGCTCACGATTCAGCTCCTTGTCTGAATGAACTATTCGATTTTGTAAGGTCGTAGATACGCGTTGCGGGGGGGCAACTCGCAAGGAACGTGCCAGCGGTCCCACACGGCCATGGCCCCAATTGGACACGTAACACGTTGCTATTGCTGTCGATTATCTGTGATAGGGTGTTGCGGTCCTACCCGTTTCGCTTTGCAGTTTGCACGGGCCGGCCGGTTCGAATTCGCGGGCCGGGAGACGCGGGTCCTACCCGGTCGTCTTGCTGAGAATCGGCTTGTACAACGACACTTTTCTGTCTTTGAAAATATCGTTGTTGGCGGTCAATGATTTGTTATCTGCCTCTGTGGCATCGACTTCTACGATTTTGAGTGACTCGCTGCGTTCTCCAGCGCTGGTCAAAATGTCGCCGTTGGGCGCAACCACCTGGCTGTTACCGGTGAACGTCAGTGATACATTCGCGCGCTTTTCCGTCCCAATCCGGTTGGCGGTGACGGTAAACACACGGTTCTCGATCGCTCGCGTGCGCATCGCATCGAGCCCAAAAGGCAATATCAGATTGGATGGATGACAGATAACCTGGGCCCCTTTGAGCGCCAACACGCGTGCGACCTCCGGGAAATGCCAGTCAAAACAGACCATGATACCCAATTTGCAGCCATCCACGACATGAACCGCGTAACCTTTGGTGCCTGGTGTGAAAAACAGTTTCTCGCGGTCGAACAGATGGGTTTTTTGGTACGTAATCACTTTACCGGCCGATGTGATAAAAACAGCCGTGTTGTAGTATTTTCTCGCCTTTTTCTCCGCTATCCCAAAGATGAGGTTGAGGTTCTTTTTTTTCGCGAGCTTCTTCATTTCGGCCACCGTGTACCCGGTCGTCACCGATTCGGCGAGCTTTTTGAGCTCATCCTTGCTCCGAAACAGGTACCCGGTGTTGAACAGCTCGGGCAGAACGATCGTGGCGTCACTCACGTTTCTGAGCAACGATCTGGCGGACCGGACGTTCGAACGGATAGCCCCAAACTTGGGTCTCAGCTGGAGAAATCCAACTTTCACTTCCTAGCCTCCTGTTTCGCCGCCCCCAGGACGTCGGGGACGGGCACCAGTGGACCGCAATCCGCGGTGTGGGGCATCAGATGTGTAACCGATTGCTAAGAAACAAATTGCGCTCACAAACCTTCCTCGTTGGCTTCAAGTATACCTTAGATTTGCGGATTTGCAAACAGCGAAGGGGTTCAAATCCGAGATTTTGCCCCGGCGGCCCCTTTGGGGGCATAACAATCTGGAAATCAATGGATTGCATAAAGAAACCCACAGGACTATGAGATGGGCAACTTGCCCCGGGTCTGCCGTTAAGCGATGACCTGATTTGGCGGTTCCCGGCAAAGAGTGAGGTCGTAACTGATTACGTGTCAGAAAGTTGTGATCATCTGCAATTGGGGCGTGGCACGAAGCTTGCTGTCACCCAAAACGTCGGCACGGGTCACCGATGCAACGTCCGGACGACAACGACGGGAAAGACCACCGTGAATTTTGATCGGCATACCAACCTTGGCTCCAACCAGCAGCGCGAAGTCGAGCCGACTTTCTTCTTCATGCTCAACTGCTTGTTGTACAGCCGGTTAGAAACTGGCCACCCATCCAACGGCGAGTTTTACGACGAAGACGTCAACATGTACCTGACCAACCTCTTGTGCTCATTCATGAAGCCGGAATACCACCATCGGGTACGCAAGTATCTATCACCCTATGACACGAGCCTTTTTGCACGGATTGAGAACTCCTCCGACGCCCGGCTCAAATATACGATCTACAAAACCAACGCCGATTTTCTGCTGATTTCGATCGGCATCTTTGGTAACTCGGACGCCGGTCATCCGGATGCCGCTCAGCTGTTCAACAACTCTGAAGAAGCCCACATGGGTAAGGGCAAGGTTTACTACAACTTCGCCTACACGTACAGCCACTCGATGTTCAAGAAATCGACGGGGATCAGCGAGGTGTTGGAGAAACTGTCCAAGGGCTTCGAGCAATACGTCGAGATCCTCAGCCATATGCGCGGTGAGTATTTCAACATCCTCGACCGGCTGAGCACGGGCGAGATCTATCACCTCGAGCGCTCGGTCGACAAAGGGCGCGAGTCACGCGAGCTCCAACAGGTTCAGAATGAATTTCTCGACGTATACTCCGAATATCTCAAGACCCGCGACCCCAATCTTATCGACCGCGTCGAGAAGCTGGCCGACCAGATCCGCCGCATTGACGAATCTTTCAAATTCACCATCGATGAGTAGTCGCCAAAACATAGGGTAATGGGGGGCCTTAACGCGCGGACGATCTCATTGCCCATAGTCACACAAAAACCGCCGTTCAAAAATCGAGCGCAGCCCGGTTGCTCGTACTGGCCTCTCCGGGCAAATCGAGCGACAACCCCTTTAAGCGCCGGGGCATCTATTGTCATCAAGTGGATTCGTCGAGCGTAATGAGGTTTTGTTTGACGGCGAATTGGAAAACCCGTTCGAAGACGTCGTTTTTCGCTTTTCCGCGAGTCAAGGCATGCGTCCCGCTGGGGAGCACAACGACCTCGCTGTCTTCGTGGGTGACCCTGCGGCGAAGAATCTTGAGCCCTTTGGTGGACATGACACGGTCGTCGAGCGCCTGAAGGACCAGGGTGGGAGTCGTGATGTCCTTGATGTCGTTGCGGACATGATCCATCGCCTTGGCGATTTCACCGTTCCAACCGGCGTACCGGTAGAAAAGGGTGGGGCTGATATGCCGGACGATCGAATAGAGCTGCCCCTTGAACCCCAGTTTGGGGGCAACCGCTGGCGCGAGCAGCGCCATCGCCGGCACAGGCTGAACCTGGTTGAGCGTCATCGCCACGGTACCGCCTATGCTCAAGCCCACAAGCATCGTCTTTTTTGAGTAGTCCAGCGTCGTCTCCAGTGCATCCCGCGCCAGCGTGACCCACGACTCCCAGGTGACTGGACGGTCTTTGGCATCGAACCGTGAGGCGCGCGGGCAAAAAACGGTGAAGCCTTTCGAGTAGAGATAATTGCCCAGATCGCGCATCTCGGCGGGAGTTCCGTTGGCCCCGTGAAGCAGCAGGCACGCGGGGGTGCGGCCGTCCTGAAGAAAAAGAAACGACCGGTCGTCTCTGGGGATATGGTGGCTTCTATCGTATTCGAACCGCTGAAGAAAGTGAGTGCGTAGCAGTTCTCGTCTGAGTCTGAGGTCTTTTGGCCTCTGCTCTATGAGGTGCCGTATCTCCCAAATCGTTCGATTGATCTGCCCATGCCATGACATTTGAGATTCGCCTACGTCAGTCTGTAGTTCGGTGCCTCTTTGGTGATCGACACATCGTGCGGATGGCTTTCCCGCAGCCCGGCAGCCGTGATTTGGATGAACCGCCCCTTCTTTTTGAGGTCGGCAACCGTGGACACGCCGCAGTACCCCATCCCTGCCCTCAGCCCGCCGACGAGCTGGAAAACCGAATCGGCCAATTTGCCCTTGTACGGTACCCGGCCTTCGATACCCTCCGCTACGAGCTTGGAGGCCTCCACGCCTTCTTGCATATAGCGGTCTCCGGCACCGGCTTTCATCGCATCGATCGATCCCATCCCGCGATAGATTTTGAACGCGCGCCCTTCGAACAGCTCGATCTGCCCGGGGCTTTCATCGGTCCCGGCAAGAAGGCTTCCGATCATCACCGAATCGGCTCCCGCCACGATGGCTTTTACGATGTCTCCGCTATACTTGATGCCGCCGTCGGCGATAACCGGCACCCGCATTCTCGATGCCACCTTTGAGCAGTCCGCGATAGCAGTGACCTGCGGAACCCCCACGCCCGCTACAACACGCGTGGTACAGATCGCGCCCGGTCCCATTCCCACCTTGATGGCATCGGCTCCGTTTTTGATCAGATCCGTCGCCGCCTTGGACGTTGCGATGTTACCGACGATAACCTGGAGCTTTGGGTGTTTGGTTTTGATTTTTGCCAGTGTGTCGATCACGTTGGCCGAATGGCCGTGCGCCGTGTCGATCACGACCACATCCACTTCCGCATCGACCAACAACTCGACGCGTTTGAGCGAATCTTGTCCGACACCGATCGCCGCGCCAACACGGAGCCGGCCATCGGGGTCCTTACACGCGTTTGGAAATTCCGTGCTCTGCCGAATATCCTTGAAGGTGATGAGGCCCTTTACCCGGCGTTTAGAGTCCACGACGGGGAGTTTTTCGATGCGGTGCTCGTCGAGCATTTTTCTGGCATCCTCCATCGATACGCCCTCGGGAACTGTAACAAGATCATCTGCGGTCATTACCTGCCCGACTTTTATCGATTCGTCTTCGACAAACCGGAGGTCGCGGCCAGTCAACATACCGACGAGCACACCGTCCTCTGTGATAGGCACACCGGATATCCTGAACTTCTTCATCACGGTCAACGCCTCTTTAACCGTTTGATCAGGGGACAGTGTCACGGGGTTGGCAATGATCACGCTTTCGCTCCGTTTGACGCGGTCGACGTGATTGGCCTGGGCTTCGGGGCTCATATTCTTGTGGATGATCCCGATCCCGCCTTGACGCGCGAGCGCTATCGCCAAACGAGCCTCTGTCACCGTATCCATCGCGGAGGAAACAATAGGAATGTTGATCTTGATGGTTTTGGTCAGCTGGGTGCCGGTCGCGACTTCACTCGGCTGGACGGAGGACTTACCGGGAATAAGCAGAACATCATCAAAGGTAATACCTGTGCCGACGATTTTTTCCAATTTGGATTCTCCCTGTCTTGAGCGCGGGTTAATTGTACCAATCTAGCATCCCACCCGGGTTTTTGCAAGACGAGAACCTGATGAGAAAACAGGCGGTATGGGCACCATTGATGTTTCGTATCGACGGCGCGTTGGACAAGCGCCGCGCCGGGTGGGTGAAAAAAGGTTCGGCCCGCGAAGGACGCAGGCCGAACCCAAGAATCGCACCGGCCCAGCAATCTAAGACCGGTTTTCGGAACCGCGGTTTTAGAGATCAACCGCCTTGAGGGTCTTCCTCTTGTTACCGATCGCGCGCGTCTCAGCGCCCTTGATCATCTCGCGGACTTTCTTGTCCAGCGCACCGTAAAACTCGCTCGAGACGTTGCACTTCTTGGACGCGTTCTTGGTCCTTGCCTTGGAGATAATCAGCTCGGCCGCTTTCTTTGCCTTGGGCATTGGGTCCCTCCTGATAAATGTTGAAACGTCGAATAAGACCTCGTTACCCCGTCTAAATACACAATTGCCGAAATCTTGTCAAAGTAAATTTGGCCCGAAACTGCCGATTTTTGGCGTTTAAGGCCAAAAAGCGTCATTTTGTGAAGCCGCCCTCCAGGCTCAGACCTTTGGCAGCGTGATCCCTTTCTGGACCTGATATTTGCCTTTCCGGTCGGCGTAAGATATCTGACAGTCCTCATCACTTTGAAAGAAAAGAACTTGCGCGATTCCCTCATTGGCGTAGACCTTGGCGGGAAGCGGGGTCGTGTTGGATATTTCCATCGTCACGAAGCCTTCCCACTCGGGCTCGAAGGGGGTCACGTTGGTAATGATCCCACAGCGGGCATAGGTCGATTTGCCCAGGCAGATCGTGATGACATTGCGCGGGATCCGGAAATATTCGACGCTCCGGCCCAGCGCAAAGGAGTTGGGCGGTATGATACAAACATCACCCTTGAAGTCCACAAAGGCCTTCTCGTCAAAATTCTTGGGGTCCACCACGGTGGTATTGATGTTGGTAAAAATCTTGAACTCATCGGAAATCCGGACGTCGTATCCGTACGACGACAGACCGTAGGACACTTTCGTGTCCTTGACCTGCCCCTCTTCGAAGGGTTCGATCATTTTATGCTCTTTGGCCATGCGGGCAATCCAGTGGTCAGGTTTTACCGCCATTTAATTATCCTTTCTTTTGCTTCGTTATTCACTCCGGCGTGGTGTTCTTTAGCAACCCCACGGTGCTTCTCAATACCCATTTTTGGGGGTGCGATCGATGTGGGTTTCGACACGGAATCCGCGGGCGTTACAATCAGGACCTGACGCGGAGAAACTCGCTTCGATCCCGCCGGTAACTAATACGCCTTCCTAAGTCCGCCGAGCAGGCTAAAAAATTCCATGCGTGTCGCCGAATTTTTCTTGAACTCGCCAAGCAACGCACTGGTTGTCGCGATCGAGTTTTGCTTTTCCACCCCTCGCATCATCATGCAAAGATGCTGGGCCTCGATTACAACACCGACACCGTGTGGGTTGAGCGAGCGCTCGATCGCCTCGGCGATCTCCCGGGTCATGCGTTCCTGAACCTGCAGGCGCCGAGCGAACCCATCGACGACCCGCGCGAGTTTGCTCAGTCCGATGATTCGATCCTTTGGTATATAGGCGATGTGGCATTTACCAAAGAACGGTACCAGGTGGTGCTCACAGAGACTGTAAAAATCGATATCCTTGAGCAAAACCATCTCCTCTTGTTTTTCGTTGAAGATGGAGCCCTTTATGACGTCATCGATGTCAATCCGATACCCTTGCGTAAAATATCTGAGCGCGTCGGCCACTCGGCTGGGAGTTGCACGCAGCCCCTCACGGTTTGGGTCCTCTCCAATCTCGGCGAGCAACCCACGGATGAGTTCGACCGCCCTGTCGTTATTCGCGCCAGCCTCTTGCATCATAACTCCTTTTTAGTCAGGCAACTAACCGCCCTGCCGGTGTGGGCCCGCTTGTGCCTCCCAATCGGGACTGCTCATCCACGCCGTGCTCTCACCTGGCAAAACCGGGGCGGAATCGCGCCCCGGCACGATGGGTTCATATCAATCGAATTCCCGCGCGATTCAAAGCTAGCCGGACACCGCCTGTTCTTCCAAATATCGTTCGGCATCCAACGCCGCCATGCAGCCGGTTCCCGCGGCGGTAACCGCTTGACGATAGATCTTGTCCTGAACGTCTCCAGCGGCAAACACACCAGGCACGCTGGTGTGTGTCGATCCCAGTTCGGTCTTGATATATCCGGTTTCATCCATGTCGAGCGAGCCCCGAAAGATCTCCGTGTTCGGTGAATGACCAATTGCCGCAAAATATCCTTGGCAGTCGATCACTTTCTCTTCGTCGGATTTTACGTTTTTGACCCGCACACCCTTCACACCCTCTTCGGGGCTTCCCAAGATTTCCGTTATCACGGTGTCCCAAACAAACTCGATCTTTGGATTGTTGAACGCCCGCTCCTGCATTGCTTTCGATGCCCGGAGCTTGTCGCGCCGGTGCACCACATAGATTTTGGATCCAAACTTTGTCAGAAAGCTTGCCTCCTCCATCGCGGTGTCACCACCACCAACAACAACGATGTCCTTGTCCTTGAAAAAGAATCCATCGCATGTGGCGCATGCGGACACACCATGACCCTTCAGTCGTTCTTCGCTTTCGAGTCCCAACCACTTCGCGCTTGCCCCTGTAGATATGATCAATGTTTTGCATCGATAATCCTTACCGCCCCCGTGTAGAACCTTGACGTCTGCGCCCAGCTCGACCTTTTCGATATGGACCTGCTCGAATTCGGTCCCAAAACGCCCCGCCTGATTTCTCATAATTTCCATGAGCTGCGGTCCGGCGATACCCTCGGCAAACCCGGGAAAGTTCTCAACATCGGTGGTGATCATCAGCTGTCCGCCGGGCTGGATGCCCTCGAGCACGAGCGGTTTAAGATCCGCCCGGGCGGCGTAAATGGCCGCCGTCATGCCCGCCGGCCCGGACCCAAGTATGATTACTTCCCTAACTTGCTCTGACATAATTAGTTATCTCCTTCCTCTCTTGCGAAGAGTTTTCTGCAAGAATACGCAAATTCCTTGATTTGTCAAGCCGGCGGGGACTACACCACCACCCAAACGGTTCGCCGCGTGGTTTTTACACCGTGGCGATTTGACCGGTGACACCGCGGCGTGGCCCGCGCGTCAGTCCTCGTACCACCACCGTGATGCGGCCGTGCTCAGCAAGATTGGATGAAGAGATTTATTCGAGGAAAACCCAGTGAGCACCCTCGCCCGCGGTCGGGATAAAACCCGGCCATGGCCTGCTCCGCGAGGGTTGTCAAAGCGGTAGTCACGCCTTATCTTTGGATCAGGGAACTCTCACCCATTAAAAAAGACCATGCTCCGGAATAACCTTATTACGATCGCCGCGATGGTCGCCATCGCGTATACCGCCGGTTGCTCGGATGAGCATCCCTCAACCATCGTTTATCCCGCAAACGGCGACGATACCAAACCGGCGTCGATTGCCGACGCGGTACTGAGATACGCAGACGAGACAGGCACCGTTACGCTCGAATGGACGGCACCACAAGACGACTCTCCCGGTGAGCGTGTCACCTCGTACGACATCTTTTATGCGGTCACCCGAGGTTACGCGCCGGTCGATTTTTGGAACACGGCAACGCCCGTTTTGGATCCTCCGGATCCGCTCAGCCCCGGCGAGCGTCAGCACTACACCTTTACCGGTGTGAAACGGGCGCGGGATCTCTATGTCGGCATTCGAAGCATTGACGAGGCCGGCAACCGCTCTGAGCCGCACGATCCGGTGATGGTGCATATCCCCGGGTTCGCGTTTGCAGCCCGGTGTCTCGACGTATATACCGGGCAGCCCCTCGAAGGTCTGGACGCAACACTCACGGCGGGACCGGCATTCGACTACACCACGGATTCGGATGGCCGCTTCGCTCACGCGTCAGATCTGGACGACGGTGTCACTTTTGTTCAAATCCACTCGCGCACAGGGATCACCGGCGATTATCATACGCTGAGCCAGGCTTTCGTTCTCAACAGCGATAGCACCCACACGTTTCTTATGATCCCCGTGACACCGGTTGAGGCCGATTGGACACCCAATCTGCTTTCGCTATTTAAGTTCATGACACGGACAGACGCGTCATCCGCGCGCAACGGATCGCCGGCCGTGGCCTCCCCAACGGTGCTGGCCAAGTGGCGCCAGCGCCCCGTCGCGTGCTACATACCGTCGTTTGTCAACGACGACGGTGTGGACTATCACGAGCAGGCAAGATCTGCGGCGGAGAAATGGATGGAACGGACGGGGGAACCGCTTGTCAGGTTTGTCGACACTCCTCCCGACACCGGAATCGTTTTGAGTTTCAAATCGAGCTCAGAGATGTCAGGTATCGCATACACCATTCACACCAGAGATGACGACGGCCACCCACTTCGCGACGAAATTCGAATCATCAATGATATGACAGACGAGTCAACGGTGTGGCTGGTGTTTCTCCACGAGTTTGGTCACACCATTCAGCTGGGTCACGTCGGTGACCGCAAGTTCATCATATACTCCGGTCAGCCGTTACCATGGGATGTGTCCGATGATGAGGTCGCGGTGGTCAAGCTTCACGAGGCTCTCCCCGCCCGGATCGATATGGCGATCTACGACGACACCAGCCCCTGAGCCGACCGCGTGCTACCGTCAGCGGTTGGCTTTTAACAATCCTTCGCGTGTCGGTTTGACCCCCTCGTGTTTGAGAAGCTTGCGCTTCTGGGGGAGGCCTCCCCCGCTAAACCCTCCCAACCGCCCCGATGATGCGACCACCCGGTGACAGGGAATCACTACCGGCACCGGATTCGCCGCCATCGCGGCGCCCACGGCGCGCGCGGCGCGGGGTGATCCGGCACGCGAGGCCAGCTCGCCATAGGTGATGACCTGGCCAAGCGGGAGATTCTTGAGTTTACGAAGCACTTTACGCTGAAAGGGCCCTTGGATCGCCCGCAGATCCACAGGTTTGGTAAACCGGTCGCGTTTGCCCGCAAAATATTCTTCTAGCTCTTTGCGATATGGCCGGATCTGAACGGGGTCTTGCTTGATGGCCTCGCCGGGGAACACGGCGGCCAGTTGTTTTCGAAACCGCTTCCGTGTGCGATCTCCGAGCATCACGGCGCAGAGGCCTTTGTCTGTCGCCGCGACATAAACGCTGCCCACAAAGGTGTGTGGAATTACGTCATAATAAATCATTGGCTACCCTCCCCATTTTTGCGAGCCAAACTGATTCAGAGAGAATACGTTAACCAGCTTGAATTTGCCGATTTCATACGGCCGGGCCATTGCGCGACGGTCGCGTCAATCCAGCTGCGACGCCTGAGAGGGTCATATTACGATAAGTCGGGGAGGTCAGAAAGGGGCAAAAAAATCGCCGGTATCGTTTCTTACCAGGGAGGTAACTCGGCACATGAGCACGAAATGGAGGAGAGTAGAACCGACTACTCTTTCCAGGAAGGGAGGTACTAAACGATACCGGCTTTCCTTATGGCTGTCGCAATTAATATAGCTCGGGATCCCCCACCCCGCCAGTTAAATATGCTTGTGAAAAATTTAATTTGCGGAAGGATGTGCGCTTTCAATCGGTTATTGAAACGGTCTCCGGATGTGGTGTATTTTTGGTGAACCACCTACCACACCTGAATATGGGAGGGAGAGTGTAATGGATTACCACGCGCTTGAAAAGATGACCGTCATTAAACTCAGGGAAGAAGCCAAGAAGTTCCCAGACGTCAAGGGCGTCAGCGGGATGAAAAAGGAAGAGCTCATCAACCTCCTCGTCGAGAAGCTCGATATTGCCGTCCCCGAAAAAAAACCCAAAAAGAAAAAGGCCGCCTCCGCACCAAAAACCAAGGCGCAGCTAAAAAAGATGATAATGGATCTAAGGGCGCAGCGCGATGCAACCCGCTCCGCGCCGGATTCGAAGAAGCACGTGAATATTCTGAGGAA
>CP070631.1:3335774-3355591 GCA_020356045.1 Candidatus Latescibacterota bacterium
CACGATCCGCGGCCATAGATTCTCCTTAGTGTTATTAACACTATAACAGCGATTATGTAATTTGTCAAGGGCTGCGGGTCGCTTTTTGACATAAACCGCGGGACTCGGCCGGTGAAACCGCCCCCACGCGCGTGATATACTCGAATCGAGTCACTGCACCTCTCACCGGATCTGCGCAGCATCATGATCAAGATTTCAAACCTCACAAAATCCTTTGGCGACCAGCTCCTGTTCAAGGAGCTTACGTTTGACGTGGGCAAACGCGAGCGGGTGGGTCTCGTCGGACGAAACGGGCACGGCAAAACCACCCTTTTCCATATGATTCTCGGGGACATCGAACCCGACGCCGGTACCGTTACGATCCCCAAGCGCTACCGAATCGGTCATCTCGATCAAAATATCCGGTTTACTCGCGACACCGTGATCGGTGAGGCGAGCCTTGCGCTCCCCCGCGAGAGCCGCGATCAGCTGTGGAAGGCGGAGAAGATCCTGTTCGGTCTTGGTTTCACAACCGACGATATGAACCGATCGCCCGAGATTTTTTCCGGCGGTTTCCTGGTCAGGCTCAACCTGGCCAAGGTTCTGATTTCCGAACCCGAGCTGCTTTTGCTCGATGAGCCCACCAATTTTCTCGACGTGGTATCGATCCGATGGCTGTCCAGATTTCTAAGGCAGTGGCGGTCGGAGCTGATGCTCATCACTCACGACCGCTCGTTTATGGATGACGTGGTCACTCACACGGTCGGAATCCATCGTCAGCGCGCGCGCAAAATAGCCGGCGGCACTCGAAAGCTCCACGATCAGATTCTGCGGGAGGAGGAAGTCTACGAAAAGACGCGGATCAACGACGAGAAGAAACGCAAGGAGGTCGAGCGGTTTATCGAAAAGTTCCGTGCGCAAAAGAAAGTGGCATCGCTGGTTCAATCGCGTGTAAAAATGCTGGCCAAGCAGCAGTCGATGGAAAAGCTCGAGACGATCAAAACGCTCGATTTCTCGTTTAACAGCGCACCCTTCCCTGCCAAAGTCATGATGCGGGTGGAGAATCTCTCCTATGCCTACGATGCGCAAAAACCTCTCCTCACCGATTTCCAGCTCGAAATCGGCGCGGGTGAGCGCATTTGTATCATGGGTCAGAATGGCAAAGGCAAGTCAACCCTGATGAGGCTTCTCGCCGGTGACCTCAAACCGCAACAAGGCAAAATCACACGGCACCCACGGCTTCAAAACGGTTTCTTCGCGCAAACAAACGTGCACACGCTCCACCCGAACAACACCGTGCTCGACGAGATTATGCTCGCCGACAGGGGGTGTCTTCAGCAGACCGCCAGAGACATCGCGGGCTCAATGATGTTCGAGGACGACGGTGCACTCAAAAAGGTGTCTGTTCTCTCCGGTGGTGAGAAAAGCCGGGTCATGCTGGCAAAAATCCTCGTGTCCCCGTGCAACCTGCTTCTGCTCGATGAGCCCACCAATCACCTCGATCTCGATTCGTGTGATTCACTACTCGCGGCGATCGATGCGTTTGACGGCGCTGTCGTCATCGTCACCCACAACGAGATGTTTTTGCGGTCGCTGGCCAACCGTTTTATCGTTTTTGACCGCGGACGAATCATCGATTACCGGCGAAGCTATCAGGAATTTCTCGACGACATCGGATGGGAGCTCGACGAGACACTGCGGCAAAAAGATGACGCCGATCCAGAGAAAGCCCCGCCGGCACTCGACAAGAAGGCTCTCCGGCAGGAGCGTGCCAAGGTCATCCAGGAGCGTTCGCGCGTGGTCGGCCCGCTCGAACATGCCGCGGCAGAGTTAGAGAAATGGATCGAGGATCTCGAGCGGCAGCAGGCGGAAGCCCTCAGCGCGATGGAGGCGGCGTCGTTGTCGGGTGACGGCGAAGCCATCGCGGAGCATTCACGTCGTCACGAACAGCTTCAAAAAGAAATCGAAGCCGCCTTTGACCAGCTCGATGCGGCCACCAAGGCATACGACGAAGCCGCGCGAGACTATGACACGCGGCTTGACGATCTGGGGGGGTAAAAATGGAGCTGGTGTGCGGATTCGAACCGCAGACCTGCTCATTACGAGTGAGCTGCTCTACCAGCTGAGCTACACCAGCTCCGTTATTTGATGTCCCAATATAATGGCGGGTCATCGCTTGGGGCATGACCAAGTACTTTGATGCAGCCTCTTTTCGCGACGACCTCGCCGATATTCTAAGAGGACGACCCCGCGAAATCAACCCAAAATTCGCGTGGCGGCGGCTCCAACGGAATTATGGGAGAGGGGCCGTCTCAGCCACGGCCCCTCTCCCCGCTCCCGGTCACCATTTCCGTCTCGCGCTTAACCTGGATCGCCACATGTCTAGCGATCGCGTTGCGGTTGTTACACTCGCTGACACCACGGCGCCCTACTTCAAGAGAACCATCTTTTTGGTTTGCGCAAAACCGGGTGCGGTGAGTTTGTAGAAATACACACCGCTCGCCACCGGATGACCGAGATTGTTCATACCGTTCCACACCGCGACGAATCCATCCTGAGCCGGTTCCACATTCTTGTCGACCAATGTGCGGATCAATTGACCCGCAGCGTTGTAGATCCGCAGTGTGACACGCCCCTGTTCGGCGACGCTGTAACGGATGGTCGTCGTCGGATTGAACGGATTCGGGAAGTTGTCATCCAGACGATTCTCAAACGCGACGGGATCCACGCCGATCGGATCGCCGACAATGTTTTCCAGCCAGACGAGAATGTCACGAAGGTGCAGCACACGATCGGGTGCCGTCTGCCCGTGAAGGTCGTCGCGAATGTAATTGTAGGCAAACCCGGAGAGCACATAACGGGCCGTCGAACCCGCGGCGTTTGGCGTGGCCTGCGCCAACACAGCCACCTTGCCGGGAGTCTCATACTCCATCGCTGAAAAGGCGAGTCCGGTAGGGGCACCGACGTCGAAGTCGTTGATCAACGGACACCCGCCAAAGGCGACCATCGCGTCGGGACCGATCGGCGATCCCCCGGATCGCGTCACCAGCGGTGATACCGGCTCCCCGGCGCTCGTATGATCGCCCGACACGAGGGTGTGGTTCATAAACGTCGATCGAACGTTTATCGCCCCTGCGCCCGCCAACGTCGCCCATTCCTCGATCATGTCGTCACCGGCGGCATAGACACCGGGATTACCAGGGTGGTGATTGAGAAACACGTAGAGCAACTGATAGTCATCAGACTTCTCTGCGCTGCTCCCGCCGTTGGGCGCACCACCGTCCCCGATCAACCCGTTGGTCAGGTTGCTCGAGTTCCATAGGATTTTCTGGTAAACCTCATCGGGATCTCCGATGATCTGTGCAAACACGTCTTTTACACGCGAGGCGAGACTGTTGCCCACATTGGATGACGGACCGATCACATCAAAACGATCAACCCGGTTTTCCAGCCCGAGGTACTTGAACGCCCAATCGAAGTAGCGCTGTGCGGGTCCGCCGCGGTCGTCGGCATCATCCACAAAGAGAATGTCACCGAGTTCGCCCACCGCGCGGCCGGCGTCGGGCAGTACCGACCACTCCATTGGGCTCCCAGCTGCCTCGCCGACATCCGTCGTGACGTTCAAGGCGCCTTGCCCACCGATGGTCCGATGGAAAAAGCTCCACTGCCCGAGCGTGTTCATCGCACCGAGGAAATAGTTGATCACATCGCCGTTCGAGAAGATGCCGACGTTGCCCGCCGGATCTTCGTTGACGTGTCTGCCGTTCCACACATCCATGAGATCCGCGCAGTACTTGTCGGGCTGCGGACCGCCAAATGGCGTGAACGCATCGTCCATTCGAAACTGCGACCAACCCGCTGGAAGACCGGTTGGCGATGACGCCGGGCCGACCTGCGGATAACGGAGCACGCCGGCATTGGGATCGCCTGCGTACCGGACGTTGTCCGGTGACTGGATCGCCAGACCGCTCTTGCCCGCGACCGGCACGCCAAACCGATCGGTCACCCTTGCGAACAGGTACACCGACGGACCTCCCAACGTTGGATCCATACCGATACCGTTCGGATCGGTCACTTCTATCGCCAGCGAGTCACCGGGCAGAATGCTCCCGTTGTTGCCAGGCAGAATATCCTGGGGCATGTCACATCGCGCGACTCCAACCACTTCCCCGTTTTCGGGGAATGTGTCCTGGAAAAGATCGATGTCCCGGACGTTCCACTGGGGACCCTCGAAATCCAGTCGATAGAACTTGACTTGGTCGATGATCGGCGCATGGCTGTGACAAGCCCCCGATCCATAAACACCGCACCACGCGGGGCACATGTCGATGGCGCCAAGTGCTATCTGGATCTCCGCAGCGTCCCCGGCGATAAAGCTTCCGATCTGGAAGAGTTCGGGGAACCAATCCTTTTGATCGCCGAAGTACACATAGAAGTCCGAATCCCAGGGCGTCGAGCAGCCGCTGGCATCGCGTGAACGCACTTCCCAAATGTAGAAGACGAGGTTGTCGAGCGGCAGATCCCGGTAGGTGAGAAACTCGATTTGATAATTCGAACCGGATCCGCTGTTCGGTATCCACGGTGACCAAATCTCATTCCACATGTACAATCCAAGATCGTCGGGGCCGTATGGGACGGCACCCTGCAGCGGCCAGCCGCCGCACGAGTAGTCGGTATAGAGGGGATCATCAAAGAACCCCCACATGTTGGACAGCGGTCGCAGACAGGGATCTTCCTGGACAACGGTGGCAGCGGAGTGCAGCTGGGCGTAAACCCCATAACTGGGAGCTGCCTGTGCGGTCCAAAAACCATCCAGGGTCGAAGACGCGTTGCACGGGTCCGTTTCAAAGGTTTGCGGTCCGTTTGAGAACCCATTCGAACCAACAACGCTGATGTCGTCGACCTTGAACGCACCTTCGTTGGTTGGCCAGCCGGCGTCCTCGTCCGACCAAACGCCATCGGTCAAGACGTGGAAACGGAGCTGGGTCGTACCGCCGGGTACGACAATCTGGTACGATTCGTTGAGCGGACCGCCGCTACCGTCGTAGCCACCCGCTCCGCCATTGACAGGAAGCGGCACCCACGACATCGCTACGGCATCATAATACTCTGCGAACGTAAAATCGTACAGCGTCTCGGAATCCCACATGGCGGTCCAGCTCCACACCAGTGTATCCGCCACAACGGTTTGCGACACGAGACTCTGATCCCATCCGTTGCCATAACCCGGAAGCGTCAACCAGCTACACCATGGGTCCGCTGGTGTGGCCCACTGGCCGCACCACATGGATTTTGACCCGCTGACTGGTTGGATTCCGTGGCAGTCGGGGTCGCCTGACGCGTTTCCGTCCACATGAAAATATGTCGTGAACTGCGCGTACTTGTCGACGTAGGTCCAACCTTGCTCGTCGGGCATTCCCATCGCTGTATCGAATTGCCACCAACCGAGGAGTGTCGTACCGGCTGCAGCCGCCGAGAACATGGACCCACCGGTTGCTGGTGGATTCGCAGGCATGATCACACTCTGTTTGAAAACAAGCTGGTCAAACCTGCTCGACGTCTCCTTTGCCGATGCGATAACTGTCATCGCAAAGAAGACGCATAATGCGACTACGGTTGTTGTTTTCATCGCAATTCTCCTCGTTACAACTCATCACACGGTGTTCTTGACTCCGGTGATGTGTTCCGGTCGGCATTGGGGTCGGCATTGAGGTCGGCAGGAATTGGTTCGGTCGGCGGGTGTAAACGGCCGGCAGGGCACGAGATAGGTGGGGGGGAGAGAGAACCTCCGAAGGGCTGAGAACGTCACCCCCTTTTTGGTATCGCTCCGGGGGCCGGAAGGAATTAGTCAACGGCGAGTAGCCCTTGCCCTTTCAAACAGGCTATACGCCTTCCCATATCACATTATAGACGTGATTTTGTCGATCGTCAATGGCACCCACACGCGTATGCAGCCGCAGGTCCGTCGAGACTCTCACCATACAGCTCATCGGCCGCGGCGGGACACGGCCAGGTCTGATGGCAAACGTTGAGCGTGAAACGAAATCATACACCTATTATTTCTTTCCGAGCATGTGTAGTTGCCAAATGTCACGGTCGGACATGTTAAATATGGGTTTCGCCGCCATCAATCCCGTCTTGCCAATCGTCTTTTCCAAATACTTGAGTTCTTTGAATTTCTCTTCAATCTCGGGTTCATCAGGAGTTTTGAATCCGGCTTCACGCATCAGCAGGATTCCCTTGGCGCGGATCGACAGCTCGAGATGCAACCGGAGCATACAGAGCATATCGACGACGACTTCACCGCTGAATCGAGTTTGCAGCGATTCGAAGTATCCGCCAAAGCGGGACTCGGTCACTCTTCCCGTTTGAATCATCTCGAGAAGCTCCTGGTCGGTATCGAACTTGATCCCCAGCCAGTCTCGTGTCGCCTTCTCGCTGGCCCGGAACACTATGTACATCAGTAGCGGCAGCAGAATGAGAAGCCCGATGGTTGACAACACGGGCGAAAAGAAAAAGTGGTTGTAGACAGAATGAATCGCATACGCGATCAATAGTCCGGGCAAAAACACCAAGGCACAGAGCAGCGGGTTTCGTTTAGTCAGTTGTGCGGAATACCGGTCCGAGAGCTGTTTCGACGTGATCCCAATGATCGATGTCACCCCTCCGTGCATTACAGCTGTTCCAAAACCGCGCACGACCCACACCAGGGGGTCCGGTGTGGCAAAATATTTGAAGTAGTAGACATTCTCGACAATGGCAAAGCCCGTCCCCACCGCAAAACCAAAAATCGCTGCGTCGACCATGAACCCAACTCGTTTGCGCCGGACCAGGTACACTACCAAAGTGGCTTTGAGGATTTCTTCGACGAGTGGTGCGACATAACGTTTGAACACATCCGCCCGAATGTTGAACGCCTCGAGTAGTCCTAGGCTGACCCACAAACACACGAACGCGATCACTGTCCCGTAAAGAATCGCCCAGAGCACCGATCGAAAACGAACCAGCTTGAAGCTGTCAATAGCGACCAGTACGATCAGGAACGTTATAACAGGAAAGAGGCTTGCGGCCAGACTGATGACAGTATGCAGGTTCGATGATTCCAAGCTGTCTGAACTCACAATATTTTCAGCGATACCATTAACTCGTCGGCAAATTTCTGATCTTTTTCAAACGCGGCGCCGTATCCGATCGAAAACGTCGCAGGCATCCGCCAGAAGAGTACGATTTTGAAGTCTATCTGACCACCCACATTCACCAGCGTCCGCCTCACTGGGGCGTTGTGAACATTCGTGCTCAACGCCGACGTAAATAACGTCGCATGAGCCCAGTTGCAGTAGAGATTGGGTATACCGAGGCGGCGGAAACGAAGCGGCGGCAGGGTCCATTCGACCATGAGCTTGCCAAACGTGGTGCCACCAACCGCATTGATTCCGACACCTGGAAAAGTATAGTACTCGCGGTATCTTTTGACTTCCTGAAAATCGACCCAGTTGTTCCCAAAGGCGCCAAAAAAGAAATTGGCAAATGGTTCTTCTTCCGAGCCGTGTGATTTTCCCAGCGAGGGCCGCAGCCATATCGACGAATGATCCCAGGGGAGCAGAAAGCCCCAGTCGACAGTCAGCCAGTACCTCGGAATGTGGTGTTTGTTGACGTAGTTGTTGAGCACATCGATCGATGCTTTGATTCCCTTTTCCGCCTCCACACCGCCGATGGTTTTTCTTACTGATTTGAAATCCATACCGGCACCCATGGCCAGGTAGCTCGTAAACACCTTCAATGGAACGTTCTGATAATCGGGCAGCCGGTCGAGATCGCCATAATAGGTTGCCGCAATATCCCAGTCGAGCGACCTGGGTTTTTCGTAGATGATCACACCGCTGTATTTGCCCCCGAACGAGTACCCTTTTCGCGAATACTTGGTCGGGCCAAAAAAGTCGTAGAAGTTCGATGGGTTGAGTGTCGCCTCGAATTCCCAGGGCCAGTGTGCGTACGTGGCCATGAGGTGCCAATGCTCGTTTTCCGGAAGCGTCGAATGTCCCGAATACAACGCATCAAAAGTGATCGCGTGCACCCACATTGGATCCGAAATATCAAAGTGCATCCCCCACGCAACTCGTTCCTTGTATACTTGCGCTATCGGGTACCAAGACCGGAAACGAATGTGCTTCCATCCGCTGTAATCCCGCGGCACCATGGCCAGCGAATCGACCTCGACGGTCATCGGTGACGGCAGCGTCCACTCTTTGAGCTGTGGGTACTTGTTGTACACGCCCTGGCCAAGAAATCGAATCGCCGCCACATCGTAAATGGGCTTGTTGGCGATCATCACCGGGCTAAACCCTTCACCGGTGTAGCGATAGGCGATGAGCGAATCCTCGGACACGGGGAGCGGTCTGAAGTAGCCCGTCTCGCCGTTGGTGATCCATTCCATTGAACGTGTCTCAAAATCATACCGCGTGATGTTCGAGACACCCGTTGAGTACGTCGATCCGTACAGATATCGACCGTCGGGCGAATACACGAA
This sequence comes from Candidatus Latescibacterota bacterium, assembly GCA_020356045.1. GTDB lineage: Bacteria > Krumholzibacteriota > Krumholzibacteriia > WVZY01 > WVZY01. The sequence continues at coordinate 3,344,281 of CP070631.1, forward strand.
ATTCGCCGGTGCATAATTGGGAAACTCGTGCAGCACCTCGTAAAACGTGTCACCAGCCATCAGGTTATCGATTTTCATCCGGACCAGCTGTTGACGGCCGCTGATCGCCATATGCGATCCAGTGATATAAACACCGTCGGGTGACACGTCGATGTCGAACAGATCCTCGCCAAATGGGAACCGCACGATTTCATAAAAGGTCTCGTATGGATAGGGCACCGCCACCAGCCGCGAGAGCCCGTTGTGATGCTGGATTCCCCATACGGTTCTACCCACACGATCGTATGCGAGGTCGCCCGTCCGGATATTGCTCAGCACCCGGCGTCGCTTACCGGTATTGAGATCGACGGCGTTGAGATCACGCCACTGACGGCTGTTGTCCGTCGTGTAGAAAACGGTCCCCGTCGAATCGTCGTAGGCCACCGAAGACACATAGGAGAGTGCCGGCGTGGGAATCTCGGCCACCTTGTAGTGTTCCCAGGTGTCGACATCCACCGTGGCCAGGTGGGCGATTTCGCCGGGATACAACACGGCGGCGATCAGCTTGCGCTTGTCGGGATCAAAGTATGTTCTCGATACGGACCCCAGCGCCCCGTCCGTCAACTCGCGATATTCGGTGACGGGGTACTGACGAATCGAGTCCAGGTTGGTTTGTTGCCACTCGCGCTCGAAATCGATCCACTTGACCCACTCGTCATCGATGTCGGTTCCGTATACCCGTTTGAACTGTTTGACAAAATCGCGGCGGGTCCCTTCCTGCCGGTTGAGCCATTTGAGCACCGTGTCCGGTCCGTACTGGTAGGCCAGATACGTGATAAAACGCGTGCCATAGAGATACGACACCTGGCCGGTCTGAAAATCAGTGGTTTTGCCTTCCGATTCGAGACCAACGACATCCCAGAAATGCGTATCCTCGGCCACCTTGGCGCGAAACACCATCTCGTCATAGCCACCGGTGACCCGCCCGTACCCGCCGGACATCCACGTTTCCATAAAAACGGCCATGCCCTCGTGGTACCAGCGCGGCGCGTAGAGACGCGGCGAGGTCAGATAGCTGTACAACATCGAGATGGGATCGTACTCCGACGTGGGAACCTTGCCGTGAAACAACCGGCGGAAGAAGCGATCCGACGATGCCGATTGGTCCGAGGCGACCACGTGGAGCAGCTCGTGACTCATCACCCAGTTGAGGCGTTCGTTGGTCGGCGATGTTTCGTACACTTGTTCGTACGGCTCGATGCCCAGTATCAGATAGTTGCTCGGCATCGACGTAGCGCCGCCGTAACCGTAGTCGTTGAAGTCACGGAGCATCAAAGTTACTTTTTCAGTGGGTGTCCAGTCGAACAATGTGGTGTGGAACTGGTAGGAATTCTTGAAACATCTGACGACGTGAGGAACAACATACGACTGCGCCTCGTCAAACAGAACGACACGAACCTCGTCCGTTTCGACGATTTTCATCTTCGGTTCGCGTTGATCCGACCAAGCTGTTGATGACAAAGCGATTACTGCACCGAGACAGAGGATGAGAGTTCTTCTCATGGGGCGATTATAGCCCAAACGAAAAGGAGATGCCAGCCAAAACCGGCATCTCCTTTTTTTCGCTCTCTGGGAGCGGTGAACGGGTCAGCTACTGCTCGATATTAAAACGCTCGTAGACAGCGTGACGTTCTTCCGGCGTGAACCGATCGAACATTGCGAAACGTTCCTCAGGCGTGAACCGATCGAACATTGCGAAACGTTCCTCAGGCGTGAACCGCAAGAAGAAATTGTATCGATCGAACATTGCGAAACGTTCCTCAGGCGTGAACCGTTCGGACATGACCTGGAAGCGTTCCTCAGGCGTGAACCGATTCCAAAGCGCAAAACGCTCACCGGGATCCATCGCCGCAAAACGTTCTTCGGTCAGGTTGAACCGCGCGAACATGGCGGTGCGCTCTTCGGGCGTGAACCGTGAGAACACATTGTGACGCTCAAAGATCGCCCGGCGCTGCTCGGGTGTAAACCGTTCGAAGGCCGCAAGACGTTCTTCGGGTGTGAACCGCTGGAAAATGCTGAAACGCTGCTCGGGTGTAAACCGGGCGAACGCGTTGACCCGACCTTCGGGTGAGATCCGCTCGAAGGCCACGAGCCGCTCTTCCGGTGTGAACCGCTCGAACAACGCCCAACGTTCCTCAGGCGTGAACCGTGAGAACACATTGTGGCGCTCGTAGACCTGGAAGCGTTGACCGGGATCCATCGCCGCAAAACGCTCTTGTGTGATGTTCCAACGATCGAACATCGCCAGTCTTTCCTCGGGCTTGAAGCGCCCAAACATGGCGAAGCGTTCTTCCGGCGTGAACCGCGAGTAAATCGCGAAGCGCTCACCGGGGTCCATCGCGTTGAAACGCTCCTCGGTCACGTTGAAGCGCGAGAGGATCGCCATGCGTTCTTCCGGCGTGAACCGGGAAAAAATGCTGTGTCTATCGAACATCTCAAAGCGTTCTTCCGGCGTGAACCGCTCAAAGAATTCGAAGCGCTCGCCGGGATCCATCGCATTGAAGCGCTCCTCGGTCACATTGAACCGTGCGAGGATTGCGACACGCTCTTCCAGTGAGAACCGCTCAAAGATGGCGTGGCGCTCTTCCGGCGTAAACCGGCCCAAAACGCTGTAACGGTCAAACATGCTGTATCTGTCAAACATTGCGTGGCGCTGTTCGGCCGAGAACCGGTCAAAGAACTGGAACCGCTCTTCCGGCGTAAACCGTTCAAAGATGTTGAACCGCTCTTCCGGCGTAAACCGCTGGAAAATGGCTACACGCTGCTCGGGTGTGAATCGTTCATAAAAGTTGTATCGGCTAAACATCTCGAAGCGTTCTTCCGGGGTGAAGCGCTCAAATGCCTTGACGCGTTCCTCCGGCTTGAAGCGTTCGAAGACCTCAAAGCGCTGGCCGGGGTCCATCGCCGAAAATCGCTCTTCGGTCAGGTTGTATCGGGCGAAGAGCTCACGACGCTCTTCGGGCTTGAACCGACCAAAGAAGTTGTAGCGCTGGAACATTTCAAATCGCTCTTCGGGGGTAAACCGATCGAAGAACTTGAAACGCTCTTCCGGCGTGAACCGCGCAAAGATTTCGTGACGGGCGAGCATCTTATGACGCTCTTCAGGCGTGAAACGGCCAAACAGCTCGACCATTTCGTCGTCCGTAATGGCCGCTACCGCTTGCATGCCACCAGCCTCGCCGGCCAGGTCGACGTCACCGGACTTGATCTGGTCCGCCCGATACCGCTCGGCGGTTCCGATCGCGCCCTCGAGTCCTTCCTCTTTAGGCGGCGCGTAGAAAAAAGAGAAATAAGCGACCGCCACAATGGCGACGACCACGAAAATGGCCAGGAGACCTCTGCTCCGTCCGCTCATGATCTGCCCCCCTTTGGGTTAGGGTTGTTTGTTGCCTGTGCCTGGTTACTACTAGAATTACCGAGCAATTCGCAAGAAGTTGGAGCCAAAGTCACTCTTTTTTCGAACTTTGCTCGGGATACACTAATTCCTCGAGGAGAAGCTCTTCCTCCGCGAGAACATTGACCTTCATCGGGGACATGGGATTGTCCGGAAGCTGAAAAACAAAGTAGTAGAGTCCCTCGCCCCGGTTTCGAACACGGATTCCGTGATTTTCAACCGTGATCTGATTCGTCGACCGCTCGGTCAAATCCCCTCCACCGTACTCCACCGCCGGTCCCTCATAGGCGATTACTACATCGATCTCGGTCTCGGATGTGACATCGAGCCGTGTGCGGACGCGCGATCCGTCCCGCTCGACGGCAAAAGTGCCGCTGACGGCGGACAAATCGATGTCCACAACCGGGCCCGTCTCGTCAACGCTGCGTAACCCCATGGTGCCAGAAACCTGGCTCGTGTCAAGGGGTTGCCGTTGACCCGACTGGTAAGACACTACGTGGTAACCAATTATGCCGATAAACAACCCCGCCAGCGCTGCACCAACCACCCGCAATGCGGGCCGCGGCATCGCCGCATCGCGAAACCGCGTCCACAGCGACGGGCGCGTCACGGTGTCAATCCATTCGGGTGAGGCCATTTGGAGGGAACGGCGGATGCGGGGTCGGAGCTCCGGGGGAGGATCGATCTCGCCGACACCGCTAAAGAGCGCCGAGAGCGCCTTGAGATGCTCAAAGTGGGCCCGGTCTTCCGGGTGGCCGTTGAGATGAGACCACAGCCGCTCGTGATCGTCTGTGGAGATCGCCTCGTCGATCTCGAGCCACATGAGTTCTTCGATCCTCTTGTCGATCATGCCACGATCCCTTTCCGCTGCAAAATTTCCCTGAGCTGTCGCCTCGCGGTAAACAACCTCGACTTCACCGTTTTCTCGGGCAGATTCAGAACCTGGCCGATCTCTTTATAGGTAAAGCCCTGGTAGTGCCGCAAAGCAACCACGACACGTTGATCCGGTTTGAGATCCATCATCGCAGCCTGGAGCTGCCGACCAAGCTCACGGTCGCTAAACCGCTGCTCGGGGCTCCTGCCCGGCATCTCGATGTTCGAATCCAGCTCCTCGAATCGCCGGCGTTGGGCAACAATATTGAGCGATTCATTGATCAGGATCCGGTACATCCAGGGGAAAAAACGGAGGGTGGGATTGAATGTGTGAAGCTTTTCAAACGCTTTGACAAACGCGGACTGGGTCGCGTCCATGGCATCTTCGGACTCACCCAAAATACGGTACGCCGCGTTGTAGAGCTTCTTTTCATACCTCTCCACCAACACTTCGAAAACCTTTCGATCCCCTGCCAAACAGGCCTCGACGATAATCTCATCACGGTCAGTTGTCATAAATACCGGGGATGAGTCGAAAAGTTGGTGACTTTTTGCGTGGCCGCAGGGCAATTGGTCCTACGCTGCATGTGGGGCGGCATTAGCCAAAGCCGTCCCCGGACCGTCGGGTGTGGGCAAAGCGCGGCCATTATAGCCAGTATAATCGATGGGTTATTCTACTCGATTTCGAAGATATGGTCAAATCCGGCCATTCGGAAGATCTCCCGTATGTGCCGGTTCATATTGGTGAGTTTGAGCCGCCCGCCCGATTCGCTGAGCCGTTTTTGCGTCCCCAGCAGCACACCGAGTCCAGCGCTGGAGATGTATTCGAGTCCGCCGAAATCGACCGTACATGAACGGGTTACCCGATTCATCGCCTCGCGGGCCAGCTGTACCTGTGAGGCATCCAACCTGCCGATAAGCTGCACGTGATCATCGCCGCTTTCTCGCACCTCGAACATACTACTGCTCCAAATTCTTTACGATGGTTACCTTCATCTGCCGGTTCTCATATTCGTACGTGATTTTGTCGACAATCGATTTGACCAGGTGCAGACCGAGCCCACCCACGGCCCGATCATCAATCCCTTCGTCAACATTCACCTCGGGCACGGACGACGGGTCAAAGGGGTCGACATCGTCATCGACCAGTTGAACAACCAGACGGCTATCCTCGAGGTTCAGCCCGATCCGAATCGGTTTGCCGGCACCTGTGTTGTGCCGAACCATATTGGTAAACAGTTCCTCGATAGCCAAGTTGATCGACCAACCGGCGGACTCATCGACGTTCCGGTCCGCCAAGAATCGATCCGTGAACTCGACGATGTCGCTTAGTGCGTCAAGATTCCGACTGAATTCCTTTTCCATCACAGGTACCCCCAACTCGTACCAACGTGTGATTTCGTAGCGATCGGAACGGATGTGCTCGACGATGGTGCCCGGTCAAAATGTGCCGACGCGCGAAACCCAACTACTGCCGCTGTTCAGAGTCTACCGTTTCGGTGGTCACCGGGACAAGGATTTCTTCGGGGAGCTGTGTTGGCCCGGCAGTTGCCTTGACAAACTCAACACAGTTGGTCGCTTCAAATGATGCCCCGGTTTTGAAGGCGCCGGTGAGCGTCACACGGCGTGTCTCACCATCGGCGACCCCTGCTGGATCGGGGAGAAGGTCCTGGATCTTGAATTGAAGCAGCATGTCCTCGAGACCGTCCCCACCCTCGTCGGAACACGAACAGTCGCCTCCCGGCCCCGGGCGGCTGACGTCCCGGTACTGCACACGCGTCGGTGCAGCGTTACCCAGATACAACGATGTGATATCGACGTCCTCCACATCGAACTCTTCGGTCCCAACCAGTGCCACGGTGATGAGATCCTGGAGCCCGAGTTCGACGGTGCTGGGACACACGCCAGGTGAGACGTCGATATACGCGCCGCTCGCCGTTTCGATCCACGAATGGATGAGGACGTTCGAGCCGGCGACCGCGCCGGATTCATCCCCTATCACAGCGATGAGCAAATCTCTGCCCGTGTTTTGACCCCGATAGAGAAACGTCGCAGCACCTGTCGCATCGGTTTTCGCCTCGGACACGACGCCCGCGTGCGGTCCCGAGATAATCTGCAGCTGAACGTCAATCCCCGCAACCGGCTCGCCGCCGTCATAGACCATCGCCCGGATTTCACTGGTATCTCCCACACGGGTTTCCGATGACTCGGCGTTGAGCGCAATCTCGTCAAATCCCACCCCCGCCGCCAACGCCACAGCCCCAGCTCCGGCCAATGCCGGACCCGTTGGTGCCTGCGCCAACGGTGTGGTTTTGCTGCGCGTGGAATAAAAACCGGCAAAGAAAATGTTTTCGTCCCTGGCGGCGCTCGACGTTTTCACTCGAATCTGCGAATCCCCAGGCGTGAGGAACGGCGCCAAGTCGTAGTATTCGTCATCGCTGAGCAGATTCCTTGGGAGCGCGTAGGCATCCTCGGGATTCGATGGCGAGTCGCCAAGACCGCCAACCGTGATCAATGCGCCCGGTTTTGGCGATCCGTCATCTGGACCGCCCGCCGATGTGGTGAGTCGTTTTCCGTTTACCTCGATCACGCTGTACTGATCCTTGGACCCCTCGGTTTGCAGTCCGAACGAGATTCCGATACTAAAAAGGTACTTCACATCCATGGGGTTTTCCGGCACCGGATTGGGTAAGTCAATGACCAGACTGTCACCCGCGGTCGAATGGGCCCCGAAATAAAGGGCAACGGCATTGTCCGGGGATTGGTTTGGATCATCGAACACGACGGCGAGAATGATTCCATCGATGAGATCGCTATGATCTTCGGCGATATCAATGATCACTCGGCCCGGCGGCGCAGCGTCGATCTTCGTTTTGACGAACCGGGTCACATCGGCTACCGCATTGTCCGAACCGATCGTATTGTGAATCGACTGGTCCCAGACGATGCGATGGCCATTGATCGTTATCTCCCCATCCTGAATCGTGTGACCCACGTAACCCGTGGCGGCCGCCACAAGAAACGCTTTTGTCACGGTGCCGTACTCCGGTTTCTCCACCTCAACGGTTCCAAACCCGAGATTGGTTCCCATCGCGTCCACCGACAGACTCAGCCTGCCGCTGTCCGAGTAAACTAGACCGAGACTTCGAGATACGGTTAGAACGCGAAGTGCGTCTTTTGTAGTCAGGGGGGGCGATGAGTTCGACGCAGATTTCTTTTTGTACTCCACGCCAAGCAGGGGGCCTGCCACCACGACGCACGCGAGTGCAACGATAATGGCGCTCGCGATCGGGTGCTTCGTGAGTTGTAACATGATACTCCTGACCGGGGGAGGTGGGCTCTTTTCTACATCTAATTATAAGGCCCCAAAGTCTTACGGTCAAACCGATTTGCCCACATGGTGGTCCCGCCACGGGCCTCACCGGTGTGCGTGGATGGTATCGTGACCGGTTTCACAAAGGCCGCCGTCGTTTGTCGCTTTTCCACCGGCCCTCGACCGGGGCATCAAATAGGGAGCCCAAATCGTCTACAACTTCGATATAGCTCTCCCATGAGTCAAATCCGTAATCGACGTAGTCTCGCTTTGCGCCTCTCCAAACGACCAAACGGAACCCCTCCGTGTAAAGCGCATTGACTGCGGTTTCGTCGAGTATCGGCTTAGAGATGTACACCAACCCGTCGTTCCGGCGGTACATACCCCGTTTGGGATCGAGGTCCCAGTCGTCGTTGACCGCTGGTATCCACGAATCGCCAAAAAACAGTATCGTAGGCCGGTCGGGAGTCCAATTACCCACCGCGCGCCGCACGGACAAGCGAAAGCGCCTATCTTCGACCTCATCGATAGTGGAACCGTCCCGTATCGACAGCTCGATCTCTCGCTTACCGCTTTCACCGCCGAGCACGTCGAATTGGACAATGTGAAAAGAGACCAGAAGGATCGTAACAACCACAAACGGTTTTCGTTCGAATAGCCTGTCGATTATAAAAATGACTGACGGAACCGCCGGCAGGAGATATGCCGATTCGTACGGCATCAAAACATAGAGCATCGTCCAGACCACTACGACTGATGCGTGAAAGGCGAAATGCGGCGAGCGCAGGTAGGACGCGTCGCGACGCATCATCTTCCCGAGATACCAGGCCAGCATCACCGCAACGACAATCGTCTGCAGGATTCCCAGCATCTGCAACCAGTTGTAACCGCCGACCAACACCAAAACCTCCGAGCTCCATCTGATGTCCCCGAGCGGATTGGACACGCCAGCGGAGAACAATGCAGGTGAATACGACACCGCCCCAAACACAACCGCGATGCCAACCATGGACACAATGGTCACCCACTTTTGATTTTGCCCAATCGCGTAAATCACCGCGGGAATGATATACAAACTACTCGTTGGTCTAAAACCACAGGCGAGACCCACAAGCGCCGCACCGACAATCCACTTGTCTTCCCGCAACGCAACGTACGCCCACATGAGAATTGCCAGAGCGGGGATGTAGTCCATCGTGGACGACGCGTTTTTGACTACAATAGGCAAAAACGCGATCGAAACGAACACGAGGAGAGGATGTTTGAAATCATCCGTTCGCGCCAAGCGCAGCAGTGCGGCGATTAAACCCAGGCCAAAGAGAAGCGACAACGTGTTTGACAGATACCAGCCGCCGTGGTGGACTGCCGGGGTAACGATGATTTCATAGAGAGGGAAACCGGTGGCCCGGGAATTGACGTAACGGCCGGTGTCCCACATCTCCTCGGCTGCCCGTGCCACCCTCCACGCGTCGTTGTCGCTCCCGTACCCGAGAAGCACGAGCGGCGCGGTCATAACGACCCAAAGGACGACGAGAAGAATTCTGACCGATGTGGTCACGAGCGGGTTTCCTTTGTCGGGACGGCTGTGGGAAAGCTTCCCCTTTGAACGTCGAGCTTAACCAATTGGGCAATCGTCCAACAATTGATTTCGCGATGTCAACGGGCTCGCCGCGCGATTTTATTTTATCAAAACCAGTTTTCGGGTGGCCGTGTGACCTCCCGCTTTCATTCTGGCAAAATAGACACCCGATGACACCGGTCTGGCCATGTCGTCACGGCCGTCCCAAACGATTGTGTTTGGACCCGGCGCGCGAAATTCGTTGAGGAGCCCTCGCACGTGACGTCCGCTGGCATCAAAAATCGACACTTCGACGACTGCAGCACGATCGAGCGTGAAGGGTATGGTCGTCTGCGGATTGAATGGATTGGGATAATTGTGTCCCAGCGACGCCGGCCCAGGGGTGTGCGTATCCAATCCTGTTTGAGTGGCCGCACTAAATGAGATGTCGAAAGGTGGTAAACCAACATCGATGGGATTCACGGTAATCTCGTCATCCGTGATCGTACTGTAAATTCGGATCCCGGGCCGCGTCGCCGTGCGATCCGCAAGAAACAGCTCACGTTGGGGCGACACCTCGATATCGTTGAGAACGAAGTCTCCGGGTGCGTAAAGGATCCCGGTTTTTGTCCCGGTGGCGGGATCGAAAGCGATGAGAGACGTGTTGAAGCTCGCGTCGGTGATGATCGCATACCCCTTTTCTGCGCAGACTATCTCGACGTCATTCACATCACCCCCGGCGCTTGCCTCGGTAAACAAAAATCCCTCGGATTGCAACGTCGACGGATCGATGACTTCGACGCCTCCGTCCTGCAGCCCCCAGAAGCCAACACAGGACACATAGAGCTTGCCTGCGCATGGATCCAGCTGGATGTCCGATGCCGGGTTGGATCCCGCGAGAAGAATCGACTGGTTGCCCGCCGTTACCGAGTCAACATCAACGAGCGTGTCGGCGGCAGCATCGATAACGGCGACATAGCTGTCCCCCACCGGCCCCCAAGTTGTAGATCGATCAAGACGCTGAATCGTCACGAATACACGCCCCCCAACCACAGCCATCTGGTCCATTTCAGGCGTCCCATCACCGTCGGCGAGACCGGAGAGATCAACGGAGCCTGTTTGAGCACCCGTTGACGGATCGACGATCCACAGCACCGACTCGTTATAACGGGTGACGTAAGCTTTGGTGTCGCTCAACACGGCGATGTCGTGTGGATCGGACGACGTTCCCACCGTGAATTGCCTCAGAGTCGAAAACGACGACGCCGGGTCCAGAATCTGAATGTTGTCGCCGAGATAACGGTTAACCACAAAAACCTTGTGATCGTAGTAGCGGGCCACCGCGTCGCTATGAAGTGCCGCGACATTCCGGTCGACTGAATACGAGCCATCGAGCCGAATGACCGACGAGGCACCTGTTGTGTAATCGGTAGTGGTAACAAACGCGAAATCGGCCGCGCAGACACCGTTCCACTCCAACCCCGGCAACACAAGCCCGGATCGTTCATATGAAGTGACACCCAAGCCCAAACCGGCGATCAGAACCACCGATGCCACCATCAGGCGAATAGTCGTCCGCGTGCGTCGACCATTTCGACGCATCTTCATCATGTTGTCCTCCCTGTTGTTCATTCTTTTTCTTTGTCGTTTACCCTTTTTTTGCGTCCCTAGGGCCGGTATCCAACCGTGACAAAAACGCTTCGCCCCGGGAGCGGAAAACCATTGACGTCGCTAATTTGGTTGTCCGACAGATTGCGAGCTTCAGCGGTGATCGATGTGCCGTTACCAAACGGCCGCCACTCCGCGGCGATGTTGTGAATATTCCGCGCAGGAACCTGGATGTGGTTGGCTGGATCGAGATAGTTGGCGCCAATGTGATGAAGCTCGTACGAGAGTTTCCACCGCCTCAAAAACAGATCAACGAACGCTCCGGCATCGTCTCTCGGACGCGCTGGAAGCTCGTTGCCGTTGTAATATGGGATCGGTCCGGTATCGCGGCTGTCGAGATGCGTGTAATTTGCCCCTAACCGCAAATGGTCACCGACCATCGATGAGAACGACATTTCCACGCCGCGGATTCGGGCGGCTCCTATGTTGCGGGGTTTTGCCGTAAACTGAGAGTTTGGAAAATAGA
>CP070631.1:3355691-3361008 GCA_020356045.1 Candidatus Latescibacterota bacterium
AAACCCGCTCTCAGACACCAACCCGGGGAGCCGGGTCGGACTCGAACCTCCACATAAACATGCTGCAATAACCAGCGCGATTCCATCTTACACTTCTTCTTACACTTTGACTGTATAAGACAGCCTAGTATGGCCGATTATAACCAAGAATAACCAAATACGGATTCGCTGTAAGCTCGCAACGGATTTGTCAATTACATGATTCTAAACGAATTAGATTTTGCCCAAGCACCGCACTCGTAATGCGTTGGTCGAGTGCATTTGCATGCCAGTAATTCAATGTTAATAAATTATTTCCGATAGCGCGATTTTCCGACAGGACCCCACCTTGCTGACACTTTTCTCATGACCGTTCGGGAGTCACAACGCTCAGGATCACCCGCCACCCCTCAACCGTTTTGACAAGTGAGTCATAGAAATCTGCTCTGATAACACGGTCGGTCACCGTTATTACCATTTTGCCCTTAACCCACGCCGTGTTGCTGTTGATCGGATAAAACTCCAGATTTTCCATCATCATCTCTCCGGCGGGTTTGCTCTTTACAAACTCGATCGTCCCTTTATGAACAGTTTCCCACCCGATCTCGGGCCGGCCTTCGTGCATGTTTCCGATATTTGGCGACTTAAGAAAATAGGTGTCCCACAGCTCTACGGTTTGATCCTCGAGCCGGCCATTGAAAGCGTTGTACTTTGCCATCAACTCAGATTCGATTGCTTCGGGGTCAAATTCGCCGTTCCTTACTATGGTCTGAGCATTTGCCAACGACACGAACAACAAAAGCATGACACATGTCCATATGGGTTTGTTCATTCCGTCCTCCTTCGAAACGATTTTCCAAGGTCGAATCGTTTCTATTGCCTACGGCCACTCAGCTTTATTGTTGCTGAAATGACAACAGAACTACATTGGCCACCATTTTCCCTGCGATTTCGAGCTTGTCTTTGTTGATCTGGGCAGGAACATCTTGGGGGCCGTGGTGGTGGTTGCCGGACGTCCCGATGCTCGTGGCAACGATGCCTGCTTGGGTAAACACTTGTTGGTCGGCGCCCAAGTTGCCGGCGGGTCTAATTTCAAAGCCGAACTGTTTCGAGCTGGTTTCGATTAGGTCAACCAGCCACGGGGGGCGATTGGTAACCATAAACGCATCGATCAAACCGGTGTCAATGATCCGCCACCGGCCCTCCGGACCCTCCAGAGCTCGGTTTCGGATTCGGATCGGGAATTGGGTAAACCCGATGCGGTCTGGTATGCCCTCGACACCACCCAACATCTCAATGGCCGGTCCGTTTGGCCCGCCGACTTGGTCGATGTTAAAAACGAGGATGCAATCCGCTAAATCGCTGCGGTGCCCGTCGAGGTATGCTCTCGATCCCACGACGCCTAACTCTTCGGCCCCAAATGAGATGAATTTGATTGATCCACCGATATCATTCTCATAGCTCGTGAAGAATCGAGCTAACTCGAGTAATACGCCGACACCGGAGGCGTTGTCGTCGGCGCCCGGGCTGTTGCGATACGAGTCCCAATGAGCGGATACGATAACCTCTTTGTCGTGCGGCGATTCGGACGCGAGCTCGGCAACGATATTCGCGGAACTAGACGTTTCAAATGCCCCATCGACAAAAAGGCTGAACGACAGGCAGTCCTTTGCCGCCAGAGTGGCGAAGTCTGAATTGCTCACGTAAACAATCAATCGGGGATTGAAAAAAAGCAGGCTGAAGTACTCGACCGGTGATGTAGTGACCACGATTGCATCCCTCAATTTCATTTCGTTCAATTGGTCTCCGGTTGCATCCGGTCCTACAAGGAGCGCGCTGCCACCAAAATGGCGTCGACCAAAGTAGGGGTTAAACCCGATCGTTTCCGGTTCGATCGTTTGGCCGCATACCGTGAAGTCGATCTTGTCGATTCTAAACGTTTCGTAGTCGAACTTTTCAACCTCCACATCGAGCCCAATACTCTCGAATTGTTGACAGATGTATTGAAACGCCTGTTTTTCTCCCGTCGCGTCCGGCGATCGAGGGCCGATCTCCGCGAGCCGGACGATGTGCTGGAAGGCTCTCTCGGCAAAATCGACGGGAAAACCATCCCCGATTGCGATTTGAGCGGCGGATTCCGAGATGCCGCAACATGTAATGTAAGCAATTGTCAGCAATGCGATTATTGGTTTCATTCGAACTCCTTTCCGTTTACGGACATTGTTGCCCCTATCGCCAAGGGCGTCGGCGCGTTCCCGCGCGCTTTAACAAAAGCTAGTTGCGAAAAACAGGCTTGTCCATCGGCCGAAAGTACCCAAACTCAAAACGGTACTTTGGTACTGGGACTATATTTACACGTGGGGAATACTGTGATATATAAGAGCTTATGGGCAGTTCGACGGCTATCTATTTCTATCTCATCATCGCCATCGCATTGTGGAGCGTGTACTGGGCTTGGCGGTCGATGAGGCTCTACCGCCTCCCGTTTCTCAAAGACTATTGCCTCTTCATTCTCGCGTTCGCCGGATATGGCTTTTTGAATTTCACTGGCCAGGTGCTGGCGGCCAACATTTTCTCGGCTTCCAGCTATGACCGCTCTCTTCTCGATTTGGTGGTTTTCACCATCGCGATTCCCCTCCTGGTTTTATGGCTCTATTTCTTCCTGCTGTTTGTCACGCGGATGTGTCGGATCCATGTCGCGAAGAAATTCAAGATTGGATACTGGATTGTCAACGCGATCCTGATCTTGAGCAATTTCAGGGCATTCCAGATTCTTATGGAGACGAGGGACCCGAGCGCCGCGCATTCGGTGCTATTTTGGAAAGTGCCACTCTATATTGCCGTTTTTTGCGGGGCTTGCATGATCCCGTTTGTTTATTCCAAGAGGATTCCCAGTCGTTATGGGAAGGTATTCGCCAGGGTTGTTTCGGCCCTTTATCTCATGGGCTTTGCCGGTGTGGTGATTGTTGGCGACATCCTGCAGTTGCCCTTCTATTCAGACAGATTTCTCTATCTCGCATTTCTCTCTGTCGTCTATTTTACGATTAATATTCCACCCCTCATTTATATGTCTTTTGCTTTAAAAAGACGTCTAAATGAATTGTCTTTTCCGCAAGAAACAGGGGATGACCCGCTAGAAGAGTTCGGTTCTGAATTCAAGCTGACGAAAAGAGAGCGGGAAGTTATGAGCTTAATCGTTCAGGGAATGAGCAACGAAGAAATTGCCGACGCTCTTTATATAGCCGTCCAAACAGTGAAAAACAATGTGTCTGCCCTATATAGAAAGACGGGAGCCAAAAACAGGGTACAGCTCGGAAATATCCTCAGAAACTATGAAGAAGGCGAAAACTGGTGAGCGATTCGAAGATTGTAGTTCAGATGGCTCCCGATTTGATGTGATGCTAACTCCACCGCCCTAAAGAGGGAAATAAGTCAAACTTGGAAACGATGCGGATAATCTGGTCGAATACTGATTGCCCGTTGCGACGACCAGATCGTCACGGCGTCTGAGGTGCGTGTTCGGCATCGGTGGATCTGGTCCACCAGATTTCATGTAGGGGTTGGTGACCGCTCCAAATAAGGGGAGCTTCTGCCCACGGAATTGTCGGCTCGTCTGCGACGACGGGAACGAGCTTCGCACCCACAGCGCCAGCGAACTGCGTCGCCCGCTCATGAAGCAGACCGCGCTTCAAAGCTGCCCTCTCACTCATTCCAAGCTCATCGTTGAGCATAGCTGACTTGGCCAGGTAATGCGGTGTAGCGGGATCGAGTATCGAAGCGGCCTCGCAGAGTGCGAGTGGAATCATGCGCATCCCGTGGTGTTGACATCTAGTCCCCGCCGACGCCAGTTCGGCGGCGATGAGTGATGGACGAATGGTCGCGAGAAAAAGGACTAGTGTGGCGATTAACAGCAGTGATAACCAATTGGCGGCGGAGCCCGTGTGCGCACGAGATGACACCATGCGGACTCCGTCGAACGCCAGCGCTAGCCACGCGAGAATTCCGCAAGCCACACAACATGCCGCCACAATCAGAATCCATTCTATCGACTGATGAGTCAGAGATCCTTGTCCATCGCGGGCTTGTGGGGCGAGCCAGCGCCAGTGATTGATCACGAAGGCTGCCGCGACGAGAAGCCCTGCGCACCAAACCGCAAACGCCGCTTTCCACCGGTGCCCCGCGATCAGTAATCCCATACCGGGAAGGACTAGACCGAGCGCGAATACAATGCAAGAACGGCGAAACAATTGAGGCCAGCACGCCTGTTCTGCAGTGGCGACCGCACGCGCCCACACCGTGGCGAGCGATAGAATGACAAACGCAAACAGCGTAACCAGAATTACCGCGCTGCCTGCAACCGGTGCAAGCGGGTCGACGGTTGTGTCCCGCCATATCCACAGAATTGCGGTGGCCAGCATCGAACCCGCACCGGCCGCCGCCCATGCAATACGGCCACTTCCGGCGGGCCAAAGGATGAGGTTGATCGGTCCCAGGGCGTATGCGCGAAGCGCCAGCGGCCACTTGCCATTCCGTATTCTTGAGGATGCCGAGGATCTACGGTTGGGCGCGCGTGTAGCACGTTCGCTGAACCTGTCGGAGGTTGTTGTGCGACCTGCAATTTGTTTTGGCTCGTCGATGATATAGACTTTTTGCGAAGACATCGTGCTCCCGTTCTAGCTACCGCACGTCATCGCCGGTAATGATAAAAGAGTTCGAGTAAGTGCGAACAGCCGAATGATATGCGATTTGCATACGCTGTGCCCCTGGTCTTGCGCATCGGCTGATGACATGACACTTGTTCCCGTCAGATGAAAGCAGACAGATAGGGGCCGATCCTGCGGACACGAGCGGTGCGGCGAAGGTGTGACGAAACGGGTGGGACGCGCTGTGTGGGATTGCCGCCTGTCCGACAGATCAAGACACAGCTGTCTCGATTCCTTTGATCAGTCGCCTTTCACGACATTTCTTATTCAGACAGTTTAGAGAAAATACTCTTGGAGTGAACCCCTTGGACTGGACAAGTGTGTGTCTATCCAGCAGCCACCTGCTTCGGTCGATCTAACGTCTGCTCAAACACGCCGCTGGCTGGAACGTGGCAACGGAGGTGACCGGGGTCCTCTCTTCGGTGGAGAGATCGGGCTGGCAATCGAGGCGGGGCCGTAGCGGCCCCGCCTCGATTGACGAAACTCGTCTTAGTCGCTCTTGTCCCTTGTGCCGCCGGTGCCTGGACCGCCAAAACCCGAGATGACACCTTCCATGGTCCAGTCGCCGGTCCCGGCGATCAGGTCGGCGCTTCCCGCATACGTCCCGCTGCCGGTGGCGTTCGCGAAACGGCCCG
>CP070631.1:3361108-3363042 GCA_020356045.1 Candidatus Latescibacterota bacterium
ACCCGGAAGCTTGCGACAGGGTACGCGGAAAACCGTCGAGTATGAATCCCCTCTCACAATCTGCCTGCTCGAGACGGGCACTGACCAACTCGAGCACGATCTCGTCAGCCACAAGCTCGCCGCGTTCCATAATTGCTCTGACCTGGTTGCCAAGCTCGGATCCTCTGGCGACTTCCGCCCTCAGCATATCTCCGGTCGAGATGTGTGCGATGGCGTATTTCTCACTGATTCTCTTTGCCTGAGTTCCCTTTCCCGCTCCTGGAGGACCCATTATGGCAATCTGCAGTCCGCCCTTGCTTTCTGTTTTTCCGTCTTCCACGTCTACGGATTGCACCTCCTCTTCCGTCGCTTTTTTCTCTTCGCTCGTGCATGACGCGAGCAACGCAAACAACGACAATACAACTACCAACCAGTTTGAGCCAATTTTCAGCATCCAGTCTCCTATCGCCGGCAAGCGCTTGTGTCAGTCTGGCAACGAACCGTGTCGATCTAAATCATACGTTCGACATCGACCTGAAACGCCCGGATTGGATGAGGCGACGTATCCTGCTCCGCCCTCTTTTCGATCTCCGTCATGATCTCGTCCGCTCGAAGTCCGGGAAGGACGGCAAAACAGAGCGAGGAATAAACCGGAACCGAGCGGTCGGTCGGCCACCACCCATGCTTTTCCAATGTCGATAGCGTATGACCCTTGATCTCCGTTTCGCTGAAGATCTGAACGCCGTGCCTCTCGAAAAGTTCGTGCACTTTCTCTTTGTCTTCCTCCAAACTCATCATACCGATTAGCTTCATCGTTATCTCCCTTGCCGAATCAGTCTTCGTCAGCATCCCCTGGGTTCCCAGCACTGGCCGCCCCCGCTTCGATCGCCTTGTCGACCATATCGTTTGGAATCGCTTTGCGACGTTCGACCATGTAGTAAACAAGCGGCACCATACCGAGAGTGAGAACCGTCGATGCGATAGCACCCCACATCAATGAGATGGCGAGTCCCTGGAAGATCGGGTCGAACAAAATCACGATTGCACCGATGACCACGGTTCCGGCCGTTAGCATGATGGGGCGCGTGCGGACGGCGCCAGCCTCGACCACCGCTTGGCGTAAATCGGCCCCATCCTCGCGGCGCAGTTGGATAAAGTCGATGATCAGAACAGAGTTTCGAACCATGATCCCGGCGAGTGCGATCATCCCGATCATTGATGTCGCCGTAAAAAAGGCCCCGTGAATCCAGTGACCGGGGATGATACCCACCAAGCTCAGCGGTATGGCAATCATCATCACCAGGGGTGTTTTGAATGATTGGAACCAGCCAATGGTCAAGAGGTAGATGATGACGAGAACAACGGCAAACGCCCCGCCAAGATCACGAAAGACTTCATAGGTAATTTGCCACTCCCCGTCCCATTTCATCGAGAGCTCTTCTTCGAGAAACGGTTGTTTGGTATAGAGCGGTTTGATCGTGTGCCCACCGGGAAGTTCTAGTTTGGCGAGCTTTTTGTCCATATCGAGAATGGCATACACTGGGCTTTCCGCTGCTCCTGCGACGTCCCCTGTCACATACACCACCCTTTGATGATTCTTGCGGTAAATCGCTTTGTCTTCCACGGACTCTCGAATCTGGACAATATCAACGATCGGAATTAGCTGCCCCGTGTTGGATCTCACGTAAATACCGCCCAGGTCGTCAATTGATGTCCGGCTTTCTCTTGCAAGCCTCAACTCGATGACTACCGGTTCGATCTCGGTCGGGGCACGCAGAAGCGCGACCTCTCCGCCCGAGATTGCCATCCGGAGCGACTGGGCGACCTGCTCCGAGTTTACACCCCGTATCGCCGCCTTTTCTTTGTCTACTACGAGTGTGAAAACGGGCTGATCCTCTTCAACGAGCCAATCGACATCAACGACACCATCGGTGGTTTCGAATATCTCCCGAACC
>CP070631.1:3363142-3370608 GCA_020356045.1 Candidatus Latescibacterota bacterium
CATATCGTTCTACCAAGCTTGGGATGAGAAACGCCTCAACCCCGAGGAGCGGCGGATTGTCCAGCAGCATCTGGCGGACTGTAGGTCCTGCAGGGACTATTACGACAAGATGTCAGCGCTGTTGAACGCTTCCGATCCGTCGCTCCTCCCATCGCTCGAGGCGGATCCGTTCTTGCCGACGAGGATTCGGGCGCTTGCCGAAGACAGTGCCGCTGCGGCTGCTCGAACCACAGCGACGGGTGCTGAACAAACGGCCGCGATTGGCGGTGGCCCTAACGACGGTGTGGCGCGCGCGACGTACCCCAAGGTGATTCCATGGCTTCGTGTATCGCTCGCCGGTGCCTTGACGGCAATCGCTGTGGCCGCGGGAATCTTTCTCGGCAAAGGGCTGGCGGCGACGCCGGGGGCAAACAGTGATTCAGCGATCGTTACCGCGTATTACGATGCCGTTGCCCAGACTGGTTTTGTCGGTGATTGGGGAGATGTGATTGAGGAAGAAGAGGAGGAACAGAAATGAAGCTCAGGGTGCTCATCGGGATACTCGTGTTTCTCATAATAGTGAATTTGGCGACCATCGGTACGTTCTTGTTTGTTCAGTTCACGCGAAGACCCGCCGTTCCGCCGGACTGGAAGGATTTTGGTCCTGGTATGCATTCCCAGCATGGAAAGCATTCAGAGATACGTGAGCACATGCATTTCCGAAACGAGGAACGGGAGAAGCTCATAACACTACTTCATGAGTTCCGGAATGAAACGCAGGAGCTGAGGGATCACGTTCGGGATCTCGAGAGATCAGCCTTCGAACTGATTCAAAAGGATCCCGCACCCCGAGCACAAATCGATTCGTTGCTCAAGGAAATCTCTCAAACCGAATACGAAATTAGTGCGATAGCAGCGACCAGACTGATCGAGGCAAAGAAGATTCTTCCCCCTGAACAACAAAAGCATTTCTTCAACGCGATTCATCGCTGGCACATGAGGACGCGCGGCGAAGTGAGACAACCTCGAATGGGACGAGGCCAAAAGCGCTGGCGAAAGCCCCTACCGCCGGACTCGGTCGGGCAGTAACGATATCCCCTGAGAATGACATTGAACCGCGAATTACCCGCTTAGCGGGTTTGGGGTTCGCAATAACCGGATAGGACACAATTTTGAAACTAATCAGCATTTTGCTCATAGCGTTCGCCACGGTCGGATGCGGTGGGGATCTGAAGATGGACGGCTGCTGGCGACACGTCGAAGTGGCCATCGACGGCGATAACAGCGAATGGTCCAACTGCTCAACGTATCTCGAAGACGAAGACTTTGCCGTCGGCGTAATGAACGATGCCGACTATCTCTATATATCCTTATCGACTGCGGACAGGGAAGTCCAACGGCAAGTGATGATGTCCGGGATGATCGTATGGGTAGATGTCACCAATGACAAAGCAAAGAGTTTTGGGGTCCGGTTTCCGCTTGGGATGCGGGAAGGCGACATGCGCGAACGAATACAGGAGATGCGCGATCGGCCCGATCCACCGGACCGGGCGGAAATGCAACAGCAGTTCGTGCGGCAGATCGGCGAGATGGATCGGTTCGAGATGATCGGTCCCCACGAAGGAAACGTCCGATTGTTGCAGATCGAAGACAGCAAGTATGTCAAAGTCAAGCTCGGTGTCATCAATGGCGCATTTGTCTACGAACTCAGGGTTCCGCTCGATAAACAGAAAGACTATCTCTACGGTCTCGGTGCAAAGCCCGGTGACAACATTGCCATTGGGTGGGATTCGCCCGAAATCGACAGGGGCGAGATGCGTGGGATGGGTGGTGGCGAGATGGGCGGCGGTGGACGCGGAGGTGGCGGCGGCGGTTACGGTGGCGGACGCAAAGGAGGAGGGATGGGTGGCGCTGGTGGACTCGGCATGCGCCCGCCCGGCGATTCGTTTGAACCCCCCGAGCCTTTCGAGGTTTGGGCCAAGGTAAAACTCGTGCCGCGGTCGGACAATTGACCGTGGAGCACGGATTGCCAAAATCGGTGGTGGGCCCAGAGCAGACGCCCATACCCGATCATCTCGCCAGGATGGGTACGACCACCGCAAAGGTAACAATCGTCACCAAGAGAATCCCAATCAAATTGAGCCAGAAACCGGCCCGGACCATCTGATCGATCCTCACATATCCCGAGCCAAAGATGATTGCGTTTGGTGGTGTGGCCACGGGAAGCATAAACGCACAGCTGGCCGCTATGGCTGCAGGAACGATCAACACGTAGGGACTCATGTCGAGACCGGGTGCTATAGCGGCAAGAATGGGGATGAGCGTTGCCGCGGTCGCCGTGTTGCTGGTGAGCTCGGTCAGGTAAATCATGATGGCCGTCACCAGCAGCACGATGGCTACCACCGGCAGACCGGAAAACCCCGCGACCTGATGCCCGATGAACTCACCAACACCGTTTGCCCGGATCGCCGCCGCCAGACTCAAACCACCACCAAACAACACGAGAATTCCCCAGGGCAATTTGACCGCTGTTTCCCAGTTCATGGCGAACTCGCGTTTTTTTATATCCACGGGGATAACAAAAAGTAACAGAGCGGCGATGACCGCGATCCCTGGGTCGGTAAGACCGCCAAACGGTCTCAGACCGGCGATAACGATTTTTGAGAGCAGCGGCCGAAGGATCCACGACATTGCGGCGAAAGCAAACACAAACAGTGTTACCCACTCGCCGCGTTTCATGCCGCCGAGCTCCCGATACCCCCTGCGGATTAGTTCGCCACCACCTTCTACTTCGTCGATCTTAATCGGATAGAGCACGCGTGTGATCAAATACCAGACAATCGGCAAAAACACGACGACAAGAGGAAGACCGATCCCCATCCATCCTACAAAGCTGATTTCTCGGCCAAGGTTGTCCTTGATATACGAAGCGAGAAACAGGTTTGGCGGTGTGCCGATCAAGGTTCCAATCCCTCCGATCGAAGCGGCATAGGCGATCCCAAGCAAAAGACCCAACGCAAAATTGTACCCTTCACCCGAGGGCAGACTCTTGAGGGCACCAACGTCCGCACCCACTGTCCGGCGACTCACGAGATCGATGACACTCAGAGCGATCGGAAGCATCATTATTGTAGTGGCCGTGTTCGACACCCACATGCTCATGAATGCGGTGGCGATCATGAATCCGAGTACAACACGGTGAGGACGGGTTCCGACCAGCCGGAGCGCACCAAAGGCGAACCGCTTGTGGAGGCCCCAGCGCTCCATCGACAATGCGATGACAAATCCCCCCAGAAACAGATAGATTAGCTCGTGTGCGTACGGTGCGGCTGCTTGACGAACCGTCGTAGCACGGAAAAAGGGAAGCACAGCGAGCGGCAACAGCGACGTCGCATATATAGGTATCGCTTCGGTCATCCACCATGTGGCCATCCACACGGCGACGGCGGCGGTAATGCGTCCCGCATGAGTGAATTCGACCGTCGCGCCGTCGCTTGCCACATAAGTGTCAGGTAGTAAATAATAGACGATCAGGGCAAGCAGCGGGCCGGTCCAAAGACCGGTCCACTGAACAGCCGAACGGTTGAGTTGACGACGCGCTGACATGGACACTCCGCCATCTGATGAACGAACCGTCGATTATTTTCTATTCATCTCAAAGATGGATTGTCACTGATTCGCCGCGGGGTTCAAAGTACTTTTTGTCGCTGTCCTGCCGTCCGGTGACAGCATTTAAAGCGATCCGCGAACCAGCTTGATGTCATCGATCCACACAGTCCCTGTGCCATCCACTACAAGGTTGAGTTTTACGTTATCCGGGTTCTCACCCGCTTTTAGAAAAAATGGGGTTTCCTGGTGTACCCAATCGATAGTGCCGGTCAGGGGATCGTGGAGTGCGCGTGAAAAGTACTCGCCTTTGCCAGGGAAATGACACCACATTTCGAGATACACCTCTCCTTCGACATCCTTAGTTTTGAGTGTGGCCTCATAGATGAGCCGTGCGTTTTCGATGTCGATATCACCCGTCTCAAACAGCCGGTAGGTTGAGGGTTTCTCCGCTGTGATTGTCAGCGATCCGTTTCCGTCGTTTGTAACGTCCGTGTCCAGAGCGATGTTTGTTTTTGTCAGAACCTCGTTTGCACTTGTGATTGGATAATGTTTCAACTCGACGGTCTCGTCAGCTCGCCGCGCACAGCCAAGTATCAAAAGTCCCGCCAGCACGACAAGACACAGAATGATTTTAATTCGTAGTTTCACTGGACCATCTCCTTGCACTGGGGTGGTTGTTCACGCCAGAACTGCAAGCGTCATACCAGAACAGCGCTACGAGCGGGCCGCACCGCTATGGATGTAACTAATTTAATGTCAATGGAATTAGTCCGATCAGCGGTCGGGGCGTCGTGTGTATATCACCTCGATCCGGCCCCGGGGGCCGATAAACGTCGAGGCGAACCAGCTCACGATGCTGACGATGATGGACGCGAAGACCGCGGAAAAAAAGCCGCCGAGCCAAAAACCGCCAAGCATCGCTGCGACAAGCCCCAGCATAGCGGCGTTGATGACCAGCAGAAATATGCCGAGCGAGAGAATTGTTATGGGAAGAGTCAGAAAAATCAAAACAGGTCGAACGATTGCATTGACAGCGCCGAGAAGCAGCGCCGCGAGAAGAAGGACCCATCCGCTGGAAAACCCCATCGACGGGACCAGTGCGGCGGCGACCCAAAGACCCAGCGCCGTGATAAGCGTTCGGATAACAAATCCTTGCACGTGAAGTCTCCTAGGAATGGCTGTGCCGGGCAGATCGACGGGACGTTTAACCGCTCGCCATAAAGCAGCGGACACAATCTGTTCGACATAATCGAATACGGGCTAGTCCTGCGATTGTTTCACCATACGGTCGATGGCATTGGTGAGTTGGTCCGCACTGATACAGGGACGCTCGAACACGAAATAAAGAATGTCGTCATCCGCCCGAATGTGAAAACCCTCTGGATCGGCGGCGATCACCTGCGCGCATTTGGGTTGGATTTCGTAGAAATGCCGGCACAAGCTGTCAAGCGATCTCGTGTGACGTTCATTGACCTGCTGGATGATTTCGGTTTCGTCCGCCTTCCAATCGGGTGTCGGTACGAGCCACCCGGTTTTCTCCAGCCAATGGATTTGTCCCATTCCCGGGATAAAACGCACTTGGTGCGGCTCGACCCAATAAAACTGGAAGTCGGGAAAATCTGCGAATCTACGCGCGGAAGGAAAAAATGAAAAATAACGCTCGGCGAGGACCTGCACCTGGTCGGAAGGGACCGGTTCTCCATCCCCCATGATGCTCACCCGTGTGCTGGTTTGCCGATTCTTCTCGGCGGGGTCAAAAACGGTGAGGCACAACCGCGGATCCGCAACAATGTTCTTGGTGTGTTGGGCCAGCTTGCTAATAAACACCACCGGTCGGCCCTCGTGTGAGGCCACAAACGGTGTCAACGAGCCAAATGGGTACCCTCGAAGTTCCACCGAATGCGTCGACAGCACACCGGCGTCGGTTCTGCGGATCAACGCCCGCGCCGCATCGGCGAGCGTTATCTTGCCTTGTTCCACGATTGCGTCCCCCCGTAAGGCCTTAATCAATCAATCGTTACGGCTGAGAATCTCAATGAGGTGGTAGCCAAACTGAGTTTTGACCGGTCCGTGGGTTATACCCAATTCTTTCTGAAAGACAATGTCGTCAAATTCTTTGACCATTTGGCCCTGATTGAACTCGCCCAAATCGCCACCACGTCTTCCCGACGGGCACTGCGAGTGCTCGCGGGCGAGCACCGCGAAATCGGCGCCGGATTCGATTTTTGATTTGAGCTCCTCGCACTTTTCCTCCGAATCAACCAGTATGTGGCGAGCATGCGCGCTCGGCATAGTATTCTCCTTTGTGTATAGACGGCCCTTGTGTCCCGAAATATAACCGATGACCTCCCGATCGTTCAAGCGATGTACCTGCGATCTCATCCAAATAATTTGCCAGCTTGACAAAATGAGCGGTTTAAACTATAGTTGTCAGTGACAATGAAAATCGACGACCCCGATATGGCCAACTCCGCTGCGCCTGGTGGCGAGGACGAGGGCGCGGGCCAAGTCAGTGCCCTTGACCGCGATGCCGCCGAGCTTCACACTGCGCTCAACGACCTGGTCCGCGTGTACCAGTTCAGGGATCGTAAACGCATTTGTTTTCATGACGTTTCGGTCACGCAGTGTTATGCGCTCAGCGCAGTGGTTCGGGAGGGAGACCCGACGATCAATGAGCTGGCCGAAGAGCTCTATCTCGACAAGAGCACGACCAGTCGAGTTATAGATTCTTTGGTAAGAAAGGGTTATGCGAGGCGGCACCGTGCGGTCGACGACGGCCGTGTGGTCCGGGTCAAACCCACCGAAAAGGGTATCGATCTCTTCGTAACCATTGAAAGTCACTTGATCGAGCAGGAGAAGCGGCTGATCGCCGATTTTGACCCGGAAGTCAGACAAGCGACGGCCCGGTTGATCGCGCGTCTGGCGCGCGCCGCACGCGAGCGGTTTTCACGGGAGGACGGGACCTGTTGTGGCACTGACGACCTCAGGCGGCCAAATGACGGCGATTGGTAGTTGCGCATTACAATTAAATTGGGGAAATTCGACCGGCAATATTCGCAGAAAGATCACAGTGTCACGTGGGCGTTACAGTCCTAAGGGGAGTATGGGGCACCACCCGGTCGACGGGATAGTGATTCGTCCGTGCGTCGCAGTTGATTTGGAATCGGTTACGGGAATGGTTACCCGGGCCCAGCTGTCTGCCGGCGGTCTCGCGGACCAGTTTGGCGAACGGTATGTCGTGGCGGAGTTCTCGGGGCAGATGATCGGTTGTGCCGGTGTCGAAATCCGCGGTGTCCACGGGTTGCTTCGTTCGGTGGCGGTGACTCCCGACCGGCGAGGCGCAGGAATCGGCGCGAGACTCGTCCGCGATCGGCTCGATTGGGCGCGCTCACAAGGGATCTCGACGGTTTATTTGCTGACCGAGACCGCCGCAGGATTTTTTAGACGGTTTGGATTTGAAACGATTACACGAAACGAGGCGCCGCAAGACATCCAGGACTCGCACGAATACGCGGTGGTGTGTCCGAGTTCGGCGGAGTTAATGCGTCTGCGGTTTTAAAATTCGATCTGCGTGATCCGGAGGATAAAAAGATGGATGTAAAGAAGGAAGTCAAAGACCGTTACGCAAAGGCTGCGCGGCAGGTAATCGAAAAAGTCAAAGGCGAGCACAAAGAAAACGCACCGTCCTGTTGCTCGAGTGGTGTCGGCGAGGGCACCGATGCCTCGGCCATTGCGCAACGTGCGATCACGGGGGATTTGTATGGCGCGGATGAGCTCGCAGGCGTGCCCGCCGACGCGGCGCTCGCATCGCTAGGATGCGGCAACCCCACCGCGCTTGCCGAGCTGGCCCCCGGTGAAGTGGTTCTCGACCTCGGTGC
>CP070631.1:3370708-3373922 GCA_020356045.1 Candidatus Latescibacterota bacterium
ACGCGGGGCTCGGCTATGTGCGAAAGCTTCGGGCCAGTGAATGGAAAAAGCGGCGCTGGCATCTGGAGCGGTATTTCATACGGGAGTGGGTGGAGGCCGAGCAGATGGCAACGAACTTTGGTGGGTTGGTAAGAGTTGTCGAGGATCAGTTCATTCGTAGGAAGCAGCAAATCCCGCTGAGCTTCTACTACAAATATGCGACAGCGCTCGAGAAGTCGGGGGATTTTGACGGCTGCCGACGAATCGTCAATGAAGGGAAGAGACGCGTCGGGAACACGACGTCTGAAACCTACCACCAGTTGTTACTTGAAGAGGCCAATTTGGTGTTCCGGGTGGAGAGTGACAAGGACTCTTGCCACATCTTGGATCAGATCGACGTTAACGTGTTGAGCCCCTATCACCGAGCACGGGTGTATGTGATTTATGTGTTGAATTATCGTAGAACGGGAATGATGGAGAAATACACGCACTTCATGAATCGGGCGATCGAACTATCCGAACGATTTGGTTTCACTGAGCACATACTAAGGTTGAATCATGAAGAGGGATGGTTACTTCTGAGCAATTCTTTTTATAGTGAGGCAATAAGTTTATTGAGGAGATCGATCCGTCTCGCTCAACGGCATCGAGAATACCGTGCTTTGTCCATGGTATGGTTTTTAGCCAGTGCTGTATATTACGAAGAGGGTCTGTATCAGAAAGCACTGAAATTGTTGGGCAAGTCCATCGACATCGCAAAACAGATGGGGCTGGAGGAGCAGGTTAGTGAATTCAGATTAAGATACGCAATGATCCACCAAAATTTGGGCTACTATGGAAACGCCATCAGATACGCGGAATCTGCCAAAAGAAGTACGCGAACTCGATATGATCGTGAACAGTTGTTTTATGCTACACTGATCGTGTTTGAATCTTTCATCTGTATCCACAGCTCTCGGGCGCCAGTGCTAAAAGAAGAAGTTGATGCCCTAGTAAAACAGATACGAGAGCCATATCGACTTGGCCTTTATTACAGATTGCTGGGAGTTTATTACTACAAAAAGGGCGAGTGTTCGAATGCTTGGGACGCATGTGAGAACGCTCGGGGGATTTACAAACGCATCGGATACAAAGACGACGTGGCGCGCGTCAATATCACGATGGTGCGGATTTTGTTGAAAACGGACCAATTTGAAAAAGCTAAGTCGTTGCTAGCGAATATTGGCATAATAATCGGGGGCATGCAGTCGCCTGATATCAAGGCAGAACACGCGTTGGTTAGTCTGGAGCGCTGTGTTCGCAGCGGAGCAGATCGAGGCGATGTTCTGCAGATGATTAATAAGTGTGAAGAAATCCGCCCAAATGTCATGGATGCGAATGTTGCTCTGCAATTGGATTTAGTGCTTTTCAGAGGATGCCTTGTGATTGGGGATTATGACCGGGCGTCGGGCTATTTTCGAGAGTATTACGATAAAATCAAATCAATCGTTGGCAATCTTCCAGGTAATGAATACGTAACAGATTTTCTGAGAAACGCGGATTTTGTAACCGCGATGGAAGAGTTCAAAAGATCTAAGAAAAAAAGATCGGGCCAGTCATTGCATGACTAGCCCGAGCCTTCCTGATTGCGTCGAAACGACTTTGTTTATCCACTAACAGCTTCGTATTTCGAAAAGTGTTCGAGAGAAGCTCTCGCTTCCGACGGCTTTTCGGGCGGCAAGTTTGTGATATCCTCCAACTCATCTGTTGCCGGATTATACCATTTGATGACCGTTGATTCTGCGCAGTGCTCAAGCGCGGTGTCCTTTAGTTTCATGGACATCGTGACGGGTTTATTGAATTCGATTCCGTGGGGGGCGAACTCAACTACCAGATTGGATTTGTTCACCATACACATAGTAATGTAGGTGTCCTCATCCAACGCACCCGGTGGAAACTCCAGTGTGACATGACCATTGGTTACTTTTCCACCCCACTCCGCAGAGACCATCCAACCCTTCACTTTGTCCACCTTCAGCGAGGGGTCATCCGCGGGGGTAGATGAGACGTCGATGAGGTTGAACTCGGCGTTGACCTCTTCTTCGTCAGCAGGCGCTAACACCGAGTCCGTGCAACCTAAGGCAGTAAGCAGAAAGGTGAGGCAAGCAAGCAAGGCAAAGGATTTTAGTGTGTGACGTAAGCGGGACATCTTTTCTACCCCCTCGGTTGATTTCCCAAACGTCAGGCGATCACTCATAGGGCAAGCAGGGGGCCACGGAACGAAAAGAGGTACGGGTGAGTCCGGAAACACGGTAAAGTCGAGGGTGTAAGGCCGCAGAGCAATCCCATATCATGTTTTTTAACAATGGGTTGTATCGTTCCGCCCGTTTTTGTTGGCGGCCACTAACACGAAAAAAAGGTATCCGGCGGCAAACGGCGGTGCGCACGAGCGAGCCCGGGGATTGGGGATTCACGCCGATGTGATCCCAATCCCAAATCTCGCGGACGAGGGTAATTGACCCATTGTCACTGCGTTGCCATGGTCGTGGCTAAGTTGAGCCAATCTGTCGAATTTCGGTGAAAGATCGAGCTGATGTGGAGTCGATTCCTCTTGTGTATCCAATAGTTCTTTTTAAGTCCTCATTACTTCGCACGTGGGTGGCTTTAAAGTTTCTTGTTGTTCCCAATTGTGCGCGGCACGCATTTGAGATCTAGAGAAGACACAATAGCGGGGGCAATGAGCTTCGAAAAAAGTAGAAACAATTGAACCATAAAATCTGAACGTATACACCAGACGTCAGCGAAGTTCTCCAGACTTCGAGATGTCGTGCCCTGGGAACAAAAATTTCCACCCCGTTGTAGCAATCGGACGTACGCCGTACTTCGGAGCGGGACGCAAGTGCTCGCCGTGCAAATGGCCCGTCAATATACCTCGCCGGATTTTTCCTGTCGATTCAGTAATTCCTGGGCTGCAAAAGTTCACTCCGTCTACCGAATTTGTGGAGGCACACTCACCGCATACCCTATTGTTACAAAATTAGCCCAAGCACGGGCGTTTACCGCACCACGCCCTCCTCACCTGTTACAGCCAAAGTCCATCCCCATATCTAGGCCTCGTTATTGCCAGGTTGCTGCGATTGTGACTGGCAGCAACTTCAATCGCAACGGATATGCCAGAGTGTTGCAGATTTAACTTGTTTAATAATAGTTGCATAGGCGATTGTTGCGTTAGGACTTCAACCACCTCTGAGTCCGC
>CP070631.1:3374022-3386498 GCA_020356045.1 Candidatus Latescibacterota bacterium
AAACGTCCACACGATGGTGTGGTTTGATAACATGAGCACCACGATGTATTACAGCGAAGGCGATTGTTCGGACAACGGCAAGGTCGAGACCCACCACTCGTCGCACAGAGATGCGATGACGGGAGAAGACGTAAAGGTCAAAATGGTCACCCGTTTTGTCGATAAGGACAAACACGTGTTCGAGTACTACATGGTTAATCCCGACGGCAGCGAGTTTAAATCGATGGAGATTGTTTACACGCGCATGTAAAGCACCACCGAAGCAGCGCAAAAACGCGGGGAGGGGGTGTTTGACCCGAAACCCGCGTTTTTTTTGCCAGATAGTTGGATTGTGCCAACGAGAATCGATCGCACTTCTGGATGTGAAATGCGCTAAGCCACTGTAATATTACGAGTTGACGGCACGTAGCCCTTTTTGGTACCCTTCTTGAATAGGCATTGTGCCGACGTGTGACAGGAGACGAAAGCGGCGATGAACTGGAAGCTCAAAGAATTTTTTCCGACGAAGATTTCAAAGGATCAGGCCAAAGACACCGGTATGGCGATGGTGTTGATTTGTTTGATCGTGGGCTTCTTCTCGGGCAACAATGTCTTCTTCAAACTGTCGGTGCCCTTGCTGGTTCTGAATATGGTCGTGCCCATCGTATTCAGACCGGTGGCGGTATTTTGGCTGGGACTGTCACGGTTGCTGGGCACCGTCGTATCAAGAATACTGCTTACCGTGGTGTTCTTTGTACTGGTTGTTCCCGTGGGGCTCCTGCGACGGCTTTTGGGCAAGGACGCGCTGCAGCTAAAGAGGTTTAAAAAGGGATCCAAATCGGTCATGAATATACGGGATCATCTGTATGCCCCTGCGGATATAGAGAAACCTTACTAACCGGGGAAGAAACAGCATGGATTTTTTGAAAGATTTGTGGGGGTTCTTGAAAGTTCGCAAAAAGTTTTGGATGCTGCCCTTGATTCTGATTCTTCTGCTTTTTGGTGTTTTGATCGTGTTGACATCTGGTACAGCGATTGCGCCATTCATCTACACCCTTTTCTAAGAAGGTAATCGCCAACCATGCCAACGGCCATATTGGGCATATCTGCGTATTATCACGATAGTGCGGCTGCGTTGATCATCGACGGCGATATCGTCGCGGCGGCGCACGAAGAGCGGTTCACCCGGCTCAAACACGACCACTCGTTTCCGACGAACGCTGCAGCCTATGTCCTCGAAGAGGCTGGGTTGGAATATTCGGATCTAACGGCGGTTTCCTTCTATGACAAGCCGTACATCAAGTTCGAGAGATTGCTCGAGACGTACCACGCGTTTGCCCCCGGAGGGCTAAAGAGCTTTCTGTCGGCGATTCCTGTGTGGATCAAAGAAAAGCTCTTTATGAAGAAGCTCTTAAAGGAGGAGTTATCCAAGCTGGGTGAGGGCAAAGTCCCGGTGTTCTTCCCCGAGCATCACCTGTCCCATGCGGCGAGCGCGTTTTATCCGTCGCCATTCGAGAACGCCGCGATACTCACCATCGATGGTGTCGGTGAGTGGGCGACCTCGACCATCGGTCACGGTCAGGGTAACCAGATCAAGATTCACCGCGAGCTGCGCTTTCCTCATTCGGTTGGTCTTCTCTACTCTGCGTTTACATACTACACGGGGTTTAGGGTCAACAGCGGCGAGTACAAGCTCATGGGACTGGCGCCGTACGGCAGATCGGAGGATGAGCAGACCCAACGGTTCAAGGAGTGTATCCTCAACGAGCTGGTTGATATCCGCGATGACGGTTCGATTCTCCTCAATATGAAGTACTTCGATTACGCGACGGGTCTCAAAATGACCGACAACGCCAAATGGCAGCGGTTGTTTGGCATCCCGCCGCGCGAACCGGAGACCGAGATCTCTCAGGAATACATGAACATGGCTTTGGCCATCCAGCAGGTTGCCGAGGAGATCGTGTTCAAGCTCGCGGCGACGGCGAAAGAGCTGACCGGCAGCAGCAATATCGTGCTGGCTGGTGGAGTGGCACTGAACAGCGTGGCCAACGGCAAGCTGATAAAACTCGGCACTTTCGACAACTTGTGGATTCAACCGGCGGCGGGTGATGCGGGTGGTGCGTTGGGTGCGGCCCTTGCCGTTTGGCACATACACCGGGGCAACGGTCGCGCGGTCAAGGACAGCCCCGACGCGATGCAGGGTGCCTACCTCGGGCCCGAGTTCTCAAATAGCGATGTCCGCAAGTTGGCCGACAAATTCAGCGCTCCACACAAGCTCTATGACCGGTTCGATGATCTGATCGAAACGGTTGCCGGTCATATGGCGCGTGGCAAGGTCGTGGGCTGGTTTCAGGGTCGTATGGAATATGGTCCCCGGGCACTGGGCAACCGCAGCATCATCGGTGACGCGCGCGATCCCGAGATGCAGAAAAAGATGAACCTCAAAATCAAGTACCGCGAGGGATTCAGACCATTTGCCCCGACCGTGCTGGAAGAGGATATCGGCGAGTACTTCGATGTCGACGTGCCAAGTCCGTACATGCTGTTGGTCGTCCCCGTAAAGGAAAGCCACCGCAATCCGCTCCCGGAGAACTACGAACAACTGGAGCTTTACGACCGGCTCTACCACCTCCGGTCGGATGTGCCGGCGATCACCCACGTTGACTACTCGGCTAGAATTCAGAGCGTCAAGAAAGACACGAATCCACGTTATTGGGCGCTAATCAACGAATTCAAACGGCAGACCGGTTATGGTGTGATTGTCAATACGAGCTTCAATGTCCGGGGTGAACCCATTGTGTGCACGCCAGAGCATGCTTACCGTTGTTTCATGCGGACGGAAATGGATTACCTGGTGATGGGGGACTACCTGTTCGACAAAACCGAACAGCCTCATTTTGAAGACAAAGGTAACTGGGCGGAGGAGTTCAAGCTGGATTGACGTTTAGTGCGATCCAGACGGGCACACGTTTTTCCCTCACAATTCATGCGGCAGTTTGTCAAAAATATACTCATCATATCGATTCCCACGCTGATCGTCCTGTTTGTTCTCCTGGAGATCTTTTTCCGTGTTGCTGTTCCGGCAAACGACTGGCCGTACGCATGTTTTGACCAATCGGAGCGGATATTCAAGTTTTGCCCCCCCGGTGACGAGGGCACAGCCACGTTTGGCTGGTTAGCCAGTCAGCGGGGCAGGTGGCGTGTGAACAACCACGGGTGGGTCAGTCCCATCGACTATGACACGTCGAAGAGCAAACCGCGAATAGCCGTGTTTGGTGATTCGTATATAGAGGCTCAACAAGTCGATTGCGACAAGTCGTTCCCCTCGGTGCTCAGATCGGAAATCGGTGATCGATACGACGTGTACAGCTTTGGGGTGTCGGGCGCGTCGTTGTCCGAATACGTCAATATGAACCGCTATGTCAACCGGACGTTTGCCCCCGATGTGCTGATTTTCAATCTTCGTCACAACGATTTTCTCGAAAGTATCTACGAGCTCAACCGTGGTGACACCATAATGATGATGCTGGACATCACGGATGACTCGATCACCGAGACACGGCCCCGCCCGGATTACTCTTTTACGGAGTTCAATTGGAAAAAGCGTCTGCTGAGAAAAAGTGCGGTGGTGCGTTACTTGATCTACAATCTTCGCATCAAGCTGGTCATCCAAAATCTGTATTCGCGCGACACATACAGCGGCAATGTTTCAGTGACCAATGTCGAACGGCACCGGGAGTTGATTGTCACTGCAACCGAGTATCTCTTCGATCGGATAAAAGCGGAGAATCCAGGCAGGCGAATCATCGTTGTGATGCCGGCGCCAAGACACGCCATTTACGACGGGACGGTGACTGAGAGCAAGGTGTTGTTTCTAAACGATCTCGTGGCGGAGTTGAGCATAGAATACGGCTTCGAGCATCTCGATCTCACCGAGTCGATGACACGCGATTACGAAGCCAACGGCATCGAGTTCAACTCGCCGTGGGACGCGCATTGGGACGAATACGGGCACGATTTCGTCGCCCGCCAGGTGCTCTCTCTCGGCTGGCCATAGTCCGCTAGAAGGACCAGTTCACGATCGGGAAAAACTTTAGTTTCTCTTTGCTCTTGATGACGTTAACGAGGCCGATCTGAAGCCCACCGTCCGCCGCATCGGCGAGATTGAGGATCCCCAGCTGCAATCCCTTGAGCATCTTGGTGTTGTTGACGAGGCCGAGCTGTACGCCGTGAATCGAACCAGCCCCGTTATAAAGTTGGGACCACTGGAATCCCACGGCATCGCCATCGGCAATATTGACAAAACCGGCCTGCCACCCTTTCATTCCGCCTTCATTGAGCGCTATGATACCCAGCTGGATCCCCTTCATGTCACCTTCGAGCACGTTGGCGATACCAAGATCGACACCGGTTAGATCGAGGTTTTTGCCATAGATCAAGTTGAACCTGAAACCCTTGATTGACAGATCCTCGCTGTAAATCTGCAGAGGGTTAAACAGAGCGAGCTGGATGGGTTTGGTTTCTTGTGCGGCGGCGTCACCGGTCAACAGCGGTTGAACCAAAACGGCGGCGAAAAGAACGACAATTGCAATAGCCAAACGCGACATGAGTGACCTCCTGGGTGAGCCGAATATATAGAAGGGAATTATACACATTTCCCGTGCTCTGTGTAGCTCCAATTGTCACATCGCGGGGTTGGTTGGTTCCGAGTGAGAAGTCAATAGAGGCTTACCCAAACGTGCTCTTGCAGGTGGGGACCATAGCAGAGGTGCAGCTCGTAGCTTCCCGTGGGAAGGTATTGCCCGGTGGCCGGATCGATAAAGTCAAAGGTTATGGTGTAGACGCCTTCTGCCAGAGGTTCCCGCAACAGCTCCGTGACCACCTTTGCGCCGCACGCCCTGGTTTCCCACCACCAGAAGCGTTCGCTCAGGCTGATCCACGTAGCGTCGGACGGGCTGGCCCGAAACGTAATGTTGAGCTGTCCGCCTTCCGGGATCGATACCGGAAACACCCAAATCAATTCGTTGAAGCCAAGCGCGAGTGCCGAATTCGAAAGCCCCGACCAGTTATCCAGTTCATCCACCGTCTTGATGGCAAAGCCGAATCCTTGTCCATTGAGTCCCGATAGGACAAACGACTGGGTCTCGCCGGCCGGCTGAGGCGGGGGTGTATCCGCGACCACCATGGCGTCATTCCAGTCCTCTTCGTTGGCTATCGGGCGCGCGGAATATCGGATGTCGTATCGCGTCGCGGTTCCCGTTGTATAATCGTCTCCCGGGGCGGTCCATGTGAGCTCGTACGATGAGGCGTCGATCGCAACGGCGGAGAGGTCCGTAATGTCCCCTGGGGGGTTGGTCTCCGCGATGGTTCGTTCGTTGCAGCAGTTGGAAAGTTCCGATTGGTTGGGAACCTCGTCACTGGCTTTGAGGGCAAAGTAATACATCGCGCCCGAATCGAGATTTTTTATGACAATAGTCTCAATCTGCCCGGCGGGTTTTGGCGTTGGCACGATGGTCGGATCGATGGGGTGCGCGTGCTCCCAGTTCGAATCATCGATCGGAGCGTCCGAGAATCGGATGTCGTAGCTTGCTGCCGTTCCCTCAGTGCCGTCGTCCCCGGGGGCGGTCCAGACCAGTGCGAGCGTCGACTGGGTGGGAGCCCGCAGCCGGAGATCGGCAACGGCGGCGGGTGCGGTGGTATCCGGGCCCTGGGGTGGGTCGATGCCCGTATCCACTGGGGTGCTGTCCTCTCCCCCGCAATTGGCCAGCAATACAACCAAGAGGGTTAGGGCGAGGATCGGCGTCGTTTTGACCGGTGCGTTACGAAACCAGATCATCTGATTCCCCTGCCCTTGCGTTTCCTGGTCATAATTATACAACAGAGGTCCAGCGTTTGTCGATACGATGTCCTGTCGCTGATTTTACTACGAACGAAGCGCTGCCCGGGTTGCCGGACCATGCGATGTGAGGCGATGTGTTTGGCGCCGATCGGTGGCTGCGATCAAATGGGGCAATCGTGTGATTCGGAGATGGATCGGACGCGACGTCCATTTGGGAGTGGTCGTGCGGTTCGAGGATGGATCCGACTCGAGTTCCATATGGGAGCGAGCGTGCGATTTGGAGATGGATCGGACGCGACGTCCATTTGAGAGCGCTGGTGAGAATCGGTGATGGATCCGACCCAGTGGCCGCATCGGGTGGCCGGGCGATTGCCGGGCGGACCGGATATCTATGTCCATATCGGGATGACTGACCCCGTGTCGGACCGCTGGTGTGGCAACCACACAAGGCTCAGCAGTCTCACATCGATGTCTTTCTTCCGCGGCTTGAGTGTGACCGTATCGAGCTCCTGGAACTCGGGGTCAAAACGGTCTTCGAGCCGTTCGACTTCCTGCTCGAATTCGGTATGGAGTTCCTCGATCCGGCCTTTGAGCGTGTCGAGCTTGGCCTGGGCACGTTTGATGTCCTGCGCTTCCTTGGCCGACCGCCCCACGCCGCGAGCGGTTGTGGTTGCGCGTCCGACGGTGGAGCGACCCAGCTTTTTGCGCCCAAGAAACGCGGTGAGCAGTGTGGCGCCAAGCGAAATTGCCGTCTGCAGTTTTTGCTGTCCCGCCTGCTTTTTCTCCCTGTCGACAGCCAGCTCCGCGCGCCGGATGCGGTCCTCGAGCGTTCTGAACCTGGAGGCGTACTTTTTGCGGAGCTTTTCGACCTGGTAGTCACGGCCTTCGCGTGCGGCGACGGCCAGACGGATACGAAAGTCACGCTCGGTCTCGCCGGGCTCGGATGTGAGCTTGAGCCGGGGACTGCGGAACAGATCGTAGCGTTTGGTGCGGTAGAGCGTGTCGGCAAGCGACCGTTTCCAGCTGGCATAGCTCCTCGTGTTGCTCGCTTTGCGCGGCAGTGTATCGTACGTTGCTTCGGCGGCGGGACGAGTGTCGAGATCGTCTTCGACTACGTCAATGGGCTCGGCGTCACGCCAGTCGATTCCGACTGTGTCCTCGTCGAGATTCGCGAGCAGTGCGAACGGTTCCTCGTGCTCCACACCGGTCCGGCCTCGGACAAAATGGACGTTGCCGATCCCGATCACACCGGGCCGGTACACCAACTGTGATTGATCGACCATGTCCCGCGGTGGGAGATACACCTGCGGGACACCCGGCGGGAGCACTGGTTGGGAGATTGCGGCGGTGCGGGAGCGTGTCCGCGACGCGGAGGATTTGTGTGGCGCCGGTCCATCCGGTTCTGTTGCTGGCGTCAACGTTTTGGCGACGCCGGCCTTCTTGTGCGCCATTGCGCGTTTGATCTGATCGCGTGTCATAGGACCGCGTAGATACGACATCGCCCACCGTGTGTGAAACACTTCTTTGCCGGTCTCGTGTATGTTATGCATAAGGAACACGCGTTTGCCAAGCCCGCCAAGCGTGGCCTGCATGGCTTTGCGGTCAAAACCGCCCTTGGAACCGGCTGCGGCGCTCGAGAGCCCGTCGAGCACTCGGTCGCGGTCGCGGTCGGTTTGCAGCCGCCCGATAAACCAGGTTCCTGTGTTGGACAGCCCCTTGTAGTCGAGATCGATCGGGTTCTGTGTGGCGAGCACGACCCCGACACCATACGCCCGCGCCTGTTTGAGCAGCGTCAGGAGCGGTTTCTTTGTGGGTGGGTTGGCCACCGGTGGGATGTATCCGAATATTTCATCCACGTACACGATGGCGCGAAGGCTGGTCGTGCCCGGACGGCTTCGAATCCACGCGAGCGTCTCGCTCAGCAGCATCGACACAAAGAACATCCGTTCGGTTTCCGACAGATGCGCGATGGAAAAAATTGAAATCCGTGGTTTGCCCGTTGGTGTGTAGAGCATCTGGTCGATATCGAGCGGGACGCCCGAACGCCAGGACTCGAACCCCGGCGAAGCCAGCAGGTTGTTCAATGTGGTCGCCAGCTCAAAGCGGTCTTTGGGTTTGAAAAAGGTGTCGATGTCAAGAACGCCGATTTTGGAAAACGGCGGATTCTCTATGGTTTGTATGAGGCTGGCCAGATCGAGATCGCGGCCATTTTTCCACGAATTTTTGAGTATCTTGGCCACCAGAATGTGCTCGCGGCTCTTCAGCGGATCGGCATCGATACCCAACAGCGTGAGAAGACTCGTGGCAGTGGTGCTGACGCGTTCGTTAAAAAGATCGCGGTCACCTTGGATCGCCTGCGGTGGCGCTGCGAGCGAGTCGAGGATCGACACCGGTATCCCGGCGTTGCTGCCCGGTGTGAAAACGTTGAACTCCGCTGCGTTGCGGAGCCGTTCGATCCGTTCACCGGTTTGTCCCCAGGACTTGAGACCATTGCGCCACAGCTCGGCCTGCGAAGCGGCGTACTCATCAGGGGACAATCCCTTGCGCTCGGCCTGCTGCTCGTCGATCCACTCCCGGAAATCTGCCGCGCTGAGCTTGGGAAAGGTCAGCATGAGGTTGGCGAGATCCCCCTTCGGATCGATCACCAAAGCGGGTACGCCGTCGATAGCAGCCTCTTCGAGAA
Source organism: Candidatus Latescibacterota bacterium (assembly GCA_020356045.1). Taxonomy (GTDB): domain Bacteria; phylum Krumholzibacteriota; class Krumholzibacteriia; order WVZY01; family WVZY01. Next base: position 3,382,524 of record CP070631.1, read on the forward strand.
GCCCGACGCAAAGCCCGGTTTTTCCGCTCCCGGTCATCCCGACGCAGAACGCGTGGGTCAACAAGTCTCTGGAATCGTAAAGCGTGAGCTCATCCGTGACGTTCTGGTTCGCGAGGTCATAGGCCCGGCCGAGATAGAACGCGCCGAGTTTTTCGTAGGCTTCCATGCGTCCGCTTGTCTCCTTTTAGGGTAATTCTACAGAGTGGGTGCCCCGTCGCTGGGTTTGTGATTGTATCGGCGATCGTAGTGGGCGTCAAGACAGCGCGGTCCGTCGCAATGAGAGTCCGGTCTCATGAGCCGGTTCAAACGACGTCCGCCACAGCTTTTTGTGTGGTCGTGGTGTGTTCAGGTACCGATTCGGTCAAACCAGGTGGGGGAACGAGTCCTGTTGGTGGCGGGTGATCAGGCCATCGCCTCGTGTGCGCGTTTTCGCTCTTTGATCAGATAATGCCTGGGAGAGCCGATCGTGACGATATCCCATGGCATGATCTCATCGGTCCGCCGCTCGCGGTACGCATACGCGTCTGGATCGATTCCGGTATCTTCAAAGACTTCTTCCCATGCGAGCATGTCAAAACACTCGCTCCACGCATCCATTCTGAGTCCCTTCTCGCGCGCACGGAGCAGTGCAGCGGCCAGACGGCGGTCTCCGCGTGAGAACACCGCTTCGAGATAACTCTCATCGACATTGTGAAACTTGAGATTGAGAAACGACGAGCGGTTGGCCGTGCGGATGATCCGCTGTTTGGCGATGATCTCTTCGCGGGTATTCATCCGCTCCCACTGAAACGGCGTGTGAGGTTTGGGTACGTGTGACGAGATCGCAACGTTGATTTTGCCCCTTTTGCGATACAGACGTTTACGTGACAGACTTGCCTGATCGGCCAGTTGGACGATCGCCCGGAGATCCTCGTCGGTCTCGGTGGGGAGACCGATCATAAAGTAAAACTTGAGAAGCCGATATCCCGCTTTCCACGCGGCCGCACACCCCCTCAACAGATCGTCGTTCGAGATTTGTTTGCGGATGATCGCCCTCAACCGGTCGGTGGCGACTTCGGGTGCCATGGTGAGCCCCGATTTGCGCACCGTGCTGACCAGATCGGGAAGCGATTCCAGCTCCTCTTTGATGCGAAGCGAGGGCAAGCACACATTGACGTGACGGTCGTTGAACTGCCGGGCAATCGCGGGGATGAGCCGTTCGATACCGGGATAATCCGCGGTCGACAGGCTGGTCAAGGATATCTCCTCGTACCCGGTGTTGCCGTACGTGGCCTCGCACAGCTCGAGAATTTTGTCGATCGAGCGGTACTTGAGCGGACGGTAGTGCTTGACCGCTTGACAGAAGCGGCACTGGTTGGGACATCCCCTCATGATCTCGACATTGATGCGGTCGTGAATCGTTTGGACGTTGGGGACAACCGGCCGCACGGGATGCGGGGCGTTCTCGAAATCCGCCACGGTGGTCTTGCTGATCTGCATTGGCGCGCCGCCTCTGGCGGTAAACTTCTCAATTGAGCCGTCCGCGTTGTAGTCGACCGTATAAAGCGACGGAACGTACACGCCCGGAATCCGTGCGAGCGATTCAAACAGCGCCTGCCGCCGGGCATTGGTGTGTTTCCACCGGATGATCGTGTCGATGATGTCATCGAGCACATCTTCGGCGTCTCCGACGAGTATGGCGTCGAAAAAGGGCGCCACCGGTTCCATCGCGGCGCTGATCGACCCACCGCCAAGGATTACGGGGTCGCTGCCCGTCCGCGCATCGGTCGTGACGGGGATGCCGCCCAGCTCGAGCATATTCAAAAGGTTGGTGTAGCACAGCTCGTACTGCATCGAAAATCCGACGACATCAAAGTCGCACATCGGCGTAAACGTCTCGAGCGCGTAAAGCGGCAGATCGCGGGTACGAAGCTCGGCCTCCATATCGATCCACGGCGCAAACACGCGTTCGGCAAACACATCGGCACGCTGGTTTAACATGTGGTAGAGAATTTGCAGACCAAGATGCGACATGCCCACAGCGTAGGTGTCGGGAAATGCGAGCGCCACGCGGAGATCCACGCCTTCGGGATCCTTGACGGCCTGGTTGCGTTCGCCGCCCGCGTACTGACCTGGTTTCTGAACGCGGGGGAGCACCCGGTTGAGGATTTTGCGTTTAAACGGCGTTTCCATGAGCTTTTGGGAGTATAATCAATGCCGGCCGCACACGCGACCGGTTTTGACCGCTTATTGTTACGGCAATGACCATGGAGAACGACGTCGATGCCCGAGCTGCCAGAAGTGGAGACGATCGTCCGCGGACTGCGAGAGCCGTTGCTTGGCCGGCGTTTGCTTCGCGCGCGGCTTCGCTATGCAGCGTTGTACCGCAAGGGGAGCCTGAGGGTAACGTGGCTCGTTGGGCGTGTAATCACCGCCGTCGAGCGGGTTGGCAAAAACGCCGTGTTTCGGTTTGATAGGTCGAGGGTGATGACGATCAATCTGGGAATGACCGGCCGTCTGGTGCTGGTGGGGGCGGATAATACGGGCCGGCCGGCCACGCACAAACATCGTCACGGCCGGTTTATCTTTGATCACGGCGTCGAGCTCGATTTTTATGACCCTCGCCGGTTTGGTTACGTCTACATCACCGGGAACGCTGATTTGAGGAGCGAGCTCAACCTCGGCCCGGATCCGTTTGAGATATCGACGAGCGGCCGGGAGCTTGGTGAGGCGCTACGAGGGAGACGGGCGCCGATCAAATCTATCCTGCTCGATCAACGGATCATCGCGGGGATCGGAAATATCTACGCCGATGAGACGCTCTTCGCTGCGCGCATCGATCCGCTCACGCCGGCGGGCGACGTGGTTTCACGCTCACGCGAATTGCTCGCCGCCGCACGCAAGGTGCTCCGGCGGGCGATCGATCACGGCGGGTCGACGGTTCGCGACTACCGCCGCTCGGATGGGTCCTCGGGAGAATTTCAACAGCATCACGCTGTGTACGGGCGCGAAGGCGATCCTTGTCTTGTATGTGGGGAAGTGATCGAGCGGATCGTTCTCTCCGGTCGCAGTACGCACTTCTGTTCGCTCTGTCAGAAATAGTCGGCCGCGAACAATGTAGTGGATTGAGCGGGTCCATCCGCATATGCGCGGTGGGAAAGTTGTTTCTACTTCTCGGGAAGTGCCAGCCTCGGGTCGGTGGCGTCACGCAGCCCTTCGCCGGCCAGGTTGTACGCGGTCACGGTGAGAAAGATCGCAAACCCGGGGAACACCGCCAGCCACCACGCCACATCGACAAACTCGCGCGCCAGGGCGAGGATCCCGCCCCAGCTTGCGTACGGCGGCTGGACCCCCATCCCGAGAAAGCTAAGAGCCGCCTCTATCAAAATGGCGTTGGCAATGCCAAACGTCGCTGTGACCAGCACCGGCGCGAGGGAGTTGGGAAGTATGTGTCTGAACATGATCTTGCGGTCGCTCGCGCCGAGCGCGCGCGCCGCCTGAGTGTAATCCTGCTGTTTGACCTTCATGATCTCGCCGCGCGCAAAACGGGCGATACTGGTCCAGCGAGTAATCCCGATCACGATCATGATGTTAAAGATGCTTGGCGGCAAAAACGCGATCACGGCTAGGATCAAAAAGAAAAACGGAAAGCACATCATCACTTCGATAAATCTCGATATCAATAAATCCACGGCGCCACCGTAGTAACCGGCCAGCGATCCGACCAACAGGCCGATAACCAGAGCGATGCCCACCGCGACAAACCCCACCTTGAGCGACACACCCGCCCCATGGATCCACCGGCTGCACACATCCCGGCCGAGATCGTCGGTCCCCATCCAGTGGCCTGCGTCTGGAGGCGAGAGCTTTTCGGCGAGATTGATCTCGTAGGGTGAATAGGGAACCAGCGGCATGAGGCGCCGGATGGAGTCATCATCTCTGAGCGCGGTGTAATCGACGGCGCGGAGCGAGGCATAGTCGACCAGATGATTCAAC
>CP070631.1:3386598-3403858 GCA_020356045.1 Candidatus Latescibacterota bacterium
ATGAGGCGGCCACGAGAAAACAAAACACGGCGAGTATCCGCCATAGCACTTCTCGTTTGCGGGAGAATAACGTGACCACGCCCAGCGAAACGAGGAACAGCGCACTGATCAAGGGGGGAATCGATGAAAGTGGAATTTGCCCTCTCATACCACGTCCTCGCGATCCCGGATCAATCGACCATGGCTGTCGAAGCACCTCTGTGCCGATCTCTGCCGTCCATCATCACCGTGCCGGCGCAAAAAGGGCCACGGCGGCGCCGGCCGGATCCTCGATCACACAGTACTCTCCCTCAGCTCCCATCTTCTTTGGACCGGCAATCACCCGCCCACCAAGCGCGGTGCATCTTGCCGCGCTCGCCGCGACATCTTCGACGATAATATAGATCAGCCACTGCGGCGGCAGCCCTGCGTTGACACCACGGGCGTGACAAACACCGGCGACGGTTCGACCGCTATCCGGTGTGTTCATGGTGAAATCGGTATAGTCCCCCATATCGAAGGCCACCGGTTTCCACCCGACCACCTCCGTATAAAAATCCTTTATCTCCTCGGCATTATCGACGGTCAGATCCGTCCAAGCGATCGAACCGGGCTCTGGGGCTTTCTCATCACTCATACGCGACTCGCCTCCCCTGCGAGAGGACCAAAGGTCTACTTACTTGTCGGCGGGCGACAAGCCCTCCGCACCGGGGAGCTTGCCGATCAGCTTGGCCGGATCGTGAATCAAAAGGGGCAAGTGTTGAGGACAGATCCTCAACGAGGTTCCCCGGTACTCCAAAACGACCAACGGCGTGTCGGTGTCACCTCTGCCACAGTACAAGCAAGTCTTTTCTGCATTTTCCGTCATGTTGCCACCTCGGGGATAGATACTACGGGATTGTCAAAAAAATGGAAGCGCGTTGTCGCTGCAGCGGCAGCCTTGCCGATCGATGAGCCGCTCGGTTCTAACGCTCGCAGCGCTCGGGGAACAACCACTGCTTGGCCGCATTGGGATCACGAAAGGCTTTGAACTCGATGTCGTACTCTTTGCAGTATTCAGCGATCATCGTACCCAGACCCAAATTCTCCTCCGAGCTTACAACAACGGCCAACCGCCGGGCGAAGTGGCTCATAAACGAGTTGATGACCTCGGCGCTTTTCTGGGGATCCACAGTCGATGGATCAAGCGCCGAATCGAGGTCGTAGGTGAGCATCTTGGACCCCGGCTGAAATCGTGAGTCGGCTATTACCGCTTCGAACGCTTGGCGGAAGTCGCCATCGGTTACCCGATCCTTGGCCGTAAAAACCACGAGGTCCCCAAGTATCTCATAGGACACACCCATGACACCCTCCTCGAAGCGTTACCCCCAACTCGAAAGCCCTCAACATTCCCCCGGGGCGGCTCGTGTCGACAGTCTACACCAAACTCGCCCGCGTCACCAGGGGTGAAATCATACGGCTGTCCATATTGAGACCACCGTTCATACCGCCACACACTGTGGAATTCCAATCAGCCATTGTTAGGCTCACCATACATTTGTTCGGGGGTGAGGATGCCTGGGAATCGCTCTCGAAGTTTGCCGCGTGCATCAAAACACAAGTGACAGGCGTCCGCGTACCCGTCGTCATGCGGCAAGTCATAACGCCTGACCAGCTCGGCGGGACCGCCCTCAAGAAGCGGTCCTAAGATCGGATGCTCGTCCGGTTCATAGGTGTCGATGATCTTCTCGAGCGGGGTTGTAAAAAGACTGCCAATGGAAAGCCCCTGGCACAGATGCACGTTGCCCAGCGGGTCGATGTGAACGCGGCCCGGATCACGGAGCTCTTCATGCGGGCATTTGGTAAAGCTGTCCCACGGTTTCCGGCCAGCTCGGTCGACCAGTTTCTCCACCGCGCGACCACGATACATCACACCTATTTCACCCATGGGGAGCTGTCCTATTGCCTGCCCAGCCGCCGCCTCTGGTTGGGCGATGGTGATCGTACCTGCCGGGATTCCGAGCTTCTCCGCCGCCCATGTGGCGTTCTGGATTTGCTCGTCCATCACTCGTTCGCTGTGGTACAGATCGCTGCTCAACGACAGGTCGTCGACATAATCAGCGAACGGACGCAACGTTTCCATGGCATCTTCCTCACTGGTTGCCCAGTAGGCATTGGAGACGATCCCGCAATTGAATCCCCTGTGATGGACCCGTTCAACCGCGCGAAGGAGCGTGGCATAATAGAGAAACGGCTCTCCACCTTCGAAGTAGAACCATTCGATCGTGCCGAGATCTTCGGCTTGGTTCAAAATATTTTCCAGTTGGCCGAGCGTGAACGTCCCTTCCTGCCGTGGGCTGCCCCAGGTAAAACAATGATCGCACTCGTATATACATTTGTAGGACCAAAGCAAGTGTAACCCAGTGATTATCATTGCGATCCTTTCGAGTACTACCAACCGCCTCTTGGCGGACAGAGGCTACGTTCGCAAATACGAGGCACCGTTGACATCGATGATGGCCCCCGTACAAAATTTCGATTCCTCGGCGGCCAGAAACATAACCGCATAGGCGACTTCTTCGGGCCGCGCGACACGGTCCAACGGGCTTTGAGCCCTGATCGCATCGCCCTCCGGGCCCGCGAGTTTTTCCGAAACAAGATCAGTTTGTACATAACCGGGGGCTACGACACCTATAAAAATATTGTGTGGAGCGAGCCGTTGGGCCAATGATTGGCTCATCGAGTTGACGCCGGCTTTGCTCGCCCCATAGGCGGGATGATCGGGTTCGCCCCGAAACGCACCGCGTGACGACACATTAACGATGCGTCCACCACCGTGTTTGATCATATATTTTGCCGCACAGTACATCATGTTTGCGGTTCCCTGCAGATTCACACCCAGGATATCGCGCCAAACTGTCTGCCATTTATCATAGTCCACGTCTTCGAGACGATGCTCCATGTGGATACCGACATTGTTTACGAGGATATCAAGACCGCCGAGTTCCTCCGATGCGCGGTCGACAAGGTATTTCACATCGTCAGGATCACCGACATCGGTCTGATAGAAAAGATGTTGCCCACCGGGCAGGTCTTTGACCGTCGCCCGCGCCGCGTTTCCATTGGTGAAGAAACTGATTGCTACGCGCGCGCCACGTTTCGCAAATCCGGTTGCTACTGCCTTGCCTATTCCACGCGATCCCCCCGTAACCAGAACACATTTGCCCGTGAAATCCATCGATGCGACCACCTTCACCAGTTTGGGTAGTTTTCTTTTTTGGGAATCCCACGCCGGCCGCCAAGCTTCTTACTGACCATCGCCGCCGCCCAGGCGCCAAAATCCAGACTTTTCGCCACATCCCACCCCGCAACAACACCATAGGCAACACCGGCGTGAAATACATCACCACAACCCGTCGTATCCACAGTATCCGCCTTGTGGGCAGGCCGCTCGATCACCGTGTCACCGTCCATGGCGACATAACCTCTGTGTCCCAGTGTAACACCTGACACCCGCGGACCCAACGATGCTATTTGCCGGCAAGCGGCCACCGGCGGGTCGTCGCCGGCCAGCTGGCGGGCAAACGTCTCCGAGGCCAGGAAGACGTCGCTCGTACGGGCCAAATCGATCATACCATCTCTCAGCGTCCCCGCATCCACCACAACCGGCACACCCGCCTTCCGGGCTTCCCGCGCGGCGGCAAGAGAAGCGTTGGTCATGAGTCCGTCGGTGTAAAACAACCCGGCCCGCCGGACGGCGGCCAGATCTACCTCGTCGGGCCGCAGGGCGTCACCCGTGGGCCGCCGCCAAAACACGGTTCGCCGACCCGTCCCGGGCTCGGCAGTGATAAACGCAAATTGTGAGCAGCCGCCCTTGCGAACCAGCAGATTGTGGGTATCCACGCGTTCGTCGATTAAAGATCGGGTGATCATCGAGCCAAACCCATCGTCACCGACAACACCGGCAACCGCACACGACAACCCCCAACGGCTCAGCGCGACCATCGCCGTCGCCACGGGACCGCCGCCCTCGATACTGAGGTTCGAGAATTCGCACTTGCTGTCCGGTGCCGGAAATCGATCAACGGTCGTCAGGTAATCGATACAACACTGGCCAAGACCAAAAACATCAACTGATCGATCCGTCATCATCTGAGATTAGAGAAGCGAGAAAATGTCATCGGGTGACTCGAGAATCCGTCTGGCCCCAGCCGACTCGAGCTCTTCAATTGGTCGAAAACCCCAGGCCACCCCAACGGGCTCCATCCCCGCGGCAAGCGCCGTTTTGATATCGATCGATGTATCGCCCACGAACATGCACTCGGCGGGCGATACACCCAACTCGTCCGCGATCCACATGGCCCCGGTCGGATCGGGTTTTGGCGGGACTCCCTCCCGAAGACCGGCTACCACATCAAATCGCCCGCTGGCGAGTAACTCCGTCGCACAAGCTTTCGTAAAATCATCCGGCTTGTTGGACAATACCGCCAGCTTGAGCCCACGTACGCTCAAGCCCTCGAGCATACGCGGCACTCCGTCGTAGGGCCGCGTCTTTAAAGACCAGCGGCGCGCATACTCGGCACGAAACTCTTGGTACAACCGCTCGATCAACTCGTCTTTCCGCGCGTCTTTGGGTAGCACGCGCCGGATCAGAACCGGCGCGCCATCGCCGACAAAATATCGATAGTCGTCCTTTGTGTGTGTGGGGTACCCGTTCCGGGTGAGGACCGCGTTGCCCGCATCAGCGATGTCGTCGAGCGTATCGAGCAGCGTCCCGTCGAGATCAAAGATGATTGCGTGGATGGCCATCGACTTTTGCCAAAAGTTATTCAGGAGCTCGGATCGTACTCCGCCCACGTCCTGGGTGTCTCGCTGACCCGCACCTTGGTCAACGTGGGAAACCGCGGTTTGAATGTCTCGTAGATATACCGTGCGATGTTCTCCGACGTCGGCGGATAGGGCAAAACCTCGTTCAAGTTGCGGTGGTAAAGATTGTCATCGATAAACGATTTGATCGGCGCGAGGTCGTGATACTCGACGACGAACCCGCGCTCATCCAGTTCCTTCCTTTCCAGGATGACTTCAACGATGTAGTTGTGCCCATGCATGCGCCGACACGGGTGTTCGTCCGGCAAAAGCGTCAATTGATGCGCGGCGGAAAAATGAAATTGCTTGCTGATTCTGTACACGTGATGTCCTCCAGCTCTTCCCGACCCTGCCAGCGTAGCTGATTCGTTTAAGCGAGGTTACCACAATATAATCATCGCTGCCACCATCATCAACCCCCACACGGCACGTCCCCGACCCCCTCTATGGTAGCCGCACGCCCGACGCAATGACCTTCGCGTGTCCAAAAAAAGGCCCCGCGTGCGCGGGGCGCGTTGACTCACGGTGGCGCAAGCCGGCGCTCGGATTAGCCAGACGGTCCGTGCGGATTCGAACCGTCTGCTTTTGACACAACCAAGCGGATCGTTGGACGGTGGTATGGACGGGAACAAACATTCACGGTGAGTGGACAACACCGGGTGAGCGGTTCGCTCGGAGACCCGGCGCATGACATCGGCCACGTGCCGCCCGCACCGACACGCCTAATCGCCGATCAGTTCCTTTACCTTTTTGATAAGCTCATCCGGGTCGACGGGTTTGTCGACAAACATCTCGGGTCTGACCTCACCCTCCTCACGCATCTCCTTGATCGTTTTCCGCAGAGCCTCGCGGAGGCTGTCAAAGGGGCGCGCGTGTGTGTCGTCTGATTCGGAATCCATATCCGCCAGCGAAGCGGCCACCCCGGTTAGCATCAAAACGGGTATATCCTTTAGCGATTCGTCCCGTTTGAGTTGTTTGAAAACCACAAATCCTGTCCGTTTTGGCATCATCACGTCGAGAATGAGCAAGTCGGCCTTGGATTCCCGAAGTTTGTCCACCCCTTCACGCCCGTCGTACGCAGCTTGCGTCTCGTATCCGTTTTCTTCCAGAACCGCGATGAGAAACTTCACCGAGTTTTCGTCGTCATCAATGACCATCACTGTTTTTGCCATTATCCTTCCCCTTGTCGTTTCGCTGGACCTTCTAGCGGCAATGTGATGCAAAACCTCGAACCAACACCTGGTTCTGATTCTACCTCAATTTTCCCGTCGTGCAAATCTATAATCCGTGCGGTCAACGCCATCCCCAAACCGGTGCCACCTTTTTTCTTTGTGCTAAAAAACGGGACAAAGATGCTCGCCTGGACCTCGGGTGTCATGCCGATACCGTTATCCTGGATCTCGATTGCCGCAACGCCCTTGCTTTCGTCACGGCGGGTGCGGATCACGATTTCCGGCCCCTCATCGTTGGGATAGTCTTTCATCAAGCAGGCGTCCAGAGCGTTTGACGCGATATCCATCAGTCCCATGTGGATCAAACGGGGGTCACACGACACTTTGGACAGCGAGCGGTCAATCTCGGTTCGAACCGCCGCGTTGCGGTCGGTGCCGGTCTGGCTTACCGCGACGGCAACCCGTCTTACCATATCGGCAAGATCGACCGGTTCGGGTTTGATAGTCCATTCGCGGGCGTACCGAAGCATGTGGTGCGCCAGATCGCTGATCTGGGTGAGCCCCTCCTCGATCATATCGCAGCCCTCGACGATGCGTTCGTTTGGCTGTGGCTGTTTTTTGTTGCCGAGACGGACGATGTATACGCCGCCTTTGAGGGTATTGAGCATGTTCTTGATCGCGTGTTGGATCGCCGTGACCGCCCGTCCGATAGCGGCCTCCTGCTCCGATCGAATCAGCTTTCTCTGCAGGTCTTTCTCGGTTGTGATGTCCTTGCCTATCGCCAGTGTGCCCAGCAGATTACCCTCGCGGTCACGCAGACGCGAGAGCGTGAGCAGTACATTTTTGATATTTCCGTTTTTGGTTTTGAACCGGCTCTCCCAATTCATCACATTGTCGTGGCCCCGCAATCGCGCCACGGCGATGTCCCGTTCTTTCGGATCCGCCATGAGCATTTGCACGGGACGACCGAGCACTTCGCTGCGCGCGTATTCCAACACCTGCTCGGCACCGCGGTTAAAGGTTCGTATGAGATCTTGTCTACCGACTGTTATCACGATATCCGCTGTGTTCTCGACGATTCCCTGTAGCGATTCCAGAGTTTTCAAAAGCTCGTTCTGCTGGGTTTCTATTCTTGTGGCCATTTGATCAAACGAGTGGGCGACCAAACCGATTTCGTCGTTTCGCCGCGCTGAAAACCGAAAACTCAGATCGCCGCTACCGATGGTGTGCAGCCCTCTCAAGAGGCGGCGCAGCGGTTTGGCAAGAAACCACCTGAACGTCAGCACCAACGCGATGATCACGAGCCCAATTGCCACCAGCGCGCCCGCCGTCAACGTCGCATTGAGCCCCCTCATGAGCGCATCAAAGCTGGCCAGTGAGTAATCGGTCTCGAGAATCCCCAGAACGTCACCGTCGTCGATGTGTATGTGACAATCGGCGGTGCGGCATCCCGGTTTGTTGAGGATGGGAGTTGTGACCCGAAGAACGCGGCTCCCGTCTCTTCCCGTGGTAATTTCGTCTTGCGCGGCGAAGTTGCGAGATGGCGAGTCGACGACATCGTGACAGCGATTGCAGGTCTTGTCACCCATGCCAAGAAACGAGCCGACATCTGCCTCGCCGGACATGCAGATCTTGCCCGACGGATGCGAAATCAGACTGATATCCTGATAGGTCGCCCCCTCGCTAGTGGTTTTTTCGATAAATTCGAGAACACCGGTGTCACGCTGCCTCATCATCAATGTTTCGATTCCGTTTACGATCGAGGCAGAGTCAAATCGCATCGCCTTGCGCGACGCGTTGAGCGCGTACTGACGGCTGAACAAGCTCCCAAACAGCCCATTGAGCAAAATCACGACGGTGACGATTACCACCACCGTCGCGCCGAGCCTCCAAACGAGTCGATTCCGTAATCGCATAGGGCAAACTTACAGCCGCTCCAAATCGCGGGCGGCTGAGATCTGGAGGCAGGCGGTTCGACCCGCCAGCCTCCAAGTTAGTTCTCTGCGCTTACCGCAGCCTCTGTGACCTCCGCGTCGGGCATCATATGCTTGAGCATTTGGGATTCCCCTACAGTTCGCGCTTCGGCCGGCGCGAGCGGCAGGTATTTCAGCCCCAGAACAAACATACACCCTATGACACCCAACACACCCAGTGCCTGAAGCACTTCTAGAAAACTTATGTTATAAACAGCGATTCCTTCGTTCAGCGGCGACCTTACTATCTCCATTCCCGGGAAAAGCTCTGGTGGAAAGGTCTGACCGGGGATCACGATCATGTAACGTTCGCACCAGACACCGACCACCACCAGCACCGATGCAAACAAAATCCACCGCAGCGATGTGCCCGTTTTGGTTTTGAAAAGGATCAGCGCTGGAACAATAGAACCGACGAGAATCAAACCGCCCCAGAACAGAAACGCGTGCCACCCGCCAAACAGATAATACATCGCTGCGTGGCGTGATTCGATCAGGTAAAAGCGGTGAAGGTTTTCGATCATAATGACATACAACGCCACCACAATAAAGACGGCTAGCAGGCGGCCCAGCCACACAATGAGCCCAAGGTCCAAATGCCGTTTCGTGATTTTGAACAGAGCGGTGATCACCAGGATCATCAGAGCTGCACCCGATGACAGTGCCGCGGCGACAAACGCGACGGGCAGCAGAGGCGATGTGTAGAGCTCTCTTGGCGTAAAGGCGAAAATCGCTCCGGTGCCGCTGTGAACTGCAATGGCCCAAGCAACAACCGTAACCGACGCGACTTTGGTCAGCCTGTATTTCTCGTTGAACAGCGCCCAAAGATAGATGATACAGATGGTGATATGTCCGATGTAGAGAGACGGGTTGATCGAAAACATCGACCAGGGGTTGGCGTGTGAGAACGGCTCGATAAAAACGCGGTCGGTGCGCCCCTGGTCCGTAATGATGGAGAGCAACCCCGCTATCAAAAACAGCATGGCCAGATACGCTGCCATACGGGCAAACGGCTTGTACTCGGCCTTGCCAAAAATACCGTACAACCCGGACACCACGAGCGATCCCGCCGACAGACCGATATAATAGATGGCCATCACGATCTGCAGTCCCCAAGGCACCCGGTTGGTCATCCCCGACAGATAGATCCCTTGTTTGAACATCAGCCATGTCGACCATGCCCCCGCCAAGGCGAGAACGGCCAGAATGCCCACAAGCGTCCAATAACGCGGCGTATTTCCATCGATCGGCTTAAACTTCACATCCATACGTTTGCCTCGCTTATCGTCCCGGCAGCCCAATATAGTAGACCTTGGGCTCGGTGCCAAAATCTTCCCTCAGGCGCTTTACTGGGTTGTCCGCAATCAACCTCGACACCTCGCTGTGCGGATCGTTGAGATCTCCAATGGTCAATGCACCAGCGATACCCTGGCAGGTTTCTACACATGCGGGGAGCCGGCCATCGTCCAATCGATGCGCGCAAAAGTTGCACGCCTCCGCTACCCCATGAGATCTCTTGGGGTAGTTCTTGTTGTGCCAGTCGTGGTTTTCCTTGTAATTGAAGAAGCGTGCATTGTAGGGACACGCGATCATACAGTACCGGCAGCCGATGCACCGGTGATGGTCGACTATCACGATGCCATCGTCGCGTCTGTAAGTCGCCTGCACCGGGCAGACAAGCGCACAGGGCGGATCATCACAGTGGTTGCAGAGAAGCGGCACGGACTCCTCGGTGCCCACCGCCGGTTCCTTGCTCTCGATGTCCACCTTGCGGATCCAATAAACATCCCATCGCTCGTCCCCGTGTAGAGCAACGTTGTTTTCGTGCCTGCACGACTCGACACAGGCGGTGCAGTCCTCCAAACACTTGTGCAGATCGATCACCATTCCCCATCGCCTGGTTGCCGTCGCGTGACCCGATGACGCCCTGGCCCCTGAAACGGGCAGTACGTGAAGCACATACGCGCACGGCGCCCCCACCAGAAACACGCCGCTTCGTTTCAAAAAGTCCCTTCGGTCCATGCTTCCCTTACCTTTCCCCTTACCGGTTGCGTTCGGCGGCCGCAATGGCAGCCGGCGCTGTTGTTTTACCGTTCAAATAGGTTTCCATCAATTCCGCTTCGGGTGTCTCCGGGTAATAGTGACAGCCAAAACAATCCGGTGTCAAGTTGACCGCATTGTGACACTGGTTGCAGAAGCGTTCTCGGTTGGGATGACATTCCTTGCAGCCGCTCAGAGTGATATCTCCTCGCTTGCCGTGGCGAACAAAATCTTCCCTCACCTCTGCGAGCAACTCCCAATGGTGATAACGCATGTACTCCGTCTCCCGGACACAGTTCTCGTATTTTGGATCCGGCATCTCGAGAAACGGCTGCGCGCTCCGCGCCGTCACATAACTGATCAGGCTGGAGAGAAGGGGAATCGCCGCAAACACGACCAGCACGCTCACGGCAAGAACGCTTCTTTTGTCGGCAAAAGTTCGTCTTCGGCTCATCCTGGCTCCCCATTTCGATTGGTCAGTTACCGCCAGCGAACGTTATTTCGAATCGCAAACAGGCTAAACCTCACTCCGTTCGGGCTCGGCGACCGACTGGGTTTCGACAGCCGGCTCATCCTGTGTTATCTCCTGCAACTCCTCCAGCGGTGGCGCCGCCTGCAACCGGCGGCCCGTGTGCTCGGCAAACACCATCGCCGTCGCTCGATAAATAATGTGAGCAAATTTTGAGTAGGGAAGATAGATCAGTAGTGCAAATACAAAAATCAAGTGGATGAAATACACGATGTGCCGGTGCGGCTCGAGCCTCACGTAGTGAAGTAACTCGGTCGCAAACCCGCTGACCACCACAAAAAACAACCCGAGCACGAGTGCCCAGTCGCCGTACGAACCGTGTCCGATATCTTTGTCATCGACCAAACGGTCGCGGATCGTCAGGCCACAGCCAAAGAGCACCGCGGCACCGCCAATGTTGGCCAACATCTTCCACGGATTCCAAAAATTGAATGGATAGCTGAAGTGTTTGCCGGTCAGCGCGTTGAAGCCCGATGTGATCACCCAGATGGTGACCATGGTCAGGGCCAAAAACCCGAAAAAGAAACAAACGTGTGCAAGATACCGCGAGCGTGCCGCCGTGCACGTGCTGAAATAGTCGTGGGCAACAACGCTCTTTAGCGCCGCACCGATACTCGCCCATATTCCCTTGACCGGTTCAAACGACCCGTCCTGCGCGACGGTGAACTTCATCGCCCGCCACAAACGCACCACACCGGTGATAACCGCAACGACGGCCAACATGCTAAAAAAGAAAAAGAACGCATTGAGCATCCAATGGGGGAACGTGCTCGAGTAGGAATAGACGATACGTCCCTCCATGAGGTTCCCAATGCCCAGCGCGTCTGCGATCGGATTTTTGAAATAGAGCAGCAGCCCAAGCATCACCGCCGGCAACCCCAGTAAAATCGGCAGATATCGTGGACTACTCACCCATTTGCCAAGAAATCGGGGAGCGGCAAAGTGACGGATGGCCTCCTGGCGAACGCCGGCGAGAATATCCCCGGGGCGCGCCCCGCGTGGGCACCTCACAGAGCAATCGCTGCACTGGTAGCAAAGCCAAATGTCCGGATCCCTCACCAGGAGGTCTTTCATCCCCCACACGGCCCACGCCATCTCTTTTCGTGGAAAGGGATCTTTGTCGGGTGAAATCGTGCAAGTTGCAGAGCAGGTTCCGCACTGGATGCACTTCTTGTAGGAATCGCGGCTGCGTCTTCGAAGCTCCCGGATAAAGTTGAGATCCGGTTCGATTCGAACCGCGTGACCGTTTTTGGATGGGGCAAGGGTGGGACTTGGGCTCGCCGGTACATCCAATTCCGGTGTCTCGTTCGAGGTCTTTTCAGCAGTTTCCACGGTTTCGTTCCTCCGGCCGATCCGTCCGTTGGCCCCGTCAAGCGAACTGCTGTCGTTCAGCGTGGTGTCTGTTACATTCCCTTGAACGGGTTCATTCCGTACTCCTCGATCACCTCCATGAATTTATCGAATATTTGAGGGAGCCTTTTATATTCCGATATCTGTAGCTGGTGGAGCTCTACTCGCTCGGTCTCCATGGCCATTTGTTCGAGCTTTTCCCTGATATTTTCACCGCGGGTGACCGCGAGCTCGCTGCCCTTGATAAAATGGCACTGATAATCGTCGCCATATTTACATCCGATGAGTATGACCCCGTCAAACCCCGCCGAAATTGCCTCTCTAACCCACGCCAGGTTGACCGACCCCAGACATCTCACCGGTATGACACGAACAAATGGTGTATGCGAGAAACGGTACTGACCAGCGAGGTCGAGCGCGGGCATGGCGTCGTTCTCGCATGCCAGAACCAGCACCCTTGGTTTTTCGTCGAATTCGTCGGGAACTTCGACCGCCTGGATCATCGACACCACGATGCTCACCGAGTAATCCTTGAACGACACGATGCGCTCGGGACAAGCGCCCATACAAACACCGCACCGGCGGCACCGTGTGGCCTGGAGAAGCGGTGTCCCCTTTTCGTCCTCGTTGAGCACGCCAAACGGACACTCCTCGGTGCATCGTTTGCATTGAGTGCATTTGGGGAGAAAGAAATCAGGGTACGACTTGTCCCCCGCACGCGGATGAACGGCCTCGCCTCTCGACGTCACTTCAACACACTGGATCGCTTTGAGCGCGGCACCCATTGCGTCTTCCTTGCTCCCGAGACCATCCATGGGTTGCCGCACACAACCGGCCGGATAGACCCCCGTTCGACGGCTCTCATAGGGAAAACAGATAAAATGCGAGTCTGGAAAACCATACTCGAGCGTTGGGAGATCCGGTCCCTGCCGGTAATCGAGATTGAGTATATCGGTACCCTCATGATGCTTGAGCTCATCGATAACCTTTTGCGCCTCTTCCACCTGGGTGTCGGACTCGGCGCGCTCGACTTTGGCCTTGGCATCTTCCAGCGCGCGGATGGCTTCGCCATCGGCGGAGTTCGGAACCATACCGGCCGCGAGAACCACGAGATCCACTTTGACCTCGATGTTGTCACCTGGCATGGTGTGGTTGGCATTGACTATGAGTCCGCCATCGCTGTCACGCTTGACATCAACCACTTCACCACGGGTAAGAAACACTGCTGGATCCTCCTGGACCCGGCGGTAAAAGTCCTCGTAGAGTCCCGGTGTGCGTATGAATTCGTAAAAGATATACGCCTTCGCGTCGGCGTCGCTCTCGCGTAGATAGACCGCTTGCTTGAGCGATGTCATACAGCAGATCGACGAACAGTACGAATGATGATCCTTGGCCCTGGAGCCGCCGCATTGGATAAAGGCGATGCTCTTGACCTCTTTTCCATCCGACGGTCTTGTGATACAGCCTTCTTCTTTGATCATTTTTTCCACATCGACATTCAGGACAACGTCTTCAACCTTGCCATACGGCAGATGCTCGCGTGGATCCGTCGGCCGCCACCCGGTGGCCTGAACGATCGCTCCAACACGGAATGTATCCAGGGTCTCCCCCTTGGGCGTACCATTCCCCGTCGATGTAACGGTCACATCGAACAGCCCGGGTGCGCCAGCGATTTTGCTCGTAGCCGCCGACGTGTATACGTTGATTCGTGGATGATCCTGCACTTGCGCGATCAACGCGTCGACACCGGTATCTTCGAGATCTCGAAACGGAGGGCGAGTGGGGATCGATTTATGCTGTTTGGCCAGCCAGCCACCTAGTTTGTCGGCCTTCTCGACCAATCGAACATCGTACCCCGTTTTTGCCGCCTCCAGCGCAGCCGTTATCCCCGTTATCCCGCCGCCAACAACGAGGATGCTTTTGTCGATGGCGTCCTCGGATTGAAACGGCTCGAGCGGCTCCATCTTCTGTATTTTCGCAATGTACATACGGAGGTAGTCCTCTGCCATCATCTGCGTATCTTCTTCACCTGGTGATTGAGTCCACACTACGTGCTCGCGCAGCGCGACCTTTTCCACGATGACGTCGGCGGGAAACGCGTCATGCGCATATCGGCGCGGAGAAATGCCTGCAACAACGACCTTGTTGAGACCTTCCTTGGTGATGTCGTTATTGATCGCTTCGAGACCGGGGCCTTCGCATGAGTCCACCGTTTTGCAGAACGGCACTTTGTATTCTTCGGCCGCCACTTTTTTTAGCGCCTCGATATCGAGCGCGTCGCCTATGCCGTAACCCGTGCAAATGAAGACGCCGATTTTGTCTTCCATGAAATCAATCTCCTTCGATGCATTGGATTGCTTTTAGTGCTGCAGCGGTTGCCTCTTTTGTCGTGCGCGCCACATCGCAGGGATGCGTCGCACAGCCCGCTGCGAATACCCCCTCAATATTCGTAAGCCCATCTACATAGCCGTATTCGTCATACTTGAGCTCGAGCGGGATCTTTTCGTCCACGCTGTTCGGGACAATACCGGTAGCCAACACCACCATGTCAAAGGTTGCATGCATGGTCTCGCGTTCGATGGTGTCCTCGACATCGAGCGTCAGATTCTTTGTGGCGGAATCCTCGTTGATCGCGGCCACCTTGCCTTTGACAAACGCCACGTTCTCGTCGTCCACCATGTCGTAATAGAACTTTTCCAGACGGCCGATAGTGCGAAGATCGATATAGAAGATGGTGGCCTTCGCGCTTTCGATTTTCTCCCTCAGATATCGCGCCTGTTTGAGCGACGCCATGCAGCAAACCGCCGAACAGTAGGGGAGATGATTCTCGTCGCGCGAACCGGCGCACTGGACAAAGGCGACGTTCTCCGGCGCCTTCCCATCCGACGGCCGGACGATCTCACCACCGGTGGGACCACGTTGGGCGGCGAGACGTTCCATCATCACATTGGTGATCACGTTTTCGCACCGGCCAAAACCGAGGTTGTCGATTTTTGCCGCATCGTATGGGCGCCATCCCGTGGCCAGGATGATCGCACCCGGTTTGACCAGGACCTCATCCTCGGTCATATCCAGATCGATCGCACCCGGTGGGCAGATTTGCTTGAGAAGATAGACATCTTCGTCGGACAACGCGTCCCGGTCGAGCACCTGTGTTTGTGGGTAGGTCATGTCGTGCGGTGTATACAACGCCTTGGTTTTGCCCATATCGAGATTGAAATCGTCGAGCCGCTCCGACGTAAGCTTTTCCGCGATGGATTCATCCAGAATGTGCGTACCGGTAATGTATCTCGGTTTGATTTTGAGCCGGACGCTAAAATTACCGGCCGCTCCAGATATTTCGTCCACCGTCGCCTGTGTATAGACGGTAACCCGCGGGTTCTGTCTGATTCGCCGCGTGTTGATTTCAAATCCGCATGTCGGCGGGCACATCTTGGGGAAGTACTGATGCGAGCGAACCACTCGTCCACCCAGATAGGCTTCCTTCTCAACAAGGATCACGCGGTAGCCGACCTCGGCAGCCTCCAACGCCGCCGTTATCCCGGCAATGCCGCCGCCGATGACCAAAATTGGTTTTGCGTTTGGATTCATGTTGCCGTCTTTCGATGCATGTTGTGACGAACCCACGGCGGTAGCAAACGCCGCGGGGCGCCGTTGTTATTCAGAAATCTTTGCGCAGGAATGTGCGGAACAGCCGCGAGGGATCTGAGTCTTCTCATTTTCTACCTTTCTTTGTCAGAACGGCAGTCACAAAGAAGCACTCACGGATGCGGATTGCCCAGATGTGTATTACGCCGGACACGGTGCCGTCGGCGTCCCCGGATGCACGTGAGCTTGTAAGTGCTTGAGGAGACAGCAGTAACCCGTGCCAGTCCCCCCCTAGCTCCACCAGCATACCACAACACGGATGTAAGGACAAAGGGAAAGTGATCCCAACGAGATACGGCCACATTTGTTGCACCGAGACGGCAAGCGCACCGACAAAAAAAGCCCCCGCCGGGGCGCGGAGGCTTTTTTTGTTTGTTTCAACAGCGTGACTACTCGATCTCGAGTGTCATCGGATCACGAAGCGGCAGAATTTTGATCGATCCAAAATCGGAAAACCGCTCCGGGTGTTTGTCCGAGCCGTTCTTGACGGCTTCGGGATCCCCAACAACCAGGAAGACCAGGTTATCTGGGTGCAGATATTTCTTCGCCACGGCAAGGACATCGTCCGGCGTCACCGCTTCGATATTCTTTGTGTAATCCTGCCAGTAGGCGTCTGCCCGTCCCGTGTAATCATCATCGGCAAACGTGTTGACGATGTTCTTCCTGCTGCTAAATGGATTGACGACGTTGCTCACAAAGCTCGCCTTGGCGTTGTCGACCACTTCCGAGTCGCATTTCTCGGTGCGAATACGGTTGATCTCCTTGATGATCAAATCGGTACCAAAAGCGGCGGTTGCGTGCTTGGTTTGAAACCATGCCCGGAATGTCCCCGGATACAATACCGGTCGTTCGAACGCGCTCCCCGCGTTGTACGCCAGTCCCTCATCGGAACGCACACGGCGGACGATCCGCGATGTAAATCCGCCACCGCCGAGTATGTCATTCATAATCACCAAGGCGTACTGATCGGGGTTGTCGCGTTTGACACCGATGTGCCCCAGCCGGATGCGTGACTGATTGACATCTTCCTTTTTGATCATATACACGCCGGGGTCGGGATTCGGAATCTGATCGGAAATTGCATTTAGATCCAGATTCTGATCCGGCCACCCATCCATGAGATTGTCGAGCTTGGCCACGATGTCCGCGGTTTTGAAGTCGCCCGACACGGCGAAAACAAAGTTTTTTGGGAAAAAATGCTTTTTGTGAAAGTCAATCAAGTCTTCGCGCGCTATCGCTTTTACCGATTGTTCGGTGCGGCGGTACGGGATCGTGCACGGATGCTCGCCGTACATCAGAAACTGCCACTCGCGGCGCTCGATCGCCGCGGTGGATGCGTTGCGCTGCTCCAACTCGGACAATATGTCGGTGCGATAGCGATCGATGGCTTCTTGATCAAACACGGGGGTTCTGAGAACTTTTTTGAAAAGAGCCAGCCCCTCGTCGATGTCTTTTGACAGGCAGAATAGATACGCGCGGCCCCGCGAGCCATCGATGTTGACCGTGATTTCTCCGGCAAGATTGGCAAGCTGTTGATCTAGCTCTTTTGCCGTCATCCCCTCGACACCACCGTTTCGCATCAGGTGACCCGTCATGTCGGCCAGCCCCGCCTTTTCGACGTGCTCGTACATCGATCCCGTGCGGACCAGGATCGTTAGATCGAAGGTCGGGACTTCCGGATTTTCCGCGATGAAAGCCGTGGCGCCGCATTTGAGCGTGTGCCG
>CP070631.1:3403958-3407222 GCA_020356045.1 Candidatus Latescibacterota bacterium
ATGCCAAGCTCTCGAGTGCCGAGATAAACGTTTCTTGGACCAAATCTTCAGCCACATGCGGGTCTTTCACCCGGATTAGAGCGAACCGGTAAAGCACGTCGCCGTGCGCCTCAACCCATGTGGTGGGATCGAGCTGCCTGTTGGATGGGGAGTCAGCCATCGTCGGTATGTTGGCTGGAGTTATACCTCAATATTTCCTTTTTCGCTTACGACATCCGATTATATCATGCCAGCTCGTACCGGCCCAAATGGTGTTTGACCGAACCCGGGTAAATGGGGGTGGCCACCATCGCTCGGTCCGAATGGTCGGAATGTCCTTTTTGCTTGGTGTCGCTCGCGGTAATAGTGTATTCTCGGCCTTTAACGCTTTTAGCCACAATCCCTTGGGCCAAATCGGCACGGCCAATCCTCCAAAGAAGGGCGAGATCTCATGGCTGAACATAAACCGTTCGTCCCCGCCAACGTCGAGATGAGAGATTTCAATCTCAAGACGATCATTCTCGGTGTGATCCTTGGAGCGGTGTTTGGAAGCGCCAACGCCTACCTCGGGTTGCTCGTCGGGCTGACGATTAGCACGGCGATCCCGCTTGCCGTTGTTTCGGTGGCGATACTCAGGATCCTGACACCGCTTTTTGGCAAATCTACGATCCTCGAGTGCAACATCTCGCAGACGACGGGCTCGGCAAGCTCGTCTCTCGCCTCGGGAATAATTTTTACGATCCCGGCGCTCTTTATTTGGGGTTACGACCCATCATTGCTCCAGATGACCATGTTGGCGATCTGTGGCGGTGTGACCGGCGTGCTCTTTATGATCCCGTTGCGGCGGTTTCTGATCGTCGATGAGCACGCGACGCTCCCATACCCCGAGGGGACAGCTGCGGCCGAAGTGCTTATCGCGGCATCGGAGGGCGGATCCACTGCCAAAAACGTATTTGTCGGGCTCTGTGTGGGCGCGTTCTACAAGATGTTGCTGTCGCTTTTCTATCTGTGGCCGAGCAAGGTCCAGCTTGCAGTCCCGCTGGTAAAAAAAGCGGTGATCGGTGTGTCGACGACACCCGCGTTGATTGGCGTCGGTTATATTCTCGGGCGAAAGATCGGTGCGATCATGGTGGGCGGCGGGTTGCTGTCATGGGTTTTGATCATCCCGTTTATCGCCTACAAGTACGGTGATGCGGTGATCTGGGACAACACGCTCACGTATCTTCGGTCAAAGGGGCTGGATCCATCGATTACCACGATTGGCGAGCTGACCCCCAAGCAGATTTGGGAAGGCTACATCCGGATCATTGGTGCTGGAGCGGTCGCCGCGGCGGGGATCATCACGGTGGCCCGATCGATTCCGACCATGATCGAATCGCTGCGGATCGGAGTCAAAGAGTTGAGATCGAGTGCGGCGGGACTCGATGAGGGAAAACTCCGCACCGAGCGCGATCTGTCGCTCAAATACGTCATTGCCGGCATTTCAATCATCGTCCTGGTTATTTCGTTCGTGCCAGGGATCATCGGAACGCACACGTTTCTTTTGATGCGGTTTTTGAGTGCGCTGGCGATCATGTTTTTTGCGTTCGCGTTTGTCACCGTTTCCTCGCGGATTGTGGGGCTCATCGGGGTTTCGTCCAACCCCACGTCGGGGATGGCGATTGTTACTCTGCTGGGAACCGGGTTAGTGTTCAAACTGCTTGGCTGGACGGATTTGACCGGCAAGGTTACGGCGCTGACGATCGGTACCATCGTCTGTATCTCCGCATCGATTGCCGGCGATATATCACAAGATCTGAAATCCGGGTTTCTCATCGGGGCGACACCTCGCAAACAGCAGATCAGCGAGATTATCGGAGCCATGGGATCCGCGTTCTTCGTCTGTCTCGCTGTTTACTATCTGGGGAAAGCGTACGGATTTGGGAGCGACGCGCTTCCCGCGCCGCAGGCCACTTTGATGAAGACGGTCCTTGACGGTGTGCTTGGAGGTGATCTGCGATGGGATCTTGTCGGGATTGGGGCCGCGTTTGCCGTCATTGTTACGTTTTTGAAGCTCCCGCCGCTGGCCTTTGCCGTTGGGATGTACCTGCCGCTTTACTCGATGACACCGTTGTTCATCGGCGGGATGATCCGGCACTTTGTCGATACGAGGTACAAGGCGGCCGATGCGGACAGAGGCAAAGATCAGGGCGTTCTTCTCAGCTCCGGGTTTATTGCCGGTGAGGGGTTGATGGGGGTAGTGATAGCGGGCATCGCAGTGGCGATCTCGACGACGCCAAAGTTTTTTGAAATTCATTACCCGTCACACTGGATGGGACAGCTGGTATCCGTAGTGGCATTTACCCTACTTGGGTGGTTTTTGTTCCGTACGGCGGTTAAATCGAGAAGGGCATCGTGATCGGCGATCTGTCACCTTGCGGTCGTCACACCCGCATCCTTGTGACGGGTTGACCGGTTACAAAACAGCAACGATCAAACCGGCATAACATCGAAGAGGCGGGGGTTCTTGGGTCCGCGCCTCTTCTGTTTTGTCGAGTGTCGCTGACAAACGATGAACGATAAACGATACGATCTAATTTGTTTTGACGTCGATGGCACATTGGTGCGTCACCCCTCGAACATGGTAATTTGGGAAGTGCTTAACCTCAGATATGGGGGAAGCCGGGAGATCAACCGGCTTCGTTATCAGATGTACTGTGAGGGCAAGCTCTCGTACGAGCGATGGGTTCAACTCGACGTGCAAACTTGGATAGACGCCGGCGCAACACGGGACGAGATCATAGATGCCGTGAGAGAATTCAGTCTGTTTCCCGGCGCTCGAGAGTCGGTTCATGAGCTCGGCAAGAGAGGATACAAGCTCGCCGTTATTTCCGGCACACTGGATATCCTCCTCGAGACGCTTTTCCCCGATCACCCGTTTGACACAGTTTTTACCAACAGGATTTTCTTTGATGACGATGGACGTCTCGAGGCGTGGCAGGCCACTCGATATGATAGTCACGGCAAACCGGTGGCGTTGAGAGAAATCGCCCAGCGAAACGATATACCCCTGTCGCGCACCGCTTATGTTGGGGATGGTGAAAACGACATTCCGCTCCTCGGTGTCACGGGGTGTTTTGTCGCGTTTCGTCCACGATCCCGCACGTTGGCCGAGGGAGCCGACCTGGTGATAAAAGACGACGGTCTCCACAAACTGCTCGACATTTTCCACTAACCGAATGGTGGGTAAGAAAAATGAAGGATGAATCAACCGCACCGCGCCGCCGGTCGCTCAAGCCGGAGCAA
>CP070631.1:3407322-3409032 GCA_020356045.1 Candidatus Latescibacterota bacterium
CCACTTGAGTTACCCGGAGTTCCGCGTGTTGTGGTTGGGAACGGAAGTGTCCCCCGAGCTCAAAGCGTCCATGCGTGCGATGGATGACGAGGTGGTGGGCCGGGTCGAGAAACTCCTCAAGGCGACGGTTCCGGGCATCAAGAGTCAGAGCGCAAAAATCGTGGCGACGGTTATGGAAGTCGCCGTCAAATCACTCCTGACATTGATCGGACGATCGGACAGCATGGAGTTCAGGGCACGGGCGGCGACCGAAGTCAAACGCATGCTCACGCTTTACATCGATGAAGTCATTCGTGAACAAGGCACCTGATTGTGCCCCACCGCAGCAGATCTCACTTCCCTTCCAATCGCGTCATCCGCAGCAGCCTTCCCCACAGGTCTTGTTTTTCCCGCGGCGATTCTTGCGATATTTCCCCGTGATGCATCATCAAGGTGGGCCCAGGCCGAACCGAAATACGGCGCGACTTCTTCAATATACGCCTGCCCAATTTGATCCCAATCCGGATCGGAGGTTTTGTTATCAACGAGGTAGTCAAATACACTCGAGATAAAACACCCGCCCAATTCGTGTCCACAGCGGTCCCGTCATGATAAAAGCATGACTGCCGAGTCACCTCAGCAACCATGCTTTCACGAGACAGCGTCCGACGATTCGGTTACACCCAATCATTAGTGATCGGGGAAGCGGTCGCGTATCGCCGGAGGTACATCGCCATGCCCCTTCCATTTCTCAAAAGTCAAATTGTCATCCGAACCCAGCCACTCCGGCTGCTGGTGTGTTTCCAGATAATCGAGATCCATTACCGGCATGGCGAGCTCGATTTCGCGGAGATCATCAAAGTTGATGTCGGGCAAACACAGGGGCAACCGCAGCCGAAGACCCGGGATGTACATTCGCAACCCGACCAGCGGTACCGCCGGCAGGCTGGTGGCGCGCGGGCAGTCACCCCCCGGCTCGGCCACACCAGCCAACTGCGTCGGCCGTGCTGCACCGGCGCTTGCGAAGGTCACGACCGGCCTGGCAGAACTGTAAGGGTCAAACACCGCAGCTTGCGCCCGGTTGCCGTCCGACGCCGAGGTTAACGCAACCGATGGATAGGCCCACTCGGCCATTCCTGGTTGCGGCGACACCCAAAACATATAGGCACTCGGTTTGTGCGTACCCCACTTCTTGATCCACGCTCCCTCGATATCGTAAACGAGAAACCACTCAAACGGTGCGGGTGGTCCGTCAACGCAGGCATATTCGACACGGAAGTAGTGGTGGGGTGTATGCAGCACCTCGACGGTTTCGTGATCACCGGTGGGCACATCGATGCTCAACACCAGGCGCTTGTCGCCATCGATTTTCGCATTCTTGACACGCCACCGGAGGCGTTTGCCACCATGATCTACCTCACCGGATCCCCCTGTGCTCACATCGTAACGAAGACAGACGTGTCCCAGCCCCAACCGCACCCGTTCCAGCCGCACGGCGCTAAAGAGCAGCACGTCGGAGTATCGCGTGGCAAATTCCTCCAACGTCGCTTCGGTCGCTTCGTAAACGCAGCGGGGTTCTCCGGCCAGACGCACAAAATCACGGTAGGCATTGATCATAGTGAGTCGCGCCAACAGATGAGCCTTG
Organism: Candidatus Latescibacterota bacterium; assembly: GCA_020356045.1. Lineage (GTDB taxonomy): Bacteria > Krumholzibacteriota > Krumholzibacteriia > WVZY01 > WVZY01. Next base: position 3,408,947 of record CP070631.1, read on the forward strand.
CGGCGAGCCTCCTTATCCGAGGGCGAGCCAAAGTGTCCCGCCCGCAAGAGCGAATCGATAAGGGCAATCTGCTCGGCGTTATAATC
>CP070631.1:3409132-3432476 GCA_020356045.1 Candidatus Latescibacterota bacterium
ATATCACCTTCGGGGATCGACATATTGTAGGTGATCGCCGTGATCTTAGATTGGGCAAACGCACCCGTAGCCAGCGTCATCATGAGTAAAATCGCAACTATGTATTTCATGTTCAATGATCCTCGTTTTAGGGTTGTTGTCGATGACGTCACTGTCCAGTTATCAAATACGGTGACTGTAAGAACATCTGGTTGATACTGTTTGACAACCGTTGTACCTTGCTCTGTTCGGTGTCATCGAGAACCCCGTTGATCGCGCCATTCCAGTAGGCGGTGGGCAACTCCCCTGGAACGATATCGGCCGTGTCCGGCACCATCACGGTGAACAACGTGCCTGTCGAGTACGCATACGACACACCCCAATACGGTGGATAGTACCACCCGCCACACCAACCCCACCAACAATAACCCGGATAGCCCCCCCCGTAGGCGTACCAGTTCTGGATGGCCGAAGCTCCGACAAGAACCCAGAAATCCGGTTCCTGCTGGTCGCCCTCGTTCAATCGATCGTATCCCCGGGCTTCAAAATTGGCCGCGATAAGTGCAATGATATCATCGTCGTATTTTCTGGATATGATATCTGAATCCGGTTCTTCGGGATCCCCCGTGAGATGAACGATCGTATCGGGGAGCAAAAAATATCTGACCGAGCCAAAATTGAAGGTCGTGTCATAGAATGTGGCCACCACGTCGGACTCTTGCACGGTTACTCCCGAACCCGGCGTGCACGAGGTCAGATTCAAAAGAACTGAGATTGTTAATACGACAAGCCCCAGCGGCAGCATGACCTGCAACCGCCGGCTCGTAAGTGCTTTCATAGCCGATTCCTCCTTGGTAGTTCGGTTATGGCCATCCGGTTATGTCAGATTGTCTTCATGCGGAACTGGCCAGCCGGGACACATCCGGTTCCAAAGATCGCATATCGCCGGCGTGGAGTCAATGCCGTTCCGCCGCATCGCGAACATAAGACAATTAACGAGTGAAACTTACGGTAATACGCATCGCGCGGCACGTATGTTTCGACTGAAAAATAGGCGCAGGACCACCTTGGGCCCCGCGCCTCGACATTTTCGCGGCGGTGAGTTACCGCTATTTTTGGGGTGGATATTTTTTGAACATCTTTTCCATCACGTTGTTGAGATTGTGTTCGATCTGCTCGGGGGACGGGTTGGTTTCCAACGCACCGGTCGCCGTCCCGCGCCACACGAGCTGCTTCGTGTTCGTGTCGATGAGATCGACGATAATCGTGCCTTCCTGATAGTTGGTGACGCTGATGTCGCTTCCACCCCCGTACCAACCGCCATAATGACGAGGGTAGGTGTACCCCCAATCCGTCACGTTGACTTTGTCCTGAATACCGGTGTGATAGGCGACAAAAAGATCTGCGTCGTCAGAATCCAACAACGCCATTCCCTTTGCCGAAAGCTGGGCATTCACCGCGTTGCGGATCCGCTTGTCGAGCAGCGTGTTCATCTGTTGGGCCGCCCTGGCGTCACCGACCGCGGTGGTCGGCTGCTGGAGCCAGGCATAGGTTTTGTACGCCATAAAATCTGCCTCGCTGTCGTAATCCTGGTTGACGGATATCGACGAGCAACCCACCACCAAAGCAACGAGTCCAACCAGTAACACCACAAATCCTGTTCTCACGTTTGACCTCCCAGGTCTGTTAAAATTCCCGCGATCACTGTGCGGGCGGATAGCCGTTGAATATACTTCTGACCGCTTCGGGAATTGTCTCTCTCGCCTTCTCCAAAGTGGGGTATTCATCGATCGTGGACTGAGCCGCTCCCCGCCACGCCAGCGTCATCGTATCCGCATCGATAAGATCGACGATCAGCGTCCCCGCCCGGTAAGTATACACATCAGCGCCGCGTCCGTGCCACCCCCAGTACGTGCGCGCATAACGGTACCCCCAGTTGCTCACATCGATCTGATCGCCCAACCCTTTGTGGTAATAAAGGATAACATCGGGGTCGTCCGAGTTTTCTTCGTACCCTTTCTTGACCAGCTCGCCGACGACCGCCGACCTGACCAGCATGTCGATCGGGTCCGAGAGCTGGGCGGGCGGTCCCGAGTACCCCGGACGATTCTCGAGCCAGTCGTACGTCGCGTACGTCCTGAAGTCGGCGCCCGTGTCAAAATCATGATGGACCTTGACCGGCGAGCACCCGCTACCAAGAACCAACAGACAAAGAGCTGCCAACACGGCAAATCGGATCGCTACTAACCTCCCCGCAGATCGGCTTTCTGGCCCCCCGGGCTGTTGGCCGCTATTTCCACTCTTCGAGCATCGGCAGCTCGGCAGCGATTTGGAGCCGGATCAACAGATTGATTTGGTTCTCGAGCTGGAGAAATTTGGCCGCCTTGATTGTGCCCATCACCCACTCGAACCGCCGAAAATACTTCTTTTTCATATAACTCTCTTTGATATCGAGCTCGATCCACGTTTTGACAATATGGCGGGCGGTTGCGTCAGGCATGTCGAAGTAATTCTTGCCGTACTCTTTTATCAACTCGAGACGCTTGTCGTTAATTTTGCGCTGTTCCTTTTCATATCGCCGATAGACCGGCCAAAACACGGACGCTTCTTCCTCTGTAAAATCCATCACTTCGGTAATGATGGCGATTCTCTCCGCTCTCACATCGGAGCGCATGAGATCGATCAACGCGTCGACCGTGTCGTCTCCCGCCCACGTCGAACTGACAATGCCGGTCATCAACGTTACCACCGCGAGCACAAAGATACGTGTGGTCATCGGTCACCCTCCATTTTTGGTTCTTGGTAATTAGTGGCTGCCTTCGATACGCGGTTGGCCCGCCCGCTGCAACAGATTACATCCAGAACATCTGTTCCGACCCCAATTGATACCAGATAAGCGGCTGGGACTCAACCCCATTCGGGTGTACCCTCGGGTCCGCATCAAAGGGTAAAGGCGAACCCGACGATTGCCCTGAGCCGTCGATAATCGACATCCACCGCGGCCGAATTACGGAATGGCGCGCCGCCGTCGGTCGCCCAGCTTGGATCTACCAGTGTTTGAAACGTGTCGCCGCCAAATGCGTAGCCCACTCCCAGCGTTAGCGATAACCCTTTAATGTGCACGGCTGCGCCTGCCAAGATGTGATAAAGGTCCATCCCAGAGGGATACTCGTTCGTTGCTGCTGTAAAATCCGTTATAAAACTCACGTACCCGTGAAAGCTCTCGGTCCACATGCGCTCGAGACCAAGTCCAAGATTGAATACGGGGTCGTATTCCAAGGTGACACGCCGGTAAAGCGACGTCCCGGGATCGAGATTGGTTGTTTGGGGTTGAAGATCCAGGGTTTGATACCGACCAACCCCGTTAAACCACTCACAGCTGAAGTGGATAGCGCTTCCCGTCAGCCTGTACGATGCACCGGCGGCAATCGATAAGGGGGATTTGTACTGGGCGGAAACGTCTTGCTGACTGGTCTGGAGCTCGGTGTCCGGCTCGCCGTCACCATCCAGATCGACTCCAACGATATTCCGGTTGTAGTATGCTTTTCCACTACCGAGAAACATGAGGCTCGGTGTGGTAACGGTGAACCCCACCTCGATCGGCGAGTAATCAAGGGCGATTCCCAATTTGGCCAGAAAGCGGAACGTCTTGTATGAATACTCGTCGACGTAGACAAGCGTGGCTCCGTCGCCAGTGGTGCCAGACACCCCCTGGGTTATCGCCTGAACCCGCACACGGTGGCTCCGGTACGCGCCGTATAGCGTCGCGCCGATACCCAATCCTTCCTTTGGCGAGTGTGACCACGTGGCGCCGTACCAGTTTTCGTTGAGTTCGTGATCGAAATACGTTTCGGCCGCGTAGAATTCCTCACCGGGGAGATCTTCAAAAACATCCTCGTAGCCGCTGTAGTTGCCCTGCAGCCGAAAATCAAAATCCTGACGTGTCAACGCCGAGTACGCCAGTTGGCCGGTAAGCCAATTTGAAGGAAACAAACCGGCGAACAATGTCGGCGCCGTCCCAAACCTGGTGGTGCTCTCGGTTCGTTCGGGAACCTCCGGATTGGTGAACTCAAGCGACTGATACTGAAACGCTTCTGCGCTCAAGAGCACTTCCTGGTTGCGAACCAGCGCTATCGCTCCGGGGTTGTAATAGGTCGAGCTAAGATCGATAAAGCTCCCGACGACGACTCCCCCAAGCAGCTCGGCCCTCGTGCCATACTGATTGGTCCACCAATTGGAACCCTGGGCACTGACGCTTCCCGCACAAACCGCTATCGCCAGGATCACAACCAAGAAGACGACCACACCTTTGATCAACATTGACATACTCCCTCGTGAGTTCAATCGATTACGCAAAACGCCATACCAAGATGCGTTTGCAGACTCAAAAAACACAATCCCCCATTCACGGGGGATTGTGATCATGCGCTGCAAGCATAGACGGGCACTCTGATGTCACTGTCCGAATTGAATGGCGATTAACCCCTGCCGCCACTTCGTTCTCGACCGCTCGAAGCGGCTCATTTGGGTGGGAAATCCTCGAGTATCTTTTTGACGGCTTCCTTTAGTTTGGGCTCGTTTTCTCTGGGCCCGGCCTGTGGATTGACTTCCGTCCACGCGTTTCCGCGCCAAACGAGCTTTTTCGCGTCCGCATCGATGATATCGATGATTATCGTGCCCTGTTCCCAAACATCCGTATATGTCCGGGTCACACGCGGTACAAACACGGAATAGTTCATATACTCATAGTAATTTTCGATATTGCGCGTATTCAATTCTTCACCGTACCCCACGTAATACTTTACATAAAAGTCCGCCGCGCCCGACGTGCGCTCGTACCCCTTCGCCCAGAACCCCTCCTCGACCACCTTTTCGATTCGCTCCCGGACCTCCGCATTGTCGATGGTCAGACTCTCGGTCACACCGGCATCACCGGGGACCCAATCCCACATCTTGTAGCGGGTGAAATCCGCTTCCACATCCCAGTCCGACTCCACCCTTATCTTTTGGGAACATCCAGTCATCAAAACGATTACGGCGGCCACCGACACGATCATGCGTATATTCATCGGAACGTCTCCTGCGCTTCTGGAAGAATGGAGTGCCGTTTACCAAACGGACGGTTTGGAGTTTATCAGGAGCGGCGGAGCAATGCAAGCGGTCACCCGTGAGGGCTGCCGGCAGGCGATAGGCGCTGTTTGGCGGGCCGCGAGACGAAAGATCAACCGGAGTCGCCGGCCTCGGGGCCGATGGTACTACGAAACGATTCGATCGCGTCCTCCTGCGAGCCTTTGATTTTCTTACGGCCTATGCTTTTCTTGAGCCCGCCCATTCCCACCGTTCGCGAATAGTTTATATAGTGGAGCACGAGACCGCCGGGGACACGGACAAATGTTTTCACGCTCTCCTTGAAGTATACCGGCTGGTAACCATCGCTACCGCCATTCCCGACCACTTGGGAATGCTGTACGGCGAGGCCGGTCGAGATGAGCTCGCTGACTCGGCTACAGCTGAGCATGGGGGATAAGAGCATCGTCACGCCTGTTGTCTCCACACAGTTCAAACCATCCTCGTCCCAGATTCGTTCGATCCGAGACGATGCCTTTTTTCTGAATTCCGCACTCGTATACACTCGAAGGGCGGTTTCGGGCGAAATATCATTGTTTTTGAAAACGGCAACAAGCTCGGTCCGAACAAACGATTCCTCGAACTTGCGTTCGGCCTTGAGATCCGGTTTGCCCTCGTCCGTGCGCGCGAACCCCGCCTCAGGATAGGAAGCTTCAACGAAGGGATCTATTTTACCCGCCGTTATCGCGTCGAGCCGCCGGGTTACGTCGGCAAAAACTATCCGTCTGAGGTCGGCGGCAAGATTGCCTGCGTAACCCTTGCCAAAGCCCTCGTCTTCATCCGCTGCGAAACGCTCGATTTCCTCTATCACACGATCATCCAGCACCAATGAATCCGCCCATTGTGTTACCCGAACGCTTGCCGCATCATTCTGCGAGTACCCACCGGACGACACACCGGTCGCGATCGCCACGCAAATGCAGATGATGTACAGTCGTTTTTGAAAACGAACGATCACTCGAATCTCCCCGAGCGTGAGAATGAACACCGATTTCTTGCTGTAGAGGACTACAGCAAAGATAGCACCTGGAATATCCGCGGCCAATCCTCAATTTCGATGTTGTGAAACCGTCGGAGGTCGGGCATGGTATATATCATATAGACAACTGTGCGGCACAGCCCACGGGCAGCAGAATGCCGACACGACGATGGCCATCGTGTCGTCTCAACCGAGGACAACCCAATGAAACCAATTGTACTTGCCGTGTTGATCGCGATGATGTGCGGGACCCATGTTGCCAGTCAAGTCGATACCCTAGAGGACATCCTCGACCGGCCTGTCCGGATATTCACCGGTGACCTCGATGAAATTCGAGAGCGCCGGATGATTCGCGTACTCACTACATATAACCAAACCAATTTTTTTCTGGTTGGAGGGAAGATCCACGGCTTCGAGTACGAGCTTCTTGCCAAATACGAGAAACACCTCAATAAAAACGTATCGAGACGTCAGATTCGAACCGACATGGTGTTTATACCGGTCCAGAAAGACCAGCTACTACCGCTTCTTGAGGCGGGCAAGGGAGACATCGTCGCCGCGGGTTTGACGTTAACGCCGGAACGTCTCCAGAAAGCGGCGTTCACGACACCCTATTTGACCGACGTCGAGGAGATCGTCGTCACCAGCAAGGACGTCGACGACGTGCATGGGCTCCGCGATCTGGCCGGCCGCGAGGTTTACGCTGTCAAGGGAAGCAGCTATGTGGAGCATCTCCGCACTCTGAACAAGTGGGCGGAGCACTTCAACCGCCCACCGATTGCGATCATGGAGATAGGGAATTTCATGGAGACAGAGGACCTCCTCGAGATGACCAACGCGGGGATTATCGACATTATGGTGGCCGACAGGCATCTCGCCGAGCTTTGGTCCCGGGTGTTCGAAGACATCGTGCTTCGAGAGGATCTGGTGATCAACTCGGGCGGCGAGCTTGCTTGGGCCGTCCGCAAAGACAACCCAGAGTTGCTTGCCGATCTCAACGAATTCATCAAACAAAACAAAAAGGGAACGCTTCTCGGCAATATCTTGTTCGAACGCTACTACGAAGGCACCAAGTGGGTGACAAACCCCCTGTCTCCACGAATGAAGAAACATTCCGAAATGCTAATCAGCATCTTCAAAGAGTACGGCGAGAAATACAACATCGACTGGCTGAGTTTGGCCGCGCTGGCCTACCAGGAATCCGGGTTCAATCAGAATTTAAAAAGCCACCGCGGCGCGGTGGGAATCATGCAGATTACACCGAGCACGGCAAAGCAAGTTGGATTTTCTGATGTCAGCAATGTGCGGGACAACATTCACGCGGGCACGAAGTACCTGGATTGGATCCGCACAACATATTTTCAAGATCCCGAAATATCCACCGAGGATAAAGTGAACTTCACGCTGGCCGCGTACAACGCGGGCCCGCGCCGCGTCGCAAAGATGCGTAACAGGACAAAGGAAATGGGGCTCGATTCAAACAAGTGGTTCTACAATGTTGAGCGGGCCGCGCTTCGTGAAGTCGGGCAGGAAACCGTCCGGTACGTGGCGAACATCAACAAGTATTACATTATCTTCAAAATGTCGGTGAGGATGCTCGAAAAAGAGAAGGGATAGGCGCGAATTCTTAGTCGGGATCCGATCCAACTTCCGAGATTTCCGGGAGGGCTTCGCGGAAAACCACCGCGTATATCTCCCAGGTCGTAACAAACAAAGCGGCAATGACCGGTCCGATGATAAACCCGACCACGCCAAAAAAGAAGAGTCCGCCCAGCGTTCCAAACAAAATCAACAGTTCGTGCATCTTGGTGTCCCGTCCAACGAGCACCGGCCGCAGGAAATTGTCTATGCTACCCACTACAAGACCACACCACAGGCCAAGCAGGACTCCGATTAAGATCTTGCCCGTGAAAATGAAGTAGAGACTCGCGGGGACCCAAACCAGAGCGGTCCCTATTCCGGGTATGATGGATAAGACCACCATAATTGTCCCCCAGAACACCGATGATCCTATACCCGCCACGGCAAAGCCAACACCCGCGAGCCCGCCTTGGAGGATTCCGATGACCAGAGTACCTTTGATCGTGGCACGCGTCACCGACAAGAATTTGTCCGCCAGCCGGTCCTTATCCGCCGGCGCCAGGGGGATATAAGAGCGAATCTTTTTGAGAAGCGCGGGGCCATCAATGAGGAAGAAAAATATCGAATAGAGAAGCAGCGAGAAATGAAAAAGGAAGCTGATGGTGCCCCTCGTCGTCGCCGAGAATCCGCTCACGAGGAACTCGCCGATTGCCGTCGCCGCCTGGCCGAGCTTGGTAACGATCTCATCCCGGTAGGGGGCGAGTTTCTCGAGGGTGGGAAACTCGGCGATCAGCTGATCGAAGCTGTCCGGTTGGCCCAGATGCTCCTGAATCCACGGAGTTGCCGACTGGGCGATCTCAAAAGCCTGGGAAGACAGTATCCCGAGAAACGCCAGCAGCGGGCCAACGATCAACACCAATACAACAAGAAGGGTGGCAAGCGCCGCCAACGCCCTCCGATTGCGAAACCAGTTCACCAAACGTGAGTACATCGGAAAGGCGAGACCGGCAAAGATAGCGGCCAGAAGAATCGTCATCAAAAACTGCCGGATCATCGCCAGGAAGAGGACGGATATCCCGGCGAGCAGCAGGAGCAAAAACGCGATCCGCAGTTTGTATTCTTTCATATTTCAAGCAGCGGGACCGGGCGCAAACACGGGCCGGGCCCTACCAGACCTCTCGTTGCGCGTACGCGTCGTAGATCTTTAACGCGAAACCAGGCTCTTCACCAAAGATCTCGGGGTGTCCGTCACCGTTCATATCCATGAACTTGAGCCGGCGTCCAAACGTCTGCCCTCCCTTGCGCGAGTACGGCTCGAGATTGAAAAACCGCGAGTCGATGATGGTTCCCGTATTGAGAACGATTTCGAGCTGTGGATCGTCATCCAGATCCGCGACGCCGAGCTCGGTGGCTTGAAAAGTGTCTTGGCTTCGCCACTCGAGCGCAGCACTCACGGCGTCGTAAATGTTCAAACGGTTCTCGGCAACAAAGATGATCTCCATTTGCGGGTCTTCATCGACATTGGCTGCGGTCAAACAATCGATGGTTCTGAAGGGTTCGAGGAAATTCTCGTGCAGCCGCTCGAAGCTGACCGCGTCATAAACGATGATCCGTCCACGCGCCGTCGACACCATAATCTCTTCGTTTCCATTGTTTTCGAAATCACCAACCACGAGCGACGTCACAGGCGACCCTAGACTCGCTGTTTCCCACAGAAGCTCCGAGCGGCCTTTTTTGACCACCCACGCGTGGAGATGGGCTGCGTAGTCAGCGTACAAATACCGAGGGGATCCGTCTGCAGCCGGTGATAGCATCATAAAGAAGTGATACGCCCCGGACAATTCAGCGAGAGACTCGGCGTTGAGTTGGCTGGATGTCGACGCCTCATGACAGCTCAACCCAACGATAAATACGACCAGTATGAGCGTGGCGATCTTTTTCATGGATCGAGGCTCCTTTCAAATTTGATCAGGGGATCTCATAGGTTAGGTGTTCTTAGATAATTCTAGCAGTTACGGTACGTTTGAGGAAGACATTTGCTGCAACCACCGGCCCGGCCGCGCAGGGTCGGCCTATATATACGCATATATAACAATAAGTTACAAGGCTGCAGCCGCAGGTATACACGTCACGGCTCAGATAGGATTGCATCATCCAATGGATTCGCTTATGATCGAGCCTTACGCTCCGCGTCCCCACTTCGAAGAATTCGAAACGATGGTACCAACCCATTCGGTTTATTCGGTTGTACAGACGGTTGGCTCGTTTGTGCCAGGCGAACAAAAGGAGAAACGGATATGAGGAAATGGTTGCCTGCTACCGTGGCCGCAATCGCTTTTGCCATCACCTTGATCCCCAACGAGGCATCCGCTCAATTGTGGACATTCCGTGGCAGCGCCGGATACAGCAACTCCGGCTTCTATGGTGGAGAAAAGCTTCTCGGCGGCGAGTCACGAAACGGTATCGCTGCCGGTATCACCGCCGATTACAAGCGAATGTTGGGAGATGCTTGGAGCTTCGAGTTCGGGATTTTCTATGTGCAGAAGGGTGGCAAGGGAACGATTGAGTACAACCCTGTTGATCCCGAGCAGCTGCCGATCGATTTCACATTCGAAGGAACAACCAAGCTCGATTATCTTGAGTTTTCTTTTGTGTTCGTCGGGCATCTAGAAACGAGTCCCGATTCCGAGTTCCGGGTTTACACCGGCCCATATTTGGGCAACCTGCTTAGCGCCCGGGCCGAGGGAGTTTTGGACGGGGATAACGTCGACATCGATATCAAAGATGACCTCAAATCGGCGGAGTGGGGGATCATCATTGGTCTCAACTGGACTTACTATTGGGAGAAAGTCGGTTTGACGGTGGATTTCAGGAATGCCCTGGGTTTGACCTCGATTGTCGGCGACGAATTTCCAAACGTTCTCAAGAACAGAACAAACGAATTGCTCGTCGGCATCACCGTTCCTCTTGCCGTCGGTGACTAACCGTTGTCTCCTTGCTTGGACGACAGCGCAATTCTACAAGCTGCCAGGACGGGGCCCGCAACCTGTTTTGACTCTATATTCGGAGAGGCGCGGATCCAAAGAGCGGCTCAGACGGACGATCGTAGAAATATCTGGCGGGCGCGCGCTTTTTCAGGGCAATCCCACTTCAAATCGTCAACGTGGTCATGATATAGAACCAGGCCGTTGTCCTGTCACCGCCCCGATCCCTGCCGCCCAATTTGTCAAAAACCGACGGAAAGTCTTTGAATATTGCGCCGGGGAAGAACACAGACGCCCCACAGGTTATGTTCAGCTTTGCATCGTACTGATACACAAGGGTCAAATCGAGCTCCGAGCCAAACGCTTTCGAGCGGCTGTCGTCCGACAGCACAACGCTTCTATGTGATCTAAAATAATGGAACGCAAGCTGAGTTTTGGTTTTCTCCGCCGGTGCGATCGTCGCCCGGATGTGTGCATCGATCAAACCGCGGCCAAACGTATCGCGCGGGATGTTGAGGAAGTAATCCATAAAGCCATAAAACTTGTGATTCGTCGCGTAAAGCGTATCGAAAACACGGTATTTGTCATCGCCCAGGTTGTCATCGCCACTGAGAAAGTCGACGCCAATCCGCGCATCGGGTTTGTACCCCCTTTCTCCCACGTCTTTCCACCCCAGGCTGATCGTCCCAAAATACGCCTGAACATCGTTTCGGGTCGTGTCGGGCGTAATGTCACCCCCCTGATACGCAAACTCGGTAAAGTGGTAGAAATTGCCAAGCCGGCCGTTGGAGTAGAACCCGATCGTCCAGCGATTGAGGTCGGTCGATGGATTTTGCCGTTGCCACATCAGATACACTTGATTGGTATATCTCTCCGACGTGTAGATGTTCGCATTGAAACCAAAAAAGTTGAAATTGCCCTGGTCGCTTCGCCTGAGACTGTCCCTAATCACAAAATAGAATAGATCGATCGAATGCTTCCCCGCCCACGGCGTAAAAATCAAACCGTCAAACGAACGCGCCACATTGTGCCATTCCAGGGCACCAACGAGCCGCTGGTTGCCATAGTTGACCGACATCCGTCCAGCTTTGGCGTCGAGCCAGTTGAAAAAGAAGTCGTTGACCTGGATAAACCCCTGATGCAAATCGATCTGATTCGCGCTGCCGTCGATGGTGCTTGCCATTTCACCAAAACGGCGCGAGTCTTGAAATTGAACAAAGCCAGTAATGTCATTCGACACCTTATACTTGACGTTGAGCCGCGAACGCAGCTGGTTGAACGTCAAGTAACGCGGGTCGGAAAAGGCCCTGTCGTCGGCCTGATATCGGTGTCTGATCTGGCCACCGACTTCGAAATTGTTTGTCTCCGCGTAAGTGGGGGCAAAGACACCGGCCAAAATCAGCAGCCCAGCGAACAGACTTGTTTTCATATCCACTCCCTTGCAGGAACCCCGTTTGTATCCCCTGTCACCAAGCACAACCAGGTAATGATTCCGTCACTAGGCGTAACGACTCTTGAAGTCGTCCTGAGCCTTTTTTCGCTTTTCAACCTCTTCTTTTGGCAGCTTGCCCGTGAACCACGAATGTTCGGCGCCGTGCATGCGGCGGCACTCGTCCATCGAACACCGTTCATGTTCCCCCTCGTGCAGGTTGCGCACCGTGCAGCCCCTCCAAATCACTACTAATATTGTAGGATTCGAAGCCAAAAAATTTGAGGCTGCGGGAGGATTCTAACCGATTGTGATCGCAATGGCAAAACCACATTTTGCGTCCACAAACCCGACCGCCGCGAATTGACAATTGTCAATAATCTAAAATTAGCCGCGACCATCAAACCAAAACGCGGTGCCGTTGCCCGCAAAAACCCCCCGGCGTCGTTGTTCGCGGTGCCGGGGGGCCAAGAATTCGATTTGGTCTGAATCCGCGTGTCTATTTCATGGTCTGGACGATCGGCCCCAAGTCATAACAGATCACGGTCATGGGTTCTTCGTCGAAATCCTCATCGTCTTCCTCTTCCTCATGGCCACCAAACATGGCGCGACGCGCGGACCGCAAATCGGTAACGACATACAACCGATCCTTGACGATGTAGAAACCATCATCCGCGTAGTCACCCTCACCATTGAAAGTGACTTGCTGGGTGAACTGTCCGCCATGGTCAAACACATCGAAGGTGGCAATCACGTCATCCGGCGCGTCAAACGCACCGCGGCTCGACAAAACCCAAAGGGTACCGTCATCACGGGGGTAAAACCGCTGGATATCTCGGTCCGTTTTGCTCGTCTTGACCTCGGGAGTTTCCGTACGGTTGCCGCGTCTGAGCATGATTCGGGGGGCGTTCCGCTTCATCTCTTCTTCAGAGCGCTCGCGCGCGACGTACTCTCTGTCGACAACACGGTCTAGAGTACCGTCACTATTCCAGACCTTGAACCCGTACTTGTCAAAGACATCGCTCGTGTAGACCCGGCCATCGCTCCCAGCACTCCAAACCAGCGCGGCCATCCCCGTCCGCTCGTCGAATGTCATATTGGCAAAGCTGTTTTTCTCGCTTTGGGCAAAATACTCCGCCATCTCGTTGCCGTCGGGGTCCACGGCGATGATTGTGCTGGTCACTTCAAAGCCGTCATCGTGACGCAAAAAACGGTTGGTATTGATGACCACGTGATCACCCGCCAGATGCCCGCCCGCAAACATTTGCATACCGCCGTCCGCGGGTTGCGGAACGGGCAGCTCCCCCACGGGCTCACCGTCCGGTGTCAACACGACGATCTTGCCGGGCATCCGCTGCATGACGGCCACGTTCCCATCCGGTGTCATAAAGAGGTCGGTGGCCCTGCGAAACTCACCGGGACCCTCGCCCTCACGGCCGATCGACCGGAGGTACTCACCACCTTCGGAGAACACCATGACCACGCTGAGCTGGGAATCAAGCAGGTAGATGTTGCCGTCGCCATCACAAGTGATCTCGGAAAGAACACCAAAGAGAAACTCGTCATCCTCGTCGCCGGACACCCGCCAAAGTTCTTTTGGAGAAAGCGTTGCCGGCTCGCTGATTGGAGTCGCCGGATTCTGAATGTGGGGAATGCCGTCTTGCACCACTTCCTTGCCTTCCCATGAGGCCGCCTTTACCGCGGGAGCCAAAATGGCAAGCACAAACACAATTCCTATCACAACCACGGTCAAAAAGCTGTGTCTTGACAACACTGACCGGGCGAGCGGTCGGCTATCCGGATCTGTATGCATCGTTGTCCTCCGTTCGTCTGATTAAAATGAGCGTTCGTCGATATTACCATTAAACAACGCTGGGGTTGATAAGTTTCACTGGTCAACCGCTCTCAGATTGCGTATTCTCCGGACTGCTGCAACTCGGATTGGAATCCGCGAGCGGCCCCCGCGAGGACGGCCTATACCAACAGTTGCCGCAGACAAGATGAACGCAAACGAGGCACTCAAGAAATTGGCCGATGGCAACCGGCGATTTGTCGATGGCCGCCCCACACATCCGCACCAAAAACCGGAACGGCGAGCCATTACCTCATCCGCTCAACAGCCGTTTGCGCAGGTTCTGACCTGTTCGGACTCCCGGGTAGTCCCCGAAATCCTTTTCGATACAGGGATTGGCGATATCTTTGTCCTTCGGGTAGCGGGCAACATCGTTGACGACGCGGTGCTCGGCTCTCTGGAATACGGTGCCGCCCATTTGAATATCCCCTTGATCGTCGTTTTGGGCCATACCCGCTGTGGCGCCGTCACAGCGGCTGTCGAAGGCGCAGATACCGGCGATCACATCACCGCGCTCGTCGAATCGCTACTCCCCGCCGTCGAGGCCAGTCGAAGCAAACCGGGTGACCCCGTGGAAAACGCCGTGCGCGCAAACGTCTTTCTCGAAACCGAGATTCTCAGGCAATCCGAACCCACCCTGGCAAAGCTCTGGGAAACCCGGGCGATCCAGGTCGTCGGCGCGGTCTATGATATTGGCACCGGAGAGGTCGAATGGCTCGATCTCGATCGTTCGACGCCGGAATAGATATTGCTCTGCCCCCCCAAATAGTCCAACACCGCCCCGGAGCGCCGCCAGACAAGCTGACGTCCGGCTCTCCGGGTGCCAGAGTATTTCGCAACCAACTGTAAAATAGATAGTTACAAATCGATAGTACCAAGGAGTCCATGATGAACCGGATCCCTCTCGTTATGGTAGCCTTGTCGATCCTCGTGGCGTTCGGCATTTTGCCCGACGCCCACGCCACACCGCAGGCACTGGGGAGCGTGACCATGGCCAGCTCGGAGGTGGCCAAAATAAAACGCACCATCGACCGTGACACAAAGGAACTCAAGGAGTTCCGAAAACTGATCAAGAATCTCGAGAGTACCGCTAGAGAGTCGAGCAGCGCGCGGCGCCAGAAAATCATCACCGATCTTCACAACGCCATGGGTCGCGAGATCGTTCAGCTCGAGAAAAAGATTGGCGAAGAGTATTTCTTACGGACGCACGGCGAGGTGCAAAAACGCCGTGACGGCAGAACCGAACGTCCAACGGGCTCAGCGGCCGTCTTTACCCCGGCGCACCAACGGCTCACCCACATGCAGGGCATATACCGGGTGTGCTCGCGTGGCCAGAGAAAAGCAGTGAACAAAGAAGGATCCGGTCTCACCGACTATCTCGAAAAAGTGAACACATTCGCACTCTTGATGGAGGGGGATCTGCAAGCAACGCGGGCGCTCTTGCCCGCTGAGACTGCCGAGAAAAGCAAAGCTTCCATGTGGTAGATCGTCTTTCTGGTCTTGACTCGGCACCAGCGGGACGGCCCATCATTCGTGATGGGCCGTCTCCTTTTTTAGACCTGTTGAGCGATGCTCCCGAGCCAGCGCGTCGCCACGCCGCTCAGGATTACTTTTTGAATCGCTTTACAACCTCGCTCACAGAGAGCTGCCGACTGGACGGTCCCACCCGGACATAGAACCGCTCCTCTTTGCCTTGTTTGAGAAACACCGGTTCGGGTGACGACGCGCACGACACCACAAAAACCTGGGTGTCGTCAATTGTTCGGATATCCGCCCGGACATATTCGCGGAACGGAAGTCCAATGTGTTGCTTGAAAAGATTGTTGAAATGAAGAAGAAACTTGTCGTCGTTGGCAAATCGATCCGCAGCGATCCCCGTGGCCTCGCCCTCGTCGTTCACTCCGATGATCAACACACCGCCGTCGGTGTTCAAAAAGGCAACCACCGTTTTCAGCCATGACATCTCGACCTCTTTGCCCGGCTTGTCGGCGATGATATTCCACCTCATCGTGGCCTTGAACTCCAGACCGTCGCCCTCACCACCGGCGATGAGCTTGAGAAGTCCTGCCTCCGTGTCGAGGTCGGGACCGGCATCGGATCCGCCGCGGCGCGCGATGACCTGTCCAACGGCAAACGTGACCAAACCACCGAGAAGGAGCAACCCGGCGAGCATCAGCTCGAACCGCAGTTGCTGGCTTCGCACCTCACCGGCAAAACTCGACTCGGGCACGGCGATGCCCAGAAACGGCGGTGTCGAATCCGACGAGACGGGCCGAAAGTCAACCCACCACGGTGTCCCTGCAACCGAAACGGTTAGCTGATCGCCAAAAACCGATCCAACCGCTTCCCAGGCGGCCAGCGCCCGTGCCTCCACACCAACCGGATCGCGTGTTCCCAGCGCCGAATCGTCACTGTCGATCGGCGCGGTCCCAGCGGCAAAAACACGATGGTCGGCACTGAGCAAAAATGATTCGCCGCTGAAATCGGCGAGCAGATCTTCCACATAAACCAATATCGAGTCCAGCGGTACATCCACCCCGGCAACGTAGTCCACCACGTCATCGCCCGTCATGGCGCTCCAGCGTTTCGACAGTGTTACGCCGATTTGCCGCGTGGTAAAAAATGGGTACGGGCGTGTCAACCGGACATCGCCGTCGGATTCTTCTTCCTCGATCGCACGGGTATACCATGGCCTTTTACGCGGGTCGTAATCGACATCTTCCCACCAATCATCGGCAATCGAATCACCGGCTGCCCAACGCCGCCAACGGACGCGCCCCGGAGCGGCTTCCGCGTCGGCTGAGCGGGTTAGCCACGCCGAAGACTCCCGCAAAAGCATGTACTCCCGCCCGCGTTCATTTGCGATTAGCATCGAGGTCACGGCCGGGTATTGCTCGAGCATCGGGATAAACAGATTATTGAGTTTGTCTTGGTCGTTCAGATCCAGCGCACCCCTGCGACCCCATTCGCCGGTAATCCGCAGGTGCTTTTCGAGAGGATCAAAGAGACCTCGCACGCGGCTCTGAAAAACGACCTCGGCGCGGTCGGCGGTTCGCTGCATCAGCGAGCGCCGAATCTCGCGTCTCACACCCGACGACAGCTCGATCACCAGCGCGGCAACCACAGCGCCTGCCAGCAGCAGCAGAATGATCAGCGTTCGTGGTCTGGGAATTTCTCTGCGCATCGGGTCGCATCCGTCATTCGTGTTGAAAGTGGGCCGCAAATAAGCTGCAATCGTCCCCGCGAACGTGATCGCGGGGACGATTGTCTGCTTCATTTGCGGCCGATCGATGTGGCGCTCTGCGCCCACATCACGCTTACTTTGGCGGATATTTCTTAAAAATCTTTCCCACCGCCGTATTGATCACCTGCTCTTCTTTCTCCGGCGACCAGTTTTCATCGACTGTTCGCGTCGCATAACCGCGCCACACCAGCTCTTTTGTAGCATTCTCGATGAGATCGACGATCAGGGTCCCCTCCTGATATTGATACACATCGATTTGACGGCCGCCCCATCCCCAGTAGTCATAGCTGTACCGGTAGCCCCAATCGGTTACGTTTATCTTTGATTCGACCCCGGTGTGATAGACCACCAGCAGATCCGGGTTGTCATTCACAAACGTCAATCCCTTCTTCGCCAGCTCCGAATTGACGGCCCGCTTGATCCTGCCTTCGAGAAGATCGTTGCGGGACCGCGCCGCCTGGATGCTGCCGGGTTCTGGTCTGGAAATGTCTAACCAGTTGTAGGTCTTGTAGGTTGGAAAGGGAGCGTCCCGGTCCCAATCATGGTTGACACTATACGATGAGCAACCGAAGGTCAACGCAACCAGGCACAACGCACCCATCAAACACGCGATTCTCATTTTCCACTCCTCCTCCGGGCTGGACCCGGACAGATTCTCGTTTCCTCGCCTGCAAAGCGCTCGCGAGAAGTCTACTTCAAGACGCAACACCAATCAATACAAACCCCTGTGCTCCCGGGTGATCGGTGTCCTATCGGGTGTTGCTATATTTGCCGGATCGACTTACACGGTAGCGAATTGGTTCAATTCGACAGGATCATCAAATGGGCTCGTGACTGCGGACACCGACCGTTTTCGACCCGCTCTCATTCTCATCGCATCATTCGCTTTTACTTGTCTGCCGTTGTAGGTATACGCGCAAGATGAAGACGAAAACACTGCAAGCCCAGACTCGGCAGCTGCGGTTTTGGTGCTCGACGCGCCCGACTCGGCAGTCGTGGCAAGAGATTCAACCGAGCTTGTGCCATCTGCCGGCGGTTACATCTCCTATGGATATCACTGGACCAATTACGTCCGCTCACATGCAACGGCCGGGTTCACAAAGATAAAAAACGAGGACTTCGAGTCGGATGACGCCTTCGATTCCACCCAGTATGTGTTGGTCAACACGTTCTGGCAAGTCACCAAAGGTGTTCGAACCGGGGTGGAGCATTCGCGGGGACGCCGGGAGAACAAGGACGGCCAGGACGGAACCGCTAACCGGATCTCGTTTATCGTCTACTACGATTTCTAGCTCACTCATCTCCGTTAGGAAACTTGACGACATCACCCTCGGCTTTGTAGTGTTTAGCCCAATCGGATGGGCGTTGTTTGTACCGTCCGTCAAGACTCGACGACCGGCACCAACCGGACAAACAAAGGATGACACATGACAAACCCACTATCTTTCCGAGGCGTTATGGCACTTGCGACTGCTGCGATTATTGTTTTCGTTTTCGCACACACGTCGGCATGGGCGCAAGAGGAGGGTGAGGAGGATAAGTACCGATGGTTTTTCACCACGGAACTCGCCGCGGTGTGGACCTCGGGCAACTCCAAATCCAATACGCTCGGGCTTGCGGCCACGGCGCGCCGGGAGTGGCCCAAGCATGTGCTCAGATTTGCACTTGGCGGAACCCAAACCGAGTCGTCGATCAGGACCCGTACGGCCGTTGGCACGGGTCAGGATGATTTCCAACTGTTCGAAGAAACGACTACGGAAAAGACGGCGGAGCTATTCTACGCGCGAGGGCGGTACGACTACAAGTTCAGCAAACGGTTTGTCGTTTTTGGTGGCGTGGACTGGCTGCGCAACCGTTTTGCGGGTATTGACAGCCGGTTTCTCTTGGCGGGAGGCGCGGGGAACACATGGTCCGACCGCGACGATTTCAAGTTCGATACCAATTACGGTGTGACATATACCTTTGAGGAAGAAGTCGTCTCAAATCCGTTTCTTAGTTCAAACTTCCCCGGTTTGCGGTTGTCCTACGACTTGTGGTGGCAGATCACCAAAACGACGGAGTTCGTCAGCATCCTCATTACCGACTGGAACCTCGATAACACATCGGACGTTCGCATTGATTTTCTCAACGAGCTGCCCATTACGATCGCCGGGCAGCTAAAATTCAAACCCGCGTTTCAGATCTTCTGGCGGAACGACCCGGCTCTCACCGAGGTCGACCTCACCGCACCCGATGGATCGCCAACGGGCATCAAGGTCTTTACACCGCTGGAGGAGCTCGACACGTTGTTCACTATATCGCTCGTGTGGAAGCGATAACCGACCTCTACTCGAGACGCACCAACGGCCGCGCGGGTCGATTTGTCCTGTGGTCGATCGGGCGCGCAGAAACACCGTGAGGATCAATTACGAGGTTGTGGCTTGAAGTGAACACCAACCAAACCGGTTAGAGACTTAGTGGATAATCTGCTTGGCATCTTGACCCCCATAGCCCTGATCGACAGCACATCAATGCTCCCCATCGGTGTTGTCGCGCTGGCGGTTTTGTTCGCCGGCAAAAATCCACTGCTCGGTGCCACTGCGTTTATCGGAGGTATGTTTGCCACGTACCTCTTGTGTGGCATCCTGGTCACATTTGGGCTCGGAGCACTTTTTGCCAAGCTCAATGTGATTCTCATCGACAAATGGAAAAATCCCGACACCCTTGATCTCTGTCTTCAGATCGTCATTGGCGGGTTACTTCTTACCGTCGGATACCGAATGGCCGCCACACGGCGGGCCAAGGAGAAAACGGAGAAGCTGGAGCGCGTCACACCCGCACGGGCGTTTGTCGCCGCCGGTGGTCTCATCATCGTGGGCATGCCGGGCGCGGTCCCCTATCTTGGCGCCATCGACCAGATCCTCAGGGCCGATCTGCCGGCGCTGAATTCGGTGGCCGCGCTCGTTTTTTACGACGTGATCTTTGTGTCACCCTTCATCGTTCTGGTGGCGATCCGTCAGTTGTTTCCGAAGCTTGCCGATCGCCTCTTTGGCGTCATCGGCCGGATTGCGGATTCGTGGGGAAAACGGGTTATCATGGTGCTCCTCATCATCCTCGGTTTGGCAATGATCGTCGATGGGATCGGGTGGTTTCTCGGTCACCCGCTCATACCCGTCTGATCGCCTACCAACTTGAACTTTTTCCGCCTCGCGTCCATTATGGTTTCAAAGATCCGGTGGTCCGCAAACTCGACGTGTCGTTGGGAACATTTATGAACTCGATCTCATTTGTGGCTGTCGGGTTGGCAGAGCTGAGACCAAACGAAACGGATCAAAAAAAGAAAACACCGTGACCGGTTGTTTGCTGATCACGGGAGAACTGGACTGATGGATTCAATGAGCGCAGATTTATTCGACGCAATCGTCACTCCTGCGACGGCGTCACCACCAAAGGGTGTGCATCTGGGACGCTCGCGTGAGAATCGGCCGATCGTTGGTTATCGTTTTGGCACGGGCGATATGAAAATCAGTCTTATCGGTGGATGTCACGCTGACGAACCTGTCGGCCCACAGTTTCTCAACCGGCTGGTGTCCTATCTGTCCGATACGCCCGATGAATCCGAGATTCTCACAAACTACCAGTGGTGGATCGTATCCCACATAAATCCCGATGGAGCGGATCGCAATCGTGTTTGGTACCAGCATGTCGACAAACAGTACGACCTGTCGGCCTACCTGACACACGTTGTCCGGGAACAACCCGGGGATGATATCGAGTTTGGGTTCCCGAGAAGTTCTGTAGATCACGATTGCCGTCCCGAGAATCGCGCCGTATACGATTGGTGGAAAACCTGCCCGCGGCCTTTTGCCCTGCATGTGTCGTTGCACGGAATGGCGTTTGCCGGCGGTCCGTGGTTTTTGATCGACCCGGATTGGGTGGATCGCTGCCCAATCGTAAAACAACGATGCCGCGAGGCGGTAAACCAGCTGCGGTATAATTTCCACGACGTCCAGCGTCACGGAGAAAAAGGATTCGAACGGATCGAGCGCGGGTTTTGCACCCGTCCCAACTCACTGGCGATGGCGCAGTACTTTGTAGATCGCAACGACCCCGATACGGCTGCGCTGTTTCGCCCCAGCTCGATGGAAACCATCCGATCGCACGGCGGTGATCCACTTACGCTAGTCTCGGAGATTCCGTTGTTTATCGTACCGGGTGTCGGGGAGTCGATCGAACCCAACGATCCCATTGCCGATAAATGGCGCGAGCGCGTCCTGTCGTGGAAGACCAGCCTGGAAAACGGAGAACCCATCGAGATCGTTGCCGGCGATACCGCCGATTCGGACGCGTCGCCGATGCCTATCCGCGATCAGATGCGGTTTCAATGGATTTTTGTCACGGCGGGGATCGAGCAGATTTCCGCCACCGCGCCGTCGGGCTGAATCCTCGGCAAGTCTCTGCTTGCGTGTCACGTCTGCGTCCACCATTATTTCTCCTAATGAACGACCTCAATTCCCCGATACTCGACGCCGCGGTGCTCGTTCCCATATACCGGGAGGACGGACATGAGAGTCCGCTCAAAATCGTGCTCGTCCGGCGCACCGAGGGTGGCACCCACGGCGGGCAAATTGCTTTTCCCGGTGGGAAATGTGCGCCCGAAGACAACTCGACACTGGATACCGCGCTTCGTGAGACCCATGAAGAAATTGGCCTCACGCCCGATGCGGTGGAGATACTCGGAGAGCTTCCCGCCGTCGACACGGTTACCACCGGGTTCTTGATTCACCCTTATCTGGGGCGGATCAAACCACCCGCCGAGTGGCGGATCGAGCCACGGGAGATCGCCGAAGTTCTCGTTGTAAACGCGGATGATCTTACTCTGCCCGAGGCGCACGGACGAGAAATGCGCACGTTCCCCGAGTGGCCCCATCCGGTCGAAATTCCGTTTTACCGCATTGGCCCTCACAAGCTTTGGGGGGCCACGTACCGTATTCTACGCCCGCTGTTACCCAAACTCACCACTGTGAATTCGGATTGGTAGACCGGCGTCGGGGTCGAATGCTGATCTGTCGAGCCGGTAGCTCCCGTAGAACCCGAGCTTCTTGCTGAAGGTGTGCTCCAGACCAACACCCCAATTGAATACCGATTTGAACTGTGCTCTGACCGAGGGTTCGAAAGTCTCCCCGATTGTCTGACCGCGAAAATTCGCGGGGTTCATAACGGCAAACTCATCGACGCGGTCAAACCACACCGCACTAACTAACACGGCCGAGAGTTTGAAGCGGTACGCAGCACCAGCGGCAATCGACAACGGCGATTCGAACCTCGTGTCGAAGTCTTTCTGGTAATTGCTGACCAGCTCCGAGTCTGGAGTTCCGTCGTCATCGAGATCGACACCAACTGACGATGCATTGACGTCAAAGGATCCGTTACCAACCACATCGAAATTCTGGATATCTCGGCTGCCTCGGTGCTCGAGATCAGAACCGCATCATCGATCAGAGCGGTACCCGCAGGGTCGTAGTACGTGGTCGCCAGGTCCTGTATGCTTCCAACCACCATTCCCCCAAGCAGATCCGCTCGAGCCCCATTCTGATTCGTCCAGTAGTGAGAATCCTGAGCCGCCATTGGCCCCGACAATGTGCTAATCGAAAAGACGACGACGGCCGCAACCGTCCATTTGGCATTTATATTGACTCGTTGTTGGTCGATCTCCTCTTTGAAACCAGACTCCTCGAACATTGAGCATTCCAAGCGGGTCGGCGCTCGATCATTTACAAACGAGTGTGATCGGTATATTCTAAGAACTGCTGAAGAAACGGAAACAATGCCGACGAGGCCTTTTGGGTCAGACCAATGCTTGGGGGTCGGGTGAAGCAACCTTTCGAACACACCGCTTACAAAATACGCCGCTCCGTCTTACTCTTCGGTGCGATATCGGTCGCGATCGCCATCGTCTTTCCCGTCACAACTGCTCTCTCACAACGTGGTGACACCTCGACCAACCCGAACAGCATTGACATTCAGACACCGGAATCCGTTGAACAGCCCGGCGCCATTCCCGTCGAACGAATCGTCGGCCAGGTAAGGCAAGCGAGGAAATCCCTCCGACGATACGAAGCGCTGGCGGCTCCTCGCGCGGACACGAAACGAATCCAAACAGATTATTATGAGCTCACGGAGATTCTCA
>CP070631.1:3432576-3433971 GCA_020356045.1 Candidatus Latescibacterota bacterium
CGAGATGTCCAGCGATCCAGCAGCGTTATAGATTTTTCCAGCATTGACACTCTTCGTACTCTTCTTCCCCTCTCCGCGGCGACTCGGCGGCCGTCACCGCATGGTTGGCTTGCCATCGTCCACTGCGACCGGGCTCGGTGCTGCCCCGTCCATGAGTTCTAACAATCGTGTCTGGCACGTCCGGACCTCACATCCACAGGCAGGCGTGTAATCCTCGATTACAAGCACAACGCCTAAATTCTGTCGTTTAGTTTCTTTAACTCTGGAGCGGTATCATGAGACCGACAGCACGCGCTCTCGTTGTCGCCGTTGTGGGGATATGCCTGCTCGCCGGTGGCGCAATTGCAACACAGGTAATCTACAAAACACCAAAGCAGCTCGGGCAAACATCCACAACGGTGGTCAGAGGAACAGTATCCGAGATCAATTCGTACTGGAACGCCAATCAGACCAAGATCTTTACCGAAACGACCATCGTCGTCGATGAAACGTACAAGGGGGCTCCCTTCGGGACCGTACGTATTCGTCAGTTGGGTGGCGTTGTAGGTAACGTCCGGGTCACCGTGCACGGCGCGTTGCACTGGAAGCAGGGTGAGGAGGTTCTCGTCTACCTGGAACCCGCGAAAAACGGTGCTTTTCACATTGCTGGTTTCTCCCAGGGGAAATTCAACATTCATCGCGACCCACAGACGGGCATGCCGTACGTCAACCGCCCCGAGCTGGGCGGCACCCAGATGGTCGGTATTCCTGACGGCGGTAGCCGCGCCACGCGTATCGAGCGTGTGCCGCTGGACCGGTTTATCAGCCAAACTCTCGACCAGCGTTAATGCCGCAGATGAAAATCGACCAGCGTACGATTCCTTGGGGGGATATCATGACAAAACGAATTATACCGATACTGTGTTTGATTACGGTGCTCGCGGCGATAACACCTGTTGCCGCTCAAAACGGCGATATGATGCCGATCAAGATCAAAAAACCCGGCCAACAACCGCAGTCCCAGAAACTTCCGCCGCCGATTACGGTTGAGGCTACGGCCATCACCGACGGCCCTGCACCCGCACCGCTGCAAGCCGGGCATATAACGTTCTATTTCGATGGGGCGGCAACGGTGTCCACGTCGTGCGAACCAGCCGGACTTCAGATTGTGTACGTGTTCGCCGAAGGGTTCACCGAGCCAATCACCGGTGTGCAGTTCAAGGTCGAAGAAGTCGCCCCTTTCACCGACTTCGTTTATATGTCCGATGAAGCAATTTATCCAGTGACCATTGGACAATCAAACCTGGGAGTTGTGATCGGTTTTGGCACCGCAATCGATGCGTCCACACCGGTTCATATCTTGACCATCAACTATGTCAACGCGACGGGATGTTTGAGTTGTTCGGATAACCACGC
>CP070631.1:3434071-3442895 GCA_020356045.1 Candidatus Latescibacterota bacterium
GCGGGACAAAACCCCAAACACCACCGACAGCGCCCGCGGGCACCCAGATAGCGATGACCAAAGCGACACCCAGCAGCGTCATGACCAGTCCGGCGGAACGGTTTTTGAGGTACGCGGGACGTTGGGGCGCTTTCTTGGGTTCGGGGATCTCGATACCCTTTTCCATTGCCACCAGACGTTCCTTGTGAACCAGCTCTTTCTTTTTGGCTTCCACGATGATGGCCACGATGGCGATCAACACGCCACCCATGATCGCCAAGATCGGGATCATGGTGGCGATGGTTTCGGGTCGTGTCAATAAACCAAAGTACGGCATTGTAACTCCTTTCCTAGTATTATCTTATGTTGCATGGCCGTTTCAATATTCCAAAAGCGTTAACTGGCATTTCTCATTTGCGATTCACCCCTTTGACAGGGAGGGTGATCCGGTTGTTTCAACTTTTTGAATCGTGACCGGAATTCGCGCCGGCCGGGCCCCGGCGGGAAATAAGTTGAAACAAAATCACCGCCGGTCCAATCTCACTTTTATGGAGGAGAAAAGGTTCCAGACCGAGGGTGATTCGAGTCTGGTGGCCGATTCGATCCGGGGCAACGAAAAGGCGTTCCGGGAGCTGATCGAACGTTACCAGCCGATGGCGTTTTCAGTGATCCGGGGAGTGCTGGGAGACCGCGAAGATGCAGAAGATGTTTTACAGAACGTATTTATCAAGGTCTACAAGGGACTGCGCGGGTTTCGCGGCGATGCCAAATTCTCCACCTGGGTCTACCGGATCGCCCGCAACGAGGCGGTCAACGCGGCTCGCAAAACCGTGCTGTCGGGTCCGCCCGCCGATGAGGTCGATTTGGCAGCCCCGGAGAGGTCAAGGCCCGATCAGCAGTACCGGGACAAGGACCAGCGGGAGTATCTCGAACGGTGTCTCGGTGAGCTCGAAGAGAACTACCGCGTGGTTCTCGAGCTCAGGTACATGGGTGAGATGTCGTATCAGGAAATCAGCGACGCAACCGAGCTTCCCATCGGGACGGTCAAAACGTATATTCATAGGGCGAAGCTCGAACTCAAACGGGTGATGACACGTCGGAGTCTCGCCGGCGAACACCGGCCGGAGTGAAACCATGAACTGCAGCGATATCGAAAATCTGCTTCCGCGCTATCACGAAGACGAGCTGGACGCCGATGACCGGCGGCGGGTTGACTCGCATGTGGCAGACTGTGTGAACTGCCGCGAGTCGCTGGCGTTCTTTGCTGCGCTCGAGACTTCGCTGTCCGAACGCCGTGCGCTGCGTCCGGCGGCCACGCGTACCGCCGCGCGGGTGATCGGCAGACTTGGGTTGCGACAACGCTCGTTTGTGCTCCGCAGTCTTTTCAACGCGCCTGGACTGGCCAGTGTGACGCTCATCGTTGTCGGTGTTTTTCTCTTGTTGATCAAGAATCCATTTGTCGAACTCCCTGCGGTTTTGAGCCGCATGGGCGATTGGTTCTCGCTCGGGCTCTCACCCAAACTCGCGTCGTGGCTCAACGAGATCGCGCAGGTGTCCGGCGATGGTGAGTGGATGTTGATCGGGCTCTACCTGGGCGTCTTCGCGCTGATTATGCTAATGGGAAGCTGGATGGTGTTGCGGTTCGTGCGAGACTAACCTCAATTAGAACTGATATCCAATTCCAAGACGGGGCTGCAGGTAGTTCGCGTAGACGACATGCCCGAACAACTCGAGATGGCTCCACAATAGGAAATTCGCCCCTACCGCCAATCCAAAATTTTTTACGGAGTCTTTGCTCCGCGGCGGGCAGGCGCCGCCGTCATAGGTCTGATCATCCCTGAAGTAACCGGGCCCAACCCATATGGCCATTTCGTGTTTCTTCTGTGAGAAATCGTAAACCTGCGTGAGCTGGATCAGACCGGCCCAGTGCCGGGTGGTGCTGTGGCACGCCGTTTCCTGATTGTCGTGCTGGAAGTTTTCCAGATAACTCAAGAGAAAACTGAAATCGATATTGTGCGTGCGGAAAAAGATGGCATTGAAACCCGCACCGAGATTGATATGCCGGTAAGAGATGCCTTGCAGATGCGGGTCACCGTTGAACAGCGCAAATTCGGCAAATAGCGTCACCCGATCGCCGACACCGTACTTGGCATAGAGCGCGCCGAGGTTGTATTTGTCTTCGCTTTTATTGTCTTCGTCTTCTGGCCAACCGTAAGTCCATTCCTGGTCGCGGTGGATCCACATCTCGTTAAAACCAATGGTAAACTTGCCTTTCTTCGCCGGCGGTGAAAGCAGTATGGCATTGGCGTTTTCGGACAGCAGCACGAGGACGAGCGCGGCGGCCAGTATCGTCAAGCCGCGTGCAGTATTCGCCCTGGCATCCGATAGTGTGCTGACAACACGGTCGATCATTTTGGCAACCATCTAAAACCTGTACCCGGCACCAAGCCGTGGTTGAAGAGCGTCGGCGTAGGCGACGTAGCCAAACGCGCTGATGTGTTCGACAAACAGGAAATTTACACCGACAACAATCCCAAAATTGCCGGTGGTGTTGGCTCGCACGGGTTCGTTCGACTGCCACGGGTACTGACGGCTCTGGTCGTAGATCAATGCGGGACCTCCCCAAAGCTCAATCGTTGTGCGTTCGAGATCCCACGACGTTTGGAGCTGGATTGCGGCCGTGATGTTACGTGTATTCTTGTGGAACTGGTTTTGCGACCGGTCGTGGTCAAATATCTCGCTGTAGTGTCCCGACACCCCGAGCTCAAACCTTTCCCTCGCGTACAACAACGATGTGAGGCCAACGCCAAACACGTAGCGCCGGTAGTCGTTGTCGGGAAAATCATCGTGATCGACATCCCACAAACCGCCCTCGAACGATAGCGTTGCCCAGCGGCAGGCACCGAATCTCAAGTAAAACGCGCCGGCTGACCATTCTCCAGAGTCTTGATTGAGTGTGTCGAAGTCGCGTTCGTACCATTTAAACGTGTAGCCAAGCTCCAACGCGTGCCGTTCGATGGCGGGCCCCATGATCTGGGCGCGGACGGGAAGCACCGTTATCACCGAGGCGATCGCGATGAGAATAGTCAAAATGCCGATCCGGGTTTTTGTCACCGTGGTTACCTTCAGAGCCGAATTACTGACCGCCAAAGTGCAGTATCCTGCCCAACACGCCAACCGCAAAAATGTCGGTCGCCGAGCTGCCGCAAATCGCCCGGAAACTCGAATTGTCGTCTACCAGCGTCGTCGTCCACTGGACACCGTCAAAATGAAGGATGTCACCTTCAAAGCTTGGCGCATAAACATCGTCGAACGATGAGCCCCACACACCAACAAACGTACGGTCGCCACCTCCGCCCATCGGCCGCCACCCCGAACCGTTGTAGTAAAGAATCGTTCCGCTTTGACCGACCGCGAACACCATATCCGGTGCATCTCCCCATATGCTGAGCAGCGTACTCGAAGTACCGCTGCCCATCTGCGCCCACGATTCACCGTCGTAGTGAAGAATCGTGCCCCGCGTTCCAACTACGAAGACATCATTTGCCGAGCTGCCCCACACATCCCAATAATCACCGCCAAAATCGTGAGCGATCTCTTCCCACTGCGTGCCGTCGAAGCGAGTGATCTTGCCCGAATCGCCAACCGCATAGACGTTTTGCGAACTTGTGCCCCAGACACCCCAAAGATCCGTGTCAACGGGGCGCCCGGAAAACACCCACTCCGAATCCTCAGATCGCAGGACCAGACCCCGTTCGCCCACGATAAACACGTCGTCCCGGTTCGCTCCCCACACGCCGTAGAAAAAATTGCTGTACAACAGCGGTTCTTCTTGCCACAGCGCACCATCGTACCGGTAGATGACGCCGTAGTCGCCCACGGCCACGTAGTTGTCTGGTGCATCTCCCCAAACATCGGATAAATCGACACCGCTGCCGCTGCTCATCGCCGCCCAACCAGCTCCGTTGTTGTGAAGCACTTTGCCAAACCGTCCGACGACAAACATCTCCCCGTCGACGTCACCCCAGATACCCGTCAGTCCAAAAACGGTTCCGCTCTCTTGCCGTTCCCATGTCGTGCCTTCGAGCAGACGTATCGTTCCACCCGAGCCCACGACATAGACGTCGCCCGACGCGTTTCCCCAAATATCGTAGAGCCGCCAGCCGGTGCCCGAATTCATCGGCTCCCACGCGATACCGTTGTAGTGGAGGAGGGTCCCGTATGAACCCGCGGCGTAGACATCATCGTGTGCGTATCCCCAGACACCATAAAGATAGTTCGAAGTTGGGCTGTCCATGGGCGACCACGTTTGGCCATCGAAATGAAGAATGATTCCGTTGTCACCCACTGCAAACACGTCGTGGGCCGATGTCCCCCACAACCCCCGGATAAACTCGGGCGGTTCAAACGACAACGACCAGCCGTTGTTATCCTCGACAACGATCAACTCACCCGCCACAAACACGCTGTCTTCGTAACCCCACACATCGTAGTAGATGCGCCCATGACCGGTGTCGACCCACTGCCAATTGGAACCATCATAATGGATGACGATACCGCCGTCGGTGTAGCCATCTTCACCGGCCGCATAGACGTCGTCCGATGCGCGTCCCCACACCCCGGTGAAATCGGCATCGAATCTCGTGTCGATCGCTGTCCAGGTAGAGCCGTCGTAATGCACCAGCGAGGCCATGTCACCAACGGCCCAGATGTCATTGCGGGAGATTCCCCAAATTTCGAGGAGCATGTGGCCGGTTGGAAGGGGCGCGCTCAGCGTCCATTGGGTTTGGGTAGTTTGCGTGGTGGGATCGATCGGGCGCTGACTGCACGACGGTGTCAGCACCAATGTCACACCCAACAGCGCGGCTAGCAGGATCGCGACAGGGGACAAGAGACTCGGTGCTCGTGATAACGCCATGGTGTCTTACAGCTCTCGGCTAATGCCTTCCTCAATCTAGTGGCTGATGGCCTCATCGGAATCCGCCGTGGGTGGGGCATTCAGCGGTGGCAAAGCAGGCGGGAATTCCCTAGAATTCGGTAAGCAATGTCGCTGCCAGAGGGTATCACAAATGACAAGGAATCCAAAGTTTAGCGAAAAAGAATTGCTGCGATCGTTCGCACGGATGATTCGGGCGAAAAGAACACCCGCCCGAGGTGTGGTGACGGGTGTCGGCGATGACACCGCGGTGCTTCGCCCGAAACCCAATGAAGATATTCTGGTTACGACGGATATTCTTGTCGAGAACCGGCATTTCCGGCGGCGGTGGTTTACCGGATTCGAGTTGGGATGGCGGCTGGCGGCGGTGAATCTGAGTGATATCGCGGCGATGGGCGGGCGGCCGGATTCCGGTCTGCTCTCGCTCGCTATCCCGCCAGGTGTCAGCGGTGATTACATACTCGCGATTGAGCGGGGCGTCCGGGACCACCTGGCCAAATACGGGGCCACGGTTGTGGGGGGGAATGTATCTGGGATCGAAGATATTATCCTGTGCGACCTTACGTTGGTGGGGAGCTGCCCTCGCGGTCGTGCGTGGCACCGCAAGTGCCGCCCTGGCCGCGACGCGATTCTGGTCGTCGGCCGTTTGGGGGAAGCCCGAGCGGGGCTCGATGTGTTGGAGCGCGGAGTCCGGCCGTCCTTTGCCCCGGCGCTGATCAGATCATTCAAACGGCCTCAACCCCGGCTCGATGTAAGCGGCCGGTTTCGAGCGAACCGAGCGATCCACGGGGCCATCGATATTAGCGATGGGTTATCTAGTGATGTTATAAACCTTTGTGAAAAAAGCGGCGCCGGGTGCGAGATCGACGCTGCGGCGCTCCCCGTGTCCCGCCCGTTGAGGGCTTACTGTGCACACTACAGCCGCGACCCTATCGATGTGGTGATGAACGGTGGTGAGGACTACGCGCTCATTCTGGCCGTCGATCGTGGCAAAGCCGACGGCCTGGCCAAAAAAATCCGGTCGACGCTTCGCGTGCCGGCGCATGTCATCGGCCGGTTTACGCGGGAGCCGGGTGTCTACTCGTTGGTCGACCCGCACGGCAGGCACCACGGCTTTGTGCAGGGTGGATGGGATCATTTGGCCGGTCGTTAGGACGCCCTTTGAAAGATAAGCTTATCGGCTGCCCGCGGTTATTCGTCGTGTGTCGTTATTATCCAGCCTCTTTGTCGTCACGGACTGCACGGCGAATAACGGTCTTGATCAGGTGTCTTTGTCGGCATGAGCTTCGCGGCGAATAACCGACTTGATCAGACGTAATTGTCGCCACGGACTGCACGGCAGATAACCGTCTTGATCTGGCGTCTTTGTCGCCGCGGACTTCACAGGAGAAGCCGTCGTAAGTCGTTGGTTTTTCACTCCCGCTGCGGGAGTGATATTATGTTAACTAGCGGCGGCGTGTATTGTGTTCAATAACAAATGGTTGGATACTCGGGCCCAGCCTCGAAATCGACGTTATGTTAACTTCGGATGTTATATTGACCAGCAAGCCGGTTGGTACCCATCCCACCGACCATCGCGACCGGTTTTGACGCCTTCCATTCCGTGTCGCCCTGGGTCCCGCGGTCCGGGTCCCCTGACGCGGTGTGGCCGATTCGCGTCTTTCTTTTTGAGGTCAAATTTGTTATAGTTCGAAGGCGGCGCGGCGCGCCTTTCTACAATTTAACATATTTATTAATAATAAGATAGCGGGCCGGATCTCCGGTCCGTTTGGACGCTTGTTATGGCATACACCTTCGCGCTCGAAACACTTGGCTGCCGCCTCAACCAGGCTGAGACGGCTGTCTTCGCACGACAGTTCGTCACGCGCGGCTACCGGTTGATCGAGAAGAGTGCGGCGGCGGATCTCTGTATCATCAACACCTGTACGCTCACCCACCAGGCGACCTCCAAGTGCCGGCGTTTGATCCGGTCGATCATCCGGCGCAACCCCTCGGTGTGCATCGCGGCTGTGGGGTGTTACGCGCAGGTCGCCATCGACGAGCTCAAAACGATCGAGGGTCTGGACTACATCATTGGCACGGCGGATAAGATGCGGCTTGCGGAGATCATCACAACACCGGTCAAACAGCCCACGCCGGTGGTCGTCACCCGGCGGGCGGCGCGCGAGCATTTCACCATCGATGTGCCGGGTCTTTACACCGAGCACACGCGGGCCAATCTCAAGGTGCAGGAGGGGTGCAGCTTTGTGTGCTCGTTTTGTATCGTGCCAAAAAGCCGTGGGCCTGCTCGCAGCCGGGACTTTGACGATGCGATAAGGGAAGCGCGGTTGCTCGTGGCCGAGGGACATCGCGAAATTGTCATTACGGGAATCAATGTCGGTACGTACAACGACCGCGGGCGCACGCTGGTCGATATGGTCGACGCACTCGACACCATCGATGGTTTGGAGCGGGTCCGGCTGAGCTCGATCGAGCCGACGACGATTCATAAGGGATTGATCGACCGCATGAGGCAAGATGGGACGCTGTGCCCGTATCTTCACATTCCGGTGCAAAGCGGGGACGACAGCGTGCTCAAACGAATGCGCCGCCGATACACCGCTGCCGAATTTGCCAAGTTTATAAACGACGTGCGGTCACGAGTCCCGAACATTGGGCTGGGAACCGACGTCATCGCCGGTTTCCCGGGTGAGGACGGGGTGGCATTTGAAAAAACCAAACAGCTCATCGACGGCATTCCCTTTGCCAATACACACGTGTTTAGCTTCTCCGCGCGCAAAGGCACCGGCGCCTATGGCGAGCCCGATTCGGTACCCGGTGATGTGATCGCCGAGCGAAGTAAGATCCTTCACCGCGTCGGCAACGCCAAAAAGAAAGAGTTTTACAGAGATCAGTATGATGCGCTGCACCGGGTGCTCTTTGAGGAACGTGATGCGCTGGGCCGCTGGGTGGGTTTTTCGGACAACTACGTCAAGGTGGCCGTTCGCACATCGGACGATCTCTCGAACCGGCTGGCGCTGGTCCGCGTGAACGGCGTATCCGGTCCGGACGCCGCGCGCCGGACACCTCTGGTGGCTACCGGTGATCTCGTGGACGTCGAGGATGCCGGGGTGCCGCTGGCCGGACGCGCGGATCGGGATATGATGGCAGAGCGAACGCGCGTGGAAAAACAACCGCCGACCGGTGAACGGTCGGCGGGGAGCGGTCCATGACGGTATCCTCCGCGGTTTATATCGAGACCTACGGCTGTCAGATGAACGAATACGACAGCGATCTCATCCGGTCAATCCTTGCCAAGGCGGGACATTCGCTGGCGCCCGACGAACACAGCGCAGATGTTATCCTTCTCAACACATGCGCCGTTCGAGAGAACGCCCACACACGAATCTATTCGCGGCTCCAACATCTCAAAACAGCCAAGGCAAAAAAGAGCACACCGGTGACGATCGGAATCCTCGGGTGTATGGCGCAGAATCTCCGCCGCGATCTTTTAGACCACCACGACGAGGTCGATTTTATCGCGGGTCCGGATAGTTATCGCAAACTCCCCGACTTGATCGCAAGCAGCCGCGAAACCTCAGAAAGAAACGTCGCGCTCGAGCTCTCGCGGACCGAGACATACTCGGGTATCGATCCGCTGCGGACCGAAGGCGTAAACGCCTGGGTAGCCGTCATGCGCGGGTGCGACAACATGTGCTCATTTTGCGTCGTCCCCTACACGAGGGGCCGCGAGCGCAGCCGCGACCCAAATGGCGTTACCACCGAAGTCAAAGCGCTGGTCCGTGACGGTTTCAAACAGGTCACGCTTCTCGGTCAAAACGTTAACTCGTACAAACACGGGTCCACGGGATTTGCCGATCTGGTCGCGTCGGTGGCCGATGTGCGGGGGATCGAGAGGGTTCGTTTTAC
>CP070631.1:3442995-3449306 GCA_020356045.1 Candidatus Latescibacterota bacterium
GACGGAGATGGTGATGCCGGGTGACAACGTGGAGTTGGATGTTGAGTTGATCACGCCGATAGCGATGGAGAAGGAGCTGCGGTTTGCGATCCGCGAGGGCGGGCGCACGGTGGGCGCGGGCGTTGTCACGGATATCAAGGAGTAACGTAAGGGAAAGGGTCAGGATCGACATTCGTTTTGACGCGCGTATTTGAGCGGGAGCACGAGGTTGCTACGATCTGAGAAGCGCGACGCCGCTCAATAGATAGCGAGGAAAAACGAAAGTCGATCCTGACCAAACAACACGGCTAAGCTCGAATCTTTGTGATTCGCAACATAGTGCCACGGGACAAGGGCGAAGCCAACTTACAACGTGCGATCAGGAGGCCGTTGTTTTGAATTACCAGAAAATCCGAATAAAGCTCAAGGCGTACGAGCACGCCACACTCGATCGGACAACGGACGAGATCGTCAAAACCGCCAAGCGCACCGGTGCGCGAGTCCAGGGACCGATCCCTCTTCCGACGAGGCGATCGATCTATACAGTGCTTCGCTCGCCGCATGTGAACAAAAAATCACGCGAGCAGTTTGAAATTCGCATCCACAAGCGCCTGATCGATCTGACGCATACAACGCAGCAGACGATCGACGATTTGACCAAGCTAGTGCTGCCGGCGGGAGTTGATATCGAGATAAGGACGTAAGAAAACGTCGAGCTCACGGCGTTTTCGCTCTCAGTTGAACGCCGGATGATTTGCGAGGGCGTAGCAACGCCGAGGCGGCTTTTCAAAAATCGAGCTCAAACACCGTGAGCTCGACGGTAAGGGAAGAAGGACAAAGGCAAGAATGATGGAAGTGTTAATCGGAAAAAAACTGGGGATGACGCAGATCTTCGCAGAGTCCGGTGATATGACCCCGGTTTCCGTCATTCAGGCGGGACCGTGTCCGGTTGTTCAGATCAAGACGGACGAAAAGGAGGGGTACTCGTCGATCCAGATTGGTTTTGGCGAGGCCAAGGAGAACCGGGTTTCCAAACCGCTACGCGGTCACTACAAACGAGGCGGCGTGGGGCCGTGCCGGGTTCTAAAAGAGATCCGCGTTGAAGACCCGGGTCAATTCAAAGTTGGTGACAAGCTCGACGTCAGCTTGTTCGAAGGGGTCGAGCGGGTCCATGTGGCAGGCGTTTCCAAGGGAAAAGGCTTTGCCGGCACTGTCAAGCGACACCATTTTAGCCGCG
This sequence comes from Candidatus Latescibacterota bacterium, assembly GCA_020356045.1. Classification (GTDB taxonomy): domain Bacteria; phylum Krumholzibacteriota; class Krumholzibacteriia; order WVZY01; family WVZY01. Next base: position 3,444,212 of record CP070631.1, read on the forward strand.
GTCCCGAGAGCCACGGTTCGAAGAATATCCGCGAGCCGGGTTCGGTAGGTCTGTGCGCGACACCTTCCCGGGTCTTCAAAGGGAAACGGCTCGCAGGCCGAATGGGTGGGCGGCGGACGACAGTCAAGAATCTCGAGCTCGTTCAGGTCGATGTGGACAACAACCTGCTCTACATCAAGGGCGCCGTGCCGGGAGCGACAAACGGGATTGTTTATATCCAGAAACCGTAAACAGAAGACCCCGCGAGGGTGACATGATTACAGCAAAACGATACGAAACGAACGGGAACGAAAGCGGAACACAAGATCTGCCAAGCAGCTTGTTCGAGTGTGAGATCAACGAGGCGGCCGTACATCAGTCGGTGGTAACATACCTCGCCAACCAACGCCAGGGGACGTCGAAGACCAAGGGCCGTTCGGATGTCCGTGGTGGTGGCAGAAAACCCTACCGCCAAAAGGGTACGGGCCGCGCGCGCGCGGGTACCACCCGTTCACCGATCTTTCGCGGTGGTGGGGTGGCCTTTGGTCCCCACCCGCGCGACTACACCAAGTCGATGCCCAAGAAAATGAAGCGCATCGCGCTCAAGTCATCCCTGTCGAGCCGGGCAAAAAACGGTGACGTTCTCGTTGTGGACGATTTGGATTTCACGGAACCGAAGACGAGCCGATTCGCCGAGCTGCTAAAGAACATGGACGCGTACGACAAGAAAGTCCTCTTCGTCGTGGAGAAATCCGATCCCATTATCGTCAAATCGGCGCGCAACATTCCGGGTGTCTACGTGACGCTGGGCAACATGGTCAATATATACGAGGTGCTGTGGGCGGACAAGATTGTGTTTACCCAAAGTGCGCTCAAATTGGCCGAGGAGGTATTTGCGAAATGAGCACCGATATTCGCCTCCTGATTCAGAAGCCGCTGGTTACCGAGAAAAGCACGGCGCTCAAAGAAACGGACAACCGTTACCTTTTCAAGGTGGACCTGCGCGCAAACAAACGGCAGATAAAACAAGCGGTAGAAGAGCTTTTCAATGTGCGGGTTGTGAAGGTCACCACGGCGATCTACCGCGGCAAACCCAAGGTCGTGATGAACCGTTCGGGGCGGTTTGTCGGCAGGGGCGCAAACTGGAAAAAAGCCTACGTGACATTGGCTGATGGAGATTCGATCGACGTGTTCGACGTCGTCTAAGAAGGTTGGAAACTCATGGCGATCAAGAAATTCAAACCCATAACACCGACGCTTCGTTATCGAACGGTGTCCGATTTTTCCGGGCTTACAAAGAAAAAGCCGGAGAAATCACTCCTCGAGCCTCTCAAGAAATCCGGCGGGCGCAACAGCCACGGCCGGGTGACCGCGAGGCGCCGCGGAGGCGGACACAAGCGGATGTACCGCAAGATCGATTTCAAGCGGGACAAGCTCAATGTTCCGTCGAAAGTGGCTGCGATTGAGTACGATCCCAACCGTTCGGCGCGGATCGCTCTGCTCCACTACGCGGACGGGGAGAAACGTTACATTTTGTCTCCATTGGGGCTGAATGTCGGTGACGAAGTGGTTGCGGGTGAAGCCGCTGACATCAAACCCGGCAACTCGCTCCCGCTGGAGAAGATTCCACTCGGCACCGCGGTTCACAACATCGAGCTGGTTCACGGCAAGGGCGGGCAGATTGTTCGTTCGGCGGGCACGCACGCTCAGATCATGGCCAAGGAAGGCAATTACGTGCATCTCAAGCTCCCGTCGGGCGAGGTGCGGGTCGTTCGCAAAGAGTGTTTCGCCACGGTTGGACAGGTCGGGAACATCGATCATGAGAACGTCGTATCGGGCAAGGCTGGACGTTCGCGTTGGCTCGGGTTCCGGCCCAAAGTTCGAGGTGTGGCCATGAATCCGATCGACCACCCGCTGGGTGGTGGTGAGGGTAAATCGAGTGGTGGCCGACACCCTGTGACGCCTTGGGGCAAACCAACCAAGGGTTACAAAACACGTAAGAAGAAGCCCAGCGATAAGTACATCGTTCGGCGTCGTGCAAAGAAAAAATAACAAAACGGCAGGCTGGTGATGGCGCGAAGTCTCAAAAAAGGTCCGTATATCGACAAGAAGCTCCTTGGGAAAATCATCGATATGAACAGGAGCGGTGGCAAAAGGGTCATAAAGACCTGGGCGCGGCGGTCGACGATCTCGCCGGAGTTCGTCGGGCACACCGTTGCAGTTCACAACGGGAATAAGTTCATCCCGATTTATATCAACGAGAATATGGTGGGGCACAAGCTCGGCGAGTTCGCGCTCACAAGGACCTATCGTGGACACACAAGCAAGACCGGCAAGGATAGAGGCAAGAAATAACTTGGGGTGACAACATGGAAGCAGTAGCACGCGCTCGTCACGTAGGTTATCCAGCGAGAAAAGTCCGGCAGGTCGCAGACCTCGTCCGCGGGAAAAACGTGGAGGAGGCCCTGGAGATCCTGAAGTACACCCAGAGAGCGGCTGCGGTCCCGATGAGCAAGACGATTCGGTCCGCAATGCACAACATGGTGAACCAAAAAGGTGGAACGGTCGACACGGAAGATATGATCGTGAAGGCCGTTCAGGTCGACGAGGGCCGTACACTCTACCGGATCAGACCGCGTGCGCAGGGCCGGGCATATCGAATTCGCAAGCGGAGCAGCCATATAATGGTTGTTGTTACGCTGCCAGACGAAGAAACGCAATAGCTAGGGAGGCTCAGACGTGGGGCAAAAAACTAACCCCATCGGACTCAGACTTGGTATCAACCGGACGTGGGACTCACGTTGGTTTTCGATGAAAGAGTACCCGGAGTGGCTTAGCGAGGATATCCGGATCAGGCGATACATCAAAAAGCGTCTCTACAAGGCGGGTGTAGCAAAGATCGAGATCGAGCGGTCGAGCGGTAAGGCAACCGTCAATATTTACACGGCGAGACCGGGGATGGTGATCGGGAGAAAAGGCTCCGAGGTGGACATGCTTCGTGACGAGTTGAAGCATCTCGCCGGCAAGGATATTCAGATCAATATTAAAGATGTCAAAAAACCCGAGCTCAACGCTCAGCTCGTCGCCGAGCACATCGCAATGCAGCTCGAACAGCGCGTGTCATTCCGCCGCGCAATGAAGAAAACTCTCGCGTCGGCAATGCGAATGGGCGCCGAGGGAATCAAGGTTCAGACGGCGGGCCGCCTGGGTGGTGCGGAGATGTCGCGCACCGAAGGTTACCACGAGGGGCGTGTACCGCTTCACACGCTTCGCGCCAACATTGATTACGCAACGGCCACTGCCCACACTACGTTTGGATGTGTCGGCGTGAAGGTCTGGATCTACAAGGGTGAGGTGTTTCCCAAGGAGTTCAGGCAATCCCTGGCGAAGCCCGGAGAAGGGACGAGTTAGAACATGTTAATGCCAAAACGCGTACGATACCGGCGCCATCAGCGCGGCCGGATGAAAGGTCAGGCCACACGAGGCTCCAAAGTGTCCTTTGGAGAGTATGGCCTCAAAGCCATGGAGCCAAAATGGCTTACCAATCGGCAGATCGAGGCAGCCCGTGTCGCGATTCAGCGGCATCTCAAACGTGCCGGCAAGCTCTGGATCCGCGTGTTTCCGGATAAGCCGGTGACCAAAAAGCCGGCCGAGACACGGATGGGAAAGGGAAAGGGCGCACCGGAGGAATGGGTATGTGTGGTCAAGCCGGGCCGCGTCATGTTCGAGCTGGACGGCGTTTCGGCAGAGCTGGCGCGCCAAGCGATGAAGCTGGCCGACGCCAAACTGCCGCTCAAGACCCGATTTGTCACGCGAGGATTTGAAGAGGGATAAACCATGAAGCCACATGAAATGCGCGAAATGACGCTCGAAGAGCTTCAGCAACATCACGACGGTCTGGTGGAGGAGCTCGTGGGTTTGAGAATAAAGCTTTCCGTCAAGCAGCTGGATAACCCGCTCAGGGTTCGCTATCTGCGGCGTGAGATAGCGCGGGCCAAGACTATTCTTCGCGACAAGAATCTTGGAGCCCTTCCCGGTGAAGTTCGCGCGAGCGAAGCACAGGGAAGCGGCAACGCATAAGGTAACAAATAAGCCGGACCAGGGAGCTGAATGTGGAACGGAATCAGAGAAAAACATTTGTTGGGTTCGTAGAGAGCGACAAGATGGATAAGACGATCACCGTACGGGTGGACCGGCTCGTCAAACACAAAATATACGGCAAGTACATCAAACGCTCCATGACGCTCAAAGCGCATGATCCCGAGAATTCCTGTGGCATCGGCGACAAAGTGAAAGTTGAAGCGACCAGGCCTTTGAGCAAATCCAAGCGGTGGAGACTGGTCGAGATCGTTCAGAAGGCCAAATAGTTCAATGGCAGTGTTAATACCGAGGGTGTAGGCGATGATTGGACCAGAAACAATGTTGCAGGTTGCGGACAACTCGGGAGCGAAGAGCCTGTTGTGCATCCGCGTTCACGGCGGCACGCGCCGGCGATACGCACGAATCGGCGATATCATATCGGTTTCAGTCAAGGTGGCCATGCCAAACGGGCTGGTGAAAAAGGGGCAGGTGGCCAAGGCGGTCGTCGTCAGAACCCGAAAGGAGATTCGTCGACCCGACGGTAGCTATATCCGCTTTGACGAAAATGCAGCCGTAATCATCAATGAAAACAAAGAGCCCATCGGAACCCGCATCTTCGGCCCGGTGGCGCGGGAGTTGAGAGAAAAACGCTTTATGAAAATCATTTCCCTGGCACCGGAGGTCTTGTAGGGACTATCAGTCCGGCGACGTGATCGGGAGAGATCGGAGAACTATTATGATGAGCATTATCAAAAACGACACCGTCAAGGTGATTTCCGGCAACCACAAGGGAAAAGTCGGCAAAGTCCTGAAAGTATTCCCGAAGTCGCGGCGCATCATCGTCGAAAAAGTGCATCTGGTCAAACGGCACACGAAGCGCAGGTCTCAACAGGACCAGGGTGGGATTCTCGAAAAAGAAGCGCCGATTCATGTGTCCAATGTATTGCTCGTCTGCCCGAAGTGTTCAAAGCCGACGCGCACCGGCGTTGGCCAGCTCGCCGACGGAAAAAAAGTCCGGGTATGCAAGACGTGCAAA
>CP070631.1:3449406-3455208 GCA_020356045.1 Candidatus Latescibacterota bacterium
GGAGCCAGGATGGCGTCTGATTTGATAGCTCGGAGTAACCCTGGGTCCGAAGGTATTTCGCGATCAACCTCACGCAGTCGGTCATCGCCCGGTCCGTGTCGCCGCGATGAATCTCATACGGGCGGAGACGGTAGGTAATTGTGTAGAGCAGATCGCCGAGTATCAGCGCGTTGACCATCCCAAACCACTGATCGAGGGAAAACTCGAGCCCGGGTTGTTTGCCACCGGTGCGTGATGCCCGGTTGAGTTGAGTGGTGATCACTCGAAACCCGTCGAACCCGGCATTCTTTAATGCCTGCCGGTATTGGCTTTCGTACATCCCAAACCGGCACGGCCCGCAATCGGACAGCGTCAGATACACAAACTTGTCGTTGATCTGTGCCTTTGTGAGTCCATCGTCTTCTAGCTTTTCGAGATAGCCGATCAGCGCCCCGGCGGTGTAATAAAGCGGATTGCAGAGACCGTTGTCACAGTATTCCTTCCCCATCCGGAACGACTGCTTTGTCGGTTCGGGCAGGCTGGCGATCCGGTATCCGTTCCGCTCGAACACGGCGCGGAGCAGGGCCTCATGTTTGGGTGTCAGGTGGCCGACCAGAATGGTGGTATGCGGACGCTCATCCGCTGTGAACGGCCTTTCGGCGGGCCGTCGATAATGTGTCGCCACGCGGACGGGCTCCGGGTGCGGGACCTCGCGGCGGTCTTCGGGTGTCTCCAACCCGGGTTTTCTTATTTTTTCTGACCGTTCCATCGATTTCCCTTTGTGTTCGCGTGAGCGTTCAAACCTGAGCTGTCACTCATTATTAGTGTGAGCGTATACTCAGGTTTTGTCAAGGGGGCATTTTGGCTCTTTTCAATATTTTGACCCTGGCCAAAGGTACCGGAGTCAGGCGCGTTCTGAAAGGTGTAATTTTGCTTTTTTTCTGAATTTCTGACCCTGGCCAAAGGTACCGGAGTCATGCACGGTCCTAACTGATTATTTTGAAGCGGGTTATAAAATAGATAATTGCGATGTGAATGACGATAAGCGGGCGGCAAAGGGAGAGAGTCTTGGATGTGTGGCGAGGATCCCTCCGGGGCCGCGGTCGGGCTGGCGTTGTGACGGCCCGCGGCCACGGGCGGAGCCCCAATCCCAATTGGGGCTCCGCGTCAGCGCCCTCTATTTCTGCTTTCTAATATAGATATCGCCGTTGTAGTTCGAAAACTGGAGCACCTGGCCCCCACCGTTGATCGATCCCCAGAACGCGCGTTCGACGCTGACCTGGTACTTGCCGCCCGAGTCCCTGTGGTTCTTGCGTACGATGCGCTCTGGGTTCTCGATCTCCTTGACTTCGAAATCGGTGTAAATATCGCCCTGAACGGTCTTTAGCTTGACCTTGGCCTTCAATGAAGCCGGAAAGGCCACATCCACATCGCCGTTGAATGAGCTAAACGACATATCCTTATCAGAATCGATCCGTTTGAACGTCACAACCAGATCGCCGTTGTGCGAGCCCGCCACCGCGCTTCCCTCGATGTCTCGCAGCGTCACCGACCCGTTGACGTTTGACACCTCGATGTCGCCGGTAATGTTCTCCACCAGAATATCACCTTGGTTCACGCAACTCAAGTCCAACGAGGTATTCTTTGGCACTCTGATGACAAGATCCACAGGGTGCGCCCAGGATTCCGTGTCGATTTCGATCTTGTTCTCAAACTCCTCGACGGTAAGCGAGCTGCTGCTGACCGGGATGCGGGTCATTCCCGTACTTTTTCCCTCACCACTCGATGATTTGTCGATCTTGCGGAGCTGGGTTTTGGCTTCGACAACGACTTCACTGCCATCATGACCCGTCACCGTTATGCCGCCGTTGACGAGCCCGACCGACAAGAACGCCGGTTTGCTCGGATCACTGAGCTCCAAGGTGACCCGGTCAACCGAGTCCTCCTGGGCGGTGGCCTCGGTGGCACCAAACAACATCAGGATGGCAACCATGGCTGCAGTGGTTTTGATTAACATGTCGCTCCTCCTTTGTGTGCAATAGTCATCAGGCACTATCTGCTCAGTATGAACATGTCTCCATTGAGTGTTTTCAGTTCGATTTCCGGACCGCCCCTTCCCGCACGGATACCGCTCATCCGCGCGATCATATACACGTTCTTGCCATTCTTGGTGCTGGCCTTTTCCGTTTTGCCCGGGAGCGCGTCGACCTCAAAATCGGTAAACACCTCCCCGTTCATCGTCTTGAGATAAAAATCGGCCGATAGACCCGGTTTGAAATAGAGCCGCACGTCGCCGTTTATCGTCCCGACCGAACAATCCCGTTGCGGATTCGTGTCAAACTCGAGCTTGACCCTGCCGTTTACCGCATAGACATCACCCGACCCGCGCAGTCCCGTCATGTCGATACCGCCGTTGACGTTACCGACATCGAAATCGCCGTCGATCGATTCGACCACGATATCGCCCTCGTTGACGGTATTCAGCTCGACCGCGCAACCGCGTGGGATTTCGAGTTCGAAATCGTAAATGACCTTGTACCCTTGTTTCTTGGATCCTCTCCAGCTCACTCCGCCTTTTCTCTTATCCCGAAAAGGGCCGTCCACGTACAACTCGATGACATCATCTTCATTGAGTATCTCGAGCGTGACCTCCTCCTCGGCCTCATCCGCCTTCTTTTCGGATCGCGCTTCGATGGTCTTGTGCGCCGTTACACGAACCTCATTACCTTTCGAGCCTTTGACCCGTATCGAGCCAAACACGTTATCGACGATAATCAGCCGGTCGGTACCGCTCTCGCCAAATCGAAGCGTTTTCTCGATCGTCTCGGTTCGTTCGATGTCTGCAGCGGAGCCCGATGGGCAATAACCAACAAGCTGGATCATAAACACCACGATGATTAGTTTTCTCATGACAATTCCCTTCTATAGGGTGCCGCTCATTCCTTTTTCTGCGTGGGCCCTGACCTCAGGCACCACGCTTTGCATTTCGACAAAATCCCGCAGCGCCTCGAGCGCTTTTTTCTCCTGGACGGCGATCAGCAAATCGATCAATGCGATTTGGACCATGGGTGACGTCTCCCGTGACAACGAACCCGTCAGCACGTCCACGACAACCGGCTGGTCGCTGAACCGTCCCAGCGCATCCACGGCTGCCATACGGACGTTTTCGTTGGGGTCCGAATCGAGCGTGTTCATCAAGGACTCCAAAAGATCTGCGGAGGGTTGGTCGACCCTCGAGGTCCAGTTGACTCCTCGGAGCCGGTCGCTCGATGAGTTACCGTTGAGCAGCGACAGCGATACCATCTCGTGCATCTGTTGGACTTCGGTTTGGAGCTGCTGGAACTCGACATCGGTCTCTGGCGCAGATTGGATTCCTCTGCCGACTATTACCCCGACGATCAACAGCGCAGCGGTCATTGCCATCTGCACGGCGGGCCGCCGCGGCCACCAACTGTTGAGCCACGCCTCGAGACGCCTGGGCCACGGGTCGCGCAACTCCTTCGCAACACGACGTTTTTCTTCTTCCAACAACGAGTAGAAATGGCTGCGCAGCCGCGGACTGGGTTCCTCGTCGGGCAACTCACCGAGTGTCCGCCACATGGACTGGGTTTGTTCCAACTCCATCCGGCAGGATTCGCACTCGGCCAGATGCCCGTGGAAATGCCCGAGCTCATCGCTCGACAATGCGCCGGCCAGATAATCGGGTATCGAGTCTTGTAGATCTTTGCAGGTCATCGCGTGACTTCTCCTCCGCTCTTATAGAGAAACCGTCGCAGGTCGTTGAGAGCGTGAAACACTCTCGCTTTGATTGTTCCCACGGGGCATCCCAAAATCCGTGAGATCTCTTCGTACTTGAGGTTTTGAAACCGGCTCAGAACCAGGACCTCGCGTTTGTCGTCCGAGAGCCGGCTAAGTGCTTTGTAGAGCGCTTCGTGCCGGCTGGATTTCTCGAACGCCTCTTCGGGGCTTGGGGCGGTGCTTAGGAGCCGGTCGATCTCATCAGTCGCCACATACCGGCTCGTTTTCTTGAAATGATCGATCCTGGCGTTGTGGGCGATCGAGTACATCCAAGTTGTGAACCGACCTTCTCCGCGGTATGTGTGCCGGTATTTCAGCATCTTCAAGAAGACCTCCTGAACGATATCCTCGGACGATTGCGGATCGCCCAGCTGACGAAGAAAGTAGTTGTAGAGCTGCTTGTGATACTTCTCAAACAGGTACCCCAACTTGTCGAGGTCACCGTCGCGTACAGCCGACATAAGCTGATGATCCGTCATCTCACGCAATTCAGGAGCGCTCCGATCTGATTGTGTCTATCTGTCTAAACTGTCTTTTTCTGAAAAGGTTGTAGAAAAAACCGCGTTGTTGAAACGCAACGGGTGGAATGGACAAGTCCCGGCGCGCGCACCCTGACCAACGTCGCCAACCCACTGTTTTACAACAGGTTACGCACTCTATCCCAGCTGATGGCGTGACGGCCCCACCACGGAGGGCGTTAGTAATACCACGACATTCCCAGCCCGGTCGACGTCACGCTAGGACCGCCCTCGGAGATCTCCGGCAGATGCGAGAGGTCTAGCGCAAACCGGAACTTCTGGTTGGCAAATTGGATACCAATACCCCATGAATTGGATTGAACCCCACCGTCCACCCCATCGTCCATATAGCCGTAGCGGAAATTGAACGTGTTGATCAAACACAGCTCGGCGCCGATCGCCGAACCGAGCGGGGGTTTGTCCGAATCGGTCGCGGAATCGGGATCTTCCTGAAACGACCTGTCGATGAGCTCGGCGTTCAAATAGAACTTCACACCCGGGATGCCTCTTTGAGCACGGGTGTCGATCGGACGGGATTGAAAAAGAAAACCGAGTCCGACACGCGTCTCCGTGGGCAGCTCCGTGAACCCAATGTCTCCCTCTGCATCACTTCCTACGTTGAGAACCCCGGCACCAAGTGTACCGGTGAGCGTGGCTCCTTCGATGTCAAACAACAGTGCGCCTATTTTGGCACCAACATCAAACGCCCATGCCATTTCTTCTTCGTCGAGAAATCCAAAGTCGACCCAGGTGGGTTTAACTGCGGCTCCCACACCGATCTCCACCCGTTTGATACGGAATCCCACTCCCAGGCCGACGTTGACATATCGGTCCTTGGTTTCGATTGTTTCCAGCTCCGCCTGGGTGTCCGACTCGATATGCTCTTGCTTTTGTTCCACGTACCAGACTCCCGGGGCAATCAGAATGCTGTTGTTTTCGCCCAAGCGGATCCGGAATCGTGTGGCGCCACCTATGTTGAGCACATCGATCTCATCATACCAGTTTTGGCTCGACGCACTTATTTCAAGACCGCCGTGCGAGACCAAGTTGGCCGGGTTGAAATACAGATTCTCCGCGACGGCGCCGTCGGCGACTCCCGTCCACCCCATACCCAGATTGCGAACACCAATCGGTTTGCCAAACAGCAGCTGGAGATCCGGGGTTTCGATCGTTCCGTCGTCTCCCTGTGCCCAGACGGGTGAGCACATGCACGCTATGACAAGCGCAAAGGCAAGAATGCGAAGCTGGTAAATCATTGTAGTTCCTCCGGTAGTGACGTGGGGACACCCGGAGAGTATACCATGGGCGAACATGTTGACATGTGCGATTTTCGAGTGAATTCCGAGTGCGTGCCGCGGATCCGTTTCCCGCTCGTTACCACCCGCCGGTGACGGTCTTTAGGATGAGTCCCTTTTCTCCGACAATCCAACCCGTGTTCGAATCGACCATACACACGCCCTGCAACGAATGGGTTGTCCCGACGAATTGCGGGAGCCACGTCGTCCCC
>CP070631.1:3455308-3457090 GCA_020356045.1 Candidatus Latescibacterota bacterium
AGTCTGCTCATTGAGGCAAAAAACTCTACGGCGGTTCAATCGTACCAACAGATTTTCGACGCCATGGACGCACCGATCGAGCTTCGGAGTGTGTATATACCCAACGGTTTAACGGGTGCAATTTGGGAACATGAGACCACCCACGGCGTCTCCGCTGTTTTCCTGCCCAGCCCCACCGCCATCGTTTTTGACGCCCCACCACCCGCCGGTATACTGGTCCAAAACCAGACCGGGTTGACCATTGCCGCGCATATCACTGTAGGTAACGGTCGCGTGGTCGTTATGACCGATTGGTTGTTCAGCGACATCGCAATCAATGCTGCCGACAACAGGCGATTTGCGAATCGTGTTTTTGGTTGGCTGTCGGGCACTCTCTGGATCGACGTTGCCCCGTTGACCGGGACTCTCCCGCCCGGACAGACCGACGAGATAGTGGTATGGTTCGACTCCGGCGAGCTTCCACCAGACGCCTATGAACTCCAACTCGACCTGGTCACCAATGATCCCGCGCGCCCGCTAATCAAAGTACCGTTGACCATGCGCGTTGAACCACTCGTCGTCCGTCAGCTGGATCTCGCCATGGATGCCGGGTTGAATCTTCGAAGCTGGAATGTCGAACTCGAGGATGATTCGACCACAGTCATTCTGGCGCCAGTACTCGACGCCGTGGAGAGCGTGCAGGGGTTCGACGGCGGCGGGTTGACGTTCGATCCATCCATACCGTCACAGTTCAACACACTAAAGACCATGGATCATCTTCACGGTTACTGGTTTCGCTTGCACGAATCCGCCACGCTCGCGCTAACCGGGTTCGTTTCTGACCACCGCACACCCATCCCGCTTGCCGCTGGATACAATCTGATCGGGTATCTACCCGACGGGAGCGATTCAACATTTCATGCCATCGCCAGCGTGATTGATTTGGTCGATGTTGTGCTGGGGTATGACGGCGGTGGACTGACATTTGACCCATCGATTCCCCCGCAGTTCAATACGCTACAGGTTATGCGGCCCGGGTTTGGATACTGGATCAAACTTTCGGAGGCGTCGACACTTGTGTATCCAGATTCGCCTGTGATGCCCTCGCTAGACCTGCCGCTCGCTGGCGGTCAGCCGCCCGGCGGCGGTGCCGGATCGGGCAATCCCACACAACCATCGCGCGAGTCAGTGGAGGTTGTGCCGACACGCGAGTGGATAAGCCTGTGGGGCGATGACGTGCGCATTGACGGCGAGCTCATCACAATCGGCACGGCGATCTCGGCTATCGACGGGGGTGGTGTGATTTGTGGTCGGTGCACTGCGCACGAGCAGGGCCAATTCGGGTTGATGGCGATTTACCGTGATGACCCGGAAACGGTGGTGGACGAGGGCCCGTCTTCCTCCGAGGCGGTAACCGTCGTTGTGGGCAACCATGTTTTTGAAGGGGTCGAGTGGACGCAAATGGGCGACGTCATCAATTTCACGGACGTGGCCAGGCTCACCGCTGCGAGCGACCACATTCCGCAACAGAGCGCCTTGCATCAGAACTTTCCCAACCCATTCAACCCGGCTACAACCATCGCGTACGACCTCGCTGCACCCGAAACAGTCAAGCTGACTGTGTTCAACGTAAATGGACAACGCGTGCGCGAACTCATCAGCAAAACACAGCCCGCCGGCCGGTACAGTGCCGTATGGGACGGAAGGGATGAAAGAGGTCAGCGCGTGGCCAGCGGTGTTTATTTCTACCGGCTCGAGGCCGGAGCGTATTCGCGTACTCTGAAGATGGTGCTTTTGAAATGA
>CP070631.1:3457190-3463832 GCA_020356045.1 Candidatus Latescibacterota bacterium
GGGGCGCGGCGACTGTCCATACGAACCGCCGCGGCCGGCACCAAGCTCATAGAGATCAACGATGATGGGTGTGGGATGAACGCCGAGGACGTGCAAGTCGCTCCAAGGAATTTCTCCACGAGCAAGATACGCAGCGCTGGTGATCTCTTCAACGTACGTTCGTTCGGATTCCGGGGGGAAGCGCTGGCCAGTATTTCCGCCGTTTCGAAATTCGATCTCGTCTCGAGCGACAAAAGTGGTGGTGAGGGGTGGCGAGTCACGATCGAGGGCAAGAGTACGCTCCACACCGGTCCGGCTCCCCACGAGAAGGGAACTACGGTGCGCGTGGAAGACCTGTTTTTTAACACACCCGCCCGGCGAAAATTCCTCAAAAGCGAGCTAACCGAGAGGCGGCGCATACTCGAAACAATCATCGGCTTCGCCCTGATCTCTTCCGAATTGGAAATACACTACTCGGAGAACGACAAACCGGTTCTCGATCTGGTACCGGCGGCCAATTGGCGTCATCGGCTCGCGGCCGTGTTGGGTGCCAGCACGATGAAACACATGGTCGAGATTGGAGAGGAAGCGGGTCCGTATCGCGTCCGGGGGTTCATCAGCCTCCCAACCCACACGCGGGGAAATCGCAATCAACAGTACTTCTTTATAAACGGCCGGCTCGTCCGGGAAAGGACAATGCTTCAAGCTGTACAAGACGCGTTTCGCGGGATCATACCCTTCAAACGGTTTCCAGTCGTGGTTCTCTCGATGGAGGCGCCTTTTGAAGATGTTGATGTCAACGTTCATCCGACGAAACTAGAGGTACGGCTCAACAGCTCGCGGCGTGTCTTCGAACTGGTGCGGCTCGCGATCAAACAAGGGCTCACGGCGAACGCGGAGAGCACGCTGGAAGTCAGCTATGCGGGATCACAGGGGCAGGCGAGTGAGCACGGAGAGGGTCAAGCGGGGACACTCGTCGATTTGGGATTGCACCAGGGCGGTGGAGCCGTGCAAGAGGATACCGAGCGGTTCAAGACCAGGATACGTGGGGCTATGGAATCTTATATGGAGGGGGTGGGATCGCGCCGTGATTTCGAACCTCAGTTGTCTCTTCACGAGGGGTCCGACGAGAGGGGGGCTCAACCGGGCCACCAGGTGTTGGATGAGAAAATACAGTCCGATGAGGCGCTTTTTTGGCAGTTCAATAATTCGTATATCTTCATCCAGGTGCGGGGTGGAATCGTAGTTATCGATCAGCATGCCGCGCATGAGAGGGTGATCTTCGACACGAGCCGAAAACAGATGGAAAGCGAGATTCCGGTCTCGCAGCAAATTCTTTTTCCAATCACCCTGGAGCTGTCGCTGGCTGAGCTGGAAGTCTTTCGATCTTCAAAAGATCTTTTTCGTAAACTTGGTTTTCATCTGGAACCGTTTGGCGGCACCAGCATTCTGGTCAGAGGGTATCCGCAGGGGCTAAAAAATTGGGATGAGGGTAGCCTGCTAAGGGGGATCTTTGACGATCTGTTAAAAGGCAACGTTGCAGGCAACACTCATGCCGAAAAGATAATCGCGAGCTTTGCCTGCCGAAGCGCCGTAAAAGCCGGACAACGTCTGACAGTGGACGAGATGAAGATGCTTGCCGATCAGCTCTTTGCGGTTGAGAATCCGTACTCCTGCCCGCACGGTCGGCCGACGATATATCGGCTCTCGCTCGAGGATATCGAGCGTTGGTTCTTACGCAAATAATGATTCGTCAATTTCGACACGCCATTGCGATCATGGGGGCGACGGCCACCGGAAAATCCGAACTGGCCATTCGTCTTGCCGAGACTTACGGCGGTGAGGTCATATCCATGGACTCACGGCAGGTCTATCGGGGACTGGATATCGGAACCGGGAAAATATCCCCCGAAGACCAACGCAGGGTTCCACACCATTTGATCGATGTGTTGGATCCTCATGAAGTGTGTACAGCCGGGAGTCATCTCAGACGCGCCGTGGCGGCGCGTGATGAAATTGCCGCGAGGGGGCGGCTTGTGATTTACGCCGGCGGAACTGGTCTATACTTCAGGGTTTTGTTCCGGGGGCTCATCGACACGAATATCGCCGACGAGGAACTCGATGGGGTTCGACAATCGCTTGCCGACACACCGACCGAGGAGCTGTTCGGCGAGCTACAACTTGTGGACCCCGAGAGAGCATCCGAATTGTCGCCTCGGGATCGTGTTCGAATCCAACGCGCGGTCGAAATCTATCGATGCACGGGCCAAACGTATTCCGATCACGTTAAGCACCGGCACCGTAACCCGGAGTTCGATGGTTTGAAGATTGTGCTCTCGATGCCACGGGACAGACTTCGCGAGCGTATCCGTGAGAGAACGCGGGAGCTCTATGAAGCGGGTTGGGTGGAGGAGGTTCGCCGGCTGCTCGCCGCCGGTGTTACGATAAACGCTCCTGCAATGGACAGCCTCGGGTATGATCTAATCGCGGGGGCAATCGAAAGGGGAGAGGACCCTGGAGCGACCTTTGATGACGTCGTGATGTTGACCCAGCAATACGCAAAACGGCAGGAGACCTTTTTTCGGAGCGAATCCGATGCGGTATGGTTCGATATGACGGACGCGCAAACGATGACCAAGATCGATGGGCTGGTGCGAGCGTGCCTCGGGCTTTAAATCCTACTTGACATGAGAACCGTAACATGGTAAAAAGACAAACGTTATTAGGTGGGCGGGCATAACTCAGCTGGTAGAGTATCAGCTTCCCAAGCTGAGGGTCGCGGGTTCGAATCCCGTTGCCCGCTCCAGTTATTTCCCAGGACGTCTGCTGACCCCGTACCCAAAAATATTCGTACTCTGCCTGACCGTCTCGGTCGGGTTGATGTTGTCGGGTTGCGGATCACCCAAGACAACCGGCAAAGAGGAGTCGCCGCTCGAAAAAGCAATCGCCCTCTACATCGAAGGGGATCTAGCCGCAGCGGAACTCATATTCATCGAAGTTACCCAGCAGCAAAGCTCGCCGGAAGATCTTCAAACCGCGTACTTATACTTGGGTCGTATTTATATGGCCCGCGGGGAATACGACCTCGCCGCGGAGGCCTTCTCGTCCGGTAGGCTTCTCGGCGGAGACATCCGTTTTGAGGAGTACTTCGAGTTGGCAAAGATGCGCTCGGGTGCCTCGCCCGAGAGCGTATCTGGCCACGCGACGGTGACGAGAGGACAGCTTGCGGCGCTGATATTAACGATGTTTGCCGGCGCGCTGGACAACGGTGGCGTAGCGGGCCGAACGGTGACGTCGGACACGACGAGGTTGGAGCCAAGAGATGCGAGAAACAACGGCATTGATTACGCCGTTGCGGTGGTTCCAACCGGTGTGATGCGGGTTCTGCCCGACGGAGAATTTCACCCGGAGGCCAAGCTCACACTGCCGGCGTTTTATCTGGTATTGACGCGTTTGTCCGCGCGGCTCGGAATCGAAACGGGTGTGATTCAGACGATGTTTCCGGATGGGTACCGTGGAGTGGTGGCGGATAGCGACGCGCCGGCCGATGGCGATACCGGAAGGCCATTCGTCAGTGGACGGGATGTGGTCGATCGTTTGAGGCGGATCAAGAACGCTGCTGGGCTTTAGACCATCGGTTGATTGAGGCGGTTTGTTATGAAAACCCCAGCGCGTGTGGCGATCGTCGGCCGGCCCAATGTCGGCAAGTCCACGCTGTTCAACCGCATCGTGGGCAGAAGACGGGCACTTGTCCACCCACAACCCGGAGTCACTCGGGATATTCAACGCGCCGAGGCAGAGTGGAACGGGGTGGTGTTCGAGATTATCGATACCGGAGGGCTATTTTCCGGTGTCGAGGACGGTTTGGCGCAAGAGGTGGAAAAAAGGGCGTTGCGCGAGGCATTGAGCGCCGAAGCAATGATATTTGTTACCGATGCCACGAACGGGGTGACGGCTGGGGACGAAGAGGTGGCCAAAGAATTGCGGAGCGCAACGGCACCGGTGCTGCTCGCCGTCAACAAGACGGAAAAACGATCGAGCAAACACGCCGCCGGTGAGTTTTTCCAGCTCGGGTTCGCAAAGGTTTTTTCGATCAGCGCGCTGCACGGAGAGGGAATAGGTGATTTGCTTGACGCGCTCGTGTCCGGGCTGCCGCGCCGCCGGCCTGCGCCGCCGGACCAGGACTTGAGGCTGGCTGTTGTCGGACGGCCCAACGTCGGCAAGTCGAGCATCGTGAACCGCATTATTGGCAGCGATGCAAATATCGTCGATTCTCGGCCGGGGACCACGCGCGATTGCATTGACACGGTCGTGCGGTGGCAGGGACGGCAGGTGGTCCTGGTCGACACGGCCGGAATCAAGAGACGGTCGCGGACCAAGGACGGATTGACGGCGCTCACGGCGCTAAAGAGTATCGATGCGATTTCGCGGGCCGAGGTGGTTGTGATGGTGTTGGATGCCTCGCGGGATGTGGCCATGCAGGATGTCAAGGTCGCGAGCTACGCGCACAAGGCGGCCAGGGGTATCATGTTCTGCGTGAACAAGTGGGATTTGCTGGATAAAGACAACACCACGGCACCCCAGTTCGAGAAGAAAATTAGGCGCTCGTTCGCATTCTTGAAATACGCGCCGATACTTTTTACCTCGGCGCTCGAGGGTCAACGGATAAGCCGAATTTTTCCCCTGGCCTGGCGGATAAAGGAATCGCGAGAAAAGCGAATATCGACAAGCGAGATCAACAAGTTTATCGAGGAGACAGTGCAACGAACGCCACCACCGTCGCATCGTGGTGGGAACGGAAAGATCTACTTTGCGACACAGGCAGAGGTGGCCCCGCCGACATTTCTTTTGTCGGTCAACCGCCGGGCGTTTTTTGGGCGGTCGTATCTCAGATTTTTGAACAACCGTATACGCGAAAAGTACGGGTTTGAGGGGACGTTGATCAGACTGAGGTTAAAGGAGCACTAGTCGGAGATTCCCATGGGTGCCGTTTTTCTGGACTTGGCTGTAGTGGGTGCGGTGGCTTATATCGCGGGCGCCATTCCGTTTAGCTTTATTGCCGGGAAGATTTTCGGGGGCATCGATCTCAGGGAGCACGGAAGTGGGAACCTTGGCGCGTCGAACACCTACCGGTTGCTCGGTGGTAAAATCGCACTGGCAGTGCTTGCAGGTGATGTGGCAAAGGGATTTCTCCCGGTGTTTCTTGCCACATCTACCGCCCCAAACGGGGCTGTCGCCGACCACTGGCTGATGATCGTCGCTGCGTTTTTTGCCGTTATTGGACACATGTTTTCAGTATTCGTACGGTTCAGCGGTGGTAAAGGTATTGCGACCGCGGCGGGCGCGCTTTTGGCGCTGTCACCGCTTGTTTTCCTGGCATCCTTCGCCGTTTTTCTTGTCGCGTTCGCCGCTACGCGGATCGTTTCTGTCGGCAGCCTGGCCGGGGCCATTGCCCTCCCAATCGCGGTTCTGGTGTTGGACAAGACAGGCGTTGCGCGATCGCATTGGTCACTGCTGGTTGTGGCAGTTGTTATCATGATCGTTATTGTCGGGAAACACCACAGTAATATCCGACGGTTGATCGCTGGGGAAGAACCCGCCTTGCAGCGATCGAAACGTTAGAGGAGTCGGGGTGAGATGAAAATCGCCGTTCTCGGTGCCGGAAGTTGGGGGTTGACCCTTGCCGTGCTGCTCGACGAAAACGGTCATCAGACCGCGTTATGGGACATATTCGAAGAAAACGTCGACGAGATCCGGACCCATCGCGAGAGCAAGCGCTTCTTGCCCGGGTTTCGGATTCCCGAGTCGATACCCATCGACACGGATATCACGCAGATTGCCCAGGACGCGGATCTGATTCTGTTTGCGGTACCCAGTCACGCCGTCAGATCGGCGGCGAGCGCAATCGCCCGCGGCG
Organism: Candidatus Latescibacterota bacterium; assembly: GCA_020356045.1. GTDB lineage: Bacteria > Krumholzibacteriota > Krumholzibacteriia > WVZY01 > WVZY01. The sequence goes on from CP070631.1 coordinate 3,463,087, forward strand.
TGCGTCTCACACGGCATACTGTTGTGGTCAACGCGGCCAAAGGGCTCGAGGAAGGGTCGCTAAAACGAATGAGCGAAGTGCTGGCCGATGAGCTGCCGGTAGACCGCGAGCAGATATTTGTCATTGCCGGTCCCAGTCATGCCGAAGAGGTGAGCCGTAAGATGCCCACAACGGTGGTGGTAGCGGGCCGGGACAAGGCGAAAGCAGAGGAGGTACAAAACGTCTTTTTCTCGCCGTACTTCCGGGTTTACACCAACCCGGACATGATCGGTGTCGAGATCGCGGTGGCGTTGAAAAATGTGATCGCCATCGCGGCGGGTGTGTGTGATGGGCTGGGTTACGGGGACAACACCAAGGCGGCGCTGTTGACACGCGGACTCGTCGAGATCACCCGTTTGGGTGTCGCATTGGGGGCGCGTCAGGAGACATTTTTTGGTCTTGCTGGCATCGGCGACTTGATCGTGACGAGCTTGAGCAAACACAGCCGCAACCGATATGTTGGTGAGAAAATCGGTGAAGGAATGTCGCTGGATGATGTGTTGAAGCAAATGGTCATGGTCGCGGAAGGGGTTCGGACCACCCGCGCGGCTGTGGATCTGGCCGAACGCCTGGATGTGGAAATGCCGATTACCCGGGGCGTCCACAACGTATTGTTTTCCGGGGTGGATCCGGCCGAGGCAATTGATCACTTGATGAATCGTCCACCGCAGGACGAGATGAAATGGATGAAATCAGGCCAACTGAAA
>CP070631.1:3463932-3487298 GCA_020356045.1 Candidatus Latescibacterota bacterium
AATAACATCGCTTCCGATCACGAGTAGCGCACGTTTCTCGAAAAACAGCTTATCGCCCCGTTCGAGACTCCGAATCTTTAGAATGAGCGATGCAAAAACTACCAGCCAGCAGACGGTGAGAAAGATCGGAAAAAAATCGCCGGCTTTGAAGAATACGATGGCGCTGATTCCCAACAAGACGGTCAACCCGTACTCGAGCACCGTAACCTGTTTGTGGTTGAGCCCAAGAGAGAGCAGCCTTTGATAGTAATGCATATGGTGCGGTTTAAAGATCTTCTCGCCCCTAACCGCCCGTCCGAGCAGCGTAAGACCCGCGTCGAGATAGAGCGACGACAGCAACAACACCACCACGAAGAACGGAATTTCCGGCGTCAGCCGGTTGCCGGAAATCGCTATGAATGCAAAGAAAAACCCAAGAAACGTGCTGCCGCTGTCCCCCATAAACAGGCGGGACGGCGGGAAATTGAACTGTAGAAACCCAACGGCGCTCCCCGCGACCGCAAGGCAGACCAGCGCAAAACCGGTGTGGCCGAGCATCAAGGCAATCGCCGCAAGAAATCCTGCCACGATGAACGCGCTCCCCGCAGCCAACCCGTCGATTCCATCGATAAAATTGTAGAAATTGATGCTGGCCAATACAAAAAAGATGGTGAACGGAATGGCGAGAACACTGAGCTCTATCGATCCCACCAATGGTAGGTAGATGTGGTGAACGATGTTCCCTGTCAGAACAAGGATCAACGCGGCCGTCAATTGCGTGACCAAACGGATGCCCACGGGAAGCGAACGCCAGTCATCCAACAACCCGACGGCAAAGATCAACACGCCGCCAATGATCAGGGGGAGATACCGGTTCATGTCCTCGCGTACCAGGATCAGGGTTCCAAGAACCAGCACGATGGCCACAACGATCGCAATCCCGCCAAACCGGGGTTTGACGATATCGTGCGAGCTGCGTTCGTTTGGAACATCGACAAAACCGCCCCTGAGCCCGACCCGCAAAAGTAGGACCGTGCCCAGATATGAGATCAGAAATGCCGATAAAAATGTGCCGAGACCCATCATGACGTTGTCTATCCCGTGTCAAACGTCAAAGCGCCTTTGAAGACCAAAGAATAGGCACTGGAAATCCAGAGGACAAGCTCTTTATACCCCGGTAGCAGCGCTGGGGTGTTGGTGAAGCACGGCGGGGCGATGGCGTGGCCACGCTGCGCTTTCAGGGGGAAATCTAGCTTAAGTTCAATAACTACAACACATTGCAAAAATTTTCGAAACGGAATTAGACGGAGCATCTGACGTGCCGAACCATATCGGGGAGCGCGGTCCGAAGATTCCAACGGGGGGAGTAACCCAGAGTGTCTCGGATCCGAGCCGAGTCGTAATGTGCGGAGCCAAGCAGCCTGTCATAAGTCGCCGAATTGAAAACGAAATTTCTGCCGGTGAACGATCCAATTCCATCGCCGACCCTGGCCAGAAAGCGAAGACCACCTGCGGGCACCCGCCACGCTGGCACACGCCGCCCAAGCGCCTCGCAAATCCATTCATAAATCTGCCGTGTGGAGTAGGAGTGCCCATCTGTGACGATAAACACACGACCGTTGGCATCCTCCTTCTCGGCAGACAACATGAGCGCCTGTACGACATCTTCCACATGCACCATCGACCTTACGTTGCCCGTGTCTGGAACCGGTGGGAAAACGCCCTTTGCTACCGCGCGGATCATCCGTGTCAGGTTTCCCTTTGACCCCGGTCCGTAAACCGGGCTTGCACGCAGCACGCAAACATGCGCGATGTCGCCACCACCGAGCACGATCTCTTCGGCAGCCCGTTTCGACCGCCCATAAGGGGTCGTTGGCTGCGTCGGCGAGTCCTCGTCCAGGCGTTTGCCCCCACCAAACCCCATCGCTTTGATGCTGCTCAAATAAATGAACTTACCAACACCCGCGGCGGCTGCGGCCTCGATAAGCCGGGCCGTTCCATCGAGGTTGACCCGGTAGAACACCCTTTCATCCCCACGGGACGTCCTCATGTCGTCGGTTTTTCCGGCCAAGTGAAACACCGCCTCAACATCCCCCATCGCGTCCTGAAAGAGCTCTCCCGAGCGCTCGGCCGTGAGATCCGCGGTCACAGACTCGTCCCAGGCCCCCCGTTGCCCGCTCCGCACCAACGCGCGAACCCGTCCAAACTGTTTGAGCGCCGTACAAAATCTCCCGCCGACAAAACCAGTTGCTCCGGTAACGAGGAATGTCTTCTCAGTCATCGTGTCGTCTCCGTTTGTGCGGCCACAAGCCGCTTATACACCCGCATAGTCTGTTCGACCACCTTCTGCTCGGAGAACTCGGCACGGGCATAACCAGCCCCCGATTCACCCATGCGCCGGCGCAAACTCGTATCCGAAACCAGGCGATGGATGGCATCCGCCAGCTCACCGGTGTCGCCGGGTGGCACCAGAAAACCGCTCTCACCGGACTTGACGATTTCCCGACACCCTGGAACGTCCGTGGCAACGATCGGGCGCGCACAAGCCGCTGCCTCGATCAATGCTTTTGGCACACCTTCTCCGTAAGTCGTCGGAAGCACGGCGATCGCCGACCGCCGCCAGACCTCTTCGATGTCCGATCTGTGACCGAGCCACTCAACGAGCCCCTCGTGCTGCCACTGCTCGAGCTGCCGAACTGAGATCGAGGCGGGATTCTCTTCGTCGGGCGCACCGACAAGCGTGACGGTCAACGAGGCACCATCTCTTTTGAGTCGGCGCGTGGCCTCAACGAGTTCACCGACCCCTTTGTTCCACAGCATTCTCGAGACCATCGTAACATTTGGAATACCATCGGGTTGTGGCATTGGCACAAACCGTTGCACGTCGACTCCCGATCCGCGGATCAGAACGGTGCGCTCTCGGGGGGTTCCACAGAGCTCACCCAAAACTCGACGATCGTCAGGATTCTGAAGGATGAGCAGCGAGCTGTTCCGGTTAAGAAGCGTGCGGATGGCGAATTTTAGCGCAGGACTCAACATACGCGCTTTTAGAGCACGCGATGTAAAGACGTACCCCAAACCAGCCACGGTGTTGACGGTCGCTGGAACGCGTGTTAACCGTGCGGCGAGCGATCCGTACACCGCCGGTTTGAGCGCGATGTGATGGACGATATCGGGTCGCTCCCGGCGATACAACCGTACGAGATCGGTCAGCGCTTTGGTCTCGTGCCACGGGTTGATCGACCGCCGCCGCCAGTCGAGCGGAATCAATTTGAAACCCTCACGGCGGATGACGTCACCGTGGTCACGGACTCGAGTCGCAACCGCTACGTCGTAGCCGGCGTCGCGGGCAGCCCGAGCGATTGGTATACGGTGAGAGCAAAAATACCAATCTTCCGTTACCAGATAGAGGATCTTCTGGGCTCTCACCCCTGGTCTGTCGGCGATGGCTTCCATAAGTTTGATCGAACCGTTGGTCCGAAAACCGGCTTCCGGTGTTATTCTATCCATTCGTTATCGCAGCAGCATTCATCTTACACCGAGCGGCCCGACGCCTCCAGCAGAAGCTCGGCCAATCGCGGACCAAGCGCCTGCAGGCTGTACTCCCTCTCTACCGTTTCCCGTCCCCGGCGCCCCATCACGCGGCGCCGTTCAGAATCGCGCAGAAGACGGCCGATTTTCTCCACCCACTCGGCGGGGTTCGACGCGAGAAAGCCGTTGTCACCATCGCTGATGATGTCACGAGCGCTGCCGACTGGAGACGACACCGACGCAACGCCAACACTCATGTATTGAAGAAGCTTGAGACCACACTTCCCCTGCGCCCATCTCGAGTCGCTTAGCGGCATGATCCCGACGTCGAACCATCGCAACGCGTCGACCTCACCTGCCTCGCTCCACGGCTGCGCTGTGACCGGCACACCTTCGAGATGGCGAGGATCAGCCCCAACGATCCGCATCTCGTACGGTATCTCGCGCGACAACGCTTCGAGCGGCCCGCGAAGATCGTCCACAAATCGAACGGTCTCGGGACTTCCCATCCAGCCGACGACCGGAAGATCTGCGCTGATTCTGCCATCGCGCGGGGTAAAACGCTGCGTATCCACAACCGTAGGAAAACGCACCACCCGTTGAGAATATCTGCGGGCGTAGCCCTCCAGAAAGCCGTTGCCGGCGAGGACGAGCCGACTCTTTTTTATTACCCGCGGTAACTTGTCCCGCAGGAACGTCTTAGTCCAAACCGATTTCGAGTCTTCATACAGGACGAATATCGCATCGTCGATATCGAGCACGAATTCAACGCCACACCAGCGCAACACCGTTTCGAACAAATCTGGAAGATGGGGAAAAAGTTCTTTCTGAATAAAAACCAGGTCGTATCGTCCCGCACGAAGAAGAACCGAGACCCTTTTCAACCAACGATTGAGCAGATATGGGAGCGACGCCCTGCGCCCCGCAAACATGCGGTTGAGGTAGCCGTCGTCATGAAGCGTTTGAATATGAACGTCAATGCCCGCGTCCTCGAGATAAGGGAGAAACTGATAGACCCGGTAGCGGCTGCTGGGCCCCTGCCGGGTATACTTCGTCAGACACAGTAATTTCACCGTGACACCTCCCCAAGCGGGCGCCATCGAATTTCCGCGCCCGGTCCCACTCAGACGCAGCAAATCAGCTGGTTTTTTCTTTGGTGGGTTTGGGTGAGAAGAGCTTGTCCTCGATATACTGGCAGGTCAGGTGAAGGGCAACGAGATGCATCTCTTGTATTTTTGCCGTGTCCGTTTCCGGAATCTTGATCGTCGCGTCACACTCACTCACCATGTTACCGCCGGTCTTGCCTGTGAACCCAAACACATTCATCCCCTTCTCCCGTGCCACCTGACAGACCCGGATGATGTTCTTTGAATTACCACTCGTTGAAAGCGCGAGCAGACAATCCCCTTGTTTTCCGATGCCCTCGATCTGACGCGCGAACATCTCGGTATACCCAAAATCGTTTGATATGGCGGTCACCGATGCACTGTTCGTCGACAGGGCGAAAACTGGGAGCGATTTTCGGTCGAGCTTGTACCGGCCAGCCAGCTCGGCCGCGAAATGCTCGGCCTGAGAGGCGCTTCCACCATTGCCACACGAAAACACAGCGCCTCCCACGGCTAGGCTCTCCGCCATGGAGTCCGCCATGTCTCGAATACCGGACCACCCGCTCTCGGCGAGCCAATCCAGGAGGTCCTTGCGCCCGGCTACGTCGGGCGCTTTAACTTTCTCGCGCCCGGCCACGTCGGGCGCTTCAACTTTCTTGCGCCCGGCCACGGATGTTCTTGGGTCAAATTGATTGTCTGGCAACAGCGATCGTCCTTGTTAGAAAATGATAATGTTGCTGTTGTCCCCCACCATGAACTCATACGATCGCGGCGGCTTGTCGTTTTTTGTCACGGTGACGTTGCGCCCTATCAGGCTGTTTCCTATGCGGCTTCCGATATCCTCGATGGTACAGTCTTCGAGAACGATGGAATTTTCGATCTCGCTTCCTTTGACCCTCGTGTTGGGCCCGATACTCGTAAACGGTCCAATATAGGAGTCGATGATGACGGCTCCGTCCCCAATGACACACGGTCCCCTGAGCACGCTTCCCTCGATCCTAACCATTTTCCCCGTGCGGACGCTTCCGTGAATTTCCGAACCTTTTTTTGGCTCGCTCTTCAAATCCGGCCTCAGCTCGGCAAGAATCATTTGATTCGCGTCAAGAATGTCGGTCAGCTTACCCGTGTCTTTCCACCACCCATCGACAATATGCGAATTCACCACAAAACCCTTGTCGATAAGATATTGGATCGCGTCGGTTATCTCCAGCTCGTTTCGCCAACTCGGCTTAATGTGCTCGACGGCCTCGAAGATACTGCTCGTGAACATGTACACTCCGACGAGCGCATAATCGCTTTTTGGTTTCTTGGGTTTTTCTTCGAGGGCGACCACGCGACCTTCTTTGATTTCCGCGACCCCAAACTCGCTGGGGTTCGGCACCCGGGCAAGTAAAATCTGCGCATCGTGGCTGCCCGCGGAAAACTCGGAAACGATCGACTTGACACCGTTTTTTAGCAGATTGTCACCGAGATACATGACAAACGAATCATCCCCGATATAATCCCGCGATACCTTTACGGCATGCGCAAGTCCGAGCGGTGCCTCTTGGTGGATATACTCGACGTTGACGCCAAACTGCTCGCCTGTACCAACCGCTTTTTTTACCTCATCGGCGGTATCACCAACCACAATCCCCACCTCGGTAATCCCCGCATCACGAATCGCCTCGATCCCGTAGAAGAGTATAGGTTTGTTGGCTACGGGAACGAGCTGTTTGGCACTCGTGAAGGTAATCGGCCGAAGCCTCGTCCCTTTACCACCGCTGAGTATCAGCGCTTTGATGCGAACCACTTCCTCTCTATTCAACCGCGCCTTTGACTGTTCGAACCACAGGTTGTTTTGACCGACAATCTAATCTTTGGTCACCGCGATCACTGCAACGGCCAAAGCGGTGATGCTGATCAGACCCGAGAATATGGCCCCGAATTGGTGTGTCCTTCTGGTCTTGACCACGATCGTTTCACCCCTGTAGATCATGCTATTACGATCACCACTGCGCTTTTCGCCGTCTTCGCCAAAAATGTCGATCTTGTCATAGGTTCCGATGTTATTCGGTCCGCCGGCAAGCGCGATGTACCGTTCCGCGGTGATGCCGGGTTGAAACGGAATCGGCCCCGGCACGTTTACCTCGCCGGTCACGTATACGTTTCGTTCTCGTGTCGGAAAACTGATGAGATCACCCGGCTTGAGAACAAAATCGCCAATCGGGTCGCCGGCGAGCACGGCGGGCACGCTAAACTCGATGAACTCGGGTTTGTCTTCGCCAACGTAGCGCTCGATCACGGCGTCCTCGATCTCATATCGGTAGCTGAACCGCCACAACCGGAGAAGAAACTCACGGAGCGTTTCGTTTTCCCGAATGCGAAATGGACCGTCACGTCCGCCGCCACCGTACACCTCTACCGGCTCGACCATATGGTAGCTCACGAGGTCGGGTACTACCACCACATCCATGTCTTTTAGCTCGAACGTCTGCGCCTCATCACCTTCGATGGTATGTGTCGTGATCTCGTCACCGGGCTGAATCCGTTCCAGGAGAAGACGCGTGCTGTCCGCGGTGGATGCGAATCCTTCGGCGAAGGCTACGAGATCGGCAGCCGTTTCCCCGCTGAGTATTTCATATTGGGCCGGCTTTCGCACTTCACCCACTATGGCGGCTTTCCAAGCGCGCGGCGGCACATAAACGCTTTGGCCTTCCTTGAGATACGGATTCTGATCAAAATCACCGCTTCTCAAAAACCGGTAGAGGTCCACCTTCCGGATCGTCTTGCCATCCTCGAGGATCTCGATTCGCCTCAGGCTTCCACCGTCCGTCACTCCGCCCGCCTGCAACACCGCTCGGCCCACACGCGCCGGCGCGACCAACTCCACACCGCCAGGATTAGTGACCTCACCCACGACAAAAACCACAAACCGGCGCGGAACGGTGAGTTGAAGATCGATCTCGATGGTTGGGTAAAAACGCCGCAGCTCCTTCCTGACGCCCTCTTTGCATTCGACCAATGTAAGACCCGCCGCGGGAAACGCCCCCACATTGGGAAGCACGATGTTGCCTTCGGGAAACACCCGGAGCTGATAGGTCGTCGTCTTTGGACCTCTGACGATCAAAAGCACCTCGTCGGACGGCCCCAGGACGTACGTTGCGGGGTCGATGGGACCCTCCAGCGAGGCGGAGAGCGCCGCTGGGATCTCCGGCGCAGAAGCCTTTTCCTCGGCGTCCTCACCCGGCGAGCTGGTCTGCTGAGACAACGCTCGCTTCTCGAGCGACAAGCTTCTCTGCGCCGCCACAAGACTCGGTGACACAATTCCTACGAGATGAGTCAGCGCGATCACGAGAATTACGGTCCGTTTCATAATCATCGGTTCCTTTGTCTGAAACCCGTCACGGTATTAACCGTTTTCCTTTAACAAGTCTCTGACGAATGCCGTGATGGCTTTGAAATCGTCGACCTTTGCGATTCCCAGCTGGGCCATATGCGGTTTTCCGCCACCTCGAAGCGAGAATTTTTCACCAATCATTCTTGCCAGATCGTTGGCCCGCAGGTTTCTTTCTTTCTGAACACGATCCGATGCGACAATGAGCACAATGGGTTTCTTTTTCGCAGCCAGACAGAGGAGCCCAACACCAAGCCCCATTTGCTCGCGGACCCGGTCGCCCCAGCGCCGCAACGCTTCGACCCCACCGTTTTCATCCGGCAGTGTCATCGTCACAAACTCGACGTCGCCAATCGTCTCTGTGCTCCCGAGCGAATCGTCCATCTGACCGCCCGCCAGACGCCGCTCCTGTTCGCGAATGGTCTTTTTCATCCGGTCGACATCGTCGAGCATCGAACGCACTCGCCGCCCAAGATCTTCGGGGGCCACTTTGAGGAGCCCCGCGACCGCCGCGCGCTCCTCCATTAATTTTCGAAATTGGGCCATAGCACCATCGCCGGTAAGCGCCTCTATCCGGCGGATACCGGCGGCGATGGCCGTCTCCTGTCGCACGACAAAGGCACCGATCTCTCCGGTGCGGCCCAGGTGTGTGCCCCCACACAGTTCCTTCGACACATCACCAATCGACACCACACGCACGACGTCGCCGTATTTCTCGCCAAACAGCGCAACGGCGCCGGCGGCGAGCGCCTCTTTTTGCGGGAGCATTTCTTTGTCCACCTCGATATCGGCACGAACCGCCTCGTTGACCTGGTCTTCCACCGCACGGATCTCATCATCGCTCATCGCTTGATGATGTTGAAAATCAAAACGGAGTCTCGATGGTTCGACGAGCGAACCCGCCTGCGCGACGTGGTCTCCAAGCACGCTCCGCAACGCGGCCTGCAAGAGATGGGTTGCGGTATGGTTCCGAGCGGTCGCCATTCGCGACACACGGTCGACCTCCAACCGACAGGTCCGATTCGACCGGAAGAACTCGACAACCTCGTCCTCGGAACCCGCCTCATCCTTGCTACCCCATTCGAGACGATGCACGATGTGGCTGTTTCGGTGCCATGCGCCGTGCACTTCGAATGTCCGGCCGCCGAACGTCACCGTCCCGGCGTCGCCAACCTGTCCACCGCTTTCACCATAAAACACGGTCCGGTCCGGTATGAAATCCACGAAAACGACATCGTCTTCGGCGTAACACCTCACCAAACCAAGCGCCGCGTCGCACACCAGACTGTCGTATCCATCGAACTCGGTGGCCGCCACCGGCGCAACCTCGGTAAAGCCCGGTTGCTCGCCATTCTGTTCTACCACGTGAAAGCTACGGCCCCTGCCCCGTTCTTTTTGTTCCTGCATCGCGGCGTCGAACCCGGCACCGTCGACCTCGAGCCCTTCGTCTTCGGCGTACTCTTTTGTCATCTCGAATGGGAAACCGTACGTGTCATAGAGGACAAACGCGTCCGCGCCCGACACGCGGTTGTCCTTTTTCTTTTTGGTCTTTTCGATCACATCGCTGAGCTTGCTCATACCCTGCTCGATGGTGGCCAGGAACCGTTCCTCTTCGGCGGTAACCACATCCTTGATAAACTTTGATCGTTCCACAAGTTCCGGATAACGCCCCTTCATTGTCGAAATCACGGCGTCGACCCCTCGAGCAAGAAACGGATCGCGAACACCAAACGGGTACATCTTTGTGAGCGCGCGGCGAAGGAGCCGGCGTAACACATACCCCCGGCCCTCGTTCGACGGCATGATCCCCTCGTAAAGGGCAAACACAAGCGCCCTCACATGATCCGATGCGACGTTGACGGCAACCTGTGCGTCGCCCTGTGGACCATCACCGTCGGGAATTGCCGCCTCTATCGAACGGCGGATGGGAAGAAACAGATCCGTGTGAAAATTGTCATCGACTTCTTGAAGTATAAAAGCGACTCGCTCGAGCCCCATACCTGTGTCGATGCCCGGCCTGGGCAGCGGATCGTACACCCCAGCTTCGGTATAGAAGAACTGAGGAAACACGAGATTCCAGTATTCGATAAAACGATCGCAGTCACATCCCGGCTGACAGGTGTCCTCTTGGCAACCGCGTTCCTCACCGGTATCGTAGTAGAGCTCGGAGCACGGGCCGCACACACCCGTGTCGCCGACCGGCCCCCAAAAATTGTCTTTTTTCCCCAGGCGAACAATACGATTCTCGGGAATGCCGATTCGTTTGGCCCAAAGTTCCCACGCCTCGTCGTCATCCCTGAACACCGACACCCAAATTCGGTCTTTTTCCAACGACCATACGTCGAGCGAAAGATCCCACGCGGTATCGATCGCTTCCTTTTTGAAATAGTCACCAAAGCTAAAGTTCCCCAACATTTCGAAAAAGGTGTGGTGCCTGAGCGTGCGGCCAACGTTTTCGAGATCGCTCTGTTTACCACCGGCGCGAAGACATTTCTGAACCGATGCGGCCTTCGCGTACGGTGCCGCATCTGGATCGGAATAGTAGCTTTTGAACGGCACCATACCCGCAGCTGTAAAGAGAAGCGTGGGGTCTTCAGGAAGCAGCGGGGCTGAATCTACGACGGTATGACCTTTGTTTTTGTAATAATCGAGAAAGCTCTCCGCGAGATACGTGCCGGAGTACCGTTTCATCTTCGCCGTGAGCTCTACTTTTGGCGTTTTCGTTTTGTCTTTTGTGCTTTTATTCATCGTCAATCATCTGGGTGCTGATCGAAACAATCACGATTGAGAAGCTCGTATGCCACATGATTTATGATTTCGTAATCGAGTCCACGTCGTTTGAGAAGGCCCACCAATCTTCGAACATCTTTTTCACTCGGCTTTTTGCCCGCCCCCCGGCCGCCGAGCTTTTTTCTAACGATCGTCCAGGCCAATTCCTCCTGCCGCCCTTCAAGAAACGCATTGTTTAGCGTCTCGTCAACAATCGTTGCGGCCACACCATACTTTTTGAGGTCAAATCTCAGCCGATGGGGTCCCAGTTGTTTGAGCTCGATCCGTGAGTTGACGTATTCGCGGGTGAAGCGAGCATCATCGACGAGCCCGGTTTCTTCGAGCTCTCCGAGGATCCCGTCCCGGATCTGAGGAGCAATCTCCATTCCATCGAGCGCGCTCTCGAGCTCGAAGCGGCTCCGCAATCGTATCGACAACAACCGCAAGGCTTTATCTCGCCCACGAACGTACTGGTCGATGCGGTGCAAACGTTCCACATCGGGCGCGGAGAGCTCGGTACCCGGCTTGAGGGCGTCCCCCTCGACCTCGGGAACGGTAAAAAACCGCCCCCCGGAAAGCCTTATGAAAACCCTGTTCCGGGGGCGCGGCTTCCATTCAACAACGATCTCGGACATCACTTCTTGGCGGTACGCGCTCCGCCCGAGCGACTCTTACCCGAGTCCGCCGCATGCGGGGATTTCGGTTTGTCTCCTTCTTCAGGCGTTTTGGGCTTTTGGGTCGGCAACACGGCGATCCCAAAATGCTCACGGACTTTCTTGTCGATTTCCGCTCTCAGTTTGGGATTCTCTTTGAGGAAGTTCCTGGACGCCTCTTTGCCCTGCCCCAACCGCTCTTCACCATACGAATACCACGTGCCGCTTTTTCTGATCACTTCGCAGTTTGCGCCGAGATCCAGCACATCGCCCTCATAGCTGATCCCTTCGCCATAAAGTATGTCGAACTCGGCGATACGAAACGGCGGCGCAACCTTGTTCTTGACCACCTTGACCTTGGTACGGTTGCCGGTAACGGCATCCGCGTCCTTGATCGCGCCGATACGGCGAATATCCATTCGTACCGACGAATAGAACTTGAGAGCGTTCCCACCGGATGTCGTTTCCGGACTTCCGAAAAGAACACCGATCTTCATTCGAATCTGGTTGGTAAAAATCAAACACGTTTTGGTCTTCGACACCACACCGGTCAGCTTGCGCAACGCCTGCGACATCAGCCGAGCCTGAAGCCCGACGTGTGTATCGCCCATGTCACCGTTCAATTCCGCCGCGGGAACAAGCGCCGCCACCGAATCGACGACGACAACATCGAGCGCTCCGCTTCGCACGAGAACTTCGGTGATCTCGAGCGCCTGCTCGCCGGTATCGGGCTGAGAGATCAGGAGATTCTCTACATCCACCCCGATCTTTTTGGCATACCCGACATCGAACGCATGCTCGGCATCGACAAACGCAGCCATGCCACCGGCCATTTGCGCCCGCGCAATGATCGATGTAGTCAGCGTCGTTTTCCCCGATCCTTCGGGACCATAAACTTCGACGATGCGGCCGCGCGGCACACCACCAACCCCCAACGCCACATCGAGACTCAAACTCCCTGTGGGAATCGATTCCACAGGGACGATCGACGATTCGTCGCCCAGCTTCATGATCGAACCCTGTCCAAATTGTTTTTCGATCTGGGCGACGGCGAGGTCCAGTGCTTTGTCTTTATCCGGTTGATTGGGCACGTTTGCTTTCATGGCACTCCCCTTTCCATCTGCGGTCCACACATCCCGTTTCGACGGCCGGTTCAATTTTCCCCACCCCAACATCCCCCCCGTCTGCGCCGGCCGTACTCCCAACGGAAAGCCATAGGTCGATCGATCGAGGGAGGTGTAAGACTGTTGGATGTTGACGACATACTAGCACCTGTGGCTATTCCAGCGCAATCTCTTTAACGACATGATATAGCGCGCCTTCGCGGCGCAATTCACTACGCATGAGCAGCACACGGTCCACCAGCTGTGGGGGGTGCTCCACGCCGGGGGCGCTTTGGAGACGGTATGAAATATGCGGATCGATCGGCTTCTTGATACGAGCCACCGTTGCGTGTGCGCGAAAGGGCCGGCGTTCTTTGTCGATCCCCAAATCGTTGTTGAGGGAAGCGTCCAGACGGTTGGCCAGCGCGGCAAGCTCATCGCCGCCTTTGGTGACCGTGTAAAAAAGGATCCGCGGCCGGCGGAGGTTTGGGAAACCACCCATCTCGCCCAGGGTGATCGCAAAAGGCGTCGATCCCCGGAACGCGGTCATCGCAGACATCACCAATGGGGACACGCGGTCCTGGGGCATTTCCCCAAGAAACTTCATCGTGATGTGAAAATTATCCCGCGCCACCCAGCGCCAGGGCGGATGAGCCAGGCCGGACTTGTCGATAGCGGTCGAGATGGCATCTTTCAACGAGTCGTCGAATCCGACGGCAAAAAAGAGTCTCATAGTCACCTCGGATGAGCGTGAGTTGATCGAACCGGGGATCTTGTCAACCGCGCCCCTGGCAGAGCGAACCACAAAGCCTTTCGTACAACAAGAAAAGAGATGCCCAAACGACACGCTGTCTCACCGCGTCACGCTCACCGGGGAAAATTCGTTTATGGACATCCCCACCACCCGCCCAACTCAACCCGTAATAACACAGGCCCACCGGTTTTTCATCCGTGCCGCCAGTGGGTCCGGCAATTCCAGTCGTGGCGATCCCATACGTCGCCCCCGTCGCGACACGTATCCCATCCGCCATTTCTTGGCAAACCGGTTTGCTGACCGCCCCGTGACCGACAAGTGTTTTTTCCTTTACACCGAGGAACTTGGTCTTGGACTCGTTGCTGTACGCAACCACGTCGGCCAGCAGGTATTGGCTGCTTCCCGACACATCGGTGAGCCGTTTCCCCAAGAGCCCCCCGGTGAGCGATTCGGCGACGGCCAGCGTGTCACCGCGCTTGGCGAGCAAACCGCCGATGACCGCTTCGAGACTCGTGTCGCCCGTGGCGTAAATCCGGTGCCCGAGGGCGGAGCGCAGCTCGAGATCGAAGTCGTCGAGCCCGGCTGTCTGCACATTTCGTTTGGCGCGAACGAGAAGATCGACTCCAGCGACATGTGGGAGCGATGCGACGGTCAGATCCTGAAAGCGAGCGAGCAGCGACTCAATCAACGGTGTCAGTTTGGATTCCCCAACTCCCACCGTACGATATGTCTGCTGGACGAGCGGTGGCCGTTCGAACAACGCTCGAATCTGGGGAAGGATATCGCCGTCGAGCATCGCCCGGAACTCGCGCGGAGGGCCGGGCAGCACCGCAATCATGCTATCGCCGCTGGTCACCACGAAACCCGGTGCAGTCCCGCGAGGGTTCGAAACGGGGACCGCGCCCATTGGAAAAAACGCTTGTCGCCGGTTGCTTTCCGAAATCTTCCATCCGCAACGCACAAACATCGCCTGGATATTCGCCCACTCGTTCTCGTCAAATTCGAGCGGCACACCAAGACCGTCGGCAACGGCATCCCGCGTGACGTCATCGTGTGTAGGTCCCAAACCACCGGCGACGACTAGTACGCGTGATAACGCCACGCGTGCAGCAATCAGTGAGGCGATCCGTTCGCGTTCGTCCCCGACGACGTGGGCGTGATCGAGCCGAACACCGATTTCAAGAAGCCGCTGACCTAGATACTCGAGATGCGAATCCTTTCGGTCACCCCTGAGAAGTTCGTTCCCGACAAGTATGAGTTCGACATCGTTTTTGTTGCTCATAATGAACTGTTGGTTCCAAACGGGTTCTCGCTAGAGCTCATACAAAAGTCCCGAGCCCCGAGTAAAAACGCGCGACGAAAATCAACAGGATTCGCGCGTACACGCCGGCAAGAACATCATCCGCCACAACTCCCCACCCGCGTGGCAGCAATTGTGAACGGCTGATTGGGTAGGGTTTCACAATATCAAAAAGGCGAAAGAAAAGGAAACCAACTGCGATCCCCGGCGTGGTGGGCGCCGCCATGGTCAGCACGAGCTGCATACCCACGATCTCGTCGATCACGATGCATGAGGCGTCATGCCCTCGATACTCCTCGAGTCGAGACGATACCGGCACCGACACCACGAGCGTTGCAAGCATCACCAGCGGGTGGGCCAGTATATGACCGCCTGGGATCAACCCGTAGGCCAGCACAAACACCAAACAGGCAAAGGTGGCGGGCGCAACTGGGAAGAAACCCGTATAGAAAAACGTCCCTATGATAGTGACAAGCGTTCGCATGGGTCTCACTCGCCGGGAACCCGTAGAGATCCGGAGCGCCATGAATGGTACACGTGTGACCGCGGCCAGGCAATATGTATCTGGATCAGCCGCAGGTGAATGGCCGCGGTTAATTTTGAGAGAGCCTTTGGAGGATGCCCTTGGCGACGGTCTTCAAGGTATCGAAAACACCAACACCCGTGATTGCCACCGCCTCGAGACTGGGATAGCCCTCGGGGTTGAGCTCCTCTTCGAGATCCTCGAGATCGATTATCTCGGGCATGTCGCGTTTGTTGTATTGAATGACAAACGGAAGATCATCGACGTGGAGTTTGTACTCCTCGAGATTCTCGTGGAGGTTGTAAAGGCTTTCGATATTGGCATCGTATCTCGAGGTCTGTGAGTCAGCCACAAAAACGATACCGTCGACACCGCGAAGGATCAGCTTGCGGCTCGCGTCGTAGTAGACCTGGCCAGGAACCGTGTAAAGGTGGAAACGGGTTTTGAAACCGCGCACCGTTCCTAGCTCGAGCGGAAGAAAGTCAAAGAACAATGTGCGGTCCATCTCGGTGGCCAAAGTGATGAGCTTGCCCTTGGTCTCCGGCGCAACTTTGTTGTACACGTACTGGATGTTCGTGGTTTTGCCACAAAGCCCCGGACCGTAGTAAACTATCTTGCAGTTGATTTCGCGTGACGAATAGTTGATCAGTGACATTTGTCCGCCCGGATTTAGTCTGAGAAAAGAGCGTCTATTTCCTTTGTGAGCTCCTCAGCAAATTCTTCGTCGAATTCCTTGAGGTCCTCGTTTTCGTATTCGAGTTTGTCGAACAAAGTGCTGAGAATGGTGTTGAGCCCCTCGACGGCCTTTTTTACCCGCAGTCGCACCAACCCCAGTGTTGTCCGCTTGTTGAACAAAACCACCAGAATAATGTGTGAGGCCACCTTGGACAGGTACATGCTCTCGTCGGAACCCTGGTGGTAAAGCGTGGTGAAGTCTTTCTCCCCAATGAGCTTTGCCAGCTGGCTGTTAGCCTCGAAATCCGCAGCGCAAAGCGAAGCAAAACTCATCAAATCAAAGTCCGGCTCGAGTCCGACACTCGCGATCATTTGGCCGGTCTTGTCGATGAGCAGGACACTCTGCGAGTTGGAGTTTTTCAGGAGCTCTTTGAGCACGCTATTGATTGCCCAATAGTCTTCCTCGTAGATGGTCCAGTCAGCCTTTACCATGAGCTATTCCGCCTTGAACAACCTAAAGTTTTTCTCGACGCTCTATCGCGCGCGCCAGCGTTACCTCGTCGGCAAACTCGAGCGAGCCTCCCACGGGCAGCCCCCTTGCAAGTCTCGTGACAGTACACCCGCCGGACTCCAAAGCTTTTGCGATGTAGAGTGCCGTGGTGTCGCCTTCTACCGAGGGGTTGGTCGCGATGATTACCTCTTTTACCTTATCCTTCCTCACTCTTTCCTCCAACGCCGCCAGATTGATGTTGTCCGGTCCGACCCCATCTATCGGCGACAGAACGCCGTGAAGGACGTGATAGAGCCCCCGGTATTCACCGGTTTTTTCAAGAACCAAGACGTCCTGCGGCTGTTCGACGACGCAGATCGTCTCGGTATTTCGGGATGTGTCTTTGCAAATTGCACACTTCTCATCCTCGGTGATGCTCCCGCAAACCTGACAGAAACCCACTTTGTCTTTGAGCTCGAGAACGAGAGTGCCGAGACGCTCTACATCCTCGGGTTTCGACCGGAGAAGATACAGTGCCAACCGCTGAGCCGTCTTGAGCCCGACCCCCGGCATCCTGGCAAACTGCTTAACGAGGCTTGCAAGAGTCTCGGAACCGTACTCCATCGAGCACTCCTTTCATTGTGCAAGAAGTTTGCCCGCAAATGGCATTCGACGTTTGGGTGAAAAGGCGGGTACGCGCGGCGGTCACACAGTTTGAGCCGCGCGCGTTTATGCGTCTAGAAAAGCCCTGGTATGGGAAGACCACCAGTCAACTTGGACATTTCTTCTTTAGCCATATCGAGAGCCTGGCGGCGGGCTTCGTTTACGGCGGCCACGACGAGGTCTTCGAGCATCTCCTTGTCTCCATCCTTGAAAA
Source organism: Candidatus Latescibacterota bacterium (assembly GCA_020356045.1). Lineage (GTDB taxonomy): Bacteria > Krumholzibacteriota > Krumholzibacteriia > WVZY01 > WVZY01. The sequence continues at coordinate 3,481,069 of CP070631.1, forward strand.
CTTCCTCGTCAATCGTGATGGTTATTAACTCTTGCTGCCCGTTCATTTTTACAGTGACCATTCCGCCGCCACTAGTGGCTTCCACTTCCCTGTGCGCCAGCTCGTCCTGAATCTTTGCCATTTTCTGCTGCATTTCCTGAGCTTGCTTCATCAGTTTTCCGATATTGGGCATAACAAGTAACTCCTTTATTGGGAACCGTAACGAACAATTTCTCCGTCGAAATCATCGAGTATCTTTTTGATCAACGGCTTCTTATCGATACCTCGTGGCGTTGAATCGGCTGGTTTTGCGTTGGTCGAATTTCCGGTATCGGTCGTTTCGTCACCGGAGCCAACGCATACAAGATCGATCTCACGGCCAAAGTATTTCGCCGCCATTCTTTTCAAAAACTTTTTGCTGGCGTCCTCCTCAACCTGTCCTTTCTGGAACGAAAACCCCTTGGCAAAACGAAGAGTGACGGTGTCGTTCTCAAACGACTGTGGCGACCCGGAAATGAGGCTCACACCGAGAACGGCCTTCTTCTGCCGGACAACAGTTGTAAAACCGTCCCACAAGCGGCGGAAACTCGCGAAATCAAGCGCAGAGAGGTCGGGCACCCTGCCATCTTCCGCAGGAAACGGAGCAGGATCCGAAAGTCTCGCGGCGCCCGGAGACGAATCGGCTGCGGGCGACGCATCCGTAAATCCCCCAGCCGCAGCACCCGATCCCGGATCGCCCAAATGCGGCGGGGCGGCCGTCACGGAGTCCCCCGAGACATCTTCGGCGCCGTTGGCCTTTGTCGGTTTCCTTGGTGGTTTTACCGCACGTTTTTTCCCGCCCGACTTTTTATCGGTAGAACCGCTCAACGTACCCCGTGAAGGACCGCTCGCCCCTCCACCTGGCATACCTCCACTATGGCTTTCCAGAGAGGAGATGATGGTTCGGATGTCCGTCTGACGGTCGAGTAACGTCAAATCCACAAGAGTGCTCTCGAGGAGAATCCTTGGATCGCTGGCCATTTTGAGACGGGGAGCGACATTGCACAGCCGTTCGATGATGGTGACGAGATCGGAGATTTCGTAGGCATCGAGAAGCCCGCGAAACGACTTCGTCTCATCTGTCGACCGAAACACCAAATCGCTCAAATCGCCCGGCACAGCCAGGAGCATCAAATCACGATATCCCTCAACGAGCCCGTTCAACAACTCTTCCAGGTCAACACCCTCGCGCACCGCGCTGTCCAGCTCGGTCAACACCGCCGTCGCATCACCCTCCGACATGGTCGATAAAAACCGCACCACCATTTCCTGATCGAGGAGTCCGAGAATGTCACGCACGGTGCCTGTTTTGACCTCACCCGATGAGGCCGTGATGCACTGGTCAAGCAAACTCTGCGCGTCGCGCATGCTTCCTTCCGCTTTACGCGCCAACAATCGTAACGCATCCTTTTCGGATTTGACCTTCTCCGCCTTGCAGATCTTGTCCAAATGGTCGCTGATATCGCCAATCTCGAGTCGTTTGAATTGATGCCGCTGACACCGTGACTTTATGGTGTCCGGAATCTTGTGCGGTGAGGTGGTGGCAAAGATGAAATACACATGTGCGGGCGGCTCCTCCAGCGTTTTCAAGAGCGCATTGAACGCGTGTGTGGACAACATGTGAACTTCATCAATAATATAGACCTTGTTTTGGAATTGGCTGGGAACATACCCGATGCTCTCCTGAAGATCTCGGACCTCGTTGATCCCCGTGTGCGAGGCTCCGTCGATCTCCATCACATCGAGATTCTTCCCATCGGTGACGCCGACGCACGACGCACACTCGTTGCAGGGATTGCCATTTTCCAGATTGGTGCAATTGATGACTTTGGCAAGAATTCGGGCAGTGCTCGTCTTGCCGCACCCACGCGGACCCGAAAAAAGGTAGGCGTGCGACAGACGGTTGGACTCAACAGCTCGCTTCAACGTCCGTGAGATGTGGTCCTGGCCCACAACTTCGTCGAACGTCTGCGGGCGCCATTTTCTCGCGAGGACTTCGTAGCTCATCCTTGCACCCGTTTCGGTAGCAGGAGATCGTGCACCTGCCTCTGAACGCTGACACCGCTCTTCTTTTGCGGGTTAACTCCAACCAGGCGACCCCATATCACATGACCGGTCGCCACTTACCGCTGCTACCTTCCGGTCCTGACGGGGTTCATGGGCGGCCATTGCATGGGACCTGGCCATCAACGCCACTACCGCAGAAGAAGTCGACGACGCCAGACGCCCGCGGGCAGGAATTCAACCCCGCTATAGCGGATTGCGGGAACAGGGCACCGCTACCTCCCCGTCTAGCACGACCTCTTTACGTATCAAGAAAATGGTGGAGATGAGCGGACTCGAACCGCCGACCCCCTCGTTGCGAACGAGGTGCTCTCCCAGCTGAGCTACATCCCCACCGGTCTCGGGTCAATAACAAAAATGGCGGAGAGAGGGGGATTCGAACCCCCGGAGCGCTTGCGCACTCAACGGTTTTCGAGACCGCCCCATTCGACCGCTCTGGCATCTCTCCGGGGGCATATTAACCCAAAGAGCGGTTGAGAGCAAGCGCTCCGTCGGATCAAAATACCGATTCCGCGACTCGAGCGGCAGCTGCCAGCGAGAAACGAAGATATGAGTCCCAGCAACAATAGAACCCTCCGGTCCCACCGCAGCCGCGGGGACGGCCGGGAGGCTCGTCCTCCGTTCCCAGGCTCGGTTAGTCCACCGAATAGATCGCCTTGATTTTGCCTCAGCTCGACTCTTCTACCGAAGGAACGCAACCGGCCGGCATAAAAGAATAGCCCCGCGCCGTGTGGTACGCGGGGCTAGGCTGCCCCTCAACCTCGTCCGTCCCAAACACTCTGTCGTTGAGGCCGTGGTCGGTCTAACGGAAAAGGCTTTTGATTTTACCCCAGGTGGACGCTTCGACAGGCACCGTCGGCGCGTCGCCGATTTTTATCTGAAACGCCAACCTCGAGTTTGTTGGCGGCGTCTCCGTCCAGGCGAGATTGGCGGTCCCCGTCATCGTAAACCCCTCATAGAGCTCGACGCCACTGATCGCCAGTATATCGAGCCCATCCGGTCCGGCCGCAGATGCGAAGTCCTCGACAGATTCGCCGTTGATCACGAGGTCGCGAACATGGACGCTCGAGCCATCGTTGACGGCCCGCGTTCTGACGAATATCTCCCGGAACGACAACGCTGGCGAGTACGTCAACGTCTTTCCATCGAGTGTAAAGGACATCAAATTCGTTCCCGGGTCGTAGGCCAACGCGAACGGTTCGGATACGCCGTTCTGCCATGCATGCTGCGCTGTCGAAGCCGGGTTACCCGTGTCGTCGCCAATATCGAGCTCGAACGTGGCGACTCCACCGAGGTCGCCTATCCGGCCCTCTGCCACAGCCGCAACGTTGCGAATGGCCGCGATCATGTCGGCGTCAGAACTCAAATGACTAGTAATGATTCCCGCGGATGCCGGAACGGCGATGATGAGCGCCGCGGCCGCTGCTAGAAGGACCCGCATGATACCTCCGGTGCGACAACTTAGATGCGCGGTTCCTGCCTGCGTATCCCCCATGTGCTGCGTGTACAGGATACGAGCGGGTGTTTAGTTAGTTCTTAATTTTACCATAGACCTAGCGAACCGTTCAAGAGTTAAGGCGTACGGGTTGGACTATCTGGTTTTCGGAAAAGGGATAAAGGGGATTAAGAATGGCGGAGAGAGAGGGATTCGAACCCTCGGAACGCTTGCGCGCTCACACGATTTCCAGTCGTGCCGATTCAGCCAGCTCTCGCATCTCTCCGCTTCAATCGAAGTTGCTCCCGGAGGTACTGGGCCTGTCTATTCGACCGCGGGTGGCCCGGTGGGTACCGATCAGCGTCTCACTTGCCGAAACCACCCCTTTTGGATTCAAAGAACCGCTGCATCAATTCTTTACACCGGTCCGCTTCCACTCCACCAATGACGATCATGTGATGATCCAATTTCGGCTCGTTCTGCAAAGCAAATACACTTTCACACGCGCCTGTTTTGGGCTCGCGTGCGCCAAACACCACACAGGGCACCCGCGCGAGCAAAAGTGCGCCGACGCACATCACACACGGTTCGATGGTGACATACAACCGGCTCTCGGTGAGCACCCATCTATCGCGCCCCCCCACGGCGTCGTTCAACGCGACCAATTCTGCATGCTCGAACGGCCGCCCGGTTTTTTCCGTGCGGTTATGACCCTGTCCTATGATACCCTCGCCGCTGACGACCACCGCCCCGACTGGCACTTCACCTTCGGCAAACGCCGCCTCGGCTTCCTCGAGCGCGCGGCGCATCCAGAAGCCATCATCATGGGTCTCCTTCGCTTCCCTCACCTCGCTCGCAACATCGCAACCGCTAGCCGGTACTTCGCTACCGCACAATCCGTGAGCCTAACGGGCCGGGATCGATCCCACCAGCGCCTGCACGACTTTCAACGCCACTTCTTCTGGAGGAGGCGCCTTGTACATGCTCCCACCGGGATCACTGTAAATTTGACCGGCGCCGCTACGAACGATTTGTTGGTCGCGGTTTTCGCTCCTCGCTCCCTCGAGAAAATCCTCGTCGCTGGCTTCAAAGAGAACCTTGCCATCATTCACGTCAAAAATCGTAACAGTCGCTCCAACGTAGGTCGTCGGCGTTGCCGTTTCACGCACATCGACCTCATCCTGCTGCCACAGTTCCACGACTCCGATCAACACACCATCCACTTGCAGCTCTTTGCCCAGCTTTTTCAGGAACGCGACATCGGCCTGACGCTTTTTTCGCCATCTATCGACAAAAGCTTCCGCGTCCTGCTCCATGCCCTCGCTCTCAAGCATGTAACTAACCGAGGTTGGCGCGATCCATTGGTAGTCTTCCCGTTCATCCAACGCTTTGCGAAACAATTGGTCGAATGTCCGGGGCGCCACACGATCAGGGTCAGCCGACTGGTGAAGCGCCGAAGAAAAAGGAAAAACCGCAACTTTCGAGATCGATCCCGACTCCATGGCGGGATCCACCTCGAGCTTGACCGGGTGAGTCTTACCACATCCCACCATCACTACGACGACCACCAGATACAAAATCACTCGTTTCATCACAAACCTTCCTTTCGGTTGGCGGTCTTTACATTAACTCGCTAATCTGAAGGTGTCAAGCGGGCAAAGCTTTCTTTGACAGAGCCTCTCGAGCGGCATACACTGCTGTCGTGACCTCGCACAATAAACGAATACTCCTGATGGGAGACGCACGACAGGTTCACATTGCGCGGTGGGCGGCCCATTTGATCGACTCGGGATACGACGTGACCACCGCGAGCCTCGAACCCATAACCGGCGTTCCAGGTGACTGCAAACGAATTCGAATTCCAAGCGCGCTGCCTGATTTCGTCCGCTACCCCACGGCCGTACCCGCGGTACGCCGGATCATTCACCGGTTCAAACCCGGTGTCATTAATGCTCACTTCGCACCCAACTACGGTGTCATCGCCGCGATGAGCGGTTTTCAACCGTGGGTTCTAAGTACCTGGGGCAGCGACATCATGCTGCTTCCCCAACGAAGCGCCTTCCACTCGGCGCGGACACGTTTCGTCATCAACCGTGCAAGCTACATCACATCGGATGCCGACGTTATGTCGGAGAGACTCGTGGAGCTGGGCGCCGATCCAAAACGCATCATTACTTTTCCGTTTGGCGTCGACCGCAACATTTTCAGTCCGTTGCCGCGCACAGGCACGGATAATTCCGACGCCCCCCGCGTGCTGAGCACCCGCAAGATCGAGTCGATCTACAATCTCGACATCATAGTTGCCGCTTGGCCGGAGGTTGCGAAATCGCTTGATGCATCGACGCTCACCATCGCGGGCACCGGTTCGCTGGCAGGCAAAATCCGCGAGGAAGCGGAACAATCCGGCGCAGCGCGTACGATTGCGTTCGTCGGCGACATCACCCATGACGGAATGCCCCGTCTGCTGCGCGAGCATGACATATTCTTGTCGATTGCTTCATCCGACACAACGTCGGTGTCATTACTCGAAGCCATGGCCTGCGGTCTGTTCCCGATCGTAAGCGACATACCAGCCAATCGCGAATGGATCCGGCACGGCGAAAACGGACTGCTCGTCCCGCCGCGTGACTCTCATTTGCTGGCGCGCGCCATCGTCGATGCGTGGGACGATCGCGACCTGCGCGACGCCGCAAAAAAACGCAACGCGGACCTC
>CP070631.1:3487398-3494236 GCA_020356045.1 Candidatus Latescibacterota bacterium
CCGCGCATACGAGACAGATATCGGTATGGCCGAGGCCATAGGCCGGGAAATCGAAGAAGGTGAATTTCCATACAAAAAAGCGAGTCTCCTGGCAGCAGCGCACAGAACCCCGGGAGTCGTGGCGACGGCGCACATCGGCATCGGATACGACATCATCCACGAGCATCCCAACTTTAGCGGCGCCGCCACCGGTGAGACATCCTATCGGGATTTTCTTGCATTCACGGCTGCGTTGGAAGAGTTGGAGGGCGGTGTCGTGGCCAACTTTGGCAGTGCGGTGATGGGTCCCGAGGTGTATCTGAAAGCGCTCGCTATGGTGCGAAACACTGCTCACCAACACGGCGATCGTATCCAACATTTTACAACGGTTGTGTGCGACATTCGCGAACTGCCCAAAGATGTGTCCCGTGAGCCGGCGAAAGACGATTCCGCGTATTACTATCGACCGCTCAAAACGATGCTGGTTCGATCGGTCGCGGACGGCGGGGAGAGCTTTTTTGTCAGAGGAATGCACGCGGATACGGTGCCGGCCCTGTGGTCAGCGATCGATGATGCGGACAATCGGTGACGAGGTAATTTGGAATTCACAACGGTAATTCCGGCAGCGGCAAATTTCGATGCGGAGGATGCATGACGTCACATCCCAAAGTTTTAATGGTTGACGGTGTTGCGGACCGGGTACGTGAGTTAAAAACCGCTGGCCAGCGGGTCGCGCACTGCCACGGCTGTTTTGATCTCATGCACCCCGGCCATATCCGACACTTCGAGGCCGCGAAACGTCTCGCCGATGTTCTGGTCGTAACGGTGTCACCGGATCGGTATGTGGACAAAGGACCAAACCGCCCCGTCTTTAACGAAACGCTCCGTGCGGAATCGATCGCTTCGCTCGAGTGCGTCGACTTTGTCGCCATCAACCAATGGCCGACGGCGGTGGAGACCATAAAAGCGATCCGTCCCGATTACTTTGTCAAAGGCCAGGAGTTTGCCGGCGAGCAGGACGTAACGGGCAAGCTCCAGCAAGAGATCGCGGCGGTCAAAGAAATCGGCGGAGAGATGCGGTACACCGATGACATTGTCTTTTCGTCGACGCGGGTCATAAATGAGCACTTCGATGTGCTGCCGGAGGATCTGAGGGATTTTCTCTCGGCGTTTAAGAGCGCCGGGTATGCGGATGCCGTGTGGGAGTCGCTCGAGGCTATCAAAGAGCTTCGCATTCTCGTTATTGGTGACGCGATAATCGATGATTATCACTATTGTATGCCAATGAACAAGTCACCGAAGGCCAATGTCATCACGTCGCAATACTTGAGGGAGGAGGCCGGTATCGGTGGGGCGCTGTGCATCGGTAATCATCTATCGAGCTTTTGTGATAACGTCACGCTTCTCAGTTGTTTTGGCTCACGCGATGACTATCTCGATTATACGCGGGCCAACCTGTCCGGTGGAGTCGAGTTGGTGCCCGTCGTTCGGGACGGCGCGTTCACGACACAAAAACGGCGATACATCGACAACACCTTTCGGCAGAAAGTGTTCGAGATTCACTTCTTTGACGATACGCCCGTCGATGGCAATGTCGAGGACGAGTTCTGCCAGTTCTTGACCGATAGGCTCTCGGGTTTTGATCTTGTGATCGTGGGTGATTTTGGCCATGGTGTGATGACAAAACGGATCATCGATACGTTGTGCGATTCGGACACGTTTCTGTCGATGACCGTTCAGACCAACAGCGCTAATTTTGGCTTCAACTATGTGACCAAGTATCCGCGGGCCGACTACGTCGCGATCGACGAGCGTGAGGTGCGGTTGGCGATGCACGACCGCTTTGCGCCAGTGACCGACCTGATCGGGAATTTGTCGGAGCGGCTCAAAACAAAACGATTTGCTGTAACGCTGGGAAGAAAAGGATCGATGATCCGCGAACGGGGACGGCTGATCCAGGTTCCCATTGTGACGCGGAGCGTCGTGGATACGGTGGGTGCAGGCGATGCATTTCTTGCTCTGAGCGCGCCGCTGGCGAAGCTCGATGCGCCGCCGGAGGTCATGCTATTTCTCGGCAATATCGCCGGTGCGATGGCGGCAAATATTGTGGGTAACAACGAAAAGATCGCAGAGGCTGAGTTCAAAAAGTTTCTAAGCGTGCTGCTGAAATGAGGGCAGAATGAAGACCGTCGTGGTAACAGGCGGCGCCGGGTACGTCGGATCGGCTCTGGTTCCGGAACTTTTGGAAAACGGCTACCGTGTCAAAGTCGTGGATCTGATGCTCTACGGTGAATCCGTCCTGGACTCGGTCAAAGACCACGAACAGCTCGATCTGATCAAAGGTGATATAAGGGATCGCGCCGTGCTGGAAACGGCGATTGCGGGCGCGGATTCGGTGATCCACCTGGCGTGTATCTCGAACGATCCCAGTTACGAACTCAACCCCGCGCTGGGCAAATCAATCAATTACGATGCGTTTATCGATCTCGTCGATGTGTCCAGGCGAAGCGGTGTGGAACGGTTTGTCTACGCGTCGTCGTCGAGCGTCTATGGTGTCAAAGACGAACCAGATGTGACAGAGGATTTGCCGCGCGAACCACTGACCGACTACTCGTTGTACAAGGCAAAGTGCGAAGATCATCTGTCCGACAACGCCGGCGAAATGACCTATGTGGTGGTGCGTCCCTCGACGGTGTGTGGTTATGCGCCGCGGCTGCGGCTGGATCTAACCGTCAACATCCTGACAAATCACGCATTGAACAAGAGGGTCATCACAGTGTTCGGGGGCGAGCAGAAGCGGCCGAACATCCACATCCGCGATATGGTCGATGCGTATCTGATGTTGTTGAAGCAACCGCATGACCGCATTCATCGCAAGATTTATAACGTCGGCTATCAGAATTTCAAGGTCCGCGAAATCGCCGAGCTTGTCAAAAGTGTCATCGGATCGGATATCAATATCAAAACCGTGGCCACCGATGACAATCGCTCGTACCATGTGTCGTCGGAAAAAATCAAACGTGAGTTGGGGTTTGTTGCCCGTCACACTGTGGAGGAGGCCGTCGAAGATCTTAGAGAGGCGTTTGACGCCGGTTTGGTACCCAATCCGATGGACGACATCCGCTATTACAACGTAAAGCTTATGAAGGAGATCGATCTCAAATAATGGCTTCGGACCGGGTCCCATATGTCAACCTGATCGCTCAGCACGAACCGCTCAAGGACGAGCTGCTCGCCGCCGTCGAGCGTGTTCTCGATCATGGGCAGTTTGTTCTCGGACCGGAAGTCGCGCAATTCGAGAATCAGTTTGCAGAGTTGTGCGGAGTGGAGTACGCCGTAGGAGTGAGCAACGGGACGGTTGCGTTGGTTCTCGCAATGCAGGCATTGGGTGTCGGCCCTGGTGACGAAGTGATAACGCCCCCTAACTCGTTCCTCGCTTCGACGTCGTCAATCGTGTTGGCGGGAGCGAGTCCGGTGTTCGTAGACGTTGGTGAAGACTACAACATTGATTCCGATTTGATCGAAAAAGCGATAACTCCGCAGACACGAGCCATCATGCCTGTGCATCTCACCGGTCGGCCGGCACAGATGAATCGGATTTTGGACATTGCCAACCGGCACAATCTTCACGTGATCGAGGATTGCGCACAGTCGGTCGGCGCACGGTATCATGACCGTCCAGTTGGTTCATTTGGTGCCGCCGGGTGTTTTAGCTTGCACCCGCTCAAGAACCTCAGCGCGGTCGGGGACGGTGGTGTGATCACCACCAACGATGCCGGGTTGTGTGAGTGGCTTCGCAAAGCGCGGAACCACGGACTCCGCAATCGAGACGAGTGTGAGTTTTGGAGCCAAAACGCACGGCTCGACACGATCCAGGCGGCGATGCTTTTGGTCAAACTGCAGTATTTGGCGGGTTGGACCGAGTTACGCCGGGATCATGCCGCGTACTATCAAAGCGAACTCAACGGGGTCGTCGGCGTACCGGTGGATAAACCGCATGAGCACGCGGTCTATCACACATTCATTATAATGTCTGAAAACCGTGACGAACTCCAATCCTACCTTGCCAAACAAGGTGTGGAGACAAAGATTCACTACCCGATTCCGATCCATCGGCAAAAGCCGGCTGGCGGCACAGGCGAGATGTCATTTCCTGTTACCGAGTCGCAGACGCAACGTATATTGAGTCTGCCCGTTTACCCCGAACTCACCGACGCACAAAGACAGCATGTCGTCAAATGCATTCAGCGTTTTTTCGAATCAGGAGCCTAGCATGATCAACGAAAGACAATTTATCGAAAGCTATCAGCGCGAGATCGGGGATCTGGTCGAAAACATCACTGTCACGGATGTCGAGGGCATGGATCTAGACGGGCTGGCCGAGGGAATCATCCGTGCAAAGGACTATCTGTCCGGGCTAATCGGTGGAACGGGCAAGGTCATGCTCATCGGAAACGGCGCAAGCGCGAGCATTGCCAGCCATATGGCTACGGATTTTTGGCGCAACAGCCGCATTCGAGCGACCGAGTTCAACGATTCCGCGTTGCTCACCTGTGTCAGCAACGATTTTTGTTATGAAGAGGTGTTTAGCCGTCCGGTGGAGATGTTTGCCGAAAAAGGCGATGTGCTGATCTGTATCAGCAGCTCGGGGAAGTCTCCCAATATCATTGCCGCCGCCGATATGGCGCGCGACAAAGACTGTTTTGTGATCACGCTCACCGGGTTTGGCGAAGACAATCCGCTGCGGCGCAAAGGGGATATCAACTTTTACGTACCCTCACCCCGTTACGGACCCGTGGAGACCCTTCACACCTACGTTCTTCACTGCATCAACGATTTGATCATCGCCAACCGGTAGCGCGGCCATGCTCGAAACGGTTGTTGATGATTGCCGCATCCGATCGGATGTGGCGGCGATGGAATCGTCCACCCGATGATATCGCGCACCCGATCCGTTAGCGCAGCAATACCATCTTGCGTGTCTTCTCAAAGCCCGGTGCCGCCATCCGGTAAAAATACACGCCCGAGGCGACGCTCTGACCCCGGCCATCTCTGCCATTCCAATATGTCCGTTTTTGACCCGCGTTTTGGACGCCGTCAACCAGGGTGCGTACCAATCGTCCTCCCACATCGTATATCCGAATGGTGACTCTCCCGCCACCGGCGGGAACATCGTAGTGAATCGCCGTGGTGGGATTAAACGGATTGGGAACGTTTTGGTTGAGAGCAAATGCTGTTGGAATTGTGGATGCTTCTGTAGCGGTCGCCGTCAACGGTGCGGAAAAGTCTGACTCGTTGCCTGCGCTATCCACCGCCGAAACCTTGTAGTACACGCTCCAGCCATCGTACTCGGAGTCGTACCAGTCCGACGTGGTAACCACATCGACACGGTCGTCCAGAGAGGGGGCGAAGTCGGGTTCGGATGACCGATAGATACGGAATTCGCGAAAGTCTGTGTCCGCCGACGGTGCCCACACGAGGTGATTACCGCCGCCCGAGTTGTACGTGGCGGTCAGATTCGCCGGAGCTGCGGGAGCAATGTTGTCCACAGAATACCCACTGTCCGGGGCGCTCGAAAACCATACGGACGACGTTGTGCTGTGCGCGGATACCGTATACACAAAATAGGGAAACGCCGTGTCCGATGAATCCTCGGGAGTCGGCACCGCCACGGTGTAGTGATCCTGCCATGTTGCGGTCACGCTGTCGACCACCTCCCATGTTCCCGGTGGGAGCTGGCCTTGTTTTGCGCCGGTCAGTTCGTCCAGGCGGCGCCACACCCTGTACGTTTCGATTGGGTGCTGAGATTCATCCTCGGTATCGAGCCACGACCGCGCAAAGTGAATGTTGACCCATCCACCCTGGTCACCGGGAACGTCGGTGATCGAGTCGATCCAAGCAAACTTGAAATGTGTGTCGAAATAGGCGATATAGGTCGGATTCGAATCGGGCACCACAATTGTATGCGCGGCGGCGAGACTATCGCTCCAATGAGAAAATACATACACGGTGTCGGCGTCCTGCTGGGGACTGCTTGCCTCAATTGAATGATACGACTCATACGCCGAGGTGAATTGTCGGGGCGCCCTGTACGTCACGCTGTCGACCGCGATCTCACGTCCAACGGGGCTACTCGTTACCGTCACAACGAACGAATCTGGCAAAAATGTGGCGGTTACCGTTGTGTCGCTGATCATCACCAGCGTGTCCGGATTCGTTGACCCGGTCAGACCACCCGACCAGCCGACAAAACTCCAGTTTGGATCGGGAATCGCTTCGACAACCACCGTGTCTTCATAGGTATACGTTGGGTGGTCGGGCGTTTTGATCACGACTCCATCTCCTACGACGGTCGTCGTCAACGAGTAAGAATCCGCAGCGACCGTGACGTCAAAAGAATCCTCGATAAAGAGTGATTCGGAATCGGTCGCCCTGACGACGATTGTCGCGGTTCCCGTGGCAACGGAATCAACGCTGAGATCAAGGGCACTGTCGGGATTTATCGTTACGGCGATGACGGCCGGGTTGCTGTTGGCCTGAATCGAAAATGCGAGCGCGCTCCCTTGCTCTGCATCTGTAAAGACGTCGTTCAAATCTCGATAGCCGATGATCTGCGCGCCGTTGCTCGCCGTTGTGTCGGGAATTGCCTCCGCCACCACCGGGCGCGTGTTTACCACCTCATGTGTGAGAAGGTATGCGACGGTGTTTTCCAGGAGTGACCGGGCCACATTTTGGTCGCTGATCTGCGCAAAATTGAGCGCGTAATAGACGCTCTGTGCGCTCATCGGGTTGGTGTTGTCATCGAAGACGGCGATACCGGCATCGCCGGGGTCGCCCGTGGTTTCATAGATGACATAGG
>CP070631.1:3494336-3498201 GCA_020356045.1 Candidatus Latescibacterota bacterium
GTAAACGGGAGTGCGGGGGACTCGGGCAGGTCAAAATGATGAGAGGTGGCAAATGGGGTCCGCCTGAGCTTGCGATTGTACGCCATGACCATCAGCGATTCGAGATTGATTACATCCTCGATATTATAGGCGATGAGCGTCTCGAGGACAGACTCATTGCCCGTGGAGACGAATTCGTCCCATAACAATACGGCAAAGTAGCCATCGACGCCATCCAGGTCGCCTCGGTCTATCCCCAACTGTTTCTCGCAGCCTTTGAGTCCACCGGTGTAGCCAAGACTTCTCAGCACATAACGAAGGTCAATCTGAACGGCGTTGATTTCAATGTCAAAATAGTTCTCGATAAATGGAACATCAAAGCATTTGCCGTTGTAGGTAACGAGCAGCTTGTACTGACTGATGTCATCGACGAATTCGTCGAGGTTGCGGTTCTGTACGTAGTAACGAAGTTCTCGTCCGTCATAGAGCGCCACAGTGGTAATTGCGCTCAAATCGGGACGGAGCCCTGTCGTTTCGATATCGAAATAGGCAACGGAATCCCGGAACTCCGGGAAAAGCCGCCAGTGCTCGCCCGACGGCAGCCGGTCGCCAAAAAACGCTGCGTTTCCGGCGTCTAACTCCTCGATCGATTTTTTTACGAACGCACTAAGCGATGTCCGTGAGGATGGCGGCAACGATGGGAACCCCTTTTCGAGGACGCTATCCCACGAATGCAGCCCGAGGTTCCATAGCCGCTTCTCTAACCGCACTCCGATTCCGGGGATGTGGCAAAAGGTGTTTTTCAGCATGTCGAAGTGTCACTCATCGATCTGTTTTATCCGGCGCTCGTGACGACCCCCGTCGAACGGGGTTTCCAGCCAAATTCTGACGATGTCGAGGGCCGTTTCCTCGCTCATCATACGCTCGCCAAGCGAAATCATGTTTGCGTCGTTATGGGCGCGCGCCAGCCGCGCTGACTCTTGATTCCAGCACAGCGCGCAGCGAACCCCGGGCACCCGGTTCGCCGCCATCGCCTCGCCGTTCCCGGAACCGCCGAGGACTATGCCCCGATCGGCCTCTCCGCGGGCGACCGCCTCGGCCACTGGACGGATGAACAGCGGGTAGTCCGCGGCGTCCGTGGAATCCGTACCGTAGTCATGTACATCGTGGCCCATATCGTCAAGAAAAGTTTTTATTTTCTCTTTGTAATTGTATCCGGCGTGATCCGACCCAATGGCAATCTTCATCCTGTTGTCAACCCTCCTCACGGTGCAACACGTACGGGTTCCTCTGCGCTGTGGGCATGATGACGAGATCGAGGACGTTGACGTGCTCAGGGGCATTTGCGACGAAATGAACCGCCTCGGCCACATCGTCGCCGGTAAGCGGTCTGAACCCCCTGTAAACCTCTTTGACCTTGTTCTCGTCCCCGTGAAATCTCACTTTGGAGAATTCGGTTTCGGCCGCTCCAGGATCGATGCTCGACACCCGCAAGTTGGTTCCCACGAGGTCGATCGCCATCGCCTGGTTGAGCGCTCGTGTGGCAAACTTCGTGGCATTGTACACATTGCCGCCAGGGTACACCATGTGACCGGCGATGCTGCCAATATTGATGATGTGCCCCCGGTTTTGGCTCACCATCAGCGGCACGACATGGCGGGTCACGTTTAGAAGTCCTTTGACATTGGTGTCGATCATTTTGTCCCAGTCTTCGAAATCACCCTCAAAAAACTTCTCCAAGCCGCTGGCCAAACCGGCGTTGTTGATCAGCACGTCCGGCGCCGTGATGTGGTCGGCGAGCCATTTGCTGAAGACTCCCACCGCCCCGCGGTTCCGCACATCCAGAGCGTACGCCCTGACGTCGATCCGATGATCGTCAACCAAAGTCCTCTTGAGTTCATTCAGCCGTTCTTCACGCCGCGCTACAAGAACCAGATTGGAGCCGCTGGCTGCGAACCGTTTGGCGCAGCCCTCGCCAATGCCTGAGCTTGCGCCGGTGACAAGCACCCATTTTCCCTCGAGTCTGTTCATCACTGCTCCCCCCGCCCGATCAACGGGCTACCGTATTGGCTCGTTTTCCGCCCAACCCCCGCCTACGAGATCATCGATGATCTGCTGCCCCCGGTTGCCCCATACCGGATGGAGTTCCTGCGACAGCTCGTCGGCAAGGTCGCTCGCCTCATCGGCGGGTGTCCGCCCGGACGACGACGCGCGGGCAAACACCTCCATGCACCGCCTGTAAATCCCGGTTGGAGTCTCACGTTCGAGATGCGCATATATCGCGGGATCCCGCTCGATCGAACCGTACTGCTCGTTGGCACAATTCACGATCCCCATCCGATTGGCGAGAAAATCAGGCACATACAAAATGTCTCTGGCAAAGAGCGCATCGTCATCTCGATCGGGATCTTCGAGTTGATTGTTTGCCGCACCGCACACGATCGGTGTATTGAGCATCGGAATGGTCTGTGGATTCAATATGGCGCCAACAGCGTTTGGCGCAAAAACGTCGCCCGCCTCACCAAAGATCGTGACATCCCCCGCAGGCACCAACCGGGCGTCGAGCGGTGCGTCGGGAAACATCTGCTTCACCCGGTCGATCATCGTTTGATTGATATCGGCCCCAACAATCTTAGCAACCTTGCGTTCAACCAACTCCTTGACCATGTAGAGCGACACATTCCCCAGCCCTTGCATCACAACCGTTTTTCCTTCGAGACTTCCCCGGCCAAGGTGCTCGAGCGCGGCTTCCATCGCGACGACCACCCCTGTTGCGGTCAACACGCTGGGGTTACCGCTGCCACCGAGCGTTTGTGGTATACAAGTGGTGTGACGGGTTTTTGAAAACAGGACGACCATATCATCCGGCATCGTGCCGGCATCCTCCGCGGTCACATAACATCCACACAACCCCGTCATAAAACGTCCATAGTCCAGATACACCGCCCGGCGTACTTCCGAATCACGGTGGTCGAGGCCTTTGCGCCGTGCCACGACTCCCTTGCCGCCACCCCACCACAACCCGGCCAACGCGTTTTTCTGCCCCATTCCGCGGCTGAGTCTCAGTCCATCTCTGACAAAATCTTCGACCTGATCGTAAGACCAGTAACGAACACCACCGGCGGCCTGCCCACGCATGGTCCAGTGAACATGCGCCGACAACAGGTGATCGCTCTCCCGCCCAATCTCAAAAAAACACCCTTCGTGTCCCCGGTAATCACGCGTGTCGGCGGCAACCGCGTCGGCCACGGACTGAATGACCGGGTGACTGGCCATCACCTCGCCGGATTTCGGTTCGGTGATGATGTACGCGCGCCAAAGATTCTCCTTCTTGATCGCGTCTATCAGATCATCTACGGGCCGGTTCCAGTAACTCATAACATTGCCTCATATAATCTTGTTGATCCACGAGGATACCGCGTCTGCGATCTCCTGCATGACTTCCGATTGATCGCGCCCCGACCGCTTGAGGACGTTGAACGAGTGATCGCCACCGTCGACGATGTGGAGCGTGGCACGTTTGCCCAGCGACCGGCAAAGATCCGTCATCATGTCGACATCGGCGAGTCGGTCCCTCGTGCCCTGGACAAAGAGCATGGGCACCCCCAGGTCGAACAGATGATCCGCCCGCTTCGTGCCCGTCGCGTCGCGCTTACCCGGGGCATGCAATGGAAAACCGAGAAAAAGGAGCCCAGCCACACCGTCCCGGGGTGTGTGGGCCAGCGCCGTCGATGTCATGCGGCCCCCCATCGACTTACCACCGGCGATGACGGGCAGTCCCGGCACTCTCGCTGACGCTTCGTCCAACGCTTGCTGAACTCTCGCCTCCAAAACCTTTGGCGCGTCGGGGCGGCGCCGGCCCGCCGCCATGTAAGTAAACTCGTAA
>CP070631.1:3498301-3510380 GCA_020356045.1 Candidatus Latescibacterota bacterium
AACACGACTCGAGTCGGCCGCCGAATTAATGCAAACCATCGACGATATCTTGAGACCGCCTGTGGATATCATCTTCCGCGGGTGGCAGATCCAAGTGCTGCAACAACAGGTAGAGCTGTGGCAGGCGAACTAAACGTCGACACGGCAGAGGGCAGAGCTTTGGTCGGGAACGATTACTGACATGGCTGATCTGACCGGAAAAAAACAAGAAGTAACGATAAGGGATTTTCTCAACGTCGTTTTTCGTTGGAAATTTTTAATCTTGGCGGTCGTGCTGGTTACGTCGTTTCTCATTGTTTATTTGAAGGCCTCGAAACCTGTGGCGTATGTGTCCAGCTCACGCCTCTTGGTCAAACGCGGCGAGCGTGAGAACGTTTTTGTGCCCAACCCGCGTTACCTCAGCTGGGCCGAGGAAATGAGTTCGGAGCTCGAGGTGATTCTTTCCGAGGCGGTGTTTTCGCGAGCGCGAAAGGTTTTTGCCGACTCTTTGGAGAACCGCGGTCTTGAGGGAACCCGGCGTTTTAGCTCCGGTGCAGTTCGTGCGGATGTGGTTGGGGAGTCAAATGTGATCGTGGTGTCCTACTCCGGTCTGGATCCCCTGGAGTGTGAGCTGGGCTGCAAAGCGGTGACCTATGCCTACATGGATTACTTCAAGGAAAAAACCGCCCCGCCGACCGTAACGGATTTTTTCGAATCCGAGATCGACGAGGCGCTGCACGATTTAACAACCTGGCGAACCCGCAAGAGCGAGTTTCTAAGCCGTGAGGGGTTTTTGGGGTCGGACAGAGAAAGCAGTCACCAACTTTACAAGCTCAGCCGGCTGCAGATGGCGCTTGCCGATGAAGCTGGTGATCTTCAGTCGCAGAGGCTCCGCGTCGAATACCTAAGCGAATTGCTCGATCTGTCCGGGGCGGAGCTCGACCGCAAGCTGACTACGACGGCGTCCGACGATCCTGTTCAATCCAGGGTCTTTAGTGACCTGAGGTTCGAGTTGCTCAAACTCAAGTCCAAACGCGAAGAAATCCTGACGTTGTACACCGAAAAACACCCCGATGTGATCGCGGTCGACAATCAGATCAATGATCTGAGGATTCAGATCAAGCAGGAGATAAGGAACGCGTACGACATTGCCGCGGCGGAATATGAGGAGCTTCTGGCAAAGTACAACGCGACGTCCGCGGAGGTCGAAAAAACTCAGGTCCAAATCGACGCCATCCCGGAAAAAGAGAGACAGCTGAGCCGGATCGAAAGCAAGATTACCGCCTTTGAAGAAAAATATCAGCTTCTTCTCGAAAAGCAGCACGAGGCGGAAATCGCGGAGGCGAGCAGTAGCGATTTTGAAATCGTCGTGTTGACTCCACCAGGCAAAGCGTGGCAGAGGCGGACAAGCGACTATGTCAGATTGTCGGTTGGTCCGTTTCTGGCGCTGATCGTCGGGCTCGGCCTGGCGTTTTTCTTCGAAAGCATGGATCACTCGCTCAAGAACCCCGCCGAAGTGGAAGAGTATTTGGGATCGACGGTGCTTGCCACCATCGGTGAAATGAAAAGCAAGAAATAACCGTATGTACGAATCATATTATCAACTCGACGAACCGCCCTTTGGTTCGACACCGGATCCTCGATTCCTCTACAGAAGCCAGGGACATCGCGAAGCGCTGGCATACGTGGCTTACGGCCTGTTTGGCAAGAAGGGTTTTCTCGCGTTGACGGGTGAAGTGGGGATCGGTAAAACCACGGTGATTCGCGCTTTTGTCCACGCATTTCACCCATGTCTCGAGGTGGCGTTTGTCCTCAATACCAACGTTAACTTCGAAGAAATGCTTTACTTGATCTTGCAGGATTTTGGCATCGATGTGAAAAACACATCGAAAGTGATGATGCTAACAACGTTGAATTCATTTTTGATTCAAAAGTTTGCCGACCAGCAGAACGCCGTGATTATCATCGATGAAGCCCAGAACCTGGCGCCGGACGTTCTCGAAGAGCTCCGTTTGTTGTCGAACCTGGAAACCGACAGACAAAAGCTCCTACAGATCGTTCTCGTAGGCCAACCGGAATTGGGTCAGATGCTTGCCAAACGAAGCCTCAGACAGCTCAGACAGAGGATTCCCGGGGTACTCGAGATGCGGCCGCTTCAAGCCAGGGAGATCAATGAATATATCCGCTTCAGACTACGCACGGCCGGAATGCGCAACGGAAGGCTGGAGTTCACACCCGAAGCGCAACGAGCGATCTACGATTACTCTGCGGGGATTCCGCGGTTGATCAATCAGGTCTGCGACCGTGTGCTCATCCGGGGTTGCCTGGAAAAGAAGACCAGGATCAGCGGAGATATGGTGGAGGCGGGCGTTATGGAGCTTCAAGGTCCAGCCCCGAGATGGTTGAGCGGGGATGTGCGGGAGGCGAGCGGTGAGTAAGATATTCGACGCGATGAAAAGGGCGGAGGACGAACGGCGTAAACGAGCAGCCCGCGCACCCGAGTCGAGCCAACCCGTGGAAACCATAGAGGAGCGGCCGGTAATACCACCTCGTGTCGATCGAGTGGGGCAGCTGCCGGGCGAGTTCTTCCGCCAGCTAGGCATGCTGCGCAATGCGGTCGATGTCGCTCTCGAAGGCAAGACCAAACGAACAATTCTTTTTGCCAGCTCCATGTCGGGGGAAGGTACTACGACAATTGCGACAAATTTTGCCAAGGTGCTGGCGCTTCAGGGACACGAGCGGGTGTTGGTATGCGAGATGAACGCCCGTAGGCCGAGGTTCCCAGATGTGTTTTCGATCAACGGTACCGAAGGGGTAACCGAGTACTTCGCGGACGAGTCGGACCTACCCAGCTATGTTCACACCACCGATTCCGACGACCTCGGTGTGCTACACGTCGGCAAACAGGATGCGACGATCATCCAGCTTCATCTCAATCAGGTGTTCCCCAGGCTTATCGAAGAGACCATGCGGCATTACGACACGATGATTATAGACGCGCCGCCCATTCTCAATTCGCCGGAAACCGCGCCAATGACGGCGTTTGTCGACGCGGTAGTGGTTGTCGTCCAAGCGGGCAAGACGAAACGCGAGGTCGTGGGTCGTTCGATGGAATCGATCGAGAAATTCGACGGCAACGTTTTGGGCGTCGTGCTCAACCGCAAGAAATATTACATACCCGACTTCCTTTACAAGAGGATCTAGGTCTGAACCCGGTCGGTGCCGGCGCCTCACCTATGAACTCCAGTCCCAACCAAATCCTGACAGCGTTTGCGGACCGCGTCGTGCAATACGTGCGAGATGCGGTGGGGGACGGCAACATCCTTACAGCCTTTCTAGCAGGAGGTGTTGCACGGGATGAAATCTCAGTTGCCATTGTTGCCGGCCATACCGAAATCTATTCCGATATCGACCTCTATATCGTGGTAAGCGATGAGGTGGATGTCGAACACACGAACCGACAAACGCAGGAGTATGCGGCGAGCCTTCCTCGTGCGGCCGACGAATTCACGATCTATCCGTCACCGGATGTGGGAGTATACTCGGCGGAAGACCTGCGGGCACAGACCGTACGACCTGGCACGGTCGAGATTCGCTCGGCTCACCGCGTGTTGGCTGGGAGTCTCGATATCACGAGGTTAACCGACCGATTCGTTGCCACGGCGATTGATCCAAAAGAGGGAATGTATCTATTGGAGAACCGCTTGTCGGAAATCTCGGCGATCGCACGGGGGCTTTGTGGTGGTGCGGGGTCCCTTCGCTACGCGCACTACACGCTACTCAAGGGCTGTCAGGATCTTCTTTCGGCCGTTCTTATCACGCTCGGACAATTCAAGGAATCCCGCGCCAAGCGTATGGAGACCTTTGAGACCAAGGCGTTTCGTAAGAACGCAAGTGGTATGCTCGATGACAACGCGATGGAATCGATCGCCGGCAGTTATCGAAGTCTTCTCCGGCTCCAGAACGTCATAGATATCCAGGTGATCGATCTGGAGGCCAAACGGCGACATGTAGAAGCGTTGCTGCTCGAAACCTGGCGGAGGCTCGCTGCGCGGATATATGGCGGTGAGCAGGGGGTGTGGGCTGATGTTGTCGAACGTCGCTGCCGTGTGCAACGATGGATGACAAACACGAGGGAGCTCCTCGTCTTGGGGAAACGTATGGGTGTATCCCGGGGTGGACTGGCCATTCGGCTCGGCCGCATCGCACGGTTCTCTCCGGTGGAAGTTTTGAGGTTGTCGGGGTTGGTGGATCTCGTGCTCCAGAGAGGCAAGTCGGGTGACATCGAGCTCGAAGATATGGATCGCCAACGGCTCCTCGGAGGCTATGTGTCGGTTCTCGAACGATTGACTGGTTCGTTTGGTGTCGAGGGTGGTTCGGTTTTCGACCGCGGACGCGGTCTATTCAGGCGGACGACATGACCGGATCGCGCAATCGCAATCCTCTCACGATCATCTTGCTCGTCGACGCGCTCGGATGGGACGTGGTTCGCGAGTTCGATTTCTGCAAGGATTTGTTGCCGCACTCGGGACCCCTGGACACGGTTCTCGGGTACAGCTCGGCAGCGATACCATCGCTGTTGAGCGGTGCCGCACCCGACCGTCACGGCGCCTGGGCGATGTATCGATATGCACCGTCACAATCCCCGTTCAAGCTTTTCCGTTTTGTCCCCAAACTACCCCATGCGTTGGAATGGCGTGTTCGCGCGGCCATGAGGCGGTATATGGCAAGGCGAGAGACGATAAAGGGGTACTACGACTTGTACGAGATCCCGCTGCGTGTGCTCGGCTACCTCGATGTGGCGCAGCGCGGCGATCCTTACACACCAGGCGGCATGTCCGCCGAGACCATTTTTGACCGCTTCGCATCGGCGAACGTCTCCTATCGGGCTTGGAATTACAAAACACCGGAACTCGTCAATTTTGACGCACTCCGGGAGGCCATCGAGACCGATAGCAGGGTGTTGTTTCTCTATACGGCTGAGCTGGACGCGTTGATGCACCGGGTGGGCACCCGGCATTCCGAGGTCGCGGGTAAGCTGCACTATTACGAAACCCAGATCGAGGCGCTGCTCACCGCGGCGGCCAGTGCCGGCAGGGACACGACGGTTCTGGTGTTCAGCGACCACGGTATGACAGATGTTGAGGAAATCGTCGATGTAGCAGGTGCAGTCGACGGTTGGGGGTTCCGTCCGGGGGCTGACGGGGTCGCGTTTTACGATTCGACCATGGCACGGTTCTGGAGCCCGTCGGATGTCCGGCACGATCTTGAAGCCAAGTTGAACGCCACGGGTTGGGGGTGCGTTTTGACGCGTGAGGAGCTCGACACGTTGGGGTGCCGGTTCGAGGACAATTCGTATGGGGATACGATTTTTCTGGTCAACCCAGGCTATTTGATTCTCCCCAGTTACATGAGCAAAGAGCCCGTCGCGGCGATGCACGGTTATCACCCGGACGATCGCGGCTCTCGAGGGTGTTTCATGACCAACGATCCTGATGTTTCGCTGCCCCGCTCGATACTCGATATCAAGGCTCTGGTGATCAACATCGTTTTGGAGACACGTTGATGGGAGAAACGACAAGACAAGTCGGACACGCGGTGTTCTGGAGCGTGCTGTCCAAGACGTCACGGTTCGTTCTTGGTATTGCCAGCAGCGTAATCGTGGTGCGTTCGCTGGGCGAATATGACTATGGGATCCTCAGCCTGGTCAGGGCGGTGCTTGCATTTGTTCTCGTCATTGCCGGATTTGGGTTGGGTCAGAGCCTCCTCAAATTTATCCCTGTTTTCAAGGTGGCGCGTGACCGCAGGGGGGCACGCGGACTGGTGCGACGTGTTGCCTTTATCCAGGGCGGTGTTTGGGCGGTTCTGCTGGCCATTTGTTATTTTGGAGCCGACAAATTCGAATCGTTGTTCGGATACGACGGGGTGGGTTTGTTTTTATGGATCGCCGTAGCGCTCGCATTCTTCGAGATGGCGTTTCTTCTCGTGACCCATGTGTTGCAGGCGTACTACGACACCAAGCTTCTCACCGCCGCAAACGTGGCATCACACCTCGTGTTTATCGCCTTTCTTCTGGTGCTGCTTCCCCGCGACTGGGGTGTAATCGGCGTGTTCTCGGCAGCGGCGGCCGGCAACATGGTTGCGACACTGATCGTTCTGCGGCGAATGATGTCACACTTTGCGGAAACGGAAGAGGTGGCAGAGGCGAGTGGAGTGGACCGGCGCCGCATCTTGCGGTTCGCGCTCCCTTTTGCGGCGATCGGCGTGTTGAACATCATTGTGTGGCGTCAGTCCGAGGTTCTATTTCTGGCGCATTTTCGTGGAGCGGAAGAGACGGGGTTCTTCGATCTCGCGTACCGGTTGCCACAGACTCTGCTCGAATTTGTCCCAGGGACGGTTTGGCCAATCGTTATGGCCGGCATTTCGGAGGTTTACACACGGAACGCCAGCGATCTCAACAAGGCCATCGACAAATACTACAGAATGCTGTTTCTTTTGTCGGCACCGATTTGTATGACGGGAATCGTTCTCGGCGGGCGATTGATCACCGTGCTGTATACCGAGGCTATGGCACCTTCCGCGATCCCCGCGCAGTTCTTTTTTGCCATATTCAGCGTTTCTTTTTTTGGAACGCCGCTGAGTATGGCTTTATATGTTATAGAGAAAAGTCACGCGAATCTGATAATATACAGCGTACTCGCGATGATCAATGTGGGCCTCGACCTGCTGTTGATACCCCGTTTTGGAATCGTCGGAGCCATTATCCCGGTGGGGATCGTGATCCTGATTTCCCCGTTCGCTTACAAACGCGTCCTGGCGCGTTACGTATCGGGGACGCGTGTGCCGCTTGGTTTTATCGCGCGATGTTTTTTGGCGTCGAGCCCCGTGCTGCTACTGTTTCCCTTCACGGGGTATATCGACGGCGTTTTTGAACTTGTGGCCGCGATCTTGCTTGCCGCGGTTATGATAGTTTTTGGTTTCAAGGCTCTAAAAGTCATTGGTAGAGAAGAGCTTGCGATGATCGGCGCGGTTCCGATCCCCGCCTTGGGGCGGTTTTTGCGGTTCTTGGCTTCTTAATGTCTGCTGGATTTGCCGGAGGTATTTGATGCACAGAGATTTGACGATCAGTGTTGTCATTCCGTGTTACAACGAGGAGGACGGTGTTCAACGGGTGATCAGGTCGCTACCGGCAAGTGTGGACGAGGTCGTCGTGGTGGACAACAACAGCACGGACCGAACGGCTGAGGTCGCCGGGGCGCTTGGAGCGAGGGTGGTGCCGGAAAAACGCAAGGGGTACGGCGCCGCCTACAAGGCCGGACTCCCCGCCGTCACCAAAGACATCACGGTGACGATGGACGGTGACTGCACCTATCCATCCGAACAAATCGAAGAATGTGTAGATTACCTGGTCGACAACAACCTGGATTTCGTGTCGGCGGCGCGGTTTCCGTTGCAGAACCCCGAGGCAATGAATTTTAGCAATAAGATCGGCAACATGGTATTGACGGTGGCCATGCTCGTTCTCTACGGTACGAAAATCCGGGATTCGCAGTCGGGAATGTGGATCTTCCGCTCGAAAGTGTATCCGTTGATGAACGTCACGAGCGATGGTATGCCGTTCTCCGAAGAGATCAAAATCGAAGCCATCCGTTCGAATCAGATCGAGTTTGGCGAATACCACGTGAATTACCATGAGAGGATCGGCGAGGTCAAACTCGATAAATGGCGCGACGGTTTTAGAAACCTGTGGTTCCTGGTAAAGAAGAGATTCCAATAGGGAAACGGCCCCGCATATTATCTCTCCCATTTCTGGGGCTGGTGCTCGTCGGGTTTGTCTCGTCCGGGTTGTTGGATTTTTTCCCACCGCTTTTTCGCCTGTTCTGTGTCTTTGCGTTGTTTTCCTATCTGCCTGGCGAACTTCTCTGGCGGCGTGTACTCGACCGGCGTTGGCCGTATATTGAGACTCGAATACCTCTGTGCGTGTTAATTGGGTTGAGCCTGTACTCGGTCGTCACGTGGGTTTGTTGGCTGACTGGAATGTCGTTTAGCGCCTATACGGTCACCCTACAGTGGACGGCGGCGGGGTTTTTCGCCGCGTTTGTTGTCGACGATCTGCTACGAAAGCACAAACGGCGTGAACAGGCTGGGTTGGGTATGGGGTGCGCGAGATGGATCCAGACGGGATTGCTGGTACCGCTGGTTATCGTGATCGCGGGCTTTTTTGCCGTATTTCCGCCAGCAGTTGGACACCAGGGGGACGCGTTTGTCCATATCGGTTATCTCCGCGGCATGATCGATGACAACTCGCTCGAGCCGAAGGCCGTGCTCGGGCCGGTCGGCCTGACCAGACCCGAAAACGCCGACACTGGGAATGCGGAGGACGCGGGAACCAACGGGAAAGCCCCGGAATCCGTAGCAGCCGACCCCAGACAAGGCACACTTCATCTCATACTCGCCGCGAGTGCGGTATTCTCTAACCTGGATCCCCTGCGTCTGTGGATACTGCTGCCGGCTCTGCTGGCGCCCGTGGCGGTATTGGCCTTTGTGGCTTTTGCGTCCGCACTGCTGCCGTCGGCTGCATACGTCGCTTTCGCCCTGGTCTTGTTTCTGATGTTTCAAGGTGGGATCGGACGTGAATTTCTTGGCTCGGTGGCCTACGGGCAACATTTCTCGCTTGTTTACTTCTGGATGCTGTTTGTGATTTGCGTCAGGTCGTGGCGGTTCTTTTCGTGGCGTGATCTTGCCGTCGTTTTGTTGTTGGTATTGGGTGGTACCCTGATTCATATCGATGTCGCCATCCATTTCGGGCTGATGTTTCTATCGTTCGTCCTTTTCAAGCGTGTGTTTCGCCTTTCTTGGCGTCGGTTGGCGTGGCTTGGGGCGGGCGGTGCTGCGTGTGCAACTGTGGTCTTCGTCTGGAAAATCGCCCTCTCGTATTCGGGGGGAAACGCGCTCCATTCGCATCCACAAGGGTTGCTGTATTTTTTTGACATTGGCGACGCGTTTTATATTCTCAGCCCCGCTGAGATCATCAGGCGAAATGGTCTGATGTATGGCGCGGGTGTGGCGATGGCCATCCCGCTGTTGCTCGTGGCGCGGCGCAGACGCTCCGCACGAATGAACCTCGCCTTGGCGGTGCCGCCGGTTCTCGTCGCGCTCAACCCATGGGTGGCTCCGGTTGTTTACTCGGAGGCGGCTTACCTGCTGCACCGATTTCTTTTGAACATACCGGCGTTGACCATTACCGCGCTGGCGATCGGGTCGTTGATTTCTTGGGGACGGCGGGGCAATGTGTTCAGGAAAGCTGTGGCCGTTCTGGTTGTTTTTGTGTGGGCGCGGGTACTTGTTGTCGGAGTGACGATTTGGGCCGCGGACATGTCACAGATACGTCCCGGCGGAGCCGGACCGGTGCTGTCGCGGCCGTTAACCAAGGCGGTTCGGTATATCAACAGTCGTGTCCCGAAAAACGCTGTGGTGCTCAGCGACCCCGTTACCAGTTATGCGCTCAGCGCCTTTACTCATGCCAGGGTCGTCGCCGTGCTGGGGCAGCACGGCAACCCAAACGACCGTCATTCGCTTGACCGGTTAAAAGCAATCCAGACCGTTTTGTCACCGTACATCACCCAGATCGAGTCGGTGATGGCCGTCAGGCGGTTCAATGTCGACTATATTCTGGTCAATGGATCGTTCAACCGGCCGGTCCACGAATTCATGGCCGATTGGGATCCCGCTTTTGCTCCACTGCTTCAGAGCAAGATTGGTTCGCTGCGGGGAGTTTTCGAAGAGGTGTACGACAACGAAGGAATCACCATATTTAAGGTGGTGGGGACTGTTATTCACCGCATCACCTGGGATGTGGCGGTGCCGTTTATCGAAGACGTTCCGACAAACCTGGACGTATGCGAGGACTGGCCCGCAGACAGTCCGGTCGAGGTTACGGGGATCAGAATCGACCCCCCGGTGGCGCTCCCCGGGGAAGAGGTGAAGGTCACGGTGAGCTACCGCCGTGCCGGCGAGTCAGTACCGGCGTTTCCGCTCTGGCTGCACCTGAGATTCGAAGACAGCGATTATTTTGACACGGCGGGGGTTTATCCTGGAGACAAATACGTCCGCCGCTATCGCGAACGGCGGGATGCGGCCTTCCGGCGCTTCCGAGTAAGCCGTCGGGTGTTCGACGGGTTTTACCCCGTTCAGGCGTGGCCGTGGACGGGGGACAGTTATGAACGGTTCACCGTGCGGCTGCCGACCGATCTGGTGGAGACGGTTTATGAAGTCCAGTGCAAGGTAACCGAGGAGGCGCTGCTGCCAAACTTCGCGTTTGCCGATTTTGTCTACAACGACGATTCGTATGTGGGCACGCCCTGTACCCACCTCGAGATCAAAACCTTTACCACCCGTTGACGTCGGTTTTGGCGTGGGCGCGGCTGCCCCCTGACACGCTGAAATGGGCGATGAGATGACATGACCAACTCGAAAATCAGAATCTGTTACACAGTCGACTCGCTCTACGCCGGCGGTGCGGAGCGCTACGTCGCGCTGTTGGCCGGTGGGCTCGACCGCAGCGAATTCGATGCGACCGTGATAGCCAAGAACGGCCCTGGTCTCGACGCGTGGTGTGGACAAGTCGGTGCCGCGGGTACTCCCGTAACCCGTCTACGGATGGATATGCCATTTCGGCCATTTCACGCGATCGGCGTGTACCGGTCGTTTTTGGAACGGACACCGGACATCGTCCATGTCAATATACCCGGTCCCTACGATGGTCAAATGGGACTGCTCGCTCCGATAGCCCGTCTGGCTGGCGCCCGGCGAATCGTCGTCACAGAACATTTGCCTCGTGTCGAACGGCTGTGGAAACGGGCGTTGGTCAAAAAGCTGGCCTACCGGTACGTCGACCGCGTCATCACCATCTGCCAGGCAAATGCGGAACCGTTGATCAACAGGCAAGGCGTCGGTTCCGGGGTGATCGACGTGGTGTACAACGGGATACCTGCATCGTATGGCCATGGCCGCGACAAATGGAGACAGGCGGGTCGCGGCGAGCTGGAACTCGATGAGGTAACCGTTGGGATTGTGTATGTGGGGAGCTTGATCTCCAGAAAGGGGATTGGCACGCTGATCGACGCACTGGCCGGGTTGCCCCA
Organism: Candidatus Latescibacterota bacterium; assembly: GCA_020356045.1. GTDB lineage: Bacteria > Krumholzibacteriota > Krumholzibacteriia > WVZY01 > WVZY01. Next base: position 3,509,425 of record CP070631.1, read on the forward strand.
TCGAGATGCGGTCCCATGGCGGCTTTTTGGTATTGGCGAGGGCGAGGAAAGGGACGCGCTCGCGGCGCGTGCCGCGAGCAAGGGAATCGGTGATCGTGTGGAATTTCTGGGGGCTCGAAGCGAATCCGAGGTTGAACGTCTGCTCTGTGCGTCGGACCTGCTCGTTGTCCCGTCTTTTATGGAAGGGATGCCCTATGTTATTCTCGAAGCGATGGCCTGCTCGCTCCCTGTGGTGGCCAGCCGGGTTGACGGGATCCCCGAAGCCGTTATCGAGGGGGAAACGGCGTTGCTCACGGCTCCGGGAGACGTCGAGGGGTTGAGCTCTGCCATCAACCGGTTTCTGGAAGCGCCCGAGCTCAGACGGCGGGTGGGGGAAGCCGGTCGTCAGCGATTCGAGCGATTGTTCACGCTGGACCGGCACGTCGCCTGTATGGAGCGGCTATATCGGACGCTGCTCGTCGGGCGCGGGAGCGGCGGCCGGCAGAGACTCGACGGGGTAACGCGGTGACAAAACGTATGCGGCCAAAGATACTCCTGATCAAGCCGATTTTGCCGTATCCGCCCAACCAAGGAACGCGGGTCGCCTCTTTCAACCTGATAAAGGCGTTGCGCCCCCATTTCGATGTCACGGTGTTGGCGCGAGTCACCTCACGCGAGCAAGTGGCCCACGCGCGGGAGCTGGAAAACTGGTGCTCCCGGGTGGTGACGGTCATGGCCCCCAACAAGAAATCGCTTGTTCACCGCGCCGCCTACAAGCTCTGGTATCAATTCAAAGCCGCCGTCATGCGTCGTTCGCTCAAAAGGCTCTACGATTGTCCCGGGGCGTTTCTCAACGCGGCAAAACGCCTGTCCAAGGAATCCTTCGATCTTGTCCTCGTGGAATACTGGCAGCTCCAGGGCATGATGCAGTTTTTCCCGGCGGAAAAATGCGTACTGCTGACCCACGATATCGACAT
>CP070631.1:3510480-3518980 GCA_020356045.1 Candidatus Latescibacterota bacterium
GGCAAGCCATCCCTGCCCGCCTGAACAAACAAATCCCCACTGTCCGGATCAATCGAGTGACCGAGAAAATCCGTCAACGGCACCGGAGACAGCGCCAGGCTTCGTCTCGATTTGATTATGCCAGTGGGGAGGTTCTCGAGCAGAGCGGCGCGGGTCAACAGATCGCGCGCCGCGATCGACCGTTTATAAAGCAAACCCAAACGGTGATCCTGCTCGTAGAGTTTTTTGATCGGTACCCCCGGGTGACGGCCAATGATGCCCTGTATTTCCTTGAGCTCCTCTTCCGACAGCTGCACGACCGCCGATACCATTCGCACTGCCTTGGCCGGAGTGATCCGCTCGATAGCAGGCAGATAGGCCAGCGTACAAAACTCGAACATCTCGAAAAGCGTCTGCATCGCCACCGCGCGTGTGTCACCAGTAAGCTGAATTTCGATTTCGCGCATCTCCGGCGACCCGGCGAGGAACGCCGGCTGGAAATCCGGCTTGTACCGATACGGGTCGAACGACGTGATGCCCAAAAGGTGAGCGCATTGCGACTGGAAGTTCAAGGCGGTGGCTGGACCCAGATCCACATTGGCCTCGCGCAGCTTCGTCATGATTTCACGACAGAGAAATACGATCGGCGTCAGCCCTTCCTCCACGGCCTGCCTGGCCTCCTCATCGACAATAGCTCGATAACGAAGGATCTCGGTATTGGACAATGCTTCGTACCGGCTTTGAAACTCACGTGTGCATTGTCGAACGAGTTCATCACGGTCATCATCCGTTTCCAGCAACATGGTGCTGCCGGCCGCCTCGCTCTCGATCTCGTCCAACAAATCTCCGGCAATTGCATCGCTCACAACCGAAGTGTTGTCGTATGCGGCTTCGTAAAAAGGCCGGAGCTGACTCATTTCCAGATTGGATTTCATGCTCCAGTCGGCAAGCTCACGCCGTATGTCAAAAAAATCGCTTTCCCGCCCGGGGTGCCGGATTCCGCGAAGCGTTCCGTAGAGTTTCCCCATTCCCTTGTCGACGTAGCGGACTTCCTGCGTCAATATCGGGGCGACCCGGACGCGAGCCGCCAGCTCGAGAAGTGCAGATGCCAGATCACGTTCCTCTTTGATTCCATGATCCTGGATCTCGATGAACAACCGGTCCCCAAAAAGACGTTGGAACACATCCACCACATCGGCGGCGCGCCGTTCATCCTCCGCCAGAAATGCACCGGCGAGCTCGCTTTCCACAGCCCCCACATACGCAACGACACCCTCGGTGTGCGGTTTGAAGAGCTCGATATCCAGCGCGCCGCTCTGATCCGCAACTGCTGCATGCAAACTGGCCAACGACGCAACGTTTTTCAAGCCATCGCGGCTTGTCGCCAACAGCGTGACCGGAAACCGCTCTTCCCCGGATCCGCTCACGGGATGGTGATGAACGACAATCCCGTAGATCGGCTTGATGCCGTACTTCCTGGCGGCCTGATGAAATTCCACAAATCCATAGGTCCCGTTGGTATCGGTCAAGGCGACGCTTTCAAAACCCGACCGCTTGGCGTGGGCGCAGATGTCGTCCGGTGTGTTAAGCCCAATTCCAACACTGTATGATGAGAAAACTTTGAGATGCGCAAACGGTGGCAGGGGGCTTCGAACCGATGGGTTGGATGCACGATCCACATCAAAGTCCTTTGACAGCAAATCCTTTTGGTCAAAGGGAATATAACATATTGTTTCCACAAAAAACCAGGGCCCCCACCCGTGCGGAGGCCCCGGTTCGCAACAGGCCGCGGATGGCCATTCGTCTGGCGCCGGCTGACTCCCTCGCTTCGGTTTCAACAGGAACCGATCGACGGCCACGGACCTCACTTCCCTGTCGACGTCCCGCCGTTGGCTTGACACTGGGTCTGCGTATCCCCTAAAATTTGGCGGGCTTTCGTTCCAGCCCTTATCAATGGGACAGGTGGTCACAGTTTGCCGTTAACGTTGGAGTTACGCCGATGAGGGAATTCCTCGCAGAGTGCAAGAATGCTGTGCTAGACGGTGACCGGGAACGGGCGGTCGGATTGGCGGTTCGAGCAATCGATGACGGAATCGAGGTTTTGGATGTCATCGAACAAGGGTTTGCGGTTGGGATCCGCGAAGCCGGCGACCGTTGGGAAAAGGGTGAATATTTTCTCCCCGAGCTCGCGTTTAGCGCCGAATCGATGAAGGCGGCCATGGAGACACTTCGACCCGCGCTTATCGAGAGTGGCGGCAAGGGGCGGTCAAAGGGGACCGTTGTCATCGGGACCGTTCAGGGTGACATCCACGATATCGGCAAGATGCTAGTCGCCACCATGCTTGCGGCCAACGGCTATGAAATCGTCGATCTCGGGGCAGACGTGGCGCACGACCGGTTCGTTAGCGAAGTCAAGAATCAACAGCCGGATCTTCTTTGCATGTCGGCGTTGCTAACGACAACGATGATGGGCCAGAAAACAATCATAGACATGCTCTCGGAGGCCGGCATCCGGAACAGCGTCAAAGTATTGATTGGCGGCGCACCCGCCACCGAGACATGGGCCAGCGATATTGGAGCCGATGGCTACGCCGACAACGCTGTGGCAGCTGTGCACAAAGCTGACGAGATCCTATCCTGAACGGGGGTCACGTGACCCAAAGCACCGACATAATACGACGATTTCACGACGGCGATGTAATCTTCGACGGCGGCCTCGGCACGATGTTGATCACGCGCGGTTTGCAGCCCGGCATGCCGCCTGAGGAATGGAACCAAACACAACCTGCGAAAGTCAAAGCCGTTCACGCCGAGTACTTGAAAGCGGGCGCGGATGTCATCGCGACCAATACGTTTGGCGGGACGCCCGCGCGTGTAAAGAGCTTCGGACTCGGTGAACCAGCGGCTCAGCTCAACAACAAAGCCATCCGATTGGCAGTCGACGCGGTTGACGAATTCATTAACGCTAGAATAAGGGCAGATGAACCGGAAGATCCAACAGCATCACCCATGATCGCGTTGTCCCTGGGTCCGACGGGCAAGATGCTGCCTCCAGTCGGCGGCGCGACCGAGGATGACATCTCCCGTGAATTCGAAGCACAGTTGGCCGGAATCGAACTTTCAGCCGATCTCATACTCATCGAGACTTTTTTTGACATTCGGGAAAGCCTCATCGCTTTAAAAGAGGCCAAATCGGTTTTCCCTGGACCCGTCGCAGTCACGATGACCTTTAACAAGAATCCTCGAGGGTTTTTTACCGTTATGGGCAACGAAGCCTGTGAGATGATGAAAACACTCGAGGATGCTGGCGCTGATATGGTAGGTGCAAATTGCACGCTAACCAGCGGGGACATATTGACACTTGCATCCCTCCTGCGGGCGAGCACGGACCTCCCTATTATCTGCCAACCCAACGCTGGGCAACCCAGCATACGTAACGACATGCCTGTTTACGATCAGACGCCACTCGAATACGCGGACGACATGATCCGGGTTCTCGACGTTGGAGTCAACGCCGTTGGCGGGTGTTGCGGAACGACGCCAGAATTCATATATGAAGTTTTTTGCCGCAGACGCGATCGGGGCATCCGGTCAATCAACACCAAGGAGCACTCATGAGCAAGATATACCGGTCGGATGGATTCGATGTTTCTGTTTCGCGAACCGAGGTTGCACGCTACCTTGGGTACGGAACACACGAGATCCCTCCCCGGGTTCTCAAGATGCTCGAAGAAATAGAAGACACTGCGCCGTCGCTTCTCGATCCGGCTTGTGCATATCGCACCATGACCAACGACGAGTTTTTCCATTCGCACTACGTTTGTCACATCAGCGCGATCGTGGTTTGTCTCGTCACCATTGGTTCCCGGCTCGAAAACGTCGTTACCAAATACAAGCTCTCGGGTGATCTTAGCCACGCATTGATACTGGATAGCTACGGCTCTGCGGCGGCTGAGGCGGCCGCCGACGTCGCTGAAAACATGATTCGGGAGATGATCGCAAAATCGGGTCTAAAAGCCAGCCCCCGGTTTAGCCCCGGTTACGGTGGTTGGAACGTTGCCGAGCAGAAATGGGTGTTTGCCGCAGTCGAAGGGGAAAAAATGGGTGTGAGGATTACCGACGGTCAAATGCTGGTCCCGCGAAAATCGATTACGTTTGCAGTCACAATCGGCGATCAACCGGTCGACATGCGGGATGCTGAAGTCTGCGAGCATTGCGGAATGGTCAATTGTCGATTCAAACACGAAGACTAACCGGGAAAGGCCTATGCCTGACAGACGTAAACGAAGACTGAGTATCCTGTCACCTCAGGATGTCGAACAGATCATCAACGAAGCCATACAAACGCTCGAAGAAATCGGCGTGTATGTGGAGAACGATACGGCCATCGAGCTTCTCGACGGTTCCGGCGCGAAGGTCTCCGATGACCGTAAACGGGTATTCATTTCAGCCGAACTGTGTGACCGATGTGTCGAATCAGCCCCGTCGAGCTTTTCGTTGTTCAACCGCGAGGGCGACGAAGTGGCCTCTATTGGAGGCGAAATGGTGATCTTCGATCCGGGCTCCGCGGCGATATCGGTCTATGACTTCGCGAAGAAACAGATCCGCAAACCGAACACAAAAGACGCCATCGAATTTGTCGCCCTCACTGATCAACTTCCGTCATACGCGGCGCAAAGTACTGGTATCGTCCCCAATGATGTTCCGGATTCGTTGGCTGACCGTTATCGATTGTTCTTGTCGCTCGTCTACGGCAGCAAGCCCGTAATTACCGGCACGTTTGAAAAAGACGCGTTCGGCGTCATGCTCTCGATGCTGATCGCCTGTCGCGGCGGTACCGATGCGCTCGCCGCCAAACCTCTCGCCATTTTTGACTGCTGCCCGTCACCACCGCTGATGTGGAGTGATCTCACGTGTCAGGCGCTCATCGACTGCGCCCGCAACGGTGTTCCCGCGGAGACGGTATCGATGCCGCTCTCTGGTGCGACTGCGCCGGTTACGATCACGGGCTCTCTGGTCCAACACACCGCAGAGAGCCTGAGCGGCCTCGTAATTCATCAGCTGGCCAACCCAGGTGCGCCGATCGTGTACGGTGGCGCGCCGGCAATATTCGATATGCGAAAGGCGACGACACCGCTTGGCGCGGTCGAGACCATGATGATCGACATCGCCTATGCGCAAATCGGAAAGACGCTTGGACTTCCCGTTCACGCGTACATGGGCTTGAGCGACGCAAAGCTACCCGACTACCAAGCGGGGTTCGAGACCGCGATGGGAGCGACGCTGGCGGCCCTGGCCGGTGTCAATATCGTGTCCGGACCGGGCATGCTCAATTTTGTGAGTTGTCAGAGCCTCGAGAAGCTCGTCCTCGATCACGAGATTTGCGCGATGACACACCGGCTTATTGATGGCATCGCTTTTCGAGAGACCACCGCAGGATTTGATGCATTGAAGGACTTTGCCGACAGCGCCAGCCGATCGTTTATGACCACCGAGCACACGCGCCGGTTTTTTAGGGATGAGGTTTATTATCCTTCGGATGTGGTGGATCGTGGGACGCAAGGCGACTGGGAACAGGGTGGATCGACACGGGCGAGCGAACGGGCGCACGCAAAGGTTCGCGAGTTGTTGGATAACCCCGAGCTATCCCTCGCCGACGACGATCTCATCGGTGAGCTCGAGGCGATCATCACGGCCGACGCCAAAAACTTCGGTGTCCATGAACTCCCGGATTGGCGAGTCTTGCTGACCAAGTGACTGCCTTCGGACGTCAGCCTCGGTTGACCCACGGCAATCATCAACTCGCGCTAACCGTATGATCCGGCCAAACCGGCGACAGCTTACTCCACACTCTGATCGCAGTTTTCTCCGGATCCACCGGCCGATGACAGTTTTTTGGCCGTGGCGGCGTCCAACGGCTCCCAAAAACCGAGATTGTCTTCTTCTATCTTGCAGTAACCATCCATTTTGTATTTCGCAAATGAATTATAACTCCATGCAAGATAGTCGGACCCGCCACCGCTGTGTGTGGTGATCAAGAAACGATCAGCCAGCTGGCCAATACCTTTTGCCTGTCCAACCGGTGATGCGGAGTCCCCTCTGTTGGCATCGACCGGAACCCAACCATAATTTGGCAGATAGATCTGAGCCCAACGGTGAAATGCCTCATCGATACTGGCGTCATCCCCCCGGACCACGACACTTCCCTGATATCGCGCGGGGAGACCCGCGGCCCGGCACATCGACACAAACGAGAAGGTGTACTCCGAGCATGACCCGCTTCCCCGTTTCAGCACGACCTCCGGTACGTCCCATCCGCCAATCATTTCGTAGTGCAGCTCGCCGATAATGAAATCAAAGATCTTGCGTGCTATCCAATAGGGGTTTTTCTCGTCGCCCACGACGCGGCTAACCGTCTCTTTGATATACGGACTTTCGGTCCGGTACCGCGATCCATCACCGAGATATTGTTTGCGGATCTCTCTCGGGATGTCCTTGAGTGAGCCCGTCTTCTCGGGGATAATCAAATACCTAATTGCCGACACTTTTGCGTCGACCGTATACGTGAGTTCCGCTTTTGATCCCGGTTCCACGGCTCCCAGCTCGAACACCGCGCAAGGTTGGTTCCACTGGTCGACGGCATGCTTTGCTGGCGTCGTCGAGTAATTGAGCGCCGACAACAACTCCTGGTTGGGAAGCTGTTCGGGAACCGCGATGTTCAACACGACATCCGTGACCCTGCCCGGCCCATAGTTATTGAGCGCCCAGTAGTATTCGACCTTGGCGAACCGCGTGTCTGAAAGCTTGTAAGGCGATTCTGCGTCAATAACCAACTGATAGATCTTCCGGTCCTGGAAATCCACGTCCCACAGATATCCCTCCGCCCACGCCAGTCCGGCTGTATAGGGTCCCGGGGCATCGAGAATCCCGATCACCTTGCCATTCACCGGCTCGACCATATAGATCTCATCGGCGATCCGGTTTGATATCCACAGATAGTTCCCATCAAAGGCCATGCATTCGCACGAGCGGTCGGGCACTGGCAAGTTGGCCAGAATCGTCCCGTCTTCCGGTAGCACTTTGTAAATCAACTTGCTTTTCTTTTCGAGTATGTACAATCCATCGTCGCTCCACGCGAGCCCCGCTGCCCGATTTCCCGGTGCCTGAAACGTATGTTCCACGATCCCCGTATCAAAATTCCACGCATACACCGCACCGGTATGATCGTCAGAGATGTACAACAACCCGTCTCCGTAAGTCAGGCCTTTGGGTTTGAGCGTCGGTGCTTCCCTGCTTCGCAGCACCGCCCCCCCGTTGGGATCGATTTCGTAAATAACCGCTTCGCGCCAGTCTGCCACAAAAAAGCGTTCGCCGTCGGTCGTCAACCCGCCGGGATACTTGCACGGGCTGGGGAGCGTTTCTTTCACCGCTCCAGGTTGCGCAAAGGCTGACACGGCAAAAAACCACGGCATCAAAATAACGAGCATTGCCCACACATGTTTACTTCTTAAAACACTGGTCATTTCAGCCCCCTACATTGAAGGTTTGTTTGATGGCACTGCGTACAACAATAGATATCACCATAGGATCCGCTCGTCGTCAACCCCGTCGGTGTGATGCGTTAAAGGATGTCTCAACCGAGCCGTTCGGCAATCGCCCGAATATGCCGTTCATCGGTGCCGCAGCAACCGCCCAAAATATTGATGTTTGTACCCTCGTGAACCCGGATCATGGCATCTGCGAATAAATCCGGAGCCGCCTCGTCCAAAGTATCGGATCCCTCGAGCTCCTCGGGTGTTTTCAACGAGGTATTTGCCTGGAGACCCTTGATTCGCGCGCGCGCCTCTGTCGCCGCCGCCACCCCCCGTTCGCACACCGATGGATGCACACAATTGAGCATGTGAAAAACAGGGGCCGGGCTCACCGACGCATCGATGATGTCAATCGTCTCGTTCAGAGGACTGCCGTCCAGGAGCGAACCATCCGCTCGAACGATATAACTCAAGACAAACGGTACACCCGTACGCGCGAGCGCTCTGGCAATGCCCACAGCTTCGGATCGGGCGGGCAACGTTGATACCAGAATAAAATCTACCTGCGTCGAGCTCAAAGCTTCGGCCTGGGCCATGTGGAACTCTGCCGCCTGTTCCTCGGTGAGCGCTTCGTTCGGCCTATACGCGTCGTTCTTACACGCCATCAATCCACCGATCAAAATCTTCCGGCCAAAATCATCATAGTCGTCACGAACCGACAAGACGAAATCCACGCAGTCACGATTCACCGCTACCACATCGCCAAGCCCGGCCCGGGCGACACGCTCGGGGTTCGTCCGCCAGGTCGGCGCCAACACAATCATCTCTCTGTCATATTCGCGCGCAATATCCAGGTAACCCCGATAAATTGACCTGAGGACGTGGCGGCCTCTTGAATTGTATACCAACCCCGCGTTCTCCACGTGCGGATCCAAATTGACTGACGGATCCCTCCGTATTCGTTCGATAATGGAGCCTTCCGCCAGAAC
>CP070631.1:3519080-3523478 GCA_020356045.1 Candidatus Latescibacterota bacterium
CCGCTGCGAATTTACAACGGTGGACAGGAGACGCTTACATGGACGGCGAGCGGTGACGCGCCATGGTTTTCGATTGTGCCGCCGTCGGGCAGCGTGGGCGCACTGACGTATTCAGAAGTCGATGTCGTGCTCGATCCAACGGCGCTTCCGTCACAAACCGGCGAGCACACCGGTACGATTACGGTGACATCCAATGGCGGCGAGAGCTCGGTTGTGGTCACCTTTATACCCATTTGGGCGACGGGTGGGATTGTGGGGCTTTATGCAGACCCAGCCGGGACGGACTGTAATTTTTATTATTCGGGGGCGGGTTTGGTGTCGGTGTATGTTGTTCATACCTACACCGACGGGGCGACCGCACTCCAGTTCTCAGCCCCCATACCGGACTGCTGGACCAATGCGGTCTTTTTGTCCGATACCGATGTGTATCCCGTCACCATCGGAAGTTCGCAAACGGGGAAAGCGTTGGGGTATGGTGTGTGTATATCACCGATGGTACAAGCGACGACCATCAATTATTTTGTCCAGGGTCCTCCTCAGCAAACCTGCTGTATTTACCCGGTGCTCCCCGACCCCAATGTCCCGTCGGGACAGATCGAAATGGTGGACTGCAACAACACGATCCGGTACGCCGTGGGAGGCTACGCGGTGTTGTATCCCGACGCGAGTTGTATGTGCGAGAGGGGTAACGTCAAAGTCGAGGAATCGACGTGGGGCCGGGTAAAAGCATTGTACGCGCCGGAGTGATTTGTACTGTTGTATTGTTGCGCGCGCCGCTTGGGCGAGCGTGCGGTCGGGTGCAGCAGATCTGACCGCGGCTGCTAATCCGTGTACTTCGACTTGATCCCGCCCCAGGTGGTTTTCTCAACCGACACGGGCCCGCTCGTAATCTCCATAAAAACCGTTCCGCGGGTTACCATGCCATTCTGATCTCTGGTCTCCACCATGAACGTGTGAACACCGGCCATGAGCGTCTGCGATGGCGCCGACAAATCGCTGCCCCAGGGCGTCCATTGGCTGTCATCATCCGGGTCCGCGATGTCCCACCCGTACCTGTACTCCAGAGTCCCCGGGTTTTGACCACAGGGCAACGCTGACCATTCGAACTCCCAGGGAACCGCCGGGTCGGATACGGGTTCGCTGAGTGACACCGGTGGGCTATCGGGTCCGACAAACACCCAGGTTCCTCTGTTGGGTTCGGCAAGAGTCAGAGTGGGTGTCTCGATCGGGATGATGTTCATTTTGAAGGAACCGCGTGTGATGGCGCCGGTGTCATCTCTGACCTCCACATGAAATTCGTGGGTGCCAAAAAAGAACGAGTGTGGCGGTGCCGACTGGTAATCGCCCCAATCGGTAGCCCACTGGTCGTCATCGTTGAGATCGAGGATGTCAAACCCATAACGATACGCATCGATGGTTCTGCCCGGTTCGGGGATGGCCTGCCACGTGAAGACCCATGGCACCGCATCGCAACCTGCGGGATCGTCAATGATCACATATGGGTAACCGAGCCCCGTGAACGACCATGTGCCGCGTCTCGCTTCGGTAACGGTCAGCGTGGGATCGGCAAAAACAGGCTCGATTTGGGCAAAACAGAGAACGATCGTAACGGCGAGTAGGAAGAACCTCATGACAAATCCCCTTTTGAGATTGATGCGTGCTGCCGGCGTGGGGCGTGCGGAGAGACGCTCCAATTATAGGGGAATAGCGGAGAGATGTCAAAAATGGCGCCGGGTTGTGCTATCATTATAGTGCACGGTAGTGCACGCAAATCCGATGATCTGCACGCTAACCCGGGGGGGTAAGCATGAAAACCGCCGTTCTAGCAGTCTGCCTGCTTTTTATCAGCACACCTACTGTCTTTGCACAAATGGGATCGATCTGTCTTTTTTCGGATACGCAAGGCACCGACTGCACAATCAGCGACGTGGCACCCGGGCTCATCCAGGTTCATGTCGTTCACATGGGAACGACTGGTGCCACAGCGGCCGAATTTTCGGCCCCCGTTCCCGACTGTATGTACTCGGTCTACCTGGGAGATATGTCGCCATTTCCGCTTATCATCGGCACCTCGCAGGAGGGTATATCCATCGCCTACGGCGAGTGTCTCTCGAGCCCGATACACGTGCTGACGATGAATATATTTGGCCAGGGGATGTCGCTGCCGGACTGTCCGTTTGTTGTTCTACCGCATCCCAATGAGGGTGCCATTTATGTTGTCGACTGTGATCAAATCAAATTGACGGCCGAGGGTGGGATTACGTATGTCAACTCGACGCTTCCGTGCGCGTGCGGCATGCTGCCCGACCCCATTCTTTATGTGAACCCGCTTACGATCGATCTCGGGCCGGATGGTACGGAAGGGCAGTTTGTGATTGCCAACGGTGGAGGCGGATCGCTGGTATGGAATGTGGCGGAATCGATCTCCTGGCTTGACGCCGCACCGGTGAGCGGCACGGGAAATGCGACGATTACCGTGACGGTGGATCGGTCGGGTTTGATGCCTGGATATCACTCGGGTCTTGTCGAGGTTACATCCAACGGCGGTAATGAAACCGTAACAGTCACCCTTGAAGTGCTTCCACCGGGTCCGGTGTTGGGTGTGACTCCGCCGACGCTTTCGTTTGGACCGACCGACAACGTCAAGTGGGTGACGATTTTCAATACGGGCACCGGTGATCTCGAATGGACGGTCACAAACGACCAGCCATGGTTATCCCTTGATCCTGTGGCGGGAACCAATCAAGGCGATGTGGAAGTAAGCGTCGACCGCACGGGACTTCCCGATGGCACCTACAATGACGTTATTTTGATTGCGTCCAATGGAGGTGACGGGAACGTGCCGGTTCTGATGACCGTAGCGACCCAGCCGGTGCTTCACGTGGTACCGACCCTGTTGATCTTTTCCGAAGTGGCAACGTCGAGGGTGTTTTCGATCTCAAATGTGGGATTTGGAACGCTCAATTGGTCGCTCAGTGCCGATGAGAGCTGGATCGACATCGTTCCACCCTTGACCGGGACGGGCAATGCCACGGTTACCGTCAATGTCGACCCGGCGAATGTCCCACCCGGTGGCCCCCAGACAGGTCACATCACCGTGGCATCCAACGGTGGGTCGCGAGTGGTGGAGGTCCGATTTGTTCCCGCCAGCCCCGGACAGGGCGGTGATATTGGTGTGTTTGCCGATGTCTCGGGTCTCGAGTGCAACATAGTCGATGCGGCCTCCGGGCTGCTCGAGGTCTACGTGGTCCATATGACCACGGCGGGCGCGATGGCCTCGCAATTTGCCGCGCCGATGCCGACATGTATGACCGGGGTCACGTGGCTTGCGGACTCGAAGATTTATCCTGCGACCATTGGCAACTCGCAGGAGGGAGTCGCAATCGGCTATGGCGCGTGTTACGCATCGCCAATCCACGTGCTCACCATTCAGTACTTTGCAGCCGGGCTCAGCGAGACGTGTTGTATGTACCCGGTCATTCCCTCGGTGAACGCGCCGTCCGGTCAAATAGAAGTGGTCAACTGCGCGGAGGAGCTACTGTGGGGAAACGGTCTGGTCAGCAGCGTCAATGCGGATGCGACCTGTATGTGTGGTGTCGTAAAGGTAGAGGAATCCACCTGGGGCCGGGTCAAGGCGATATACGCACCCGAGCATATCAAGGCGATCCGGCGATAGACCGGCCTATAGGCGGCGGCTTTGCCCGAAGTTGACCCCGGCTGATCCCGCGTTGGTGGGCGGTTCTATGTTCTATGCGCGGTCACTCCAACGTGTAGAGCGCTTTGACCCGACCCCACGATGTCGGTTCTGCGGCGATGATGCCACCCTCGACAAATGTAAAATCGTCGATCACCCAGACCAGGGTGGGTTGTGATAGCGACATGGCGACCGAGGCGATCGGCTGATTTCCAAATGACATCGCCGTAACCACGACGCGGCCTCGGTCACTCCCCCCAGAACATGTACCAATCGGCATCACGACACCGCTGGCGTCACCGATAACGCCACCGTACTCGTCGTAAAGGGTCAGCCGGGCAATGGCGCCGGCGAGGGCTTGATATTCCACCGAGACCATCGCAGGTGACGGCAGATGCTCGGGAAATGTCGCCCGAATGGGAAATCCAGAATAACCGACGCTGCCCGCCCGCCCGCTGGCGAGCTTCTGGTTGTCGTCCGGTGGCGGTGTGCACACGCTGGTGGTGTTGTTTTTGACCAGTCCGACGACTTCATCACCGTGCGAGCAGCATCCCGGCTCGATCGTAAACACCACTCCGGTCATTGGGCACACGTAAGGATCGATGATCCGGTTGGACTCACCCGGGTCGAGCGGCGGGATTTCGAAATCCACCACCGCGGCACTCCCATCTGCCGGAAAGGCAAGCAGGCAACACAATAGAACG
>CP070631.1:3523578-3545012 GCA_020356045.1 Candidatus Latescibacterota bacterium
AAAGACAGCGTCTTTACCCGTGATGGCGGTAGGTGCACGTACATAGGCACGAACGGCAAACGATGCAACTCGACATGGGGTCTGGAGATCGATCATATTGAGCCGCACGCGCGCGGTGGCGCAAACGCGGCGAACAACCTGCGATTATTATGCGGAAGGCATAACCGACTCGAGGCGGAGCGAGTGATGGGTGTTGGAATCACGGCACGGCGCGGGCGCAACCGGAGTGCTGCAATTGAGCATAGACAGGATTAGATCTCTCTGCCGCCAAACGGAATAATGCCACCGACGCCCGGCGCCACCACAACTGAATTGTTTACAATCGATTGCGATTCGAATAAACTCGAATTGATGGTGTATCTATAATACGCTGGGCCAAGGCCCTAAATACCATCGCGATTTTCGAGGAGACATGAGATGACCGGTTTAAATTTCACATGCCCCAAGTGCAAGAATAACGCGTGCGACGTTAGTGAATTTCGTGCGACGGGGGGATTCCTGACCAAGATCTTTGATATACAAACCAAGAAGTTCTCGACCGTGACCTGCACGAGATGCAAATACACGGAGATTTACCGGGCCGACAGCAGCATGCTCGGACACATATTCGATTTCTTTACGGACTGATGGCGATGCGGACTCGATAAGAATTGATGTGGCGATCCTTGGCCTGCTTGCCGTCATGTCGGTTTGTTTTGCTCGAACAACTCGCAGATTCGATCACAAAAAAAGAACCCACGACGTATGCCCCGCCGTCGGTCCAAGACCTGAATAATCTTTTGACGAACAAAAACAACGTGCGTCCCAGTCAATACTTGGATTCTTCCAGACCATCCTCCAAATAGCGCCCCGATTTGATATACGGCTCGAGCCGCTCGAACAAGAAATGCTTCCACACACCGTCGACGACATCGGCCCAATTTGGCTCGATATTCCCCGAGGCATCGATCTTGACCTCAACCAGAGAACCATCACCGCGGGCTTCATATGTATAAGTGGTAACGAATACCACGGCAGACCCCGCCAGCCCAAGCGGGCCGGTGAACCTCAACAACTTCCCTCGATGCGCGGCATTCACGGTGGCGTGCAAAACACCGTCACCGGAATCGTCAAATATTTCGTAAAAACCTCCACCCGGTTTGGGGTCGATATAGAGCGCCTTCGGTGAATCAGAAAAGCTGTGATCCCACCACTTGCTTATATCTCCGGTCATGACGTCGTAAGCAACCTCCGGGGATACGGGCAGCTCGAGCTCCAACTCGAGCGTGAAACCGGTCTCAGAGCTCTCTACGACCTTTGAGACACTCGTGTTTGGCACCAAAACCAACACGACTGCCAACACGGATAGCCATTTGCCATCCGTCATGATCGGTTTAAGTCTCATACGGTGAATCTCCCAGGTAGGTTCGGAAACTACCGCCCAGGCTCGGCGTCAACCGCTTCGAATGTAGCTCTCGAGCTGTTCGATGATGAATTCTTGTTTTGAAACGATGGCCTTTATGCAGTCCCCGATCGAAATGATCCCGACGAGCCGGTCATTTTCGATGACGGGAAGATGCCGTATTCGTTTTTCCGTCATCAGACACATGCACTCGTCGATCGTTCGCTCCGGCGAAACAACCAGGACTTCACCGGTCATGATGTTTCGGCACGCCGTCTTTTTGGAGGAGCGGCCTTTGAGCACAACCTTTCGCGCATAATCTCTTTCGGTAACGATCCCAACAACTTCGGACCCATCCATCACCACGAGCGCACCAACCGATTTATCCGCCATCGTTTTTATGGCGTCGTAAACCGAATCTGCCGGCGCGATGGTAAAAACAACACCGCCCTTATTTTCAAGAAGTTCATGAACTGTCATCATAATGTTCAGTATCCTTTCTTGTGTCCGTGACGGAACACATCAGGAATTCGTAACTCCAATCTTGCATCGACTTGATGAATATACCCAACGCGGTCGAGCTTTTATAAATTAATGCCATTTCGTCGAAATATTCAAGTATTTGCCGCATTGATTTTTGTTTTCGTTAACTATTTCACAATTGCTTTGTACGTCAGCGTCCCCGTTTCGCCCGGACGGAGAAAGATTGGGGAATTCTTGGATGTTATTAGACGGATCATTCTGTCCGCGATCGTGTACTCACATTCATCTGCATCGCCGGAATCGAGGGTGAGATATCTCGCTGGCGCACCCTCTATCTGCCACTCGACGTCCATACCGGGGCCAAAAGCGTCGACCAAAGGGTCGACATACGGCGAGATCGGATCGATGATCAGGACATTGCGAACGCTATCGGCGCCCGAATTGGCAAAGGTGATGGTATATGTCAACACGTCTCCCGGCGCCGCAGTCGCGTTGTCCACGTGTTTGGCAAGAGTGAGTCGTCCCGCGTTTGCATCGACGACAACAACCGCATCGATTGCGCTCGCATTTGCCGTCAGTGTCGTGCCAGTAATCACCTGTACTGCTTGGATCGAAATCTGATGTGCCGAACCCACGGGGGATGACGCCGGCACATAAGCACGGACGAGCAATGCGACATGATCCCTGCCCGCCGTCGGATCCATATCGAGATCACCCGGGAGGAGAACACGATCAACGCCATCGAAAACACCGTTCTCGTTTTCATCCAGATAGAGTACGGTGGTGACCCCCGAATCCGATTGCGCAGCAACCGTTACGGGCCCGCTGGTACCGGCGTCCAATCGATGAGGAAAATCAACATACCCCCCCGCGATCCCGTTTATCACAACGCCGGGCGACAGACGAATGCCGGAGACATTTGCGAAATTGACGACAATCGTGTCGCCGGCGGAGAGGACGAGCGGACCAACACTATCAGCCGTGATGGGAATGAACCCAGATGGAACCTGTTCTATAATCGTTGCCGATGTTCCACCGGCTATTTCGAATACAAAGCGCCCGTCTCCGCCGGTTATTTCCACCAACCCGGTACCGGTCTCGGTCAACCGGACCCCACCTATTCCGGCTTCCGACGGGTCTATCACTCCATCGTGATCTTGATCGTCAAAAACAACACCGGTAATGACACCGACCGTCTGGGCAATCAACCGCACGCTTTCCGGCGATCCCGGTAGCAGCGATGAGAACGTATTTATGATAGTCGTGAATGAACCCGCTCCGGCACCTGCCGGCACATTGACGTTTACCGTAAAGCTCGCCACATCGGCCGCACCGATGATCGACGTCCAGAATGGCCCAGTGTGATCGATCATTCCGTCATTGAGCGTAATGCTTCCCACTGGCCATCCGACCGGCAACTCCCAGGACACATGGAATGAGTCGGCAAACGATCCGACATTTCGAAGCTCGAGCAGCGACACAAAGGACCCGCCGGCGTTGACCGCTTGAAGCGACAGGCCACCATCGCCCGAGCCGATTGCGCCGAAGACTCCCGCCCCATCCCCATCGATGATCAGATCGGCGCGTGGTGGTCCCGCTACGGTAACTCGTGCCTCGATACTCTCGACAACGTTTGGATCCGTAACGGACACGACATCGATAACAAACCAATAGTCACCCGGAATTGTCCAGGCAGGTATCGTCACATCGAAGGCAAATAGGTCAAACGAACCGGGCCCGATTGATCCGGTTGTGTACGGGCCGGCCAGGCCGTTGATTGTAGACTGCCAGAACGGTATATCGTTCCAACTCATGGTATACCGGTCGAACTCGGTGCTTTCGTTCTGAAGCTCAACAGTAAAGCTGATAGTCGACGGAGCCGAGGTGATTTGCGCTGACGCGCCGCCGAGCCCCGTACCGACACCACCAAAAACGCCATCCCCATTGCCATCGATGATTGCGTCAACTACTCTCGGCTGGAGAACATGCACCCGTCCCACCACGCTATCCATGTAAAACACGCGATCCGATTTTTGCGCGTCGACGATGATATCGAACGTTCCGCCGGTGGCGTACGCCGGCACGATTACACGAAGATCGTAAGTTCCCGCCGCGTAACCGGAAATCGGCGAGCTTTGGCCGTCGAATGTGACATCCCATCCAGCCGGCGTGCTCCACCAAACGTCGATGCTATTGGCACCGCTCAGATTTTGAAGCTGAATCGAAAACACAACCGTGTCACCGGCAGCCGCCGATCTTAGCGAGCTGCCGCCCAACCCTGTTCCCAGTGGCCCGTACACACCAGCACCGTTGCCATCGATAATCATGTCGACCTGACCGGGATTGGTGATGCTAACGGCAGCGGTGATGCTCTCGGATATCCTCGAGTCGATGAGCGACACGGCGTGGAGGTAACATGGATAGGTGCCCATCTTTGCGTTGCCTGGAATCGTGATCTTGAATTCGGCATCGATCTGTGAATTCGGCGCTAAACCCGCCGTCGTGTGAGGCAGCGAGTAGTCGGTACCGCCGACGTTGAGCACGGCGCTCCAATTACCTTTGGGTCTGTCCCAACTTACCTCGAACGAATCCGAGAAACTGCTTTCGTTTTGTATGGTGACGGGGAACGTCACAACCGTTCCGTTTTCCGTTGCGGTGGTGCTCGACCCGCCAAGACCGGAGAATGTGTCGTCGTAGATGTCGTCACCATTCGCGCCAACGATCATGTCCACCCACGGCGCCTTCAACCTGAGCACAGCCTCGATCGAGTCCCGTTTTAACGAATCGGGCACTGCAACCGCGCTGACCACTGTGCGGTAATCGGCACCGGGCTCCGGATATGGGACGGTGACATCGAGGCTCATGGCCGCAACCGCCCCAGCGGGCAACACCAGAGTCGTAAACGGCGCCGCGTATGCCGTACCTTCGTACCAGATTGTCCAATTTGCTCCCGGGTCGGTGGTGGTCAATACCTGGAACGCGGCGGGTGAATCACCTGTATTGATCACTTCAAGCGAATAACCCGTGGTTACATCCCACGGTGCCACCTTTAGCGCGAATCCGCCGTTGCCATCATCACCCGTTGTGCCAAATCCATTTCCATCCACGACGACGTCGACACCGTAGACGGCCTCCACCACACCCACGCCCAGCCGGACACTGTCATAACGGTTGCCGTGACTGGTGCTCACCGCATCGATCGTGATATCATACGACCCCGCTGAGGCTCCCGGCGGCACATCGACAAGCAATGTGTAAGTTTTGATTTGTCCCGCTGTGATCGTTTCTGTTACATAGGGCAAACCGGTCACGGAACCGTTGTCATCGATCAACACACTCCAACCGGCAGGCACGTTGGCCGAAAGGCTGTAAGAATCAACGTCGACACCCTCGTTTTCGACATCAAACACAAACGACACTTGCTGGCCCGCCAAACAGCTCTTGTCCGAGTGACCGCCGTCACCCGAACCCAAAACGCCGAACTCATCGTCGCCAACACCGTCGACGAACAGATCCACAAATCGTCTGTACACGACCGACACATCATCGATGTAAACCCAGGTTTCGTAGTAGTGATCGTTTGTGTTTGCCTGTTCGAAGTACAGCCGCACGCTTTGTCCCGCATAAGCGGTCAGATCGAATCCTTGGGGCGGCGTCCCGTCGTCTGCTATCCACCCGGTATCCTTGAAGAAAAATTCCGGCTCGGTGAAGGTCAGCCCGAGAACGTTTTCGAGCACATCGTCATTCGTGTTCCGGATTTGCGCGGCAAACGGGTCAAATGGATCGATGTCGAATCCCTGCTGGCGAACCTGGAAGAACAGACGGGCGCTCGAGATGTTGACCGGGATCGTCACGTCCTGATACATATAGCCAACGGCGCTCTTACGCTCGCGTGAATACTTGAATCCCAATCGAGCCGAGTAGCTGCCGGTAAACGGCATATCCGGAACGACAACATGATCGGCGAAGATTGGATTGTAGTTGTTATTCCGGTAGGCGCCGTGCACCCAGTACGGCCCAAAATCACCTGTCTCGAACGAGCCGTTCTTAACCAGCTCGCCGGCGTGCGCGGTACCCGCGGGTGAATACGTCACAGGGGCGATCAGCGCTAACAACACCATCGCGGCAACCGCACTCGCCCGGCCAAACGCCGCAGCGATGGATACGATTGCGCGCACGCTCGATGCATGCATAGCGTGTCTCATGTTCCTAGAACTGATATCCATCAAACATCCAATCGGACAAAATCAATTGAATTCGTACGCCAAACCCGTTTGACCAGGCGTCGCTCTCCGCCAGATCTCTGTCCTCGAAACCACCGAGACTGTAGCCGCCCGCGATCCGGACGCGGCTGTAAAAGGTGCGGCCAAGCTCGACGCCGGAGCCAAACTGCCGCGTCCCCCTGGCTCCCTGCGCCACGTAACGGCCCCACAAATCCACATCCCAGTTTTTGGCAAACCGGTACACGTACTGCCCCAAAACGAGATGACCGTCGCTTGTCGAGGATATGCCAAGGCTATAGTCTTCGACATACTTGATGGCGAACTTGAACCGGAACTCGTGAAGCGGCACCGGCATCACATTGACATCGGTAGATAACACCGTTTTCCACACAATCGCTTCCGGATCGATCGGTGAATAACGGTCGTATTCTGTCTTGAGCATAAAGAGCGAATGAATGGGTGACTGGTCGGGGCGATACGCACCGGCGATGCGGCCTTCGTTTCGAATCGATGTCTGGCGTCCATCGGGGAACGCAAACGACAACGCGTTTTTGAAAAATATCGCCATTCCGTTGTCGAACTGTTTCAACGCGTTGCCGCGGAACAAATGACGCGAGGCCACCGACTGCCACCGATACTCGTAGTACCCTTCCAGCAGGGATTTGCCACGATCCAACCGGCTCAGCCCTGCCTTGACCGCCACGTACTCGTCTTCGGTCCGGTCCGAAAACGAATGGAGACCCTCGATGTCAAGTGTTCCCATCAGCCCGCCACCCAAAGGTACCTGCTGTCTCAAACCGGCGATGGCGCCCATGCGTTGGTCGCTGGCCGTTCGGTTCATCGCGTATTTCGAGTAAACCTTCGAAAACCGGCCCAGATTGGTCTCGACACCGGCAAGAAGTTGTTCGGTGGCCGGCCGTGGACCGCCGGAGAGGTGCTCGTGGGTCACGACGATCTTGTACCTGTTACGAACGGGGATCTTTAGTTGCGATATGAGCCGGTTTGGAAACTGGGTTACGACTTCGTCTCTTAGATTTTGCTCCCAATGGGTTCGGAACTCCAAATAACTCCCCAAACGGATACCTGCCTGCAGCACCGATAACAGACTGTTCACATCGGACGCATCGACCGTCTCGCTCGCCGCGCGCGCGCCCGCACCTAGCATCAACGTAGATCCCTCGTAACGGGCAACGGCATCGATGCTGCTCTCCCGGTCACCGGTGGTGGTGACCTCGTGAGCGAAACCGCTCGACAATAGTGACAGCTGCCGTGAAAATTTCAGGTGTGAATCGAAGCCCGCCTTCTGCCTGAATCGGTTGAACCGCCCACCGGTAAACGACGGGTTTACAAAACCGCCGTCCACCTGGCGGATATACACAGAGTGCTCGCCCATCAACTTCTTTGTGCCGACCTGGAACTTGTAGGCGTTGCCATCACCAATCAGGTCGTCTTCGCTTCTCGCCACCTCGCCGGAGAAATCAACCGGGCCCAACGCAAACCCGCCGTCGATCCCATACAGGGCGTAATCCGAGGCGCCGCCGTCTTTGGCCACTGCCGTCGCACCGACCTTGTACCGCGCGGACCCGACCAAATTGCCACGCAACCCGTACAAATAGCTGTTCTCGTCGCTTGCCTCGGTCTCATAAATGACGACGATTCGAACCGGGTTGAGTTCCTGGGTAAATGCCGGCACCGGTTCCTTGAAAAGCAGCGCCCCGTTGAAGTAATTGACCGTATAATCCCTATGCTCGACGAGCGGTTTTACGTCGACGATCAGCTCCGGCCGGAACCGGTCACGAGTTTCGAGGAAAAGGTTCAGCGAGTTCTCGACAATGGGCGAATGCTCGAGATAGTAGTAACCGCTGGTCCCATCGGCATCGAGTTCATCGCGTACCGTAACGTAATCCGTCTTGGTGACAAACCCATTGATTCCGTTGTTGCCCGAAACGAGCGCACCGTTTAAACCCGTCGCGGTTCGTTTGTATGACAAAAACTCGCCTTGAACCAGCGGCGATCGGAAATCACCGTAACGAACAAACGACTGGTCTTTTTCGAGCGCGATGTAGTTGCCTCCCTGAGCCGGCGCCGAGAATTGAAGCTGCGACGCGTCTCCGTAGATCGAATACTGACGTTCAGGATCGATCTGTTTCATAATCGGATCAGCGTAGCGTTTTTTCGAATCGATGCGTGCCGTCAGATTGATCCCCGCGTAGGTCGTCCCCTGAACAAAGAAACGCGTGTTCCCTTTTGCCTCCACACCGTCGTAGTAATCATCCAGACCTAGACCGCTCCCATTGCCCGTGGCGTTGAAGAGTCCGATCCTGCCTTCGAGCATTCCCGTTAGCAACATCGGTCGTTGGGTGGGTACATATGCGACGAGAAACCATGTCTCGAGATCGTGTGCTTCGACAACCACCCGCTCTCTTCCCGTGCGTGTGCGTGGTTTGAGCTGGATCGCGAATCGTCCGTCCTGGCTCGTCACCTGCAACCCACGCTGCGCGGCATCTTCGTCGACGTTGGCCACGAGCGAGTCACCTTCGACGATGGTTGCCACCAAACCATTGACGGCGGGCAGTCCCAGGTGATCTTTGAGCGTGATCCAAACGGTACCTCCCAATTGACCATCGGCGGGGATCAAGATACGGGGCGGCGCTGCCTCCAGCACGGTTGGTTTTCCGGACAATGCAACCGTGATGCTGTCGGCGATGGCTTCGGAACCGTCGACCGGCTCTGCATAAAGACGAATATCATTCCACCCGTTCTCGATTTTGACGGCGTAGTACCAGATCTCTTCATAGCGTTCTTTGAGATAAATTTGTTTTTTGCCGATGTTCTTTTCGGATACCGGCACGTCGTTACAAAACAACGTGTACGTGCTCCCCAAAGGAACTCTGGCTGCTACTTCGATCTGATCCCGTTTTGAGACAACCGTCCCGTCAGATGGCTCGATCAAACCCACTGATTTTTGAGGCGCATCCGTTGCGTCCACACCGGGCGCGCCGGCGGTACCGTCACCCTCACCGGGCAAAAGCGGGCCGGTGTCGCCGGTACCCTCCTCGACCCGCGCCGGAGCGGATGCTTCTTTCCAGGAAAACAGGGTGAAAAACTGCGTTTCTTTTGAGCTATCCCCGTTGCCAAACGGACTGAGCACCACCACGCGCGGTGCCGCACCGGCGGCCGCGGCTACCGAATCCACCGGTGAGGCAATCGGATTGTAAGTCGGCCGCGACGACGAGCGGGACCAAGCCGTGTCACCGGGATGCCCGTTTGCCGCACGAGGTCCCATGGCCGTTGTGGAGGATGGGTCCGGGGCAGCGTAGACCCCATTGAGAATCTCTATCGTCGAGCGGATATCCCTTACGCGTTGTGTGTCTGCCCTCGCCGTCGCAAATCGCATCTCGCACTCGATCGCCCGCGATTTGGCAAATCCTGCGATCCGGTATCGGTAATCTTCCGTACGTGAGACTTTGGCACCATTGCAGGTCACACTGATGTTTCTATCCGCCAGCATCTCCGGGATCTCGAGAGCCAGATCGACATCCATCGGATTTGGTGAATCCGTCGATATACTCCACACGACGAGCACCTCGACCGTATCGACGATCGCATCGATATCACCCATGTCCGCCTGGATGCGATCAAGCTCGGCCCGGTCACTGAGGCCGACTCCCGGTGGAACAAAGCTCACCTCGACACGGCGGTTGCGCGCGCGACCGTCCCGCGTGGAATTGGTCGCCAATGGTTTCGCGGCGCCGTAGCCGCGGATGACAATCCGTTGGTCATCGATCCCCTTGGCAGAAAGATACCGCTGCACCGCCCCCGCCCTGGCGATAGACAACTGCTCGTTGGAGGGAAACTCATCGTTGTGTATCGGAACGCTATCCGTATGGCCTTCGAGAAACACCATCCAACCCGGATTTCGAGCAAGGAAGTCGAGGATCGGATCCAATCCGCCGAGGGTCTCCGTTTTTAGATAGGCCTTGCCGATTTCGAAGTTCGAGCTCTTGATCGACGGCATTTGGAACAAGCCCTGCCACCGCGTTTGCACCGCGATCATTTCCTGACAACGCACCTGCCGCAGCACCTGTGCTTCCACTGCGGGTTTCTCCCGGAAAGGGAACGTCACCTTGGCGTGGCCGGCGGGGACGAGATGGATCAGCCTTTCGGTAGAGAAAAAAGAGGATTCGCCGGCCCCTGGTGGAACCACTTCTACCTCGGGAGGCAGCGTGCTCTCGTCCACGCGAATCACGCGATAGCCCGAGAACACATACGGGAGCGAGTACCGTCCCGTCGAATCGGTCAACGCATACTCACCGCTTTCGATAAACACACCCACGCCGGGGATCCCTGTGTCACCCGGATCTCGTTTGCCGTTGACGTTCGTATCGACAAACACGTCACCAAAAACAAACCCCTCATCCGAGAACAAGTCATTGTTGATAACCAGCACATTCGACACGGGTCCCGCCGACACCGTTCTGCTCAGAGCCATGCCGTGTGTGTTGCCGACGACTCTTGTCTCGCCCTTTGACACGCGGCTGTTCACCGTGAGCTTGATCGCCGCCTGCTTTTTCTCTTTTGGCGCTAGCGATCCCACATGCCAGATCAACTGGCCGGCCGATCCGTCTTCCACGTGTTCGAAATCGGGACTGGACAGAAAGTCAAGCGCCGGTTCGATGAACTCATCGACCACGACATCGGCAACAGTCAAGCTGTCGCTCATGTTCGTCACCGACACGATCAACGTCACGATGTCGGCAAACGACGCCCGGTTTTCTTTGAACGTCTGATCGATCGACAGCACCGCCGCCGGGTTGAACGCCGTGCCCAACACGACGCGGTCGATGGTCTCGTTGATCCGAGTCGAATCGAGCGCCGATCTTGCGCGCAATCTCAGCGACAACGAGTCGGAAAGGATGTCGTAAAACACACGCGGTTCGGCGGACACACGCACCTGTACGGTCCGTGTCTCTCCCTCGTTGAGCGGACCCACAAGCACCGCGCCGTGATTCCGCGGTGAGTTCTGGAGCGGCGCGCCGGAGGTGTCGGTAATCGTTACCGTGACCCCCGCCGGCCACCCCGCCGAATCGGCCGGTTCGATCTCCACGATGTCGGGCCAGCGGTCCTCGTTGAGAATGTCGTTCTCGAACACCACGGATCGCGTCTCAAAACCGACTAAGCGCCGGGTCACATCATCCCGTGTACCGTCCCCTCGAGGCAGCGCCCTCGCGTTTGCCGCCGGGCCAAAATGCAACGTGCTGTCCGGGCCTGCACGGGTCGTCACGCGAAACACGCTCGTCTCGGTGTTTTGGACGGTATCGTTTCCGGCGGTGGCCTGCAACTCGATGTAGCTCTCACCACCACCGCCCTCGGCCAACGCCACCTGCACCGACAGCTCGGTCGACTCACCGGGGTCGAGCACCAAAAATGATGGATCATCCTCACCGGGATCGAAGATCGAATCCCGGTCTGAATCGTAGAAGAGCAACACCTCGTCGATGCCCACCGTCGACGGCGGAATCAACGCGGAGAAAACTGTTATCGAATCGCGTGCATTACCGATGTTCTCAACCACAAAGCCGCAGAAAAGCGTATCGCCCTCGACACCGGCGAGCGAATATGCCGGTGATGCTACCGTCCCTTGCGGAGTCAAGCGGACGCGGTAATACGGGCCAACGGTGGTAAACACTTGGTTTGATGTTTCGATAAACCGGGTGGGACCGACAAAGTACTCCACCGTGGAAATCGACGAGATACGGTAACCGAGGGGGGGGACGATCGATTCGGCAGGACGCGCGCCCAGAACAAGAAAGCAAAAAAAGGCCCCCGTGACGACCGAGCGTGTAAGTGCTTGTCTCGTCGCTGGTTGGAACCTTTTGATGCGAATTCTAAGCGTCTTCACTCACGTAATCCGATATACGTACCCGGCGGATGGGTGGTAGAACCACCCATCCGCCAGTCATGGTTGCTTAGCGCTTATTTTCCGTCGTGTGGCCGTTCACTGCGGCCACAGACCGGCTTCATGCTCTACCGGCTTGCCCAACCGGCCTGCTCAGCCGGATTACTCAGCTACGATCCGGACGACAAAGCTCACGCCGACTGCTGACGCGTCGCCGGGCTCGAGATGACCGGCAAATACAAACCGCACGTTTGTAACCGACGCGTCAAAGTTCGCCGGGGCCCCGCCACCACCGCTGACAGGTGAGTACGCCCATGTCGCACCACCGTCTGTCGAAAACTGGGGGGTAATCCCAGTGACTGCGGCCGGGAAGGTACCCGCGTCGGCAGAACCGACCCGGTACTGTGTAAACGCCGGGATCGGATCCACGATGACGATTGTCGTCAGCGAATCGGTACCGAGATTTTGATAGTCGGTTGTGTATGTGAGCTCCGTACCGGGAACCTGGTTGCCCGGCGGACTGACCGCCTTGGTGAGCTGAAGGTTCCCCGCAACGATCGCCGTAATATCGATGGCACTGTCGGAAACCAGCGTGACGTTGCCCGTGGCACTCAGCGTGGCCGTCTCGACCATGCCGACCGTCGCCGTCCCCGGCACGATCAACTGGACCGATATGGCGACACTGGCACCAGGAGCAAGCGTCACGTCGGTAATCACATTATTGAGGGCATCGTAGAATACATAGGTCCATCCCTGCGAAGACACGTACGACAGCGTAAACGTGTCACCGACGTTGCCAGTGTTGGTCACCGTGTGCGCGTAGCGCACGGTTCCGCCCGGAGTCGTCGACCCGTTCTGATCCGGCACGAACTCCACCGCGGCAAACGAATTGACCGTCACCGTGTTGGCGATCGTGTCTGAAATGGCGTTGTTGTTGACCGAGGTCGCCGTAAACGACACGGGGTTCGCGCCTGGCGCCGTTCCCGCCGGCACATCGACACGAGCAATGATGTTGAGTTCACTAAAAGCGGCTATCGGTCCAACGGCGACGATAGATGTCGTTTCACCCGGATCGAGAACACCGTTGGCGTTGGTATCTTCGTAGAATGTAACTCCCCATCCCGCCGGAACCGAGTAGGTCAGCGTGTAGGTATCCGTTCCACCGGACGGGTTGATCACGTCGAGCCCAAAATCAACTGTGGTGGCCGGATCGGTGGTCAGGTTGACCGGCGTGTCGTCGGTGCCCGGGCCGGCGAGAAAGTTACCAATATCCGCCCCGGCGGCGACAACCGAAGTTACTTGATTCGTCGTCAAGTTGACTTCAGTGGGATCGATGGTCGACTGAGCGCGAATCACCGCGTCGAACGGACCACCCGCTGCCTGGTCGCCGGGTATAACGAGCCGTACAACGATGTCTTCGGTTGCGCCCGGAGCGAGAGGACCAACATCAGGCATCCCGTCCGTTCCGGTGTCCGGCAGGGGCGTTACGCCATCGGACTGAAGAAAAACGACACCCCACGTCGCCGGCAGCGTCGAGGCACCGTCGAAAATGACGTTGATCTGGTCAGGGGCGTTTCCGTCGTTTCTGACCGTGTTGACAAAATCAACCGTCGTGCCCGCATAGGCCGTCGCGATGGACTGAACGTCGTCATCGTAGTCGGGCGGTGTACCGGCACCGGGGTTCCCCGACGGACCGATCAGGACCGTTGCCTGGCCGCCAATGGTGACGATGGCGTTGTTCGACACAACGAGCGTCGGATCGGGTGTCACCACGTTGTTGTCGACGTATGCCACGGCCTCCGTATTGGGCAGCGGGCCCGCCGTCATTCCGGCCGGAACGGTGACTTGGTAAACAAAGTTAAAGCTTTGACCCGAAACAATCGGACCGTTTGTGATGTAACCGACGGCGATGTCACCGGGTCCCGAGGTGGTGCTCCAGTTCCATGTTTCTGGGTTTCCCGCGGTGGAGTTGCCTGCGTTCAAATACACAACGGTTCCACCGGCAGGCGAGCCAAACGGGACACCGGAAATCGGCATCGGATTGCCCGTTCCCGGGTCGACGGGAATCACGTCGAAGAAAAGAACACCGGTAAGACCAAGCCCACCGAGTGTGACACCGTTGGCATCGTTGCTACCGATATTGGTACCCGACAGCGTGTAGGTGATCTGATCGCCATCAAATGCCACCGCCGGCGCCGCAGCAAGATTCGCCGTCAGAACCGCGTCGTTGACGACATCCGTTCTATGGTAGTTGCGCGTGTCGACCTGACCGGCATCGCCAACCGATGTGCCCGTCACACCGACATAGGTCAATTGACCGGTTGCTGCCCCGACGGGCACTGTGTAACTGACGATAATGCTGATAGTCTGTCCGGAGGTGAGTATTCCCGTGTTACCGGGGGCGCCACCGGCGCTGATGGCGGGCTCGCCGAGATCGACGATCCCGTTGCTATTAAGATCGCGGTAAATCGTTATATCTGCCAACGCAAGGCCCATGGTGTTGTTGGCGGCGTCGATGATGGGTACCAATGAGAAATCATCGTCGTCGTTCCCCGTGTTGGTCAGATCGTATCTATAATAGAGCGTCATACCGGGGAGCGCGTTCTGGCTCATCGCCGGAGTGACCGGTGGTGTCTCACCCGAGTCATCGGGAAGGATAGAGACGCCATATACGGGCAACACGATGGTGATCACTTCGTTCGATGTCGCGCTGTAACCGTTGCCCGTCATGTCTTCGTAGGTCGCTGACGACCTGTTTCTGATTTGTGTTCCCGCCGGTGTGACCTGCGCCAACACACTCGTCGCCGTCAGAACGACGATCAGCGCGAGGAGCACGGGAATGGTCAGGAATGCTTTTCTGTTCATATCTCTCACCTCACTTAATGACCGTTCTGTACGACACGGTGACCGCCTCTTCTGGCTGGAACGTGTCGGTCAAGACCCATCGGACGTGTGTGACCATATCCGGTGTCGCTTCGACAACTTCTTCGACACCTTCATCGTTCGTCTGTTTGACCAGAATCGGCCAAGCTTGATAGGTCTTGCCTCCGTCGATACTGAATTCCACCCGCCCGTCTGCGGGCTCGGTGGCCGACGGATGCACGAACGACATACCCGGAGGTATCGGGTCCATGATGAAGATGTTCTGGACGGGTTCCCGGCCGGTATTGGTGTAGGTCAAACGATATTCGATGACATCGTTTGGCCGCGCGTTGTCGGCAGGAACAAAATCCTCAACTCCCTCATCGTTCACCACTACCCGAAACGCCTCGAGGTTACCGGTCAGCTTGGCGCTATCCGCCGCGAGCGCCGCCGACACAGTAAGCCCGATGACGAGTACAAACACGAATAGGGCAAAGAAGCGCTTCTCAACCATGCAAAGCCTCCTTGTTACACGAGCCAATCCACGCAAAATGAAAGAGTCCAGCGAGGGAAGCCGATTTCAAAAAGGTTAGAAATCTTCCCCGCTGCCCTGGTTTCTCCCCAAGAAGCAAGGAGTGAACCAGAACCAGGGAAGCGTGAGAATGTAACGGAAACGTTACAGATCGATGGTCCACGGTGTCCCAAGATAGGGCAATTCTGGGTGTTTCCCTCCCCAACCGAGGATTCGGCTCCCCCAGGGGCCATTTTGGGGAGCGACGGACCATGTCGCGAAACGGCGCTCGCCGCTAAGTGCTTGCATTCTGCACGGTTCCGGGAAAACTGTTGAAAATTCTGGAGTAAACGCCAATTATTCGATATCAAACCACCGCTGTGCCCATGGCCGGAGAGCCGATGCAACGCCTTGAACTCATTCATTCACAGCCAGTTACGACTAACAGCCACGAGCCGTTCGATTTCCGTATATCGGCGGTTGGGGGCGCCCCCGCCGCCGTGTCAGCCGAGAACGGATTTGACGCCTCCGACCTGCACCAGGCGCTCGACGTTGATCCACCCCGTCTTCTGGGGCCGATTGATCGCCCCGTCGTCCTCCGGGGGCATCGGCGTATAGGGCTCGCCCGGTCTCTCGGGCTCGATGTCATTCCTTTTCTTGTTTATCCCCCGGGTACACCCAGAAATGTGGTCACCGAGATCGTGCTGGCGGGGGAACCGGCCAGGTTCTCCGGTGTTGAAACAATCATCGCCATGGCCAAGACGATCACCTATGCGACCAAGGGCATTCAAGAGACCGTGCTGCCGCTTAGCTCACCGATCGAGGAGGATTTCCCCGACTGGCTCGATCCCCCACTTGCCCAACTTCTGGGCCGCAAGGTGTCAAAGCGGTTTGCCGCACGCTTGTCAACGGCGCTCACCTGGCCGACCGAGGACCTCTATCGCCTGCATTGTTTGTCGCTCTCGAGCGAGCAGATCGCGTCGTTGATCGATCTCTCAACCAGCGAACGTCAAATCGTGCTCAAAATCCGTGATGCCGTACCGTTGACAGCCGGAGAGCTAAAGACGCTGACGCGTCTTGTCATACTGGCGCGTGGTAGAAAACACGTCGAGTTGGATGGATGGGCGCGTCGCGTCCTCGACAAAAGTTCCGAACCACCCACTGGATCGGACATCCAAAAATCCCTACGCGCAGAGACTCATCCCAACCTGTCTCGCGCTGAGACGTCGATCGCAAATGCAATTAGCGAGTTGGCATTGCCAAACCGATTGCGAATTAACCCACCGGAAAACCTGGAGGGCGGATCGTTTTCGTGCTACTTTAGGTTTTCGAATGACAGGGAGTTGGGTGAGCACGTCGCCAAGCTCGAGAAAATCATCAAAGATGGGTCTGCCCAGAAGATCATCGACCTGCTCGATCGGGGCGATGCGGACGAAGAGCGATGAGTTACACAAAACGATCTATGCCGCTTGTGCTGTTGGCGCTTCTCATGCTCATGCCGGTGACCGGCAGATGTGAGGAGTTTTTCCAGCAGTCGGCAGACTATACGATTCGGGTGCGTCTGGATACCAAGGCCCAAATGCTCTATGGGGCCGAGCGGATCAACTACACCAACAACTCTCCGGATACGCTCACCGAATTCTATCTTCACTTGTATCCGAACGCGTTTCGGTCAAAGCAAACCAAATTCATGAAGGATTACGCCAAACGGTTCAACTACACGTTTATCGACCTGCCAAAAAAATACCGCAGCTGGTTGAGGATTTCGGATGTGACCGTGGACGGCAACGCGGTAAACCCACGCATCGATGACACTATCGCCCGGATAAACCTGCCAAAACCACTGACGCCTGGCGGAACGATCGAAGTATCGCTCAAATTCGAAGAAAAGATCCCACGCCAAATCGGCCGTAGCGGTTATCGCTCGGGGCACTACGACATGGCTCAGTGGTACCCAAAGGTTGCCGTCTATGACGAACACGGGTTCGACGCGGAGCCTCTGAGATACCCCGGTGAGTACTACGGCGAGTTTGGCAATTTTGACGTGTATCTGGAGGTGCCCGACAATTATGTCGTCGCGGCCACCGGCGAGTTGTGGGACGGCGACGCCGGTTGGACCGGCACCAACACTGGCTCGAGAAAAAAAGACGCCCAGACATTCAAGACGCTTCATTTTCACGCGGAGAACGTTCACGATTTTGCGTGGAGCGCGAGCCGCAAATTCATAGTTGACAGCACCGAATCGAACGGCGTCGATATCCGGAGTTTTTATTACCCAAAAAACCGCGATTGGAAAGACAGCACACTGGTCTATGGCGTCCGTGCAGTCGACTGGCTTGCCGAGCGTGTCGGCTTGTACCCGTACCCTCAGCTCAGTATCGTCCAGGGGCTCTTGTCCGGCGGGATGGAATACCCAATGCTGGTCATGAACGGCTCGGTGAGCGAATCGCTGATGCTCCACGAAGTCGGCCATATTTATTTTTACGGTGCGTTGGGAAACAACGAGCGGGCCGATGCATGGCTCGACGAAGGGCTCACCACGTTTCAGACCGGGTGGTATCTCACAGAACGCTACGGCGAGTATGGGAAACGTTCCGACTGGAACTGGTATCAACGGATCACGCCGCAGTATTCGCTTTTGGCAGCGCAGCGGCGCTGGGTCACATCGCTGATGCGCGAGGGATACGGGGAGCGGCTCAGCAACCGGGCGGAAGAATTCAAACACGACTACACCGCTATGGTGTACGGCAAGGCGTCATTGATGTTCGCGGCCTTGCGCTATGTCGTGGGGGACGAGGCCTGGGAATCCATTCTAAAAACCTATTACGACGAGTGGAAGTTCAAACACGTCAACGAGGAACGATTCCGGACGGTGTGCGAAGAAGTCAGCGGGATGGATCTCGGGTGGTTCTTCGATCAGTGGGTTTACACGCGAAAGATCTGCGATTACAAGCTCGACAAAATGAAAACCCGTGTCAACGCCACCGGTGACGGTTACCAGACACAAATAGTAATCAAACGTGTCGGCGAGATCACCATGCCGCTTCAGCTCGAACTCACTTTTCGTGACGGGAGCAAACAGACGATCGAAATCCCCGGCCGGTTGAGAACGATCGAGAAGACATTCAACTTTCCCGAAAAACCCAAACGGGCCGCGCTCAACCCAAAGAACGAAATTCTCGATGTCCACATGGCGGACAACTTTATTCCCCGCCGCAACTCGCTCCAAATCGACTGGCCCAACAACCACTACTATCCCGAGCACGCCTACCAGATCCGGTGGCACCCCTTTGTTTGGTACAACGATGTGGATGAATACCGCGTCGGTTTGAGCACAAAGGGCAGCTATACCAATTGGGGCCGGCGGTTCAATCTCGCCGTCTATTATGGAATCGAAAGTGGGCGGTTTGATTATTTATTATCTTACCAACGGTTTAGCAAGATATTCGGTCACAACACAATGGCGAAGGTTCGGGCTTACAAGCTCGAGGGTCGAAACCATTTCACCTTCGATTGGACCTATCATCGCCAAAAACAGCTCTCCCGTCCCCCAAAACACGAGTTTTCCGCGGGAATAACCTACAACGAGCTTACCGACCCCCGTTACATCGCCAACCCCGAGGTTTATCAGACCGGTCCCGATGTGGTTCCCTTTTTTCGGTACGTCGTGGATCCGCAGTTCGATCTATTTCGATCCCGCTTCGACACGAGCTTGCGGTTTGGGCGGAAATGGTTTGGTGGAGATTACGACTACTCGCGTTTCGAATCGACGGCGGCATTCAAGGCGCGTCGCCAACTGATTCCCGCGGATATCAACCTCCGGCTGTTTCTCGGGTTGATCGGCGGCAGCATGCCTTACCAGGAAAAGTTTTATCTCGCCTCTGGCGGACCGAGAGCGAGAGACGACGTATTTTTTCTGCGCAGCTCTGGAGCAATTCCCGACGATCTCAATTACCATGAACCGGGCCACGGCAATCTGCGCGGGTACCTACCCGGTGAGTTTGGCGTCAATGGACTCTTTGCAACAAACTTTGAGCTTGGCGGCGACATACCGTTGTTGTCGTCGAGCCGCAAAAAATTTCTTGGGCAAATCAAAACGTACGCGTTTATCGACGCCGGTTGGAGTACCGATGAGGACAATCCGATCGGGACGAGCGATCGGGTACAGAACTTGGTCGATAACGGCGCGCTCAACGGATCGATCGTGGATGCCGGCATTGGATTTACGCTGGCGAGGGATCTTCCGTTCTGGAAGATGACGTTGCGGCTCGATCTCCCCTTATACCTCAACAAACCGGAAATCAACGGTGAGACCAAGGAGACCGACTACCGGTATGTGTTTAGCCTGAAGACGTCTTTCTAACAGCGGCTCCGGCGCCTACCCGACAATCTCGTTCACAGCAGCCACCACTTCATCCACCATATCATCGCTCAGCTCTGCATACATGGGCAGTGACAGGATTTCTCCGGCGGCTTTCTCGGCAACCGGACAATCACCGGGTCGCATACCGAGATGAGCATAGGCGGCCTGAAGATGGAGCGGTAGAGGGTAGTGGATTCCAACGCCGATTCCCCTTTTCCCCATCTCGTCGAGCAGCCTGTCGCGGTTCTCGGTCCGGATCACGTACAAGTGATAGACGCTGCGCCGTCCCGGCGCTTCTCCCACCGGCCACACAGGCCCTCCAGCAAAGGCCGCATCATATCGTTCCGCGCGACTGTGCCGCGAGGCGTTCCACGTGTCCAAATGCCGGAGTTTGACGTCGAGAATCGAGGCTTGCATCGTATCGAGCCGGTAGTTGTATCCCACCTCGACATGCGTGTACTTGTCTTTTGAACCGTGATTGCGAAGCCTTTTCATGCGCTCGACAAGATCGGCGTCGTCCGTGACCACCATTCCGCCTTCACCATACGCGCCAAGGTTTTTACCCGGGTAAAAGCTAAAACACGTCGCCTTGCCATGAAGCGCCTTGCGGCTGCCGTCCAACGTGGCGCCATGCGCCTGCGCGGCGTCCGCCACCACAATCAGCGAATGGCGGGCCGCAATGTCGTTGATAGCATTCATGTCGGCGCTCTGACCATACAGGTGAACCGGAACGATCGCCTTGGTGCGCTGGGTGATCGCCGCTTCCACCTTGGCAGGATCGATCAACAGCGAGTCATCCACCACGTCGACGAAGACGGGTGTCGCGCCGGTGTGGGAGATCGCTTCTGCCGTTGCGATGAACGTATTGCTCGCCGTGATGACTTCGTCACCCTTGCCGATATCCAAGGCGGTAAACGCGGTGTGAAGCGCCGATGTACCGCTGCTCGTACCCACCGCATATTTGCCGTCGACATAACTCGCAAAGTTGGCTTCGAAATCATCGAGCCGCTTTCCACCGATGAACTGTGTACTCCCAATGACGTCGGAGACGACCTGATCGATTTGGTCTTTGATCGTGAAATACTGGGCTTTGAGATCGACAAAGGGAATCCCCATGATGTAATGCGCCTTTCAATCGTTTTGCAGACAAAAAGGGGCCAGCCGGTCAACCGCTACCGTCTGCCCCCCACACATGATTGCGTCAGCCGAAGATGATACCATACATAAGATCGTGTGGCAATACGCGTTACGAGCATAAACCGCGCCAGAAACAATTGACATCCGAGAGTCCGACAAGATAAAATGAGGTTTTCGAGCCCGACAACCGATGTACTTCTGGCCGATTGGAGCCCGATGTCGACGCAAAGCCGAATCCTGCTTGTCTTGTTTTCGGCGGCTCTGGGATTACGCATCCTTTACTCGGTTGTGCTCGGCACACAGCCCGAGCTTGCAACAAATCTAGTCACCTCCGATCTGAATTACGCCAGAGAGATCGCTTCGGGCCCCGGCTGGATAACCGAACCCTTCTCGCCCCGGTCCCCGGGGTACCCCGCGGTACTCGGATCGTTTTACCTGTTGTCAGGCAAGCAGTTATGGCTTATCACCTTTTTCCAGGCGATCCTCGGCGCCCTCACCGTCGTGTTTGTCTACCGACTGGGCGCGTTGTTTCTACCGCGAGGATTTGCCGCAATCGCCGCCGTGTGGTTTGCCTT
>CP070631.1:3545112-3551711 GCA_020356045.1 Candidatus Latescibacterota bacterium
CGTAAGTTTGTTAAGTGACTCGTTATACCGCTCGATCTTTCCTTGGGTCTGCGGATGATACGGTCGCCCTCACCTTGGGGCGCGCGGTCGGTGCCTGGTCAGTTCTAGGGGCTAGGTCAGTCTCAAGAAGTGTTGATGCCGTAAGGTCCCAAAACTTGATTGCACTTTATCGCAATCACTGAGTACGCGGCGATCTCATTTTCGGACGCTGCGTGTTTTAAATTGACAAAACGTTTACTTTATGGTACTTAGGATCCGGGGAGCGTTGTCGTTACGGGAGTTGATTTCTACCCCATCTTGATTGATTCCTGATCCTCGGGTCGACTGGCGAGTTCTCGCGCCCGTTCCTCGTGTAGATCACCAACCTTCGATCGCACATAGGTCTGCGCGTCCTAAGAACACGTAAAAACACCGCACTCGGACGCGAGGAAAGGAGGTGAAAAAGCCCACAGATCCGTCAGATGCCCGCTTGACCGCTCTCTTCCTCGTTAACGATCACTCGGTCCCCACAGCGAAGCTCAATCGGAATTCAGATTTTCAATAACTGTACCTTTGGACAAGGGGGGGTGTGTTATGGCAAGGGTTGGCAATCAAACTAACAACCGATTAAAGATGGCTATGTTGGTGTGTTGCGCTGCCGTGATCATGTGCCCGCTGTTCAGCGTCGACACATGGGCGCAGGGCGGCAACATATTATTTGGTGACAAGAACAGCAAGATATCCCACCATCTTCTCCGACTCCACAACGACTATACGATTCACATCCAAACCAAATCACCGGTGACGTATGAGCCTATTGAACAGGCAATACGAGTTTACGACGGATCTGTTGTCATCGACGCCACTGCGGCCGGTGACGCAGCCATGCTCGTGGTGGCACTCGAGGCCCTGGGTCTTCGAAGTCCGTCGGTGGTGGGGAGAATGGTATCGGGTGTGTTTCCAATCGAGTCGATTCCCGAGCTTGACAATGTGGCGGAGCTCAACTATGTGCGGCCGGCGCTCTGCGCGGTCGGAACCGGTTCGGTCACCAGCCAAGGTGATACCGCACTGCTAGCCGAGATGGCCCGCGACGATTTCGGTGTCGATGGCAACGGGCTCACACTAGGCACGCTATCAGACAGCTACGATTGTTTGGGAGGTGCGCCGGGTGATGTCGCGACGAACGACCTTCCCGGCGGTGTTACGGTTTTGCAGGAATTGGCCCCATGTAACGGGACCGACGAGGGCCGCGCCATGATGCAGATCATTCATGATCTCGCGCCGGGGTGCGATCAGGCGTTTCACTCGGCGTTTCTCGGTCAAGCGGATTTCGCGGGCGGAATCGTGGAGCTCGCGACGGTCGCGAACTGCGATATCATCTGCGACGACGTGTTCTATTTTGCCGAGCCTTTCTTCCAGGACGGGGTTATCGCGCAGGCGGTAGATCAGGTCGTGGGGATGGGAGTACCGTATTTCTCGCTCGCGGGTAACCACGGCCGGGAATCCTACGAGGCGATTTACCGGGCGAGCGGTACGACTCCGCCAAACTTGCCTGCATCATGCGGATCGGCCGACGCCCACGATTTCGATCCCGGGCCCGGTG
The DNA here is from genome assembly GCA_020356045.1 of Candidatus Latescibacterota bacterium. Classification (GTDB taxonomy): domain Bacteria; phylum Krumholzibacteriota; class Krumholzibacteriia; order WVZY01; family WVZY01. The sequence goes on from CP070631.1 coordinate 3,546,695, forward strand.
TCGACATCTATCAACAGATCACGATACCGGGGAACACGAGGATCAGGTTCTCCTTTCAATGGGACCAACCTTTCTTTGCGGTGAGCGGTGCACCCGGATGTCAGAATGATATGGACATCTACATCTTTGACGATCCACCCACCACACCGCTCGCGGGATCGGCGGATAACAACATTGGAAACGATGCGGTTGAGGTTTTCACCATAACGAACGGTGGGGTTGTGGCGCGGAACTACAACGTAGTGCTCGTACACTGCGATCCCGCTGGAACGCCGGCGCCCGGTCGCATCAAATACATCGTGCTAGTAAATGGCAACGTGGGAGGCTTCACTCCCAATGAGTGGGGTACACAGAGCAGCACGATCTATGGTCATATGAACTCTGCGTTGGGCACGGCGGTTGGTGCGGCATTCTACGCCGATACGCCTGAATACGGGACCTCGCCCCCTGTTCAAGAGGACTTCTCTTCCGCCGGCAACACGCCCATCCTTTTTGACATAGCGGGGAATCCCGCGAATATCGTCAGGGACAGACCGCACTTTTGTGCCGTCGACGGTGTCAATAACACGTTCTTTGGCTGGGAAGATACGGAGAATGATGGTTGGCTGAATTTCTTTGGCACGTCGGCGGCGGCTCCACATGCGGCCGCAGTCGCGGCATTGCTGATGGAAGCGGTGCCGGGGCTTACACCGGCCCAGGTGTATACCGCGTTGGAAAACTCGGCGATCGACATGGACGTGCCGGGGTATGACAACGATACCGGCTGGGGACTCATACAAGCGACCGGGGCGATCTGCGAGTTTGACACCGATCCTCCGGACATCACATGTCCAGCCGACCTCGTTTTGGAGTGCAACAACGGCAACAGCGGTGTCGACGGTGACGACCCAATGATTCTGGCGTGGCTTGCGAGTGTGACCGCGGATGACGAGTGTGGGCCGCCAATGGTCACGAATAACGCGCCGACGACGTTCCCGTTGGGCGAGACGACGGTGACGTTTACCGCCGAAGACGATGCGGGGAATGTGAGTTCGTGCACGGCCAAGGTGACCGTTGAAGACACGACGGCACCGTCGATCACCTGTCCGGGTGATGTCACCGTCGAATGCTCTGACTTCTGCGGCACGCCGTGGGACGATCCGCAGCTATCCGCGTTCTTTGCCGGCGTGAGTGCGTCGGACGTCTGTTGTGCCGTAAATGTTACGAACGATGCACCCGCCTGTTTCCCGCTGGGGACAACGACGGTGACGTTTACCGCGACGGACTGTGTGGGGAACGCCGATTCTTGCACGGCCGATGTGACGGTCGAGGATACGACACCGCCTGAGATCACGGTGACCCTCAACCGTGATCGTCTGTGGCCGCCCAATCACAAGATGGTGGACATCTACGCGACCGTGGAGGTCACCGACGTGTGCTGTGAGTTCCCCACGTTTGTGTTGACGTCAGCGACGAGCGACGAACCGGATAACGGCAAAGGCGACGGGAACACGATAAATGATATTCAGGACGCCGACATCGGTACGGCGGATACCCACATCAAGCTGCGTTCCGAGCGGCAGGGAGGCGGTGACGGTCGTGTGTATACGATTGTCTACACCGCTTCGGACTGTGTAGGGAACACCACCGATGCGACGGTTGAGGTTCACGTGCCGCACGATCACTCGGGCTGGGCGTTTGCGTCGATGGGGTTTGCGGCGAGCGGTGTGGAGTTCGAGCCCGGCGCGAAACAGATCGTTCTGGTTATCCCGTCAAAGGAAGCCGAACACGAGGTTGACCTGAACGGGCAAGAAATCCTGACGGCCGAAGCGTTCGACGCGACGGCGCTGGAGTTGACCCGCGTTTATGTGGGTAACACAAAAAGCGTTGTGGTCCCCGAGCGGAGTCTCGAGGTGGACAACAATACGGATGGTTTGACGGATGTGGCGGTGTACTACGCGGTGAAGCCCATCAACTCGATTCTTGGATCGTCGGAGGGCATAGACGGGCCGATTGGTCTTCACTATGTCAGCGAACACGGTACCGATTATCTGGTGCCGGACATCTTCGCACTCGGTGAGCCGGTACCGGTGATTCCGGTGATCGAGATCCCGCGCGAGCGGGCAGGAGCGGCCGAAGAGCCTGGCAATGACACGCCGTCGGTCACCGCTCTACGCTCGGCATACCCCAACCCATTCAATCCATCGACTACCATACCGTTCACACTGGTGAATCAGGAGCGTGTATTGCTTCGGATTTACGACGCGCGGGGCAAACTCGTGCGGTTGCTAAAGAACGATGTGATGCCAGCCGGATCACACGAGGTGGTATGGGATGGACGGGATAATTCAGGTAATCAGATGGCGACCGGTGTGTATTTCGTACGATTTGTTGCCGGAAGCTATGAGATGACCAAAAAGGTTGTGATGCTGAAATAATCCGCGTCTCTACTGAGATCACGGGTTGAACGAAGCCCGGTTGTCGAGTTGGCTGAAGACTCGGCAGCCGGGCTTTGCCGTGGAAGTCGGTTTCAGAACGGGTTGGAAAACCAAGGGGCCCAAACTGCCCGACCAACGCACTCGTAATGCGTTGTTTGGGCGGGTTCAAATGCGGGTAACTTGCTGTCGTTAGACGACTTGGAAAATCCCTGTTTTCCCACAAAACCCCCATCTTACAGTTATCTTACACTAAAAAATCGCCAGTATATTTGAATCGGTGTGTATGGGGAGTCGTGGTCCGTCGTTGGCGCCATTAGCCGTATCCGCGGAGGGGCCGAATGGCGGAAATCTCCATGTTCGTATCTGGCGAGGGCCTCGTCTGAGTAACCGGGCGGGGCTGCTCGACGAATTTGGATGTGGTTTACTGAGGCTCGCGTGGACAAGTCTTCAGAAACAAAACGCCACTCCGAAAAACGGGCCGTTTAATGAGACACGGCCGCTGGTCACCCATCGGTAGCCGGCACGGATATTCATGTGCCGCGGGCCAATTGAGATGCCGACATCGAGTTGATTAATCGGATTGCCATTTATCGAAGAAACGCTTGGTCGGAACTGCATACAAGCCCACCAGAGTGGCTGAACTCGGATGGGGAGTGTAAGCGAAAAGCCGCTGTCCGTATTGTCTCCGTGTATGATGGTCGAACCCAGTCCGATGTCTATTTCAAAAAACCTCGGATACCACATCCGATAGAGAACGTGCCATTGGATGATATCGAGTCTGTCGAATGGATTCCGTTCCTCATAGTGAGTCTCGCGGAATTGTATCGCCAGGGGCCCATAACCAAGTTCGACTCGAGCATCAACGGCTTCCACATTGGGTTCTACGTCCTGGTAACCGATTTCGAAATTGATGAAGGGTAGTACGGTTTCTCCCGGCAGTCGCTTTAGTATGTCAGGGAAACTCGGGTCGTTTACGCGGGAAATTCTGACCCAACTCCATTCCCCCCCAAGTGCCATTACCTCGAGTACCGGGGACAAAGCCTCTATTACCTCAGCCGTAGTTTCGACAAATTCGATGAAGGATTCGATATCGTCCAAGGTTGTTTGATTCTCTTTCTCCACCTTGGCCTCTCCGTCAGTCGCCTCTTTTTCGAACTCGCCCAACTTGCCTTCTTCTTTCTTCTCCTCGTCCTTTCGTTTCTTGCGCTTGTCCTTGGGATCTTTTTCTGAGCTCGGTGCGCTTTTGGCAGCGGAACCGATGAGAAGAAGCGGCATCTGCCGAGGACCAGGTCTGCCGGCGAACACGGGTTGGCAAAAGCAAAAAGTGAACGCGGTGACGCAAGCGACAACTCCGTAAAGCCAGGTCTTCTTGCACGAGACCATGTCTACTTCCTCCTAATTTTTCCGGCCAAGTGGTCGTCGCTAAGTGGGCTGTGATGGTCGCCTGTCGTTACCCGCTTGAATTTGTTCGTGAGGCCGGATGAAAGATTTGCGTTTTCGCTTCGGTTTTTTGGCGTGTACGACCCTCGAATATCGACTTCCCGACGGTTTCTAAATAAATCGAAGCCGACCTGAAGACCGATCACGCCGAAGCTGTCCAGTTCCTCGCCGCAGAGAGACGAGCGACTCAACACGTTGCCTATCTGGGGTCGCGTGCTGCCGCCGGTGACCACGACAGCGAACAAGATCGCGGAGACAAAGACGAATCGACGTAGGAAGACGCAGTGAAAGGTCGGGAACATGTCACATGCTCTGCGCTATGGAGAGCAATAGGGGGAGTATCCTAAGTGGCACTCGTAAGATAGCACAGCATATCGTTAGTGTCAACCTGTGAGTTATCAGATTGGGCCAAAGTGCCTTGCGAGTGTTCCGCCATGTTGTTATTCAAGCACTTAGCGGCATCCCTTAAGTATTGGTTCTTATATCGAATCGAAGTGCATGGGTCCGGAACATGTGCGACTGATATGACGACGGCTGTGGACTGATTCGGTATTGCAACGCACCCGCAAGTGTGTAGGCCGAAAGGTGGTTCGATTCCGCTGACGGCTTGTAGTAAGAGACTTAGTGCCCACATTTGGTTGACGCCATGCACGGGCAACGTGCATTTTCGATAGATGCCATCCGGTCCGAATCGCGTGGCGTAAATGAGCTAGTTGAACTAATAAAACGCTCATGGAAACGAGATTCTGCCAAGATGGTTATTAGCTTATTTACAACGAGTTAAAAATTCAACGAGTCCCGCTGTGCCTGTTTTCTGCCGACAGGGGCAGGCCTTCTCAGTTGCCAGCGTTGTTGTCGTAAACCAAATACGCTAGTGATAAAGCGCGTTTACGACTGTGGAACGATGTGTTAGACTACTATTTGAGCCTATAGCGCGCTACGAGCAACCTCCTGAGGGGAGCGGGAGGGTCAGTGAGCTTTCGTCGAATCTGCCTCGTCACACACCCCAACTCCTTCCTTTTCCCCTCTACGGTAAATCTCTGTGCTGCACCGAAGGACAAACTTCAACTTGTGTGTAGGCTGACTTTGAGGATTCTTACGTGAGGGTATTACCGACCGTAGGAAGGTCGTATGCTATGGTGCGCACAATAAAACCGATA
>CP070631.1:3551811-3575250 GCA_020356045.1 Candidatus Latescibacterota bacterium
GCCCGGACCTTGCTTCCGAGAACCAGATGTTGTCCGGCACGCGGCCCCGCTCCCCAGTTGACGTAGTCTTGTATGGCCTTTACCGACCCATCGCGTGTGGCCCGGACGAGATGGATCGCATAATTGAGCACGTGACTCGATATCGGGACGGTCTTGATGAGCCTCTGGATGTGGAGGATGTCCTCGGCCTTGATCACCACCGACGGCTCGCCTGGCGGCTGCGATGTGGTCGTCTCGACAATTCGCAGCTCTTCGTCCGCGTTGGGGTAATCCACATTGATGTGAAACATAAACCGGTCGAGCTGCGCTTCGGGCAGCGGGTAGGTACCCTCTTGCTCAATCGGGTTTTGTGTGGCCAAAACGAAAAACGGCAGCTCCAACGCAAAGGTCTCGCCGCCTGCCGTAACCTCGTGTTCCTGCATAGCTTGAAGCAGAGCCGCTTGGGTTTTTGGCGGCGTGCGGTTGATCTCGTCGGCCAGAATCACGTTGGCAAATACCGGTCCGCGCACAAACTTGAACGTTCGTTTGCCGGTCCCCGTCTCCTCCTCGAGGATCTGAGTGCCGGTGATATCCGACGGCATCAGATCCGGTGTAAACTGGATTCGTGAAAACTTGAGCTCGAGCGCCTTGGCCACGGTCGAGATAAGCAGCGTTTTTGCCAACCCGGGCACCCCGACAACCAAGCAGTGCCCTCCGGCGAACAGCGCGATCAACAGCTCTTCGATCACCGATGTTTGTCCGACAATCACTTTACCGATCTCGTCTCGAATGGCTTCGTAGGAATTGTTAAATCGTTTGACGTCCTCGACATCCGCCATTTGTTTCTGAGGTTGTGTCATTCGTTATCGTCCTCTTTGAGTATAAGCGCGGGGAATTGCCTAAATCTTTGGAATTATACCACTACCCGATGGAAATGTTACGGCCAAAAGTGGGGTTGCCAAGCGAAAACCGGATAGCGTATCTTTTTCCCAACAATTGACTATTCCGCCCAACCAAGGAGTCTCGCCATGGCCGAAAAGGTTTTGATTTTTGGCAAAGACACGTGACCCTACACTATTGCGGCCCGTGAGGATTACGCATCACGAAAGATCGAGGTTATCTACAAGGATGTCAAACAGGACAAATCGGCGCTCAATGCAATGCTCGATTACTCGGGTGGCCGCCGCGATGTGCCCGTGATTGTCGACCACGGCAAGGTCAAGATTGGATTTGGCGGTACCTGAGGCGTCTAATTGCTCTTCGGTCGGAAGAGCCCTGATTTCCTTTAGTGCCAATTGATAGCTCTTGTGAGGTGCACCGTTGCCTGAAACGGTGCATCTTATTTGTTTGATCACCGCACGATAGGGTGGCCGGTACAGCCCAGGTTGTGGAAAACCCCTCGAGCCCGCCCACGGGGGCGCATTTTAACCTATTATAAGACAACAGGTTGCGTGTTTTCCACAGCGGGGCCCGATTTATCAACACCTCTGTGGTGATATGTGGAAAATCTGTTCAAAACAAAGAGGGACCCCCGGCGATGACGCCGGAGATCCCTTCGTTTCCGATCGGAGACAGCCCCTTACTTAATCGTCTGTTTCTCCAACTCTTTCTTTGGCATCTCTTTCTCGAGCGACGGCTTTGGCGGAGCGCCATGCTGGCTCCCCATCTTGCAGGTGCCCTCAAAGAATACGCCTTCATCGATCACGAGTCGAGCGGTTTGAATGTCGCCCTCGACGTGTGATCCGGTCTGAAGCTCAATCTTGTTGTTCGCTTGGATGTTGCCCAGCATTTTTCCGCCGATCACGGCGTTTTTGACATCGACATTCGCCTTGACGACGCCAGATTTTCCGATGATCAACGTATCGGGGCACTTGATATCACCTTCAAATTCGCCATCGATTCGAATCGTCCCCTGGAGCTCGATGTTGCCCTTGACCTTGCACCCGGGTCCCAGGATGGAATTCAGACTGCCTTCGCCGCCGCCAAGGCCATCAGCTTCCTTTCCAAACATGCGATCATCCTCCTCTTTAGGGTCTTTCACAAGACGCGCGAAAATTATACACAAAACCGCCTATTAAGACAGATCAAATCTCGAGTCATCGGCGATCAGTTGAGCAAATACTCCCGTGGATCGACAGACACGCCGTTTTTTCGCACTTCAAAGTGAAGGTGGGGCGCCGTGCTTTTGCCAGTGCTCCCCAAGAACGCGATTGTCTGACCCCGGGCGACCCGGTCACCGACTTTGACCAGATTCCGGGTATTGTGTCCGTAAAGAGTCGTCAGCCCGAAACCGTGATCGAGGACAACCATAAAACCGTATACCTCGTCCCACTCGCTCTTGATGACGACGCCTTCAGCAGACGCTTGCACCGCTGTGTTCCGCTTGGCAGCAATATCCATGCCCGGGTGGTAGCTCTCGCTTTTCTCACCACCCGTGGTGTGAAAGTCGCGTGTGACGTAACCTTTTACCGGCCACATGGATGGGATTGCTTTGAGCAGCAATTTTTGCTGCACGTCACCCGCGTCGGGCGTCTCGATCACACCGGCGATCGCCGGGGAGCCGCTGTTCGGCGACAAATTAGCCACCAGCAGACTGTCCTCGGTGGAGAGATCCACGCCGAGCATGTTTTTGATCTGAATCCCCATGGCCTGGAGGCGGACGAGCTCGGTCTTTAGCGAGTCGATGACGGCGGTCTGATCATTGTTCTTCAGGTTTTCAGTGGCGAGCAGATCAGCCTGTCGGGCCTTGACCATCAGCCTGCCATAACCGACGACAAGCACGGCAACGCTCAGCACGGCCAGTGTCAAAAGAACCCCAAATGTATAGATAAGCAGATACGAGATCCGGTAGTTCCGCGGAGTGGAACTATCGTGAGGCATAACGATCAGCGAGAGGTACCGTTTCATCTCACCGCGGGATGGGTAAACCCAAAAGATCTGCCAGCCGTTCGAAATCATCGTGGCTAAAGAAATCAATGACGATCTTGCCTTTACCACCTCGGCGTTCCTCGATCGCCACACGTGTGGCCAGATGCTGGGAGAATCCTTTTTCGAGAAGTGCGATCTGCGGTGGTTTTTCTTTTTTGGGCCGCCCCCGCTTTTGTTTGCCCGGACCACTCAGCTCTTTCTCCACCTGCCGGACACTGAGCTGTTTTTTGATGATGCGATCTGCCCACGCCAGCTGCTCCGCCCGTGTCGGTAAGGCGAGCAGCGCCCGGGCGTGGCCCTCGCTGAGCCGGCCTTCGGTCACAAACGCGCGAATCTCTTCGGGCAACCCGAGCAATCGGAGTGTGTTGGACACAGAACTCCTGTCTTTGCCTGCCATATCGGCAAGCTCTTGTTGTGACAGGCCAAACTTGTCGACGAGCATACGGTACCCTTGGGCGATCTCGATGGCGTTCAAGTCTTCGCGCTGAAGATTCTCGACCAGCGCGAGCCGGAGCGAATCGGCATCGGCAACTGCGCGCACAACGGCGGGGATCGACGGTACACCGGCAAGCCGGGCCGCCTGAAGTCTGCGCTCGCCCATGACAAGTTCGTACCGATCACCGCGCCGCCGCACGACCACGGGTTGGAGGACGCCGTCGTTCCGAATGCTATCGGCCAGTGATTGAATCTTGTCCTCCTCAAACCGTTTGCGGGGCTGATGCGGGTTGGCCACGATGTGCTCGACGGAGATGTGGCTGACTTTTTCCGCATCGAGAGTATCTATAACTCCCTGAGGTATAAGAGCTTCCAGACCTTTACCCAACGCTCTCTTCGACACTGTTGATCACCTCTCTTGCCAAACGTAGGTACATTTGCGCGCCCTGCGATTGGGCATCGTACAAAAGGATCGGTTTGCCAAAGCTCGGCGACTCGCCGAGTTTGACGTTGCGTGGAATGATGGTGTCGTACACTTTGTCACCAAAATAGTCGATGGCGTCCTGAACCACTTGCCGCGCGAGGTTGAGACGCCGGTCAAACATGGTCAGCAGAACGCCTTCGATCTCCAAACCGGGATTGAGACGGGATTGGACCAGTTGAATCGTTTCCAGCAGTTGACCCAACCCCTCCAAAGCATAGTACTCGCACTGGACCGGGATGATCACCGCGTCCGCCGCGGCCAACGCATTCAACGTGAGGAGCCCCATCCCGGGCGGGCAATCGATATAGACGTACTCGTATTGGTGTTTGATCCGATCGACCGCGTTCCGAAGCTTGAACTCCCGCCCGTCGTGAGCGATGAGTTCGATCTCTGCGCCGGTCAAACGCCCATCCGATGGGAGCAACGATAGATGCTCGAGCAGCGTTGGCACGACCGCCGTGTTGACGAGATTGTTGTCGAGCAAAACCTCATAAACCGTGGTTTCCAGACTGCCCTTTTCCACGCCAAGACCCGAACCGGCGTTGGCCTGTGGGTCCATGTCGACAAGGAGCGTCTTTTTCTCTGCCGCGGCCAGGCTCGCACACAGGTTGACGGCGGTCGTCGTCTTACCGACACCGCCCTTTTGGTTGGCAATGGCGATTACTCTGCCCATGATCGTCGTCGGCCGCCGCGGCGTTGGGCGACGGGCCGACGTGTGCGCCTTTCGTGTTTTTGCCTCTTTGCTTTCTTCGAGACGTGCCCCCACCCGTTATGGGCACGTGGCGTCCGGCCACTCATGGAGCCACGGATCGACGATCACCTTGACTTTGATCCCCGCGCCGGGTGCGCGCTCGATGTCCCGGATGTGCGCCTTGATGTTGACCGAATCGGCCGGTTCCTCGTAGGGCAATCCCCAGAAGTTGTTTGGTGACCACAAATCGGTCGTCATCCCTCCGGTGCCAAAGCCGTCGTCAAGACGGATATCAAACCGTGTCCCGGGTTGGCCAAACTCATTCCCAAAAATTCCGTTATGATGGATGTTTGGAAAGTTGACATTGGTCAGCATGATACCTGGAACACCGTTGTATGAGATCTCATTGCAGCTTATCTCAATATTTGCGGCACCATTTGGATCATTGACATCGATGACGATTCCCGCGTCTTCGTCGCTCTGCGCGTCGCCTGAGACGTCGCCATTGACTGCGATGCTGTCGTTGTAGATGACCACGGTCGGTATCCCCGTTGCCGAGTCGACGACCCGGATACCGGTTCGCTCGTTGTTGGTGATGATGCAATCCTCCACGGTCAAGCTCCCGCTGGCCCAGAAATGCACCGCATGATCGCGATTAAACATCAGACGGCAGCCGGTAAGCTCGACCACCGCCGTTGTTCGCGCTCCGACCGCGTCAACGGCGTGAAGTAATTTTGTATTCGTCAGCTCCACTCGCGGTGTTCCGGTACCTCTTGGGCTGGCCGTTATGCCCTGCCAGTCACCCGGCTCCGGGCTCCGTTTGTTCGAGCGGAACTCGACCGGATCACCGCTGGCATCACCAGTCACCAGACGCCCGTTGACTTGGATGTCAAGGTTGGCCCGGTCGGCCAGAACCTGGACACCGGGCTCGATCGTCAGTGTGAGACCATTGGGGATGCCGTACGCCTCTGCCCCGGGCCGAAGCACATAGGGAGATTTGTCAACGGTCCACGTGTCGTTCGCCGGCAAGCTCGTGGTCGCCCTGAGCGTTCCAACCCATATGATCTCGGTATCCGTCGCACTCCCGCCGTTGCCGTCGGTCACCGTGGCGATGACCGAGTCACGTCCCGCATAATCGGGCCCGCTTGGGGCCGTCCACCGCATCGATGTTTTGCCCTGATCGGCAGAGTTGAGCGTCCCCGAGGGCTGTCCATCACGCAGCACTTCCCAGGTGACCGTCAGCGGGTCGTCATCCGGATCCGAGACATCCGCGTTAAATGTCACGGTGTAGTCCCTCGTCGTGGCCAACACCGAGATGTCGAGTTGTATCGTGGGGTTTTTGTTTTCGGGTGGCTCCGTCGTGTCATCCGAACAGGCGCCAACCAGGGCAACAGCTGCCACGAGCGTGAAAGCTGTTAACCTATTGATATGAGACAGGATAGGCCTTCCCATCATCCCTCCTTTGTGCAGGAACCAGGGGTTACCGGTACAGTAATCCCTGCGCTCAAAAAAAGGCAAGCGTTTTTGCACAAAATTCGAGGCGCCGCGGTTACTGGCCTTCCGGTTTCCAGAGACGCCCAGTTGTTTCACGTGAAACACGGTCGTAACGTGTTGTTTCTTATTGTGCTGCGTTGGGGTCCGGCCGAAATTGCACGGATGGGGAGTTATTCCTTCTTGCTTCTCATCCATCCGGCTTGTTCCGTGTTCGACCCCGTGAGGGCGGGTGGCGTCCGGTTGTTTCACGTGAAACCTCAAAACAACCCGTTGTTTCTAATCAGGATATGGGGTCATGACACAAAAAGTCGGCCAGAGGGGGATCACATCCAAGAGATATGGGGCTATGACACAAAAAGTCGGCTAGCGGGGGATCTCATCCTAGATTCGAGGCCAGCCACAGCGTGTTGGTACCACGCCGTCCGGGGATCGTCAGCCTTCAAATTGTCGAAAGAGGACAAAGCGGCCGGTGGTGGTGGAGTCCGCCGCACACTGTACAAGGCTCGTGCCGATCCGTTGGGGAGGGGAGCGATCGCCCTCGCGCCGGATCGAGCAGAACAGTCCGCCCTTGGCAAGAAGCCGTTCGATGTCGTCTGCGTGCCGTTCCGGCGGCGCGACCGCCATCATAACCGCGAGCTCGAACGCGTGTTGGTAGCGGTCCGTGCGTGCGGCCTCACCCAGGTCCATAGCGGCGATCTTGACACCTGTGGCCCCGGTTTTCCTCACCACCCGCTCGAGAAACGCCGTCTTGCGGGTCTTGCGTTCGATGAGCACGATGTCGAGCTTTGGCTGCAGCATCGCCCACACCAACCCTGGAAATCCACCCCCGGTTCCGATGTCCGCCACCCGGCACCGCCGGAGCGAGGGGTCAAGATCCGAGTGTGACGTGACGAAGTCCCACAAGCGTACGCTGCGCCGGATCAGGCCGGCGGCGATACGAGGTGTATCTTGTTTTGAAACAAGGCCCAAACGGGGATTCCACCGCAGAAGCTCATCGAGGTACCCGCCTAGACGATCGGTATTGAAGCGGCTGCCGACCCCGTCGGTATCGAGGTCAGCGAAAACGACAGCAATATCATCGGTGTGGTTTGGCGGCATCAGGCGTCGAGAGGTACAGGCGCCGCCGCGGATGAACGGTAGCGCTCCAGGTGTACAACCAGGATCGACAGATCCGAGGCCCTTACGCCATCGATCCGCGAGGCCTGCGACACGGTCTCGGGCCGTTTGGTCAGAAGTTTCTGCCGGGCCTCGGTGCTCAGCCCCGCTATCTGTTCGTAAGGAAAATCCGGAGGGATGGTCTTGCGTTCCATCTCTCGGACCGTACGGATGTCCTTCATCTGCCGCTCGATGTACCCCATGTATTTGACCGCGCATTCGACATGCGAGCCAAATCCATTGGATCCATCCGATGGTGTCGTCAGCTCGGGGCGAAGATGGTCGTCGCGTGAGCGCAACAGCGGTTCGATATCGGCAAACCGGATTCCGGGACGTTTGAGTATCTGCAACAATGACACGGGCTTTGTCACAACCTCCTGACCGTGCGCCGCGAGTATCTCATTTCCGGGTTCTTGGGGAAACGGTGTCCGCTCTAACTGTTCCACCATCCGGCGGACGCTGCGGACCCGCCGCTCCACCGTTTCCAAGGCCTTCTCGTCAACGAGCCCCCAACGCACACCATGGTGCATCAATCGCTCATCGGCGTTATCCTGGCGAAGCAGCAACCGGAACTCAGCGCGTGAGGTAAACATGCGATAAGGCTCGTCGATTTCTTTGGTCGCCAGATCATCGAGCAGCACCCCGACATACGCCTGGTCCCGCCCGGGTACAAACGGCTCGTCGCCGCGGAGCGCGAGCACCGCGTTGATTCCCGCCACAAACCCTTGAGCGGCAGCCTCTTCGTACCCGGATGTCCCATTGACTTGACCGGCGAGAAACAATCCTGCGACTGGTTTTGATTCCATGGTGCGTTTGATCTGCTCGGGCGGGAAGAAATCGTACTCCACCGCGTACCCCGGACGCCGCATAACGGCGTTTTCAAACCCGGGGATCGAGGCCAGCATCTCGAGCTGGACATCCACCGGCATGCTGGTGGAGATTCCGTTCAAATACAACTCCGAATGCCCACGGCCTTCGGGCTCGATAAAGATTTGATGCCGGATCTTGTCGGGGAATCGGACGATTTTGTCCTCGATCGACGGACAATACCGGGTGCCGATCCCTTCGATGTCACCCCGGTAGAGGGGCGAACGATCGAGCGCATTGCGAAGAATGTCGTGAGTTCGCTCGGTGGTATACGTGAGATAGCACATCTCCTGATCGCGGTGAATCGCACGGGTTCGGTGTGAGAACGGCACCGCGGGCACGTCACCCCGCTGCGGGTCAAACCGTCCGAGGTCCACGGTGTAGCGAAGCACTCGCGGCGGTGTCCCGGTCTTTAGCCGTCCCACACGAAAACCCAGCGCTGCCAGTGACCCCGACAGCGATTCGGCGGCTGGCTCACCTTCGCGCCCACCCTGGATTTTGTGTTCTCCAATATGCATGAGACCACGGAGAAACGTCCCGCCGGTCAATACACAGTACGGCGCGATCAGGTCCGCCCCCTCACGGGTCTTTAGCCCGACAAATCGGCCATGATCGGTCAACACCCCCGTCACCTCGGCCTGCACTATGGACAGATTAGGTTGATTTTCAACGGTATGCCGCATGATCTGACGATAATGGAACTTGTCCACCTGCGCACGCGGCGACCACACCGCAGGTCCCTTGGCGCGATTGAGCATCCGAAACTGGATCCCCGCCCGGTCGGTGGCCCGGCCAATCTCTCCACCCAACGCATCGATCTCTTTGACCAGATGCCCTTTAGCCAGCCCGCCGACGGCGGGGTTGCAGGCCATGTGTGCGATGCGATCTGTCCGCAACGTCACCAGCGCGGTATCCACACCAAGCCGTGCGGCGGCCAAGGCCGCTTCGCAACCCGCGTGTCCGCCACCAATAACGATAAGCTCAAATTCGCGTTTCATTTTGTCTGCCAAATTCGTTTTGTCTGCCGCACTCGCGTTGTCTGCGTCCTGTGCTCTGCGTGCTGTATTCGCTTCGTCTCCGATGTTTGCTCTGTCTGCCGCGTTTGCTTTGCAGGCCGCTCTGTCTGATGTATTCGCTTTGTCTGCCGCAATCGCCCCGCCTGCCGCGTTTGATCTTTGCCACGTGAATGACCGGCCACGCGGGAACGTGCAACACCCCCATCGTGCGCGTGGTTATTTTCCAATACAAAACCGGCTGAAAATCGTATCGAGCAGATCGTCTGTGTACCGTCTGCCCGTGGCGGTCTCGTAATGTGACAGCACCTCGCGCGCGTCGACCGCAAGAAGCTCCAACGCCGCCCGCCCTGTCAGATTGGCCTCGAGCACCGCCAGCTGTTTACGCGCCGCCTTGAGAGTCGCGATCAACCGCGAGTTGAGAACAACCCGCTCGCGAGCGATCCAGTTGAGCTGGTCGCGCCCCACGCGCTCGACCAGCGCTCGCTCGAGTTCTGCAATGCCATCACCCGTTTTGACCGATAGGGAAACGATCTCGAGATCCGGATACGTAGTCCCTAATTTATCGGGAGTCACATTCGCGGGCAAATCTATTTTGTTCAGGGCGACAATGCTTCGAGCTGGATCCAAACCCGCCAAACGCGAGGTCGTCTCACCGTCGATCGTTTCGGACCGATCGATGATAAACAAGACAACATCCGCCGCGTCCGCCGTCGACTCGGCCAGACTCACGCCGATACGTTCGACCCGGTCATCGGTGCCGCGGAGACCCGCCGTGTCCTGCAGAACAAACAGCACCTTCTCGAGCAGAACCGGCTCGCGGAGCACATCCCGCGTCGTCCCCGGAATCTCGGTCACGATTGCCCGGCGCTCGCCTATCAACTTATTGAAAAGACTGCTCTTACCGGCATTCACCGGTCCGGCGATCACCACACGATACCCCTCGCGGAACGGCCGCGACAACGGTGCCGACGCCAGAAGGTTATCGAGAAGTTGTTGATGATTACGGACGGTCGCAAGCGCTGCATCGATGTCGAGGGCGTCGATCCCCTCTTCAATAAAATCGATGTTCCCCTCGATCTCGCCCAGCACACCGAGCAACTCATCGGCCAGTCGGTTGATCCGTTCGGACAGCGCCCCTTCGAGCTGCGCGTGCGCAACCTGCCGTTGAAGATCGCTCCGCGCGTGAATGAGATCGCAGACCGCCTCGGCCTGGATCAGATCTATCTTGCCATTTAGAAACGCTCGTTTGGTAAATTCTCCGGGTTCCGCCAGACGCGCCCCGGCGGCAAAAACGACATCCAGCACACCGGCGACGACGACACTGCCGCCGTGACAACTGATCTCGACAGTATCTTCGCCGGTGTACGAGTCGGGCGCCCGCATAACCGCGCACATGACCTCATCGATAACCTCGCCGTCGGGGTTACGGATCACGCCATGATGGAGACGCCGGTGTTTCCACTCGCCGTTGTGAGCATCCCCATACTTGTTTCGAAAAACCGCGTCGAGAATATTCAACGCGCCGGAACCCGAAACGCGAATCACCGCGATACCGGCCTCACCGGGCGGCGTGGCAAGCGCCGCGATCGTTTGATCGTGGTTGCCGGGCATGGTTGACACATCCAGGTGATATGGGTTGGAAAAAGGGGACTATCCGCGGCGCGCTCGACCACCCCGCCTTGGTGTCTCGGTCTGTTCGCGCACGCACACGCCGTCAGCGGTTTGGCCCCCGGTGCTCGCGGGCGCCTTATCTATGGCTTCTCGCTGTCCACGCAGGTACACACCGTCAATGCTTTGACTTCCCCGCGCTGTTGGATACATCGTTGGACTTCGGTGTCACGACAACTTTCCGTAGCAGTCCGTCCCCGATCGTATAGGTCGACACATCCGCGAGCTCGGATACGGCCAGATGGATGATCCGGCGGTCTGACGCTTTGAGCGGTTCAAAGTCGAATTCTTTACCTGTCTTTTTGACGCGATCCGCGATCTTACGCGCGCGTTCGACAAGCAGGCGGTGTTTTCTTTTGATGTACCCGCCAACATCGATCGTGATCTTGCTATGTTCGCCGGTCTGACTGGTGAAAACGCGGTTTACGATGTGCTGGAGCGATCCCAGCGTCTCACCCCGCCGGCCAATCAACAGCCCGTCCAGACCCGATGAATTGACATTGATAAATGTCGTGTCGGGCATCGACTCGATCGTGACATCGTATTCGACACCCATGTAGTTGAGCAGCTTGGCAATGATCGCCTGAAGAATATCTACGTGATTGTCCACTCCCTTGATGTCGCGCATCGTCACCCGTATGTTTACGGTCTTTGAGCCAAATAGACCGCCGAGAAACCCCTTGTTGGCGGTGGGCAGTATTTCGATATCCACGTCTTCCGGCCGGGCGGCCAGCTCCTTGAGTGCTTTTTGGAGCGCTTGTTCGATGGTTTTGCCAGAGGTTTCAATCGACTTTGACATAGTTGTCTCACCTTCCCTTGGCTTTTGGCTTTGTTTTTGATTTGGCTGTCTTGGTTCGTTTGTTGTTTTTTTGCTCGAGAGCCGCTTTGGCCGCATCGTCTTTGTCAGCACCCTTGTTGATATAATACTGCTGTGCCACCGAGAGCACCGTGTTGACGATCCAGTAGAGAACCAAACCGGAGGGCATCCGGTAGAAGAGCACGGTGAACAGGATCGGCATCATGTACATCATCATCTTCGGCTGCGTAGCGCTCGATGACGGCCCCGCGATCCCGCCACCGATCTTGCTCTGCAACAACATTCCCACACCCATCAGGAGCGGCAGCACGCTGACCGCATCCCCCATAAACGGTAGCTCAAAGGGCAGCGTAGCGAGAACATCCTGCTGCGACAAGTCGTCGATCCACCCTAAAAACGGTGCGCGCCTAAGCTCGATGGTGTTGCGCAATACGTTGAACAGGGCAATGAACACGGGCATCTGCAGAAGCATGGGGAGGCAACCACCAAGCGGGTTGACCCCGGCTTCTTTGTACACACGCATCGTTTCCTGGCTTATCTTCTGGCGGTCGTCTTTGTATTTCTCTTTTATCGCCTGTAGCTTGGGTTGGAGGGCCTGCATATCCCTCATCGACTTGAAGCTCTTGTGCGTCAACCGATAAAAGAGAACCTTGGTGAAAACCGACAAGATAATGATGACCAGGCCGTAGTTGGGGATGAACTTGTGAAGCCACACCAGGCTCCACAACACGATCCGGCTCACTGGGCGGAAGATTGCGATCCCCATATCCACGTTTCGCTCGAGACCGCGGTTGAAGTCCTTTAGCACGCCGTAGTCGATCGGCCCGAGGTAGTATTCCACCGTCTGGTCGACCGTCCCGCGCCGGTCCGGCGCTGGAAGCATGATCGACGCGGTGATGGCGTTCGCTGCCTTCTGGCCTGCGGCACTGGCCCCACCGGCTGCCGGCTCGCCGGCCATAACGATGGCGGTAAAGTATTTGATTTGAACAGCTGCCCAGTGGACCGTTCCGCGGTAGTACTCGTCAAAGTCACCACGTTTTTTGGTGTGGTACTCGTCGCCCAGTCTCAGGTGGGCGCGAAGCGCGTGGTAGTCATCGTCGTGCTTGACCTCGGTCGGCTGCATGCCTTCGCCCAATCCCCATTCCACTTGACGGACAAAAGGGAAGTGCGTGGCGGAAAAACGTACGCCCGCTCGCACGACATACGTATCGTGCGTGAAGACAAACTTCTTTTCGATAAACCGCCCATCCGGCCCTTCGGCTCTCAGCATGATCGATCGTTCCGGCGTGGCGTTATCCAGTTTGATGGTGGTGCCGTCGAGCAGGGGTTCGACGCCGCCATCCAAATACGCGTCAAACCTCACGGTCGAGAGATCGACCGATTCGGTCTCGCCATGGAGGATCACATTGGCTGCACCACGGTCCTCGCTCAGAGGCACCACCAGATCTGTCTCGCCCATGCCTTCGGAATCCGCTCTTCTCAGTATCTGCACCGGTTCGCCATGAGTCTCGAATTCGAGCAGACGCATCGTGCGGATTTCCGCGCCCGTGGTGCTGAGCGCAATCTCGTAAAGCGGGGTTTCTACGACAATGGTTGCCGCGCTTGCGGCCCGCGCCCTCGGAAGCCCGCCGTCGGCAAGGCCATACGGCGTCGCGTCATCTGCCGCGTCTTCCCCGGGCACCTCGCCGTCACCGGCGTGGCCGGCTTCGAGCCTGGCGTCGTCACGGGCTGCGGCCAATGTCGAATCCGCCGCCTCCTGAGCCTGACGCTCCTGCTCGGCGACCATCTCGGCCGCCTCGCGTGCGCGTCTCAGCTCCTCTGCCTCCCGCATCCGGGGCCCGTAGTAGAAGATCTGATAGGCCAGGATCAGCGCCATCGAGAGCAAAAATGCGATTAAGAGACGTTTTTCCAGCGTAGGGCTCCTGGTCGTTGACGGTTAATCGGCGGGGTCGTAACCCCCGGGGTGCCACGGATGACACCGGCACACACGGCGGATTGAATAAAAAGCACCCCGAAGGGTGCCGTGTCTTTCAATGGATTGTTTGGCGTAATCGGAGCAGCTGGGATAAAAGCGGCAGCTCGCCGGAAGAAATGGCGACACGAGCCTTTGATAGACAGCAATCGCCTTGATAACAGGTTTGTCAAATATACTCATTATTCGACGTACGTTAATTAATCGATATAACGATAATTAATTTGGGGCATGGCCCCGGATCAACCCCTCACCCATCAGCGCATTTTCGAGATCCCGGGCGACATCCCCGCTGGTCGCCTCCAGGATGGCCCCCCTGGCAACAAGAACCACCCAGAGATCCCGGTCCGTAAATCGATGTTCGGTGTTCCGAATCGCCTCGCGAAGCAACCGTTTCGCCCGGTTGCGGCTCACCGCGTTGCCGACTCGCTTGCTCGCTACTACCCCAAACAGGGGGCCGCTATTCGGCTCACCGGTTCGGTGATAGAAAAGGATCGCGTACTTGCAGACGATTTTTGTTCCGTCTTGATAAACCAGGCGAAACTGCCAAGGGCTTCGAAGAACGTTGCGGGGCATCACGTCACCCTAGCCCTGAACCAACGCACCGCCGCTCCAAATGTGGGTCGCCCCCATAGGCCGGCAACCACGCTTGTCATACGGCGAGGCGTTTTCTTCCCTTTTTGCGACGACGCTTCAGGACCAGCCTTCCGCTCTTGGTTCTCATCCGTTTGCGAAAGCCGTGCACTCGTGATCTACTCTGCAATTTGGGTTGAAATGTCCGTTTCACAGTTTCCCACCGGTCGATGGACGCTAATTGCTTATTCTATCATTGAAAATGTGGGTGAGCGCGCAGTGCGCGTTGAGCTTTGCCGCTCAAAAGAGAAAAATTACCCTAAAATTGGGCGTGAGTCAAGCGATTTGTCCGCCAAAGTAATCCACCGCCGGCGCTTAGATAACTAGTTATCAACAATCACATTGGGGATTTTTGTGGGTAACTCGATTTTGGCCTTGAAAGCCTCGCAAGTTTTCTGTTAGTTTCACGACCACTCAGTCGATTGTCTCTTCAGTGATTGCGGCTTTTTCCCAACAACAATAAACCCAACAGCTTTTGGGAGCATTGTGGACAACCTGTCACTCAACATCACCCATATCGCCGTAAGTTATTGTTTGTTTGGGAGTTTACGTGTTATCCACAATTGTGGATAATCACTGCATAACCTTCTGCGGCTCGTTGCGAGAGCGGGCCGTTTTTTCTGGAAAACCAAGTGAGGTTGAAGGCCGGGGCACCTCGGCCGGGGTGTGGGTGTCTCTAATAGTGGTCACCTTCAAACCAAGAAAGGGCTTTGAACATGTCAATTCACCCTTCAAGAGGAGGCTACGATCGCATTTGGGCAGATTTTTTGACCCGGGTCAGCACGATGGTCACCAAACAGACTCTCGAGACCTGGTTCAAACCCATGCGGCTTGGCGCCATTGAAGACAACACGGTCACCATCGAATGCCCGAACAAGTTCTTTATGGACTGGGTCGAGGAGCACCACAAAGACAAGGTCTCCTACGTGTTCCGGGAACTGCTCGAGTATGAACCGGTGGTGTTCTTTGCGCACGGCAACGGTTCACCAGACGATTACCTGGCGCGGCGTGCCGCGATTGCGCAACCACAACCAGTTAGAAAACGAAACGGGCAGGGCGGTGAACAGTTAAATCCGAAGTATGTTTTTGACGAATTTGTCCAGGGGAGCAACAGTCGGATGGCGTACGCAGCGTGCCGCGCCGTCGCCGAGAATCTAGGGCACGCATACAACCCGCTTTTTATTTATGGGGGCGTGGGGCTTGGGAAGACGCATCTCATGCAGGCGATCGGACACGATCTCCTCGACACTCAGAACGGCATCAAGATCCACTACAGTTCGGCCGAGATCTTTATGAACGAGCTCATCACGGCGATTCGCCAGGGCAAGAGCCATGAGTTCCGTGAAAAGTACCGAAACGTCGACGTTCTATTGATCGACGACATTCAATTTCTGGCTGGAAAGGAGAGCACACAGGAGGAGTTTTTCCACACGTTCAATTCGCTTCACGGATCGAGCAAGCAAATCGTCGTCACCAGCGACCGTCCGCCAAAAGAGATTCCCACCCTGGAAGAGAGGTTGATCTCCAGGTTCGAATGGGGTCTGATCACGGACATTCAACCACCCGACTTCGAAACCCGCGTTGCGATTCTAAAGAAAAAAGTCGAAAAGGAAAAACAACACATCCCGGATGATGTCCTTGCCTTTATCGCGGATAACGTCAAGAGCAACATTCGAGAGCTTGAAGGCAGCCTTGTTAAGTTGCTGGTTCACGCAAGTGTCTACGGTGAGCAGATTTCGCTCGAGACATCCCAAGAAGTCTTGAAAGATCTCATCAAACAGACACCAAAGAAAACCAGCATCGCTATCATCCAAAAGGTTGTCGCGCAACACTTTCGCGTGCCCGTCGAGGCTATGAAATCAAAAGTCCGGACTCACTCTTACGCGTATCCTAGACAGATAGCGATTTACCTGGCGCGGGAACTCACCAACTGTTCTCTCACTCAGATCGGTCAGCGTTTTGGCGGCCGCGATCACACAACCGTGATCCACGCTTGCCAAAAGATCAAAGAGAAGCAGGTGGATGATGTATCCCTCAAAGCTGCGGTTCAACAGCTCAGGAAGGAGCTCACCTAAAGATATCAACCCGTGTGGATATCTGTTGTGGACGAACTGTTGATCCACTATCAGGCGGGGAAAACCTTGGTGTTCTCAACACAAGGGACACCGACCATCAACAACCGCGATTCCTGTAAGGTCGCAACAAAAAAGAGGCACCAAGGTTTACCCACATATCAACACAGCCTACTACTACTTCTGTATTAAATTCTTTAAACCACCAGTAGTAAGAGGCAGTGTCAGATAGAGGGTTACGGCAGGCCTGACAACTTGCTTGCAACCCGCCGGCGATTCCCGTATAGTCAGCAGTTGGCTCGAATGCTTATACAAATAAACACAATGATCGTGGAGGTCAGGTAGTGAAGATTCTTGTCGATCAAAAACTATTGACGAAAAAAATACAGGGGATCTCTGCTGTTGTTCCTACAAAAACATCGTTGCCGATTCTGTCCACTTTTTTGCTGGAGGCCAAAAAAGGTGAGGTCAGTCTAACGGCAAACGATCTGGACGTCTCGCTTACAACTATTCTTGATTGCGAGTTCGAGCAAGAGGGTAAGATTGCAGTCCCGGGGAAGAAGTTTTTTGAAATCGTCCGGTCGCTTCCCGAGGACAAGGTTGAAATCAACGTAGACGGTGACAAGATTTCGATAAAGTGCCGCAAGAGCCGTTTTCGCATGGTTGGTAAGAATGCGGAAGAGTTTCCAAAGCTGCCCGAGCAAAAACCACTGGCGAGCTTTGATATGGAAACAAGAACCCTCGGCGACATGGTGGCGAAGACAAGCTATGCGGTGTCAAACGATCTTACACGCCCAGCGCTATGTGGTGTTCTCTGGGAGATCAAAAAGGATCAGTTTACCATGGTAGCCACAGACGGCCACCGTCTTGCCCGCGTGATCCGTAAGGGCGAGTACCCGGACGCCGAGAGCAAGGATTTCATCGTATCACCGAAAGCGCTCAACATTCTCAAATCGCAGATGGAAGGCAAAGAAAACGTAAAGATCCACCTCGCCGACAACCACATTACTTTTGATCTCGATAGCAGTGTTGTTTATTCGCGTCTTCTCGAAGGGCCGTTTCCCGACTACACACAAGTCATCCCGAAACAGAACGAGAAAGAGCTCGTGGTCAACCGGGAAGAAATCACGGACGCGTGCAGACGGGTTGCGATTCTATCCAGTGTTATTACGCATCAGGTCAAGCTCTCTGTTGGGAAGGATGTATTGACGGTTAGCGTAAACACACCGGATGTTGGTGAAGCGGTTGAGGAAATTCACTGTGCGTTCGCCAACGATCCAATGGACATTGGTTACAATGCGCGTTACTTGTTGGATATCCTGAAGACGATGGATACGGATGATGTGACGTTCCTCCTGGACCGGAGCGACAATGCCGGTATGTTATTGCCGGTTGGTGGTGATGAGGGCATGCAATATCACTGTCTGCTCATGCCGCTGCGGTTGAACGACTAAGCGGGATCAAGGGTACAAGACGCTTGCGTATCCAGCGACTCTCCAGCACCCATTTCAGAAACCTCGTGCACGCTCCGCTGCCGGTATCCCCGGGTGTGAATCTCTTTGTTGGTGACAACGGCCACGGTAAGACCAACGTTCTAGAGGCGCTCCAATTCTTCAAATTTGGCCGTTCGTTTCGTACAGCACGTGACAGCGAGCTGATTCGGTTCAAAGAACCGTTTTGCCGGCTGGAAGTTGCCGTGGAGTACTCGAACGCCGACACGGAAACCTTTGCCGCATCAATCCAACGTGACGGCAGCAAAACCATCAAGGTGAACGAGCAAGATGTACCAAAGCTGTCTGTGCTTGTTGGTCAATATCCTTGTGTGTTGTTTGGTCCTCAGGATCTTTCGCTGGTATCCGGAGGTCCAGCCGAGCGCCGGCGGTTTGCCGACATGACGGGGAGTATGACTAACCGCACCTACCTCGATGAGTTGCGTGCCTATCGCCGTGTGCTGACGCAACGCAATGCGGGGCTAAAACGCGGCATAACGGGTAAGGCGCAGGATGTGTGGGATGAAGAATTGGTGCATGCGGGGTGCAAGCTCGTAGAGCGGAGACGGGGTGTTGTTGAGGATGTAGCGCACCATGTCGAAGCGCATGTCCGGACATTGGGCACAGAATATCCGGTCGAGATGAGTTATGAATCAGATTTGGCAGGACCATTTCCCAACGGCGTGAGTGCTGAAGAGCACTTTACAGTCAAACTGGCGGCATCCCGGGAAGAAGAATTACGGCGGCGTACGACACTCGTCGGACCACACCGTGATGACGTCCGTCTAATGCTCCGCAGCCGCGATCTGAGGCGGTTTGGCTCACAGGGGCAAAAGAGGCTTCTCGCTGTGCTGCTGCGGTTGGCCGAGATGTCCTACCTCGAGGCCAAATTGGGAGAACCGTGTGTTTTGCTTCTTGATGATTTATTTTCCGAACTCGACGACGCCGTTAGTGCAAAACTCCAGAGCATGCTCGACGGCAAACGGCAACTTTTTGTGACCTCACCGGTGATGATGAAGTGGCTTGGAGATGAATCAAAGCAGGTTTATCGCGTCGTGGCCGGAACGATCACTGCTCTTTGACAGCATCGCCTGGGTTGGCAATAAGAGGATTTTGGAACTAGCGTTTCGGCCCGGGACAACCGTTGGCTCGCAGCAACACACAGACCCTTGCCCGAAAATCGAGATCAAACTCCACCGCTTCCTACCGGAGTAATACTCCCTATTATTGAGAAGCCTGGTGGATCCGTTCCAGCCGTTCACGTGCATCGGCAACCTGCGAAATCCCGGGATCGGCCTGCGACCACGCTGTCAAAAATGTCTCAAAGTGCTCGGCAGCTCGAGCAAAAATCTTTGTGTCATCATAAATGAGAGCGATGTCATAGTGGGTCAGCGCGTGACTACCGTATATACGAAGCAGTTCCTCACACACAGCAGCAGCTTCCTCGTGCCGACCGGACATCCGGAACGCTCGCACCAAGCTTTCTCGCCGCTCGATATCCTTGAGTCCGCCAGGCGGTACACCCTGACGGAGCATTTCGTTCAGAGCCGCCAAAGCGCCGTTTGAATCACCATTGGCCAGCGCGATGTCTGCGGTTACCCGCGACACCATATACGGCTCCGTACGGCCGCTTTCTTTTATCATTGCCTCGAGCTCGCTCGCCGCGGCGACGGCAGCCTGCAGCGAGTCCAAAGCCACCAGCGACCGAACCTCAAAGTGCTTTGCGGACAGCCGGTCGTAGTCGGCCTCGGCTTTGGCGAGCAACTCGCGCGCGGATGCCAAGGCCTGATGTGGACGGCCTGTATAAAGCGACAGCTGAATCCGGCCCTCGAGTTCGCGTGTGGCGCTGGTGTATTCCGATTGCTGCCACGCTGCATCGAAGATTTCGTGTGCTTTGGTGAAACGTCCTTGTTCCGCATACAAAAACGCTGTCCCCGGCCAGAAGCTCATATTGGTGACGATCGATACCCTTTCGGATGGAGAGAAATCACCGGTCGACAGAATCGCGTCAAACACACCGATCGCGCCGTCGACATTTCCCCGGGCGTATTCACAATAACCAAGCCCGAGCTTCGACCAGTAAAAATCTTGGTCAATGGACAACGCGTTTTGAAACGCCGTTCTTGCACTGTCCGGGATTCCAGACTCGAGATAACGCAGCCCCAGATCGTCCCACGCGTTTGGATTCTCGGGATGTTGCGCAACGCAGTCTCGTGCCACCTCGAGCGCCTCCGCGGTGCGCCCCGTGTACGCGAGACTATTGCCATAGGTGTTGGCGAACACCTGATCATCGGGATAGAGCGCCAGACCCTGGCCGGCGACGGTGGCCGCCTCCCCAAATTGCCAGTTGTAGTAAAGAATGTCGGAGAGATCGTTGAGCACCTGACGGTCATCCGGCCAACGGGTAAGCATCTCTTTGTAGGTGTCGATGGCCTCGATGTCACGGTGAACAACAAGCTCGCGCCACGCTTCGAGCCGCATGCGGTCTTTAATACCAAGCCTCTCGCGGTGAGCCCAGGCACGATCTGAAAATGCCGTAGCGACATCGCGGTCCAGATCGAGATTCTGCGCCCGGCTCAGCTCGAACAACGCGAGCGCAAAAGACGAGTCCAATTCGACCGCACGGTTGAGCTCGCGCATGGCATCGGTGGACCTCAATTCCTCGCGGGCGAGCGTACCATTGATGTAATGCCGGTACGCCTCCGATGACGTGGTGGTAAGCGCGCTCACCGATGGTGCGGCTGCTGGTGGGGGCACGCCAGATTCCCGCGCGAGAAGCGGGAGCACACCAGCGATGATCTCGTCCGCAATCAACACCTGGTTGGTGCCTTCCACACGCCGTGCGGCAAGCGTGCGGCCGTTGGCCACATCCACGAGCCGCCAGGTAACATATGCCGAGGCGCCTACGCTCCCCATTTGACCGGACATCAGCATCGTGGCGCCGGCCTCGCGCGCGACCTCGAGCGCCTGGGCTTCAACGATAGGGCCGCGCTCCTTGCCGAACAAACGACGGCGAAGATCGTAAAGATACTCCGGGCTGATCACACGTATGGGGCTGCTTTCCACCAGACCGACATGAACGAGATTGTTCATCCCCGCCGACACCGCCGGATCATCAGGTGTGGCGAGATCGCGGAAATCCAACACCGCCAGCGCATGGGCTTCGGTGGGGGCAGAAGCCCGGTGTTTCCAAAGATAAACGCCGGCAATGGCCACACAGACAACAGCCACCGTGGCGGCAAATCGGGTGACAAAACGGCGAACGTCACCACTTACCGTCAGCCGTCTTTGGGCGCGGAGGGGCAGCTTTTTGTCCAACGCGAGGTCGACACTAAAAACCTCGAGATCCTCTTTGAGCTCGCCGGCGTGTTGGTAGCGGTTGTCGGGGATCTTTTCGAGGGCTGTGGCGGTGATCTGCTCGAGCTCTTCGGGAATGGCGCTTCTGTATTTGGACAGCGGAGGAGCCTCGAGATTGACGATTCCATAGAGGATGGCCGCATCGACTTCGCCCTCGAAGGGGGGATGTCCCGTCACCATTTCGTAGAGGACAACACCCAACGAAAAAACGTCGGATCGCGAATCGGCAGACTCGCCCTTGGCCTGTTCGGGTGACATATAGCTCACGGTTCCTATAGTGGAACCGGTTTTTGTGATCTTGGAATGACCTGATAGCTTGGCCAGGCCAAAATCGAGAATGATGACCTGGTTGTCCGGTGTCAGCCAGATGTTGGCCGGTTTTATATCACGGTGAACGATTCCTTTTTCGTGCGCTTTGGCCAACCCCGCAGATATCTGGTGGACGATGTCTATGGCATCGCTGATTTCCAGCGGCCCGTCTTCTAGACGCGCGCTGAGGGATTGCCCTTCATAAGCGGGCATGACGATAAAGGTGTCGCCGTTGGGTGTCTCATCGATCTCGTGGATCGTGCAGATGTTGGGATGCTCGAGCGAGGATGCAGCTTTGGCTTCCTGCAAAAACCGCTTTTTTGCCTCGCGCGCGGACGCGGTATTGCCCGGCTCACGTGGCAAGAACTTCAACGCGACAAATCGGTCGAGCGTGAGGTCTTCGGCCTTGTATACCACACCCATTCCACCCTCACCGAGTTTCTCGACGATTCTATAATGAGAAACTGTCTGACCGATCATGAACTGCCGTCCGCCCGTGATAGAAGTGCCGAGCTCACATACGCTGCACAATGTAGGCCGATTCTATGGTAGATCATTCGCTCACCCGTATCAAGACATCCCGCATCGTACCGGCGGAGGCAGGCAACATTCAAGCAGCCGCCCCCACCATGGGGGACGGCTGCCGTTTAAAAAACCCCGCGCGACGCGTGTCGACGCTATTTGAGGAGCACGAGCTTTTTTGTTTTCGCGAAACCGGGCGCGGTCAATTTATAGAAGTATACCCCGCTGGACACCGTGTGGCCGGCGTTGTTGGTGCCATCCCACACGACGGAGAATCCTTCTTTGCGGGGCGACTGAACCTCGTTGACCAACGATCGCACCAGCTGGCCGGCCGCGTTGTAGATCATGAGCGACACGTGGCCGTGGCTCTTTATGCTGTACCGGATTCTTGTCGACGGGTTGAACGGGTTGGGATAAGCGTCGCCAAGCTCGTTGGCAAAGGCGATCGCGTCGACCCCCACAGGCTCCTGGATGATGTTCTCGAAGTACTGGAGAATATCGCGCAGATGTACCGCCCGGTCGGTGTCCTCCTGACTGGGCACATCGTCCCGGATATGGTTAAAGCCAAACCCCGAAAGCACAAACCGCGCGGTTGTTCCCGCATTATTGGGTGTCGCCTGAATCACCACCGCGCTGTTTGCTGATCCCGACGAGCTGTACGAGCTGTTGTTCTGCGCCGCGCTGACGGCCTGCATGACATCAAAGTCATTGATGATGGGACACCCGCCGTAGGCAATCATCTGCGGAGGCCCAATTGGCATGCCCGTGTTGGGCACGATCACCGGCGACACCGGTTCGCCCACCACTTCGTGATCGGGTGATGTCAGCGCAAAGTTGATATACACGGATCTGAG
This sequence comes from Candidatus Latescibacterota bacterium, assembly GCA_020356045.1. GTDB lineage: Bacteria > Krumholzibacteriota > Krumholzibacteriia > WVZY01 > WVZY01. The sequence goes on from CP070631.1 coordinate 3,574,555, forward strand.
ACTCACCGCGCCAGCGCCACCCAGGGCAAACAATTCTTCTGCCATATCGTCACCGGCCGCGTAGACGCCCGGATTGTCGGGATGGCTGTCAAGAAACGCAAATAGCAATGAGCAGTCATCGGATTTTTTGGGGCCGGTGCCACCACTGGATTCGTCGCCGTCACCCAACAGACCCGACTCGCGGTTGCCCGAGTTCCACAAGATTTTTTGATAGATCTCGGGCGCGTCCCCGATGATCTGGTTTTGGATGTTTTGAACACGCGAGGCAAGACTGTTGCCCCGCAGTGCCGACGAGTCCAAAATGTCATACCGGTCGACACGCTCTTCCAGATTGAGCAGCCGGAACGCCCAATCAAAATACAATTGGGCGGGGCCGCCCCGGTCGTCGGCGTCGTCAACATAAAGGATGTCGCCAAGGTCACCGTTCTCGCGGCCCGCATCGGGGAGCACCGACCACTCGCACGGGTCAACGGCGGCTTCATCGATCACCGTGGTGTGGTGGCTGTCACCCTGACCATGCAAAGCCCGGTGCCAGTAGGACCACTGATCTGAGGTGTTTCGCGCACCGAGAAAATAGTGCACCACATCGCCGGGCGCAAAGATCCCGGTGTTTTCGGCGGAGTTCTCGTTTGGGTAGCTGCCGTTTGCGATGTCCATCAAGTCGAAACAGTAAACGTCTTGCACCAAATTGCCGGC
>CP070631.1:3575350-3583530 GCA_020356045.1 Candidatus Latescibacterota bacterium
CTCCATGCGGGTTGTGGCATTCCCTGCACGCGCCGTCAGCGACGGGCTTGTGGAGAAACGGCTCTCCTGTACCTTCTGCCGTAGCGTCAGCTTGTTTTACGGTGAGGAGGTCTTCCAGCGCGTGGCACGAATAGCACAGATTGCCCTGCGAGTCGTTGAGTAGCCCCGCATGATCGCCACCGTGGGGAAGGTGACAACTCGAGCATGGCTCTTCCTTTGCCGGCGGGTGAGTCACGGCTGCGTATGTCCGCTGCACCTGCTCACTGTGACACTTCGAACACACGTCTTTTTCGGCGGAAGTCAGGAGGTGTGGTCGCGTGGAGTGATTCTGGTGGCATACCTTGCAGTTGGAGTTCTGGTACGGTGGGTGCATCTTTGTGTGCTTCTCTGGATCGTGGCAGGAACTGCAGATTTCACCGGGGTTCGACGCCAGGAGCGCCGTTTGGCTCGACACATGGCCCGTGTGGCAATCGAGGCACTCCATCAGCTCCAGAGCCTCGTGCCGGCGCTGACCTTCTTGCAGCTGTGCCGTTTTGTCTTCGTGACAATCCACACAGAGAACACCGGCCTCTTTCGCAAGCCCGTGTTCGCCTCCCCCGCCGTGTGGCTCGTGACAGTCGGAGCACTTACCGTCAGCAAAGGGTGCATGCATGCTTCCATGGTGGGTATCGGTGTCCGGTAGCTCTTTATGGCAGTCCCGGCACAGGTCTTTCTCCACCGCCGTTTTCAGACCCGGCACACGGCTCGTGTGAGGAGAGTGGCACTTCAGACAGGTCGACGCTCCCCCGGCTTTCAGCGCGTCACTTCCAAAATGGCTGTCGGCGCCTGCGATGGCTGCCGTCTTATCGTCGTGGCAGTCGGCACACAAATCATCGGCGGGAAAATCATCCGCGATGGAGATTTCACCGGCATCAATTGTATGGCATGTTTCACATTCTCCGGAAACGAACGGCTCATGTGCGTATTCCGCGACAGGCGTCTTCTCCGACACACCGTGGGGGTCATGACAATCGCTGCACGAAAAATCTCCCAGTGAAACGATATCGTGTTTCGCCGCCGCGCCGCTGTGACAGCTCTCGCACAACACCTGCTCCGTATCCGCCAACAGCGCGTTGCGATCCGAGGAGTGCGGTTCATGGCACGCCGAACAGTTGCCCTTGCGAAACGGTTCGTGAGAGTCTTCGCTCGCTGCCATTTCGGAAAACTCCGTGTGGCACAAAACACACGCGGAGGTATTCTCCTCCGTCTCTCTCATGAGATCCGCCTCATCCGACGCATGAGGATCGTGGCAGACGGTGCATCCGCCTTGGGAGAGCGCCTCGTGCACGTTGTCCCCGGTAAGCTCTTCGGCAATGTTGCTATGACAATCCGTGCATAGACCCGGCGGGTTTTTGACCAAAACAAGCTTCTGCGAGAAGCCATGACGCTTGTGGCATGTTTCGCAAGACTCCCTAGCGGGGTCGTGAACATTCTTTTTTTTGAGGTGTTTTTTGAAATCCTCGTGACAGTCAACACAAGATTTTCGTTGCGAATACGATTCTGTTGGTACCGTTATGAGAAGAAAGCCTAAAGCCACGCCCGCAAGGCCCCGCAAGACCATGTAAAACAATCGATTACAGGAAGAGCGCCGAACGGCCTCATTCTTAAATCGAATCGGCCTCATCTTTCTCTTCCCCGTTGTCCTCATAGGTTTCCTCTCGATAGACGAAACTCGTCACGTCAAATGTAAGATACGAAGTCGGTGAGAAGTGAGGCACCTTGAGGGCGAAAAAAGCCCAGGTATCCTCGACAACCTCATCATTTTCATAAACGCGAATTTTGAACGCCGCGTTCGTTGGCTCGTCCGACAGTGAAACGATTTCTTTGGTCGAGTCTATATAGGCAAAATGCGGGTAAAACTCGATGATTTCGAAGAAAAAATCGGTGTCCCCGACCTGTTCTTTGACGTTCATCTTGGTCTGAATCTGCTGGTGAAAATCAGGGTGAATGCGATGCCCGATTTCTACGGTCACCGTCGACACCTGCGTACCATGAGTCCCCGTCATCCCGAGCACCGGCAGCGGGAGCAAGAGCACCAACAGCACCCAAAGCGGCTTTGGGGTCCTGTTTGTTCTGCAACCCGACGTTTTATGGATGTTCATTGTATTCCTTCTTCTGTTATGAATTCCAAATGAACGAGTAAAGTTTCTACTGCGGCTTTAGAGTCATGATCATGTCTTTGACCATGGCGGCGGCGAGCTGTTCCGGCGTTGAGATTCTTCCGATACCAAAAACCGATTCGGCATCGTCTCCTCTTTCGGAGTGTGTCGCCGCCCACAGGATTCGCCCTTCGACACATTCGATCAACCGTAGACTTATCGAGACATTCGGCAGCTGGGTATTGCCTTCCCGAACGACGTCGAATTCGCTGACCGACCCGACGAGCAAATAGTCCACCTGTAGCCGAGCTCCAATCTCCTGTATCGTCTCCAGCGGAAGGCGGTCGGTAAGACGCAACCGTTTCTCGAGCACGACAACCTCGACGACACCGGGGTCCACAACCTCAAAAATCCCCAGATCCAGGAGTTCGACCACGAGCGCGTCCATCACGACATCCGAAGCATCTTCGTACCGGGTCAAATTCATTAGTGGCAACACCGCAACAGATCCGGTGCTCTTGAATTCATCGGAGTCCGCCCGGAAAAACTGCGGCTTGTTGGAGCAACCGATCAGGACCTGCCCAACAAGTGCCAGGATTACCAATAGCGGTATAAGTTCATCCACCCGCCGCTTCCCGTATTTCTTGTTCTCTGCCTGAGCCTTTTTCGTCATACCTTAGAGTCTGCGTCAGTTGATCTTTGACACCAACGTCTTGCTGAGCTTTTGAGAAAGTTCTCCCAGCGTATGAATCTCGCCGACACCAATTATCGGCGTTTTGGGTCCGCCGCGCTCCGAGATTGTGGCCTTCCACACAATGGTTCCGGTTTCCGTATCAACCAATCGTGCTTCCACACTGATCACTGGAAAATAGTCCCCGCCTCCGGCAGCCATATCGTACTGCGTGACGACTCCCTCGAATACGCCTTGTACGCCCGTGGCCTCCGAGATCCTCTTCAGCTGGTCGGCAGTCAGCCCGTCCGAGGTTGTACGCGCACCGATGATCTGGACCAGGGCGTTCACAAAAATCCCTTGCTCCACGACTCCAAATTTGTTCGATGCAAGAAGGGCTGTTGTAAATTCCGTGCTAAATTTTTCCCCTGCGAATCTGTCTGAGCTGAGGTTCTGAAACGGGACCACACCAACCGTTTCGTAATAAGACATATCCGCTTCGGGGTGCGTAAACACCCGAGTCGATGCACCGCACCCTGATATCAATGCGGCAGCGACGATCGCCGCAGTCATTATGAGCAAGTTATTCGTTATTTGTTTTATCAAATTATCTCTATCGACGTTTTGTGCACTTAAACTCGATCGGCTCTTGTCCGGTCAACATTTCAAAAGTCTTGTCTATAGGCGACCGACGTGTAGCTGCTCCCAGGACCATTTCGACGATCCACATTCGAATAGTTCCCAGTCAACGAGCCACGCCGTGTAATCCACACAATCGCCTGCACGTTGAACGTTGTCGCTCCCGAATCGAGAAACGCTAGCGTCGGGCTCCCCACATGTTTTATCTCTTTTTCGTTTATCCCATAGGACAAATTCAGAGATGACCGGTTTCGCAGCGAGAACCCAACATTGAGTGTTGCCGCAAGCTCATCCCTTTGCGTGCCGTTGGTGATGATATTTTTTCGCAGGTTGAATCCCGCGTTCACTCGATTTGCCACCGAGTAAACGGCTACTATCCTGTACGTCCTGCGTCCGAAATTCGACAATGATAACTTGTCACTATGCTTGATGAACCGCACCTCTGGGTTGATTTGTATACTCCGCGTTGGCCGCATGAACAGCCGCAAATTAGTGTAAGATTGATATCGTGGAACAAGGGCAAAGTCCTGTTCTTGTTGGTTGACGTTTAATTCTCCCTGCAGGTCAATGCCCTGATACACACGGGACCGCAGTGATACAAAAAAGATATTTGCCGGAACGATCCCGTTTCGAGTTGCGATCACAAATCGCTTTGTAAGCTGAATTCTACCAAATACGTTCCTGCGCGGCTGACCTTCCAACAGCAACTGAGCCGTCGCGTATTCGGAAAGCATCTCGACGAAGCCCCGCTTCGAGCTCAGATACGACCACCCGAGATCCACGTGCAACGGGAACTTCGGGAACGCCCGCGCCATAAATTGAATATTGTCGTCGGACGTTTCTGGTCTCGGCTCTCCGTTGGGGACTAGCCGGCGGGAGATCAAAGAAAACGACCCGACGATCGTCTCCTTCAAATTTCCGTTCAAGAGCGCCCGAACTGTGTGATTGTCCGTAGTGAGCCTTGGCCCACCATTTCTCTGGTTCTCCGTCAGTTGGTAATCGTATCCCGAGCGGAAAAGAAACCAGGGCCCAATTGGTTGAGTAATCCGGGCACTGCCCCCGGTCACCGTCGTCGTATTCTTCGTGTGGTTCTCACTCTCTGTATACCACCGATTGACCTCAAAATCAAACATCTTGAGGCGGTAAGTCAGATCGCCGCGATATTCCGAACTGCTTCCGTTCAGCACCCCCCTATCGTAACGGCTGCGAGTCCCGACGTGAAACCTGAATCGAGGAGCTTTTGGAACATGAAGATCCACCGCTACCTGGTTTTCTATTGTCTCTTTTGATGCCTGCAGTTCGATCGGCGTAATTTTCTGTTTTGGGGAGAACCGCGCGTTGACGTTGTAGAAGCGATGCGCGAGCTGAAGCTCTCCCCGATACCGGCGAAATGTCAAATTGTTGGTAAGATTCTGGTCGTTTCTGAGATACAGGCTGAACCGCAGGTCATGGTCTTTGAAAAGCCTGTCCCGGAGGGTCGCCTCCAACTGTTGTTGGAAAAACTCCTGGAAGAGCCTGGGAGAGCTGGTTTTTTGATAAGTCAAGAAAAGCCGCCCGCTCAGTCTCGCTGATGCCAGGCTCTCGACCGCAACGAGCAGGGCCGCGACAACAACCACACCCGTTATTCCTGTCGCGAGGAGAAGGCGGGTTCGCGGTCCCCTCATTCGATTCCACTCCCCAGGGGATGATGAACGTTGTAGGACGTTGAGGAAGAGTAGTCTGCGCCATGGCAATTACCGCAACTCTCAAAGCTTCCCGTCCCGTGTGCGGGAATATTCGACAACGTGTTCATAACGATGCCGTTGACCGTAATCGAACCGGGGATACCATCCGCGTCGATGTGGCAGCCAAGGCAGAAGCGGCGGTTTTGAAGCGGGTCGGCTAACGTGTCGGTAAGGTTTTCCCAACCCGGCCGCTCGTCACTGATTAAAAACGCGTTGGGGCCAAGCGCGTTATATCCCTGGGATCCGTGTGGATTGTGGCAATTGTAGCAAGGCAACTTGTCTCCAACTTGTACGAACGACGGCCACGAAATAGCTACACGCGGGTTTTTGCGGATCTGGTGCCCGGCATATCCGTCGTTGTTGATCGAAGAATCGTAGAAGTCCTGGATCAGGCGGTTCTCCGATTCCATTCCCATTGGACCGGAGTGCGAGTGACAATCAAAACACAGCTGGTACCGTTTGGGATACGTGGACTCGTCAAAACCGCCGACCCCACGATACGGAGACACAAGCAGATCGAAAGGATTCGCGGATTCATGAGGATCATGGCAATTCAAACAGCTCCCCCGTCCCTCCGTGTCCGTCTTCGGCATATCGGGATCGTTGCCATGCGGGGATATGAAATGATAACCGATAACCGCGGGGTTATCGTACAGCGTCTGACCGGTCCACCGGTTGCGATATTCGACGCCCGGGACTTTCACTCCGCCGGTGTTGTACTCGAAATACCCGGCGTCCGGAAACCCGTCAGGAATTCGCGAGCTTTCGTCCGCTGGGTACCCGATGGGCATCAATTTGTGGCACGGGCTCTCGCCGTCAGCCGTAAAACAAAGATTATTGGAATTTTCGGTAAAAAGTACTTTTTCGACGGGTGTGTCTCCGGTTTCCGACTGCTGCATGGCATGACACTGCCCACACGAACCGATTGGCGCGGCGGGGCTGGAGATTCGGTGGACACCATGAACGGGATCGAGATGGGGAGACGAGACCTGAGCAACAACTGAAACAACGATGAGTGTTGTGCTAAGAACAGCGAGCAACACCAAAAAGACAGGAGGTGTGTAAATCTGCCCAATCCGCCGAGCCCAGTCGAAATGGGGAACCAATTTCGATTTTGAAGATCTTTCCTTCTTCATTGCAGCCGCCGTATAAAAACAAATTCATAAATCTTGTTCGATCTGCCTCAGGGGCGAAAAAGTGTCGTGCGACGCTACCGGGCCGGATATCGCCCACGGCCGATGGAAACCGCGTGTCTCCTTCTTCGTCAAGCGCATCCGGGGGGTGGATTGCCAGGCATCCATCCCCCCGGATTGTACCATAATGCGGACAACAAACGAGTCGGAGCTAACCCTGAACGTGACACTGTTTGCACAGGTCCTTTGACGACGTTCCGGTGTCGCCTTCCTCGGTTACCGTTCCGCTTCCGCTCATGTAAATCAGGCCGAATGCGTTCTGATTGCCATGGGCTTTGTGACACGACATACACGACGGCGTGTTGTCGGCCGCTGGCGGGCTCCAGACACCGCTCGCGCTCATCACCTTTACACGGTTTGTGTGATTGGTGAACACGGTGAGACTTGAATGGTCTCCACCGATGTCTCCGATATCTGCATCGTTCGTCGGATGACGAAGCCAATCCTCACCGGTGCTTCCTCCGAGTTCCAGACCGCCTTTGGCACCATGAAAGCTGGTGTGACAACCCTTACAGAAGGTTGCGTAGGCAGATGCCGTGGGGGACGGCTCGTTGAAGTCCACATCGGAGATGTCAAACTGCAGCGGCGTGCGCACGAATACGTCCGCCGTCAACACGTTCGATCCCGAGGCATAGCTCACATAAGACTCATCCGCACTGTAGTTACCGGGATTAGCCTCCAGGTTCCTGTAAGCGCTACCACCAGGATTGAACCCGTGTGGGTTGTGACAATCCGTACACGACAGTCCGTTCGGGTTGTTCCACGTGGGTGAGCTTCCCGGTGCATCCTCGGTCGAGTCGAGTGTATGCCCCGTGGCGGCGATGCCGCTTCCGGCGCGATTCAGCGCCCCCGCTTGTCTGATATCAGCACTCCCGCTCCCCAAGTTCGTGTAAAGAACGTCGGAGTACGACGAGTTGTTATCGTGACAGCTGAGGCAGAGATCGTTCCCAGAGGCTCGGAGGAGTTTCGTGAACGGTCCCCCGCCGGCCAGTGACGTAAACGTCCCTGTGCTGTCCGTCGTGTAGTCATGAGACTGGCTGTAGTGCATCACGTGGCAGTCCGAACAGATGAGCGCCGCGCCGGTATGAAAGTCACCGGCAAGGGCGATCAGCGGCAAGCAGATCAGCACTGCAACCACTCCCAACAACGGTGTTGTTGTTTTCATTTTGCGTATCACCTCCTTTCGATTCCTTGAGTTGTTTATCACAATCCAATATCCGATTTGTTCATTTCTTCGCGGTTCCCTTCTATGGAACCAAGGTCGTTTCGCTGATCCTGCACACCCCAAACACGACAGCTTGTACAGACGCCGCGCCCTCCACACAGCGGACGGCAGCTTCTGAACGCCCGCCCGGGCTGATTCATCCTGCGTCTGTGTGACTGAGAGGGACTGTTTTTGGAGCCCGAATCGGTTTTGTTGAATCGAGCAGGGTCCTCGGTGACGTGTTTAGAGGGTTGCGAGCCTAAACCGCTTGGATTCGGGGAGGCGGGCGACACATTGTCTGCGGTTTGCCTGGTTGTCGAAATCTTTGGTGTCATGCGTCGGCCGACCTGGTTATATGGTCTGTGTATTCGGCTGCACAGGGTACTTCATAGCCTAGCATTCCGTTCACTTATTAACAAGTGAAAAACTTCACCAATGACGAAAATTAACCTCTTGCGTGTCTACTTGTCAAGCCAGATTATTCCGTCATCGTTTATAATATCTATTATGTCTGATTAACTAAACCCGACATGGATGCCCTCGGGTGTTCGGTGGGACACGAGCCCGGGTACGCCACGCTCCCAAGTGTCAACGTCTTACTCGACCGACCTC
>CP070631.1:3583630-3600479 GCA_020356045.1 Candidatus Latescibacterota bacterium
AATCAGGTAGTTTTTAAAGGTTTTGCCGATCATATCGCCCTCGTTACGGTCGACCTATCATACAGCGGACCGCTGCCCCGGGTCAACAGGCGTACCGGTGGGATGAACGCGTTGGTTCGCGGGGCTCGACAGTCCAGCGGGATTTTGAAACGGCGAAGTATGGCCGAGCCTTATGCATTGCACTGACCGACGCGTCATAGTACAATGAACGTCTGGCGCAGAAATGCATCCTTCCGGGGGGGTTAGCAGCCATCGCCCGACTTTCCGCACAGGGCATGGGCACCATCTATTCCCATTGCGGGACAGCATTGTGTAACGTTTGCGGTGAATCTGATTTTCATCAGGAGGTCAGGTATGAGTCAGAGGCATTGGTTAATTGTCATCATCACCGTTGTCTTTGTTTTTGGCTCCATTAGCTGCAGCGATGATCGACCGACGGCACCCGCCGGGCAAACAGCGACCGGTGCGGGCCTTGTCGATCCACAGCTCATTGCAATGGAGATCGTTGCGAAAAGTGGATGGGTTGTCGAGAACGAAGACGGCATGTCGTTGGCCCCCGACGCGATCCCCGAGGGGCCAGGTTTGGTGCAGCTCGTCGATCGCCAGCCGATCGTTGGTGATGTGGTGCACTACACCTATCAAATCCAGGTGGATGTCGGACCGTACGATGTCATTGGGCTTCATCGTGTCGTAGGGGAGCCAACCGAGGGCCAGCCGACGCGATCTCAAAAATCTGTCATGCTGCTCCACGGCGCCAACGCGGCGTTTAACCCGGTCTTTCTGGCCGGAGCTTATTCCGATGCCGCACCGGATTATCAAGCTTGCGCGGTCTATCTTGCGCAAAACGGTGTCGACGTGTGGGGCATTGATGAACGCTGGGTTTCCATACCGCAGGGTGTGGCGGACTTCTCTTTCATGTCGGACTGGGGAGTCGAACAAGAGATCGCCGATTTGGAGACGGCGTTTTCTGCGGCGCGTGAGGCACGGAGATTAACGGGCAACGGTAACCTCAAAATGCATTTCCTCGGTTATAGCAGAGGAGCAACCGCTGGTTACGCTTACATGAACCACGAGGCGCAGCTTCCGCCTGGACAGCGGCAGGTTGCCGGTTTCATCCCCGTCGAAGGGCAAATGAAGACCGACAATCCCGATTTCGTTGAGGCCCGTTGTCAATCGGCTGCGAATTTCGAATCGATGTACAACTCGGGTGTGTACCAGGAGGAGACCGGGGTTCTGGCGCTCACATTGTGGTATCTCGCGATGGTCGATCCGGATGGAATTTCGCCGATTTTCCCGCCCTTCACCAATTACCAGGTTCCGTTGTTTCTTGGCGCAAACACCTGGTACCTGGCCGGTCCCGGTTCGCCTCCCTGGTACCATTTTGTCGCCGGTATACCAGGACAGGGAGGGATCCCGTCCGATCTCATCTATACGTCGATCGATCTGTGGTTCGATTTTCTTGGGATGTGGTATCCATATGAACCCATCCTGCGTGACTGGGAGCTCGAGGCTGCCGGGTGCGATGCGATAGACACCCCTTACGATGACTATTTTGGCGATATCACCGTTCCCGTTTTTTATGTGGGTGTCGCCGGTGGGCTGGGTGCGTACGGTGTATATAACACGACGCTTCTCGGGAGTTCAGATGTGAGCGCACACATCGTGAGCTTTCAACCGCCGGAGAACGCGCTAATCGATTTTGGCCACGTGGACATGTTTACATCAGCCGTCGGTGAGCAAGAAGTTTGGCATCCGATTCTGACGTGGATCGAGAATCACTCTCATCCGAGCGATCTTCAAAGGCAGAGGCCGACGGGTTAGCCGTTGTCCGACACTTTGTCGGATCACGAAAGAGGTGGGCGGTTCGAATCCCGCTCACCTCTTTTTCATTGGCGAGAACGGATGTACTAACAGCATGATTTTACTCAGGCTCTCGAGAGGGCGAACTCGTGAGTGCAAGGGTCGTGTCGGATTTGCAGTCATGATACCCGCTATGGCTTGCCCCCGTACGCGCGTGCAGATGCCTATTGTCCCCACCGCGGAATCATGTCGGCGATGAACTGCACGAGCGCCTGTGTCGAAAACCGCTCGACGTTTATCACCATGTCGTAGGTCGACGGGTCGTCGATCTCCGCGTCATAGTAGGCCAGCATATACCGCCGCCGCCCTCGGTCTGTCTTTTTGATAAATTCTCGCGCCTGGGACTCGCTAATGTCGTAAAAACTCACGCAGCGGGCAATGCGTCTGTCGATTGAGTCAATCAGACGCAGGTGGAGCACATTTGGCAGGTCCCGCGTAATGATGTTGGCGCCCCGGCCGACGAGGATGCTGTGACCAATTTTGGCCAGACGATATATGGTCGACTGTGTATGCTCGATCAGTTTCCAGTCCGGGGGGTGCATACCGAGGATATCCGCGATGGCGTCGCCTACCGCACCCGGTTTGTCCTCCGGCATGTACTGTTCGAGCCGCCGCGGCAGATCGTGATCCTCCAACACCTGTTTGACCAAGTTTTTGTCAAAAACCGCCCACTCGGTTTGCTCGCCACCGGTTTCGTGGTTTAGAAACGCGGCCAGATGATCACCCAGTGTGATCGCCCCGGCACCGGTTTGTCTCGAGATTGTGATGGAGGGTTTTGCAGCTTCTTTACCTCCGAACTTGGCCCGTTCGACGTGGCTGGTGATATAAGACTGGCACTTCTCGAACCGTTTACCCAAGTCTGTCAATTGAAAACCTCCCAGCAAGGTAATGGCCTCAGGACAACTCAGGTGTCACTCGAGCATTGCTTGCGGCATCCAGCTGCAGAATTGTCCTACATATTAAACATAGCTTCCGTTGCCCGGTTGTCCAGTGTCTTCCTGCAGTTTATCCATACTGTCGTGTCGTATCGCGCGGACCAGCCACACAAAGAGCCCGGTGGTGGGAGCAATTTTCCACAGATGGTACAAAAACACGCGAACATACTGCCCGTCCCGCCACCAGATATCCTCGACTTCGAAATACCGCTGTGTGGGAAGACCGGGTGAATCGACAATGTTAAATATCGTTGGCAGCGCGATCCACGCCCAGATCACGATCAACCACGGCGAGCCGGATCGCAGGAACGCGAATGAAAATACGGGGAGCAAGAGGACGTAGTGATGCTCAAAAACGTCAGTGCCCGCGAGAAAATAACAGGTGAGCCAGAGAAGGCACACAGTTATGAAATTTTTCTGACTTCGATAGCGCCAAGTCAGAAACGACACAAGGATAACGATCAACGCGGGAATCGCCTTGAGAAGAAGAAAGCCAAGTGCAGCGGCGAGCGACGATTCTTGGTTGGGCACGAGTCGAACAAGATTGCCCAAAAGCCCCTGCAATCCAAGGTTTCCCGCGTGAATGGGGTTGTCGGTGCCATATCGGGCCACTCCAACAAAAAGTGACCAGTCGTCGGGGTGAGGGACAAAGTAGATCGCGCAAACGGCAATGATCCCGGCGACCACGGCCAGCGCATGACGGAATCGTCCAAAAACAACGAGAGGAATCAAAATCACGACGCCTACATATTTGAGGAGCACGCTCAACGCAAGCCACAATGTTCCGCGCCAGTCGTGGCGGTTGTCAAACGCGAGCAGGGCCAGCGCAATCAAGCCGGTCGCCATAAATGTGAATTGCCCGAGGAACAGTTCGAGATAGAAGGGGGTGTAACACAGCCAGAGACAGATCAGCAACATGCGTTTTTTAAGATCAGCGGTCTTGCGCAAGAACATCACCAGACACGTAACCAGCATCAACTCGCACAGCACAACCCAGATCCAGTATGCGTGTGTGGCGGGCAAGCGGACGAACGTTTGCGATACAAACCATCCCCACGATGGGAGGTATCTATAGTGCGGTGCGCAGTAGGGAACCACCAGATATCGTGATCCTTCCGGGCCCGAACCGACATCGGTGTAAAGACTTTTACCGACCGAAAGGTCGTAACTTTTTTGATAGACCGAATAAAAGTCGACGCCCCGGGGAAGACGATGGGTGGAGTCGTTAAAAAGCGGATCGAGCCAGCCGTAGTGCAGCGACAACCAAAAGACCGCGTGGATCCCAATTGCCAGCACGACCAGCAAAAGAAGACGTTTTAAATTATTAATTTGCAACAGATTGCAGGGTCGGGTTTGGCGCCGGCATGGTGCCAGCGCCGTTGATTCCGGTCCATGACGGCACCGTTAAAGTGACCCCCTCTCGTTGACGATTTTATCCGGTGGTGCCCGGCATAAGAAAGCTGTTTTTCTAACACCCCCTCATCACGCTTGGAGCAGAGTTACTGGGTGGTCTCAAAGATTTTGGTTTCCATGGGTTCTCTGAAGATCACGACCGGAGGCCGCGAAGTTTTGAACTTTTCCGCATAAGTATCGAGTTCCGACACCCGGAGATGCATGAGGATAATGTATGTGGGGCGGATAGTTTCTTCGATCAACGCTTGTCCAACCGGATCCTCGAGGAAGAATGGATCGACGAATGCGATGTCAATGGTGCCGTTGACCAAAGCGGCCCTGATGTATTCGGCGCTGGTTTCGGCTACTTCGTCAGCCAGGTGGACCATTCGAATGCCGCCCACTTCCACGATGGTGGCGAGCGTCATGACTCTGGGACTGTTCGGGCCGGCGTGGTTGACGCCAAAGAACGCAGCGCTCGTTCCATCAGACGAATGTTTTTTGGTTGTGCCCCATTCGGGGTTCATATTGACGACGCGTGGGGCGATCGTGCCGTAATCGGCGCCGGCGGCATCCATGAGTTCGGTGATTGCCGGCTGGTTGGAAACGAAAGTCACACCGGGTTGTTTGCGGAGCAGATCCAGGGTCATTGCGGCCACGTTGTGATCCGCGTGGACATGCGAGCCAATGCAAAGATTGAGATCGTCAAATGGCGGGTTGCCCGCAAGCATCATTTCAAAGATCTTCGTGTTTGTTGACACATACCCCCACGGATTGTCGACAAGCGCGTCGATGATGATCTTCTGCTCGCCATCGGATAAAAGAAATCCTTCGTTGGCTATGTAGGTAATCTCGGCACGGCCGCGCCCCCCGCCTCCTCCGATCTTGTAGGTAGAGCGAGCCTCTTGGCGGGCGCCATTCGCGATCAACAAGTCGATCATCGATTCGTGATGCCAATCCTCGGCAATGTTGAGCGGTGTCCGCCCATCGCCAGCTTTGACGTTGGCATCGGCGCCGTTTTGAATCAGCAGCTCCACCATACCGACGTTGTCGGCCGAGACCGCGTAGTGAAGCGGTGTTCTGCCCGTGCTGTCGGTGTCGTTTACCGGAATTCCTTGCCCAATAGCGTTGGTGGCGAGGTGTTCGAGCCCTCCAATTGAGGCCGCGTGGAGTATCGTTTTGCCAGTGGCGTTGCTCGCATGCAGACTGGCCCCCTCCGCGAACAGCGATTCAACCATTATCGACAGACCCATTGATGCAGCCTGAATGAGAAGCGCATTGAGAGATAAGGTGTCGATGTCGACCAACGCCCCATGATCCGCCAGCCAGTCGGCGACATCGGGGTGACCGCGATTCAGAGACACCAATAGCACCGACTCGCCGCCGTCATCGGTTGTTGTGACGTCCGCTCCGTCTCGCGCCAGCAATTTGACGATCTCCAACTGACCGGTGCTTGCCGCATACCAAAGCGGAGTCCTGCCGTCGCGTCCGTCGCGGTCGATCTCCGCGCCCTCCGCGATCAACAGCGCCACGACATCGAGTTGTCCCTGTCTCGCGGCAAAGTCCAACGGCGAATTCCCCCGGCCATCGCGAAAATCCGCTTTGGCTCCCACGCGAATAAGAAACTCGCATATTTCCACATGGCCATCATACGCCGCGTAGAGCAGAGGTGTCTGACCGACGTTGTTCGGCGCGTCAACCTCGGCGCCGGACGACACCAGGTACTCGACCAGATCGAGGTTGCCGCTCGCCGCAGCGAAGTGCAGCGGGGTTTCTTCTTCTTCGTTGAGCGCGTTGAGAAGATCGGGGGACTGATCGATCAGATTTTTGACTTGTTCCAAGTCACCGGTTCTGGCGAGGTCGTGGATCTGAGCGGCGCCGACAACGCCGGCAACCGCAAAGGCGAAAAGAGCCGCTATTAATAGGGCTCGATGGAAAACCGGCGGACCTGTAGGTTCAGTGTGCGAGCTGCCGTTCATCGATATCTCCTCGGTCGATATAAGCGTGGGCATAATTTGGCGGGGTATTTATGTCTACGTATAATTGCGGCGCGTGTTCCAGCCCCGCACCGGATTCCCGAAGGCGTAACTCGCTGATAGGCCGATAATTGCACGAGTGCGTCCGTTAGGTGTTGTGTGTTATTATGGGGCGTTGCCCGGGTGGAATCGACGGAGACATCACGGGTTGGTCGCTCTGAATCGGATAACACACAGGGGAAATCACGTGTTAAGTCTCAACAGTCTCTTGTTGCTTGCCTCGGGGGTCGTTGTCGGCGTGGGTGCGTCTCTGACCGGTCTCGGCGGCGGGTTTCTCATGGTTCCCATCCTGTTGTTTCTCGGGTACTCGGCGCAAAAAGCGGTGGGTACGTCATTCCTCGCCATACTCGTGATATCGATCTCGGCGTTGCTCGCTCACAGCAAGCTTCAAAACGTCGATTACCGGCTGGGGATCCTCCTTGGATTGGGTGGTATCATTGGCGCTCAGATCGGCGCACGCATTGTCGAACACCTGTCCACCGCGCAGTTTCGACGCATGTTCGCCGTGATACTCGTCGGATTGGCGGTGTATATCTTTTTCAAAAAGTGAAAAACCGTATCGGCGTGAGAAGTTCGTTTTGTAAACCGGACAAAAAGGAAACAGGAGAATGAAATCAAAAGTGGTTTTGAAAAACGGCATGCACTTCATGGGTGAGCTCGATGGATTTGATATCCCCGTCGATGCCGACGCAAAAGTTGGAGGTCAGAATCAAGGTCCAAAACCAAAAGGTCTCATGCTGACATCGCTGGCGGGGTGCACGGGTATGGACGTGATCAGCATTCTTCGCAAAATGAAAATCGAACCCGAGTCGTTTAGCGTGGAGACCGAAGCTGATCTCACCGACGAGCATCCAAAAGTGTTCAAAAACGTCAAAATCGTTTATCGACTCAAGGGCAAAGGTATTCCGAGAGATAAGGTCGAGCGCGCCGTCGAATTGAGTCAGGACAAATACTGTGGCGTGAGTGCGATGCTCAAGATTGCGGTGCCCATCGAGTACGAGATCATTATCGAGGAATAACAGCGGGGGCCGACACGCCGCTTGCCACCGGCGTTCGGTATCTTGCGGATCTAGCACCGCACGGTGGGATTCGAGCAGCCGAGGATCCGCTGAAGTTCAGTCGTCCAACCGCGCGCGAATCTCCTTTTCCAGCTCGTCGACGAGCTGGTCCTCGGGTACCTTGCGGACGATCTTGCCGCCGACAAAGATCTGTCCGGTGCCCTTGCCACCCATAATGCCAAAGTCGGCCTCGCGGGCCTCGCCGGGGCCGTTTACCGCGCACCCCATGACGGCGATGGTGACCGGTTTTCTCAGATCGGCCGTCCGGCGCTCGACCTCTTCGGCGATAGCAAAAAGATTGAGATGATTGCGCGCGCACGACGGACACGCGATAACCCGAGGAACATTCGACACGAGCTCCAGCGAGGCAAGGATCTTTTTGCCCACCCGGACCTCTTCGACAACATCGGCGGACAACGACACTCGTATGGTGTCGCCGATACCTTCGCTGAGCAGAATCCCAAGTCCGACCGACGAATAAATCGAACCACTGGCCAGTGTGCCCGACTCGGTGATGCCAAGATGAAGCGGGTAGTTCACTTTCCGGGCCAGCAGTCGATAGGCGGCCACGGTCAACGGAACCGACGATGCTTTGACCGACACGGCGATATCGAAATACTCAAACGACTCGAGGATCTTGATGTGCCGGAGTGCGCTTTCCACCATCGCTTCCGCGGTTGGATACCGGTGTTTTTCGAGGATGTCTTTTTCCAGTGAGCCCGCATTGACACCGATGCGGATGGGCAGCTTGTTTTCCTTGGCTTTGACCACGACCTTTTCGATCTTGTCGCGCGAGCCGATGTTCCCCGGGTTGATCCTGAGCTTCGCCACGCCGATATCCGCCGCGAGTACTGCCACACTGTGATCAAAATGTATGTCCGCCACAATGGGGACTCGCACGTTGGGTATGATCGTGGCCAACGCATCCACGCTCTTTCGACTGGGCGTGCTCACGCGCACGATATCACAGCCAACATCTTCGAGCCGCTTGATCTCATCGAGTGTCGCCGCCGCGTCGGTCGTATCGGTCGTCGTCATCGATTGCACGGGTATTGGCGCGCCGCCGCCGATGGCTACATCGCCGACCATGATTTGCCGCGTCTTGTCACGCGTAAACATTGTCTTTTTTCTCCTTGATTGCCTATTGTGCGAGCAGCCTGGTCTTCACCTGCCGCAAGTGATCGATCCCCAACATCGTCCGGTACCCGAACCAGGTGATCAGCGTTCCATCCATTCTGAGCACTCTAACGGGCGATCCCCGGCCGGCAAAAAACGACTCGACCTCGGTGTGGTCCGATGGACCAAACGCGTACGGTTCGTCGGGAAGGATAACGATCTCGGGTCCACGATCAAGAACCGCCTCGAGCGATGTCTGCGGGTATCGACCATCGTCTGCCGCAAACACGTTTTTGAACCCAAAGGTATCAAAAAGATCATCCACGTACGTATCGCGGCCGACGGCTATCCAGGGCTCCCGCCACACAAAACAGACCGTGCGAAACGGCCGGCCCAGAACGGGCGGATAAATGGATTCCAACAGTGACCCGCACTCCGCCGCCATCGTCGACGCCTCGGCCGACCGCCCCGTGAGCGTTCCCAAATCCAGGATGGTTTTGACGGCCTGTTCAACCGTGCGGGGATAGCTGACAAACACCGGACACACTTGTCTGAGCGCGTCGATCTCGGGTTTGCGGTTCTCTTCTTTGTTGGCGATGGCCAGGTCCGGGCTGAGATCTCGAACGAGATCGATTGAAAACCCTTTGGTACCACCAACTTTCGGTATTCCTGCCAGCGCGTCAGCAGGGTGGATACAATAGTCGGTAATGCCGGCCACCCGGGACCCGGCCCCAAGCTCGAAAAGCGTCTCGGTGATGGACGGAATCAGCGATACGATCCGCGACGGCACGCGGTCGAGTTCGAGCGTGTCACCGAGATCATCCTTGATTATGACAGCGCTTTGCTTTTTGGTCACCGGGTCGCACCTTTTCTTGCCGGGCGGTCAATAGTATTATAATGAAAGAAACCATGGCAATAATAGCGCCTCGATCCCCGGAGGGCAATGGCACAACCCAAGGCAAAAACGACCCTCAAATCACAGGTTGCGACACTACCCCGCGAGCCCGGCGTCTACCTGTTCAAGGATGATAAGGGCCGTGTGATCTATGTGGGCAAGGCCAAGGCCCTACGCACCCGGGTGCAGAGCTATCTCCGCGAGGGTGGTGATGGCCGTCACCAGATCCAGTTCCTGCTCGCGCGAGCGGTGGAACTGGATTACATGGTCACCGACACCGAGCAGGAAGCGCTGATCCTCGAAAACAATTTGATCAAGAAGCACAGACCGCGTTACAACATTTTTCTCAAGGATGACAAGACCTACGTCAATGTTAGGCTCAATACCGATCACCCGTTTCCCCGGTTCACCGTCGTACGGCGGCCGCGCAAGGATAAGGCCAAATATTTTGGCCCGTACGCGTCGGCCGGTTCGGTGCGGGCGACGCTGCGTATGCTGGGACGGGTGTTCCCCATGCGTACGTGCAGCGATGCCGAGCTAAAAAACCGAAGCCGGCCGTGTCTTTACTATCATATCAACCGGTGCCCGGCACCGTGTGTGGGGCTCGTCGACGAACAGGCATACAAAGACACCGTTGCCAGGGCGTCGATGTTCTTGAAGGGCAGGGGCGACGATCTAATCAAGTCGCTAAAGGACAAAATGGATCTCGAGGCGGCGGAGCGGCGGTACGAGGACGCGGCGAGGACGCGCGACCAATTGATGGCGCTCCAACGAACGGTCGAGAAACAGCGGATTACATCACCCCAAGAAGCCGAACGCGACGTTTTTGGAGTTTACCGTGAGAAAGAGCGGATGGTGATCCAGGCGCTCTATGTTAGAGACTGGCAGCTTTCCGATGGTAACTCGTATTACTTTGACAACGCAACGCTTACAACCAGCGCACACTTGTCATCTTTTCTAAACCAGTATTATCAAACTGGCGCTGCCGTCCCCGCCGAGGTTGTGGTATCGGAAGAGGTCGAGGACAAGCGCATCCTCGAGAAATATCTCAAGATGAGACGGGAGTCGCGCGTGCGGATCATCCTGCCAAAGCGAGGCGAACGCCGGCACATGGTGGAGTTGGCGGTCAAGAACGCGCGGACCGCGTTTGAGGACCGGGGGCGGTCGGATCGGTTCAAGGAAGCGCTCGAAGAGCTTCAGGACCTCCTCGAGCTGGCCAGTTTTCCCCGGCGAATCGAATGTTTCGACGTGTCAAACCTCCAGGGACGGCACGCGGTGGCGTCGCGGGTGGCTTTTGTCGGCGGCGAGCCGGCCAAGACGCTGTACCGGCACTACCGCGTGCGATCGGTCGAAGGGTCTGACGATTACGCGATGATGGCCGAAGTGCTCGAACGGAGGCTGGCTCGCGGGATCAAGGAGGGGGATCTGCCCGATTTGCTGATGGTCGACGGTGGCAAAGGTCAGCTCAATGTCGCGCTCAAGGTGCTCGATCGGCTGGGAATCGAAGACCTTGGCGTTCTGGGTATCGCAAAGGTCAAGGAAAAGGGCAAACGCCGTGTGCGTGGAAAAGAGCGGATCTTTATGACTCACCTGCCCGAACCGCTTCTGCTCGAGGGGGATTCGGCCGCACTCCACCTGTTGCAGCGAGTCCGCGATGAGGCTCACCGCTTTGCCATCGCTTATCACAAGAAGGTGCGAAGCAGAGAATTTGGCGCATCGATTGTCGACGAAATTCCCGGAGTCGGCAAAGTGCTGGCGCAGAGGCTGCTGGGGGCCTTTGGGAGCGTCAACGGCTTGCGGGCGGCGCGGGTCGCCGAACTCTCATCAATCCAAGGGGTTTCGCCAGGGCTCGCGGTCCGTATCAAAGAGTTTCTGGAGCATCGGTCTTGACAGCGGTTGGTTAACCCCTTATGATTACAACGCATTGAAAACTTGCTCATTATAAGAGCCTGCCTTATACTAGGTCACCCCACCAACGCAAATAATGGCACATTACCTTTGATTCTCATATCGAGGCGGAACGGTCTTTTTATACCAACGCAATGAGACAGAGATTGGGAGGTTTGAGTTGAGCACCCTTCGTACGTTGAAGATTTTTGCCCTGGCGACACTCGCGGTGTGGCTTGTGGGATGCAGTGATGACACGACCAAGCCGCCGCCCCCGCCACAGCCGCCACAGCTCGTCTATTCGACGGTTAAGAATCTCCCCAATAACGATGTCTACGATATTTTTGTTGATAGTAAAGGCCGCCAATGGTTCTGCACGGATTCGGGTGTTGGCATGGCTCTAAAAAACAACGCCACGTTCGTGGAAACCCGCTACAACTCTTTCGACGGTGTCCCAAACATCAAATGCCGCGCGACCGCCGAGCTAAACGGCAAGATTTTCATTGGCACGTGGGGTGGCGGAATCGGTGTGGGGGACTCCTTGGCCATCAACTATCCGAACTCCGGTGAACCCGATCCGAATCGTCCCGATTCCACACTTTGGCAGGTGCTGAACGAAGAAGACGGGCTTATCGCCAATCGCGTATTTTCCCTCGCCGTAGACGATTCGTCTGTGTGGATTGCGACTGCGGCCGGGGTGAGCCAGTATATAGACGACGACAGCCGCCCGATGGAGGATCGGTGGATCGACCATTCCGATCTGGGGCCCAACGTAGTCACTCAGATTCTCGTCGCGAAAACAAGAACGCGGGGTACCGAGGTGTGGATGGCTGAGAAACTGCGAGACGAGGGCGGCACGCTGGTTCCCGGTGGTATAAGGGTGCGCGGGTTCCCTGGCTATCAGCACTACACGACCGAATCGAGTGGTATCCCCAGTGATAACTGCAACGGAATTACCTACGATTCGATCAACGATTTGTTCTTGTCGGCCCATGCAACCCATGGAGCGGCGACCGTTGATGTGGACACGCGCGTGTGGAACTACTTCAATAAGGCGAGTGGTGCGGTGAGCGATCTGGGTAGCTCGATAGGGATAAACCTCCGCGACACTTATTGGCCGCAAGGTACGCGCTGGTTTGCCACGCAGGCGGGATTGAGCCGGGTGCTGCCGGACGGAACGATCACCAACTACGTCCAGGGAAGCGGCATGCCATCGATAAACGTGCGCAAGGTCTATATTGACCCAGGGGATCACGTTTGGCTGGCATTCGTCGAGGCGGGCGCCGTCAGAGTCAAACCGTAGTTCTCTCCGCGGTCACACAATCAGATTTCCAGGAATTTTGGAAACCGTGTCAAATTCTCGATTCCCGTACGCGTAACGAGAATCGTGTCTTCGATCCGCACGCCCCCGACCGGGTAGTAGTAGAGTCCCGGTTCGACGGTCAGGACCATTCCCTTCTCGAGCGTAATATTGTTGATGGCGATTCGCGGTGGTTCGTGGATCTCGAGCCCCAGCGCGTGACCCGTCGAATGGAAAAATCCCTGCTGACGGCCATCCTTCTCACCCGTGTGATAACCTCTGCTGTCGAAGAGCTTTTGGATCGCCTTGTGGACCTTGCGTGCTTTGACACCGTGTTTGATCATATCGAGCCCGAGCTTTTGACCGTCGTAGACCGCGCGGTATATCTTTTTGACCTCTTCCGACGCTTTGCCACGCACGACAGTGCGTGTGATATCGGCAAAGTAGCCCGTCGACTCGGATCGAGGGAAGACGTCAATGATAATCGGCTCGTTGGCACGACTGACGCCCGAACCTCTGGCGTGGGGATCACACCCCTGTTTACCGGGAGCCACGATCGTATTGCTCGGCACATAACCCGCCGAGAGCACCGTCGTGTTGATAATGTTTCTCAAGGTCTCAGCGGTAAGCCGTTTCTTTTGATAGTAGAGATAGCTTCCCTTGATTTTGCACTTCTCGAGCGCCTCGACCGCCGCCTTGATACCCCGTTCCGTCGCGCGCATCGCCTTTCGTATGTTGGCTGCCTCCACGGGCTTTTTGTAGATCCGTTCGGGATAAAACGGTTCGGGTAGAGGATTGACACTGATGTTGTATTTGCGAATGCCCTCGGCGATCCCAAGCGGGAAGCTCTCGGGTACAACGACGCTGCGGATCCGGAAATCGCGCAGAATGGCGGCCAGAATCTCGGGCACTCCCGGTGTGGATTTTTTGAATTTCTTTTTTGCGAGTTCTGTGTAAAAGGTGAGTGAATGAACTCTGTGGGCGTTGGATTGCTTTTTCGCGCGGTCGATCTCGAGATCGCTCATAACCATGTGGCGTTTTCCATCGGCGGTTCTGATAAATATATACGGGTCGGGACAGAAGAACTTGGTTGCATAGAGGATATTGGCATCGATTTCGCTGCCCGCGTACATCAGGATGTTTTTATTTTTGTGTCTGATTCTGAAAGATTTGTTCAATGCACTCATGGTGATTCCTTTCTTTGATGGAACCGGGCGGTAATACTGCACAGAAATGGCGTAACCGTGAAGAGGGTTGTCTGTTATCATGTCAATTTTGGTTTTGCTTGTAAAGCCGAAAAGCGTTATCATACAGCCAACATCGCTGGGGCAGGCTGCATGGCTGGGGTTGAGTTTGGTTTCCTGCTCTCCGGGTTGCATCACGTTCCACACTCCGTTGAAAAACATGTCTGATTGACTGGAGCATCCATGCGGATCGATCTACATATGCACTCCACGTTCTCTGACGGCTTGTTCACGCCGACGCAGCTGGTCGAAAAAGCTGACAAAAAGAAGCTAGTCGCGATTAGTCTCACCGATCACGACTGTCTCGACGGTACCCACGAAGCGGTGAGCGCGGGCAAAGAGTACGGCATCGAGATTTTATCCGGGGTCGAGCTCAGCTGTGAGTTCAAGGGACGTGACCTCCACATCCTCGGATACGGGGTCGACCCGGATCATGAAGAGTTTCAAGATATGCTGCGGCGGTTCCGGGACACGCGCGAGAAACGAGGTCTCAAGATCATAGAGAAGCTCGGTAAGCTGGGTATGTCGATTGATCCCGACGACGTGATGGCGAAAAGCGGACCGGGCGCCCTCGGACGTCCCCACATAGCTGCGGTGCTCTTTGAAAAAGGCCATGTAAGGTCGCCGAACGAGGCGTTTGACAGATACATCGCTGAAGGTGGACCTGCATATGTTCCAAAATACAAGATGGCGCCTCCCGAGGCGATCCAGCACATCCGCCGGGCTGGGGGACTTGCGTTTATGGCGCATCCGGGGATTTTCCTGAGCGATATGGATGAGATGGCCGCGCTGTTAGAAGAGGGGTTCGATGGTGTTGAGGTGTATCATTCCAAGCACGACGCGGAGATGGTCAAAGGGCTGATCGCGATTGCGGAGGAAAAAGATCTGCTGATCTCCGGCGGTTCGGACTACCATGGTTTTACCAACCGAGACCTACCCATCGGTGCCCTCGACATATCGTACGATCTGCTGCAAAAAATCAATGACCGCTTGGCCGCGTGATGAGCGACTAAACAACATGACGGTTAGGAGGAGACATGCCTGAAGTTGGGAGGAAAGCGCCGAGGTTTACGCTGGCATCGGACAGCGGCAAAAAAGTGGCGCTTAAGGATCTTCTTGGCAAGAAGGTCGTACTCTATTTCTATCCAAAAGACAACACTTCGGGTTGAACGCAGGAAGCCTGCGATTTCCGTGATGAAATCGATGCGTTCAAATCAAAAAAGGCCGTTGTTATTGGCGTAAGCAGGGACAGTGTCGAGTCTCACAAGAAGTTCAAAGCCAAATATAATCTTCCTTTTCCGCTGCTCAGCGATCCCGACGGCGAGGTGTGCGAAAAGTACGATGTGATCAAGGAAAAGAACATGTACGGGCGCAAAGTCAAAGGGATCAACCGCAGCACCTTTATCATCGATGAGAAAGGCAAAATTGTGCACGCGTACCGCGGCGTCAAGGTAAAGGGGCATATTCAGGAGATTCTCGACGCGCTCAACGCTTGATCACGCGGTATTTCAGAAACACCTCGTTTCCACGCCGGCGGCTCGAAACCAGCTCGAGCCGCGGGTGGGACTTTCTAAGAAACCCCTTGCCATCAGCAATTGTCGGGGACATGCCGCCCCCCAGAATTCTGGGAGTGATGGTGACATAAACCTCGTCTACGAGATCCGCCTCAAAAAACGAAAAATTCAGAGTACCCCCGCCCTCGATCAGAACTCGTTTGATTCCACGCTGCCACAAGATGTCGAGGACGTCGCCGGGACGGATCCGCGCGCGCTTTAACACGACTACGTCGGCCAGTTTTTGGAACTTGCGTATTCGAAAATGAGGAGCGGACCTCGTGGTGATGATGAGTTTCTCCGTATCGGGAAATGTAAAAAACTCTTTGCCGGTCTTGAGGTTCAAATTCGTGCTCAACACGACATTCAACGGATGGGGATTGAGCCCTCTCTGCGCTCGCTTTCGCCGAAGTTCCGGATAACGGATTCGCATCGCCCAACCGTCGAGTTGAAGCGTACGGGACCCGACGACAACCGCGTCGACCTTGGAGCGAATGACATCCATCAAGTAGCGGTCTTCGCGCGTGCCAAGCGAAAATGTCTCCCGCCGGTAGGTAGACACTTTGCCATCGGCCGACATGGCCATGTTCATACTGACATGAGGTCTATTTCGTTTTTTTGACATGGTTGTGACCCAGCTGAGTATATCAATCGGCGCTCATTTCGAAAGTGTTTTCGTACTGCGCTTACGATCGTAGCCCCACCGGCTGACTCTCGTGAAGGAACTCTTCGCGGGGCTTCACACCTAACCGATGTTGATGTATAGTTATTGAGACACCAAATCTTCGTCATTGGTTTTTGGGAGCCGGGAGCCGCGGCATGAACACTTCGTTGGCCATTTTTCTTCACAGTCATCACTACGATCGGGTCTATCAGGCCACGAGCATGCTGTTGGCTGCAACATCTATGGGATGGCCATGTCATGTTTTCCTTTTTCATCAGGCGTTGGCCGCCTATGTGGAGGGGACATGGGATGACACGGACTCCATTGGGAGGGGCTCACCGCTGGAACGATCCGAATGGTCACAGAGGCTCCAAAAGGGCTTTGAGACATCCAACGTGCCGTCACTGTATGACATGCTGGACAAGGCGCGGGAGGGTGAAGGGACGCTTACCGTGTACGCGTGCAGCGCCTCGGTAAAGGTGTTGGGGCTCGATATGCCCATTGTCCGCGACAAGGTTGATGAGATCGTTGGGTTGCCAACGATGCTCGAGATTGCGGGCGGGGTCACACACACGCTGTATATCTAGGCGGCGGCTCGATCGACCGCCGTGTGACCGCGGGTGCGGTCTACGTCATCTTGCGAAGCTGACGTTTGAGCGAGTGAATGCGTTTCCTCAGAATATTGACCTGCTTCTTCGAATCCGGCGCGGAGCGGGTTGCATCGCGCTGCGCCCTTAGATCCACAATCATCTTTTTTAGCTGCGCCTTGGTTTTTGGTGCGGAGGCGGGCTTTTTCTTTTTGGGTTTTTTTTCGGGGACGGCGATATCGAGCTTCTCGACAAGGAGGTTGATGAGCTCTTCCTTTTTCATCCCGCTGACGCCCTTGACGTCTGGGAACTTCTTGGCTTC
>CP070631.1:3600579-3626846 GCA_020356045.1 Candidatus Latescibacterota bacterium
ACTTGAGCGCAGGCGCCGATGTAACAACGAGCACGCTTCGTTTGGGAACGGCAAACTCCATCGCCAGCATCGTGGTCGCACTGCTTTCCCCGGTGCTCGGTGCCATCGCGGATACGGGTGGCGCCAAAAAGAAGCTTTTGTTCCTCTTCGCCATGCTCGGCATCATCATGACGGGATCGCTCCATTTCGTAGGCCGAGGCCAGTGGGAGTTGGCTATTCTCGTCTATGTCACGGCAACCATCGGTTTCTCATCGGCAAACAACTTTTACGATTCGCTGCTCGTCACGGTTGCCTCGGACGAAAACTCGGATTACGTGTCGGCGTTGGGATTCGCAATCGGGTACCTCGGCGGCGGCGTGCTGCTTGCGCTCAACGTTATCATGACGCTCAAACCGGAGATATTTGGTTTGCAGGACTCAGCGCACGCCGTTCGCGTGTCGTTTGTCACCGTCGCCATATGGTGGGCCGTGTTCTCCATCCCCATTTTTCTGTTTGTAAAGGAACCCCAGGGCAGGTCCAGCGGCCGCGGATGGACGGTGGTGATCGAAGGCCTCCGGCAATTCGGCCACACATTTCAGGAGCTTCGTCAATTGAAGACCGTGTTCCTTTTTCTGATCGCTTATTGGTGCTACATCGATGGCGTCCACACGATCACACGGATGGCGGTCGACTACGGGTTGTCCTTGGGATTCGAAGCCAACAGCCTCGTCGCTGCGCTCTTGATCACACAGTTTGTCGGTTTCCCCGCGGCGTTGCTGTTTGGCATCATCGGCGAACGCATCGGTGCAAAAACAGGAATCATTTTTGGAATTGCCGTCTACACGGGCGTTTGCGTGTGGAGTTATTTCATGGATACCATCACCGAGTTTTACGTGCTGGCCACCACGGTTGGACTGGTGCTCGGTGGTATTCAGTCACTCAGCCGGTCGCTGTATTCGCGGATCATCCCAAAGAACAAGGCGGCTGAGTTTTTTGGCTTCTACAATATGATTGGCAAGTTCGCCGCGGTGGTGGGACCGGTACTGATCGGATGGGTTGGCGTGCTGACCGGTAGTCCCCGGTTGGCGATCCTGTCGGTGATGATCCTGTTCGTGCTCGGGGGCGTGCTGCTCAGTCGTGTCAACGAGACGGCCGGCACCGAGGCCGCGCGGGAACTGGAGCGCCTGTAAACGGATAGCGAGCTCGCCGGGGATCGGATTCGCGGGATGGGAGCCAGAGATGTTTGACGTGGAGCCTTACTGAGCTAGTCTTTCTGATGACGCACGATCTGACCTTCGATCATATAGAGAACATCCTCTGCGATATTCTCAGCCTGATCCGCGATCCGCTCCAGACACCTCGACACGCTCAGCCACTGCACGAGCCCTTCTAGTTTGTCGGGTTGTTCGCACATCATTCGCTGCACCTTTTTGTACATCCTTCGGTGGATCGCATCCACTTCGTCATCGAGCGACAACACCTCTGACGCGCGTTCCGCATCCATGTTGACCAGCGCATCCAGGCTCTTCCGCAACATTGCCTGAACCTTTTCAGTAAGCTGCGGAACAGCGGCGGGCATCTCGACATCCTTGTGTTCAGCCAGATAGCTGGCTCGTTCAGCAATGTTGACCGCCTGATCGCCAATTCGTTCGAGAAAGCTATTGATCTTGAGAACAGCTATAATAAAACGGAGGTCAATCGCCACCGGCTGATGCAGGGCCAGTACCTTGAGGCATTCCTCCTCGAGTTCGACTTCGAGGGCATCGATCGTGGTGTCGTTATCGATGACCTCTTGAGCAAGCGCAGAGTCCCTTTCTTCGGTGGCGGTTACCGCCTTGCGAACGCTTTCCTCGACCACCGCGCTCAACGCCAGAATGGCCTTTTTCAAATTCTCGATTTCAATTTTGAGTCTGACCAATCTCTTATCCTCCGTATCATCATATTGCCACGGATTGGGGCCCCGCGCCAGTCCGTTACGAACCCCTATACGCGCCTCGATCGTCATCCGGCAAAAAGACGGTAAAAACACTACCCTCGCCAAGTGAGCTTTCAACCTCTACTCGCCCACCGTGAACGCGGGCGATGTGTTTTACGATGGCAAGCCCCAGGCCGGTCCCTCCCATCTCGCGGCTTCTCGCACGATCCGTCCGGTAAAACCGCTCGAACAACCGCGGCAGATGTCGCCTCTCGATACCCCATCCCCGGTCTCTGACCGACACGTCGACACCTCCATCCGTGCGAGTTGCGGCGATTTCGATCGTTTTCCCCGGGTCGCTGTATTTCACGGCGTTGTCGATCAAATTGGTTATCGCGTGTTCGAGCAGCTGGGAATTTGCGCGGCCCTCGACGGACGTATCGTTGACGCATTTCAGCTCGATATCCCGCGACTGCGCCCGGGGCTTGCACGCATCGATAGCCGACCGAACAACAGCAACGATATCCAAACGGCGGATTTCGATTTCTTCGCGTTCGGTATCCTGTTCGAGACGGGACAGTGCGAGAAGATCCTCGATAATCGCGTCGAGCCGTTCGCTGTGCTTGGCGATGATCCCCAGAAATCGCTCGAGCGCTTCCCGGTCATCCATTGCACCGCCGAGAAGGGTTTCCACGAATCCTTTGATCGAGGTAATGGGTGTCTTGAGCTCGTGCGACACGTTGGCCACAAAATCACGCCGCACGATCTCGAGCCTCCGGAGCCTCGTTATGTCATTGAGGACGATGAGAGCACCGATATGCGCGTCCTGCGAGTCCCTCAGTGGCGTTCCATGAACCTGTAACACGCGTTCTTCTGTCCGGTAAATGACGATCTCACCCTCGACCGGCGCGTCGCTCGACCACGTCTCTGCGGCGAGCTTTTGAAGCTCCGGATTGCGGATGATCTCCTGGAGCGGTCGTCCCGCCACCTCATCCGGATCCACATCGAACAACCTCGCCGCGGCGAGGTTGACGGAAATGATTCGTTCGTCCGAGTCAATGGCGAGGACGCTCTCGACCATACTCTCGAGGACCGCCTGTTGTTCGTTTCGCTGCTCGACCATTTCCAGCAAACGCAAATCGAGCTGCTCGGCCATCTTGTTCATCGCGATGGCCAGACTTCCGAATTCCTCGGAGTCGGGTACGTCGAGCGGGGTGGCGAGATTACCCCGCGCAAATCGTTCGGCGGCGCGTCGAAGATCGACCAGCGGTCTTGTGATACGTTTTGACAAAAAAAGGCTCACAATCGCGACAAAAACGGCGAGAACAACACCGCCCAGCGCAATGCGACCATAAATCGAACGTAGCGCGTCATCAATCGCGCTGGTTGGAATCGCGGTCCGAACGACCGCCACCGTTTCGCGCCCCGTTGTGATCGGGATCGCGATGTACATCATGTGCGTCTTGAGGGTCGCGCTGTAACGCAATGACCGTCCCGTTCTGCCTGTCATCGCCTCGATTATCTCGGGGCGGTCCGAGTGGTCTTCCATTGCCAACGGGTCTTCGTCCGAGTCACCCACGACGACTCCATTGGGTAGAATCACGGTGATCCGCGTTTGCGATTCTCTGCCCAGCTCGTTGCAGCGCGCATCTATCGTCTGGATGTCGTCCGGGGTCACCGGCAGGTCGATCTGACTGCGAAAAAGAACGGCACGGGACTCGAGGTCGTGGGCAATCTCATCGAGATAGAACAATCGCAGCGATCGAGAGGCGTACCACGTCACGGCCAGCACCAGAAACAGCGTGACAAAAAGAAACGCTGGATATATTTGCCAAATTAGCCGTTTTCTTCGCACTCGACTCCGAACGTTTGCTCAGATTTGCGCCAATTCCGGGAGTTCGCCGCCGTCCACGTCAGGAGTCCGACGGTCAATCCGACGTCTCACCCGGCTCTTTAAACCGATATCCCACCCCGCGTACCGTTTCGATCAGTCGGCCGTATTTGCCCAGCTTTTTGCGGAGACCAACGATTTGCACATCCACGGACCGATCGGTCACCGCATAGTCGTCGCCGCGAACGGCTTCGACAATCTGATACCGCGTAAACACCCAACCTGGACGCCGAGCCAAGTAATATAGGATCTCGTACTCGGTGAAGGTCAGATGTACGGGTTTCCCCGCCACGACAACTTCGTGTCTACCGGGATGAATCTCAACCTCCTCGATGACAATCGGCGCCTTGTCATCGGGCTCGCTCCTCGACTCTCTGCGCAGAACCGCTCGCACCCGTGCGACCAAGACTTTGGGACTAAACGGTTTGGTGATATAATCTTCCGCTCCAAGCTCGAGTCCGAGAACGATATCCGTTTCCTCGCCCTTTGCCGTCAGCATGACGATGGGTATATCGGCCGTCTTCGAATCCGCTTTCAACCGTTTGCAGACGTTGAGGCCATCCAGTCCGGGAAGCATCAAATCGAGCAGAATGAGATGTGGCTTTCCCGTCCGGGCCACTTCGAGGGCCTGCTCGCCGCTCGTTACCCGGACCACATCAAACCCCTCCTTCGAAAGATTGTAGTCGACGAGCTCGAGGATGTCCTCCTCGTCATCGACCGCAAGGATTGTCTTGGGAGTCATCGGCATCCCCCCTCGGCCCGTTTTTTCGCGTGTGTCACCGTCGCGTGAAGAATAGGAGATGCACCAACGTTTGTGAAGACCAAACTAAAACGCCGCCAAACGACCTCCACGGCTTTTGGCCCGATCGCCCCGGTCACTCGATGAGGATACCAAGCGACAGTTGACGCAATTTCCATAACCGTTTATGGTTTATCAATTCACGGCGACCCGCGGCGTCGACCGGGATGCCGCACGTTCGGAATATCTATGAAGAGACTGTTTCGGAATAAAAGAACCATCACCCCTCGCGACGTCAGTGACAGCGCGACACGCGCCGTGTCGACAACAAAGCTGACGATCGTCGGTCTGCTGCGTGCCATCCGCGGCGCCTGGAACGGCTTTTTCGAACGCCGGGTACCCATGATGGCGGCAGGACTGGCCTTTTATTTTCTTCTCGGTCTCATCCCGTTTCTTTTTCTCGTCGCGGCAACCACCGGCTATTTCCTGAACACCAGCCCCGGGATCCTCAAACAGATCGACGAGACCCTTCTCACGATTCTTCCGCCGGGGATCGGTGAAATGCTTCTCACGCAAGTCCAAAGCGCCGCTTCCAACTGGCAGGCACTTGGCGCCGCCGCGCTCTTCTCCCTCATTCTTGTCGCGATGGGTTTGTTCGACGGTTTGGACGAGGGCATAAACGCGGTGATGGGTTCGAAGAAAAAAGTGGGCTTTCTCACAGGAAGGATAATCTCCTTTGCATATATCGTCGGCGCCATTCTGTTCTTTTCCATCGCTGCTGTTGCGGGCTATGCGCTCAAACTCTTGGAGGCGGTTCCATTTTTCCAAAAACACCCCGCCGTATTCGAGGTCTTTGGCCGCTATTTCTCGGTCTGGGTCTTCGCCGTTTTCCTTCTCGCCCTCTACATGACGCTCCCGGTGAAAACCCCAAAGCTTTTTCACGCCATTGTGGTGTCGCTCGCCGTGACCGGCGCATGGTTCGTTCTACAAAAACTCGGAACGTTCATCACGGCGGGGATTTCCAGACGGCAGGCCATCTATGGGGCGTTAGCCGGCGCCGCGGTTTTTCTGACCTGGATGTATTTATTGGCCATGCTGATCCTGCTCGGTGCGAGGATCCTGGACTTTTGGAGAGGTTCGGCCAAGGGCTCACCGATTGACGCCGACGAGTACATGTAATTGCGTTACCCACTTTTTTTGGTATACTCAGTCCGGACTTTCTCAAAAGGAATGGGCTACACGCGATGACCCAGCAATTCAAGAAACCCTACTGCACCGAATGCGAGAACCGTATCAACTCGATTTTGCGGGACCTGGACGGCGATGGACTCCATGCGCTCGACGCCACTAAAGCGTGCTTCGTTTACAGGAAAGGACAAACGATATTCGCTGAGGGTATCCCTCCTACCGGGCTCTTTTGTATCCACGAGGGCAAGGTCAAAGTTTTCAAGACGGGCAGTCAGGGCCGGGAGAAGATCATGCGTTTTGCCAAGAGCGGCGACGTGATCGGATACCGGTCGCTCATTAGCGGTGAGCCCGCCACCGTGTCAGCCGCCGCACTCGAAGATTCGGTGATCTGCTGTATTCCGAGGGAAACGTTTTTTAAGCTCATAAAGGCCGACGGCGGGTTCTCGATGAGGATCATCAAGCTTCTCACCGACGAGTTGGCCCGAGCCGAAGAAGAGATCGTCCACCTCGCGCAAAAGCCGGTCCGTGAACGTCTCGCCGAAGCCCTCGTGATTCTCCGCGAGACTTACGGCACCGAAGAAGGGGATGGCTCGACCCTGGACGTCCGGCTGACCAGAGAGGAGCTCGCCGGCATGGTGGGCACGGCGATCGAAACGCTGGTCCGTACGCTGGGTGAATTCAAACGGGAAGGGATCATCACCACGGAAAAGAAAAAAATCCGTATCCTCGATCTCCCCACGCTGCTGCGAATCGGAAACATTCAGGACTGATTCCAGCGGCGGACATCAAACCACCGCCGAAACTCAACCAATTATATGAAAATGAGTTATGCTCTTTGCTTGACAAGGTTCCATGCTGTTCTATTCTTGTCGCATCAATCGGCGTCCGGTGGCTCGATTGACCATCGGGTCGCGAACAAACGAAGAATTCCAGCCGGCCTGACCGCGGAAAGGAAGTCGAGAATCCCATGCGAAAGCTCATAGTAATCGGGGTCGTTCTCATCGTCATTGCCGCAGCCGTCGCTATTCTCCTATTCAACCTCAACGGCATCGTAAACAAAAACAAGGACTTCTTGATCGATCGAGCCGAATCGACAATCGGCCGGGACATCGACATTGGCGCTATCGGAGTGACGCTCCGCGGCGGGATTGGAGTCCGGCTCCAAAACGTGCGGCTCGCTGACGACGCGGCGTTCTCCGACGAGCCCTTTATCGAGGCGGCCGATCTTCAGGTCAACGCAAAGCTCCTGCCGTTGCTCCGAAAACAATTCGAAGTGAAACGGGTAATTTTGCGGGAACCGGTGATCCGGATCATCCGCAACACGGATGGCGCGTTCAATTTCCTGACCTTTACGGGACCCGGCGGCACCGCGCAGCCTGCACAGCCCGAAGGGGCCGGGGCTATTCCTCTCGTCGTATCGTTGGCGAGCATCGAAAACGGAGAGATCCAATTCACCGATCAGAAACAGAAACGCGAAATTCGGGTAACGAATATCAAGACATCGGTCAAGGACCTCGATTTCAAAAAGCCCATCTCCACACAGATCGAGGCAGCGGTGCTGTCCGACCAGAGAAACGTAAAGATACGGGCAACGCTTGGACCCGCGGTCGAGGACGAACCCGAACCGCTGGATATCCCGGGTGAGGTAAGGGTGGACATCGAAGGAATAGATGTCGCCCGATTGTTCGAATCGTTTCCGGAACTCAAAACCAAACTGCCCCCCGAATTCGTCACTCGGGGGATTGCGACCGCCCGCCTGTCGGCCGAGGGACGTCTCTCGAACGCGGCGGTGGAATTTGCCGTCGATGGGACTCAACTTGAGTTCCGCAGCCCGAAGGGATTTGAAAAACCGGCGGGAATCGCGCTCGATATCAATGGCCGCGCAAATCATACCGGCGAAAAGATCGAATTGAGCGACACCCAACTCCGATTTGGCTCGCTTCAGGTTGGAATTCACGGTGAGTACCGATTTGGCCCGCCAGCGGCCGTCGACCTGAAGTTCGATTCGAAGGATATCAAGTTGGATGATTGGAACAGCGTTTTCCCCGTGCTCGCCACCTACTCCCCGACCGGAAAAGCAGACGTTGTGGCGCGGATCCACGGCAGTCTCGAACCGGGCCGCGGACCGATCGTCGATGGAAAGGCGACGGTCAAACGCGCAGGCGCATCGTTGCCGCAATATCCAAAACCGATCACCGACATCCAAGCCGACATCGCTTTTGAACGCGATAAAGCCGATATCAAGAGCTTCTCTTTGCGCATCGGGGAATCCGCCATCGAAGGGAACGCCGCCATCGAAAATTTCGAAGCCCCAACGGTCCACTACTCGGTAAGGTCGGAAGCGATTGCCGTAACAGACATCCAACCGCCAAAACCAGACATCGAGAAGCCGGAAATATTAAGGAATGTCACCGTGCAAGGTCTGCACCGTCCCGGAGACGGACCCGCAGGCCAGGGCAGATTCGCCTCCAAGAACGGGTCGTTTGCCAACTTCGACTACCACAACCTCAGCACGGATTACACGATCACCGGATCGACAATCACCGTTAGCGACATAGCGGTTGAGACATTGGGCGGGCGTCTGACCGGCGGTGGCACAATCACAACCGGCGACCAGGCGACGGGGTTCGATATCCATGCAAAGGCGAACGCCGTCGATCTAATAGAGCTGATCGATGTGATCCCTGGCTCGGCCAGAAAAAGTCTGACCGGCAAAGCGAACCTCGATATCAACATCTCGGGATCGGGCAAAGAGTGGAAGGATATTAAACACACGTTGAGCGGGGAAGGTCTTGCCGAGTTGGTAAACGGTGAGATCGTCGACTGGAATATTGCAAAAAGTTTTTTTGGCGAGATCGAACAGTACGCCGGATCGAACGTGATCTCACAGGAGCTGAAAACGAGATATCCCGGTGTTTTCCAGCGCGCCCATACTGATTTCAAAAACTTGAAAAGCGATTTTGTCGTCGAGGAGGGCAAGATACTGGCAAGAAACCTCCACCTCAACCATGCAGAATACAAAATCAAGGGCAAAGGGGCGTTGGGATTCGAACGGGATCTCGAATTCCGGGCGACGTTCATCGCATCCAAATCATTGACCGACGATTTGATCAAACAATACGACGCGGCGAAGTACCTGACCAACGAGCAGGGCCAGATCGAGGTGCCGGTCTTGTTGTCGGGTGTACTCCCTTCGGTTACCGCCCGCCCTGATTCGGACTATCTGCGAAACGTGATGAGCAAGGCGCTGGTTGACGAGGGGCTCGATATACTAAAGAAAAACAATCTGCAGGATCTTTTGCCGTTCGGAAAGAAGAAAGAAGCCAAGCCGGACTCAACAAAGAAACAGTAGCATACGCGGATGTTCAAGACAGGTCCCAGAACTGCCGCTGGATACTATGCACTGCGGATACCGCCGCGCCGGTGATTTCCCCGTCATCTTCAACATCATCGTCGAGGTGCTCACCCCCCATTTCGTCGAGCACACACGCAACCGACTCGGTAAGCGCGGCAAGATTGTAGCCGCCTTCTAGAACCGCAGTACACTTTCCATCGCAGTGGTCGCGGGCAATTCGAAGAAGGCTTCTCGTCATCGCCGCCACCCCGTTAGTGGTCACCAACGCCTGCGACAGCGGGTCGGTGCGGTGACAGTCGAATCCAGCCGAGATCAACACAAAATCGGGATCGAATTGACGGCCTATTGGTTCCACGATACGGTTGAATGCCTGCACGTACTCTTGGTCTCCATAACCGGCGGGAAACGGAAGGTTGACCGTGAACCCCAGCCCTTCGCCCGCCCCGACCTCATCCAGGACCCCGGAACCCGGGTAATGTGGATACTGGTGTGCAGACACATAGAGCACGTTGCGATCTTCGTAAAAACTGTTTTGGGTCCCGTTGCCATGATGAACATCCCAATCCACGATAAGGACACGCTCGAGACCGTATTTGGCGATCAGATACCTTGCCGCCACGGCCACGTTGTTAAAGAAACAGAAACCCATTGCACGATTCGACTCGGCGTGGTGTCCGGGAGGACGCACAAACGCAAATCCGTTTTGGACATCCCCCGCCATCACCCTGTCACACAGTTCGAGCAACCCACCGGCGGCCAGACAGGCCGTGTCGAATGACAGGGGTGATGCGTGGGTATCCAGATCGAACGCGTATGGACCTTCTTTTGCCGCGGACCTCACCTTGTCGATGTACCAGCGGTCGTGATTTCGCTCTAGATCGTCTGATGTCGCCGGACGCGGTTTGATTTGGACGAGCGCTTCCCTGTCATACTCCGTCATCAGATCGATCAGCGCATCGATCCGCTCGGGACGCTCCGGGTGGTCGGGCGGCACGTGGTGGTCGCGGTAACGGGGATCGAGAACATAGCCGGTCTTGATCATGCGGCAAATGCTAGCGTCAACCGTCTTGAC
This sequence comes from Candidatus Latescibacterota bacterium, assembly GCA_020356045.1. GTDB lineage: Bacteria > Krumholzibacteriota > Krumholzibacteriia > WVZY01 > WVZY01. The sequence goes on from CP070631.1 coordinate 3,610,719, forward strand.
CTTCAATACTTAATCCGTTAAGCTGGCCAAAACACCTGTCAAATCAAGTTTTCTGCGAGCCCAACGTGCGCAATCCCTTACGATCCCCCGACACCCAGACCACCCGCTCGGACCCCAACCGGTTTCTCCGCGTCGACCATTTGAGCACCGGTCTTCGCAGACGCTCGACTCGCGGCGGTGCGGTGACAATTGTCGGTCAGGGTGTCAAATTTCTCCTCACACTGTCGTCCTTGGCCGTGCTCGCTCGAATGCTCACACCGGAAGACTTCGGATTGATCGCCATGGTGATAGTCATCGTGGGATTTATCGGAATCTTCAAAGACATGGGACTGGCCATGGCGACCGTCCAGAGAGCCGAAATCACACACGATCAGGTGAGCACGCTTTTTTGGCTCAATCTCGGTATAAGCGTAGGCATCATGATCGTCACCTCGGCACTCTCACCCCTCCTTGCCTGGTTTTATAAGGAACCCCGCGTGACGCAGATTACCATTGTCCTTGCCGCAGCGATCATTTTTAGCGGACTCACCGTCCAACACCAGGCGCTTCTCCGCCGGCAGATGCGTTTTGCCGAGCTGGCCGTTATCGAAATCGTGGCGCTGTTTGCCGGAGCGGCCGCGGCGATCGTTGGCGCTGCCTCGGGGCTGGGGTACTGGGCGCTTGTGATTCTTCACGTGGTACGCGAGATTGCCACCATGGTGGGCGTGTGGACGTGCTGCCGTTGGCGACCGGGGGCGCCGGTCCGCAAATCGGGGGTGCGGGGGTTGCTGTCGTTTGGCGCGTACCTGACCGGGTTCAACATCGTCAATTACTTCATTCGCAATCTGGACAAAATGCTTATCGGCTGGTACTGGGGAGCGGCGCCGTTGGGTTTCTACAACAACGCCTATCGGTTGCTGCTGCTTCCAATCCATCAGATCAACAACCCGCTGACCAGCGTCGCGGTTCCGACGCTCAGCCGGCTTCAAAACCAGCACGAGCGCTACCGGGCCTACTACCGCCGGGGGCTCACGCTGACCGTTGCGGCGGGAATGCCGATCGTCGTGTTTCTGTTCGTCGCGGCGGACAAGGCGATTCTCACGGTTCTCGGTCCGCAGTGGGCGGATGCAGTTCCGATTTTCCGGGCGCTCGGCCCGGCTGCGTTTATCGGGACCTTTAACTTTGCCACTGGCTGGGTTTACTCATCGTTGGGCACAACGAGGCGGATGTTTCACTGGGGGCTTATCGCCTCAGTATTTAGTGTGATCGCATACGTGGTTGGCCTCCGGTGGGGCCCAGTCGGCGTGGCTCTGGCCTACAGCATTTTGATCGTTCTGATGCGATATCCATCGATCTTGTTTTGCTTTCACCGTTCACACTTGCGGCCCGGTGACTTCCTGGTACCGTTGGCCCGTCCGGCCTCGGCGTCAATCGCCGCCGGCGTGCTGTTATTCGCTCTGACATCGACCTTTTCGGTGCCGGGACCGCCGGTTGTGTCGCTCGGTTTCGAGCTTGTCATTTATTTGGCGGCCTATATTCTGGTCTGGTTGTTGCTGCCAAGGGGACGGCAGTCGGCCCGCGACATCATGAAAATCGTCAAAGATTTTCGGCCTATGACGCAACAAGGCGGTGAAGACGATGGATAATAAACCGGTTCTCAAGACGATCCACGTGGGTTCGCCGGGAATTCTCCGAAGGATTGTGCGCGGAGCACGGTCGTTGACGGCCAAGATCCATCCGGCGCCAATCATCGTGCTGGGCAATCAAAAGTCGGGGACGACGGCTATCGCTGCGCTATTGGCGGAGGCCACCGGACTCGCCGTCACACTCGATCTAGAGCGGGAATTCACCGACCCGGTGATCGATCGGATCAAGACGGGTGGCATGTCGATGGAAGCGTTCGTCAAACGGAACCGGCTTGATTTTTCACGCGATGTGATCAAGGAACCTAGCCTGTCCGTCTTTTTTCCCGAGCTCGTCGCCTACTTCCCCGATGCACGCTTTGTAATGGTTATAAGGGATCCGCGCGACAACATCCGCAGTATACTCAACCGTCTCAAGATCCCCGGGACTACCGAGGAACTAACCGATTCTCATCGTTCCGAGATTACACGGGCATGGGACTTGATCGTGGATGGCAGCTGGCTCGGGCTCGCCGGCGCCAACTTTATGGAAATGCTCGCCCAACGCTGGAACTATATCGCCGACTCCTACCGGGAAAATCCGGACCAGATGAATCTGCTCAGATACGAATCGTTTCTCAAAGACAAGATGGGCGAGATATCGCGGTTAGCCCACCGGCTTGGGCTCGAGACCCGCCACGATATTTCACACCGAGTCGACCATCAGTTTCAACCCGCTGGGGACCGGGACGTCAATTGGCTGAGCTTTTTTGGCCCCGTCAATCTCGCCCGGATCGAGACTATCTGCCGGGAGCGCATGAGGGTATTTGACTACGCCCCATCGATCTAGTCTACACTCCCAATGGCTTACTCTAGAGGGTCCGCACCCGCTTGACCGGTGATTTGCCATTGGCTATATTGGTATACTTCCTGCGACGGCATCATCCATTGACATAAAAGCCGTTTCATCTCCAGCACTCGACCCGAAAAGAAGGGAACGACCGTATGGTATTGGCTACAAACCTTGGCTACCCACGAATCGGTCCGAAACGCGAGCTCAAAAAAGCCCTCGAGAAGTATTGGGCCGGCAAGATCACGGAATCGGAACTCGAAGATGTGAGCCAGTCCATCAGACAAGATAATTGGCGACTGCAGAAGGACGCGGGGATCGATCATATCCCGTCTAACGAGTTCTCGCTCTACGATCATGTGCTGGACACGGCCGCAATGGTTGGCGCGGTTCCTCCGCGTTTTGGCTGGAAAGACAAGACGGTCGACCTCACAACTTATTTTGCAATGGCACGAGGGGTCCAAGAAAAACACGCCTCGTCGGATGGCGGCGCCGGAATAAGTGCCCCCGCGATGGAGATGACCAAATGGTTCGACACGAATTACCATTATATCGTGCCCGAATTCGAGAAAGGTCAACAATTCCGGCTGGCGTCAACCCGCCCCATCGATATGTATATGGAGGCAAAAGCGATCGGCGTCGATACAAGACCCGTGCTCTTGGGCCCAGTGACATTCTTGCTGCTGGGCAAATCCAAAGATCCGGATTTGCAGCCTCTGTCGTTGCTCAACGATCTCCTGTTTGTGTACGAAGACGTATTGAGGCAGCTGGCAAAGGCGGGCGCGACATGGGTCCAGATCGATGAGCCTTGCCTGGTCCTGGATCTCACACCGAAGATCGCCGATGCGTTTAAGGTAGCTTACTCGGTGCTTACCCATGCCGCGCCGTCGCTAAAGATCATGCTGGCGACCTATTTTGGAGCGATCGGTGACAACCTCGATATGGCTCTCGCTCTTCCCGTCTCCGCGCTGCATCTCGATCTAGTCCGCGCTCCAGAACAGATCGACGCGGCGCTCGAGCAGATACCGGATGACAAGCTGTTGTCGCTCGGTGTCATCAACGGACGAAACATTTGGAAATCGAATCTGCAAGAGGCCCTGGCAACGGTCCGTAGGGCCGTTGATGCACTTGGCAGCGACCGGGTCATGGTCGGTCCGTCGTGCTCGCTTCTCCATTCGCCCGTGGATCTCTCGCTGGAGACAAAACTGCAGGACGATATCCGTGACTGGATGGCTTTCGCAAGACAGAAGCTAACGGAGATCACGACGTTGACACGGGCGCTCAACGAAGGAGATGCGGAAGTAAAAGACGAGTACGACGCAAACCGTGCGTCGATAGAGCGGCGGCGAACGTCCACGCTGATACACAACGATGCGGTCAAACGCCGGATCAAGGATGTGTCCTCCGACATGCTTTTTCGCCACCGGCCATTCACCGAAAGGCGAAAAGTCCAGAAACAATCACTCGATCTTCCACCATTCCCAACAACGACCATCGGATCTTTTCCGCAAACCAAGGAGGTCCGCAAGGCCAGGGCGGCGTTTCGAACCGGCAAGATGGATCCGTCGCAATACGAGCGATTTCTCGAGGAAGAGATCGAGAAAACCATCCGCTTCCAGGAGAAAGCCGGGCTCGATGTCCTCGTGCATGGGGAGAGCGAGCGAAACGACATGGTGGAATACTTTGGCGAACAACTCTCCGGTTTCACATTCACCAAGAACGGATGGGTTCAAAGTTATGGTTCACGCTGTGTCAAACCGCCTGTCATCTTCGGCGACGTCGAACGACCGCGGCCCATGACCGTTCGCTGGTCGAGGTTCGCGCAGTCGCTTACCGACAAACCGGTAAAAGGGATGCTGACCGGCCCGGTCACGATACTGCAATGGTCGTTTGTGCGTGACGACCAACCACGCGCCGACACGTGCCGGCAGATCGCGCTCGCGATACGTGATGAGGTCAACGATTTGGAGGCGGCGGGCATCCGTGTCATTCAGATCGATGAGCCGGCGCTTCGCGAAGGCCTTCCGTTGCGGCGTGATGGATGGGAACGGTATCTCGCCTGGGCCGTCGAAGCATTCCGACTCTCGTCGTCCGGTGTACGCGATGACACGCAGATACACACGCACATGTGCTATTCGGAGTTCAACGAGATTATCGAGGCGATCGGCAACATGGATGCCGACGTGATCTCGATCGAGGCGTCCAGATCACAGATGGAACTCCTGGCCGCGTTCAAAGAGTACCAGTATCCCAACGAGATTGGGCCCGGCGTCTACGATATCCACTCCCCGAGGATCCCGACCCGCGAGGAGATGGCTCTGCTTCTTGAAAAGGCCGTCGAGGTGCTCTCCCCCGAGCAGATCTGGGTCAACCCCGACTGCGGACTCAAGACACGCCGCTGGGAGGAAGTGCAGCCGTCGCTGGTGGCGATGGTCGAGGCGGCGCGCGATCTGCGATCGGCGGGCCAGGCCGCTTAAATGCGGCCGTGATGGGTGACAACCCATAGTGAGTTGCAAGGCAATGTGACCGGCGCCGGCAGGCACCTCTAACGTCTGAGCTCGATGCGGAACCGGAGCTCTCCACGTACTGTCCACCGGCCCAACTCTCCCGTTGGATACTGTTTGATCAGCTGGTTCTCACCATCGACAAACATTCTTTGAGTGAAGCTCTCATTCGAGGGCAGATCCCGCCCCACGACGGAAAAATCGTAGCTCTGGCCGTTCCATGAGGGTGGATTGTTGACAAACACATCATCGCCATTCACGTCGGCTTCGGGGTAGATCGCCACCCAGGTAAACGTGTCGCTCAACGCATTGACCGTAGCTGCGTCGACCCACCGATCCGATCGCGCGAACTGCGATGTGCTCGAGGATCCAACATCGATGAATTCGTAGAACCACGAGTAAACGCCCGATCCAGGACGTTCTCTTGGATCATCGTGCCCTGTGGCTTCGATGACAAAATAGAATGTCTTGGTTTTCATCAGTTGGGAATTCTCAACGGTGAGCCCGCTGTCAACCGGTTCCCACCAGTTCCAGACGATAGTGCCCCCATCACCAATTTCCTCCCCCGTGTGATTTTTGATCGAGTGTGAATCCAGTGTAGGGTCGAAATTGCCGACGATCGAAAGCTCCGCAGGAGTGCCATCGCGGCGATCGTGCGAGTCTGATGCGCTCACTTGGATAGTGTATTCGACGCTTCCGATGTTCATGCTTGTGGAATCGGTAACACCGATGAGGTTGTTATCCTCGGGATCTTCAGGCAACCAAGGGGTCTGGGAATACCAACCATCTACCCGATCCGATTGGCGCGCAAAGCGTTTTTGGTAACGCATGCATTTGTTGATTGGGTCCGTGCATTCGGCCGAGGCAATCGTGGTATCGATGCCTTTGTACCGCACGGTGATCCATGTTCCGTAGGGCACGGTATCGGGAACGCCGTCCTGGAAATCGATCTCAAACCTCTTCAGAGTGGCACCGGCAAAATATGAGCCCTCTACTTTGGTAATCTCTGTCTCGGGTCCCTGACCCACCATCATGACCAAACCTTCCGACCACCCTGACACCTCCTGCCGATGTTCTGCACATCGGGCCTGGGCCTTGATGACCGGCGAGCCCTGTTTGGAAAATGCCACACTGGCCTTGTGCGAGCTGGACCAGGGGCTAAAGTCGCGATCGCCCTCCGCATCGAAATCAAACCGATACTCGAGCGCGTGACCCCGGCTGCTTTTGGCGCCGGAGGCCGTAAACTCAACATTTTCATCGACTTCAACGATTACTTTGCCTGCCGGCCGGTCCGGAGCCGACACCGCTTCTTTGGCAGTGCCGACGATCTCGTCGGTCCCCTTGGGCGCGTCATAATCCCCACAACCGGCCAGCACAACCATGACCGCAATTGCAGCCAGCGCGAACCGTTTCAACGGGAAGGCGTAGACCATCGGCATCAGAGTCTCCTCAACTGGGGAACGGTTGTATTTGAAGAACATGTGGTGGGGCGCACTAAAAAATAACCAAAGGAAAGGGGGCTGTCAACAGCACGAGCGTTGTCAGCCCCGTCATAAGAATGTCTCACCCGGCCGGTTGGCGGGCAGAACACCATCTCATCCTTCAGCCAGGATGTTGTCGTCGTATTCGATCTCGAAACGGAGCTTGTGCTTCGCCTCTTCTTGAGCAAGCGCCGTAAACGTATCTTTGAACTCACCCTCGACTTGCGCCGCCAGATCCATGTAGAGTTTGAAGGCGGCCTTCTCTTTTTTCATCGCAACGATCAACGCATCTTGGTACTTCATGTCGTTAGTGACTTCTACATCGACCAAATAATCCCCGATCTTGAGATCCATGATCTTCTTTTCCGACGGTTTTAGATGTTTGCCCTGCTTGACAGCCAGCAGCTTCGCCTTGTGACCTTTCTCCTCAGCGGCAAAGCTTTCGAAAACTTTGCTCATCCCCGGCGTGTCGATTTTTGACGCCATGTCGGTGTAGAACTCAAAGGCTTCTTCTTCGTTCTTGATTGCAAAATCGAGTATCTCGTCGACGGAACTGAAGTTTGTCATTTCTGTCTCCTGCAATAGTGTTTGAGTAAGTCGTGTTGGGAAACTTGCCGGAAGTATATTCAATCTTGTGGGTAAACAAAAGCAGTTTTTTCTAATACGCGGCAACCACTTACCCGGCCCAAAGCCGTAGTCGAAGTGGCAACGGATGTGGGGTTCCGGCCTGTACATAAAAACACCCACGACGTCCAGTCGCGGAATATCCGTTTTCAAACGGCTGGTCCTGCTGTACCTTGAACCCCAAAAAAACGGTCGATCCCGCAGAAGAATCGCCGCGCGACGCGAATTGGATCGATATCTTGCTCATATAAACATGGGAGCTGACTATGACGATACCGTCAGGCATTGGTCGATGGTTGACAGGTCTCACTATGGCTGTGTTGGTCAGTTGCACACCGACAAACCAGGACAGCCGTACTGCGGAAAACTGCATCAACGCGGATTCGCTCGAGCGGCACGTGCTCGCGTTGGCGTCGGATGCGTTCGAGGGACGAAAACCGTTTACCCGTGGTGAACAAAAAACGGTGGCATACCTCGCGACTCAATTCGAAACCATGGGATTCGAGGGGGCGAACAACGGGAGCTTTTTCCAGGATGTACCGCTCGTCGAAATCAGCGGCACTCCATCCTCGGTGATGATGGTCGCGGCACCCCGCGAGACTGTGGAGCTTGGGTATCTGGACGAGTTTATCGCGTCCACGTCCCGGATTACCGGGCAGATCGACATCGACGGCTCCGAGCTGGTGTTTGCGGGTTACGGGATCGTCGCCCCCGAGTTCGGCTGGAACGATTACGACGGCCTGAACGTCAAGGGAAAAACAGTCATGGTTCTCGTCAATGACCCGGGGTTTGCCACCCAAAACCCGCAGCTCTTCAAGGGCAATGCGATGACCTACTACGGCCGGTGGACATACAAGTACGAGGAAGCGGCACGGCAAGGGGCCGAAGGTGTCATTGTCATACATGAAACAAAGGCGGCGGGGTACCCGTGGACGGTGCTCCAAAACGGCGCCTCCGGTGCTGACCTCCTCCTCCAGGCGGATGACGGGCATATGTCGCGCTGCGCGCTGGAAGGGTGGTTGACGACCGATGCCGCCGCAAAGATTCTTGCGGCATGCGGACTCGACTCCGAACGGCTTTTCGAATCCGCGGCGGCACCGGGTTTCGAACCCGTCATTACGGGTGCCCGGGTCACCGTATCAATCACCAACGAGCTGCGTTTCGACACATCGAAAAACGTGGTAGCAATGCTCCGTGGTGCCGGACGTGCCGACGAGTGCGTCGTGTTTACCGCGCACTGGGATCACCTTGGCATCGGACCGGTCGCAGACGGTGACTCGATTTACAACGGCGCGGCGGACAACGCCCTCCCGCTCGCCTGTATGTTGGAAACGGCAAGAGCGTTCTCCGGACTCGACAGGCGGCCGTCGCGAACCGTACTGTTCATTGCCGTCACCGCCGAAGAGACCGGTTTGCTCGGCTCGGCGTATTACGCCGCCAACCCGATTTTTCCGCTGGAAAAAACCGTCGCCAATCTCAACTACGAGTTGTTTCTGCCGATCGGACGAATGGCAGATGTAACGGTCTTTGGATGGGGTCAATCCGAACTCGACAGTTATGTGGTGGAGGCGGCAAAAGCGCAATCACGGTATGTAACCCCGGAACCGTTTCCCGAGAATGGAATGTATTTCCGCAGCGATCATTTCAGTTTTGCCAAGGCAGGAGTGCCCGCGCTGTTTGTCAAAGGGTGGAGCGAGGACCGCGAGCGTGGCTCCCAATGGACGAGCGGCAAGATAGCGGAGTTCTGGTCAAAGCACTACCATCGGCCCAGCGATGAGTACGATCCGCACACCTCGGATCTCGGGGGGATCGTGGAAGACGCAAAGCTTTTTTTTAAGATCGGATACGCTCTCAGCACAGAGAGTACGTTTCCGCGCTGGAACGCGAATTCAGAGTTCAAGGCAGTAAGAGACAGCATGATGGCAGAGCACGCACCGGTAGCTCCGGCAAAGGATTGACTCCGCCCGCCCGCGGACCCACTCAATCCTCACTCGGATCACTGTGTGAAGATCTATTTCAGAAGAACCATCTTACGGGTGGCGTGGAGGTTTCCCGATTCGAGTCGAGCCCAATAAACACCACTGGCAAGCCCTTCGGCGTTCCATGGCAAAGCGTGTGTACCCGCTTCCATCGGAGCGGACAATATCGTGGCTATTCGTTTTCCCAAGGCGTCGTAGATGGAGAGCGTCGCCGTGTCGGGTTCTGGCAATACGATCGTAAGCGTGGTATTCGGATTGAACGGATTTGGGTAGATCGACTCGATTCCAAACCGGATTTCCGATGCCGCCCGAGCCGGATCGATACCCGATGCCTCATCGACAACAAGCGCTGCCCCCCACCCGCTAAATGCGGGTTCGGGCCACTGATCCACCGGTTTGCCATCGTGGGTAAATCGGTAGATCCAACCGGGTGAATCGCCGCTCTCCGCGCTCCAGAAAAGCTCGCCATCAAAGTAGAGCCCGCGGCAGTTGGGAGACGGCGGTGTAAAATCGTTGTCCGGCACCGCGGTCACGGTGGGCCAGCTGCTCAGATCCCAGCACTTGATTAGATTGGTGTCGTCCAACGTCCAAAAATACGTCCCATCCCAGGCGCACCCGAGCACGTTTTCGTCAAAGCTCGCGGTCCCTGCATAGTCTCCGTTGATGTCGTACCGGTTGAGGTCCCATTCGTCCACATAGAAATACGTGCCGTCGAATGCCACGTCATAGAAGTAGAACAAAGACCAGTCATCGATGAACACGTCCAGGTCGCCGGTCGCTGGGTTTACTTTGTATACCCGCGGAGCAAATGCTTCGGCAACATAGAGCTCACCATCGACGACTTCCATTCCCACCCAGCGGTAGAAATCGTACTGATGGTAATCAACGACATTACCATCCATATCCATCACATAGATACGGGACAGAAACTCCTGGTTGGCTGTAAATATCAAGCGGTCGGCAGCGTGGAGCGCGGTCGGGGCCGCCGCCGCTACGGTCAAAATGGTAACCCAGATGATAAGTCGCTTTCTATCGCTCATCGCAAACCCCTTTTGACCGCCTTCCCGGTGGCGACCACAGTATAGCACATTGCCTGCCGGGCAGGACTCCGCCGCATAGGTCTGCTAACCGTTGCCGAGTGCAAATGGAAAATGGATGGGCGGACACAACCAATTTTTCGTGAACGTTTTGCTGCTGCGCGTGTTCTGTATTATAAGAGGACAGATCGGCTCCAAATCCGGGAGGAACACTGATTATGAAACAAATCACACTGAAATCGTCCCTTGTTTGTTTGATGATCATCCTTGGCACGGTCATATCGGCTCGAGCTCAGCCAGAAAACGTCCCCAAACTCACCGAGCGTCCCCTCGAAAGGACTTCGTACGTCGAATTGGCCAAAGAATGGAAAGCGTACATGGAAAGAAACGGCGAGTCCGCACACGGTCTGGTCAACCTCGGGATGGCTTACGAATATAGCGGCGAGATGGATGCCGCGCTCGCCGCGGGCAGACGCGCGGTTGACATTGCACCAGACGATCCAGAAGCTTTGGCCTACCTCGGAAAACTGCTTTCGAAATACGAGAACGACGCCGATAGCGCGCTCGAGTACCTTCGACGAAGCAGGCAAATCGCCCCGGAAAACGGGAGCGTTCTCACAACAATCGCCGTGATCCATGACAAGCAAGGTCTTTGGACGGAATCCCAGCAGGTCTACAAAACGATCTTTGACCAAAACGTCCTGCCCCGCCCACTGCAGGACTTTGGCTACAATCTGCTTGTCGGCCTCCCAGAGGGCGCGGTTCTAATTACCAACGGCGATAACGACACGTTCGCCCCTCTTGCGCTCCAGGCGGGAATGAATCTGCGGCCTGACATCGCCGTAGTCAACCGGCATCTGTTGAACCTGGAGGATTTTACAGACGCGCTTTTTGAGCGTTACCCCGGAATAAGGCCCCAAGGAAACATCGAACCAGAGGGCGAGCTGTCACGTTCGAACACGATTTTGAAACGGATGGTTGAAGACACCAGGATAGCGGTCTATTTCGCCCCGACGGTGGCTTTTGGTCAACTGGGGTTCGAACCCGAGCTGAACGTGGAAGGACTCAATCTGCGCGCGGCGCCAAAAGGTCTCGGTGCGGAGGAATCCGCCCGGCTTTACCTCGATACATACCGTTTGGATTCGGCGACCGACTGGACCATCGCCTGGGATTTGACTCCGGCGCTCGCACGCATGATAAGCAACTACGTCAGCAGTATGGTGAGAATCGCGATGGATGATGAGTTGAGCGCGGGTACCAAACGTGCTCTCCTCGATCAAGCGATGGATATCGCACAGTTTCACGATATGACCCGTTTGATATATATTCTGAAAAAACTGGAAGAAACGTGAGCAAAAAGCTGAGCGCTGCCAACGATACCGAGCTCGCCCTGCGCGCAAAGGCCGGTGATGCCGCCGCGTTCGAGGCCATCTATGACCGCCACGTTGACGGCGTCGCGCGGGCGTTGGCGTCGTTCGCCGGTCCCGACCGGGATCTTCTCGACGATCTCACACAGGACGTGTTTTACAGGGTTATCGACGGTCTCCACTCGTACACACCGAGGCGCCCCTTCGCCCATTGGCTTTACACCGTTGCCCTCAACGTCGGGCGCAACCATGCACGACGCTCTTCTAAGGTCATCCCGGTCGATCCCAGCGACATGGAGAAGCTGGCGGCCAACGGCGACCGCAGTTCTACGTGGATCGAGGAGGTTATCGAAGTCACGCTCATTCGTTTGGTGAAACGGCTTCCAGACCGGCTCCGTGATGTCGTATCGCTGAGAATCGGTTCGAATTTCACTTACGATGAAATTGGTGAAATGTTGGGAATACCAGCGGGAACAGCGAGAAGCCGCATGCACAACGCCATCGGTATTCTGCGGCAAGAACTAGGTATCGTGGATCAAAAAAAAGGACAGCAAAATGAAAAACGATTTTGACATCGAGGACACTCTGAAAAGGTTCCGGCACGAGCCGGACTCGCGGGTGAAACGATCCATTCTTGGTCGGTTCTCCCAACGAGCCGCGGCGCTGTCCGGGCCGGGTTTTCTGCGCCGACCGGTTCCCCTTTACCTCGCAGCGGCCCAGATCGTAATCGCGCTTTGCCTCGGGTTTTTCGTCGCACGCTCGTTGCCGCTATCGGAAAAAGTATCCATCTCGGACGACAAAGGGTCGACACGGATGGAGCCGGCACAAACACCAGCGCAAGCGGTCGCCGCGGAACTCGAGTGGGAAGTTGCGCCCAACGACATTCTCTGACCGCCGGAATCCTGCCAAACGCCCTACTCCGGACCGAGACGCCGTCAAGTTCGAATTGACAGCTATCTGTCCGCTTCGTACGCTAACCTAGACATGCGTGCGAAAAACCGTTTTAACATCGTTCTCATACTCGGGCTGATGTTCTGGGCGCTGACTCTCCACAGCCTCTACAGTTCGCATTTTCGCATCGCGATCGAAGAGAGGTCTCTCACTCACTTTTTGCAAATCATTCCGGGCAATCCTTTTGTCTTTGTGAGTCTTGCCCTGGTTGCTGCCGTGATCTTGTTTGGATTTGTGGCGGTTATGAACCGACGGGTTCTTCCCGATCCGTACCGGCGCCGACGGAGAAAGCCCCGCCACCGGTTCACGATCGCGTTGTTTGGTTTGGTAATGTTGTGTGCGGGTTGTTATGTCGCGTGGCGCTACCCGCACGTATTGCGACCTCAAGAACTGTCCGGGGCAGTCGCTGTCTTCATCGGCGCAAGTCTTTTTCTTTTTGCGTTTGTGGTCACCAAACGCAGGCTTTTGATATCGCATTTGATTCTCGTTATTACCGCCGCCATCGTGGTGATCCTGATTCAATTCGCTCCTGGTCACCGGGATAAGGCCCGGAGACTGGAACAGTGTATGAAAGCGGCGCTGAGCGAGCTGGAGAACCGTCAACACGAGCTCGGTGATGTGGACCCGGACGGGATGCTTGCGAGGGCCGCCGCGCAGGCAGTCAGTAACCTCGTGTACAGGTTCGATGACAATCTTTCAAATATTTTGGATATCGACGCTCCCGAGTTCGAGCCGGGTGCAGCGAGGGATTTTTCGATCCCGCCCGACACGTTCGCCACGGTCGGTTACGAAAACGTCGACGGTGAGATTCGCCGCGCGATGTTTATCGCCACGCCATGCACGCTCACCTATTATGGCCTGATTATCCCGGCGGAGAAGCCGAGAATGCATTTTGGCGTCGCCGCGTTGGATGGGCGAATCCCAACTACATTCGAAGTCGCAGTCAGGTATCTTCGGCGCAGACGGACAATTTATGCGAAAACGCTAGTAGGCAAACCGGAATGGAGCGACCATTGGCTCGATCTCAGCCGTTGGGCTGGTGAGCGAGTCGACGTGATCTTTAGAACAACGGCCAAAACACGCACATTTGGAATTTGGAGCAGCCCGGTGATGACCGGCACGCGGCCGGATTTGCCCAACGTCGTCATTTTCCTGAACGATGCGTTGAGGGCGGATCACCTCGGATCCTATGGTTACGGCGGAAACACTTCACCGTTTTTCGATCGTTTGACCGCAGACGGCACGCTGTTCGAATGGGCGTTTGCCAATGCCACTAAAACGATTCATTCGATACCCAGCCTCTTTTCCTCAAATCCTTCATCATCGACAGGAATCAGAAAGGCTGGGGATCCCCTTCCCCGTGGTTTCCCCACTCTCGCAGAGATTTTGCGTGCCATGGGTTATTCGACTGCCGCGTTCTCGGCGAACCCGAATACGGGACCACAAACCGGAACGCATCGTGGTTTTTCGTCATTTCTGACTCCGAAACAGTTCGTAGGACGGTCAATCCAACCGGGCGACGGCGACGTAATCGAGGCACCGGACATGGACACTTTGATCGGCAGCCGCATGGAGACCTGGATCGAGCGGAATACAGATCGAAATTTCTTTTTGTTCATTCATGCAATGAGCACACACAGACCGTACGATCCCCCGGCGCAGTATAGACACTTCTATGAGAAAACCGATTCGGAAACAGAAGTCAACCGGGCAGACGAATTCGATCCTTCTTGGATAGAAACACCGACCCGCGAGTCGCGGGTAGGACTCTATGATGGTGAGATTGCCTATGCGGACGATGCGCTCAAGCGATTCTATGAGATACTCGACTCCCATGGTTTGATGGACAGCACGCTGTTCGTATTTGTCTCGGATCACGGAGAGTATTTTGGGGAACACGGTCTTTGGGGTCATGGACCGCCCGGCTTTGTCCAGGGAACTCACGTTCCGCTTCTCATCATTGGAAAGGGATTTCCCGCCGGCGTCCGAATCGACGGTAAAGTGCAATTGCTGGACATCGCGCCCACAGTGCTCGATGCCCTGGGGTTTGTTCCGGACTCAAGGCTGTTTCAGGGTGCGAGCCTGAAGCCGATCGCCCAGGGTAAAACAATCCCCGGTTTTCACACCCGTCCTCTGTTCGTCGAAGGCGACCATGCCGGCGAGCTGTCTTTTCGATGCGATCAGTTTCATATGTTTCCCGAGAAGAACATCATCTTCGATCTTGCGAAAGATCCGGACGAAATGAGCCCGCTCAACGAGTTCGTGCTCGACTTTAAGCTCAAATCGCTGAGCCGCGAAGTCGCCCGCCGATACATGGAGACATATTCCCGGTTGCACGACACGATCTCGCCGATGGGGCCACGCTCGGTACACCGCGTCCCTGACACAGAGCAAAAGCTGCGTTCATCGGATTACGCAAATTGATGGGATAGCTGCTGAACACAACCTACGAAACAACATTCGAACGATCCACGCGCGGGACAATTCGGTTGGGTCTGTCGCAAGATCGCCGACGTCATCCTGGCCGACGCGAAACGATAACCCGTCGTTCGCAATTCGTTACTGCTGAGGCGGGAACGCCTTGAGAATCTTGGCCACCGCATCGTTGAGATTGCTTTGATCTTTTTCCGCCGACACATCCTCATCGACCAGCGCCGTCCCGGTCCCCCGCCACATCAGCTCGTTCTTCTTGGGATCGATGACGTCGATGATCAACGTTCCCTCTTCCCATTCGTTGACGTACGTCTTGCTCTGCGGGGCCCGGGGGTCGTGTGGACTGACCCATCCTGTTGTGTGGTAGTTGTAGTCGTTGTGAACGGTTTCCATATTCATTCTTTTGTCGATCGAACCGTGCCACCCGACCTTAAAATCCGGTTCCCCCGTTGTGACCAGCTCGTAACCCCTCGCCTGGAGCGCGGTGTTGATCGCGTTGCGAATCCGCTGCTCCGTAATATCGTTATACACCCGCGGGTCGTCATCTTCACGAGACACGCGTTCGGCAAACTGATAGGTATTGAGATTGGTAAAATCCGCCTCAGGATCCCAATCAGACGACAGATCCATACTGCCGCCGCACCCGGTGGCTGTCAGCGCGAACAACACAGCGATCAGTCCGATCGTCTTCATAACAATGTCTCCTTGGCATCGGTAACTGGTTCTTTCGGTTCTCCTCGGGTGGCAACCAGCTTGGCTGCGTGTACGGTCAGTCTAACATGTATCCTTCGCCTGGTAAAACTGAACCGAATTGTTGCCCGGGGCACGCGGTCAAAAAAAACCCGAATCTGCCACTATCCCGAACCGGCGTTTTTGCGTTTGATTTTGGCCGGTCATCTGTTATGTTGCCAGATACATGCGGCCGTTCGGACGGTCGCGTTCAAAGGAGTTCCTCATGACGGCGAATGATCCCGACATTGGATTTGACTGAGCAACGGTGGTCCGCGCTCTGGCAATCACACCTGTCTTTGCACCCTCTCTACCGGCCTCCGTCTCAATAAACAATTCACCAATTATTCGGCCATAATCTTTGTATTCACTTAGGGCTGAGCCATGAAGGCCATACCTGATCTCGAAAAACAAGCTCCATCTGACTCGGTTGGTGCCCGCCGAACCGGACGCGCCCGTGCGTTGTGGCGTGATCTCATCACCGCAGTAAGGGGATCCCAGGAGGATTTCACAGAGGGTGGACTGGGGCGCGCGATTCTTTTGCTGTCCATCCCCATGATCCTCGAGATGAC
>CP070631.1:3626946-3656878 GCA_020356045.1 Candidatus Latescibacterota bacterium
AAAGACGGGCTGACCCGCTGCCGACGTTCGGGCGCAAGACGGTTAGAGCGCCCGACGTTTGGGTGTGGAACAATTGAGGCGCCCCACGGGGAGTTGCCCCGTCGGGATACCGCCACGCGGATTCTCGATTTGACTTGATCCACAGGGCGGTGTGATTCTAGAGTCAGGGTGGTTCGGATAAGTATATGGGACATCTTCTTGAAATAAAACACCTTAGCTGCAGTTTTCGCACGGACGATGGAATCGCGCGCGCGGTCGACGATGTCAGCCTCGCGATTCACCCTGGGGAAACGCTGGGTGTGGTGGGCGAGAGCGGGTGTGGGAAAACGGTGACGGCCCTGGCGATCCTCCGATTGATACAAGACCCTCCCGGACGCATCGATACCGGTGAGATACTGTTCAACGGAAATGACCTGCTGCAACTGCCCGAGCGTGACATGCGGGGCATCCGCGGCAACGAAATCTCGATGATATTCCAGGAACCCATGACCAGCCTGAACCCGGTCTTTACCTGTGGCTATCAGATCCGCGAAGCGATTATGCTTCACCAAGACGTCAACAAACACCAGGCGAAGGCGCGGGCGATCGAGATGCTGGAGCTGGTTGGAATCCCCGACCCGGTAAACTGTGAACGATCGTATCCGCACCAGCTTAGCGGCGGGATGCGCCAGCGTGTGATGATCGCAATGGCGCTGTCGTGTCATCCGAGCCTGTTGATCGCGGACGAACCTACAACTGCCCTCGATGTCACCATCCAAGCTCAGATTCTCGAGTTGCTTCAATCGCTCCAGGAACGGTTGGGGATGGCCATCATGATGATTACCCACGATCTCGGTGGGATTGCCGAGACGTGTCGGCGTGTGGTCGTCATGTATGCGGGGCAGATTGTGGAAGCGGCCGATGTCGGCGCCATTTTTCATGATCCCCGGCATCCGTACACGATCGGTCTCCAACAATCGATCCCACGGCCTTCACACAAGGGCAAACGGCTCAAGGTCATCGCGGGCCGTGTGCCCGACCCGTATGACCGGCCCGCCGGTTGCCGGTTTGCCGACCGGTGTCCGTTTGTGGAGGACTCGTGCCGAGCCGCGCCTATCGAGATTCGTGAAGTGTCCGGTGGGCATCACACGCGCTGTTGGAAAGATATTACGTTGTCGACGGTAGGTCATTGATATTATGGCAGATACAGCCTCGAATGGCAATGGTGCGTTTCTCGACGTCCGCGATCTACGCAAGCATTTCGCTATCCGCCGCGGTTTTTTCTCACGTGTCGCTGGTCAGGTGAGGGCGGTCGATGGGGTAAGTTTTCAGCTGAGACAGGGCGAAGTCCTTGGGCTCGTGGGTGAGTCCGGGTGCGGCAAAACCACACTGGCTCGGGCGATTCTCCGCTTGATCGAGCCCACCTCGGGCGATGTGTTTTTTGACGGGATTCCCGTCCTCGCGCTCAAAGGTCAGGAACTCCGCCGGCTTCGAAAACGAATGCAAATCATCTTTCAGGATCCGTATGGTTCGCTAAACCCACGCCTGACAGTAGGAAGCATGGTCGCCGAGGCGATAAGGATTCACAAAATTGCCCGTGGCCAAGCGGTCAAGCGACGTGTCGCAGAGCTCCTCGAACGCGTGGGTATCCCCAGTGAGCACATGAACCGTTATCCTCACGAGTTTTCCGGGGGGCAGCGTCAGCGAATCGGGATTGCCCGGTCGTTGGCGGTGGGCCCCGAGCTGATCATAGCCGATGAACCGGTAAGTGCACTCGATGTGTCGATTCAAGCCCAAATTCTCAACCTGCTCGATGATCTCCGCAAAGACCTCGGGCTGACGTTTCTTTTTATCGCGCACGACCTCAGTGTGGTCGAGCATATCAGCGACCGGGTCGCCGTGATGTACCTGGGCCGAATCGTCGAGCTCGCCGATGCGGTGGATCTGTACAAAAACGCGAAACACCCTTATACTAAAGCGCTTATGAGCGCGATCCCAAGCATGGATCCTATGCGAAAAAGCCGGAGAATCGTCCTCGAGGGCGACGTGCCCAGCCCGGCAAACGTCCCGGCGGGCTGTCCGTTTCACACGCGGTGCCCGGAGGCGATGCCCAGGTGCCGCACGCAGAAGCCAAAACCGGCCGAGGTGGGGGCCGGACACACGGTTTCCTGCTGGCTTCACGAGGGGGAAACACACGATTTAAGTGATTGACAGTTCGCAACCGGGAAAATATATTTTCAAATGGAAGTCGGTTTTAATCGCTAGTATTGATTCTTCAGCTGTGTTATAGTGGCCCCACCTAAAAAGACCTGGTTGCCGAATACCGGTCTATATCTGCTGTTCTGTCCCCACCAAGAACGCAAGTGATTCGCGATGTCCATCGAAAGGGGTAGGCCATGTTTGGAAACGCTAAGGTGAGACCTCTCGCCGGGGCGTTGCTCATGATTGCGCTTCTGTGTATGGCGAGCACATCCGTTCTTGCCCAAACCGGTCAGATATCAGGCACAGTCGTCGATTCCAAAACCAAACAACCCCTTGGTTACGCGAATATCGTAATCGTTGGTACGACAAAAGGTGCAATGACTCTGGAAGACGGGAAATTCAACCTGACCGGAGTTCCCGTCGGTACGCGCACGATCAAAGTCATGATGATGGGGTACAAACCGGTCGAACGGCCTGGTGTCGTCGTCAACGCGGGACAAACGACGGAGCTGACGTTTTCGCTCGAACAAACCATCGTGTCGACGACGCAGGTGATTAACGTCGTCGGCGAACGAGAAATGGTGGATGTTACATCATCAGAAGTGAAGTCGTCGGTGACCGAGGAACAGGTCAAAGAAATGCCGGTCGACAACGTCGTTGACGCCGTCGCGTTGAAAACGGGCATCGTCAAAACTGGTGACGAGCTCCACGCGCGTGGTGGACGTTCCGGTGAAATTCAAATGCAGATCGATGGTGTTCCGGTTGACGATCCCCTCGGTGGGGGAGCGATTGGGGTGGGTATGTTGGGTACGCAAGGTTCGGATTTCGTCGCCGGTGGTATGGACGCAGAGTACGGAAACGCCCAATCCGGGGTTATCAATATTCAGACCAAAGAAGGTGGGCCGGTCTTTGGCGGTGAGTTCCGATTTTTCACCGACGACTTTGGCCGACAGGACAAAACCTATACAAACTTTGACCGTGTGATGTTGGGATTGGGTGGCCCGACACCGTGGAGAAGTGTCCGCTACTACGTGTCCGGTGAGGCAACATTTTTTGACGGCGAGAACAACACCGTCGAGCCTCGTGAGGAAACCAAGGTGACCGAGTGGTTGAAGTGGCGCGAACGGATGCACCATTCGTACAACCTTCAGACCAAAGTAACTTGGAACAAGGCGCCCTTCAAGGTGACCGGTGAGGCCATTATTCAAAAATCCAAATTTGACACGTACGAGCATAACTGGAACATCAAGGGCTACGTCCAGAAAGTCTACCTCTTCCAAAGGCTGCGCTCGACAAACACGGGTGTCGACCGGTTCGAGTTCGGAGGGATCTGGAGCGAGTACGAGGGACAGTGGCTGGCAGATGTCAATGATCAGACGAAGCAGCCCAACCCGCGCCCCGTAATCGTTGAGAAGCTCGTGAGAGATCCTGAGACAAACGAGCAGCAGCTGATCGTTTACTACAACTTCCGTGCGGTGGATATTCCGATCCCCGGCCGCGACGAACCGATAACGATCCTTTGGGACGAGGCAGTCCTCGATTCGGACAATCAAATCGTCGGTTACAGACCGTGGGTGCTTTTTGAAGGATTCCAGTTTCCGCAGAGCCAATTCAGCAACTTCCAGGATGACTCGTCATACGTGTTTTTCAACTCGGCGTCGAGAACACCGGAGACCGAGAATACCAACCTTCAGCTTAAATTGGGCTTCAACCACAATATCGCGGATGACATTCTCTATACGATCAATCTCAGCCGCGTTCAATTCGACCAAAAGCGCACCGTCGGTGGCAAGGCGCCGGAAGATTATTCCACTGCCGGATTGCCCACAACCATGCCGGACGGTACGTACCTGCAGGGTGGTGTGAGCCAGGCGGTCTGGTACACCGATTCGGACAATCCTTATTTTATTACCGCCTATGATTACCCGTTCTATCGTGACCGGCAGTCGATCACGTGGCTTTTGAAGAGTGACTTGACCTCCGAACGCTGGAGGGGTCACAGGATGAAGACCGGCGTCCAGTTTATTTACAACGATCTCAACCAGGATGACCGTATCGAACCGGGCCGGACGCGAATCAATCCGTCGGAAGGCACGGTTCAACAGGGGAGGAACGTCAACCAGTTCCACAACTTCAACCCGGAAGCTGCCTTCTACGTTCAGGACAAGTGGGAGTACGAGGGTATGGTGGTGAACGCGGGTCTCCGCCTCGAGTACTTCTCGACCGGTAACAACGATGAGATCCTTGTCAGAAGCGCGGAAATAGAGCCTGTCGTTGAGGTTAACAAATTCAACTGGTCACCCCGGTTGGGGTTTGCATTCCCGATTACCGACCGCGACAAGTTTTTCTTCCATTACGGGCGGTTTACGCAATGGCCAAGCCACTCGTATCTGTTCGCTACGCAGGATGCGATCGGGACCTTTGGGACGCTGGGAAATCCGAATCTCGGTGAAGAGCTCACCGTCTCCTATCAGGCCGGTATTTCCCACCAGTTCACAACCGACATCGCCGGCAACTTTGTCGTGTTTAGCAAGGACATTTATGGCCTGGTGTCGTCGACGCGTGTGACCGATGACTCGACCAATATTCAGAGTATCCGCTACATCAATAAGACGTATGCGAGCTCGCGTGGTTTGGAAATTTCGCTTGAAAAACGTCTCACAAAGAACTTTGGATTTGAAGCCTATTACACGTATTCGTTTGCCGATGGTGTGGCCAGTGATGCTGACTTTGGACGCTCGGCGGAGGGACTCACACACCTCCCGACCGACGAGCTGCCGCTGAGCTGGGACCAACGCCACACGTTCAACTTGACGCTGCGTCTCCAAGATCGAAACAACTGGGGCGCGACGGCGATTTACTCGTACGGCAGTGGTTTGCCGTGGACCCCCATTGACAGGTTCGCGCGTCTGCAGGATCCGACGTGGGAAAACTCGCGCAGGCTACCGCAGACGCACCGGTTGAGCGTGCAGGGACGAAAGAGATTTAGCATTTACGGACGCGAGTTGACGCTGTTCTTCGAGGGACGCAATCTGCTTGACGAAGATATTCTGGTACCGCATGGAGATGCACCGGGCGTCTTCCCCAACATGGTTGTTGCCCAGATGGACGGTGGATCGTATCTGACGGAAACGGGCCGCTTTGGCGGTGCGTATCTTCAAGATATCGACGACGATGGACGGGATGATTTTATCCCGGTCAACGATCCGACGGTGTGGGAACAGCACCGTGTGTGGCGGATCGGTTTTGGATTTGAATTCTAATCAAGGTTGTGACAGATATTTGAAGTTCATCCCCACAAGGGTTCAAATAGAGTCTGAGGAGGTCTCGAAGTGCGATCGAAGCTAGGGGTAACAATAATCTTGGGAATCCTGGTTCTCTCGCTGCCCGCCAGTACATGGGCGACGGAACCGTTTGCCAAGGTGGGTACGTATTCTCTGCAGTTCCTGAAGATCGGACCGTCGTCTCGGCCGAGTGGGATGGGTAATGCCTTTACGGCCCTCGCGGATGATGCCTCGGCGACCTATTGGAATCCCGCCGGAATGGTGGATGTAACCAACACGGCGATCATGCTAGAGCACACGTTCTGGCCGGCGGACATTGCGTTGGACTATGCGTCCGTTGTGTTCACCATGCCGTTTCTGCCGGGTACGTGGGGTGCTTCAGCTAGAGCGCTTTCAATGGACCCGCAAAAGGAAAGGACAATCTTTTTGCCGGGTGGCACCGGGCGTGAGTTCGACGCCGGCGATATGTCGTTCGGTCTGTCCTATGCGCAGTTCTTTACGGACAAGTTTTCCGCCGGTGCGACCGTCCATTTTGTACACTCGGGTCTGGCAGAGAAAAGCGTGAATACGTATACGGTCGACTTTGGTCTCATCTACCGGATAGGATTCCGTGGAATGCGTTTGGGGATGATGATCCAGAGTCTCGGTGGCAAGGTGGATTACGACAGCCGTGACGCAAAAATTCCGACGACGTTTAAGGTCGGATTGTCGATGGCTGCCTATCGTCGCGGAGCCCACAGCCTCAACGGGGTTGGCGAATTTTCGCATCCCTCCGATAATACCGAAACGGTGAACCTCGGTGGCGAGTACGCCTTCAATCAGTTTTTCTACCTCCGGGGCGGTTACAACTTTGGGTACGACGCCCGGGGGGCCGCGTTCGGTTTTGGTCTGAAAATCAACACGACCCAGACATCAGATCTCGATTTTGGCTATGCGTGGGAAGACTACGGTTTTCTTGGAGATGTCCATCGCCTTACGCTGGGATTCTCGTACTAAGATCTGCGCGGTTTGGGTTGAAGGGCGGCAATCAAAAACTCGAATGGGCACCCCACCGTGGTGCCCATTCTTATTTGGTGGGGCCGAGTATATCGTCGCTATCCGTCCGGATTTGACTGGAGGACAATTTTGAGAACCACGGCTTGTATTTTTCTCCTTCTGGTGACTGCGGTTGCTATTCTTCCGCCCGACGAGGTGATCGCCGCTGAAACGGCGGGCGTCGGGGATATCGAATTTTTTCTGGACGGAGCCGTATTTCGGGAGGCCCAAGGAAAAGCGATCCAGGAGATCTACATTCGAATCCCAAACTCCGAGCTTCGGTTTCGGGAGACCGATGGCAAGTGGGAGAGCCTGATTCGGTTTTCGGTAACGGTAACCGGCCCGGGTGGTGAGAAAATCGTCGAGGATAGCGAAGAAATGCGATTTTACGAGACGCTCGAGGCCGACGCGCTCAGCAGCCGTCAGTTTCACACCATCGTCAAACAGTTCAGGCTTGACGAAGGTGAATACGATCTGTCCTGCGAAATTCTCGACGTGTACGCGCCCAAGGTTTCGTTGATGGGTATGGTGAGAAAACGCCATCGCATGTCGAGAGTCGATTACTATCCGCTTGATATCCCCGGGTTCCAGGGAAAAACGATGGCGGTGAGCGGGGCGAAGTTCCTCTGGGAGATCGAACGTAATGGCCCCGATATGATTTTTCACCCAAATCCGTCGAGGATGTATGGTCTCTACAGGGATTCGGTGCGGGTGTATATCGAAGCGTATGTTCCCTCGGATTTTGCCGAGACGGGAACGGTCGATTTCGGGGTGGAGATTCTCGACGCCGACGGAGAGGTCGTCAAAGAAGCGACGTTGCCGCTTCCGCGGCTTAGCTCGAGCCCCGGAGATCCGGTGGTGACCTACCCGATCGTCATCCAGGAGGATATCAATACGCTGGCGGCGGGGAGCTACACGCTTTATGTCAATGCCGGTTTTCCGGAGGAGCTGTTGGTGAGGATGCGTTGCGGAGCGTTCAACGTTGCCTGGGATCTGAGAACCTGGGAGGTCTCGAGACGCGATTACATGGCAGAGGCGAGATTTTTGATCGGCGACAACAAAAAGGTGTTCGAGGATTTCGAGAAAAAGAGTCCAGGCGAACAGGAACGGATCATCGAGGCCATGTGGAAGGAACTCGATCCGGACCCCAACACGGGTTTCAATGAGGCCTACGACAAATTTTTGACACGGCTCGCCTATGTCAGGCAGCGGTACACGGATTATCACACCGGGGTTTTTACCGATCGCGGATTGATCTACCTGCGATACGGCCAACCGGACGACAAGGAAGTTGATGTAGTTCCGAAAAACAGGGAATCGCTGGCCGAGGCCATGCAAAAGGTTGACGACAAGTACCAACCGGTGAGCTTTAGCTCGTCGGGTGGCAACCCGCTTCGTTATGCCCGTCCGGGCCAAAACATAGATGTCGACCCCAGGCGCCTAAGCGTTATTGGTGAACAGGGCAATGTCGGGTATCCCTACGAGCTTTGGATCTACGAGTCTGGTGGCGATCCAATACGCGAGCGCGACAAAGCGATGGAGCAGGATATCGGGATGAGGTTTATTTTCGTTGACACAGACGGTTACGGCAGGTATAAGTTAGAGAGCAGCTCGATCATGATTGGTAAGTGAAGGGACCACCTTGGGTTAGGTTGCCCACCCCACCTGGCGTCGAATCCCCGTAGGTCTTCAATTTTATTTGACACATTGAGTTAGGTGGATTAGACTCTTTTCGATACGCGGCAAAATGCTCGGTCTTTCTATAGCAAGCTATTCGTATTACAACCATCCCCACAACATTAACTTGTCGTAAAGGAGTTCGTTGCGATGCGTGTTAACCGTTCTATTAATCGAACATTAGTTTTCTCAGTGTCTCTTCTGGCGCTGCTCGTCATGGGATCGTTTGCCGTCGCGCAAGAGGCGCAGGAAGAGGCGCCGGTCGAGGAGACCGCCACATACACGGTCGCGCCCGCTACGGGA
Organism: Candidatus Latescibacterota bacterium; assembly: GCA_020356045.1. Lineage (GTDB taxonomy): Bacteria > Krumholzibacteriota > Krumholzibacteriia > WVZY01 > WVZY01. The sequence continues at coordinate 3,635,427 of CP070631.1, forward strand.
ATGCTCGCATCGGCACCCAACGACTCGGTTGCGATCGCCAGGGAAATCCAGGCGATGATCAAAAAAGAGCAAAGCGGTTTCTCATACCGCGTCAAGAACAGCGGCATCGGACAGAACTACCGTAAGGGTGGTCTGTTCATGCACTTTCTGTTGCTTGCCTCCGTTGTAGGTTTGGTTTTTATCATCGAGCGACTTTGGACGTTGTCCCGTGCACGCACAAACGTCCGCGCACTAATGGGGAGGGTGGTTCGTTCGCTCCGCGAGCAAGGTATTCAGGGCGCGCTCGAAGAATGTGAGAAGACGCGCGGTCCGATCGCTGCGATTCTTCACTCGGGTCTTATGAGGGCGGGCCACGGACCGGACGCGGTGGCAAAGGCTATCGAAACGTCGGGTACCGTCGAGATGTCGTTTCTCGAACGTGGTCTGGTCGCCATCGCGACCGTCGGTAACGTCGCGCCGCTCCTCGGGTTCCTCGGAACCGTGTCTGGTATGATCAGCGCGTTCGCCGCCATCGCCGCCGCCGAACAGGTTAGTGCGAAGCTGGTGGCCAAAGGTATTCAGGAGGCTCTCATTACGACGGCGTCGGGTCTTATCATCGCGATTCCGATGAACATTATGCACAACTTCTTTGTCGCCCAGATCGACCGTTACATCACTGAAATGGAAGAGGCGAGCGCGGAACTCATCAACGAGCTGGTTGAGCTCGAACGCGGCGCATAACCCCGTAGCGACGAGGGCATTGACAAATGGTAAAACTCAAGAAAGCGAGATCGAGACCGGATCAGGAGATCCACGCGGGTGCGATGTCCGACATCGCGTTCCTTCTGCTGATCTTTTTTCTGGTAACGACGATTTTTGCTCTCGAGCAGGGTATTCCGCTGATGCTCCCGGGGAAGAAATCCACCAATGTAAAAGTCAAACGGGACAACATTCTGATCGTCGAGGCTCATGCCAACGGATCGATAGTCATCGATAAGGAAATCATCCCCCTCAAACGGATAAAACCTATGGTCGAGCGGAAGCTCGCCGAGAACGACAAACTCGTCGTAGTAATCGAGACGCATCCGGACAGCGAATATGGTTTGATGATCGATATCCTAGACGAGCTCCGTCTGGCGGATGCGAGACGAATTTCACTCAAGTCAATGAATCCCTACGGCGGGTGACGACGAGACTATGAAATTTCAACGCGAATCGAAAATAGAGAACAAGGTGCCGACATCGTCGATGGCGGACATCGCGTTCCTGCTGTTGATTTTCTTTATGACAACCACCATCTTTAAGATGGAGGATGGATTGCAGATTACACTCCCGCGGGCGGAAACGGCGTCCAAACAGGAGAGGGAGAAGATCATTCGTGTTTGGATCGACCCCGTGGGGCACATCTCGATCCAGGACAAGCTGATCGAACTGCAGAGCATCAAGGACGTGATGATTGCCACCATGCAGGATAATCCCGCACTGATCGTTGCGTTCAACGCAGATCACAGGACACCTAACGGCGTCATTTCGGATGTGATGGACCAGCTCAAAGAAGCCAACGCGGTGAGGGTTTCCTTCACCGCAGACAAACAAAAAGCCGGGGAAGTATAAGGGGTATTATGGCGCTCGCCCAAGCAGCCGCCAATATGGAATTCAAAGCGAAGTACGGAAAGTACATTCGTTATTCGTTCTTTGGAGCGGTGTTCCTTCACGCGGCGATGTTTATTTTGTCACCGCCATTCGAGTTCAAACCGTACCGGTTAAAAGAAGAAAAGTTCGAAGTCGTAGAGCTTCCCGAAAATATCGAGATCCCACCTCCACCAAAAGAAATCGCAATGCCGCAGGTGCCGGTCGAGGCCGCCAGCGATGACGATGCGGATGAAGTCGAAGAGCTCCCCGAAACCACTTTTGAGGATTTCTCCGATATGCCGCCGCCACCGCCACCGGGCGGAAGCGATTCTGGCATCTTTCTCGCGTTTGATGAACCGCCTATCTTAATCGATTTTGTCACGCCCAAGTATCCCGACCTTGCACGCGAAGCGGGTTTTGAGGGCACCGTTCAGGTCCGGGTGCTCGTCGGCGAAGACGGCAAGGTGCTTGCCGCCGATGTGTTGTCGTCGGACGTTTCCCCGGCGATGGAGCAGGCGGCGATTGTGGCGGCCAAGAAATGCCGGTTCAAACCGGCGAAACAACGGACGACACCGGTCAAGGCACACGTGATGATACCGTTCCATTTTCGTTTGAACTGACCTGCGATCCCGATTGGGTTTGCACTGACGAGACGGCCCCGCGCCGTCTCGTTTTTTTGGGGATGCGGTTGTCATGTGGGATTTCTCGGGCCCACGCTCCACTTCGCTCGGCTAACCGCCGGGCGGTCGTCGCGTCGCTCGTCGTGCATGAGATGATATTCTTGTTGTCGCCTCCGTTCGCTTGCAAACCCTGTCAAATGGAGCCAGACCGGTACATCATCGTCGTCGAACCGCCGGATGACATTGCGATCCCAAAACCGCCGGCCGACCCCGCCCCGCCCGAAATCAAGGTGGCTGCTTGGGAAAACAAAGATGTGCCCGAGGACGTATTACCATCCACGTCGCCGGCAGACCTCCGCGATCTCCCCATACCCCCGCCCCCGGTGACCCATCGGGGCGATCGCTTCCTGGCATTTGAAGAGCCGCCGGTCTTGATCCATTTTGAGGCGCCGGTATACCCAAAACTCGCCCGTCAGGCCGGTTTCGAGGGCCAGGTTCTGGTGATCGTGCTTGTTGGAGAGAACGGCGACGAGCTCGAAGCGACTGTCACATCATCCGATGTGTCCCCCGGCATGGAGCAGGCGGCGCTCGAGGCGGCCAAACGGTGCCGATTCAAACCGGCCAGGCAGCGGACCAGACCCGTCCGGGCGCGGGTGGTGGTCCCGTTCGAGTTCCGCTTGAACTAACAGCACTTAGCCCGACGGCCCAATTTTTCTTCCAACGACTTACCCAAGTCCCTATAATCGCAACAAATTCTGGGGCTTTTCGTAAATCCATCTACATGCAGTACTCGAATATTCGCGCGAGCGCTTTCCTGGAAGGTAAGTCATGAGAAAAACGACTGTTCTGTTTGGGTTGATCTGTGCCCTGGCCGCGGTGGCGCCGGTGCCGCCGTCACACGCCCGCGTCCTCACGCTCGAGCAGGCGCTAGATCTGGCGATCGAGGTCTCTCCAACGGTGGATATATTTCGGGAGCGGTTGCGGACGGCCAGACAGGACGTCCTTTCAAACCATGGCCGGTTTCTGCCCAACCTGACCACGAGCTTCTACGGCGGCCGCACCTTCACGGGTCCGACCAAATCGATTTTTATCGATCCCCAGGGCCGTCCCATTCAGCAGACGGGCGATGATTTCGAAAACTGGCGGTTTTCGATCAACTCGAGCATGACGCTCTTTGACTGGGGATCAAATGTTTACTATCTAAACGGCTCAAAGAAGAGTGCCAAGGCGGCGGAGTACGATCTGCAGTACCAAAAGGACAATGTCACCGCGCAGGTCATCCGGGCGTATTACGAACTCGTACGGACCAAAAACCTCAAAACCGTCCAGGATGAGGCGGTCGAAGCCGCAGAACGAAACCTCGAGCAGGTCGAGGCGCTGTTTAGGATCGGTTCGAATACCAAAGCCGATGTGCTGCAGGCCAAAGTGCGTTTGGGAAACACGCAGCTCGCGCTGATTACGGCGGAGAACAACGTGGAGCTCGCCCGGGCAACACTGGCTTCGCTGCTCGACATACCAATGGATGAGGAAATCGATGTTGATCCATCGCTCGAGATTCGGGAGGTTCAGCCCGATCTACGCGCAGAGATCGATTTTATGATGAAACATCGGTCGGATCTCATAGCCAGCCGCACCCGGATCACCGCCTCCAACGACAATCTGAAGGCAACGTCAAACTCGCGGTGGCCCACCCTCGGCGGCGGGATGTATTACTCGTGGAGCGACCGAGAGTTCCCTGAAAACGCGAACTTCTTCCGCACGGACTATTCATGGGGCGTGGGTTTTCAAATCGATTGGGCCATATTTGATCGCTTTCAGACCAAGGCCGAGATACAACGGGCTAGGGCGACCCGCCGAATCGCCGAAGAAGAGCTGAGACAAGCCACGCTCGATGCTGTCCTCGAAGTCCGCCAATACTACACGGTGTTGAGGGAGGCGGAGGAACGGATCAGGGTGTCGGAGGAAACGGTCGCGCAGGCAACCGAGAACCTCAGATTGACCGAGGAACGCTACCGCGTCGGCGCGGGCACCCAACTCGAGACGATCGAGTCGGGAGCCGCTCTTCAGGAAGCGCAGGGCAATCTTGTCGACGCGAAATGCGACTATCTGATCGCCAAGGCCGAGCTTTTGAGGGCGACGGGTCGCCAGGTGGTTGCCGACTGATCGACAGGCGCATCGTGAGCCAGAACCCCTCCGGGCGAAAACACCCCGGAGGGGTTTTTTTTGACCATCGTGGTGCGCGCGGCGGTCGTTTGAGCGCGGATCCACGCCGGTTAGGGGTCAACCCGCGATTTCGCTTGCCCATGTCAAAAACACTGTATTAGATTTAATGACAAGGAGATGGATTCGTGAGTCATGGGGCAAAATATCTTACGCTGTGTCTTTGCGTGCTCGTGCTGGGGGCGGCGACGGTTGGGGCGCAGCGGGACATGGGGTTTTCACTCTACACCCACGCCTTTCTGGACCCGGCACGCCAGTCATCGATCGTGGTCACCACCAATATCCCTTATTCCAACCTGATATTCCTCAGGGATGCGGGAGGCTTCAAGGCAGAGTACAGCCTCTATATCAAGATCCTGGACCATAAGAAGAAGGTTGTCGAGACGAGCGTGGTCAGCGAAATCGTGGTCGTAGAGGACTACGAGGCCACTCGCTCGGCAAAGCAAACGTCAAAGGTGTCGACGAACTTCAAGCTTTCGCAGGGTGATTATTATGTGGAATGTGCGATTCAGGTGAAAAATACAAACCGGGTGTTTGAGAAAGAAGCCAAAGTCAATGTTCCCAAGTTTCTCGAGGGAGGGATTGGGATGGGAAAACCGAGGCTATACGCCGCGGTTGCCGATACATCGAGATACGCGCCGGTGCTCACGCAAATCAGTGCGCTCGAGCACGCGACTCATGAAGAAAAGGAAGGTTTTACGTTTGCCGAGTTTGACAGACAACCCGTGTTGACATTCGATGTGTACTCGGAGGACGAGTCCAAGGATTCCGTGGACTGCATGCTCTACTATCAGGTGGCCAGCAAGAAGGGCCGGCAACATCTCTATGGCCGGCGACTGGTGAGGATCGGTGGCGTCAGAAACCAATTTGCCGTTTTTCTGGATGTGGATGAATGGGATCCCGGCCCTTACGTGCTCAGTGTCGAGGTCGTTCAACAGAAGCCGCCGCGATCCACGGCGGGTTCTCTGGAATTTACGTTGGCCTTCACGAGGGCGATGTTGACCCGCCATTTTGACAAAACGGTTGCCATCCTGTCCTTGATCGCCACGGAAGATGAGCTTCGCAGCTTAAAGGAGGCCGCACCCCAGGACCGGCCCCGCGCGTGGACGGCTTTCTGGGTACGTCGTGATCCGTCACCGGGAACGGAAAAGAACGAGGCCCTCGACGAGCATCTGGAACGGATCCGATACGTGACAGAAAACTTTACCGGCGCCGAGGAAGGCTGGAAAACCGATCGCGGCAAGATCTACATCACCTACGGCAGGCCCGATGACATCGAGACGAAAATCGATCCACAGACTCAGGGTGAATATCAAATTTGGCACTATTACAGCGAAAACAAAACGTTTGTGTTTTTTGACCGGTTTGGACTGGGAGAATATCAACTGACGAACCCGGACGAACGTTGAAAAGAATCGTTGTATTACTCTTTTGTGTCGCCTCTCTTGCGGGGTGCTCCCAACGACCGCTTGAAGGCGATGTTCTCTATCTCGCGCTCGAGACGTCCCCCAACAAGCTCGATCCCGCGATGGTCGTCGATGTGGCCGAAGGCCAGGTGTGCTCGATGATCTATCAAGGGTTGGTCCGATTCTCGCCGGAAGGCACCGTCATCCCCGACGCAGCGCGGCGCTGGGAGTCGAGCGAGGACGGCACCCGTTACCTGTTTCGGCTCGATACCCGCGCCCGTTTCTCCGACGGCCGGCCTCTGACCGCCACGGATGTCACATCGAGTTTTGCGCGTATTCTGGCTCCGTCGAGCGGTTCACCTCGTAAATGGGTTCTCGACCGGATATCAGGTGCCGCCGGATTTTCTGATGGTTCGACCTCGTCCATCGACGGGCTGCTGGTTCAAGACGATTCAACCGTTGTTATCACATTGGACAAACCCTTTCGACCGTTTATCCGGCTGCTTGCCATGCCCGCGGCGGCGATCGTTCCTGCGGATTCGAATTCGCAAGATGTCACGATGAACTCGGCCGGAAACGAGACGCGCCCGGACATACCGATCGGCTCCGGACGTTGGGTGCTCGCCCACTGGGAGCGTGGCGACTATCTAGAACTCGTTGCCAACCCACATCATCCGGCGGGACCACCCGCCGTCAAACGCATTCGTTTTCGAATCATCCCCGAGGCGTTCACCCGAATCGCCGAGTTCGAGGCGGGGACCCTCGACATACTCAAAATTCCTCATGCGGAGCTGGACCGGTTTTTGAGCATGGAATCGCTTCGCGATCGTATCCAGTCACAATCCGAGCTCCGTGTGACCTACGTGGGGTTGAACAACACACGCGAACCGCTTGATGACCCCCGCGTTAGACAGGCGCTCAACATGGCGGTTGACGTGGAGCGGATCGTTGCGGTGCTAGGGGGCGGACATGCCACCCGTGCCGCCGGTGCGATTCCTCCGGGGTTGCCGGGGTACGAGGCGAGACCGGCGTACGAATACGATCGCGCGGCTGCTCGAACTCTCCTGAGCGAGGCGGGTTATCCAGACGGGTTCGAGCTTGAGATCTGGCAACGCGATAGCCCCGAAGGCAACCGTGTTGTCGAGGCGGTCCAGGGGTATCTCATGGAACTCGGGATTCGTGTCACCGTGGTCAAGCGCGAGTGGAGCGCGTTCAAAGAGGCGGTCAGCCAGGGCCGGGTCGACGCATTTTTCCTCGACTGGTACGCAGATTATCCCGATGCCGAAAACTTTCTCTACCCGCTTTTTCATTCGGCGAACGTTGGCGGCGGCGGCAACCGCGCCTTTTTCCACGACACACGTGTGGACAGTCTCATCGAAACCGCACAGCGTACTCTGGAGCCCTCGCGCTGTCAGGCGCTCTACGCCACGGTCGACCGCATGGTCCACGAGCAAGCGCCGTGGATTTATCTCTATTTTCCCACCTCCTTTATTGTTGTCTCGTCTCGCGTTCAGGGGTATACATTTCCCGTACTGTATCTCGGAGAAGATTTCTCGCGGGTTACGATCTCGGGCGAAACGAACCACTGACACCGGGACGGTCGATGCTCGGTTACACCATCAAGCGCGTGCTTCTCTTTATACCGCTCCTTTTTGGCGTAGCGACGGTGACGTTTTTTCTTGTCTACGTGCTGCCTGGTGATCCCGTGCTCAGTATGGTGGGGGAGCGGTACGACGATGAAACGCTCCAGCAGCTCCGCCGCGAGATGCATCTCGATCGACCGGTCTACGTCCAGTATGCCCACTTTATCGGAGGGCTTGTTCGTCTCGACTTTGGCACGTCGTATGTCACGGGCGAGCCGGTGGCCGAGTCGGTGTTGCGGCGCTTTCCATACACCTTGCGGTTGGCGCTGTTTGCGATGTTGATATCCGTTGTTGTCGGTGTAAGCGTTGGGGTGCTCGCCGCGTGGAAATGGCGGACGCCGATCGACTACGTGACGATGGGTGGAACCATCGTCGGTATCTCGATGCCGGTGTTCTGGTTGGGTGTATTGCTCATCTATGTGTTTGCCATGCGTCTTCATTGGCTTCCCGCGTCGGGATACGGTTCGGGGGGGCTCAGACACATGGTGCTGCCGGCCATAACGCTGGCGTCGGCCTCGATGGCGTATGTTGCGAGGATCACGCGGTCGAGCGTGCTCGACGTGATACGAGAACAGTATATCCAGACGGCACGCGCAAAAGGTGTAACCGAGAGGCGGACGCTCTTTGCCCACGCTCTTCGCAACGCGCTGCTTCCGGTGATCACCGTGGTGGGGGCTGATTTTGGCAGCTTTTTGAGCGGGGCTGTACTCACCGAGTCGATCTTCGCGTGGCCGGGCCTCGGACGTTTTACGCTGGACGCGATTCTCAAACGCGATGTGCCGACGATTCAAGGCGCCGTGTTTTTTATGGCGCTCGTTTTTATGGTGATCAACCTGCTGGTTGATTTGGCGTACGCGTGGGTTGACCCACGGGTCAAGTTGACTAGAGGGCGGGAGTGACCGTGGCTGGGTGAGAAGCGGGATGGTTGGACACCGGCAACGGGGACCGTTGAAGATATGATCAAAAAAGTCATATCCCAAAAAATCGGATTGATCGGGCTCCTTGTCGGTTTGCTCGTTCTTGCAGCCGCGGTTCTCGCGCCGATTTTGAGCCCGTATGATCCTTATCAAATCGACATGTCCAAATCGCTCCGGCCGCCCTCATTGGCGCATCCGCTTGGGACGGACGTGTTTGGTCGCGACGTTATGAGCCGGATGATATACGGGGCGCGGATCTCCCTCGAGGTGAGTGCGCTTTCCCGGTTGATGTCTGTCGTGCTGGGGACGCTGTTGGGATTGATCGCGGGCTACTTTGGCGGCCGAGTGGACAACGCGATCATGCGGGCTGCCGACATCACGCTCGCCTATCCGGCGCTGTTGCTTCTCATCGCTGTCATTGCGGCAGTCGGTCCGAGTCTGACCTCGCTCATTGTCGCGTTGGGGATCGTTGGGTGGGCGGCGGTGGCGCGGATTGTGCGGGCGCAAGTATTGACGATCAAGGAACGCGAATTCGTACTCGCGGTGCGGTCGCTTGGCGGCAGCTCACCGCGAATCCTTTTTCGGCATCTGCTTCCCAACTGTCTTTCCCAGCTAATCATAATCTTTTCCATGGGGTTGGGAATGGGTATCATGGCCGAATCATCGATGAGTTTTCTCGGGCTCGGAGCGCAACCCCCGCTGCCAAGCTGGGGATCGATGATCAGCGCGGGTCTCGATTATCTCAGAGTCGCGCCTTGGCTGAGCCTCGCGCCGGGTATTGGTATCACATTGGCGGTGCTTGGCTTTAATCTTTTGGGTGACGCGTTTCGCGATGTCTTGGATCCCAAACTCAGGCATCTTGGAAGACGGGAGTAAGAGGCCATGCTCGATACGATCCACAAAATCCTCGCTCGCTCGCTGGCGGATCGCGGTCTGGACTGGCGGTCGTGCTACGTGTATGTCCACCCGGAGGCGCCAGACGGCCGGGTCTTCACGGTAGAGTGTACGGACGGAGAGATCCTGGACGATCTGAAAAGAGAACTGGGAGACACCGCAGCGGTTCGGCTCGTATCGCTGCCGGACCCGGAATCCGGTCTGCCCGAGCAGTACGTCGTTTTGACCAGTGTCGCAGATGTGCGCAAGAAACCCTCCCACGCGGCCGAACTCATCACACAGGTCATCGGAGGATACGCGGTCACGCCAATCAAGACCGATGGGGATTGGATTCTCTGCCGGATGGATGACGCCTATATCGGCTGGATCCGCAGTTGGTGTCTTAAGTCATTTTCAATAAAAGAATTACGGGCTTTCGAAGAAAAAGCCCGCCACCGCGTCCGCGACAACGTCATCAAGATCCTCGATTCGCCAGAGCTGGGTGGGCTTCCGGTCTGTGATGCCGTATCGGGAACCCGCATGGCGGCCATGCCGTGCGGGCGGCGGGGGTGGCGGGCCGTGGAAGTGGCCGACGGCCGCGAAGGGTTTGTCAGGGCGGATGGTCTCGAACCCGTTCCACGGACCCGGAGGGTGTCCCGCCGAAAACTTCGTGATACCGGTCTGCGGTTTCTGGGTATCCCGTATGTGTGGGGTGGAACGTCGACGAAAGGGTTTGATTGCTCGGGGCTAATCCAACACGTGTTTAGGCTCAACGGTATGCTGATTCCTCGTGATTCCGATCAACAATCTCGGTTTGGTTCAAAAAAATCTGTGGATGATATCAGTGCGCTCGACACCGGCGATCTTCTTTTCTTTGGAAAATCCGTCTCGCAAATTAGTCACGTCGCCATGTATCTCTCAGACGGGGTTTTTCTTCATTCTCACGGTCAAGTGCGTCTAAATGCCCTAGTTTTGGGGGACCGATTATATGACGACAAATTAGTTGGGGAGTGGAAAACGACCAGAGATCCGTTGAAATTATAACTCATTATAAATATTGGTCTTGCACGTGTATGCAGGAACCTTGCCAATTCGGTTGATTCTGGCCAGATTAACCCCACCGTGTGTGAATGTTTTCCCGAAAATTTAAAAAAAGAATTGACAAGTCTTTGCGGCGACAATATCTTCGCCCGTTGAAATACTTGGAGAGGTCAAAGGAGGTACAATCAGGCAACTGAGCTAATAGCTCTTTCGGATTACATGCTTCGAATTGGTACCGTCTGTATGTTCGGGTGAACTTTTCCAAAGGAGGTGATGCAACGCGACTAAAGCCGATCCGAGTTGTTGCGGGTCGGACTGTGCAACGATATTGTCCCGACATCAGTTGTTTAGCACAAATTCTCTGGAGAAGATCACTCTTGTGGTTTGGGAAACGCCGGTTAGGTTAGCCAGCGATTTTCCCGCCATAATCAGGAGGTTTTAAATGTTACGAGTCGGCAAGATTCTCGTTCTCTCACTGCTGGTCACGTCGCTGTGCGTCTCGATGGCGTTTGCGACGACGAGCCGTGTGATAGCGCTTGGCGGTTCGGCGCGGTATATCAACGATGATTCCGATATCTTCCGTTGGTACGGAACGCTGCCGTCATATTCGAAGATGGTGTTCGTGGAAGCCGGTACGGCCTTTGGGAGTTCTGGGGTCGCCGGAGCCACCGACCTGGATGTGTCCTATCAGGCTCTCGGTCTGACACACAACTGGGGTGAGGACCACTGGCTGGGCACCTGGGCGATCTATCTCGTCCAGGACAGCCGCGAAGATCCCAGCTTCTATCTGTTCAACCCGCTGGGAACACCGGGTATGTTCAATGCCGGTTTGGCGCTGCCCTCGACCAAGTTCGCGATCGCCTGGGGCAAGCAGCTCAACTCGATCGCGCTCGGCATCGAGTTCACGCGCTCGGATGGTAGTATCGAGGTCACCGGCGCGCCCAAAATCAACTACAACTTTGCCACGCTTGGTGGTGGTGTCCGCTGGGATATCAACGAGGATACCTACGGCGATGCCGCGGTGACCATCGGTTGGGGCGGCGGCGATCTGTACCAGATCGACACGGGTGCAGGGACGATTGTCGCCGGCAACGGCTGGGACAAGAAGACCTCGTATGACCTCGAGGCCCGTGTCTTCTGGGAATTCCTCGATGACGTCACGCTGGTTCCTTACTTTGGTTACTCAGCACTCGATTTCTCGGAAAAACTCCCGCTCGATGCGACTGCTGACCCGGATGCCTCCTCGTGGGGCGACAAGGCCAGCATGGTCGCGCTGGGTGCGGCGTTCAACTTTGACGTCAACACCAACAACCTGTTGATCTTCGCGATGGAGTTTGAGAACTGGAGCTGGGAGTACTCGAAGAAAGCGTCCGGCGACAATAGCGAGTTGAAGGCCACGGTGCTGCCGCGGTTTACTCTGGCGCTCGAGTCCGATATCACGTCGTGGTTTACCGCCCGTGTCGGTGCGACCAAGACCATGACCAAGTACAAGGATACCGCGGAGGATGGCACGGAAGTGACCATTACCGAAGAGGAATGGGCACAATACATACTGTCGCTCGCGGGCTTCGACACCGATCCCGTGATGGATGACTTCCAGTGGTATCTCGGTGGCGGTTTCCACGTTGGTGAGTGGGACATCGACGCCGTGTTCTCACACGAAGTTCCGTTCCGTCTCGGTTACTGGCTCACCGGTTATGGCACGGGCAACCCCGAGCCTCCGGTCGGCCGTGTGAGCGCGACCTACCGGTTCTAATCGAACCCATCAGGTCGGGTTTTTCGAAGGGCTCCCGCATGGCGGGGGCCCTTCTTTTTGCGTTTGTTCTCAGGTTGGCCCCGTAGCCGCTGCGGCGATACCCCGCACCGGGATCCCCAAGGCCCGAAAATTGCAGAGTATCAATCTCACACCTGTTTAGCACCGGCGAGGTCCGAGACCCGCCGGTGGTGACCCATGCGGATTCGGAGCACCGTTGTTCTATTTCTTCTATTATGTGCCGGTAGGCATCAACGCGCCGTTGCGCAGAACTCCTTTTCTGACATACACATATACCGGTCTGTGCGTTCTGGTCTTTGTGCTCAACCGGTTTTTTGCCGGCTACATCCCTTTTGATTTCTATCGGCTTATCTACTCGCCCTTTGACGGCAGCCTGGTGACGGCAGTGACGGCGGCGTTTCTTCACTTTGGCTATGTGCATCTGATCGGCAATCTGGTCTATCTGCTGCTGATCGGCCGTTATGTCGAGGACCGCCTGGGGCCGGTCTTGTTCTCGATTGTATTCCTTGTTTCTGCGGGTCTTGGTAACGTGCTGCAGGGTGTGTTCAATACCCACGTACTCAACGATCCCTATGTTGGGATCGTCGGTGCCTCGGGTGCCGTCTCGGGGCTTCTGGGTGCGGCCGCCGTCCGGTTCTTTTATAGCAAGCTCCGAATTGCCTACTGGGTATTTTTGCCGCTGCAGGCGTACACCCGTGCGGGACGGTCCGAGATGCCGGTCGTGTTTGCCATTGCGCTATGGTTTGTGCTCCAGGTGGCGCGGGGATCGATACAAGTGGGCGGTTTTGGCACCCAAGTCGCTTATGTCACTCATATCGCGGGGTTCTTGCTCGGCGCCGGATTGGCGGCTGTGACGGGGCAGTATACCGAGGGCCGGGTCGACGCGATGCTACGGCGTGCGGCAAAATATATGACAAAGGGACAGGGATACGCCGCTCAGGGCGAGTATATCCGATACGTGGCGCACCGGCCCGATGACGCAGACGCGCACGCCGCGCTCGCCCGCGCGATGATCCTGACAAAAGATCACCACGGCGCCCGCAAATATTACCGCAGGGCCTGCGAGCTCCTGCTGGGTCAGATGCGGCGTGGTGACTGTGAAACGGTTTATCAGGAGGCGCTGCGGGGTTTCGAGGATTTTACGCTGTCACCGGAACATCACATCAAGCTGGCATTTGGACTCGAGCGAAACCTCAAACCCAAATTGGCTGTGACCGCCTATGAGACCTTTGCCCGGCGGTATCCCAAACACAGCGAATCACCTTTGGCCCTTCTTCGCGCCGCTGGTCTTTACCTGCAAACATTTACCGACACCCGCCGGGCGGATGAATGCTACCGGCGGTTGATCGAAGACTACCCCGATGATGTGTGGGTGGATTTTGCCAGAGAACAGCGGAGACAGCTGGGGAGCTGCTAGCCCGCCTGGCCCTGCCCGGGTCTGTCGACAAATCGCATGTGGAGAATGTCGACGGCCTCTTTACGCGCCGCTGAGGGGACAATACAGGTAATCGACAGCGGGGAGGTCCCCACATGGTGGATGGGGATCTTCGCGTCGGAGAGCACCCGCTCGATCTCCGAGAGCATCCGTGCGCTGCAGGCCAGCCCGCTCCCAACGATGGAAACCGACGCGACGTCTTCCAAAATATCGATTTGCACCGCGTCGGGTGACAGAGTCGACAGGCTCCGATTGAGCCCATCGAGATCATCCATTTCCACCACGAACGTCATCGCGGTTTCCCCCGCGTGCGACATCCGCTGATAGTCGAGCATTTGAACATCGTTGGACGCAATGTCTCGTATGAGCTTCGAGATCGTCGAAGCGTCCTCACTCGAAGTCAGCCGCACGAGCGCGACCTCGCGTTTTGATGTGACGCTATTGATTTGCTCGTATTCCACGTGGTTACCTGCGCGAACGACGGTGCCGGCGCTGTCTTCAAAGCTCGACAACAGACGTATGGGCACCCGATAACGTCTGGCAAGCTCCGCTGCGCGGTAGTGTAGCACCTTGGCCCCGCGGACGGCAAGTTCGAGCATCTCGTCATAGCCGACTTGGGGCAGAACGCGTGCGTCTCTGACGATTCGAGGGTCGGCGGTGAACACACCGGGGACATCCGAATAGATCTCGCAAGCGGTGGCACCCAGCCGGGCCGCGAGGGCGACGGCGGTTGTATCGGATCCGCCCCGGCCAAGCGTCGTAATCTCGCGGGTGCGGCTCACTCCCTGAAATCCAGCAATGATAACGATTTGGCCTTTGGAGAGCCCCTCTTCGATCCGGTCGCCGCGGATTTCACGGATCAGCGCCCGCGTGTGGCTAACGCTGGTAACGATCCCGCATTGAGAACCAGTGAGCGAAATCGCCTGGCAGCCGATCGAGTTGAGCGCCATTGACATCAGGGCCATAGAGATCCGTTCCCCGACGGTGAGCAGCATATCGAGTTCTCGCCGGGCGGGGTGGGGGGTGATCTGACGGGCCAGCCTCAAGAGCTCGTCGGTCGTCGATCCCATGGCCGACACCGTAACGATCAGACGTGAACCCGCGCGGGCGCGCGACCCAATCTTGTCGGCAATAACCCGGATTCGCTCGGGCGAGCCCAGCGAGCTCCCGCCATATTTCTGTACGATAAGATCGTTGGACATATCGACACCGAATATACCACCGGGGCAAGGATTGCTGCAAAGATTCCTTGCCGGCGCGATTTTTCTGCCGATAAAATTCTTGATGAAAAAAGCCCTCGGGTGCTAGCCTCCGGCTAGTCTCCATGACGGTACCAATTGGAGAAATTGCCCGATTGCGATCGATGGGTCTGACACCGGGATGTGTGGAGGTGGTGGATGATGCTGGACCCGAAAGTGTCTGTGAAGGCCCTTCCTCTCGAGGACCGGCCACGCGAGAGACTCTATCACGTGGGAGCAACGGAGCTGTCGCTCCAGGAGCTCTTGTCGATTCTTCTTGGCAGGGGATCCAAGGATGGCGGTGTGTTGCTGCTTTCGTATCGCTTGATCGAGCGTTACGGGGATATTGTGTCGTTGGGTCGGGCGGAGCTCGACGAACTGACCAAAACGCCCGGTATCGGATTTGCCCGGGCGTGCCGGATTGTTGCCGCCTTTGAAATTGGAAAACGGTTTACCCGCGTGTCGGAAACACGCGGGACTCCCATAAGAGGCCCGGGAGAAGTCGCCAGGCTGTTTATGGACGAAATGCGCCATTACGACAGGGAGCATTTCAAAGCGGCGCTTCTCAATACCAAGAACCAAATACTGAGGATTGTTACGGTATCGATCGGGTCTTTGAACGCGTCCATCGTTCATCCAAGGGAGATATTCAAACCGGCGATATCGGCAAGCGCCGCGTCGATCATTCTCGTGCACAATCACCCGACGGGTGACCCGTCACCGAGCAAAGAAGACGTGGAATTTACGAGACGTTTCGCGAAGTGTGGTGATCTGATGGGTATTCAACTCCTGGATCACATCATAATTGGATCTGGTCGGTATCGTTCGCTCAAAGAGTCCGGGGTTTTCTAATACGAATGCACGACGGCATTCACGAAAGGACAGTGATCGTCCGTGATTTCTTGGTTCTCGAACTTTCTCTCCAATGATGTCGCCATCGATTTGGGAACGGCCAACACGCTTGTATTTGTAAAAGGCGAGGGCATCGTTTTGAACGAACCATCGGTCGTGGCGGTAGATCAATCCAACAGCAAGATTTACGCGGTGGGAGCAGAGGCGAAATCGATGCTGGGAAAAACTCCGGACCACATCGTGGCGATTCGTCCGATGAAAGACGGTGTGATAGCCGATTTCGAGGTCACCGAGAAGATGTTGCGTGCGTTCATCCGAAAATCCCAAAAAAAGAAGCTGTTCATCAGACCGAGGATCGTCATCGCGGTGCCCTCGGGCATCACCGAGGTCGAGAGGCGCGCTGTCCGAGACAGCGCCGAGCACGCGGGAGCGCGCGAGGTGTTTTTGATCGCGGAGCCGATCGCCGCTGCGATCGGTGTCGGGTTGCCCGTGGATAAACCGGCAGGAAACATGATCATCGATATCGGTGGCGGGACGACCGAGATCGCCGTTATCGCGCTCGACGGAATCGTGTCCAACTGCTCGATCCGGATTGCCGGCGACGAAATGGATGAGGCGATCGTTCAATACGTTAAGAAAACGTACAACCTGCTCATTGGTGAACAAACCGCCGAGCTGATCAAAATGAGATTGGGGACCGCCTGGAAACCCGAGAAGGAAATAGAGATGGAAGTGAAGGGCCGGGATCTGGTCGCCGGTATCCCCAAGACTCTCAAGCTCAACAGCGAGGAGATCCGGGAAGCACTGAGCGAGCCGATTTCACAGATCGTCGAAGCTCTCAAACAGGCGTTGGAGGAAACGCCGCCCGAACTCGCTGCGGATATCGTCGACCGAGGTATCGTAATGACCGGTGGTGGATCGCTGTTGAGAGGGCTCGACACGCTTTTCAAAGAACAAACGAACCTGCCGATCAACGTCGTCGACGATCCGCTGCTTTGTGTCGTGCTGGGAGCGGGCAAGGTACTCAACAATGTTCCACTGTACGATAGAATTCTGATGCAGAGTATGCACGACTGAGATGCCACTATTTGAGCTTCTATTTCGCAGACACCGCGACAAAACTGTCCTGGCCGTCCTTGTCGTTCTATCCCTGACCCTTATGCTCATACCGGAGCCGGCGAACCTCGCCATGGCGCGTGGGTTGCTCAACACCGTCATGTACCCCGCCAACCGCGTCACTCAGTTTTTTGAGGATTTCGTGTCGGTGAGGGGAGAAAACCGTGAGCTCAAGAAACAGGTGGCCAGTTTGCTTCTCGAACGCGAGCGGCTCAACCAATTCAGGGTCGAACGCGAGCGGCTCCGCAGGCTGGCTGAGTTCAAAGAGGAACAGTTCCTCGATCTGAGGCCCGCCGAAGTGATCGGGCGAAATCTGGACCGGTTTCAGACCATGCTGGTTATCGACAAAGGCCGTGCGGATTCGATCAAGGTAAGGATGCCCGTGCTGTCGTACAAGGGATACGTGGGGCGGATCGCTGAAGTGTTTGACAACTCGGCATGGGTTCAGCTGATTTGCAGCCGCAACAGCCCGGTAAGCTGTATCGACAAACGCAGCCGTGTTGTGGGTATTCTCGAATGGAGCCACTTCTCGTATTTCGAGATGAAAAATGTCAGCATCGTCGATGACGTTCAGGTCGGTGACACACTGATTACCAGCGGATTTGGCGGCGTGGTCCCGAAAGGGTACCCAGTCGGCGTGGTCAGCGGCGTGGCCAAACAGATGGATGGTTTGGGACTCAAGGTAACCGCGGTCAGCGAAGTCAACTTTAGGTCGCTCGAAGAGGTGTTTGTAATCATCGATGAGATTCCTTGGGACAAGGCCATATATTTTGACCAACCCGATTCGGTAATCATCCGAGACCTCATTGGAGAAGATCTGTGAAACGAATCGCCCCGGTATCCGTCCTGCTCGTGTTCCTTTTTCTTCAAGCGTTTTTTGCGCGTAAGATGGCCATTGGGAGCGTGTCGCCGGATTTTGCGCTTCTAATCTTAGTGTATCTCGCCATTTACAAGGGGCCTCTGTTCGGATCCATTTTGGGGTTTGGAATCGGTCTGCTTCAGGATCTTTTCAATCCCTCGCACCTCGGACTCAACGCACTTACAAAAACCCTCACTGGTTACTTCACCGGGCTTGCCGGATCGAAGGGCGAACCGGATAGCGGCTTGTTCCTCTTTGCGCTGCTTGGCATTACCGCCTTGGCACACGACCTGGTATACCTGTTGATCTTCAATGGTCTTCACCTTGGGAAGTTTTTTGTTGCATGGGTGACAGTGTCGCTGCCATCGGCGGTTTACACAGCGGTTGTCGGGGTGGTTGTCCATCTGCTAGTCACGTACGCGGCCACCGAGGCGGTAAGGAATATTGGCAAAGCGCGATCCTAGAGATGAACGCCGGGGCAAAAACCGGGTTCAAAAACTGGTGGTTCTGACCGTACTGTTGATCTTTGTCCTTGTCGGACGCCTGTTCTATCTGCAGCACATCAAATACGACTACTATTCTCAATATGCGCAAGAAAACCAGCTGCAGCGGGAACGAATCATCGCACCACGGGGGTTGATCAGAGACCGCCACGGAACGCCGCTGGTCGATAATGTCCCCAGTTTTGACATCATGCTGCCGTGGCGTCATCGAAACGCCATTAGAGATCTTGTGCAAGATCTTTGCGCGTACATGCCGCTCGATTCGGCAAGAGTTTTTGAACGGTTCGAGGCGTGGTCGCGGAGAAACGCTGGTGCTCCTTTTCCGTTGATTCCTGCGGCGAACAAGTTTGTCATCTCGTTCGTGCGGGAGAACGTCGATCTGTTTCCACAACTCCGTGTCGAGACCAGAGCGACGCGGCGTTATAGAAACGGTGTTTACGCTGCGCATCTTCTTGGATACGTCGGGGAAGTCAGCGACCAGTTTCTGTTCGAGAATCAGAACAAAGGATACCATCCAGGGGATTTGGTCGGCCGGACAGGTATTGAAAACGTGTGCGAGGAGTTCCTCAAGGGCAGTGACGGTCAGCGAGTCGTGGCCGTGAATGCGTCGGGAACGGTGCTCGGCGAGCTTCCGCTGCTGTCGATACCCCCGCAGCCGGGTAAGGAAGTGACGCTCACCATTGACGCCAAAGCTCAGGGTGTTTTGGAGGAACTGATCGATCCGTGGGGAGCCGGCGCCGCCGTCGTCATGGATGTGAACGACGGAGCCATAATTGCCGCGGTCAGCCTGCCGCAGTTCGATCCCAACAGTTTTGCCAAAGGCATACCTCAGGCGGAATGGGACCGGCTTTACAAAGCTCCGGAGAAGCCGCTTTTCAACCGGTTCCTCCGTGCCACGTACCCGCCGGGGTCCACGTTCAAGGTCATAAGCACGTTTGCGGCGTTGCACAATCGGCTTGTCAATCCCCGCGAGGCCATCGTGTACTGCATAGCTGCCCACCGCTTTGGCAACAGAATCTTTAAATGCTGGAAGGCCGGTGGTCACGGTTACATGAATCTACATAACGGGTTTGTCCAGTCATGTGATTCGTATTACTACGAAGTTGCTCAGGTCATGAACGTGGATGATCTGGCGGATGCGGCAAGGGAGTTTGGTCTCGGTGAAAAAACGGGGGTGGACCTCCAAAACGAAGCGAAAGGGCTCGTGCCCGATCGCAAATACTACAACAAGCGTTTTGGCAGAAACAAGTGGACGCAGGGTTTGGTTTTGAACAATATCATCGGGCAAGGCGAGGTATTGGCGACGGTTCTGCAGATGTGCCGGGTGGCTGCCGTTGTGGCGAACGGCGGGTATCTCGTTCAACCGCACGTTATCATGGCGGTCGAGGGTGAAGACGCCAGGGTGGTGGCACGAAAAAAAGTGAGAAGCCTGTCTCAGTCGGCGGTGGATAATCTCCGCCGGGTCATGAAGGGCGTCGTCCATGACCAGGATGGGACTGCGCGCAGCAGCCGGATTGCCGGGCTTGCCGCGGCGGGAAAAACGGGAACTGCCCAAAACCCCCACGGTGAGGATCACTCGTGGTTCATCGGTTACGCACCGGCGGACGATCCAGAGATTGCTATTGCGCTTGTCGTTGAGAATGCCGGACACGGCGGTGCGGTGGCGGCTCCGATCACAAAGCAGTTCTATTTGAATTATTTTGGATTGTTGCCACCGGATTCCGTCGTGACTCAACAGACGGCAGATACGCCCGGTTTTGGCGGTGGCGACAGCGAAGGAGAAGAGTGAGGCTCAAAGGAGATTTTGACTGGTTGGTTTTGATTACCGCGTCGGTCCTTTGTATCGTCGGGCTCGGGCTGATCTATTCGGTATTTCACCCTCCACAGAACGGCTATGCGGAACCAGGCGACAACACGTTTTTCATCCGGCAGCTGATCTGGCTCGCCATCGGTATGGTGGCACTCTTCGCCGGTTTCATTGTGCCGTTCAGGATTTTTGAAGCTCTTGCTTTTGTTTTCTACGGTGTTGGAATCGTTCTGCTAGTCGCCGTGCTGTTTGTCAAGGGCGGTCCCCAGGCTCAGCGTTGGATCGCCATCGGCCCGATGAGACTGCAGCCATCCGAGTTTATGAAGATAGCGCTTTTGTTCGTATGGGCGCGCGTGCTCTCCGGGCAACGGCGTGGATCCGATCGATCGCAGAAGGTGATCGCCGCGCTCGCGCTCTCCGTGATCCCGTTTCTTCTTATTCTCAGACAGCCCGATCTTGGCACGGCTATGGTTCTCTTCGTGATTATCTTTCCAGTGCTGTATTGGCGAGGAATCAAGGGCTACCAGATTTTTTTCTTTCTGTCACCTTTGGTAACGATCCTGTTGATCATCTACGGCGAGAAGATAACGAGCAACCCGTGGCCCTTCGGAATCTACATCGTTTTTATTTTTTTGGTCGCTTACTGGAAACGGTCCGATCTCAAAGCTAGTTTGTCGCTGGTTGTCGCCAACCTGGGCACCGCTTTGATATTTCCCTTCGTATGGCAACGGCTCAAGGTATACCAACAGGACCGAATCCTCAATTTTCTCGATCCCGGTGCGAACCGTTTGGACGAGGGTTGGCAGGTGTTTCAGTCCAAAATCGCGATTGGGTCCGGGGGATTGTCAGGAAAAGGGTTTTTTCTAGGTACGCAAAAGGCGCTGGAGTTCCTGCCGGCCAAACATACTGATTTTATCTTCTCAGTGCTCGGTGAGGAGGTCGGCTTTGTCGGTGCATTGCTCGTCCTGGTTTTGTTTACCGTGCTGATTGTTCGCGCTCTCATCTTGGGCGACAAGGCCAAGAGCGAGTTTGCGAGCACGGTGTGCATTGGCATCGCCGCCTATTTTTTCTTCCAGGTTTTTATCAATGTGGCAATGACCACGGGAATGGCGCCGGTTACGGGGATTCCACTTCCGTTTCTTAGTTACGGGGGCAGTTCGCTCGTCGTCAGTTGCTTCTTTGTCGGGTTTTTACTAAACTGTAGCGTGCGGTGGTACGAGTACTAACCACGCACGATCGTGTGGAATACGGCGGTAGGAGAGTCAACGAAATGCATCCCATACTCATCCAGCTCGGGTGGTTCAACGTTTATTCGTTCGGTTTTATGCTGGCGGTGAGTTTTCTGGTCGGCATCTTTATTTCCGGCCGGCGGGCAAAACGGTTTGGTGTCGAGCCTCAGCATGTGCTCGATCTGAGCGTTTATATTATCGTTGCGGGAGTTCTCGGTTCGAGACTGCTCTATGTCGCGTTCCATATGGATGAATACAACAGCGTGGTCGACATCTTTGCGTTGTGGCAGGGTGGCGCAACATTGTAT
>CP070631.1:3656978-3660137 GCA_020356045.1 Candidatus Latescibacterota bacterium
CTCGAGTTCGATGAAGCGCTCAACGCGTTTTGGAAAACCGTCCAGGGAGCAAACCGGTATGTCGAACAGCAAAAACCATGGGAACTGGCGAAAGCCGATGATCCAAAACCGCTGGACACCACGCTGCGGGTGCTGCTCGAAGTGTTGCGGCTGAGTTCGGTGCTCTGCGTTCCATTTATGCCGGCAAAAGCCGGCGACATGCGCCGCCAGCTGGGGCTCGAGGCCAACATCTCTGGGCTCAGTATCGAAGAGGCCGGGCAGCCCGGCGCCACAGAGTGGAAAAAGGTCGAGAAGCCGTCACCGCTTTTCCCAAAAATTGACCCACCTACCGAATCCGCCTGAGAGGAACATCGCAAGACATGATCGACTCACACGTGCACCTCAATCATCGGGACTTCAAAAAGGACTTTGACGCCGTCCTCTCCCGGGCCCGCGAAGCCGGTGTGACCGGGATGGTGAACATCGGGTTCGATCTCGAATCGTCACGGGAAACGGCGGCGTATGTCGAGCGGTACCCATTTATGTATGGCGCGGTGGGGGTGCACCCCCACGATGCCGTGACTTACAACGATGAGGTGGAGGGTGCGCTGAGCGATCTGCTCGACAAACCCGGGATCATCGCCGTCGGCGAGATCGGTCTCGATTTCTACAGAGACCTGAGCCCGAGAGACACCCAGCGGGCGGTCTTTAAGCGGCAGCTGGCGCTGGCCCGCGCAAAGCAAAAACCAGTGATTATCCACTGCCGGGACGCTTTTGAGGATGTCCTGAAGACCCTGGCAGCCGAGAGTGAGAGCTACCGGGGCATTTTCCACGCGTTTTCGGGGGATAGCGCTATGGCCCGTGATGTGATGAGCCTTGGGTTTCACATTGGGGTCGGTGGTGTGGTAACATTCAAGAATGCCAAGCTGCCCGGGGTTGTCGCATCGATACCCATGACATCGATTGTGTTGGAGACGGATTGTCCGTATCTTACACCCATGCCGTTTCGCGGCAAACGTAATGAGCCCGCCTATGTCGTGCACATTGCCGAAGCGGTGGCGGCAGCGACGAGGACCACGCGGGATAAGGTTGCGGACATAACCACCGAGAATTTCAAACAGGCGACGGGATTGAAAAAACTACGGACCAAGGGGGCCCGTCAGTAATGAAAGAAGAAGGCTGCGAACATCTCGACGATAGCCCGATCGGTAAATGCGCGATCTGTGGCAAGACCGTTTGCAGTGAATGCTATAGAACGGTTTTTAGCGAAACGATCTGTGACGAGCACGAAGCGTTGGAGGAAGAGTCTGCGTGGGAGCTCGTCGGGCTATACGCTGACACGGGCACGCTGGATGAAAAAAGGTTTGAACTCGAGGAACAAGGCATCGCCTCTATTGTCGTCGAAGAAGACGAGGACGCGGTTGAGCTCTACGTGCCCGCAGAAGATAAAGATGACGCGTACGCCATGTTGAAAGTGTCGGGTGATGAGACGCCAGTTTGCACCGAGTGCAAAATCCAGTACGCGACGGATTCGGAAACGTGTCCAATCTGCGGCAAGACGCCCGCCGACATGGACGAGGAAGCGGATCCCATTGAGGAATATGACTGATAGCGTGAAAGGTATTGAGACATGAGAGTTCTTCTCACAGGTGGCACAGGTTACGTCGGCAGCAGGCTCAGGGACTTTCTGCGTGACGAGGGACACGAAGTCCGGTTGTTTGTTCGCCCCAGCAGCAAAGACAAGGTCAAATCGCTCGAGAAGAAGGGGGAGTTTGACATTGTCTATGGTGACATATATCAAACCAACGCGGTTCTTCATGCCTGTGACGGTGTGGATGCGGTGGTGCACCTCATCGGGATCATCCGCGAGTTCCCCGCGAGGGGGATCACTTTTGAAGAGCTTCACCGTGTGGCCACATCAAACGTCGTCGACGCATGCCGGCGTCACGGTGTGGGCCGGATCATCCACATGAGCGCACTGGGCGCCTCGGATGACGCCGAGTCCGACTATCACCGCACCAAGCGTGCCGCCGAGCGTATCGTAGAGGCATCGGGGATGAAGTGGACGATCTTCCGGCCATCGTGGATTTTCTCCCCAGGGGATGAGTTGAGCCGCACCATCGTCGCGCTGGTCAACAAGCCGGTGCTCCCGCTTATCGGCGGCGGCCGGTCGCAGATGCAGCCGGTCGCGCTGGATGATGTATGCAGCTGCATGGCACGGTCGCTTGGGATGCCTGAAACCCAGGGAAAGATTTACGAGCTGGGCGGTCCCGACCGGTTGGCGTTTAAAGAGATCGTCGCGACGGCGGCATCGCAGCTTGGAAAGAGCCCGACCGAAATGGCGGTTCCTGCCTGGGCCATTCGCCCCTTTGTCTGGCTTCTCGAGCGCTTTGAGTCGTTTCCCCTGACGCTGGATCAAATCAAAATGTTGTCGAAGGACAACGTGTGCGAAATCGATCCGTTTGTCAAAACGTTTCAGATCGAACCCAAATCGTTTCGCGACGCGATTCCGGCGTTGTTTGGTTAGCGCCCGGTGTTGCCAGATAGTCGGCAGTTCGGCATACAGAATAGCAAAAGGCTTCGGCGGCAACGCCGAAGCCTTTTTTTGAACGCGCGTCGGTCGGACCGGCGGGGGGTGTCGGCCAAAAGAGTCACCGGCGGAGAGCGAACGGGCGAGATTCTTGCACCGCGGTAAGGTCGAGCTTGACCGGAGACCGTCGAAAACAACACCTATTCGGGTGCAGGCGGCTTGACAGCAGGGGCGGTCGTCGGGTATAATATGCTCGTCTCTACGGCTTTAGGAGGTTTCTCCCCTGCTCATTGCTACCAACTGATACCTATCTCCTCTGATATCTGAAATAGCCCAAGAATTGCGTCGTTTGCCCGAATGAGGTTAACTCATTGAAACGAAAGGCGTTTCGCCCGAAAAAGCGGTTGGGGCAGAACTTTCTCTATGACCCCGCTATCGCCAACCGGATCGTCGATGCGGCGGATCTTGCTCCGGAACAAGTGGTGATCGAGCTGGGTGCGGGGAAAGGAATTCTGACCAAACCGCTCTGTGAGCGGGGTGTTCGGCTGATTGCGATCGAGGTGGATCCGGCGCTCTTTGACGACCTGGACACCTATTTCAAATCGCCGCAGGCGGGTGAGAACGCCACCCGGGTCGAACTGGTCCATGCC
>CP070631.1:3660237-3670296 GCA_020356045.1 Candidatus Latescibacterota bacterium
ATCAGATCATCGACACCGATCGTGAGACCGCTACGAGTCGCGTACAGGAATCCATACTCTTTGAGACTATCGAGAAACTCGATCGTGCGCTCCAAACCGAGCCTCTGAAAGCATTTCGAAACAAGGCCACCGGTCCCCTTTTTGTCGAGGACCTCGTTGATATAACCAAGTTCTTCGGGAATGATCTCGTTGAAGTAGACGCGTCCGCACGTCGTGCGGATCTTTTCGCCCTCGATACGGACATCGATCTTCGCGTGAAGGTCGATTTCGTCCGCCTGATGGGCAAGGATCACTTCCTCGGGGCCGTAGAACTGTTTGCCCTCGCCCCTTGCACCCTTCTTGCCCATGGTCAGATAGTACAACCCGATGACCATGTCTTGCGAGGGTGTCGCCAGCGGGTTACCGCTTGCGGGAGAGAGGATGTTATGAGCGGACAGCATTAGTGTTCGCGCTTCGAGCTGTGCCTCGTACGAGAGCGGGACGTGAACGGCCATCTGATCACCGTCAAAGTCCGCATTAAAAGCCGCGCAGACCAGCGGGTGGATCCTCACCGCCTTGCCCTCGACCAAAACTGGCTGAAACGCTTGGATACCAAGACGATGCAGCGTCGGTGCGCGGTTCAAGAGCACGGGGTGATTTTGAATGATCTCTTCGAGGATATCCCAGACTTCGGGGCTCTCCTGCTCGACGAGCTTCTTTGCGCTCTTGACCGTCTGAACGTAGTTCTTTTCCTCGAGCTTGCGAATGATAAAGGGTTTGAACAGCTCCAGAGCCATGCTCTTTGGCAAACCGCATTCGTGAATGCGAAGCTCCGGACCGACAACGATAACCGAACGGCCGGAATAATCGACGCGCTTACCAAGCAGGTTCTGACGGAACCGGCCCTGTTTTCCTTTTAGCATATCGCTCAAGCTCTTGAGCGGGCGGTTGCCCTGGCCGCGGACAGCACGCGAACGGCGTCCATTGTCAAACAGAGCATCCACAGCCTCCTGAAGCATTCGTTTCTCGTTGCGAAGAATCACTTCGGGAGCCTTGATCTCGATAAGCTTCTTGAGACGGTTGTTTCGGTTGATCACGCGCCGGTAGAGGTCATTGAGGTCGGATGTCGCAAAGCGGCCGCCTTCGAGCGGGACCAGCGGACGGAGCTCCGGCGGCAGCACCGGAATGACATCCATGATCATCCACTCGGGTTTGTTGTTGGAGTTGCGGAACGCCTCGACGACCTTGAGCCTTTTTAGCAGGTCCTTTTTGCGCTGTGCGGACGTCTCGACTTGAATTTGACTGCGCAGCTGGTCAGAGAGATCGTCGAGATTCACCTGTTGGAGCAGCTCTCTTATCGCCTGCGCGCCCATCAATGCTTTGAGCTTTGCACCGGCTTCGACGAGTTCGGCATAGCCGTCTTCGGACAAAAGGGTTCTCGGCTCGAGTTCGGTATCACCTGGATCGATGACCACAAACGATTCGTAGTACAGAATCCGTTCCAGATCGCGGATCGTGATTCCGAGCAGATGACCGATCCGGCTTGGCAGCCCCTTGAAAAACCATATATGCGAGACGGGCACGGCCAGCTCGATGTGACCCAGCCGCTCGCGCCGGACGTTGGCGCGCGTGACTTCCACACCGCAACGGTCGCAGATCACGCCCTTGTAACGGATTCTCTTGTATTTCCCACAGCTGCACTCCCAGTCCTTTACCGGACCAAAAATCCGCTCGCAGAAGAGACCGTCTTTCTCCGGTTTGAACGACCGGTAGTTGATCGTTTCCGGCTTGGTCACCTCTCCAAAGCTCCACTCGCGGATTTTCTCCGGCGATGCCAGTTGAATCCGGATGGCTTTGAAATCAGTGGGCTTTTTTCTGTCTCTATCGAGTGTTCCTGTGTACACAGAGATCCTCCTCGAACGGCTTGCACGCCGTCATCTCGAATTATCCTCGCTCCAGCTCCACATCCAGTCCCAGACTTTGAAGTTCTTTTATGAGAACGTTGAACGACTCGGGTATTCCCGGCTCGGGCGGGTTCTCACCCTTTACGATTGACTCGTAAATCTTTGCCCGACCCTGAATATCATCGGACTTGACCGTCAGCAGCTCCTGCAGACAGTACGCTGCTCCGTAAGCCTCCAACGCCCACACCTCCATCTCACCAAACCGCTGTCCGCCAAACTGCGCCTTGCCGCCGAGCGGCTGCTGCGAGACCAGCGAGTACGGTCCAATGGATCGCGCGTGGATCTTGTCATCCACGAGATGCGAGAGCTTCATCATGTAGATGTAACCAACGGTGACTTCCTGCTCGAAACGATCGCCGGTGCGGCCGTCGAAAAGCGCCGACTTGCCGGACTCGGGGAGAAGGGCCTCCCCGAGCGACGATTTGATCTCGTCGACCGAAGCGCCGTCAAATACCGGGCACGCCACCGCAAATCCCATCAATTTGGCAGCCCAACCCAGATGCGTTTCGAGAATCTGCCCCACGTTCATACGGCTGGGAACACCCAACGGGTTGAGCACGATCGTCACCGGCGTGCCGTCCGGCAGGTGGGGCATATCCTCCTCGGGGACGATCTTGGCGACGACGCCCTTGTTACCGTGACGTCCGGCCATTTTGTCTCCAACCGAGAGTTTTCGTTTTCTAAAGACGTACACTTTGACCAGCTTGGAGACCCCGGGCGGCAGCTCGTCACCGCGGGTGACCCGCTCGACTTCCTTGTCGTACTGGATCTCCACGCGCTCGATCGCTTTGGCCGCCGTATCCATGACGATCTGGATCTGACGGTCCACCTTGGCATCCTTGACAATCGCCAAACCCCACTGGAGATTGTCCACGTCGAGCTCGTTAAAGAACTTTTCGCTGATCTTGCGGCCCGCCTTGGCGATGAGCTCGCCGGTCTCGGCGCTCACAAGCTTCTCACAGGTCTGGCCGATCATCAGGGTGCTTAGCTTGCGCATGCGGATGTCTTTGATCCGGCCGATTTCTTTTTCTTTCTCTTTTTTAAGTTTTGCCAGCTTGGCTTTGTCCTGCGTGCGGGACTTGTCATCACGCTCTTTGCGCGAGAACACTTTGATCCCGACAACGATGCCGTCCATCCCTGGAGGCGCCTTGAGCGACGCGTCGCGCACATCCCCGGCCTTTTCACCAAAGATTGCCCTCAGGAGACGCTCCTCGGGTGAGAGGTCGGTCTCACCTTTTGGCGTGACCTTGCCGACGAGGATGTTGCCCGCTTTGACCCTGGCCCCGATGCGAACGATGCCGTCTTCATCGAGATTCCGCAGCGCTTCTTCGCCGACGTTGGGAATTTCGCGCGTGATCTCTTCCATGCCGGCCTTGGTGTCACGCACCTGGCACTCAAACTCTTCGATGTGAATGCTGGTAAACTTGTCGTTCTTGAGGAACGATTCGCTGACGAGTATCGCATCCTCGTAGTTGTATCCAAGCCAAGGCATAAACGCACAAAGCACGTTGGAGCCAAGTGCAAGCTCGCCTCTGTCGGTGGCCGGACCGTCGGCGAGAATGTCGCCAGCCTTGACCTTGTCACCGACTTTGACGAGGGGCTTCTGGTTGATGCACGTATCCTGATTCGAGCGCTTGAATTTGGTCAGCGGATATTCGTCCATCCCTTCGTAGCGGGAAAAGTCATCCAGCGTATCTTTTGACGCCTGCGGATTGATAATGATCGACTCTCCCGTCACCGATGCAACCTTACCGGCCCGCCGTGCGAGAACGAGAACTCCCGAATCCTTGGCGACCTTGCCCTCCATACCGGTTCCAACAAAGGGAGCCTCTGTTCTCAAAAGCGGAACCGCCTGACGCTGCATGTTGCACCCCATCAGCGCCCGGTTCGCGTCATCGTGCTCGAGGAAGGGGATAAGAGATGCCGCCGCGCTGACCAGTTGTTTTGGCGAGACGTCCATATACTGGATGCGTTTTGGCGGTGCGACTGGGAAATCGCCCCGAAGCCTGGCCAAAACGAAATCACGGATAAAGCGGCCTTTTTCATCGAGCGGCGCGTTGGCCTGCGCGATGATACATTCCGCCTCCTCATCGGCGCTCAAGTACTCGATGTCGCGCGTGGCCACGCCACTCAATACCTTGCGGTAGGGTGTTTCGAGAAAACCGTACTGATTGATGCGCGCGTAGGTGCTCAACGAGCTGATCAAACCGATATTGGGCCCTTCAGGTGTCTCGATGGGACACATGCGGCCATAGTGTGTGAAGTGCACGTCACGCACCTCGAACCCGGCTCGCTCACGTGTGAGCCCGCCAGGACCCAAAGCGGAAAGTCTCCGTTTGTGCGTGAGCTCGGCGAGCGGGTTGGTTTGATCCATGAACTGCGACAGCTGACTGCTTCCGAAGAACGACTGGATCACCGCCGATACCGTGCGGGCGTTAATGAGATCGTACGGTGTGATCTGTTCGCTCTCCTGCTGGAGCGCCATCCGCTCCTTGACGATGCGAGCCATACGGGCCAGACCGATGGAGAATTGGTTGGATAGAAGCTCACCCACCGAACGAATACGCCGGTTGCCGAGATGATCGATGTCATCGGGTTCCGCATCCGTCTCTTTCATATCGAGCAGACAGGCGATTACTGCGATGAAGTCTGCCTGGTCTAGCGTTGTCGTGTCTTCCGGAACGTTGAGCTTGAGCCGCCGGTTGATCTTGTAACGGCCGACGTTGGCCAGATCGTAACGCTTCGGGTTAAAAAACATTCGCGTCAGAAGCGCCTTGGCCGTGTCGAGATTGGGTGGATCGCCGGGGCGAATTAGATTGTAGATCTTTTTGAGCGCCGACTCCTGATCCGGACAAGCGTCTTTTGCCAGCGTCTTCAAAATGACATCGTCATCGGGACCGAGGTTCTCGCGATATCGGATACACGGTACCATAGTGATCTTCGCCGCGCGGAACTTCTCCAAGTGCGACTTGGTCACCGGCTGCCCGGTCTCCATAATCAGCTCACCGGACTTCTTGTCTATCATGTCCTGAACGACCATACGCCCGACGACGTCGTCGTCTCTTTTGCTGACGCGCACGGTGAGCTTGACGTTCTCAACCTGATGGAACAAGCGGATGATAGCCGAATTTTTGTCGAACCCCATCGCCTTCAAGAGGATCGTCACGGGAATCTTGCGGCGGCGATCGATGTTGACGAACATCACGTCGTTGATATCGACGGTAAACTCCACCCATGAACCACGGTAGGGAATGATCCGGGCGTTAAAAAGCCGTTTTCCGTTTGGGTGAATCTCGTCGCCAAAGAAGACACCGGGTGACCGGTGGAGCTGGCTGACGATGACCCGCTCGGCGCCGTTTATGATAAAGGTACCCTTGTCCGTCAGGAGCGGGATCTCGCCGAGGAACACCTCACTCTGGATGATGTCCTTGATCCGTCGTTCCTTGGTGTCGGGATCTTCTTCGTTGATGACAAGACGAAGACGTGCTTTGAGCGGGGCTGCGTAGGTAAGATCCCGTTCTTTACACTCTTCTTCGCTGTATTTGGATTCGCCAACGATGTATCCGTGATACTCGAGGATATACTTACCCTTTGGCGATTCGATAGGAAACACCGATTGGAATACGGATTCCAACCCCTGGTTTTTCCGTTTTTCAGGTTCCAGATCCGACTGAAGAAACTGGGCGTAGCTTTCCAGCTGAATGGCCAGAAGGTTCGGGACCTCCATGATCTCGGGGATCTTGGAGAGCGAGATACGCCCGTTTTCGTCCTTCGGATAATCCAGAATACTACCTGAGCTCGTTTTGATCATTTTGAACCTCGGTGATCTCGTTTGGTCACACGATCAACAGAATTCGACTTCAATCCGGACATCCGCGCCACGGTCGAGCGAATCAACTATTTGATCTCGACGGTCGCGCCGACTTCTTCGACCTGCTTCTTGATCGAATCGGCCTCTTCCTTTGGCACGCCCTCCTTGATGGCAACCGGAGCGCTCTCGACCAGGTCCTTGGCTTCTTTTAAACCCAGACCGGTGATCGCACGGACGACCTTGATGACCTTGATCTTTTCGGAACCGATATTCGCGAGAGTAACGTCGAACTCGGTTTTTTCTTCTGCTGCCTCCGCGGGAGCCGCACCGGCCCCTGCCATCGGCATTGCAGCAACAGGCGCCGCAGCGGTGACACCGAATTTGTCTTCGAGGTTTTTCACGAGCTCGGACATCTCGAGCAGCGTGAGACCTTCGATTATATCCATCGCCTTATCGACGTTGCTCTTTTTTGCAGCTTTGGTTGCAGCTTTTGCTGTAGCCATCGTTCTGACTCCTTGCTTTCGAGGTTATTCGCTACCTTCGCCTTCAGGCGCGGCTTCGCCGCCTGCAGGCTCTGACTGTTTTTTCTCGATAATGGCATTTACCACGTAGAGAAGATTTCGAACCGTTCCTTGAAGAACAGATACCAGACTGTTGCCCGGCGATTTAATTGCGCCGAGCATCGCAGACATGAGCTGATCCCGTTCCGGCAGCTTAGCCAGCGCCAGCACCTCGGTGGCGTCGATGACATTGCCATCGACAACCGCCGCCTTGAATACCGGTGCTTCGTATTCTTCGGCAAACTTGGCCAGAACCTTGGCCGAGAGATTTTCGCTCTCACGGCTGACCGCCAGTGCGGTCGGACCTTCGAAATACTGCTCCAGCCCTTCTCCTGGAGTTCCCTCCAGGCTTCTCAATGCGAGCGTGTTCTTGATAACCCGATACTCGACGTTGCTTTCCCGGCACTGTTTTCTCAGCTCCGAGATCTTTTCGACGTCGAGCCCGGTGAAATCGTTGAGCACGATCGATCGAGCTTCATTGAAAAGCTGCGCCAGTTCTTCGATTTTCTTTATTTTTTCCGGGCGCGGCATCCCATCAGACCTCCTGGAAATTTACCTTACGGCGTTGATGACCTGCTGGGTGTCGAGCCGAACCGACGGACCCATGGTTGGCGACAGACTGATGCTCTTCAAATATCTGCCTTTGCTGGCGGCCGGTTTTGCACGGAGCAGTTCGGCTACCAGAACCTTTATGTTTTCGAGAAGTTTCTGTTCGTCAAATGACATCTTCCCGACGGGCACATGGATGTTGCTGCCCTTGTCGACGCGGTACTCGATCTTACCGGCTTTTACGTCCTTAACTGCCTTACCGATATCAAACGTTACGGTACCGCTTTTGGGATTTGGCATTAGACCCTTTGGGCCGAGGATTCTGCCAAGCTTACCGACCTCGCCCATCAAATCGGGCGTGGCGATGATGACATCGATATCCATCCACCCATCCTGGAGCTTCGGAATAAACTCGTCCGCTCCGACAAAATCCGCTCCCGCATCGGCTGCCTCTTTTTCTTTCTCACCTCTGGCAAGTACGAGAACCTTCACCGACCTCCCTGTCCCGTGCGGGAGAACGACAGTTCCCCGGACCTGCTGGTCGGCGTGTCGTGGATCCACACCAAGATTCGCCGAAAGCTCGACCGTCTCGTCGAACCTCGCGGTCCCCGCTCCCTTGAGCAGCGGGATCGCCTCTTCGAGACTGTGGAATGTCATCCGGTCAATCTTTTCGGCGGCTGCCTTGTATCTTTTGCCTCTGTTCATTTCGCGCTCCTCAAATCATCTATCAGACCCGATCAGCCGGCGTTTTCTTCGGCGGGCTTTTCTTCCTCGTCCGGCAATGATTCACCGACCAGAATGCCCATGCTTCTCGCCGTACCCTCGATCATCGCCATAGCGCCCTCGAGATTCGCCGCGTTGAGATCCGGCATCTTTGTCTTGGCGATTTCCTCGACTTGCGCGTGTGTTACCGAGCCGACCTTGTTCTTGTTTGGCTCTCCGGACGCCTTGGCAAGACCCGCTGCCTGTTTGAGCAGTACCGGCGCCGGCGGTGTTTTTGTGACAAAGGTAAATGATTTGTCGACATACACGGTCAAAACGACGGGGATGATCACACCCGCCTGTTTCTGCGTGGCGGCGTTGAACGCCTTGCAAAACTCCATGATATTCACGCCGTGCTGACCCAGGGCCGGACCCACGGGTGGTGCCGGTGTCGCATTGCCCCCGGGAATCTGCAGCTTGATCAGCGTCGCAATCTTCTTCTTCGACTTTGGCTTTGCCATCGATATCTCCTGTTCACTCGCCGTTCGTATGCTGCCTGCAGTACGAGCGTAGCCCAAAAACTAGAGGGTCTCGACCTGCAGAAAATCGAGCTCGACAGGGGTTTCCCTGCCAAAGATGCTGACGAGAACTCTGAGCTTGCCCTTCTCGGCGTTGATCTCGTCAATGACACCGGTGAAATCGCTGAACGGGCCGTCCTTGATTCTGATATGTTCGCCGAGCGTAAATGGTATCTCGGGAATAATCGTGTCTTTGTCTTTGTCGATCCTGCCGAGCACCCTTTCAACTTCGGGCGCGGACAACGGTTGTGGTTTGGTTCCCGTTCCGACAAAACTCGTTACCCCAGGGATCCCGTTGACGAGATGCCACGAATCGTCGCTCATGAACATCTCGATAAGGATATAGCTGGGGAAAAACTTGCGCGTCGTGATGGTCTTTTTGCCCTTTTTCATTTCCGCGACTTCTTCTGTCGGAACGATCAACCGGCCAAACTGGTCCTGGATGTTTGAGCTTTTGACCATCTTCAAAATGTTTTCTTTTACTTTGTTCTCGTGCCCCGAATAGGTGTGAATGACGTACCACTTCATGGGAAGCTTGTTCGGATCTTCCTCTTCCGCCTCTTCCTTACCTTCTTCGGCTTCCTCCGCCGCGGCTTTTGTTTTCTCTTTTGCCTTGGCGGTGTCTTTCGCGGCTTTTGTTTTCTTTTTTGCCTTGGCGGCGCCTTTCGCGGCTTTTGTTTTCTCTCTTGTCTTGGCGGCGCCTTCCGCGACTTCATCGGCTTCAGCTTCCGGCTCTACGGCGTCTTCTTCCGTCGCTGCCTCGTCTCCCGCCTGGTCGGCTGGCTCATCAGCGGACTTGGTGTCGGAACCTTCGGCACCCGCCTCGACGACTTCGGCTTCGGCGGTAGCTGTTTCCTCTTCACTCGCAGCAGCGTCCGTCTGAACCTCTTCAACCTTGTTTTCGTTTTCGTTCTTGGTATCCATAATCACGTCTGATCCTCATGAAATGTGATTCGAACAGCGCTCGTTCTTGTCGCCACGAGCCTGTCCCCCATCCTCAACCCTGACTATCTAAATACGAATTTGATGATGTTGCTGAGAATCTGGTCGATGATTCCGATGAAAATGGTCAACAGGATCGACGCGACAACCACAACGCGCGTGGCTTCCTTGAGCTCGTCTTTTGTCGGCCATGTGACTTTTTTGAGCTCGATCCTTGTTTCGGCCAGATAGTTCTTTAGTTTCTCGAACACCTGTTTTCCCCGCTTTCACGACCGGGACGCCCTCACAACCCGGTTTTTCAGCCGGCCGTTTGACACCCGCGGTGAATAACCCGCGAACCGTCGTTGCCGGTTGTCGAATTTAATGGCAGGCCCGGCAGGAATCGAACCCGCAACCCCCGGTTTTGGAGACCGGTGCTCTACCAGTTGAGCTACGAGCCTGCGATCTTTGCCAGCACCCCGCGGCTACCTCGTTTCTTTGTGTTCCGTGTGTTCGTTGCAGAAACGGCAATATTTCTTTTGGACCACACGATCGGGGTGTTTCTTTTTGTTTTTCGTAGTTGTGTAATTCCGGCGCTTGCACTTGCCGCAAGCCAGGATGACATTGTCTCTCATGATCAGCTTCCGTTAGCGTGGCTTCGCCCTTGTCCCGTGGCACTATGTTGCGAATCACAAAGATTCGAGCTCAGCCGTGTTGTTCGGTCAGGATCGACTTTCGTTTTTCCTCGCTATCTATTGAGCGGCGTCGCGCTTCTCAGATCGTAGCAACCTCGTGCTCCCGCTCAAATACGCGCCGCAAAACTCTTGTCGAACTCTGCTCGCTTTTTCCCCTATTCCTTGATATCCGTGACAACGCCCGCGCCCACCGTGCGCCCGCCCTCGCGGATCGCAAACCGCAGCTCCTTCTCCATCGCTATCGGCGTGATCAACTCAACATCCAACTCCACGTTGTCACCCGGCATCACCATCTCCGTC
>CP070631.1:3670396-3673664 GCA_020356045.1 Candidatus Latescibacterota bacterium
TGTTAAGCGCTTCTTCCCGCTTCCCCGCAACGGCCTGAATGTGACCCAGGCAAGCCAACATGCTTGAGCGTAACGCGACTGCGTTTTCTCCCGCGAACTCAATCGATTTCTCCAGAGCGTCGATCGCATCAGCGTACCGTTCTTGTTGCCCGAAGGTCTTTCCTATTACAGTGAGGGCTGCGTACGAACGAGGATCCATGTCCAACGTTTTTGAGCAAAACTCAATGGCTGACTGATACTTCCCCGCCGAATAGAATACCAAGGCCGCGCCCATATTGACCGGCAATGATACTGGATCCATTCGTACCGCTGTTTCGATTTCGTTGATCGCTTCGTCGAACCTGCCCATAAAGATCAAAAACAGCGCGTACCAATGGTGCGTCGTTACGTAACTGGATTTGAGCGCGATAGCTTTCTGGAAACCTGCCTCGGCAAGCTCCCAGTCCCAGTCAAAAACCCACGCCGTTAGTGCCAAAGAGGCATGAGCCTCGCCAAGATCAGGGTCGATGTCGAGAGCCTTCGATGCGGTGGCTTTCACTTTGTTAAACATTTCATCCGTGGGAGAACCGCTATAGTTTGCCAGCATGAGGTACGCGTCCGCCATCCCCGCATACGCCAAGGCATATTCTCCATCGAGTTTGATCGCCTGCTCAAAAAACCGTATGGCTTTCTCGAGGGCATCGGGAGTCCGAATATTCCAGTAGTATCGCCCCTGCGAATAAAGATTGTAGGCGTCGATGTTATCCGTATACCGCTTCACGACCAGTTCTTGCTGATCATCCGCAAGCCTCAATTTCATTCCTTCTACAATAGCCTTCGCTATCTCGTTCTGTATTACAAAAACGTCGGATTCTTTTCGATGGAATCTGTCCGACCAAATCTGATATCCGTCGGAGACATTTACTAGGCTGGCTGTTACGATCAAATTCTCGTCAGTTCTCCGAACCGTCCCTTCAATCACGTTTTCCACTCCGAGAGCGGCTCCGATCTCTCTGACGTCTTGAGCCTTTCCTTTAAACTCAAAAGCGGATGTACGTGCGACGACACGAAGACCAGTTTTTGAAAGCGCGTAGATAAGATCCTCGCTGAGACCGTCGACGAAGTATTCGTTCTCTTCATCGTTACTCAGGTTCACAAATGGGAGGACAGCGACGGATGATTCAGTGCTTTCGGTCACGGGACTGGTACTCTCGGCCGCAGGCTGTTCACCTGCTTCTCGCTTGATATAATGCGTCCAGTAAAGAAAACCTACCGTCGTCAATAGTATTGCTGCCAAGAAGATTGTGTTTACCTTAGCGCGTTTTCCAAAACGGAGCCGCCTCGGGACGGGCGAGAGCTTCTGTCCCCGTTGGATACGTTTCAAGTCGCCATGAAACTCGCCAGCGTTGTTGTAGCGTTGATCGCGTGGCTTGACCAAAGCACGAGCCACCACGCGCTGCACATCTGGGGACAGATCCTTGTTGTAGCTCGCGATCGGTTCCGGTTCCGTATTCACGATTTTGTACAAGATTGCCGCGTCCTGATCTCCTGCGAAGGGAAGGTGGCCGGTGAGCAATTCGTACAGTACAACACCAAGCGAGAACACGTCGGATCGTGTATCGATTTCGCCACCCCGCGCTTGTTCCGGTGACATATAGGCGACCGTCCCCAAGGTCGAACCTGTTTTTGTTATCTTCGTTTGCCCTGAGAGCTTCGCCAGACCGAAATCGAGGATTTTTGCGTGGCCGTCGTCGGTCACAAATATGTTCGCTGGCTTGATGTCCCGGTGGACTATCCCTTTTTCGTGTGCCTTGGCCAAGCCCGATGCCACTTGAGTGGCCAGCTCCATCGCTTCCTCAGCGTCGAGAGGGCCTCCCTCGAGTTTATTCTTCAGGCTCTCTCCCTCGTAACAGGGCATTACCATATACGTACGGTCATGTACTGTTTCATTTATCTCGTAGACTGTACAGATATGGGGATGCTCCAAAGCCGAGACGGCCTCAGCCTCTTGAATAAAACGCTTCTTGGCGTCCGGATGACTAACTAGATGACTGACGAGAAATTTGAGTGCAACGAACCGCGGTAGTTTGAGATCCTCGGCTTTGTAGACCACACCCATTCCCCCCTCACCGATTTTTTCGAGGATCTTGTAGTGCGATACGGTTTGACCGATCATCTCGTCCCCCTGAGACGATGGGTATTATTACCGAGGAGCGTTAGCCGAGGATGGTTGTCTGCACCAAAGAGTATTCTAGCAGGAATCGGTGGAGATTCAAAGGGGGTAGTCGGCTAGCTTGCAAGAAGTTACGGATTCAGGGTTCTATGCCGCGTTAGTGTAAGAAGAAGTGGGAGATGGGAAAGGCTTTCGTTTTTGTAGCGATTCGCCCTTTCGGATCAGAAACGAATCCTACGACAAGAAAGCATTCCCCCGCCGAACCGAGAATAGGTGAGAAACCAACGTACACACTGGTCAGCTTTTGACGCCTAGCGTGTTTCCTGATATTATTATCACGGTAACTGCCACACCTGGAGCCGCAGCCCGGCTTTCCACTTTGTACCGCATCTCAATCTTGCCTTCGCAGCTCGACAGAAAGAAAGCCATCAAACCAGTGAAACGAATCGAATTTCAAAACGTTGTCCTGTGCGGATTCGTGAGACAGCGGATAACTGGCCGCATATCTTAAACGCCGTGTTAGGCCGGCTCAAGAGATCTCTGTCTCGGATGGAGGTTCCCAGTATGAGACCATCTGGAGAACTAGTCATGGTGGCCTTGATCGTCGTTGCCGTTTGGCCTTACCCCGTTCTTTGAACCAGCACAGAGTTAGTTTTGGGCCCTATTTTTTGCATCCATCGCCGCTTCGGCAGGCGTTCGATATCCCAATGAACGATGCGGTCGTTCTCGGTTGTACACGTCACGATACCAGTCCAAGACTACCTGGGCCTCACCGCGGCTCCAGAAGAGCTCCTCGTTGAGGCATTCATCGCGTAGCTTTCCCTGAAAGCTCTCCACGAACCCGTTCTCCCAAGGGCTCCCGGGCTCTATGAACACCGGCGTCACACCCTTCTCCTCAAGCCACGCCGTCAATCGCTTCGCCACAAACTCGGCGCCGTTATCGCTCCGAGTATACATCGGCGTTCCACGTTCTGTCATCAGCTCATCCAGCGTCTCGATCACGTGTCGGCTATCCATCCGCTTCTCTACACGGATCTCCAAGCACTCTCTCGTATGTTCATCCAACACCGTCAACATCTTGAGTTTCTCTCCGTATTCCGTTCGATCATGAATGAA
>CP070631.1:3673764-3691776 GCA_020356045.1 Candidatus Latescibacterota bacterium
CGCTCGGGATCAATGCAGACATCGAAGGGCGGTATGTGACCAGTGGGTCGGGTTCGGTCGAACGGGTTGCAGGATGGTTCAGGTGTGTGTCGACGGGTCAGATGGAGGGCGAGGTATTCGATGCGGTTCTCGGCCGGTTGGAGCCTCTTTGGTATGACAACATCATCTATCGACGCGGGGCGCCCGGCAGATGAGCGCCCCGCGTGACCGAGTCAAATTCAACGATCAGGCCTGTTCTGTTTTTCTCTCAGCCGCTTTTTTAAGATCGTCGTTGGCGTAGATCGCCACTTCCACACGACGGTTTTGCGAGCGGCCGCCGGCCGTCTCATTGTCGGCGATCGGTTGAACCTCGCCATAACCCATGATGGTAAACCGCGTCGGGTTGACCTCTTGACCGGCCAAGTAGTTGGCCACCGATTTTGCACGCTTTTCCGAAAGGTCGAGGTTGTACTCTTCGGAGCCGGTTGCGTCGGTGTGCCCCTCCAACAGGATCTCCGTATCCTCGTACTTTTGGAGAATGACGGCGAGGTTGGTCAAGTTTTCCTGGCTGACCTGTTTTAACGTGGCTTTGTCGACATCGAACATCAAGCCCGAATCAAAGGTGATTTTGATACCTTCGCCAACTCGCTCGATTGTCGCCCCCTCCAGGTCGCGTTCCATCTCTTCGGCTTGCTTGTCCATATAATCACCGATGTACGCGCCCGCCGCTCCACCGACTGCCGCGCCGAGGATGGCACCAACGGCGGTATTGCCCGCCTTGTTACCCACCGCGGCACCCGCCGCTGCTCCTGCCCCCGCGCCGATAAGCGCGCCCTTGGTTCTATTGCTCCATGAGCAACCCATATTCGCAACAACGATGACGGCAAGCAGCGCGCCGATCAATATCCGTTTCATAGACTGGGCCTCCTGTTTGTCGCGTG
Organism: Candidatus Latescibacterota bacterium; assembly: GCA_020356045.1. Taxonomy (GTDB): domain Bacteria; phylum Krumholzibacteriota; class Krumholzibacteriia; order WVZY01; family WVZY01. The sequence goes on from CP070631.1 coordinate 3,674,685, forward strand.
TCATTTCCAACGGGAGCCGTACGCCGGTATGTTCAAGGGGTCAACCACGGTTGCGCGCCTCCCGTCTGCCAGCAGGGTAAGCAGAAAACCGATCATGTAGCAATATCGATTCCCATTATTTGGCCAGTGGCGGTCCTCACCCAGCGGTGATTGCGTAACCGTTACCGGTTAATGATATTAGGGATTTTCTTTGGTGACGCCCATCGGGGAGCATTATGTTGGGGGACACAACGAGGAGCGGCAAAATGTGGAAAAACCTTTTGGTTATCGCCGGAGTTTGTTGTCAGATCGCGACAGCAAATCCGGTCGGTGCGAGAGGGAGTCATATGAGCGATAATACCAAACCATCCAATGAGGGATCGCAGACCACAACCGCAATGGCGACGTTTGGCGGCGGCTGTTTCTGGTGTCTCGAAGCTGTTTTTGAGGAACTCAGAGGTGTCGAACGTGTGGTGTCGGGTTATGCGGGCGGCAAAGTCAAGAACCCGACCTATCAAGATGTGTGCTCGGGCACGACGGGACATGCGGAGGTGGTGCGTATCGAATTCGATCCCGGAGTGGTTACGTTTGACGAACTGCTCGATGTGTTTTTCGCGATACACGACCCGACTACGTTGAACAAGCAGGGGGGCGATGTTGGGACGCAGTATCGTTCGATTATTCTATATCATGACGACCGGCAGAAACAAACCGCCGCGGCCAAAATCCAGGCAATCGATGCATCAAAAAGGTACGGTGGGCGGGTGGTTACTCAGCTCGAACCCGCAAGGGAATTTTATCAAGCTGAAGATTACCATCAGGACTACTTCAGATTGAACCCCGAAGCGGGGTACTGCCAGGTGGTGATCCAACCCAAGATGCACAAGTTCCGCGACCAGTTCGATGACAAACTAAAATAATCCCATCCCCACGCAGATTTTGTTCGAGGTACCCCATCCCCGGCGCCTTTCCCGCCGGGGATGGGCACCTCGATGCCCGACACCGCAATCAACGGCGCATATGATTACGGCGTCGAGTCCGGATCGTCCGCGGTCGAGTCGGCATCGCTGGCCACAAACGTATCCGGTGACGGACCATCGCCCTCGTTTTTCTCACTGGCGACGAGCGTGGAATCCCAACCGGCGATGTCGTCCACAAACCGTTGCGCGGCGAGCTCGATATCGACCGGTTCGAGATCGGGGTCTTCGAGCACTTCTGCAACGCGGGCGAGATTCATCGTGGCGTTGTAATACGTCTCGTCAACCTCGACCGCCGTGGCATAGGCCTCCTGAGCGGCCCGGAAATGTCCGTTTCCTTCGAGCGCCATCCCAAGGTTGTTCCAAAAGATCGCGACATCACCGATCAGCTCCACCGCACGAGCGAGCGGGGGCAGTGCCAGGTCGAACTGCTCCGCCTCGATCCAGATTAGACCCAAGTTGTTCATCGACCAGGCGTCCTCGTTGTTGATTTGGATCGCCCGGCGGTACGCCTGGATGGCGTCATCGATCTGCCCCATCTGACGAAAAGCGCGGCCCTTGAGACGGTACCCGTCGTTCGAGCCGGGGTCGATCAGCAGAGCTTCGTCGATCCGAACCAATGCGTCGCCGGGACGGTGCTCATCGAGAAGCACTCGGCTCAGATTGAGCCGGCTTTTGACGTGGCGGGGATCGAGATTCAGCGCCTGCTCAAAGGCACTTTCTGCCGTGTGGGGATCGCCCGTCTTCCACGCGGCCAATCCGAGCATGTAGTAACCCCAGGCGTTTTCGCTCTTCTGCTGTGTGTAGAGCGTAAACAGTTTGACCGCCTCGTTGTACCGCCGGTCGTGGTAAGCCTTCTCGGCTTCCTCATACGTGACTTCGCGGTGTGGTTCTGGCTGCGGTACGGTGACCTCATCCGGTTGCTCGGCTGGGGGTGCGGTGTATACATCCGCCGGTGGACTCGGGTCGGTGTTCGAACCCGCGGTTGAATTCGTTGCAACGCGGATCGGTACGTTGGGTGTGACGGTCCCTTTTTCGCTTCCCCAGTCGTACACAGCGACAAAAACGACAGCCATCACGGCGAGGGTTGCGGCGGCGACAAGTCCGCCTCGGACTATTGGGTTGCTCAACATGGCGAGCCTCCTTTGTGTTGGTGGTCCCGGGGCCGCGAACGGCCTATGGGGCCGGTTGTTGGGAGCGGTCTACGATAGATTCCTATGGCAAACGGGGACCCAAAGCGGTGCGGTATTCTTGGTGCATATGTAATTTGTTATTTTGTACTCGATTGCAAAAAAGATGGAGGGGACGGATTGCTTCACGCAAGGCGAGATGTGTCTTTTTGGACACACCCAAGAGGGGTGGGGTGTGTCCATGCGGACACGTCAGATCATGGCTTTTTGATGTGATGCCGCCGCATGATTTTGAGCAGGCTGGCGTGATCGGCAAGACCCAATTCCACTGCTGTACGGGTGATTTGCCAGCCGTTGCGTTCGAGCGCCGAGACGATGATGCGCCGTTCGGCCTCGGCCTTCATCGCTTTTAACGAACCGGCCGGCGGCACATCGCGTTGTGGCTCGCCGCCGGAGCGTATCTCCGCAGGAACGTGGCTGATTGTGATGGTTGGCGTATCCGAAGCAATAATCATTCGCTCGATGATGTTTTTGAGTTCTCGCACATTGTTTTGACGCCACTCATAATCCATCAGAACCTCGAGCGCGTCCGGTTCGATGGTCTTTCGGCGGACGCCAAAACGTCCGCACGTGTCGGTAAGAAATCGATCGGCGAGATCCGGAATATCCGAAAGCCGTTCGCGGAGCGGCGGCACCCGAATCGTGTGAACGGCGAGCCGGTAGAACAAGTCCTGTCTGAAACGCCCCGACTGCACTTCCGTGTCGAGCTCGCGGTTGGTGGCGGCAACGACTCGTGCCGACACGTTGATAACACGTTCTCCCCCAAGCCGTGTTACCTGGTTCTGCTCGAGCACCCGGAGCATCTTGGCCTGTGCGGGCAGCGGTAGTTCCCCGATCTCATCAAGAAACAATGTCCCACCCGACGCCAGCTCGAAGGCGCCCTTTCGCGTCCGGTTGGCACCGGTGAACGCCCCGCGTTCGTGGCCAAAGAGCTCGCTTTCGATCAAATTTTCTGGGAGCGCGGCACTGTTGATGGCGACGAACGGTTTGTCTCCGTCGGCTCCCAAACGGTGAAGCTCTCTGGCAACGAGCTCTTTGCCGGTTCCACTCTCACCGGTGATGAGTACGGCGCTCGGTATTGGGGCCAGCCGTTCGACTTGTTGTTTTAGCACCCGCATGGCGTCGCTCGAGCCGAGCAACGGGGTGTCCGTTCCGAGGCTCTTCCTCAGTGATTCGATTTCGAGCTCCAGCCGCACGCGTTCGAGTGCGTTTTCAACCTCTTGAGCCACACGCTCCATCGGTTCCGACTTGTCAACAAAACTGAACGCGCCAAGCTTGACCGCCTTGACGCAGCGATCGTAGTTACCGGTTCCGGTGTAAACGATGATGGGTATCTGCAGCCCTCGCTTTTTGAGTTTGCGGAGAACCTCAAAACCATCGACGCCGGGCATTTCGAGATCGAGTATGACGCAGTCAATCACTTCGCTCTCGACAGCATCCAGAGCTTCTTGCCCACCGGTCGCAATTCGGGTGTCGTAACCACCAACTCTTTTGAGATCGTAGGCGTACTGTTCTGCCAGTGCCGCGACGTCATCGACAACTAACACTAGGGGCATCGAAGTTGTCCTCCAGGTCCAAGCTGTTGCCTTCGGGTCTTCTGCATAATCAACACCGTTGTCGGATGGGGTCAACTCGCCCGGGGCAGATTGACCACGACCCGGGTTCCCCGGTTTATCTCACTCTCTAACTCGATCGAACCGCCAAGATCCATAACGAGCCGTCGCACGATGGACAGGCCCAATCCTGTTCCATTCGCCTTTGTCGTGTAGAAGTCGTCAAACACCTTTGCACGATGTTCGCTGTCGAGCCCCCTGCCCGTGTCGGTGACGGTCAGCCTCACCATGGGCTGGTTTGGATCGTCGGCTTCGACGGATGTGGCGACCCCCACCGAGCCGGGCGCTGATTCGAGACTGTCGATGGCGTTGTCGATCAGATTTTCGAGGATTCGGCGTAGCGCGACAGGATCGCCGACAACCACAGCGCCCTCTTTCAAATCGGTGCGAATATCGACGCTGCCGGTTTTGGAGCCACCGATATCGGTTACAACCTGGCGCGCAATTGCATTGACATCACAACGCTGCGATGCCGTTCGAGGTGTCAATCGCGCGTAGTTCGAGGCAAGATCTGCAAGATATTCCATGCTCGAATCGAGCGTTTGCTGGCGTTCTTTGAAAACCGTTGGCAGTCTCGCCGGGTCCTCGGCGGCCAATTGCGTCAGATGGCGGAACACATTGCGAATCGGTGTGAGCCCGTTTTTGATATCGTGGTTTACCTGGCGTGCTAGCTCACCGAGCGTCGCGCGGCGTTCTGCTTCTTTGATCTGAATTGCGCTGGCGCGCAGTCGTTTTGTCATCGCGCCAAGAAGCCGTGAGAGGCCGCCGATCTCGTCCTTGCGCTGGGTGTCAAAATCGATGTCAAGACGATCGAGATCGATTGCCGACGTTTTTTCGGCGAGCTCGACCAGCGGGCGGCTGATTCGTGACGCCGTCCAGCTCACCAGCGCGATGACGAGCAAAACGGATGCGGACAAAGACACCAGAAACCAGCGGTCGATACTCCGTCGCAGCCGTCTGAGATCGTCGAGTTGATGCGCAACCCGAAACTCGGCGTCCTCTATCGTGCGGCGTTTTGAATCGATAAACTGTACATCGAGCGCACGAACGATCGCGTCAGTCGCGCTGGCTTTGTATGTCATGTCATTGCCCCCGTCCGGAACCGATGAGTCGGATGGGTCTGTTGCGCGGCGGTTCGATTGGGCTCGCGGTTGCGCGGAGCCGGCTTCGCCGGTTTGGGATGTCACGATGCCGCCCGGATAAACCAGCTCGACTTTGACATCGTCGTCGCGGGTGAGCCGCTCGAGAAAACCGGGACCGACCCGAACCCCGCCGACCATGTAGAACGATTTGCTGGCGATCTCAAACGAATCGACCCTGGCAAGCGCGAGGAAATGCCCGTCTGGGGCACGCGCCTGGACGAGCGCGGTTCCGTTTGTCGTGAAGGTCAGAAGCCGTGGCAGCTCGGGTTCGAGCCTGTCGAATTCATTGCGAAAATGGCCCGATGTGATGATCCGTCCGGTGCCGTCCTGAATTTGCAGCATTGACAGCCGCGCCAATGCCATGGCTTCACCGGCATAGTCGAGTAGGTAGGGACGCTCCTCACGGTTGCCGTCGACGGCAGCGTTGCGAAAACGATTGTTCGCGATCGTGGCCGAGCGAAGAACCGCGAGAGCCGCCGCGATCGCATCGCTTTGGGTTGCCAGATCACTTTCGATTACGGCGATGAGCGTCTCGACGCGGCCCTCGTATTGTGTCGATAACCGGCCGGTCATCTCGCTGCGGATCAAGAATGCCAAAACGATCACCGGTAGAAGAGCGGCAATCAGAAACGCGATTAGCAATCGAGCCCGGAAACTCACGGGGATATCCTTGTCTGCGCCGGCCAGTCCGCGGAGCGGATGCCCGAATCCGACAGCCGCTCGGACCGGCCGGGGAATTCACGGGGCCGGTTCTATGAACACGTTTCCGTACCAGTCGACGCCCAGGTTTATGTGATTGCCATTTGCTATGGCATGTTCCCGGGTGTCGGTAAGCGGAATCAACGCGCCGGGAAAATCGGAACCCAGAATCGCAAGCCACGGTGCACGGGTCAGCAATTTGCGTATCTCGGCGCAAGGATCGGGGGCGCGCCTTGGCATCGCGATAATGTATGCAAAATCGTCACCGCTTCGGAAGCTCGCTTCAAAACCATCCGACAACAGTCCCGCTGTAATCATCCCTGGGCTGTCTTCCGCCTGGAGTCCAGGGAGCGCGGCAAAGACCGCTTGAGTCTCGGCCGACATTGCGGACCCAGCCGCCGCATCCGAGAGAGCCACGATCCGTTCGGCCAGTTCTTTGGCCGTTGGGTCGCCGACATCGTAGACGATGCGATGGGGTGAGCGCTCGTCGGTCTCCGCGCCGGCTCTGGTCATGTCTCCGTCAGGAACCGGGAGATAGTCAAAACACTCTCTCGGTTCGACCCACCAACCGGGAAGACTGTATGGGCGCGCATCGGTCCGGACGGCATCGCGCGCAAGACCGTTCGAAAGGGCTGGGGATACGGGCTGGAGCGTGCCGCCTTCGCGCAGAATCCGGGCGCGCGACGTCGACAAAAGAACATAGGTTTGGTTCCAAGGCAAAGGTGCCAAGGTCAGATGTGGTTGATTCGTTGCGTAGGATAAGACAGTTGGATCTCTGGTAATCATCAGGTCGGCGGCACCTTCGAGCAAATCACGGGCGTCGTTTGCCGTTGCCTCAATAATGCGAACTACCGGAGACTCGGGTCCTTTCGCCGGCCGTATGATTATCTCGCGTTGCGGAGCTGCGTTGGACCGCTTTCCCACCCGAACGATCTGGTAGGGACCGGAGCCCAACGGCCACGACGAGTCATCGGCGGATTTTACCACGGCGAACTCGAGTGTAGACAGCGCGTACGGAACATCCTGCTGCGGGCGCCCCAGATATACGTGGAGGATGCGTTTGTCTTCGGCAGTGACCGAATCAACGACGGCGTTGATGATGTCGGGAGCCACAGCCAACTCGCCCCAGCTTTTGACGACATCGTGAGCCGTCAGACGGCTACCGTCCCAGAACCTCGCCTTGTTTCGCATCTCGAAGATCCAATGCCGTCCGCTGCCATCGTGACGCCACGATGTGGCGAGCCGGGCTCGTACCTGACCGTCGCAGTCGACATTTATCAGTGTTTCGTATAAATGGTGGAAAAGCAATCTCTCACCGGGATGACGTGCCCACGGCGCGATCTCGGGCTCGATCGCGTCAAAAGACACCACAGTAACCGAATCGGCGACACCAGACGTCGCACGAACGAGATCGCATTCGGGTGGGGTCGCTCCGGGCTTGATCCCCGAACTCCCGCCGCAGCCAGCCAGGGCAAACCAGAGCACCACGGAAATGGTGATCGGCCAAAAGAACTCACGCATGGTCAGGTAACCCCCTTGTCATCGAATCGATCCTGTGATTAGCGTAACTGGTGCCACTGCCTCACGTCCAGCGGGATCGCGGGCAAAATCACGGCGGCGAGCATGTCATGGCGCTGGACCATGGTGGGGTCCAGCCGGGTCACAAACGTCCCTGCCGCGAGAGTCCGATCGGGCAGATCATCCGGTGCTCCGGTCGACCGGCTTGACCGGCTTGACACAAAATTGAATATCTGCTTAATTCGTTTACGGTCAACCTGACAGATCATGGAGTTGGCCGGATTGTAGCATTGGGGCCCCTATATAGAGGAGGACATGTAATGAAGCGAACAGCCCTATTGGTAGTCGGACTGCTCTTCGCCGGGCTGACGGTTGTCTCGGCGGGCGAGGGGACGGAAGCCAAATGGTTTGATATGGAAAACTGCGCGTTCTGCAAAAACGTAACGGCGGAACCGGGTTTGTTGGAGAACATGAAATGGAAGCACTACAACATCACGAACGGTATCGTCACCGTCACCACCGTCAATCCCGAATACAAGGATGCCTACTTGAAGGCCCATAAGGCGATGGAAGAGATGGGGACCAAGATGATGAGCGGGGAAGTCGATCCCACCACCGTCACGATGTGCGGCCACTGCCAGGCTTATGGTGGTTTTATGCAGAAGGGCGTCACCTTTGATTACGTTCAGGCCGATGTTGGAGATATCGTGGTTATGACATCTGCCTCACCGGAGACAGCTGCGGAGATCCAAAAGTTTGGCGCGCGCAACGAGAAAGAAACGGCGAAGATGAAGAAAGAGATGAAGGCCAAAAAAGCCAAGTAACCGAGCGGACGCGAACGTATATTTGAATTGATCGTGTTTGCGAAGCCCTCCCAGGTGATCACGCGTCTGGGAGGGTTTTGTCTGCCGAGGGGCCTGCGGCTGTCGATTTGATCCCGTTGTTGCGGGTCTGCAATTCTCGAGTGAAAGGAAACAGAGTGAGTATCGATTCGTTCAAAGTTGCAGCGATCCAGGCGTCACCCGTGTTTCTGGATCCGATGGCCAGCGCAGAAAAGGCATGCGAGTTGATTGCGCGAGCCGCTAAGGGAGGGGCGCAACTCGCCGTCTTCCCCGAGGCCTTTATCCCAGGTTATCCGGATTGGGTGTGGGTAATCCCGCCCGGTTCCAAAAAGCCGCTTCTGGACAAAATGAACGCCACGCTCCTTGCGAATTCCGTTGCGGTCCCCGACGACGTCACCGACACGCTCAGCCAGGCGGCAAAGACAGCTGGCATCCAGGTGGCGATCGGCATACATGAACGAAATGTGGAGGCGAGCGGCAGTAGCCTTTACAACACGCTTCTCTTTATCGGTGCCGATGGCAAGATTATGGGCAAACACCGCAAGCTCATGCCCACAGGTGCCGAGCGGCTCGTGTGGGCGCAAGGGGACGGAAGCACGCTCGACGTATTCGACACACCGATTGGCAAGATCAGCGGGCTGTTGTGTTGGGAAAACTTCATGCCGCTTGCGCGCAATGCCGTCTACGCAATGGGTGCGCAGATTCACGTGGCGCCCACCTGGGACTCGAGCGACGGATGGCTGGTGACGATGCAGCACATCGCCAAAGAAGGGGGGATGTTTGTCATAAGTTGCTGTATGGCCGTCCACATCGACGACATTCCGGACCGGTACGAGTTTAAGCAACTATATCCCGAGGGAAAAGAATGGATCAACAAGGGCAATAGCTGCGTTGTCGGCCCGAGGGGACAGATCATCGCCGGCCCGCTCGTCGAACGGCAGGACATCCTGTTCGCCGACATCGACCTGGGCGAGATCGCCACCTGGAAATGGCTCTTTGACGTGTCGGGGCACTACGCCCGGCCGGATGTGTTTAAGTTTGGCGTAAACCGGTCTACCAATCCCATGCTGGACGAACACACCGACAACGCTGCCGAATCCGATTGACCGCTACCGATGCCGCCGCGGTGTCCGTCACATGTGCCCTCCCCAAGCAAGTGAAAAATTGCACAAGTTGTTTATAGTTATTGACTTACAGCAATTATCAAATTGACATTTGTCACGTTTGGCCGCATGTTTTGGAAGACGCCTGTTGGGGGGCGCCACACCGATAAATAGACAACGGTCAAACCGGTTATGAAATTTGCCAGGAGGAGTCATCATGTCGGAACAAACCAAGGTGGTAACCCAAAACGGGGTTGATGTGGCCGCGATGGGTGAAACGATCGGGGCGGTCAAGAGTCAGCCGGGTTTGGCGAAGTTCCGTCTTCGCGCTTCAAACAAATGGATCAACTGCGGGCAAAACCGGACCCGGATCGAAGGATTCTACGGGGCCGGTGAGGAGCACTCGCATGACAAGACGTTCGAGCATGACGCCGATGAGCCAAAGCCACTGCTTGGCCATGATAAGGCGACGAGCCCCGGCGAGTACCTTTTGGTTGCGTTGGCGTCGTGTGTGTCGACATCGGTGGTTTATCACGCAGCCGCCAAGGGTATTCAAATTGAAAGTCTCGAGTCAACGCTCGAGGGAAACATCGATCTCCATGGGTTTCTCGGATTGTCGAACGAAATCCCAAAAGGTTTTGAGGACATCACGGTCAAATTGAAAATCAAAAGCGATGCCTCAAAAGAACAGCTCGAAGAGCTGGCAAATATGTCGCCGATCGCCGACACCGTGACCCGTCCGGTTCCGGTTAAGGTTGATATTCAGATTGTGTAGCTATTGTTGACGGCGGAATCCAACGGATCGATGGCAACCGGCGTGGCCGTTTTTGCGGCTGCGCCGTTTTCGCGTTTGGCTGGTGGCCGACGGACGCGGTTCGGTGCGGCGTGTCGAACAGGGTTGTGATAACAATGACTCTGCCATGTCCACCGCTTGTTGACACAGCTGTTGCGTCGGATGCATAATTTCGATCAATAATTCTAACTCGTATGTCGAATGATGAGCACAAAACAAACCTGCCCAAATTGTCCACCCGCCGCCGGCACGCGAACCGTGTTCACTCTGCTGCCGGACATCCGTGTGCTGAAGTGTCGGGGTTGCCAACTGCAATTTGCGGAAACTTACCCCGATCTCGACACCGCCGAGACGGAAATATATGGTGATCGATATTTTGTTGAAGCGATCGAGCAGCGGCGGGAACGGTTGACCACATTCAACGAGCTCATGACGGAAATCGAGTCCATGGTTGGCCGTAAGGGCCGCCTACTCGATGTGGGGTGTGGTGACGGCGTGCTGCTAGAAGTGGCAGCGGACAATGGATGGGAAGCAGAAGGGACCGATGTGGCCACGGCTGTGGTCCGTCATACGCGTGACACCAAAGGGCTCGCCGTTCATCAGGGCGAAGTCGAGGATATCGCGCTCGAGCGTGGTTCGTTTGATGTCATTGTGCTCAACCATGTGCTCGAACACGTTCGAGACCCGCGCGCGACGCTCTCGCGTCTCCGGGATCTTCTTGCCGATGACGGCGTGATACGTGTCGAAGTGCCAAACGTGGCCAGCCTCTCGGCGATCACCCAAAACATTCAGAGCAGATACAATTTAAAAAAGAACCGCTGGCGCCACTACGAAACCGGGCATCACTTCTGGTTTTTTACCCCTCGAACGCTCGCGCGTACACTCAATGGCGCGGGTCTGACGCCGTTTCAAATCTCGGCCCCTGCCGAACAGTGGGGGCGCGTCAGCCGGTACAAAAGAACCCTGAATGTTTTGTACAGGCTGACATTTTGGGGTGGCCACCTCATCGCCTACGCTAGGCCGGGGAACAAACCATAAACACTCGCCCATATACGATCGATTTGCCGACGCACCTTTACGTGCGGGCCGTTGGCCCTGGGCCGGCACGATGCTTGTGCTATACTAAAGACGAACGTTCAAATTGGTGAGGAGGTGCTGGAGTGCGATCGACTTGGTGGATACTCGGCGCCGTGCTGGTTTTTGGCGCGCCAGCTCCGGCGGATGCGTATGACGCCATCGCGCTTTTCAGCGATACACGCGGCTGTCCGTGCGAGATAACGGACAGAGCCGGAACGCCCGGGCTAATCAATATCGCCGTCCTACAGGTTAATACACCAGGCGCCAAGGCCTCACAGTTTTCGGCACCCATGCCGGCTTGTTTTGGAGCCCTCTATATCACAGAAACCCCGATATTCCCCATTACGATTGGCAATTCACAAGATGGAATCGCGATTGGCTACGGCGGGTGCCGAACGGGCACGTTTCAAATTCTGAACATCGTGTTTTTTGGTCAGGGTTTGACTCCCGATTGTTGCTTCTACCCGTTGCTACCGGACCCGTATGCGGCGTCGGGACGGATCGAGGTCGTTGACTGCGATGATGAGGTGGTGTTCGCATCGGGTTGGGGTGATATGATCAACATGACATCGCAATGTGTGTGTCTGGTGGGACTCGAGCACTGCTATCCGGTTGCGACCGAACGGGCCACATGGGGCAAAATCAAGGCCCTGTACGAATAGTCTGAGTTCCGCCGGTGCAGCCGCGTTGTAGCCGCTGGTAACTTATTGAAATGTGAGTATTTGCGGATCGAGTTGACGAGCGCGATTGGACTTACTTATAGGCTTGCCATCCAGGGCGGATGGCGCTATTTTACAACAAGCAAAAACGATAGATAAGAGCTTACACGCTAACGCGTTGGGGCCGCCGATCCCGGTGGGGGGCATGGAGGGGAGTAGTTCCGCGGCGGAGAAGGTGATCTACACCCCGGGTAGGCGTCCGACGTTCATGCTGGAATCCGCAAGAACGGCCGCGCGGCAGGCCTGCCGGGCGGTCTTTGATCGAAACGTGTAACGGCAATCAAACGGGAGGGGCCCCGTGGGGTCAGGCGTCGATGTGGCCGTTGCGAAACGGGCAAAACCGTGATAAATTATAGGTTTTGACGGCAGCATTCACAATTTCACTCAACTCGAGGGAAGAGAATGGATACACCTTTCCGCACCATAAATCTTAAAGGTGAAGAGGTTCTGACAAACCGGACCGTCCCTGTGGGGCAGTTTTTCAAATCTTACCTGGGTGAGCGGGGCCGGCAGATTGCGGTCGGTATGGTCGAGGACGGGCAGTGGCCGCTGGGCGTGGGTTGGGAAGAGGCCCGGTTTGCGGCGATAACCCAGAATCAAAACAATGAAGTCATTGGTCTCGTCGCCGAGTACCGTGACGGAACCGTCGCGATGCTCGCGCAATCCAACGGCAACACCACCGACACCCAAACAATTGCGCTTTATCTGGAAACCGAGTCGCGCACGCCGTTTATAAAAGGCCTTCGGGGTTGGGAAGAGGTCGCTCCGGGTGCGGTGATCCGTGAAAAATCGACCAGCACTGATACGCATACGGGAACATGGGCCAAGTCCGTTGCCGTCATCGACCCCGAGAAATGCAACAGTTGTCATCAGTGTGGCCTGTGGTGCCCCGAGGACGGAATCAAAGTCGATCCGGTGAGCGGCAAGCTGAGTTTTGTCGATTACGACTACTGCAAAGGGTGCGGGATCTGCCACTTTGTTTGCCCCGATGACGCGCAGGCGATCGAGATGGTGGATGTCTCGTTGGTCAAGGCCGCGCAGCCAAAAGTGTTTGATGGCGTGTTTGGCAAACGGATCGAAGTCGGTGGCGACCTTGTTCGTCAGGAAGTCCGGGACATCGACAAGCTCACCGGCAAAGACGACACCCAGATCATTCACAACGACACGTCGGGTAAGAGAACGCTGTCGGGCAAGGCGCTCATTCAGGTACTTCACGGATCCAACGGTTCCGGTGCCCGCCGGCCGCTTGTCTATACCTACTCTAGTGAAGATGGAAAACAGTGGAAAAAAATCGTCCGCCCGTTATCCGATCTGTTGGTATATGGGACCAGCGCTGACGAAAAAGCGTTGGCGGCTCGTCTGCAGATCGACGGTTTCCGGATCACCGCGATCCCGTCGTCCAATGGCAGCAGCGCTCCAGACGACACCGATGCGTTTGTCAACGCCAACGTTTTCGAAAAGTCGACACTCGATGTGATAATCGATCGCCCCGATGCGCCGTTCGATGCCGTGGTAACAGCGCACTATGAAGCGATCACCGCCGAGCAGGATCAGTTGATCAAAGACAAGATCGGAATGCTTCGCGCGCCGTTTATGCCAAACCACACGCGTGACGAGCACCTCGAGAAGATTATCTCCCAGGTTCAGGCAACGATGTCTGCCCCGACTATGGTTGAGGACGACCGGCCGCTGTCACAGGTTCAGGAAAAGCACGGTGACATCGCGTCGGGTCACCGCCTGTGCGCCGGTTGCCCCGTTGGAACTGCGTTCAACCTGGTAGCCAAGGCGATCCACGAGATGGATCCCGAGATCGAGAACGTGCATGCCGGCGCGACAAGCTGCGCCGAGGTGGCGACCACGATTTACCCGGACACGGCGTGGCCCAGCTATCTTCACACCACGTTTGGCGGTTTGGGCGCCAACCTCGAGGGTATGGACTCGGCGTACCGCTACCTTCGCAAACGCGGGATGACAAAAAAGAAGCTCAAGTTTTGGGGGTGGGCCGGTGACGGTGGTACCTATGACATCGGTTTGCAGGCACTGAGCGGGCTTCTCGAAAGAGGCCTGGCCAAAGATTCCGTGTACGTTTGTTATGACAACGGCGCCTATATGAACACGGGTATCCAGCGTTCGAGCGCCACGCCGCTGGGTGCGTCAACGAGTACATCACCGATCGGCGAGGAGATCCCGGGCAAGCCACAGTTCAGAAAGGATCTCGAGCACATAGCCGGCGCACACAACGATGTCTATGTTGCCAAGGTGTCGCCGTCGCATCAAATCGATTTTGTCAACAAGGTCAAGAAGGCCTGCACGTTTGACGGGCCCGCCTTGCTCATCGTTTACAGCAATTGCACGACGGGTCACCGAACCGCGACCGAGCTCACCACCGAGCAGTCGCGGCTGGCCGTCGAGTGCGGGTTCTGGCCGCTCATGGAGATCGAGCGCGGCGAGACCCGGATCAGCGAACCGTATCCCAGCGCCTTCGACCCGCGCGTAAAACCGGAGAACAAAGTTACACTTCTCCAGTGGCTCAAATCCGAGGGCCGTTTTGCACAGCACTTTGACAAAAAGGGCAACTTTGTCTCACGCGAGCACGAGATGCAGTACCGTGAGCTCGAACGGCAGCTGCTCATCGCATGGCGAAAGCTTCAGGCCGAAGACAGAATCACGAGGAAAAAAGACAAGCTGATGGGTGAGCTCACCGAGTACCTCAAGGAGGAGAATGCCAAACGGCTCACCGATGTTACGACCAAACCGCATCTGTTTGGTCTTGGCAATTATACACAAGACTATCTCGACGAACTCTCGTGGATCGATCAGTCTGGTCAACCCAAACCGTTCCTCAAGCGCGTTCTCGACAACGTTCGCCGTTGTCTCGACCCCGAAGAATACAAGGTCAAGGATCCCGAGCTTCGCGAAAAGCTCTACAAGTTGTTTGTTCGCGAATACCGGATGCTTATCGACGACCACCGCGCGCTCAAGAGAGAAAAGGCGATCGAAGCCCGCGCCGCGGCCGAATCGAAGAAACTGGTCGAGTCGGTTGCCGCGGGTCCCGAAATGGATGAGGGCAAGAAAAAGCTCAACCGGGCGATCGTCGGTCCCGATCCGCTGGCCGGGCGCATCTTCGCACGCGCCGGTGACGGTGGTGTGACCGCGGCAAAGGTATTTGTGAGTCTGTTAAAAGAGGTCGGTCTCTTTGGCAAGGCGGCGCCCGATTATGGTCCCGAACGCCGCGGTGCTCCCGTTGGAACCAACTTTACCGTCAGTGGCAAGGAGCTTCGTACGCAGGCGAGTTTTTCCGATCTGACTTTCTCACTCGTCGTCAATGCGGACGATCCGGGTTGGCCGATCGCGCAGTGGCGAAACACCGTCGTCAAAAATGGCGTGCTCATTTTGAACACCACAATGCCTGCGGATCAGGCTCGCAAGATGTATCAGGTACCCGGTTCAGTTACGGTCGTCACGCTGGACTCGTCGGGTATGCGAAAGAAATACCGCGTCCCGGAGACAGTGACGCTTCTCGCCGGTGTGCTCAAGGGACTGGTTGGCCGCGGTCTTGCGTTCGACCGTGAGTACCTGGAAGCAAAATGGCAGAAACTTCTAACAAAAGAATTCGCCGACAAGGCCAATGCGGAAAAGATCGTCAAGAGCAACATGGATGCGTTCTGGAGCACGTACGACGACGCACAGGTGTCCCTTGCGGATGGCGCACAAGCGGTTGACGCGAGTGCTGTGAAAACCGACGGTTTTGACAAATCGCCGCCCAACCAGCTTCTGACCGGTTCCGAGGCGATCGCGGAAGCCTGGCGGCAGATCAACCCCGGTGTGTTCGCGATGTTCCCGATCACGCCAAGCACCGAGGTCGGTCAGACGTTCTCGCAGTTCTGGGCCGACGGCGAAGTGGACACCGAATTTGTCCACACCGAATCCGAGCATACATCGTTTGTGTCGATTATCGCCGCTGCCGCATCGGGTGTGCGTGCAGTGACATCAACCGCGTCACAGGGAATGCTGTTGGGCAAAGAGGGTGGTTCGCTGGCGGCGTCGTTGAGACTACCGGTGATCGTCAATGTGGGCGCGCGTGAAACCAACGCGCCGCTCAACATTCACGCCGGTCATACCGACTTTCTCCAGTTCCGTGACGACGGCTGGCTGCACTTCATGCCGCGAAACGCGCAGGAGGCCTATGACTTTGCGATCATCGCGCAAAAGGCCGCCGAAAAAGCGTCGCTTCCCGCGTTCCTCAACCAGGACGGGTTTATCGTCACGCACAACAAGGACATGCTCGATCTGTTGAGCGACGAAGAAGTTCAGGCGTTTGTCGGTGAGTACGATCCGGATTACAGCCTGCTCAAGACCGGCGGCACCTACAACCCGGTCGCGCTTCAGGATTACTATTCCGAGCACGTGCGCACGCTCTCCGAGGCGCAAAAGGCCGTCCCGGCGATCGTCGATGGCGTGTTCGAAGAGTTCGGAAAGCTGACGGGCCGGTACTACAATCGCATAAACAATTACAGAACTGACGATGCCACCGTCGTTGTAGTCGCGATGGGATCCACCGAGGGTACCGCGCTCGATGCGGTGGATCAGCTCCGCGACCAGGGCATGAAGGTTGGGCTTTTAGCGCTCAAAACCTTCCGTCCGTTCCCGGCCAAAGAACTCAGGGAAGCGCTCTCCCCGATCAACACGGTGATCGTGATGGACCGCGCCAACTGTCACGGTTGGGAGTTGACACCGCTCGCCATCGAGGTTCAGGCCGCACTGAGCAAGCCGGTGCTTGCGCTCGAATACGGCCGCGGCGGCCGCAACACACCGCTCGATTTGGTCAAAGATGTATACCGTCTTGGGTTCCTGCTCGACAGCAAAGTCAAAAGCAGCGATGTCGAAGCGGTACTCTCCGACGACAACGTCGAGCTCAAGGCGCTGATTCGTGATCTGGAGCTTCTCGAAGGAAAGGGTTACGTCGAAGGCTTCCTGCGGCACTTGGCTGCCGGCGAGCTCATCAAGGCGTTTGGCCCCAAGGAGCACATCGACGTGCGCGAGACCATGCGCCGGCGCGAGATCAAACGGCGGATCATCGACATGGTGGTGGCGAGCAAAAAGCTCGAGGGCGTCGGCAATATCGAACGTCCGGTTAGCTCGCACTAACCGGTGTGTCAAGACGAGCCACCGCTCGGGTCGAGCCGGGTACAGTTAAAACGGCGGCCGGAAAACCGGCCGCCGTTTTCGTTATCTCAACAGAAGCCTGGAGCGGCCGGCATTACTCGGGAGGTAAAAACCTGTCCGAACCCGTGAGTTTGACCGAGAGATCAGAAAACCAGATCCTCAAACGGCCGTCCTGCGATCGGAATTGAGTGGGCATCAGCAGCGGGCCAAGCCGGAGGTGGTTCTCCCACGTCGCCGTCAATGACGGCTCGTCGCGGCCGCCCTGCCGGAACAC
>CP070631.1:3691876-3703632 GCA_020356045.1 Candidatus Latescibacterota bacterium
AAACTCGCCGAAGAGGTGCTCCGCCAAACCGAAATCAAGTTCGAGGCGCAGTACCGGGGGCTTCCAATCCCCGTTTACACATGGCAGAAACAGGGAGACGACTTCGTACTGATCGATTTCAACCACGCCGCAGAAAAGATTACGGAAGGCAAAATCAAGAACATGGTTGGAATGCAGGCCAGCCGGTTCTTTGCCGACGACCAGGAAATTCTTGCCGAGTTGCACAGTGCGTTTGACCAGAAGCACAACCTTCAGCGCGAGATGCTGTATCGTTTTAAAACCACCGGCGCAACAAAGTATCTCCGCGTGTCTTACGGTTTTGCCCCGCCCGATCTGGTGCTGGTTCACACCGAAGATGTCACCGAGAGAACCGTGACCGAGGAAAAGTTGAGAGAGAGCGAAGCGCGGCTGCGGACAGCTGTTGAGAGCTTTTCGTTCGATTTCTTTATGGTCGATACCGAGGGGCGGTGCACGATGCAAAACTCGACATCGAAAGAGTTGTGGGGGGACCTGGTCGGCAAGCGACTCGATAAGGCACCGGAACTCGACCCGGAAATCGGAGCGAAATGGATGGCGAACGCTGACAGGGTGTTGGCGGGAGAGGTTGTGAAGGAAGACGTGAGTTACACGATAGATGGCAAGAAGACCTATTTTCACACGGTTCTCTCACCGGTGTACGACCGCGGCCGTATTCAGGGGTTGGTCGGGATCAATATCGATATCAGCGAGAGGGTATATGCCGACAATGCGCTCAGAGAGAGCGAGGAGAAATACCGCTTTCTTGTCGAAAATGTCGGCACGTCGGTATCGTTCTGGGCTCCGGATGGAACGTTGTTGTTGATCAACAGCGCCGGAGCGAGAGGGTTGGGCAGCTCACCCGAAGCGCTCATCGGCAGATCGCTCTATGACTTTGTGGGGGGTGCTCAGGCGGATGAGCTCATGGCAAGACACCGGCGGGTATTGAACCTGGATTCCGGCGCGCAGTTCGAAGATCAAATCGATCTTCCGAGAGGCAGACGGTGGTATCGGTCGATTCTTCAACCCGTCAAACACCCGGATGGCGAACCGATCGGCGTGCAGGTCGTGTCGCACGACATTACCGATCTGATGGAGGCCGAACGCGAACTCCGAGACCGTGACGCCCGGCTACGACTGATGGTAAAACAGGTGCCAGCCATCATTTGGACTACGGATAATGAGCTCAGATTTACATCGAGCGTCGGGGCGGGGTTGGACGCGCTGAATCTCGACCCTGATGAAGTTGTCGGAAAGACGCTTTACGAGTATTTTGGCACCGACGATCCGGAGTTTCTCCCAATCGCGATGCACCGAAGGTCGCTTCGAGGCGAACCGACCACGTATGAAGTCGAGTGGGATCACAGCATATGGGAAACGCAGACCGAGCCGCTTCGAGACGAGACGGGAGAAATCATCGGTTGTTTGGCAATCGCTTTGGACATCACCGAACGTAAACGGGCCGCGGAGGAAATCGAAAAATCGCACGGACAGCTACGCCAGCTCACTCGGCGACTTCACGAGGTTCGCGAAGAGGAGAGCGCGGCCATCTCGAGGGAAATTCACGACGAGCTGGGTCAGGTGCTGACAGGATTCAAAATGGATCTCGGCTGGATCGAGCGGCGGTGTGATCCTACGACGATGGGTGCCGAATCGGATGACGTGGTGACGAAAATCGATCAGATGTACGGCGAAATTGATCTGACCATTGATACCGTGAGGCGGATTTCAGCGGAGCTACACCCTCGGATCCTCGATGACATGGGGTTGTTGGGCGCGATCGAATGGCGGGTCCAGGAATTCGAGAAACGCAACAACATCAGGTGCCATATCAATCACTTAGGGCTTGGCGATGCCGAGGAGCGGCTGGGCGCATCGCGATCGATAGCGGTTTTTCGGATTTTGACGGAAATTCTCACCAATATCACCCGCCACGCGGAGGCCAGCCATGTCGAGGTTGAGTTGCGTAGCGGTGGTGGTATCTTTATGTTGGAGGTGCGTGACGACGGCAAAGGTATGCCGCCCGATGAGCTCAAAGAACCATTAGGTATCGGGCTCCTTGGGATGCGGGAACGCGCGCAGGCATTTGGTGGCGACGTCGATTTCGATAGCACACCGGGAGCCGGAACCAGCGTTAGAGTTCTCATCCCTTTTGGCGACGAGCGCAAAGACTAGGGCTGTGACGGCCGGGCCCAGACGCCCTTTTGGGAGTATTTGACTATGAGAGTGTTAATCGCAGACGATCATGAGATCATTCGCCGCGGACTCCAGCAGATCTTGGCGGATGCGTTCCCGGATATTGCCGTTGGTGAGGCAGAAACGGCGGAAGAGGCGCTCGAACAGATCCTTGATCGAGACTGGGACGTCGTGGTTCTGGACATAAGCATGCCGGGTAGAAGTGGGCTGGACGCGCTAAAAGAAATCAAGAAGGAACGCCCCAGCCTTCCCGTTCTGGTTCTGAGCATTCACCCGGAGGAACAGTTTGCCACCCGCGTTCTCAAGGCGGGAGCGGCGGGGTACATGACAAAGGAAACAGCGACGGCTGAGCTGGTAAACGCAATCAACAAGGTGAGAACCGGTGGAAAGTACGTGAGCGAGCAGCTTGCCGAAAAACTCGCGCTGGATTTGGAGCGTGAGGTGGATGATAAAGAGCTCCACCAACGGCTGTCGGACCGTGAGTACGAGGTGCTGCTTCTGATCGCCGCTGGGCTGTCCATAACGCAGATTGCGGAAAAACTATCGCTGAGCGTCAAGACGATCAGTACCTACCGGGCAAGGATTCTCGAGAAAACGAATCTCAACTCCAACGCGGACTTAATCCGTTACGCTATCGCCCACCGCCTCGTCGCTGGGCTGGAAGAGTAGGAATTGAAAGTCGACATAATGTTAGTTGGTAAGTATACAACAAACGAAGGATCCTCCCAGCGCATGCTGTTGAGGGATTTGACGATACGGAAAGCGGGGTCATATGTAAGAATAGTCCTACATAATATTCCGCTTCAGTCCTACATGATAATCAGCCCCCGCCGATTGTGAAAACCCGCCGCGTGTTATATCCTTTCCATGGTTAGAAAATACTTCACACGTGAAGATCGTGTGTAAGAGGCGGGAGGCTTCTGATTCCACACAAATCAACCCCCCAACGCTGCACCAGCATTCCGCCTCTTACACACGGTCTTTTCGGATGGAATTGATGCGGCGCAGCCTTAACAGCTCCTGCGAACTTGACACAACGAGAGAGCCTGCGCCGCTTCGCTATTGTACCCCGAATCAGCGCCTATCCGGCGCCGCCTAATTATCCATTTTCAATCGTTTAGCTGGGTTTTGCCTTTGGGATCGGCGTCCCTTGGGTTATGGTGACGGTTGTGGACTACCTTCTGATATGTCTCGTTTCGCTTGGCGCGTCGGCGCTGACGTTTTTCTCCGGATTTGGGCTGGGGACCTTGCTTCTGCCCGCTTTCGTACTTTTTTTCCCTCCCGGTATTTCCGTGGCGATGACCGCCGTGGTCCACCTGGCCAATAATATTGGAAAATTTTTGCTCATTGGCCGCCATGCCGACTGGTCCGTGGCCGCACGGTTTGGGGGGCCGGCTCTGGCAGCCTCTTTCGTAGGGGCATGGGCGCTGGTCTGGTTCTCAAAGATGCCGCCGTTGTTGGTCTATGATGTCGGCGCGAGGGAACTCACCATCCTTCCGCTCAAGATTGTTCTCTCCGTGCTAATGATCGTGTTTGCCCTGGTCGAGTTGCTTCCTCAGGCCGGCAGGCTTTCGTTCGAGCGCAAGTATTTGCCGCTGGGTGGAGCGTTGAGCGGTTTCTTTGGAGGCCTTACCGGGCACCAGGGGGCCTTGAGAAGCGCGTTTCTTCTCAAATGTGGGTTGGCCAAGGAACACTTTATCGCCACGGGTGTCGTAATCGCGTGTGTCGTCGATTTGGTGAGGATTACCGTGTATGGGTCGCAGTTCAGGAGCGAGCTTGCCAGCGCCGACATTGGACTGCTTGGGGCGGCCATCGTTTGCGCGCTGCTCGGAGCGATCACTGGGAGGTGGCTCCTGACCAAAATTACTATGCGCGCCATTCAGCTGATCGTGGGTGTGATGCTGCTCCTGATCGCAATTGGATTGGGAGCGGGCTTGATTTGACCAAGGGGTTAATTGTGTCGAGGAGGGTCGAGCGCAGATGATGAATTTCGACGACGTCTACAAAAACGTTGCCGATGTCTTTGGTACCAAGCCGGAAAAGATGCTGGCAACCTACGTCAAGCGATTGAGCGGACTGCGTCCATTTCTTGATCTGGGGGCCGGGCAGGGTCGACATACGCTGTTTCTCGCCCGGCACGGGTTTAGCGTTGACGCGGTCGATCCCTCCCATGTCGCGATGGATGCAATTGCAGAGCAGGCAAGAGCTGAAGAGTTAGTCGTACGGACATACACATGCGGATTCGAGACATTTGTACCTGATGTTGACTACTACTCCGGCGTGGGGGCATTTGGGCTCATTCAAGTGCTCAGCCGCGAAGACCGCTCGCTTCTCATCCGCAAGATCACCGAATGGACGGGCCCGGGAAGCCTCGTGTTTTTGACGGCATTTACCGTCGCCGATCCCGGATACGAACAGTGGGAGCGACATTGCGATCGGATCGGCCATCATTCGTTTGCCAACGAGGAGGGCCAAATTCGTTCGTACCTCGAGCCAGGGGAGATCATGAGCTTCTTCGAAAGCTTAGAACCTTTACATCATTGGGAGGGGTTCGGGCCCAGCCACCGGCACGGTGACGGGCCCTTTGAACGCCACGCGGTGGCTCAAGCCGTTTTCCGCCGGCCTGCCTAACCAATCCCCCGTTTTTGACACCGCGTTTTGCAGCGATCTCGGATGCTGTACCTCACCGGCCAAAAGGTGTATAATCACCGGACCGCCATGCAATGCCTGCTAAGTATGAGAGTCAATTCTTATCAACTACGAAGGAGTTGTCGATGCAAAGGTTACATCGTCTGTCCGTTGTTATGTTTACGCTCTTTGTCGTGGCTGTGGAGGTAAACATGGCCAACGCAGCTGCCCAGAAACCTGAATGGATGAGCGCTTCGATGCAAAAACTCGAAAGCGAGCTGGTGCCGCAATACGGAGAAGAACAGCGGGTCCGGCTCCAGCGAGGGATGAAGCAGGTTGCCGAGTTTTGGACCGACGAGGACGGCGGTGCCGAGGTTTTCGAAGTCTTTGTCAAAAAGAATTTTGCCGGAGACCAGACGACACTCGATGTCATGTTCACGCGGTTCGAGGATTTGCTCGAGAAGCTCGATGGACACATGGTGGAAATCCTGCTCGCCTTCCGAAAGCAGTCGGATCTCGATTTGGGGCCGATTCTCCCATTCGACGAAACCTTTGCCGCGTACGATCCATCTGCCCACGTGTCCGACGACCTATTTGAAAACAAGCTTGCCTTTACGGTGCTATTGAATTTCCCGCTCACAACACTCGAGCAGAGATTGACAGATGGTCCCACATGGTCGCGCCGGCAATGGGCGGAGGTCCGGCTGGCCCAGCGGTTCTCAAAACGGATCCCGGCCGAGGTCAACCAGGAAATCGCCAAAGCGGGTGCGATCTCTGACCAGTACATCGCCGAATACAACATTTGGATGCACCATCTTATCGACGAGAACGGCGAGCGGCTGTTCCCACCAAAGCTCAGGCTCTTGTCGCACTGGAACCTGCGCGACGAGATCAAGGCTCAGTACAGCAACGCTGACGGAGGATTTACCAGACAGAAAATGATCGAATTGATTATGGAGCGTATTGTCACCCAAACGATTCCGGAAGCAGTCATCGACAATCCCCATGTTGACTGGAATCCATACACCAACGAGGTGACACCAGCGGCAGTAAGCGATTCGGACGAACCAGTGCCAACAGGAATGAAAATCAGCAGCGATCGGGAACCGGACACGCGGTACGAAGTTCTTTTGGGGACTTTTAGGGCGGCGCGTATGGTGGACCCATACTCACCGACGGCTCCTACCCATATTGCCCGCCGTTTTGACGAGAACCGGGAGATCCCGGAGGAACGCGTACGGCAGATTTTCGAGCAGGTCTTGACATCACCATTGGTGCCGACCGTGGCCGCCCTCATCGAGAAGCGAATCGGGCGCCCCTTGGAGCCGTTTGACATCTGGTACAACGGTTTTCGACCCAAAGGCACTTATAAGCCAGCAGAGCTCGACGCCATCGTTGCCAAGCGGTACCCCACGTCGAGCGCATACGAGAAGGATATGACCAACTTGCTCGTACAATTGGGTTTTGAAAGCAAGCGCGCACAGTATCTTGCCGATAACATTGTTGTCGAACCGGCGCGGGGGTCGGGCCACGCGTGGGGTGCTGCGATGCGCGATGCCAAATCACGGTTGCGGACGCGCGTGGGGCCCGAGGGGATGGACTACAAGGGGTTCAACATTGCCGTTCACGAAATGGGGCACAATGTCGAGCAGACGCTTTCGTTGAACGATATCGACCATACGCTGCTCCAGGGTGTGCCCAATACGGCGTTTACCGAGGCGATCGCATTTGTGTTCCAGTCACGGGATCTCGAGCTTCTCGGGTTGGACTCACCCGATGACAAGAACAAAGCGCTCAAAACCCTCGATGACTTCTGGGGAACGTTCGAAATAGCGGCCGTTGCCCTGGTGGACATGGCGATCTGGCACTGGATGTACGATCATCCGGATGCCACGCCCGCCGAGCTGAGGGAGGCGGTGGTTCAGATTTCAAAGGATACCTGGAACGAGTACTGCGCCTCGGTTTTCAAAAAGCGGGACGTGGTTCTCCTGGGCATCTATTCTCACATCATACATTCGTTTCTATACATTCCAGATTACCCGCTTGGACATCTTATCGCTGTTCAGATCGAGGAACAGATCGAGAAGGCCGGCACGGTGGGTTCTGAAGTGGAACGAATGTGTGTCGTGGGTAACCTGGCTCCCGATATCTGGATGAAAGAGGCGACGAGTTTGCCTGTCGGTGCTGACGCACTGCTTACCGCAACCGAGCGCTCGTTGAAGGAACTGGCTCCGTGAGCGCGAATGTCGCACGCATTCGTAAAGAGCTCAAAGGGTTGGGTGAGAAAGAGCGGGCTGAGGTGAGCCAGCGGTTCTTCAAGACCGGGCCGGGAGAATATGGTGAAGGTGATGTCTTTGTTGGGGTCAGGGTGCCCGATCTGCGCAGGATGGCGAAAAGGCATCGGGAAATTCCGATCCGGGACATCAAGCTTTTGCTCAAATCCAAAATCCACGAGGAACGGTTTCTCGCGCTCCTCGTTCTGGTGCTCCGTTATCAAAATGGGAATGAATCGGTCAAAAAACGAATCTACAGACTGTATCTGAACAGTACCCGTCACATCAACAACTGGGATCTGGTGGATGTGACTTCACCGGCGATCGTTGGTCACTTTCTCTCTGACAAGGACAGGACCCCGCTGTACGATCTTGCCGGGTCGACGTCGCTGTGGGAGCGGCGGATTGCGATCATTTCCACCCTCTTCTTCATCCGGCAAAAAGACTTCGAAGACACGCTGGCCATCGCCAGACGTCTTCTCGCTGACCCGGAGGATTTGATACACAAAGCCGTGGGGTGGATGCTCCGTGAAGTCGGCAAGCGGGACCAGAAAGCGGAGGAATCATTTTTGCGGATACACTACAGAAAGATGCCGAGGACGATGCTTCGGTATGCAATTGAGCGTTTCCCCGAAAGACCCAGACAACAATTTCTCAAGGGCAGGATCTAATGCCAAATGCTGGAGGCGATATGTCGGAGAAAAACGGCGGCGAATCCTTTCATATGACTCCCGGTGAGTTCAGGCGATGGGGTCGGGAGGTGATCGACTGGATCGCCGACTATCAGGAGACTATCGAGCGCTACCCAGTCCTCTCCGAGGTCAAACCCAACGAAATTCGCGATGCACTCCCCAAAAAGCCGCCAGCTCGTGGTGAATCGTTCGCCACGATACTCGAGGACGTCAAACGCGTTGTTCTGCCGGGTATCACTCACTGGCAATCCCCCAATTTCTTTGCGTACTTTCCCGCCAATGCCTCGGGGCCATCGATATTGGGCGACCTTCTATCGGCAGGTTTGGGCGTTCAGGGTATGTTGTGGGCCACGAGTCCTGCGTGCACCGAGTTGGAAACGTTGGTGCTCGACTGGCTGACCGAGATGCTGGCGCTGCCCGAACGATTTCTGTCGACGGGTAGCGGAGGTGGCGTCATTCAGGATACCGCATCGAGCGCCACCTTGTGCGCGCTTCTCTCCGGGCGGGAGCGTGCAACCGGTTTCTCCGTCAACGAGGACGGTTGTACCGGCCGGCTCGTTGCATACGCGTCGAACCAGGCACATTCATCGGTGGAGAAAGCGGCAAAGATCGCCGGTCTGGGCCGCAGAAACCTGCGTTTGATCGAAGTCGATGAGAATTTCGCCATGCGGCCGGACGATCTTGACGCCAGGATCCAAGAGGATATCGATGCGGGACTCGTTCCGTGTTTCGTTTGTGCCACGGTGGGGACAACGTCGTCGAACGCGATGGACCCGCTGCGAGACATCGGGCAGGTAGCGGCCAAATATGGAGTCTGGTTTCATGTTGACGCGGCGATGTCGGGAACGGCCGCATTGTGCGAGGAGTATCGGTATATCCACGACGGTCTCGAATTGGCGGACAGTTACTGTTTCAATCCGCACAAGTGGATGTTCACCAACTTTGACTGCGATTGTTTTTATGTGGCGGACAGGGCCGCGCTGATACAAACGCTGAGCATTCTTCCAGAGTATCTCCGTAATGAGGCGACAAAAACCGGTGCGGTCATCGACTACCGGGACTGGCACGTTCCACTGGGACGCCGATTCCGGGCACTCAAGTTGTGGTTTGTGATCCGTCACTACGGCGTCGAGGGACTCAGTCATCACGTCCGCCGCCACGTCGCCTTGGCGCAGGAGTTTGCCTCGTGGGTGTCCGAGTCCGGAGATTTCGATCTGGCGGCACCCGTTCCGCTGAATCTGGTGTGTTTCCGCCATCGCGGTGGGGACGAGTTCAACGAGGCACTAATGAATCGTTTGAACAGTAGCGGCAAACTTTTTCTCACGCACACAAAACTGGATGGCAAACTGACCCTTCGTTTCTGTGTGGGACAGACGATGACCGATCGAACGCATGTGAGCCGGGCCTGGGATCTGATCCGCGAGGAGGGCGCCAGGCATCTGAGCGGGTGATTGGCGACGGGGAGCCGTGATGCCGATGGATCTTTTTCCAGGTCGAAACGTGATTCAAATCGCCGGGGTCATGGACCAATTCGAAGCGGAAATGCTTGCGCAGTGTGGTGTCGACCTTCTCGGCTTCCCGCTTCGGATCGAGAGCGGTGAAGAAGACCTGAGCGAAAGCGACGCGCGGGATGTCATGAGCCGCTTGCAGCGTCCGGCGCGCGGTGTCGTAATAACGTACCTTGAAGAGGCCAGTGCAATAGCAGACCTCTGCCGGAGGGTGGGAACGGAAATTATTCAGCTTCACGGTGATGTGCCCGTGGCCATGCTCGAGGAACTCCGTGAATCTGTGCCCGGTTTGAGCGTGATCAAGAGCCTCATCGTCCGTGGTGATAATACCGCCGAGCTAAAAGATCTCGTCGATCGAACACGACCTTACGTTCACGCCTATATTACCGATACGTTTGACGCGACCACGGGCAGGAGAGGCGCGACCGGTGCGACCCATGACTGGAGCGTGAGCCGGCGAATCGTCGGTTACTCGCCGCACCCGGTTATTCTGGCCGGGGGGCTGAATCCCGATAACGTGGCACGTGCGATACGTGCGGTTCGACCATTTGGTGTAGACGCGCATTCCGGGGTCGAAGACGACTCTGGCCGTAAATCGCAGACACTGGTGAAAAATTTCGTATTGGAAGCCCGCAAGGGATTTGAGTCACTCGACAAAGAGTGACAGAGACAGGGGCAGGTCTTTGATCAGTCGACTCACTCGATTTGTCTTTTCTTTTGTAGCGGTTCTTGGCGCCGTGGTGATTGTGCTTGTTTACGTGGACAGAGAACGGACACCCGGGTTTCGAAGCGAAGAGGGAAAGGATGTCCCTGGAAGTGTGGCCGTGCTCGAAAAGGTGACGCTCGGCGGTCTCGATCAGTCTGTGTTGATACGTGGGAAGGACAACTCCTCTCCGGTCGTTTTGTTTCTTCACGGCGGACCGGGAATGCCCATGATGTATCTCGCGCACCAATTCCAGCGCGGACTCGAAGACGCCTTTGTAACGGTCCAATGGGACCAGCGAGGTGCCGGGAAGTCGTACTCGCGCGATGTTTCCGTGGAAACGATGAACGTCAGACAATTTATGTCCGACGCCAGGGAGCTGATCGACCATCTGAGAGACCGATTTGACCATAAAAAGGTCTTTCTCGTTGGCCATTCATGGGGCAGTTATCTCGGGATGCTTCTCGCACACAGACACCCCGATCTTTTTCATGCCTATATCGGAGTCGGCCAGGTGACAAATCCCCAACGGGCCCGTGAGATTCAGGCTCGTTTTATACGCAAACGTGCCCTGGAGGAGGGACGGGAAGACGCAATTGCCGAGCTGGATTCGCTGGGGGTAGCGGTGCACGAGAAATGGCTGTTCGAATTTGGCGGGGAGCTCTACGAATCGACCAGTTGGATACCGTTTCTCCTGGTGGGGCTTCGGTCTCCTGAATACACGATATTCGATTGTCTGAAAATTGCCCCAGGGTCGAACTTTTCGTCGGCACATATGGAGTACAACGTGATCAATGGGCCGTTGATGGAAGAGGTTGCGACCGTCGATGTGCCCGTCTATTTTTTCATGGGGCGACACGACTATGCAACGCCAGCCGAGTTGGCCAACCAATACCTTGATTCCATCGAGGCTCCGGCAAAGACAATGGTGTGGTTCGAGAAATCGGCTCATTTTCCTTTTTTCGAAGAGCCTGAAGAATTTGCCGAGCAAATGAAAAGAGTCCTGTCGGAGGTTCAATGACACTTCACCGTACTGACATCACGGTCCGGGGTTTTCACCTCGATCTCTACGGTCATGTCAACAACGCCCGCTACCTGGAATTCCTAGAAGAAGCGCGCTGGAGCATGCTGGACGATCGAATCGATCTGGCTGATTGGCAGGTACGTGGACTGGCGCTTACTGTCGTCAAGATCAGCATAAACTATCGTCGTGCGGCGTCTTTAGGTGACAAATTGGAGGTCCGAAGCGCGCTTTCGGAAATGCGGCGAAAAAGCGCGACGATCCAACAACGAGTTTTTCTCAAGAACACAGACACGCTTGTTGCCGATGCCGATGTAACGTTCGTCGTTGTCGATGTGAAAAGCGAGAAAGCACTGCCAATTGAAGGTGATATCGCAGAGGCACTTAACGTGTTGAGATCCTGATTTTCATTCCGTCGATTTGCGGAAATCTATTGGATGTGGTATGGTGAGCGTTGTATGGCGTGGCGTTGACTCATTTTGATTAGCTGATTCAAACATCGTTTGATCCTCTGGTTCATCCCTCGTCGGTAAATTCTTTGACAGCCAACTTGCTCATGTAACTCGAATTTAAAACAATGTCCTCGAAGTCCGCTGATTCAGCCAAGCAAGTAAAACACCTGAGCGGTATGCGCGAAGACGTGGTGTCGGGACTTTCCTGCTCGCCAAAAATACTTCCATGTAAGCTTCTGTACGACAAACGCGGTTCGTTGCTTTTTGA
>CP070631.1:3703732-3715837 GCA_020356045.1 Candidatus Latescibacterota bacterium
ATACGAGCCGTTTTACTATCCAGCAAACGATTATGGGGCGCCGCCGGACGACAGATGCGGTAAGGACTTCACGAGGACGGTCGTTGCCAGGCCCGGCTTGTGAATCAAATCACTAACTCATTGTAAAATAATGAGATAGTTGTTGTCATTGGGGGCGGAATTCGATATGATTGCAGGGACATCACGCCCCACTCAGCTCTGCCCCGCGGTGAACATCGTGAAAAGAAAGGAGTGCCCCATGTCTACCACTCCACGTCTATTTCTCGTTCTGGCCGCATCGCTGTTGACCATCGCATTACTGACCACACACACCAGCCTTGCCGCCTTTATTCAAACGTATCAAGCCACGGGGAATCTTCAAGTCGAAGTCGCCGGTGCGGC
The DNA here is from genome assembly GCA_020356045.1 of Candidatus Latescibacterota bacterium. Classification (GTDB taxonomy): domain Bacteria; phylum Krumholzibacteriota; class Krumholzibacteriia; order WVZY01; family WVZY01. The sequence continues at coordinate 3,704,114 of CP070631.1, forward strand.
TAATCTGGTCCCACCCGCAATGGGGACTGTGACATTGACCGGCATTCCCTCGGGCACGATCAAGCGAGCGTATTTCTACGCCACACAAACCAACAACACCCTTGGACTATCACTAACATTTAACGGAGCGCCTCTGGGAACGGCGGGTCCCTATGCAAGTGAAGCCCTGCTGATAACGTTGAGCACATACCGGTGGGATGTGACGTCGAGCATAATTCCCGGCGTGGCCTCCTACGGGTTCAGTGTGCTCGACGGTATGGGCATCCCGGTTGCGGTTGCCGGTGTTGGCCTGGTCGTTGTTTGGGAAGACGTCTCGGAACCGCTGCGAACCGTAACGATCGTTGACGGCGTCAAACAGGTTGGCGAAAGTGGTGCCGAAACCGAGTCGATGACGTTTACTGGGTTGCCCTCCGGTAACACGACGGTATGGATCTTTACGACGGACGATGACTCGTCTACCGGTGAAACGGTTAGCTACAATGCCGTCAATATCGGTGGTCCGCTAATCGGGAATCTCGGCTTGAACGCCAGCGTGCTGCAGATGACCGGAACGTCGGTACTGGGTTCGAATACGCTCTCGATATCGACAGTGACCGATCATCTCACGTGGGTATTGGGCGTCACCGCCATCGGTCAGTCTCCGGTCCCAGCCGAAGAATCAACTTGGGGCAAGATAAAATCTCTTTATCGCTAGTTGATAGCTGCGCCGTCGCTTGTGATCTCTTGTTGGAGATGTAACGTCCGCCAAGCGTGTCACTTCTCAAGTCGATGAAAGGATCTGCTATGAAAAGACCCGTTCAACGTCTACTTACCGCCTTCGTGATGCTTGCCGCGCCCCTGGCGCTCGCCCAGGTTCCCTCCGAGAATTTTGACGCCAAGGGGGAAGTAAAAGACTACATCAACTGGAACTGACCTGAAACTTGGGGCCACGACCGTGAGTTGGGCAGTCATCAGTTTCCAGGTGCGCGCCACGATAGGCGTGAGGATTCGGCGAAAATCCACAAGGATATTTTGGTGCGATTTCAAGGGGCGGCAAGGTCCGCCGGCAAAAACGGAATGCGCCTCGGTAACCTGGAGGTCGGTGGTATCGTCGCGGGCGACGGCACCAACCGCGATCTCTGGTTCAAAACCGACGGCGGCGTGACGGTCGAGCCGGGAGGGTTCTTGGGTGGAAAAGGGGAGACGACAGCGCAGGGCCGAGGTGTCAAGCTCGAGTCGGGCGGTCCCGTTCAAATCGACGGCAAAGTGAGGGCAAACGAGCCCATGGGGCTTGTGACCAACCTGCGGTTTACGGTCTGGGGTGTGGATATCCAGGCGGATTCCTGGATCCATATCGGTGCTTCGGGAGTGATCGAAGGCGACAATCTCTCCTCGGTTCGTCTGGTCGCAGACGAGGACGTTTTGGTTGATGGACAGATAAATGCCGACCGCGATATCAACGTGGACGCCGGTGAAAAGGACCCGACGGTGGTCAACGGCACGATTTGTTCACGGGGTGGGCATGTCAAAATCAATTCGACCCGGCAGCACAAAGCGGGAAACGTCACCATAAACGGCAAGATAAAGTCGCCGGCGGAAATCGAGATTTATGCAGACACGCTTTTCATAGGCCCCAACGCTGAGTTTTGTTCGAAGACAGTCCAGAAAAAAGCGAAAGTCATACGGGTTGCCGACGGCGCAAAGTTCCGTGGGCCGAACTGCATGGGCACAAACAAGTCCGCCTCCGAAAAAAACAAGGCTGACGTATCCGAAGACCGGAGCGATCGTGATGGAAGCTCGACTGGCACTAAGACTGGTGCGCTCGATGTCATCGGTCCTGCCGGCGCTATCATCGATCTTCGCAAAGCGCCCGGTGCGTACGAAGTGGACAACACGGCGCTCATGGCGACTGGTGTCGGCGGTACGATCGATCTGCGTGGCAACCTACCCGGTAATAACGTCATAACCAATCTCGGAACCACCACGCTTATGGCCGATAACATATTGCTCGACCCTGGTGTCATGCTGTCGAGCATCATCGGTCCCGGTCCGGTCGTCTCACTACCGGGTGGGCCCGCGCGGTCGGTGGCCAATATTTCCTTTGAAGCGATGGCCGTCTATCCCGGGACGCAGGTCGACGCTGGATTCCGGGTCAAGAATTTGGGCAACGTGACAGACACGTATATGATCAGCGTCACCGACACCGAGGGGTGGCCGATGAGCGTTTCCAATGCGACAGTGACGTTGGCTCCGGACACGACCGGAACGAGCGATTCGCTCGTAACGATTACGTTGGACGTGCCGGATCTTGCAGCCACTTTTGTCTATGGGACGCCTTCGGTGACCGACTCCAACACGTTGACGATGACGGTTACTTCGCTTTCTGATCCAAGCGTCACGTACACCGAGACGCTGGGCGTACCTGTTTTCGACGACTCTCGACTATACATGTTTACACTCAACCACTGGGAAACGCACAGGGCCCCCGCCGGAGAAGCGGGTCGCGTGACGTACTTTATGGCGAATCACGGACACGTCGATGACACTTATACCATAACGACCTGGGATTCTCTCGGCTGGGGTGGTTTGGTGAACGACGTGGATACCTTGTGGCTCGCTTCATTTACCGATTCGACACCCGGGACGGATGTGCCGATTCCGGAAGCCACGTTGCCCGGAACACGGAATGTCATCTACGTGGCCATGATGTCCCTGAACTGGCCCGAGTCGCCGGTCGTGGTTGATACGATACCGCTTACGACCGACGGGCCGGTGCCGGTGTTTTTCCAGCAGTTCGATGCAATTGCTGCTGATGGCATTGTGGAGCTGTTCTGGAGCGTCGCGGCCGACGGCTCGATCGATGAGTTCAGAGTGTACCGGGGTGCCGAGGGGGTACGTGATCTCGAGGTGCTCGAACGATTGGACGCTTCAGCGCGAGCTTACACGGACGCATCGGTCAAAGCGGGCGAGCGATATCGTTACGTGCTAGAAGCGGTTGACGAGACGGGCGCCGAATGGCGTTCACCGGAGTTATCCGTAGGACTAGACAGCGGCCGTTTTTATCTGGCGCAAAACACCCCCAATCCGTTCAACCCCTCGACCACCATCGCGTTCGAGTTGGATCGATCGGGCGATATTGAGTTGGTCATTTACGATGCGCGAGGTGGCGTGGTGCGGCGGTTGATCCAGGAGCACCGTCCAGCGGGGCGTCACTCGACCGTCTGGGACAGCCGCAATGATAGCGGCGCTCGTGTGGCGTCTGGAGTATACTTTTACCGGTTGCGTCAGGGCACGCGTGAAGTGACACGTAAAATGGTGTTGATGAAGTAGCAGGGCCGTTTGATTGGTGACAACCTCTGATTTTGACGACGGCGCCGTTGCGCGTTTGACCGAGCAGTATGACGTTGAAGCTCGGGCGTACGCCGCCCACTGGGCTCCGATAGTCCATCCCGTAGCGTGTCGGTTGCTCGATGAGCTGCCACAGCACACTGTCGAGCGGGCGTTGGACCTGGGCGCAGGCGCCGGCTTGTTGCTCCCAGTAATCCGAGACAAGTTCAAACAGGCGCTCGTGGTCGGGATAGACCGGTCCGAGGGCCTGCTTGGGCTGGCAGGCCCCGATGCGCCGTTGGTCGTCGGGGACGCGGCGGGGCTGTGTTTGCGGAAGAGCACCTTTGATCTGGTCGTGATGGCCTTTATGCTCTACCACATCCCCAACCCAATGGCTGCGCTGTCGGAGGCCGTCCGGATTCTTACTCCAAGAGGCATGTTGGCGTTGACTACATGGGCAGGTGATATGGAGTCACCCATGGTGAGGATCTGGAATGAAGAGTTGGATGCCTCCCGGGCCGTGGCACCGGAGGCACTGGGACGCATCGCTCAGCACGACCTCATGGACACACCGGACAAGATCGAAAATCTTCTGAAGAGCGCGGGTTTCGTATCCGTTTGTGCCGATATCCGAGAATTCACACACGATATCGAACTCGACGAGTTTATACGTCTTCGAACGCGTGTGGGGAGCACGCGGCAACGTTTCGAATCATTGAATGACATTGCCCGCAATCGTCTCCTCGAGCGGGTACGAGAGCGGATGTCGACGATTTCCGACCACGATGTTGCGCTTCGACTTTCCATTATTTTCGCGTCCGCCAGATTGCCAGGCTAGACGCTAGCTGTAGTTTGTTTCTATTGCATATCGCTGCGCACGTGCGGCCGAGATCCTGCAGCGCCTTGGAGTGGGTGGGTGTTTTGCGGGATTTCAGACAAGACGTTTGTTGCGCATAAGGTAGAGCGTTCTTTTTGAATCGGGGATTGCGTTGACATCTTCGATGTCGAACTGCATCGAGAAGATCTTCTCGAACGAAGATTGGTCATAGGAGTCAAAAATATCCTCTCTTGTTCTCAAGAGGCGTTGAACCTGCGAATCATCCTTGGGGACGAATTCGATGATCAGATCACGGCAAATATCGGCAAGAAATTCCGCGAGGTTGGCAAATGGAAGGTTGTTGGAAATGCAGAGATGATGGATCAGTGCCAGGGCCATGACGAGATCCGAAGGCCCTCGATCAATTATCGACATCCGTTCAGTAGTCGACCATCCCATACCCGGGCTTGGATTCGTGAGGTCCAACAATAGCGGGAGCAGATTGTCGCTGCCACTCTGGCGGCAATTCAGATAGTTTTTCTCCACGGCGACGGGATCGATGTCGAACGCCACGGTCGATGCGGCGTTCGCCGCGATGCGGCTGAACTCGCCGGTGTTGGCCCCGAGATCCCAGACCGTTTTCGGTTTGATTTTATCCAGATACCGCGTAACAATGTCCGCCTTCGATCGGATTGCGGACGACGTATAGTTTGTGTCGTCGTAATAGTCCCGCCATTCCGTATTCGGATAGCGAGGTTGGAGTTTTCGAACCGTCCCACGCAGTCCATCTATCAGTCCTCGCAGCGCGGTGGTTCGCATGCGGCCACGCGGTGCTGCTGTTTTCGCCGCGAATCGCCTTTGGGCTTTCGCGTGAAGGTGAATATGGGTGAGGATTCCGAAGTTGAAGTGCGTGCGTCGGGGGAGCAGGGCGCTGGCCAAATCCAAGGGAACACCGTCTATGTAAACGCGGAGCAGTTGGCTCAAGCGCATGTCTTTGCGAGCTGCCAGCGCAAGCGGGGCGAGGAAGTGCTGGCAGAATTGGCGGTAGGCAACCCACGGTTCGCCGTCGCGGTATTTCTCAAAGGAGAGAGTGTCGATGAGAATCGGATCGGTTCCCAGGAATTGGACGTTGTATGCGCTGGCGTCCTTGAGCACCATACCGTGATCCATCGCGAGTGACTGAATGTTCAGTGTCAACAGCGCTGCGTCCTTGAGTTGACTGAAACACCATTCGTACGGGTATGAAATGAAAGGGATCGGATGCGGCACGATAATCTTGTATGCGCTGTCTGTCTGGGCCAGATCATCGGCCGCCGTTTCGTGTGGAATGAGCGACCGGGAATCGGTGAGCCGAGAGTAAAGACCGGAGTCAATCAGATAATCATAATCCTCGCGGTATGAGAGATTGATCTGACGATAAATGGTCTCGTCAAGGACGAAAAGATGGCCGCTGGGATCTCTGAATGAACCAGATATGCGGCCGCTCTTGGTCATCGGTTATTTGTATTCTGTTTTCCTGGAGATCAGGCGACCAAGAAAGGATTTAATCCGAAACCAGAAGGTCTTGACGGCAAACGCGACGGCAAAAAGCACACCAATGATAATCTGGAGGGCAAAACTTCCTGTGCCCGGATCCAGGTAGGCATAGCTATTTGGGGGTGCCACGATATCGATCGCGGCAAAGAACATCACGAGCTGTATGATTTTCTCCGTCATAATTATGAAAGGCCGGCCGGGAGTATTCGGCCGCGTCAGTCTATTGTTTTAGTCCGCCCCCTTTGCGGCGAAATAGTATCAAACATGAACGCGCGATGGCAGATCAAAATTCGGTATCGGCGACTATTTTCTTGGAAGCGGCGTTACCTCGAATTGATCGAGTAAAGCCCTGCCTTTCGTGCGCAGGACCAGAATATGATCTCCTTCGCCGAGCTCCCAACGAAACGGAGCATTCTGCCATTCCCATTCACTGCAAGGAGTAGCCTGCCACCCCTCGTACGGCCCTTCGTTCATTCTTGCCTGGAGGGACGATTTCTCGTCCGGGACGATCAACCGAGCTTTGAGGCCAAACGTGCCGGGTTGGTCAACGCGCACTCTGACATGGACTTTGGCTGCAAAAAGATGTTGTCCGGAAGTCCCCTCGCGGTCTGACCCGATGAGGGAGTTTTCGCTGGTCGTGACCAGACCATCCTCTGCCTCGACCACCGTTTCGAGCTCGGTCGTCGGTATGTGGTCGTCTAAACCTTCGGGTCGGAGGATTCCGTCGAGTGCAAAAGACGTGTCACCAATGACAAAGCGGAAAACCTCATCCTCCCATGCTCCATCATAGTAGTAATAATACCGTTCTCCCAAATCCTCGTAGAGCGCGGTGGGAAAAAGATCCTGACCTTCCAGGTCGGTCGGTGGCGTCACATTCAACGACCTGTAAATCGTCGGTGTAATGTCGAGAAGCGATGTTTTCGCCGTTGACTCGCATAACTCTGTATCCGTCCCTGTACGGGACGGTTTTATCAGCATCAAGGTCTGGGATCGCAAACGATGCCACTCCAGGTCAGCGGATTCGAGATGGGAGGCCCGCAATTTTCCGTCGTGTAGCCATTTCAAACCGAGCCCGTGGTCTCCCTGGACAATTATTAGTGATTGGTGAAACCGTCCCAAATCCTTCAACAGTTGCACCAATGTGGTAATTACGTGCGTGGCGCAACGAAACTGTTCCAACGGTTCGACGGCACGGAGGTAGTCGCATTCACAGCCTAAAACGTACGGGTGATGAGGAAGAAGCAGATGGAGGAACGTGTATCGATTCGTGTCATCGGAATCCGGTTCCCTCTTGACGAAGCTGAGAAAGGTGTCATGAGAAACGACGGCGTAGCTCTTGGGCGACAGACTTCGGTGAACAATCTCCGTTATGGTTTCTGCATCGAGAAGGCCTGCTGAGACGAAACGGGGCAGAAAACGATATATCCACAGGTCGCAGAATACATCATCCCCCAAGTCTCTGTGACGAGCAGCGTTGTGATGGTAATACGTGCGGTCGAACAAATTCGGCTCGAACGCAAACCCTCTGTGGAGGTACGCCGTTGTCGAGTAGCCCGCTTTTTTCAGGGCTGATAATAGAGATTTCTCGGAGTTCATTGCCTCAGCGGTATACTCTGCGACACTCGAATTGACGTCCCGCGTTTTGCCAGCAAATACGGACGGAATTGAAATGCTCGTGCGGCCCGATATTGTGATGTTGTTCGGGAATACGGTGAACCCGGCCAATTCGTTTCGGATCGAATCGTCGAGTGTTTGCATAAACAGATCGCTCTGATACCCATCGAGAACGAGGTGATAGATGTTATGTGTCGATCTGACGCCCGATACGTTCCGAAATTCCGAGCTGGCATTTTGCGGTTCAGTTGGAGCTCCCATCTCATCGATTTTGCCGATCACACGGGCGTCTCCGGTGTTGAACTCGAATTGGCGAAGGAAATGGTATGAATCCGTGGCAATCAGGAACAGCGCGTAAATCGCAAAAAGGGGAGCGATTTTCGCCGGGCTCACATTTTGGAGAAGGTCTACAAAGAGAATCGTGAGCGCGAGGAGAAAAGCCACCCATTGGCCGTGGTTCTTGACAAGGTTGGGGTTATGGGAGGTTTCCGTAAAAACAAAAAAACACACGCCCAGAAGATAAAAACCCCATAACAGAAAGCGAAATCGGGCTCTCATCTGGGCGAGGACATACAACCCCAGTCCCAATACGGCTGTGGCGATGAATGCGTATACAAAAGGCAGGTAGTGAACTAGTCTGTAATCCAGATCGGCCTGATTGGACAAAAACAACGAGTTTGCCGTTGCGACGAAAAAAATCCACGGAGTCACAAATACCGATAACGATGCGACGATGAATTTAGCCGGTTTTGATTTCAACGAAGCTCCCAAACAGCTCGGTGGCCAATGCTCAGGTAATCTATCGGTTATCAATAATATGTCAAATAGCCCAAGTCAAGCTTGTCCCTCGGAAAATGGGCGTCGTTCGGAATGTGTGCAACTTTGGCATTTGTTCCATCGGGGGCTATTGTCGGGGATCGGCCCATCTTCTTTACGCGAAAACGTTGAATCCTACACAATAAAATCATCCGGGACATCCAGAACACGCGCGATCTCGAGTGCCCTTGATTGCACGTCGAACCCAAGGGCGCACGATACTGGGCACCGGGCGCAATTCGAGCAGGGGATATCCGCGGATGTCCAGGATCCCAGCGTATCCCTTGCCTTCCTGGGTTGGCGATGTCCGTAGGCGTACATGTGGCACCGCATGAGCGTGGGAATGTCAACTCTCTCGGGGCACTGGGACAAGCAGCCGCCGCATTGCTGACAATAGTGGCCCGAGTAGCCCAGCTCGTCTCCAAGCGCGAGATCGCGTGTCTCTTCCGGCGTCATCGTTAGATCTTTCATCACCTCGATGTCTTCTTCCATTTCCTCAAAGCTCGAAAACGCCGGAACAACCGTGTGGATGTTTTCGTTTTGGAGCGCCCACTTGAGAGCAGCCGTCATGTTGATCTTCCTGGTGCGTTTCCGGTCCCAGTAAACTCCGGCCTGCGTCTTCATGCCGACGAACCCAAGCCCCCGGTCGGCTGCGTACTGGATGGCTGCGTCCATCTCTTCGCGGTGCGATTGTCTGAAGTTGTAGGATGTCAACACGACATCCCAGAAACCGCTGTTGGCGGCGGCGCGAATTACCTCGGGCTCGTTCTCGTGTGTGGTAATGCCAACGAATCGTGTTTTCCCGTCTCGCTTGAGCTTTGCGTATGCGTCGATGTAGGGCTCGTGCAGCAGGGTTTCCTTACGGCCCATCGAACCCAGATAATAGATATCGACGTAGTCGAGCTTGAGACGCTCAAGACTCCCCTCGATCGATTCGAGGATCAGTCCGGGCTCAACATCTCTCCCTAGATCCTCTGATGGTCCGCTCCCCCTGAACGTATAGGGCAGGTCGGGACTGGTCCCAATGACAAACGAATCGCGGGGGCGGTCCTGAAATACACGGCCAAGCAGGCGTTCGTGATTTCTCTCCGAATAGTCGCTGGACGTGTGGATGTAGACGATTCCGTTGTCGAGCGCGCTTCGCACCAGATCGATTCCGTAGCAAGCTCCCATACTCACCACGGGAAGCCGCAACCCCGTGCGGCCCAAGGTGCGCTGGACGAACTCGGATCGCTGAGGCGGAGTCTCTTTCGACTGTTGAGAGCAGGAGCCAGAGGAAAGCAATGTGGCACCCGCGAGAGCTGTTGTTCCCGTTTGAAGAAACGCTCTTCTGGTTATGGGTGATTTGGATTTCATCATTCACCTCCTTATTATTTGCTCCGTTGTTAGTGCGGGACCTGTTCTTGACGATTATCGCATTTCTCCTATGCATTTTCGACCAAAACCCTCTCGCACGGTCAGATTAGGTTGGCGCATCACGGATTGTCTTTGAATGGCGACGCAGATTGTTTATTATCGTTTTTGCAGCGGTTAATCGATTAATCCAAGATATGATCCATCTCGAACCATAAAGGAGAGAAGAGTGATGAAGCCCATTGGTCTCGTAGCTTTCGCTCTGGTAATTTGTGCGTTCGTCGCCGCACCGGCTCCGGCCCAACAGCAACAGGCCGGTGAAATGACCCTCGATAAAGAGGAAGCGGCAAAACATTTCCTCAAGCGTGGGTATTCTCCCTATGCGGACCGGGGTTTTCCGACCCATGTGTATTGGGGTGACACACATCTTCACACGGCCAATTCACCGGATGCCTTTGCCTTTGGCAACCGGCTCACTCCGGAAGACGCCTACCGGTTCGCCCGTGGTGAAACCGTTACGTCGGCGTCAGGGCAACGCGTCCAGCTCTCCCGTCCCCTCGATTTTCTCGTTGTGGCCGATCATGGTGTGGCGATGGGTGCCGTGATGGAGCTTTACAAGGGCCACCCCGATCTAATGAAGGACCCGCAGCTCAAACGGTGGCACGACATGATGAATGATAGCCCGGAGAAGGGTGTCGAGGCGGCGGGTGAGATGATTTCGGCGGGAAGTCAGGGCAAACTTCCGCCGGCAATATTTGATCGAAAGATCGCCCGCTCGGCGTGGACTGCCTACACCGAGACCGCCGAACAGTATAACGATCCCGGCCGGTTCACAGCGCTTATCGGTTACGAATGGACCTCGTTGATTAAGGGTAACAACCTTCATCGTGTATTGGTGTTTCGCGGTGACAAGTCAAGAGCGGATCAGATTCTGCCGTTTACCTTTGCCGATAGTCCCGACCCGGAAAAACTGTGGGAGTTCATGGCGAATTACGAAAAAAACACCGGCGACTTTGTTTTGGCCATACCTCACAACGGGAACCTGTCCAACGGCATGATGTTCGCAATGGAAACGGTGTCAGGCAAATCATTCAACCGTAAGTACGCGGAAACGCGGGCCAATTGGGAGCCGGTTTATGAAGTTACCCAGATAAAGGGTGACGGCGAGGCCCACCCCTATCTGTCTCCGAATGATGAGTTTGCCGACTACGAAACCTGGGATGCGGGGAACCTCGACCTGAGCCAGGAAAAGTCGGATGAGATGCTCCAGTACGAGTACGCGCGGGAGGCGCTCAAGAACGGTTTGCTCCTCGAATCAAAGGTTGGCGTGAATCCATTCAAACTCGGGATGATCGGGAGCACCGACTCCCACACGGCGCTTGCGACGGCTGCCGAGGAGAACTTTTTTGGCAAACACACCGGCAAGGAACCAAGTAACCATCGTTGGAATTCACCGGTGTTGGCCACGCCCGAGAGGGATGTCATGGGATGGGAGCAAGCCTCCTCGGGACTCGCAGCCGTCTGGGCCACCGAAAACACACGTGAGGCCATCTGGGATGCATTTAACCGCCGAGAAGTCTACGCGACAACCGGGAGTCGTATTCTGGTTCGATTCTGGGGTGGATGGGAGTTTGAGCCGACCGACGCAATGAGCCGCCTGCCCGGCGAGATAGGGTATGCCAAGGGCGTGCCGATGGGTGGCGATCTTTCGGCAGCACCCCAGGGCGAGTCACCGACATTCTTGGTCGCCGCGCTCAAGGATCCCTTGAGCGGTAATCTCGACCGCATCCAGATCATCAAAGGATGGCTCGACGGCGGAAAAACATACGAGAAGGTGTACGACGTGGTGTGGAGCGACGCCGACCGACGCAAACCTGGGACTGATGGTAAACTGCCGGCCGTGGGCAACACCGTGGACGTCGCCAATGCGACATGGACAAATACGATTGGCGATCCCGAGTTGATTACGGTTTGGGAAGATCCGGACTTTGATCCGGCCCAACCGGCGTTTTACTATGTGCGCGTGATCGAGATCCCGACGCCCCGGTGGACGGCGTACGACGCCAAACGATTTGGAATAAAAATGAGCGCCGATGTGCCGATGACCACACAGGAGCGGGCGTACACATCGCCCATCTGGTACACGCCGTAGGCTCAGCGGTGATTGCGAAACTAACCGCAGCGGTTGTGAATTAATTCCTCAATGCGGGGTTTGTTTGACGTGCATCGGCCGGGTTGAAATAGCTTGCCCGGCCGATTGCCTTTTCTTATTATGATTCTAC
>CP070631.1:3715937-3728730 GCA_020356045.1 Candidatus Latescibacterota bacterium
AACCTCATCCACTTTGGTATGGGCCCCAAAAGGGGCGACGATGGTAAGCTTGCGTTTACGTTGCCGATGGGCGACGGCAAGCTGCCCGGTATCGCTGCCGAGGATATCGGGAAGTGTGCCCTCGGAATCTTCAAAAAGGGCGGTGAGTTGATCGGTAAACGCGTTGGAATTGCCGGAGAACAATTGACGGGGACTGAAATGGCGGCGGCGCTCACAGGGGCGCTCGGCAAAGAGGTGGTTTACAACTACGTGCCGCCCGAAGTTTACCGCACCTTCGATTTTCCCGGAGCGGCGGATCTTGGTAACATGTTTCAGTTCAAACGCGATTTTCAGGATGCGTTTTGCGGTCCGCGCGGTGTGGAGGCCACCCGCGATCTCAATTCGTCACTACAGAGTTTTGATGCATGGCTCGATAAGAACAAGGATCGCATTCCCATAGAATGAGGAAAGGAAATGATATTCAGACTCTTTAGTGCCGCGGTGTTGGCCTTGGTCTGCGCCGCGCCACTACGTGCACAGTTGCAGGTGGAAAACGCGTTTCCCAACTTGTCGTTTCTTCGTCCCGTGGATCTCCAAAACCCCGGAGATGGAACTGATCGCATATTTGTCGTCGAACAGCGAGGTGTTATCTGGGTGTTCGAGAACAACGCCGGTGTGACGCAGAAAAAAGTGTTTCTCGATATCCAGGATCGGGCGAGCCCGGGGAGCGGTGAAAAAGGGCTGTTGGGGCTGGCGTTTCACCCGGATTACCCGGACAGCGGCTATTTCTACGTGGACTACACGGCGGAAGAACAATTCCGTACGGTGGTTGCACGGTATGCCGTGAGTCCTCAGAACCCGGATTCGGCCCTCCATGATAGCGAGATGATTCTGCTGGAAGTCGATCAACCCTACAGCAACCACAATGCCGGACAGCTTGCCTTTGGTCCGGACGGGTTGCTCTACATCGCGTTGGGGGACGGGGGATCCGGTGGTGATCCGTTGGGTAACGGCCAAAACCTCGAGACGCTTCACGGCTCTCTCCTCCGGGTCGATGTCGACACGACCACCGCGAGCGCAAACTACGCTATCCCGGCAGACAATCCATTTGCCGGTAACACGCAGGGCTACCGCGAAGAAATCTACGCCTACGGTCTTCGTAATCCGTGGCGGTTTAGCTTTGACCACGTCACAGGGAGATGCTGGCTGGCAGATGTCGGGCAGGAAGACTATGAGGAAATCAACTTGGTCAAAAAAGGACGGAACTACGGCTGGAAAATCATGGAGGGTTTCCACTGTTACAGTCCTCCCGTTGGTTGTGACACGACCGGTTTGACACTGCCCGTTTGGGAATACACTCACGACGTTGGATTCTCCGTCACCGGTGGCTATGTGTACAGGGGTACACAGTTTCCCAATCTGGTTGGGATGTACATTTACGCAGATTACTATTTTGGAATAATTTGGGCGTTGGATTACAACGGCAGCAGTCCTCCTCTCAACCTGGAGCTGGTAGATGCCCCGTTTCGGATTACCTCGTTTGGTGTCGACGTCCATGGTGAGGTGCTCATTTGCGGCCTCGATGGCAAAATCTACAAACTCGTCGACAACGCTAGTGGTGTGGGAGATACCAGTGATACACCGTCACCGGTCCGTGTGAATCAGAATTATCCCAACCCATTCAATCCGACCACGGTGATCTCGTTTGCACTGCCCGAGCGAATGAACACGACACTGTCGATCTACGACGTCAGCGGTGAACCGGTAACCACGCTTATCGACGATACCGTCGATGGTGGTTATAAGGAAATCACCTGGGATGGAAAAGACTCACGCGGCAACCCGGTAAGCTCCGGTGTTTATTTCTACAGGTTGACTGCTGGCAACCAAACCATCACAAAGAAAATGGTCCTGGTGAAATGACGAGACGGCCGTAGCCGACCTCTCCTTTAGAACAACAGCAAAGCGAGTAGCCGCCGATGTGACCGATTAGATTTCGGACGCGCGCCCCGCATCATCTGGTGACCTGCCCTTCCATTCTCATATTTCAGAGCCAGTTAGCTGCTGCGGGGTTTCTGTGCTAAACTAGCTGTAGAACGATTGCTCTCGCTCGATCAAATCCCTTGTTGAACCCAATAACACAGGGAGGCGATGAGATGGCCCCACATTCTCCATCCGGCGGTAAAAAATTCGTTGGCCGTTTGCTTAAACCGCCCTCGGATCCTGACGTCGTGCAATCCCGAAGGGAATTTATCAAGTCGATCGTGTGTCTTGCTTTGACCGGGCTCACCGGTATGACCCATGACACTGCCAACTCCGATTCGGACGGGGCAGGCTTCCGGGATCGGCTGGGTTCGGATGACACCCCGGCAAAGTCGAGCAACAGTATCGATCCCGACTTTGAGCCGGGTTACTTCAAGCTTCACGAGTCTGGCGAACTCGAAAAACGCGGAGACACGTTATGGTCCTTGATGGAAACCTGCGAGCTTTGTCCAAGACAGTGCGGCGCCAGCCGGCTCGAGGGCGAACGGGGTTTCTGCAATGCGTCATCGACACTCGAGATCAGCTCTTATCATCCGCATCACGGAGAGGAGCGCTCGCTGGTGGGCAAGTACGGCTCGGGAACCGTGTTCTTTACAAACTGTAGTTTGCGGTGTGTGTTTTGTATCAACTGGGAGGTTAGTCAAGGCGGGCAGGGATACGCGCGTAAGTTGGAGGATCTTGCCAACATGATGCTTCGCCTTCAGGAGATTGGATGCGCCAATATCAATGTGGTCACGCCGACGCACTATTCAGCACACATCGTTCGCGCGCTAGACATCGCGGCGGCAAAAGGTCTGAGGTTACCGTTGGTCTACAACACGTGCGGTTGGGAGCGGGTGGATATCTTGAAGATCTTAGATGGCGTCGTCGATATATACCTCCCAGACTATAAATACGCCGACGGCGATATGGCGGCCAAATATTCGTCGGACGCGGACACGTATCCCGAGGTAACGCGGCAAGCGCTTCTGGAGATGCATCGGCAGGTCGGTGTGGCAAAACCCGCTGCCGACGGGATCATGTACAGAGGATTGATGATTCGCCACCTCGTAATGCCCAACAACGTGTCGGGGACAGACAAAGTCATTGCTTGGATCGCCGAGAATCTACCGAAGGACACTTATGTAAACATTATGTCGCAGTACCGGCCGATGTACAAGGCGTCCAGTTATCCGGAGATCAATCGGCGGCTCACAAGAAAGGAATACACGCAGGCTGTCCAGTGGGCAAAAGAGGCCGGACTGACAAACCTCGACATTCAGGGGATGTGAGTGCCAGGCTTCGTATCCAGCCGGACAATCAGTCGCTGCCGCACACCGTTGTTCGCAGGATTGTGCAATGCGTCCCCACCGCCGTGCCGGTGGTTGCGTCCGTGAACGACACGCCAAATAATACGTGACCCGTGCCGAAAGTTTGGCTCACCCACGCGGATCCCCCATCCGCTGTTCGGAGGATTGTCCCGTCAACCCCCACTGCGGTTCCTGTGTCGATATCGGTGAACGATACGCCGTAGAGATGGTTTGTCGTACCACTGGTTTGGCTCTCCCAGGTGATTCCGCCATCCATTGTGCGGAGGATCGTACCACCGGTCCCCACGGCTGTACCCACTGTCTTTATGTGTGTTCTGCCCTCGACGTGGATAAAAGACACACCTAAGAGATTCTCGTCCACTCCACTGGCTTGGCTCGACCATGTGTCGCCACCGTCCGTTGTGCGGAGGATCGTCCCTCCCGTTCCTACAGTAACCCCCGCATGCTTATCGGCGAACGCCACACCGAACAGGTTTTCATTCGTGCCGCTGGTTTGACTCACCCAGGTGGACCCGCCATCCGTTGTGCGGAGGATGGTGCCGCCAACTCCGACGGCGGTCCCAATGTTGCCGTCTGCAAACGACACGCCAAATAGTTTGCCGGTCGCACCACTCGTTTGTCCCTCCCACGAAGCTCCACCATCGACTGTCCGTAGAATTGTGCCCGCAGCTCCGACAGCGGTCCCGGTATCGGCACTCGCGAATGCTACACCATAGAGATCCTGGAAGGTTCCGCTGGTTTGAGTGGTCCAAGTGGTCCCGCCATTCGTCGTGCGAAAAACTGTGCCGCCCACCCCGACAGCGGTCCCCACGGAAGCATCCGCAAACGACACGCCGCGCAGCGCATTTCCCGATACGTTTGCCTGGCTCACCCACGTCTCTCCGCCGTCTGTGGTTCGGAGAATCGTGCCAACCGTTCCTACAGCGGTACCCGTATTGGCATCGGTGAACGATACGCTATTGAAGAAGTACGGCGTGCTTATGGTCTGGTCGGTCCAGGAATCTCCACCGTCGGTTGTCCGGTAGATGGCTCCGCCGACTCCCACTGCCGTGCCGTTATTCGCGTCGGCAAACGCTACGCCATGCAGCGCTGTCCTCAAGCCACGCATTGGGCTCCCCCACGTGATCCCGCCATCCTTCGAGTGCAGGATCAGGCCGCCCATGAAGTCAGCACCCACGGCCGTCGCCGAATTTGCGTTGGTGAACGACACGCTGTGCAGCTCGCGTGGCAAACTGCTCGATCGACCCTCCCAAGATTCACCGCCGTCCGTCGTTCGTAGGATGGTACCCGCGCTCCCGACCGCGATTCCGGTGTTCGCGTCGATAAACGACACACTATAGAGATCCTCATCGGTGCCGCCGGATTGAGGCTGCCACGTTTGTCCGCCGTCTATCGTGCGAAGAACGGTGCCCGCCGCGCCCACAGCGGTCCCGGTGTTTACGTCGGCGAACGACACGCCATAGAGGTCCTCGCCCGTTTTAGTTGTTTGCATCGCCCAAGTCGTGCCGCCGTTCGTCGTTCGAAGCACGGTGCCTGCCACACCGACAGCCGTCCCGGTGTTTGCGTCCACAAACGACACGCTATGAAGATGCCTGCCTATGCCGCTTGTTTGGCTCACCCAGGTTGTTCCTCCATCGGCGGTTCGAACGATGGTACCGAAATCACCCACGGCCGTTCCCGTATTGGCGTCAACAAAAGACACTTCGTTGTACGAATTGCCGGTCGGCAACGGATTTTGCCAGGACCATTCGCAGTTCAGAGGAAGATTTGACGGTGGTGTTGGGTTGAGTGAGTCATCCGCACAGGCGTGAACCAGAAACACAACTGCCAAGAGTGTGGAGACCGCGATCCATTTCGACTTGAAACGTGAGACTCCAATCATCGATATTGCCCTTTTGCTGGCCCGGCCGTTTGCGTCGCCTTATTGGTTTGCCGTCGTTTTCAACAACTATCGAATCCGTTTAATCTTGGTTCTCACATTGGCGAAGCCGTTGACGTTGAGGTCAACCCGGATGAGATTGGCTGGAACGGATTTGTTGTACCCGCTCGAGTACCAGCCAAGCATCGGCTTTTCCCAACCTTTGATGATGTGGACCATTTGATCGTCGTCATTTTGCCCGCACGATAGCTCGACGGTGAGCAAAAAACACCGTTTTCTAACCGTCGTGAGCTTCCAGCTGTACGTGTGCCACCTATCGGTCGAATCTGACTCGTTGACCCAGTGATGCTGCTCGTCGATAGATACCACATCGGAGCCGATATACCACAGCAGACTGTAGGGTTCCTCTCCAAGGATCGTGTCGAAAACGCGAAGCTCGGGTTCGCGAGCCGGAATCTCCACAGCTCTTGTGATGCTTGGCTGATCGGCTGAAGCGCCAAAGAAACAACGAGCCCTGTCGGCTTTCCACCATGCCTCGCGCGCATAGAACCGGCTCCCATGGAACGTCAGGAGCTTGGCTGGCATTACGGTGTTATGGGCCGCCATCGATTTGTAATACTTCTGGGTGGCGCTCCGGGTGTAAGAGAAGCGGCCTTGATCGCTGAGAATGACCTCGCCATCCCATGAGTAGTAAACGGCGAGGCAATCATCGTGTGTGTGAAACGGCAGCTCTGGCTTGTCCTGAATAATCCGAAACACCACATAGCGTCGATTTTTTGCTCTCAGCGGGTCTTTATAAATCGCGTACCCGGCATCTTTGTCGAAAACCGCTGTATTGTTTGACAACGGGGGGCGTCGCCAGTAGACAGCGTCCACCTTGATTGAATCGGTATCGCCAATTTGAGGTAATCGACCCCGGCGATCGCAAAGAAAGTAGGTCATTTTGTGCATACGGCGCTCGCGGTCAAGAAGAAGCTCCAGGTCCGGCCAGTCGAGATCGGGAAGCGATACCAAGTAATCGGCGAAATCCGACAGCCACCGCAGGTAATAGAAATGGTAAACGGGTGAGTGTTCGGTGTGAAACCCCTGTTCGGTTGTCGACAGTTCGACGATCTCGCGCAGCCGTTCGAGTGCAATGAACGAGAGCTTGGGGTTTGGGTGCACTCGAGTGGTTTCGAGGAGTCCCATTGATTCCCACATCGCGTGATTGCTGACCGCGTGGTAAGTCGCCGTGAGATAGGTCTGATGCCAGCGAAGCGACGCTTTTATCCGACCTGCGAGCGCCGTGTCTTGCTCATCATCCGCGTTGAGTTGTTTGAGAAACCACGTGAACACCATCCCGCGCTGTCCCACGGTCATCGCATCGTGTGCCGCCCGGCTGATGAGCGGTTCCCTCTCGTGCTTGTCGAGCCAGCCCATGATCCATTTCCGGACGAATACGCTGTCACGGTCTTCGGATGAGGTCATGAGCGGAAGCAGATACTTCATGCTTTCCATCCGCTGCCACCAACTCTGATCTTTGCGTTTGTGGGTTTTCCAGTCGAAGTTCTCTATGCTTTCGGTTCCCAGCGGATTCAGCCGGACCTCTCCCTTGTGAAGGAGCGTGCGATTGAGAGGGTCGGAGTGGTTGGCATGAAACATCTCGAAGAAGGTGGGGGAATCGAGATAACCGGGAACGGTAACGGCGCTATCGATGGGGGCTGTTGTATCCGCCGGCGCGTGGGATTGATGCCCCGGGGCAATCTGAGCCGTGCTCGAGGACAGCAGCGGTGTTGCGAGCAGTAAGAAGATGGACAGCAACACGGTGATTCGCAAAAACGGGTTCGAGCTGCCCATGTCGGCTTGATTCGTTGTCATTGCATCCCATGCGTTGCCAAAACCCAGGTGAGTTGCCAATCGGGTACCAAGCGAGCGCCGCTGTCGTGACCACCGTATACCAAGACGCCTATGCCCTGGACCTGTCCCCCTAAACGGTACCACGTTCTACCGCGTTCTCGAAACAAATCTATCTGTCTCACCCGGCATGGACCTGCCGCACCTCGGTGACCTGGTGGACGGCGAGTTCGTGAGACTCACATCCCGGCAATCGTGCAGATAGAGGTGAATGCCGTCACGGCGTGGGGGCATGGTGTCGGATGAGGTGTGTGGTCGATGACCCGCTTTGGATCCTTGGCTTCACCACGCGGATGATGACGGCGACGGGAGATTGTCCGGTACGGCAATCAACCGGCTGGCGAACGCCATGGGTCTGAGTTGACGATGGAACCCCGGAAGCTCTTGTTTAACTTGTTGCTATATATAGGCGTACAGCTCAGGTCGGTGCTCGGGGTCACCGGATATGCCGATCGGGTTTATACGGCCGGCAGACGCGGCGACGCAAATCTCTCCGACGTCTGCAACCACGGCGCCGGCCCGGACGTAGACAGTTCAAGGCTTGTTATCCCCATCAAAACAAACCGCTTCGCACCATCCACATACTCTAGCGAGGGAGGACACAAACCATGGTCCCAATGGGTAATTCTCTCTGCCGGTCGCGGGGAGCTGCAGCGATGTTGCTGTGTGTGCTCGCGACTATGGCGTGGGTTTTCACCGCCAGTGCGTCCACCGTCCCGATCAGCGGGTTGAGCCCGTACCCGGACGGGGGCGATCCAAATGACCCCCTCAAAGTCACCGTGTGCAACGGCGGTCCGCAAGTCGGTGTGCTTTACCGGAACAGCGAGAGCGAACCGTATATCGCGGTCAACCCCACGGACACGGACAATATGATCGCGTGTTGGCATCAGGACCGCTGGAGCAACGGTAGCGCACAGGGGGTGTACGGCGCCTTCACCATGGACGGCGGCTCGAACTGGACGGCGTTTTCGGTACCGTTTACCCGCTGTTCCGGCGGGCTGCCGGGAACGACGGGGGATTGGCAGCGCGCCTCGGACCCGTGGATCACATTCGGTGCCGATGGTGCGGCCTATTATATGGCGCTGGTCACCGAGAGGACGTCATCACGGAATGCAATGGTCGTGTCCAAGTCGACCGATGGCGGCATGACGTGGAGTGATCCAATCATCATCAAGGATCACGATGCGCGCGGGATAAAGTCCCGCTCTCTATTCCACGACAAAAACAGCATGACGGCGGATCCTTATGATCCCGATCTCGTGTACGCGACGTGGACATTGTTTCGCAACGGCGGTCTCGCCCTTCTCTTTAGCCGGTCTACGGACGGCGGGTACACGTGGAGCGCGGCGCGGCCGGTCAACAAGACCGAAACCAGAGGCAAACATGAACGCGCCCTCTACCGTCAAGGCTCTCAGATCGTCGTGCTTCCCGACGGCACCCTGCTCAATTCCTTCTATTGTATTACCGGAGATCCACGCGGACGGGGTTTCCGGCATATCGGTATCGAACAGGCGATATTTCGTTCGCGTGATCAAGGCAAGCATTGGGAGCGGCTCGACACCACGGTGTCCCCAATGATGCCGACCGGCGGGTTTGATTTCGAGCTGGGTATTATGGTGCGAGATGCCGGGTCGATCCCCGACATCGCTGTCGACCGAAACAACGGCTATGTGTACATCGTATGGCAGGATGGCCGTTACAACCCGTTTGGCGCCTCGACGGTCGCGCTGTCCAGGTCGACCGACGGCGGCGACACCTGGTCGGACCCGATCCCGGTTACCGACATTACCAATCCATACGGACAGGAATTTTTGCCAGCGGTCGCCGTTGCCGACGATGGTACGGTGGGTGTTCTTTACTACGACTCACGCAACGATGTTCCCGGGGATGCGACCTTTGATCTGGACGTATATCTCGTGATGATGGACCCCAATCTCAACATCCTGGGCGAGGAGCGGTTGACCGACACATCGTTTGATCTCCGCCAGATGTTGCTCACCGGTTTTCGCGGTTACTTCCCGGGCGACTATGTCGGACTGGATGCAGCGGGAAATGATTTTGTGGCGGCATTCACGGTATCCAACAACCTTGGACTTCCGGTCGATTTTCCGCAGGATCCGACGGAGCTCCGTGTTGACTCACACAATCGTCAGGACATTGTCTTTGCGCGTGTGTCGCGGGGTGGGGCGTCTGTGGCAGCGATCGATCAAAAAAAGACAAAGTCGATACCGGCAGTCGGCTCGGCTGGACAACCCTCAGAGGAACAGCCCAGACTTCACGATGCAGTCCCCAATCCGTTCAACCCGCAGACGAACATCCGGTTTGAGCTCGAAAAGCCGGCTTCTGTTCGTTTGCAGATCTTCGACGTTGCCGGGCGTTTGATACGGACTCTCGTGGCAGGCGAGCATTACCCGGCTGGCGGACATGAAGTCGTGTGGGACGGTCGTAACGAGCAGGGTTCTGCCGTGGCAACCGGTATTTATATTTACCGGATCGACACCGGGTATTTCACAGCTACGAAACGAATGACACTGCTCAAGTGATGTCGTCTGGAATCCGCCGTGCTCTGATCTGCCGTTTCGTTCACGATGGCTTTGAACGGACGGAGCACGGTTGGTTAAGAGCAATTGTCGCAAGGCAGCGTTTGGTAGACACATGTGACCGCCGGACGCCGCCTCGGCACGTTTGGGCGGCTCGGCTAGGATAACGGGACGGGGATGCCAACGGCTATTTGGTGACGGCGGCCCGGGATTCGACATCGGCCGCTGTATCCCTCACGGGTTTGTCACACCCATTCCAGCAGTATGTGCAGAGCCGTTCTCTTGGCAGACCAATGGCCCTGACGAGGTCGTCCAACCGTTGATACCTCAGCGTGGTCAAGCCCATTGCGTCACCGATGCGGTTGACCATTGCCTGAAACTTATCCGAGCTTTCATCTGTATACTCGTCGAGCGAGGGATCGCTCGTATTCTCCAACTCGCTGATCGCTTTTCGTCCCGCAAGATCGAGCTCGGATTTTGACCGAGAGAAATTGAGAAATTTGCAACCAAAGATAAGCGGGGGACAGGCGGGACGCATGTGGACTTCTTTGGCGCCGTAATCATACATTCGTTGAATGGTGTCCCGGAGCTGCGTGCCGCGGACAATTGAATCTTCGCAGAAGAGCAGCCTCTGGCCTTCGGTCAATTCCCGGATCGGAATGAGCTTCATCCGGGCAACCAGGTTGCGCACCGATTGGTCTTGGGGCATGAAGCTCCGCGGCCACGTCGGTGTGTATTTTACAAAGGGGCGGCGGTAACGGATGTTGGCGCGGGTCGCGTACCCCACGGCGTGTGCGATGCCGGAATCAGGCACACCCGCCACATAGTCAATCTCGACGTCGTCGGCGTCGGCAAGAGCGGCACCGCACCGGTATCGGGTGGCTTCGACATTGATCCCCTCGTAGCTGGACGCGGGATACCCGTAATACACCCACAGAAAACTGCAGATCTGCATGTCGGGACCGGGTGGATTGAGCTGTTCGATCCCATCGGCCGTCATGAAAACGATTTCTCCCGGACCCAGGTATCGCTCGGTGTCGTACCCGAGGTTTGGAAACGCACAGGTCTCCATCGTGACCGCATAGCCATCCAGGCCTTTGCCAAGAATCACCGGCGTGCGGCCCAGCCGGTCCCTTGCCACATAGACGCCGTCTTTTGTCAACAGCAGAATGGAACAGGACCCTTCGATCTGCTCCTGCGCGTTTTTTATCCCCGAGGCAAAGTCCCCTTGCTGGTTGATGAGCGTCGATACGAGCTCTGTGGGGTTTATTTCGTTGCCACTCATTTCCGAGAAGTGTATACCGCGCTTTTTGAACGCCGACTCAACGAGTGCTTCCGC
The DNA here is from genome assembly GCA_020356045.1 of Candidatus Latescibacterota bacterium. Taxonomy (GTDB): domain Bacteria; phylum Krumholzibacteriota; class Krumholzibacteriia; order WVZY01; family WVZY01. Next base: position 3,726,921 of record CP070631.1, read on the forward strand.
GTTCGCGACCGCGCCGACCGTGACGATGGCGTAACTCCCAAGGTGTGAGTTGATGAGCAGTGGTTGATCCTCGTAGTCGCTGATGACGCCGATGCCCATCTTCCCCTCTAGTTTGAGCACATCATTTTCGAATTTACTCCTGAACTGGGAGTTTGTGATGTCATGGATAAACCGTTCGATGCCGCGGCCGTTGATTGTGGCCAATCCGCCTCGCCGGGTGCCGAGGTGGCAATGGTAGTCGGTACCGTAAAAAAGATTGTCGATACAGTCTTCTTTTGATGCAACACCAAAGAAACCGCCCATCGTTGGTCCTCTCGTTAACGAGTTGTCGTGCGTTTGGGGAAGCTCCTCCACCCCGGCACGTTTGGCACGCGCGGATGCTCGTCAGGTCGGATGGAGTCGGAGCAAAAAACGACGATACCATACCGTCTGTTAACGTGTCCACCAAATTGCCTGTGACAGCGCCCGTACGGTTTGATACGGTGAGAATGGCAGCTGTATCAGGGAAGCCACGCCGCGCTATTCCATGGACAAACGTCACGGGGGTGTACGGTTATGTGGAATCGGAAGATGAATGTATTGGTGTCAAAGATCGCCCTGGCGGTCATTTTTGTTTTGACGGTTCCGCTCGCGATCGGATCCTGTGGTGAGAAGGTTTCCGATATCCAGAGCGATCCGAGTTTTACGGCCGTGAGTCTTAGAAAAGGGGGGGTGGCCAACCTTGGGTGCACCTCGGTCGCCGCGCCCGAAGTGGATGAGATCAAAATATCGGGCCGGTTTTCGGATCCGTTGAACCGGGCGTTCTACAAACATTACCCGAATACCAAGGTTTTGACCTGGGGAAACGTGCGCAAAATGATTGGTGACGACAACATTTTGGCGTATCTCGAATCCGTCCGCACGACGCGTCAGCTCGCGACGGTACATCTTGACAGTTTAGCCGCTGCGATCGGACTCGATTCCCAGTATCTTGTCATTCAGCGGATCGAAAGCGACCAACTCGAATTTGAGAAAGACGAGATCAAAGAAACCGACGAATTCGGAAATGAGAAACACACTCAGGACGGATTGAAGACAATCCGTAAAATCAATGTCTACTTTGGGATCTATGATTTGGACCGCAGCGAGCTGGTATGGTCAGCGACGGTTCAGCGCGAAGACAGCAATTACAGAAAGGTCAGGGCCGGAATCGATCTGGATATCGATGGGATTCTGGGTTTGGCCGTCGATGTGGCCGAGGCAATCGATGAGCACACGGATCCCGATAAATACAAGCCGTTTCCAAAACCGCCTTCCCAGATCGAAGTGATGACCCTGATTTACGGTGAATTTGCCGAGCATCTTCCCCGAGACTGAGGGCGCGAGGATACCGGCACGGGATCCGTTTTTACCTTAGGAGTTTGAGTGCCTTGGGCAAATCCTCTTCCGATACGGCGATGACCGCGCCGCTCTTTTTGGAGTTTCTGAAAGCGGTGGCGTAGGCGTACCGGACGTTGATACGAGCACGCGCGAGCTTTTCCATCGCCTTGGCGATTGCCCCGGGGCGGTTTTTGATTTCGACGTAAACCACTTCCTCAGCTGTGAACGAGTATCCCGCTTCGGCTACTTTTTTCTGTGCCAATTCCGGGTTGACGACCAGAAGACGGATCAAGCCGCTTTTGGCCTTGATGTCCGGGGCCGAGAGGGCGAGCAGGTTGATACCGCGGCTGGCCAGATCGCGGCAAAGCTTGGCTAACGAGCCAACTTTGTTTTCCAATTTGACATTGAGCTGAGTGGCTTTGGGCATACATACCTCCTGGTTACGATCGAT
>CP070631.1:3728830-3734651 GCA_020356045.1 Candidatus Latescibacterota bacterium
GAAGTGCTAGCAGACAAGGGTGAGTGGAGCGGGTGGATCCTCGACGGTTACCCGCGGAATCTAACGCAGGCCGAAGCACTCGAGAGCGTGCTCGAAGACGTCGGCGCGACGATCGACAAAGTGATCTGTATCGAGCTCGATCCGGAAGTCATCGTAACGCGTTTGTCGAATCGCCGGTCGTGTGGTTCGTGCAAAGCGGTTTACCATCTCGTGAGCAAACCGCCAAAGGTCGAAGGCAAATGCGATGCCTGCGGCGCCGAGCTGCTCCATCGGGCTGACGATCAACCGGATACGATTCGGAATCGACTGGGCGTCTACGATAAAGAGACGCTGCCGATTTTGGGGCTGTACGAATCACGGTACCAAGTGCACAAAGTCGATGGCTCGAAGCCTATCGATGAGGTCAGTGCGGACATTACAGGATTGATCGGCTGATGATTTATCTCAAATCGCCCAACGAGATCGCGATCATGAAGCGAAACGGGGCGATTCTGAAAAAGTGTTTTGAAACGATTGGCGAGATTCTCGAGGCCGGCGTCAAAAAGAAAGAAATCGACGACGAGGTCGAGCGGATCATCGCCGGGGAAAAGGCACAGCCGGCGTTCAAAGGTTTTCACGGTTATCCCGCCGCGACCTGCATATCGGTCAACGAAGAGGTCGTCCACGGGATTCCCAACGGTCGCGTGTTTGAAGAAGGAGACATCTGCGGAATCGATATCGGAGTGTTCAAAGATGGCTACTATGCCGATGCCGCGAGGACATTTGCCATCGGTAGGATCTCCCAGGTTAAGCAGAAGCTCCTCGACGTGACAATGATGTCGCTCGAAAAGGGTATTGAACAGGTCAAACCGGGCAACCGGCTGAGTGATATTTCGCACGCCGTTGAGTCGTGGGTGAGGAAGAACGGGTTCTCGGTGGTCAAGACGCTGGTCGGCCACGGGATCGGGCAGCGGATGCACGAGGAGCCGCAGGTTCCCAATTTTGGCCCTCCCGGCCAGGGACCGGAGCTCCAGGAAGGTTTGGTTATAGCAATAGAGCCGATGGTCAACACGGGCAAAAGCGATGTGTACACGCTCGCGGACGGGTGGACCGTCGTCACGGCGGACCATTCGGATTCGGCTCACTTTGAAGACACGGTGGCGGTAACGGCAAATGGACCAGAGATTCTGACCCGCTAAGGCGGGCCGGCATCCAAGCGGAGGATCAACGCACCGTAAATGGCAAAAGAACAAGCGATATCGGTCGAAGGCACAGTCGTGGAGGCGCTGCCAAACACGATGTTTCGGGTCGAGCTCGAAAACAAGCACCTGGTGCTCGCCCACGTGTCGGGCAAAATGAGGATGCACTTCATCAAAATCTTGCCCGGCGACCGGGTGACCGTCGAACTGTCGCCTTACGACCTGACAAAGGGACGCATCGTCTATCGGTATAAATGACGGGAATCAGCCTTGCCGGGTCCGACATTGGTTTCGACGGGCCTGCAAAGCGTTAGACGCGCTATAAATTGCTCCGGCGCGTCGTGTATTTGAGCGGCGGCAAGGTTGGTGAGATGAGCAGCCAGGTATGGCGCCGCTCAATAGATAGCGCGGAGAAACCAATGTCGGACCGCGACAACAGGATCCCGGCTTAATAACGAAACGGTAGAATAATGAAGGTACGAACATCAGTCAGAAAGATTTGCCCCCATTGCAAGATCGTCCGGCGCAAGGGCGTCCTGCGTGTGATCTGCAAGAACAAGCGTCACAAGCAGCGCCAGGGCTAGATCGCCGGTAAGTATCGCAAGCGGTTTGGAAAGGAGAACCATCGGTGGCACGTATTGCAGGTGTTGATATACCAAACGACAAACGTCTGGAAGTCAGTCTCACGTATATCTTTGGGATCGGGCGGACATCCGCCAAAGAAATTTGCGAGAAGACGGGTCTGGATCCCAGCCGTCGGGTCAAGGATCTCAACGAGGAAGAGACGATCAAAATCCGTAACGTAATCGAGAACGAATACAAGGTTGAAGGCTCGTTGCGGACAGAGGTGACGTACAACATCAAGCGCTTGATGGACATCAACTGCTACCGCGGTCAACGGCACAAGCGGGGGCTGCCGGTGCACGGTCAGCGCACCAGCACCAACGCCCGGACGCGGAAGGGCCCGCGTGCCCGTCCAGGTGCCGGTAAAAAGAAGAAGTAATAACGGTTAACAACGCAGATTACGAATCTGGGAGGCTATCTTGGCGAGACCGAAGCGGACAACCAAGAAGAAAAAAGGAAGAAAAGTAGACGTCGCGGGCATCGCCCATATCAAGTCGACGTTCAACAATACGATCATCACCATCACCGATCTGACGGGCAAAGTCGTGTCTTGGGCAAGCCCGGGAACGATGGGTTTCAAAGGTTCGCGGAAGAGCACGCCGTTCGCCGCGCAGCAGGCTGCGGATCATTGTGCGAGAGAAGTGATGGATATGGGAATGAAAAAGGTCGAGGCATGGATCAAAGGTCCCGGCGCGGGACGCGAAGCGGCAATTCGTTCGCTCAGATCCGCTGGCTTGGAAGTAACAGCAGTCAAGGACGTAACACCGGTACCGCACAACGGCTGCCGACAGAAAAAAAGACGTAGGGTTTAACCCGGAGAGGCTCATGGCGAGATACCGAGACGCAAAATGTAAACTCTGCCGCCGCGAGGGCACCAAGCTCTTCTTGAAGGGCGACCGCTGCTACTCGAACAAGTGCGCAATCGAAAAGCGCGACTATCCGCCCGGCCAGCACGGCCGGCGGCGCAGGGGCAAGCCGTCCAAATACAGCATTCAGCTGAGAGAAAAGCAGAAGATTCGCCGCATGTATGGTCTGCTCGAAGCGCAGTTCCACACATACTTCGAGAAGGCCGCGCGGCAAAAGGGTATTACTGGTACCAACTTGCTTCAAATGTTGGAGCGGCGGTTGGATAACATCGTGTTCCGGATGGGTTTTTGCTCATCTCGCGCCATGGCTCGTCAGCTCATCCGGCATAACCATTTCCAGGTGAACGGGACAAAGGTAAACATCCCGAGCTTTTTGGTTTCCCCCGGTGAGCGAGTCGGCCCGAGGGAAAAGAGCAAGAACTTGTTCATCATTCAGGAATGTTTGAAAAACGTCGACAAACGCCAAATGGTGCCTTACCTCGACGTAGATCCGAATAAGATGGAGGGCGAGCTTTTGGAAGTTCCGTCGCGTGACGCAATTCCGGTCCCGATGGATGAACAGATGGTTGTGGAGCTTTACTCGAAGTAATAGAGAACCAGAACACGGACTCAGTCGATGCAAAATCGCTCGATGAGGAGGCGCTGATAAATGAAGTGGCGTAACCTATTGATGCCAAAGGAAATCGGCAGGGATGAAGAAATAGCAGCCCCGTCCCAGGGGAAGTTTATGATCGAACCGCTAGAGCGCGGTTTTGGCCAGACCATCGGAAACGCACTCCGGCGGACACTTCTATCGTCGATACAGGGTGCCGCCGTCACCGCAGTTCGAGTCCAGGGTGTGCTCCATGAGTTGAGCAATATCCCCGGTGTGCTCGAAGACGTGACCGATATCATCCTCAATCTCAAGCAGCTTGTTGTGATCATGCACTGCGATGATCCGAAGTTTTTGAGGTTGAATGTTGAAAAAGAGGGAACGATTACGGCCGCGGATATCGAGGAAGATGCCGACATCGAGATCGTGAACAAAGATCTCGTCATTTGCACGGTGACGGAAAAGACCAAAATCGAAATGGAAATTTTGATTGGCCACGGTCGCGGCTATGTCGCCGCAGAGACACATGCGCTCGACGACTACGATATCGGTCTGGTTCCAATCGATTCGAATTTTTCACCGATCCGTAAGGTTGCCTATTCGGTGGAAAACACGCGTGTCGGGCAGCGGACGGACTATGACAAACTCATCCTGGATATTGTAACAAACGGCAGCGTATCACCGGAAGACGCGCTTGGATTTGCGGCTAAAATCGTCAAAGACCATATGCTGCTCTTTATTCATTTTGATGAAGAGCCTATGGAAGAAGTCGAAGAAGAAGTCGATGAGGAACTCGAAAAGCTCAAAGAGCTTCTCAACCGGAGCGTCGAAGAGATGGAGCTGTCGGTTCGTTCGAGCAACTGTCTGCGCCGCGCCAACATCAAGACACTTGGTGATCTGGTGAGACGCACGGAGCAGGACATGCTCAAATACCGCAACTTTGGCAAGCAGAGCTTGAAGGAAATCACCGAGATCCTTGCTGGCATGAGTCTCTATCTCGGTATGGATGTGGATGGGATTCTCGGTGGCAAGGAAAAGCCGGAAGAGAAAGAACCTCAACAGCAACCGGCACCAGAGGAAGAGAAGGCCGAAGCGGTCTAGATATACAGGTATACTCGAGAGGCAAACAAAATGAGACATCGAGTTGATCATCGAAAACTCGGGCGCACGCGCAGCCACCGCAAGGCAATGCTTGCCAATATGGTCACCTCGCTATTCGATAAAGAGAGAATCCAGACCACGGATGCGAAGGCGAAGGAAGCCCGCCGCCAGGCGGAGAAATTGATCACGCGGGCAAAAAAGGGTTACGCGGCGTACAAAGAACACCAGACGCTCAAAGAAGCAGGCAAAGACGTCGAGGCCAAGCAGATGCAGGCAGTCGCCCTCGGGCACTGGCGTGTGGCCAGCCGGGTCGTTCGAAAAAAGGCAGTTCTCAAAAAGCTCTTTGACGAGATAGCTCCGCAGTACATGGAGCGCGAAGGCGGGTATACTCGCATTCTTCATCTGGGTGTGCGTCTGGGCGACAATGCGCGTACAGTTATCCTCGAGCTGGTCGAGTCCGAAAAGGCCAGTGAGAAGTCTAAGCGGCGTGGCAGAAGGAAGGCCGACGAAGAGAAAGCGGCCAAGCCAAAGCGCAAAAAGGCTGCCAAACCGAAGAAAGAGAAAGAAGAGAAAGAAGAAGCCAAGGCTGAAGTCGCCGAGGCAAAGGCTGAAGGGAAAGCCAAGGCTGAAGTCGCCGAGGCAAAGGCTGAAGAAAAAGCCAAGGCCGAACCGGCCGAAAAAGTCGAGGAAGATGCTGACGCGAAGGCCGAAGGTGAAAAAGAAGGCTCTAAGGGAGAGAAATAGGCACACACATACCCGCGAACCGAACTGTTGAGATTCGTGCGAGCACGTTCCTTTTACTTTTTTCTCACGGTATTTATAAGTACCATCGTTATGTCGCCGCTGCCATGCAGCGGCGATTCCTTTTTGGAGTCCTTTCGGTCCGAGACGACCGTTCTCCCCAATGACGAGCTCAGGGCTGCCTGGGTGGTGCGTTACGCGCTGGCGTCCAAGGACGATATCGATCGGGCGGTTGATTACGCCGTCAGGGCGCGGTTTCACATGCTGTTTGTTCAGGTGCGGGGCCGGGCGGACGCATACTATCGCTCCGATATCGAGCCGGCGGCGCGCGGTCTGGAACGGCCGCTCGAGGTCTTCGATCCCTTAGCCTATTTTCTCCTTCGAGCGCACGAGGCGGGAATTGCCGTTCATGCGTGGATCAATGTGTTTTACGTGTGGTCGGATCATGAGAACCCGCCGCCCGACGATCACATTGTGCGAACCCACCCGGAATGGCTCGTTGCCAACCGGGAGGGTGTGCAGATGAATGAGCTTCCCGTGTCGGTGTGGACGCACCGTGGTCTCGAGGGGTACTTCGTCTCTCCGGGCAACCCCGATGCAAGGCGTCATATCGTCGAGGTCGTTCGGGATATCACATCGCGCTATGCCGTCGATGGGATCCATCTCGATTACGTGAGATATCCAGGCGTAGATTTTGACTACAGCAAGGCGCAGCGGAC
>CP070631.1:3734751-3738315 GCA_020356045.1 Candidatus Latescibacterota bacterium
GCCATAGCGAGCTCGTCTTCGGGTTTGGCGAAATGATCCATCCCGATGTACACGTAGCCGGCGCCCGTCAATTTCTCGATGATCAACTTGAGCAGCTGCAGCCGTACGCTGGCTTCGGGAACGGTTTCTTGTTTGATCACTCGCTGGTGTTTCTTCAGCCAGGGGACATACGCCCAGTTGAATACGGCAAGTCTATCGGGAGATATATCGATGATTTTGTCGAGCGTATCCGAGTAGCTCTCGAGAGTCTGATGAGGGAGACCGTACACCAGGTCTACATTAACTGACTCAAAGCCAAGTTCGCGGCTTCTGGTGACAACGTCGCGACTCATCTGTTCCGGTTGAACCCGATTCACCGCTTCCTGCACCCGCGGATCGAAATCTTGAACGCCAAAACTCACACGATTGAACCCGGCCTTCCTGAGAACCGGGAGATGCTCCGTGGTCAGACCGCGGGGATCGATCTCCATAGCGATTTCCGCGTCGTCGGCGATGGAAAATTTGTCGCTTATGTACGCGCACAACTCGCTGATCTGACTGGGTGTGAGATAGGTCGGTGTTCCCCCGCCCCAGTGGATTTGGACAACCGTTCGATTCGGATTGACCAAGCCTGCGATCAGGTCGATCTCAGACTTCAGGTGACCGACATATTCTTCGATCCGCGCTGGGCTGTGCGTTATAATCGTGTTGCACGCACAGAAATAACAGAGCGATTTGCAGAACGGAATGTGGAGATACAGCGACAACGACGGGAGATCACCAGGGTCCCCCGTGTTCGACGCGATGATCTCGCCACGAAACTCATCCGGACCGAACGCGCTGCTAAACTGCGGCGCGGTTGGATAACTCGTGTAGCGAGGGCCCGGCCGGCTGTATTTTTTTAACAGCTCGAGATCAACATTGAACTGATATGCGTTATTCATGATCCTGGTTTTCGTTAGTGTTTTGCTTGCCGGTCAGCCGCCGAGCCATTTGACGGCGTCCGGTGCAAAATAGGTCAAGATCATATCTGCCCCCGCCCGCTTGATCCCACGCAGGCTCTCCAGGGCGCACCTTTCGAGATCCAACCAGCCGTTAGCCGCCGCGGCATGAATCATGGAAAACTCACCGCTCACCTGGTAGGCGGCGATCGGTTGATTGAAACGGTCCCGGGCCGCTGAGATTACATCGAGATAGGGCATCGCCGGTTTTACCATCAGAATATCCGCCCCCTCGTTCACATCCAGCTCGATCTCTTTGATCGCTTCCCTCACATTTCCCGGATCCATCTGGTATTGGCTGCGATCGCCAAAACCGGGAGCGCTCTCGGCGGCTTCACGAAAAGGACCGTAGAATCCACTGGAGTACTTTGCCGCATAGCTCATGATCGCCACGTGATCGAAACTCTCTCCATCCAATGCGGTCCTGATCGCGTTGACCATGCCATCGAGCATTCCCGAGGGGGCGATGATATCGGCGCCCGCCCTGGCGTGCACCACAGAGGCCCTGCCCAGCAGCTCCAATGTCGGGTCGTTCAACAGATATCCTTCGGGGACCGCAGGGTTGAAGTGCTCTTCCCCACGCGTGTTGATTACTCCGCAGTGACCGTGATCCGTGTACTCGCAAAAACACATATCGGATACGACAACTATCTCGGGCGACGTTTCCTTGACGGCACGGATCGCCGTCGGAACGATTCCGTCCGGATCGAAGTTGTCGCTCCCGCACGCATCTTTTTTGTCTGGAATGCCAAAGAGGATTACGGCGGGTATACCAAGCTTCACCGTCTTTTCCACTTCAATGGTCAATTCGTCGATAGACAGCTGGAACTGACCGGGCATTGACGGGATTGGCTTACGGATTCCCTTTCCCGGCCGAACAAACAACGGATAAATGAAGTCGGCAGGGCCGAGCTGAGTCTCCTCTGTCATGCGGCGGAGCTCCGGGTTGAACCGTAGCCGGCGAGGCCGGGCACGGGGGAATTCATGGGACACGGTACACACATCCTTTGGGTTTTTGGGGAAACGGGCAACGCCGCGGCGGGAAGCGCAGGCCACACCGCTATGGGACGACAGATGGGAACGTTCGTAAATCGTTATTTATGTGGACATTATAAGGATCAGCAACCCCATCTCTTGCATCGATGTTTGTCCATATATGATGTGAAAATTGCGGCAAAAAGTCAACCCACACGAGCCGCTGCGAACCCACGCACGCGTGGAGAAAAACCGCTTACCGAGCCTGGAAAGATCGGCTAGAATGGGTGATACTTTTCCCGACTTTGTGAATCAAACTAAATGACAACCGGAGGACGCGCATGCCAATTACCGTCACAGGGAAAGGGCTGACTGTTGATGACGTCGTGGCCGTGGCCCGGGAGGGCAAAAAGGTCGCCCTGGATTCAGACGCCAAGGAGCGCATACTCAAGTGCCGGGCGTTTATCGAAGAACGTATCGAAGCACGCGAGATCATGTACGGTGTCAACACGGGTATCGGCGAGTTTTCCGAAGTCGTGTTAACCGACGAGCAAGTCAAGGATTTTCAAAAATACCTCATTTACAATCACGCGGCGGGTATCGGTGACCCGGCACCGATCGATCATATCCGTGCCGCCATGCTCCTGCGGATCAACGTTCTTGCCAAAGGTTTCTCGGGATGCCGGCTCGAGATCGTTCAGACTTTTGTCGACATGCTCAACAACGGCGTAACTCCGGTAGTTTGCACAAAGGGATCCGTTGGCGCTTGCGGTGATCTGGCACCAATGAGTCAGATCGCCTTGCTGATGATGGGTGAGGGTGAAGCGTACTACGAAGGCAAACGGTACTCCGGAGCCAAAGCGCTGGAAAAGGCTGGAATACCGGTACCTGGGCTAAAAGCGCGCGACGGTCTGGCCTGTATCAATGGGTCCAATCTCATAAACGGTATTGGCTGTCTGGCCATCTACGATGCCGAGCGCTGGCTCCTTCAGGCGGAGATTGCGGCGGCGATGACCCTCGAGGCGCTCAAAGCGAATCTCAAGCCTTATGACCCGCGTCTCCACGAGCTGCGGGGATTCCCCGGAGCGGTCACATCCGCGGCGAACCTAAGACAAGTCATCGATGGTTCCGATCTCGCTACTGGCAAAGAAAAGGTCAAAGTGCAAGATGCGTACAGCATGCGGTCCTCGCCACAGGTGATCGGCGCCGCCCGCGATCAGCTGCGCTGGACACGCAGCCAGCTCGAGATCGAAGCCAACGGCGTCGGCGACAATCCGATCTTTTTACCCGACGATAAGGTGGTGCTCACCGGCGCCAATTTCCAGGGCACCCCGATCAGTCTTCCGCTCGACACGATGGGCGCATCGATCACAATGGTGTGCGTGCTTTCCGAACGGCGTCTCAACCGGCTCACAAACCCCGCCTTGAGCGTTGGACTCCCCGCTTTTCTCACTAAGGGTGCCGGAATGTTTTCCGGGATGATGCTCAGTCAGTATACGGCGGACATGCAGATCGTCGAACAGCGGATTCTATCCACACCGGCATTTACACAATCGATACCTGCGGCGGCCGACCAGGAGGATTTTGTGTCAATGGGTATGAATTCGGC
>CP070631.1:3738415-3759695 GCA_020356045.1 Candidatus Latescibacterota bacterium
CCCAGCGCGGGTCCCACAAGAATGAGTCCGCCGCAAAACCGCCTGCGATGAACCAGGTCGACGGTAACTGCCGAGCCGATGTCCACAACAATCGCGTTCTCGGTGCGTTGACCCGCGTGACCGGCAAACGCGCCGGCCGCCGCGCAGAGCCGGTCGGGCCCAACTTTGGCGGGGTGTTCGACACCGAGCTCGAATGGAAACCGACAGGTGTGGCGGATCGAAAAGGGTTTGACTCCGAGCGTTTCTGCTAGGACTTCCCTCATGACCTTCCCCATCTCCGGCACGACCGTGCAAAGTATGACGTCGAATTGGTCTGGGAGAGTCGGCCGAGTTGACCTCAAAAGTTTTTTGATCCGCGCGCTGGATTGGGGCCTACGCGTCGGCTCGGCACCCAGCATTTCGATGCCCTCGGGGCCGGCCAGATCGACCTTGACCGATGTGTTTCCCACATCGACACATATGGTCACGCCTTTATTCATGGTCATAGATGGTAATCGTGCCCCCGTCAGCGACCTCTAATCTCAACCCTCCGTCCGCGGCCACGCCCATCACTCGACCTACGAACCGCTTCCCGCTGTCGATTCGCTCGATAGTTCTACCGCGGTCGATCAGGCGCTCGTCGAATCGATCGACGAACGCCGAAAACGTCGTGCGTGTGAGCTCACGGTAGACGTCTTCCAGTCCCGCGAGAATTCCAGCCAAGAGCCGTGGGCGGTCGTGTACCGAATCGGTTACCATCCGGCACGATGTCGCCGGCCGTCTCAATTCCGACGGTGGCGGAAACTCATCCGCTTCCATATTGACATTGACACCAACGCCAATGACAACGTACTCGAGCCGATCCCCGCGCGTTGACCCCTCTGAGAGAATTCCGCATATTTTGCGGTCATCGATCATAACATCGTTTGGCCAATGTACCCCGGCCCAAATCCGTGATCTCACCACTGTTTGCGAACCGGTCCCGACGTCGGCACTGCCACCAAGCTCGCGTTCCAACGTCTCGCAGATCGACAACGCGCACGCCAGCGTAATTGGTAACGCGGCACCAGCGGACATCTCAGGCCGCAGGATCAAGGAGAACGAGAGGTTTCGTCCGTGCGGGCTCGTCCATGTGCGTTCGAACCGGCCTCGTCCCGCCGTTTGAAAATCAGCGATGACGATGGTACCTTCGGCCTCCCCGTTTCGGGCCAAATCCGCAGCGAAACGGTTGGTTGAGTCAATTTCGGGAACATAATAGATACGGCGGGCGAAAATACCGGTTGAGAGACGCGCTCGTATCTCGTGTGGAAGCAGATCACGGCTTGCGGACATCAGCACCGGCCTCCAAACGGATACACAACATCCAAATCGTGCACACTATGGCGCATTAACAAAAGCCTCCAGAGTGTTCAATGGCGGCTGGAACATCTTACGATGCATCGGCGTCAGCCGCTAGCCGGCCGTTCTCAACGGTGATTCGGACACGCTATGACGAATTGACGCCGACCTCCAAACTGAGATCCAGCGCGGGTGCCGAATGAGTGAGCGCGCCGATCGATATATAGTCCACACCGGGCAGCGCAAAATCCCGGATCGTCTCGAGCGTGACCCCGCCGGACACCTCGATCTCCGGTCTGAACTCCGAGTGTTTGATCCGGTAATCGGTGATGTGCTGCACGGCCTGGGTGACCTCCTCCGGCGAAAAGTTGTCCAACATGATGCGGTTTATCGGCGAACCCAGCAGGTCCTTCAGAAATGACATCGAATCCACTTCGACTTCTATGGCGAGCGGTGGCTTCTTGGACTTGAGCATTTCGACCAGGGCGCCGCTCCCACCGATCGCGCGGAAATGATTCTCTTTTACCAGTAACATGTCACTGAGATTGTAACGATGGTTCTCCCCCCCTCCCATTCTGACGGCATATTTCTCGAGACCCCGGAGCAACGGGGTCGTCTTGCGCGTATCGAGAATCTTCACCCCGGTGCCCTTGACGGCCGAGACAAACGCCGCGGTCAGTGTGGCCACACCCGAGAGCTGCTGCAGGAAGTTCAGCGCAACGCGCTCGGCGACCAGGATTCCCAATCCAGGCCCGCGAAGTTTCGCGACCGCATCACCATCGCCGACCGCATCACCATCGCCGACCACCGCATTGAACTCGACCGCACTATCGGCGATTTCAAAGGCGATCCGCGCAATATCCAACCCCGCGACAACACCCGGCGATCCCGCGATGACCGCACCCGACAAAATACCTTCACCAATCCCGAGATACTCACAGGTCGCGTCGTCCCTGAACCCGTCCTCTTCGAGAGCCTGCTCGACAAGGTCTCGAAAATCACCGGTTTCAATGTCAAAGCTGTCGCCCATAGCAATTCTACCCCCTGGTTCTGCCCTTTCCTTTTCGCCGACGCTTGCCGTACCCCTGTTTTTCCATAGCGATCTGCAGCCGCACCTCATCGAGGCGGTCACGAAGGCTGGCTGCTTTTTCGAAGTTTAGCGCCTGCGCTTCACGGAGCATTTCCTCTTCCAGTGCCCGCGCCAGCGTCTCGGTGGGCATGTCCTTCTCAAAAACGATATCAGCGCCATCGGTCCGCCGAGCGTCGGCCACCGATGTGGCGAGCTGGACCTCTTCGAGGGTTTTTACGATTCCCCTCGGGACTATCCCGTGCTTTTTATTATAGTCGAGTTGGCGTTGTCGTCGCCTGTTGGTTTCACGGATCGCGCGCTTCATCGAATCGGTCTCCGACTCTGCGTAGAAGATGACTTGACCGGACACGTGCCGCGCCGCGCGCCCCGATGTCTGAATCAAGCTGGTCCCGCTGCGCAGAAAACCTTCTTTGTCCGCATCGCACACGGCCACCAATGACACCTCGGGCAGATCGAGCCCTTCACGAAGCAAGTTGATGCCCACAAGGACGTCAAACTCACCAAGCCGGAGGTCGCGAAGTATCTCGACCCGTTGGAGCGCATCGATATCAGAATGGAGGTATCGCACCCGAATGGAGAGCGACCCGAGATAGTCGGTGAGTTCCTCAGCCATGCGTTTTGTCAGTGTCGTGACCAACACCCGTTCTTTTTTTGCCAACCGTTTCTTTATCTCCTCGACGAGGTCATCGATTTGATGCTTGGCCGGCCGCACTATGATCTCGGGATCAACAAGTCCGGTTGGGCGAATAACCTGTTCCACGATTTCCCCACCGGTTGTCTCGAGTTCGTAATCACCCGGCGTAGCGCTTACAAACACCCGCGAACCTATGATCTCGCGGAACTCCTCGAACCGTAGCGGACGATTGTCGAGCGCGGACGGCAGACGAAACCCGTGATTGACCAGCGTCTGTTTGCGCGAGCGGTCACCGTTGTACATCCCATTGAGCTGTGGAATCGTTACGTGTGACTCATCGATGATGGTCAGAAAAGGTCCCTGGAAGTAGTCGATCAATGTCAACGGCCGCTCCCCAGGTTTCCGACCGGAGAGATGCCGCGCGTAGTTCTCCACGCCGGTACAGTACCCCATCTCTTCCAGCATTTCGAGATCGTACAGAGTCCGCGATTCGAGACGTTGCGCCTCGACGAGCTTGTCCTCGCCGCGCAGTTCTTTTAGCCTCGCGGCCAGCTCCTTTCTGATTCCTTTGATTGCCTGTTTTAACAACGGCTCGGGTGTGACGAAGTGCCGCGCCGGATAAATGGTCATCGTGTCCGCCGAAAACTTCACGCGTCCGGTCAACGGATCGGTTACCGACAACGACTCGATCTCGTCGCCAAAAAGCTCGACTCGGATCGCCTCTTCCTCGTAGGCCGGTCGGATTTCGACCATATCACCCCGAACACGAAAGGTTCCCCTTGTGAACGCAATGTCGTTGCGCGAGTACTGTATCTCAATCAGGTGCCTGAGCAGCTCGTCGCGTTCGATGACGTCACCCACCTTCAACGCCACAGTCATTTTTTTGAACGCATCTGGGGAACCTAATCCGTAAATACACGACACGCTCGCAACCACGATTACATCACGCCGGGTCATCAGCGCGCTCGCCGCCCGCAGTCTCAATCGATCGATGTTCTCGTTGATGGATGCGTCTTTTTCGATGTAGGTGTTCGTGCTGGGAACGTACGCTTCTGGCTGGTAATAGTCGTAGTAGCTCACAAAATATTCGACGGCGTTGTCCGGGAAAAAACCGCAGAACTCGCCATACAGCTGCGCAGCCAGGGTTTTGTTGTGCGAGATGACCAGGGTCGGCATGTTGACTTCCGCGATGACGTTGGCCATTGTAAAGGTTTTGCCCGAACCCGTGACGCCGAGTAAAACCTGATTGCGGCGGCCCGCGTCGATACCGGCAACGAGTTTCTCAACTGCCTCAGGCTGGTCACCTGTAGGGTCATAGTTGGATCGGAGTGTAAATCTATCCATGATGTGGGGCCCGTCAGCCCGGAAGATACGAATACCGTTCTTGGCGGCAGTTCGGGCAGTCCGTGTAACGGTGCGCTGTCAGGTACCGGACCCGTGGGTCGCCCGTCTTCGCATTTGGCGGCGCCACCAAACCGTACTCCCAGCCAAACGTGGCGCGTCAGACGGAACCCGCGGAAGCGGGGGCGCCGACAGACTCAACCTGCACAGACACCTTACCGAGATTGCTTTGCAGTTCTTTGACCTTGCGTTTTTCCAGCGCCAGCAGGATGGAAAGAATGATCACCACAAGGATCAACAACGGTACCACGATCCGATTCAATATCCGTGGCGATGTTAGCTTTTCTTCCCGAACGGAGGCCTCGATGTCCCACATGGTGCCACTTGTGGATTTTGCCCCGCCGCGTTGTCCCTCGAGCAATTGCAACACGTAATCGACGTCGAGTCCAAGAAACTTCGCGTAGTTTCTGAGAAACCCTTTGAGATAGATCTCACTCTCGAATGAGCCAAAATCATCCTGCTCGATCGATCTGAGCACGTCGACCGACAATTTGGTGTGCTCGTTGACTTGGGCGAGCGACAGCTTTTTTTTCTCACGCCGGCTCTTCAAAATCTCGCCGACGGTACCGGCCGCCTCCCCACTGGTCGGGTTTTCACTCACTGGTCTTCTCCAATAATGGTTAAGGATTCGTCTATTTTAGCCAGTTCCGTGATGAGCAGCTCTTTTTTGTCTTTGGCTTTACTGACCACGTCTTCCCGAGCTTTCTCGAGAAAATTGGGGTTCGACAGTTTTTTATCGACGACCGCCAGCTCGCTCTCGATTTTGGATTTTTCTTTGCGTAGCCGTGCGAGCTCCGCCTCGAGATCCGCCACACCGGCGAGCGGCACAATGACCTCGTACGCCCCAACCGGGCTGCTTGCACTCCCCTTTGCCTTGACCTCGTCCGGCCCGAAGCCCAACCGGTCCGCTCTCACCAGCTGCCGCAGATCTTTGTCCATCGCCTCGATGTCTGCGACGTCGGCACTCGGTGTTTTTATACGCAGTTCGATTTTGGCCGAAGGCTGCACTCGGTACTGAGCACGGATGTTCCGGGCGGAGGTGACAAGCCCCTGCAGAAGCTCCATACGCGCGACGGCACTGTGATCGACGAGGGTGTCATTTGCCTCCGGGTACTCTGCTTTCATGGCCAACCCCTCGGTCATGGGGAGCGCCTCCCACAACTCCTCGGTAACATACGGAACAAACGGGTGCAGAAGCCGGACCGATTGCCCCAGCGTATAAAGCAGCACGGCGAGTACGGTGCGTTTATCACCTTCACCGTAGAGCCGGATCTTGGCCAGTTCGAGATACCAGTCGCAGAAGTCGCTCCAGAAAAAATCGTAAATTCGGGAGGCCGCCTCATTGAGACGCCCACCCCCGAGCCCGTCGTTGACATCGGCAACACAGCTTTCCAGCGCGTTCAGAAACCACTGGTCCTCCCACTCGATCTCAGGTTCGAAACCGAGTCTTATATTATAGAGGTGATCGAAAGCGGCCACGAATGGCCCGGCAGTCGACGACGCACGGGCATCGCCCGACGCGTCCGCCCTTTTTCCAAACAAACCTTCGCCATCGGACTCGTACGCACCAAGAATCAACCGTGAGGCCTGCCAGAGCTTGTTGATAAAGTTCCGGCCGGTTTCGAGCTTCTCTTCGGCAAAGAACACGTCGCGCCCGGGCGGGGACAACATGACCAGCGTAAAACGAAACGCGTCCGTCCCAAACCGATCGATGATATCCAGCGGGTCGGGCGAGTTGCCAAGCGATTTGCTCATCTTTCGGCCCTGGGTGTCGCGGACGATCCCCGTTAGGTAGACATCACGAAACGGAATTTCCCCCATGAACTCGAGCGACGCCATAATCATCCGGGCCACCCAGAAAAAGATAATCTCAGAACCGGTCACCATCACGCTCGTCGGGTGAAAAACTTCGAGATCGCGCGTTTTATCCGGCCAGCCCAACGGTGAAAAGGTCCACAGCCAGGACGAGAACCAAGTGTCGAGCACATCTTCGTCTTGTGTGAGACGGGACGATCCGCACGTACCGCACGCGGTGGGGTCTTCACGCGACACGGTTAAGTGCCCTTCCGGACAGTACCAAACCGGGATCCGGTGTCCCCACCACAACTGCCGAGAGATGCACCAGTCGCGGATGTTTTTCATCCAACTGAGATAGACGTTTCGCCATCTAGGGGGATAAAACTCTATATCGCGTTTTTCGACCACATCAATGGCCGGTCTCGCCAGCGGCTCCATCTTGACAAACCACTCGCGTGAGAGCAGAGGTTCGATCACCATACCGCATCGGTCGTGTTGCCCAACCGAATGGCGGTACGGCTCGACCTTGTCCAGGAGTCCCTCTTTTTCCAGCTCCTCGAGAAGCCTTTTGCGGCATTCCCAACGATCCAACCCATTGAACTGCTCCCCTGCCGCCTGGGTCATCCTGGCCTCTCGGTCGATAACGACCACGTGGGGCAGGCCGTGACGTTGTCCGATTTCGAAATCATTTGGATCGTGCGCCGGCGTCACTTTGACAAAGCCCGACCCGAACTCGGGATCTACAACAGCGTCTTCGATGATGGGTAGTTCGCGGCCGATGATCGGCAGAACGGCGGTCTTGCCCACGAGCGGTTTTTTGGACGAATCTACCGGGCTCACCGCGACCGCGGTATCGCCCAGCATGGTCTCTGGCCGCGTCGTCGCCACGACGACATGCCCGCCCCCGGTCAACGGGTATTTGATCCAGTAAAGCTTCGCATCCTTTTCCTCGTATCGGACTTCTTCATCGGAAATTGCCGTGCCGCACGAGGGACACCAGTTGACGATATAGTTACCTCTGTAGATCAACCCTTTCTCGTACAATCGCACAAAGACCTCGCGCACCGCTCGGCTCCTGGGTTCGTCGAGTGTAAACGCCTCCCGTGACCAGTCGAGCGAGCATCCGAGGTTCTTCATCTGAGAGACGATGTGGGTGTGTTTTTGCTCCTTCCATTCCCAGGCGTGCTCGAGAAACTCTTCACGGCTGAGATCGGCGCGTTTTATCCCTCGTGATTCCAGCGCCACCTCGACCACTTTTTGCGTGGCGATACCGGCGTGATCTGTGCCGGGGACATAGAGCGCGTTGTACCCTTGCATCCGCCGCCAGCGGATGAGTACGTCCTGAACGCTATCGCCAAGAACGTGCCCCACGTGGAGGATTCCTGTAACATTGGGCGGTGGCAGCACGATGACATAGGGCTCCTTGTCCGAGGGGAGCTGGGGGGTGAACGCCTTTGACCGCTCCCATTCCTCGTTCCAGCGGGGCTGCGCGGTTTTAAAATCAAAATGTCGTCCCAGTGTCATGATCCGATGTCCGTTTGGAAATGTGATACGTGCCGCCCATGTGCACCGAATACGTTTCCATGAGGCGCCACAGAGGCACGAGCCAGGTTGATCTCAAAGGGGAAAGGTATCACCCTCATAATCGAGGGTCAACGGTAGATCGGCATCCTACGAAGGGGTGAAGGGGACAAAGCCAGATGCCGCGCCCGTCCGTCTTTTCCTCACACCCGGCCCAAACCGAGAACGAGCACCCCGACAAACATCTCGATTTTGAGTATCCAGCTAACGCGGTTAAACGTCGCCCGCCCCGGGAACCGCAGCACCAGGTACGCGGCAACCAACATACCCGGAACGACCAACAGCTCCATGAGCAAGCCATATGTTCGTCCAAAATAGTGGACCAGCGCTGGCAACGGCGCGATCAGCGTGCACACAAAGAGCAGCATCGCCCCCGAAAAAGCTGCCCGTTCCGCGCCAAACCGCACAGCCACCGTCGCCGCTCCCGCCAGCGAATCACCCCTGATATCCTCCGCCCCCTTGATGAGCTCGCGTCCCAGGACAAACAAAAACGCAAAACAAACAGGAAACGCGACCACAGCATAATCCCCTGTGATCAACGCTCCGGCCAGAAATGCGCTCGAACACACACCGGCAATCACAACGTTGCCAAGCAGAGTGACTCGTTTTGCCCACGCAGCGTACACGAATACGGCGGTCTCCCAACATAATAGGAGGATTAACAACGACGGACGGAGAAATAACACCATCGCAGCGGTCACCACCGCGGTTCCCAAAACATATACGGTCAATACATAACGCGGGCTTAGGCGGCCCGATGGAATCGGCCGCCGCGGCTTGTTGATGCGGTCGATCCCAGAGTCAAAGTAGTCGTTGACCAGGTTTCCCAACCCCGTCACCAGTGCGGTAAAAACAAGCGCCGGAAGCACGGTCGACAACGCGGTGCCGCCGCAGAGATAGTACGAAGCGTAAACGCACATGGCGGCGACGATCATGTTGTGCGGACGTGCGATTTCAAAAGTAGCCGCCACGCGTCCCATCAACACCACCTCCCATTTAGAAGTCCCATGACGCAAACAAACGAACGAGTGGATCGTCCCGATTAACACCCGGCTCGTTGTACTGGTTTTGAACCCAGGCCCACCCCGCATCGAAACCGGCGACCGAATTGCCGTCGAGCTCCCATTTCACACCGATCTCGACACGAAATGTCTGCTCGACCACACCCGACGGAAACGGCGGGCTGGGGTCATCGACGCCTTCTTCGAAACGCCGCCAGTCGTTGCCCTCGCCGCGACGCCGATAGGCCAGCCGCAGCGATGTAGTCACCTCGGGGCGCGGAAACAAATCGGCGTCAAACCGCACGATATCCCCGTCCGGACCCAGCAGCGCACCCAACGGCGGATCCGCCGGTATCGTTTCGTTGCCGATCGGATCGCCGCGGCCGGTCACGTGATATTTGAGCGAATCCCGGTGTGTGTAGGTATAGATGTCGACATAACGATAGTTGAACCGCATCGTCACGGGCAGCGGCGCCCGAAGCGCAAACCGGCCACCGACATCAAACCCGAGTTTGTCCGGGTTGGTCCCGTCCCGCTCGAACTGAAAATCGTCGATCAGCAGGCTTCCATATAGCATCACACCGGTGAGCATCCGGTATTTCATATCGATCGACCATAGCAGGTTGTCATCTTTGCGTTCGTTGAACTGATTTGCGTAAAAGCTGCTCAACGGAAGCGTGTAGATCGGATCGATGCCGCGACCGGTGTAAAGCGCGGTCTCCGCAAGCCCAAACGTGAACCTGCGCAGGTCAAACTCGAGACGATGCGCGGAAAAGGTCCGTTGCGGATCAAAATAAAGATTGGCGTGAAGAAAGCTAAACCGGAGCTTCTTGAAACCAAGACGTCCACCAAGCTTGTCAAGACTTTGCGCGGTGGTCGACAGAATCAGATTGCCCCTGTCGGTCGGACCGTAATCCGCGTAGTCCCTCCCCCAGAAAAGCGCGAGCCGGCGCCAACGAAACACCACATACGATCGCTCGTAGAGCGACGTCAGCCCATTCCAGCTTCGTGTCCTCGGTGTCGGCTTTTTCTTGTGCTCGCGGTCGTCGCGCTCAGGGCCATACACCAATCGGTACCGGAAATCATATGTCACCCATTTCCCAAAATTCAGCTTTCCCGACAAGTTCGATATTCCAAAGACCCACCAGCGGCTGTCAAAAGCCGGTTTGCCTGGAAGGATGCCCACATCGATGTCGCCTTCGAGCGAGAACTGATCTTCGGTAAAAAAGAACACCGGCCGGTCCCAACGCTCTTTGGGGTTCTCCATCGACTCCGTGTTGCTGAACTCTTTCTCGAGCCGGTCGAGATTAAACTGGTCGCGAACGTCGAGCGCGACACCGGTGGAGTCGACACCGCGTTTGATCTGGTTGACAAAACGGACGATCTCGTCACGCAAAAACGGTTTCTCCGCCGGGAGCACCACGAGACCGAGCACCTCGAACCGGTCGAGCGCACGATAGGCCCAATTCTCCGGCGGGATAAACTCCTGACCTACGGATTGAGAACCAACGGGAGATGAAAGGAAAATGACAAAGAGTACGCCGAGAAGAACAATGAGCCAAACGGGTGCCGCGGGAGAGCCCGCAAAGCTAGTGTTTCCGGTCCCGGCCTTTAATCTTCTGGGATTTGCTGTCAGCGGCCCGATAATGCTCCTTCGCCTTGTCAACCTGCCCCGCTTTGTCGTAGACGACCCCGAGATAGTAAAACGCTTTGGTGTCGTTCGGGTTGAGCTCAGTAACGCGTTTCAAGGGCGGAATGGCCTTTTGCGGTTGGTCCATCCGGTTGTAACAGATCCCGATGTGATAGAGGATCGACGGATTCTCTGGGTCGAGCTGGAGCGCTCGCTGCAGATGTGTCACCGCCTTTGAATACAGTCCCTTTTTGTGACAGGCGAGCCCCATATAAAAATGCGCGTCTTTGTGCGAGGGATCGAGCCTGATAACGCTCTTGAACTCGTTGATGGCTGCGTCGATATCACTGCGTTCGAAAAGCGCGATACCCAGATTGAAATGCCCTTCCAAGCTTTTGGGATCAAGCTCGATCGCCATCTTGAACTCGTTTATGGCGCGTTCGTGCAGTCCGTTCTCACCGTACAGCGCACCGAGGTTAAAATGCGCCTCGGCGCTTTGTGGATTGAACTGGACCGCCTTGCGAAACAGCTGAAGGGCTTTGTCGCCGTCGCCTTTGAGATCCAGAATATATCCCAGATTCGAGTAGGCTTTGGCGTGCGCCCGATCGAGCGCGATGGCTTTACGGTAGCGCTCTTCGGATTCCTCGAACCGTTCGAGATGCGCCAGCGTTACCCCATAACGGTAATGACACTCGGCGTTATCCGGTTCGATCTCGATGGCCCGCTGGTGCTCCTTGACAGCCCGCTCCGCGTCGCCGAGCTGCTGATAGATGCGGCCAAGACCGTAGTGAGGGAGGGCCCGTTCCGGTTGCATGGTGGCAAGCCGCTCGTAGCAGGCGGCCGCCTCCTCCATCAACCGGTTGTCCAACAAAAACTTTGCTGCACCCTCGAGGATGGGGGGCGACACTTCAGATAGCTTAACGAGACGCCGACATCGTTCGATGGCTTCTTTGATTTCCCCGAGCGATCCCAGCAATTCGGCGAGCTCAAAGATCGCAATTTGGTCGTCAGGGTTCTTACGGATTCGCTGCCGCAGCTTGTCGAGCTGTCTCAGATCCCTCTTCGAAATCGATTGATCGTCCAAGATCTACTAGTCCCTTCTGAAGCCTGTTCAGATGCGAAACTAGTACGGATTCAAAAATGGTGTCAAGCCATTTTGACGCTAAAGGTTGCCCTTTTTCGGTCTTAGCAAAGGTCAACGTGGGGGGTGCTATGTGACTCGACGTCCAGCCCCGAGTGGCTACAAGTCGTCGTCGACGATCTGAATCTCGAGGGTCAATTTGATCGGAATCGTTTTTCGAATCTGTGACCGGGTCAACAGTACGGGCACCGTTATCACACATTCATCCTCGGTGGACCGCATGGGGACATCCGGCCGTTGACTCAACATGACGTCTTTGTCTTTTGCTATCACGTCGGAGGGATCTTGTTCCTTGGTTATCTCGGATTGATCCGCCGTCGTGCACGGGTCGGTAATAAAATCTCCGCTGGCCCCGGGATCCACCGGCATCTCGGTCCGATCGGCCGGTTTGTCATCCAGATCGATCACACGCCCAATTTGCTGGTCCATATGGGTTTCCTCCAGCGATTCGAATCGAAATGTGTCGTCTTCGCCGCCGTCTCCCGGCGCTTGAATCATCTCGAGGTGGTCCCCCGGCGGGCCGGGTTCGGCCTGGCGTTGGGCAGAAGACGGGGTGTGCGGCACCGGTTGCTGTCCATCGGACGGAGCCGCCTTGCCGTGGCGTTTTCCATCTGTCCGAGGCTCCGCTGTCTTGTGCTGGGCCGCCAATGGAGCGGGGCTGCCCGCTTGACCGGCGGCGGTCTCTTGCCGTTTGTTTGGATCCTGCCCGGTAGCGGTCGCGGGTGTGGCAGGGGGAGCCGCCGTTGCCGTGGTTGCCGAATCATCGACTTCACGCAGCGCCGCTTCCACGACCACGGTTACCGCCGGGTCATCACCCGAGACGGCCGGCCTCGCCGGTGCGGCGGCCCTCGTTTGTCCGGTGGCGGCCGGTTGTTTTGAATCGACTGGAGGCGCCTGAGCTGATTGAATGGGAACCGGTGTCGGGGCGTCGGATGTCTGTCGGACGTTGTCGGTCGCAGGGGTCGCGGCATCCCCCGGAGCCACCTGATCCACGGGGTCGGTCTGGGGACCGGTGTGTGGAACGTCGGCGGAATGCTCGAGCCGCTCGGCCAGCCTCGTGTACAACATCCCTGCCATGGCTTGAAAAGTCTCGTAGACACCGATGCCCTGTGTGGCCACCGCCTCGAAGCTGGGAACGTTCAATAGGTTGAGCTCCGCCTCCAGCGTGCTCACCGGAAGCGCGTCGGCGAGGTCTCTTTTGTTGTATTGAATCAGCCACGGAATCGTATCGAGGGTCAAGTCATGCTCGTTGAGGTTTTCCTCCAGATTGCGAAGACTCTCGATGTTCTCTTTCAATTTCGAGGGATCCGAGTCCGCCACAAAAACCACGGCATCGGCACCCTTGAGGACCAATTTTCTCGTCGCATTGTAGTAAACCTGCCCGGGAACCGTGTAGAGCAACATGCGTGTCTTAAACCCGCTGATTGCCCCCAGTTCGATGGGAAGAAAATCAAAAAACAACGTGCGGTCCGTCCTCGTTTTCATCGATACCATTTTCCCCTTGGCATCGGACGGCATGCGTTCGTAGATCGACTCGAGGTTTGTTGTTTTCCCACCCAACGCGGGCCCATAGTAGACAATTTTGGCGTTGATTTCCGACCCGGCGTAATTGAAGACAACCATGATTTATCCCTTTCCGTCTCCGGCTGTGACAGTCCCCGGGGTCCATCACCCCTCTTTATACGTCGATTTCTGCCGTGGCTCGCGCGTAGGCCTCACCACGGTCGCACGCCCCCCCGACCGGCGCGCAAGTAGCGTGCCAAACAGCGGCCCGGGGCTCAACCGCAGAAATCACTTAACTCATTACCCAAAAATCGTATACAATATCGCCGCCGCCTCCGCCGCGGGCGCACGTCCGAAGGGGCGTGCATTCTGCTCGCGACCGTGCAGGTCCGCCGTTTTCGAGGCAGACAACGTGGGTAAAACCAATCCAAAACCACGCGCGCCCGCCGCGTATAGAATGACAACCTGGGCGGTTTCAAAACTGTCGCAGCGCATGCTCACCGCCACCGCCCAAGTCTCCGGGCTCACCCACTATCTTATGGCGAGCGGCAAGCGCCGGGACTATCGGTCCAATCTGTCACCCGTGGTCGAGTTTGGACCTGGGTGCCGGCCCTGGCGCGCGTTCCAAAATCAGATACTAAACGTGCTGGAGCTACTCAAGGTCCCGTCGCAAACCGACGAAGACATCCTCAACCGAATGACGCTTCACGGCGGATCTTACATCGACGCCACGCTGGGGCGTGGCAATGGATTGATCCTCGCCACGTTCCATTCGGGTAATTGGGAACTGTCCGGACTGATGCTTTCGCTCGCCGGTTACCCGATCACCACGGTGGCCGGTGAACAGCTGCGGGCGGGTTGGTCGGATGAGGTCAAGTCGCTCAAGGAACGGTTTGGAATCAAAATGGCGGGCGAGACGAGTGGCTTACGCGAGCTTTATCGCGACCTCGAGGCCAACCGCGCTCTCGTGCTTCACATAGACGGCGATGTGTTCACAGGGGGCATTGTGGTACGGTTTCTCGGACGAACGCTCGCGGTCCCACGCGGTCCCGCGCATCTTTCGAGAGTCCGATCCGCCCCGGTGGCCCTGGCGTACTGCCGCCGCGCCCCCGACGACCACCTGGACGTCCATATCGAGCCACCGATGCCACCGCCCGTCGATGCCGACGGCGAACGTACGTTGACACAATCGCTTATGAGCAGAATCGAAAAACTTGTTGTCGAGGACCCTGGACAGTGGTGTATATTTCGAGATCTCTTCGGCGGCAAAGC
Organism: Candidatus Latescibacterota bacterium; assembly: GCA_020356045.1. Classification (GTDB taxonomy): domain Bacteria; phylum Krumholzibacteriota; class Krumholzibacteriia; order WVZY01; family WVZY01. The sequence goes on from CP070631.1 coordinate 3,752,783, forward strand.
CAGACCATTGGTATGAAAATCGTACTCGTCACCCAGTCCTATTACCCTCGTCCCGGCGGGGTTACCGAGCACGTTCACCATTCCGCGATCGGCTTGAGACGTCTCGGACACGATGTCACCATCGTGACGTCCCGTTTTGACTACGGACACAAAGAAACACCTGGTGTGGTTCGTGTTGGACGCAACGTGCTGGTTCCGATCAACGGTGCCTGGGTCAACATGACCGTTGGCATCAAACTGGCGCGCGATCTCAGACGAGTCTTTGACCGCATTCAACCGGATGTCATCCATACGCACTGCCCAATGGCACCCACGTTGCCGCTGCTGACACTCCATGTCGCCCCGGACAATTGCAGGATCGTCGGGACCTATCACGCCGCCGCAAAGCGAAATTTCGCCTATTGGCTTTTCAAGCCCTATCTTCGGCGTATGGCGCGCCGCTTGGACACGCGCATCGCCGTGTCTGAAACGGCCCGCGAGCTGGCCAACAAGTATGTTCCAGGGGACTTCGAGATCATCCCCAATGGTGTCGATTGCTCGCGGTTCTCACCGGCGAACAAACCGCTCGACCATCTGCGTGACGACCGTTTCAACATTTTGTACGCGGGTCGGCTCGACAAACGAAAGGGATTGAAATACCTGTTCCGCGCGTTGGCTATTGTCGAAAAACACACCCGCCGCCGTCTGAGATTGATCGTTGTCGGGGACGACGGACCGCGCCGGCGGCTGCTTCCAAAACTCCCGACAAGTGTGGAACTCCATTACGCGGGAGTGGTTCCAGCGGAGCTCCTACCAAGGTACTTTGCCTCGGGCCACCTGTTTTGCGCCCCTGCCATAGAGAGCGAAAGTTTTGGAATCGTGCTGGTCGAAGCGATGGCGTCGGGGATTCCGGTCGTTGGGACTTCGATCCCGGGTTATCTCGCCATCCTCAAGCACCGCTCCAACGCACTGGTTGTGCCGCCAAGAGACCCGCGGGGGCTGGCCACAGCCATTACCGAGTTGATCGACGACGACGTGTTGCGCGAGCGGATCCGTCACAACGCCCTCGAATTCGTCACCGCGTACAGCTGGAACGGTATCGTCACCCAATTGGAAGCGGTTTACGACGGAGGTAAACCCGCAGCGATGGATAGTAACGAAGAGCATTCGGCGGTACTCCAAAACCCCATTCAGGTTCAAAAGGCCTAGAGTTTTGGCCAAATCAACTCTTGTCAAAATTTGTTTTTTGTCTTTCACCGTTGCACAGCTTGTGTCGCTGTTTGGCGACCGTCTCCATCAATTCTCCGTTGTGGGGATGATCGGCAAGGTCGCACCCGGATCGAGCGTTGAGCTGTTTCAGTTCGCACTATTCAGCCACCTCCCCATACTGATATTCGCCCCGGTTTTTGGCCGTCTTATCGACCGGGCCAATCGGGCCGTTGTCCTCGTCGCCGTCGACGCGCTCAGAGGAATCATCGTTTTGTTCATGCCGATGCTGTTTCATATGATGGGCAACATGTACGCGTTTTATCTCCCCGTTTTCCTGTTGTCGATCGCCAATTTGCTGTTCGCCCCGGCCAAATCGGCTGCGATCCCGGAGTACTTTGGATCATTGAATCTGCTGAGAATCAACGCGTTGCTGTGGGGGTTGGGTATCGTCGGGACCATCGGCGGTTTTATGCTTGGTGGCTGGTTTTTTGACTACGTGACCTGGGAGACGAGCTTCTACTGCGATGGGATCAGCTATCTCGTATCGACAGTTTTTCTCGTGCCTTTGTTTTGGCTCGCCCGGCGCACCAATCCCATCTCGATCGATGAACCGGAAGAAAAGCGGTCTGCGTTGGCCAGCTACATATCGTCGATCCGTGAAGGGTTTTCGCTGATTGGTACCAACAGTCAGGTGGTGTACTCATTGGCCGTGCAAACGGCGCTGTTCGTCGTACTTGGTGCACTTTATGTGGTCGGGATCGCACGTATGCAGGACGTACTACCGCCGGACAAAACGATTTATCTGAGTGCCGTCGCCACCTCGGGTACTGTTGGCCTTCTCGCCGGATCGGGTCTCGCCGCGGTCACCCAGCGATGGCTGTCGCCAAATCGGGTTATCGCGCATTCGACACTCTTCTTGGCCGTTTCGCTTATCGGCGTGTCCCGTTCCGAAACGTTTCTCCCGTTGACTGCGTGGACGTTCGTGCTTGGCGTTGGATTCTCTCCCGTGACCATCGTCACCGAAACATTGCTACAGGTGAACATCCCGGAAGCATTTAGGGGACGGGTATTCGCCGCGCGCGAGGTTCTCATCAAGACCGCTTTTCTCGGAGCGTCTCTCGCGGCCACACTCCTCACCATCGTTCTGTCCAAGGCGTTGATCATCCTCGTGATAGGCTTGTTTCTTGCAGTAACCGCCATAGTATTGGAAAGAAGAAACTACCTCACTGTTTAGTTTAGTTTCCAACGATGGGTGATGATGCCATGAGGATTATCGAAAAGATGCTCACGGAGATGTTCGCGAGGCTTCTAAATGTGGAAATTACCCCACAAGTTATGGAAAAACTCATACCGGTGGTGTCGGGTGTGTCGAACAAAATCCACGGCACCCTCGATCTCGAAACCGTTCAGGATCAAAACACATTCCGTGCCCTGATCTGCAGCATGATCGCGCACGGATGGGGCCTCGGAATGCACCCGGACAACAACCCTACCGTCAACCTCGACGGCAAGCCGCTCGAGGTCAAGGTGTGCAAGGATATCCTCGTGCCCATGGAAACCCTCCAGTCGATACGCTACGTCAAGAAGGACGAGTATGGACGGGTGAGAAAGGCCCTGTTCGAGCCCGACCAGAACGCGCGCATATGGAATCAGATCGATGAAATGTTAGTGAGGATTGCCAAAGAGAAATGGCACGATGACTAACGCCGCGGCCGCCCGCGATCGGCGTGGTTGACATGATTGCCGTTCGATCGCTTCCCAAACCCGTTGTTGGCCTTCTCCATCTCGAGCACTCTGCCGCCGTCTTTGAACTCGACGTTGTCCATGATGCTCTTCATCAGATAGACCCCCCTGCCCGATGACCGCATCAAGTTCTCCCCCTCCAGCGGGTTCTCAACGCGATCGACATCGAATCCTTCACCCTGGTCCTTAATCCGGAATTTGATCCGAGACGAGCTGATGTAGATTTGCAGGCTGACTTTCTTGTTTGGATCCGACTTGTTGCCGTGGACGATGGCGTTTGTGATTGCCTCGTCGCAGGCCAGAGGTATGTTGATCCTCGTGTCGGCGGGGGGAAACGCAAACTCCTTGAGGAGAAGCGAGATTAGATGGTTGACACCCAGCACATACGAGAGATCGCTGGGAATTAGAAAATCCAAACGCGCGCTCCCACGCCCCATCAGATCCGACGACCGTTTGAATTGCGGGATGTTTGGCAACGCAGTGGCAATCTCGCGGTTGAGATCGATCTCCGAAAAGGGCGGCAATAAAACGCTCTGAACTCCCAACGACTGGAATCTCACCGCATTTTGTTGTCGGCACTCTTCGAGGATAACGATGTAGTTGAGTTGCGGGTAGCTGAGTTTGCAGGTTCGGAGCGCCAGCGTATCGACAGCATCGCCGGATCGCTCGGCGATCACGGCAAAGGCCAGCTCGACCTTGTTCGCATCGGACAGCGCGGCAACCAGCTCGCCTATACTTTCGAACACGGTACGTGTCTCTGGGGCATCTTCGAACTGCGACAGTGTCGATTCGAGATAATCCCGTTCGCTCGAGACGAAATACACCTTGGGATCAGTCGCTCGAGGCGGTTTGGGCGCGTTGGCAGCTACCATCAGTTCAGAAAACCTTTTGTCCATCCGCCAGAATTTCGTTCAGTGCTTCTTTGAAATAGTTCGTTGAGTTGGCCAGCTCCGGCCCGACTTTTTCTTTGTACAATTCCCAGGACTTTTTGATTTCATCACCCAGAACCGTCATCAAGTTACCATCGAGAAGCGCCTGGTCTCGTTTGTCCTGGTTGTAACAGAGAATGTCCGAAACCAACACACGAGCGAGTCGCCTCGCCCGCGCATCCTGGCTGCTGCCCGCACGGCGCCGGGCCGTTTTGGCCGGTATGGACGTCTCGGGCACTACGGGTTTCGGAGCATCTGCAGCGGTATTCGGAGCCGTCTGGACGGATGCCACACCGGACGGTACCACGGAGTCGGCCGGACTCGCAAAAACTTTCTGCGCAGGAAGAGCCAGCCTAAACACCGCTTGACACCTCGGGCAACTCACCTTTAACGGCTTTGGCGGTATTTTGGCATCCGGCAGGAAGTACTTCGAGACACAGCTCTCACACTGGATGATCATGGCATCTACCCTCCGATTCGATCCATCGAAAGGACCGATCCACATACAAAATGCATGTGTATCCCCTTAATTCGCAACAGGAACCCGTCGACTCCGTCCCCTCTGTTCATCGGGGGGAATAGCAAGCAACTATCAAGCCAAACGGGATCGTGGATCACCCAATCGTGTGCGAGGTGAGATCGACTCCGATATCGGACAGATATCGCCGACACGGGGCTGCGTCGCGGCCCTCGAGCCGTGGGGCAGTGTCGAGCAGATTCTTGACATGACGGCGGGCAACCTCGACTGCTTGACGATCGATGGCAGGATTGGCAATCTTCAGAGCGGGCACGCCGTGTTGCCTAACCCCAAAAAACTCGCCGGGGCCCCGGATCCGAAGATCTGCCTCGGCGATCTCAAACCCATCGGATACCCGGACGAGCACGTCGAGCCGTTCGCGGGCCGATTGGGGAACTCCTTCATTCACAAGGAGAAAACAGTAGCCCTCTTGACCGCCCCGCCCAACACGTCCTCGAAGTTGGTGGATCTGTGAGAGGCCAAATCGTTCCGGGTGGTGGATGACCATGATCGTGGCCTGGGGTACGTGAACGCCCACCTCGACCACGGTGGTGGCGACGAGAACCCGCGTCTCGCCGTTACAAAACGCCGTCATGGCCGCATCTTTCTCCGCGTAGCTCATACGCCCATGTAGCATTCCCACAGGGATGTCAGACAGCGCTCCGTTGGAAAGCTCCTCGTAAGCCGATACGGCGGCTTCGACATCCTGTTTCTCGGTGTCGTCGATGAGCGGATAGAGAAAATAGGCCTGAAATCCCCCGGCGACCTGTTCTCGAATAAACGCGATCATGGCGTCGCGGCGGTCGGGTGGTACCACACCGGTTTTTACCGGCGCCCGACCCTTTGGCATCTCGTCGATCACGGAGAGATCCAGATCGGCATAGGCGGTCAGCGCCAGCGTACGCGGAATCGGGGTGGCCGTCATAACGAGCATGTGAGGGCTCTGTCCCTTGCCGAGAAGCGCCGCCCGCTGCCGCACCCCAAACCGGTGTTGCTCGTCGACGACCACAACGCCGAGATCGTTAAACTCGACACCCTCCTGGATTAGCGCGTGGGTGCCGACAACGATTCTGGCCGAGCCGTTTGCGATGTCGCCGTGGATCCGACGTTTTTCTCCCGCCTTGAGCGATCCGATCAAGAAAGTCACCGGGACACCGAGGGGCTCAAAAAACTCCGACAACGTTGACGCGTGTTGACCGGCAAGTATCTCGGTTGGCACCATCAGTGCGGCCTGTTTTCCCGCTTCCACGGCGGCCAGCATCGCCATCCCCGCCACGACCGTTTTTCCCGAACCTACATCCCCCTGAAGGAGCCGGTGCATTCCCTGATCGCTTTCCAGATCCGACCGGATGTCAGACAGCACTCTTTGTTGCGCACCGGTCAATTCGAACGGCAGCGATGCCAAAAACCGGTTCCACAATCCGTATTCGATTGCCAGCTTTCTGCGAGCCGGACGGTCACTGCGCTGGAGCCGATGGAGCGAGAACGCCAGTTGGAGATAAAACAGCTCCTCGATCTTGAGACGATTCACCGCGCGCTCGTACTCGGTGCGGTCCAGCGGAAAATGGACACCGAGGAGCGCGTCGACCCGGCTCACAACGCTGGCGCTTTTTATCAGGGAGTCGGGAAGATTCTCGTAGACGGTTCCCGCGTACGCATCCAGGGTCCTTGCGATCAGCTCCCTAAGAAACCGCTGTGACAAACCGCGTGTCAGCGGGTACACCGGGACGATTCGACCCGTATGGAGAAGCTCCTGATCGAGCGTTTTCTCGAGGACTTCGAACTCCGGGTTAACGATCTGTCTCGCACCCCGGTAGTACGACAGTTCGCCGGTGACGATCAGTTCGGACCCCGGCCGCAGAATCTTGGCCAGATAGGGTTGGTTGAACCATACGACCTGGACCACCCCGGTATCGTCCGCAATGGCTGCCGTTACCATCGATCGCCGGCCACGGATCGACCGCTTGGCCACGCTCAAAATCTGACCGGTAAAGCTCGACTCGTCACCCACCTTGACGTCGCCGATTTTCGTCAGATTTCGACGGTCGTAGTATTTCCGAGGAAAGTGGGTGAGCAGGTCATCCACCGTTTCGATCCCCAACCGCCTGAGATGCTCGGCGCGCGCCGGTCCCACTCCTTTTAGAAACCGGCATACATCGGACACATCCCGCTGCGTTTTTTTTGTTTCGCCCACCCGGTACTCCTTGCGTTGACCGTCTTGTTTTGGTATTTTAGGTCAAATCCTCAGGGAGGTCTACATCATGAGTCGCAAGTGTGAAGTGTGCGGGAAGGGTCCGATGGTCGGAAACCGCGTCAGCCACGCGCACAATTTGAACAAGCGCCGTTGGCTGCCAAACCTGCAAAAAATCACGGTGGATCTCAAGGGCAAGGTCCGAAAGGTCTACGTGTGCACATCCTGTATCCGCAACGGTAAGGTTCGAAAGGTTGTCTGAGCGGCAACCTTTTGTACCCATTTTCACAAACTTTTTTTTGATTAAATGTGTCTTAAGACAAGAGCTTAAGCCTATGGGCTATA
>CP070631.1:3759795-3765992 GCA_020356045.1 Candidatus Latescibacterota bacterium
AATGTTAGTCTAGCCATTGCTCAGGAAGGGCACATCGACGAGCAGAAAGTGGTTCAGTTCACGTTGAACTCGAGCATCGCACCCAAGTGATGGAGAAAGGCCCGTCATGAATCTCAGAGACCCGAAACTTCAAAAAATCCTGATCGGAGCCGTGGCGCTCATCGGCATCAGCTACGTCTATTTTGGGACGTCGATGCTTCCGTTCTGTTATCAGGTGCGTAAGGCACAGATAGCGGAGCTCGAGGATGAGTACACCAGACTGAGCGCCGAGCTGGAGAAAGCGAGACGGATGGTGGGTAACCTCGCCAAGCTCGAGGCCGAGTACGAAAGGCTGCATCGCCAGTGGTTGTCCGCGCAGCAACTCCTTCCCGAGGAACAGGAGATGCCCGAGCTGCTCCGCAAAGTCACCACCGCGGGCAACCGGGCCGGAGTCGAGTTTATCCTTTTCCAGCCGACCGCTCCGATCGCACAAGAGCTCTTTAAGGAGCATCCCGTCAAAGTGCGGATCCGGGGAGGTTATCACCAGGTGGGGATATTCCTTAGCAGGCTCGCCAATATGGAACGGATCGTCAACGTCTCCGAGTTGAAGCTCGATGATATCAAACAGGACAAAGACAAAAAGACGAGAGGGACCGTCGTTGCGGACTTTATGCTCACCGCTTACACATTGCTCGAAGGAGCCGGTTATGAAGCTGCTGCCCTGGATGGATAGACGGATGTTCCGAGGAACAGTCATTGTAGCCGTCATCGCTACGGCCGCACTTTTCGATTACGGCGTACCACTCGCCGATTCGACACAGCCTGAACAAAAACAAAAAGTCAGGTTGAGAGAGAACAGTTATTACTACAGCGCATTCAACAAGAGAGACCCATTCGAGTCCTTGATCGTCGGGGAGTTCATCAGCGACAAGAAGATGGAGTTGGTCGACATCGGCCGCGTTGAGCTCGTTGGGATCGTCAAGGGTGATCTGGAACGACTCGCTCTGCTCGAGGACGACAGAGGGTTCAGCTACATTTTGCGGGTGGGTGATCGCGTGAGAAACGGTTCCGTGGTTGCCATCGGAAACAAAACGATGGTCGCCCGGGTGACGAACTACGGGCAGACGAAGAAGCACACGCTGCGCGTTGCCAAGCGACAAGAAGGAGTCAGAAAATGAGAAAGCTTTTCGTGGTCCGCAAGACTATGGTCGCCACGTTGCTCTTGGGGGCTCTCATTGCGAGCACCTCGGTGCAAGGCGAGACATCGAAGATCAGTTCCATCAAAGTCGAGCAGGACAAAGGCGGATCTTCGAGCTTTATCATTTCGAAGTCCGGGGTGATGGACATCCAGGACTTCACGATGGAAAATCCGCCGAGACTCGTTCTCGATTTCGTGGGCGCGACGCACGAGCTGACGCGCACGGAGTTCGCTGGTGACGGCAAGATCGTTACAAAAGTAAGGACCAGCCAGTTTTCCAACGAACCAGACCGTGTGGCGCGGGTTGTCTTTGATCTGACGCGCCAGGCGAAATACAAGATTGTGGAAGATGGAGAGCTAGTGACGGTGAGCTTCTTCACCGGTGGGGCCGCGCCCGCCCAACAGCCCAATTCCAAGGTCCGTGTAATGGAAAGCTCGGCTGCGGCGACGATGAGTGTTGCCGACCCGGTGGTTGCCGACCCGGTGACCCCGACACCAAAACCGACGGCCACGCCTCCGACGAGCGCGGCAGTCGCGTATACCGAGGCGCCGCAGGAGTCGACATCTCCGGCGCCGGCGGAGACACCTGCCGAAAAGCCGGTATCGTGGACAAAGACCCCACAGGCGGCATCCGATGCGGTCAAGCCCGCCAAGCCAAACTACCAGCCTTACGCCGCAAACACCGGGCTGGTCAAAAACGAAACCATAACCATCGATGTCCAGGACGCCGATGTCCAGACGGTGCTTCACAGCCTCTCCGAGTTCTCGGGCACCAACATCATCTCGGGTCCCGAAGTCGAGGGTACCGTGACGGCGCACCTAAACAACATGCCCTGGCGGCAGGCGATGGAGGTCATTCTCAAGGCGCACGGATTCGACTACCGCGAGGAATACGGGGTGATCCGGGTGTCGACGATCGAAAAGCTGACCAAAGAAGAGCTCGAGCTCGAGGCCGCGGCTCGTCAGAAGGATGAGCTTCTCCCGCTCGAGACGAGAATCATCAATGTCAACTTTGCAAATGCCGGTGAAGTTGCCGATGCTCTCAAGGAAATGCTGAGCGCTCGAGGAAGCATGGAAACGGAGTCGGGTGCCAACGCCCTCATCGTGACCGACATCTCGAAAAACATCGACAAGATCGCGTCGATGGTCACGGAACTGGACCGGAAAATCCGACAGGTCGAGATTCATGCCAAGTTGGTCGACGTGGATTTTGAGGCGACACGCGAAATTGGTGTCCGTTGGGAGCTGCTCAACTTGTCTGCCAGCGGGGTGAGCGCAGTCGGCGACGCTATCGTCGACGCGCGTCTGGCCAAGCCGACGACGTCGTTGAGGGTCGGAACGGTTCAGTCGTGGGGTGAGGTTCAGGCCATCATCGACATGCTCGAGAAGGAAAACAAAGCAGACATCATCTCGAACCCGCGAATCGTGACCGCGGATAACCGCGAAGCGAGCATCCTCGTTGGTAAGGAGATTCCGTTGATCGTGTCCGACGAGGCGGGGAACCCGATCACCGAGCTCACCAAGATCGGTATCATCCTGAGGGTCACACCGCACGTCAATTCGGACAACACGATCACGCTCGACCTCCATCCCGAAGTCAGTGATCTCGCCGCGCAGGCCACCGTTCAGGGTGGTGTGGTGATCGTGCTCAGCGAGGCCGACACCCGCGTGGTTGTTGGCGACGGCGAAACCGCCGTCATCGGCGGGCTGATCCAGGAAGTGGAGAGCAAACTCGAGAACGGTGTACCCTTGCTCAAGGATATCCCGATTCTTGGCGGTTTGTTCAAGCTCCAGAGCGATACGACAAAGAAACGCGAACTGGTGATCTTTGTGACCCCGAGGATCATCGAGACTTAAGCCGAATTCGAGATCGACCCGTCACCCGGTCCGGTCACGGAGGGCGGCGAGCGGGCACCCCGTGCTTGCTTCGCCGCCCTTTTGGGTATATGGTCGTTGAGCGAACCGGCAAAAACAGCGGGCTTCGCCAAGCCATGGCGCGTACCAACAAAAAGCAAATCAGGGTGATTGCGGGTTCATTAAAGGGCCGTATGTTGGAATATCCGGTCGGAACCGCGCTGCGTCCCACCATGCAGCGGACCAAGGCTGCCGTTTTTGATTCGTTGGGCGACGCGCTCCACGATACCGTGTTTGTCGATCTCTTTGCCGCTGCCGGTGGCGTGGGGATCGAAGCGTTGAGCCGTGGTGCGCGCGTAGTTCATTTCGTCGAACGTGACGGATACGCGCTGGCGTGTCTCGAATCCAACCTGAAACGCTGCGACATCGGCTCTGACCAATCGGTTGTCCACACAGCGGACGTCATGGCGTTTCTCCGTGATTGCCGGCTCTTCGACCACGAACCGGCAATCGTGTACGCGGATCCGCCCTACGAGTTCTCGAAGACCGGTGTTTTTCTGGAGTTCTTTGGGCGAATGGATTACGCTTATTTTCCGTTGCTAATTCTGGAGCACCGCAGCAATGCCATACCGGATGACGATCCTCCGGGGCTTGCCAGGGTCAAGCTCAAGCGATTCGGTCAAAGCTGGGTAAGCTTTTTCGTGTCGGCGAGAGGAGAATGATCATGACCAAGGCGCTTTACCCGGGTACATTCGACCCGATCACAAACGGACATCTCGATGTCATCAAACGGGCCAGTCGGCTCTTCGATACCCTCGTCGTGGCCGTGGCCAAAGGCGTTCACAAAAAGACCTATTTCCCACTGGCCACACGCAAGCGGCTGATCAAAGAGAGCGCCCCTGGGATGAACAATGTCGAGGTAGTGTCGCTGCCTGGTCTTCTCGCCGAGCAGTGCGAACGCATGTCCGTCGACGTGGTCATCCGCGGATTGCGGGCGTTGTCCGATTTCGAGTATGAAATGATGATGGCGTTGATGAACCGCAAACTCTACCCAAAGTTCGAAACGGTGTTTCTCATGCCCAGCGAACGATACATTTACCTTCACAGCTCCACCGTCAAAGAGGTCTTCGCACTTGGCGGGGATGTGTCGGATCTGGTGCCCGAACCGGTTCACAAGGCCTTTCTCAAAAAGCGAAAGAACAGGCGGTCCCGCTAGGGATTGACGGGATGCGGTTGGATTGTTAGCATGGTGGTTGTTGCCCTGTCGCTTCTCGCACCGATTTCCTCCCAGATTGTTGACCCACGCGCCCCATGTTGGGGCAGGAGCGCTCGGATCATGTTCATCGATCACACGATTATCGAGGTAACCGCCGGCCACGGCGGCGATGGGGTGGTGAGCTTCCGGCGCGAGAAGTACGTACCGCGAGGCGGACCCGATGGAGGAGACGGTGGCCGGGGTGGTGACGTGCTCATCGAGGCTACAAAGCGGCTGACCACGCTTATCGATCTGCATTACAAGCGGTACTACAAGGCTGAACGGGGACGGCACGGCGAAGGCAAAAGAAAACATGGGAAGAGCGGCAAAGATGTCGTTATACCCGTTCCACCGGGATCAGTGATAAAGGACGCGGAAAGCGGCACCATCGTTGGTGAACTGCTCGACGATGGAGATCGTATCGTCGTGGCAAAAGGGGGGCGTGGGGGGTTGGGCAACGATCATTTCAAATCGCCTCGCAACCGGGCGCCGCGTAAGGCGACCGAAGGCAAACCTGGCGAGTCGCGTACGCTGGAGATCACGCTCAAGCTGATCGCCGACGTGGGATTGGTTGGCGAGCCCAATGCCGGCAAATCTACACTGTTGAGCGTGCTCAGCGCGGCACATCCTGAGATTGCGGATTACCCTTTTACCACCAAGACACCGGTCCTGGGTATTGTCAAAACCGGGGAGTTTGAAACGCTGGTTATGGTTGACATCCCCGGGTTGATCGAAGGCGCGCATGCTGGAAAGGGTATGGGGAAGGAGTTTCTTAGACATATCGAACGGTGCCGAGTGCTGCTGTATCTCGTCGACGCCAGCGTGCCCGAACCCGTGGAGAGCTATCGCACGCTTCGTAACGAGTTGCTCAAGTACGATCCCGTGCTGCTCGAACGCCCCAGTATTCTCGTCTTGACCAAATGTGATTTGCTCGAGGGTGGTACCGGTGGGGTGGAAGCGGCGCTTCTCGGCATCCATTCGAAGGTGATACCGATATCCTCGGTCTCGCGCGACGGGTTGAGAACACTTGTTGGTGAGCTGGCTGCAACGCTTGCGGCGATGGATTGACCCGGTGTCGATATCGGTGATGAGTCGGATCGGTGGGTGCCGCGGGGCAATGTGAAACCGGGGCGCTCGAAACATGACAATGCCGGTTGTACGAAGTCGACCGGCAGAGGGTGTGGGAGGAGGTTCGTGTGGTAGAGTCATATTATCCGTTTCTAGCGATTCTTCTTGTCGATGAGATAGGCCGTGTCGACTGTTTCAAACTTCCCAGAGACTACAAAGACACGTTCGAAAAGCTCCGGAGCCCGGCGGGACGCAAGGTCCTGTCGAGGCGGCTCAAGAAGCCGATTCCAGAGATTCCCTGGTCCGAGTTCGAGCACCAGATAAAAGCGGTCGCGCGCCATGACGTCGGCGTGGTTACGTATCTCGACGACAATTTTCCCCAATATCTTCGCGACATACCCAACGCGCCCCCATTGCTTTTTTTCAGGGGCGATTTTGGCGTGTTGGACCGACGTGGAGTGGCCATAGTTGGGAGCCGCCGGCCTTCGGCGCGGGGCGCGGCGTTTACGCGCATGCTGGCCGCGGAGCTTGCCGGCCGCGGTATCCTGGTAACCAGCGGCGCGGCGGCCGGAGTCGATACCGCGGCGCACCGCGGTGCCCTCGAAGCGGGAGCGGCGACGGTGGCGGTGGTGGGAACCGGACTGGACATCGCGTATCCGGTCGAGAACAAAGAGCTGCTGGAAACCATTGCTGTAGATGGGTGTGTCGTCTCGGAACAGCTGATGGGAACGCGTCCGCTCAAATTTGTGTTTCCGTTGAGGAACCGTTTGATCAGCGGAATATCCCATGTGGTGGTCGTGGTGGAGGCGGGGGACAGCAGTGGTGCGTTGATCACAGCGAGAT
>CP070631.1:3766092-3784314 GCA_020356045.1 Candidatus Latescibacterota bacterium
GTCACCCAGAACATCGACGACCTCCACCGAAAAGCGGGATCCCGCAACATCGTCGAGATGCACGGGAATATTTTCCGATACAAATGCTTTGATATGGGACACCCCATAGACGAGCTTCCCAAAACCGAAGACATTCCGCCGCGTTGCGAGTGCGGTTCGCTAATCCGACCAGATGTCGTGTGGTTCGGTGAGATGTTACCCGAAAACGCGGTCATGCGAGCTTATCAAGCCATCGAGACATGCGAGGTCATGCTCGTCGTGGGAACATCCGGGATCGTTTATCCCGTGGCAGGCTTCCCGGGTGTGGCCAAGAGAGCCGGCGCCCAAATCATCGAGATCAACCCCGAACCAACGCCGATTACCTTTGATGCCGATGTGTCGGTGAGAGGCCCATCGGGCGGCGTGTTGCCCCAACTTTTGGAAAAGTTTCTCGAAAAGAGGGCAGAAACGCCGTGATAAATAGACCCGCCAGAACACAGCCCCTCGCGTTGCAGTGGTTGGTGCTGTGGTCGATCGCCCTCTTGGGCGTGGCCATCGCGTCTGTTGGCACCGCGGCGATAATCGATGAAGTTGAAGTCGATTTAACCTATTTCTCACCGAACGGCGACGGGGTGCAGGATAATGTCACGTTTACTTATTCGCTGAGCGAATCCGCTACCGTCTGGCTCGACGTTGTGGCCAAGGATTCCGTCACGGTCGTACGAACGCTCGTCGACGGATCCATTGGCGAACCGGGCGTCGATTACGATGTCGTCTGGGACGGCATGACCTCCATTGGCGTGCTCGCTCCCGAAGACTCTTTTCTTGTTTTTACACGGGCGACATCGACAGCTGGAACCGAAGCGGACACGGTTTTCTCGAGGCACTTTATTCTCGACGTTACGGTTCCGAGTGTGTTCGTCACGGATATTTCTCCAGAGATATTCGCACCGGGCTCGCTGGATCCACCCACACACGATACGCTCTACGTTGAATACCAAATCCAGGACCCCCCGCCATCGGAAGAGGTCGCCGTACAAGTCGTCATATTCGATCAAACGCCATCGGAGGTAGCGACGCTCAGAAACGAGTTTGTGCCAGCGATCGGCTCCTATGAGGACTCCTGGGACGGAAGCGGGACGACGCTCGACGGTGATCACACCGCAGAAGTGTTTGTAAGAGACGAGGCGGGAAACGAAGCCCGCGCGGCGCGCACGTTCGACGTGAGCCTCGACGGACCCACAATCGTCGTTACCAGCCTCGAAAGCGGAGTGGTACTCCCCGATCTCCCCGACAGCCTCTACGGTTGGGCGTGGCACCGGCATGGGGTTCACGATTCGTTGTGGACGAGATTCTCCACGGCGACAAACGTCAATGAGCCCTGGGTGCGGGTGATGACGACTTACTTTCGCTCGGACACGCTCTTTTTCAGCTCGACGTTGAAAACAGTGGTTGAGGAACAGGAAGTCAAATACACAATCAGTTTCAGAGGTAAGAACCTGCTGGGTCAGGACCGCACGTCGAGTATCGACGTCACTTGGGATCAGACACCACCGCCACCACCGGTTCTGGAACAACCGGAGCCCGTTACTCATTCGCCAAATTTTGTGCTCAACGGGACGATCGATCCATCGGTCGGTTTTGAAGACGTCATGAGTATCTATCGAAACGACGTGCTGGCGGACACCATAAACCCGGCTGTTCCCGGACAGTGGCCCCATTCGATGACACTCGTCGGCGGACTCAACCGTATTTACGCTGTGATTACGGACAAGGCGGGCAATGTCGGACAACCGTCGAATACCATCGAAGTGACATGGGATCAATCGATGGGTTTTCATATTCCACAGCCGTTCCGGCCAGACGACGCGTTTCAAATCACTGTTGACGAAGGCGTTACCACCCAAGCAACGATCCGAATTTACGATTTGGGTGGAAATCTGGTTCAGACACTTTCGGAAACGGGTTTTGATTCGACCATCTCTGTACCATGGAATGGACTAAACGGCGACGGCGTGCTCGCCAAGAAGGGCCCACTGGTCGCCGTTGCCCAATTGCGGTTTGACAATGGGAAGAGCGAATTGCACAGAAAAGTGTTTGCGTTTGCCCCTTGAAAGAACGTGCCACGATGACAACAGTTAGACCGACAAGAGTGGTATGGATACTCACGATCGTGGTGATCTCGGGCTGCATCGTCGCTTCTTCGGCGTTTGCCGGGTACTCCCGGGGCGGCAGTTTCGTGGCTCCCGGATACGGCGCTAGGGCATGGGGGATGGGTGGCGCCGCCGTCGCCATAGGCTCCGATGAAGGTGCCACATATTGGAATCCGGCGTTGCTCTCGCTGATGCACAGAGGAAGACTGGGTTTTACCTATGTCGATCTCGTTCCCGGCGCTGAGGCGCAGCAGTCGTACCTCGCATACGCCCGTGGGATCAATCACGGAAACGCAGACGAACCGGGACTTGGATTCTCCACCCACTCGTTTGGCATTCTTTATGGCAACCTGTCTCTCGAGCTTTCAGATGGCCAACGGTATACTGAAAACACGCTTCTTGCAGGGTACGCCTACTCGCCAGATTACTTTTGGTCGGTGGGAGCGAGCCTGGGCCTGCTGTTGTCGACCGGAGACCTCGGTGAGCTCGAGGCCAAGGGAACGACGATTACCGTGGGATTCCGTATAGAGCTGCTCGAAACCCTCACCTTTGGAGCCGTCGGTAGAAACTTGTTCTCGCAGATCATGTTCGACAGCGGAGAAAACTACGCGCTCCAACGATCGCTGACATTGGGCTTCGCCTATCGGGCTAGTGAAATTTTCGTAGTGGAAGCAGACATGGTCGGGGCATACGGCGGAGTTGCTCGACTGGTGCTTGGTGGCGAGGCAGCGCTTTTTTCCAACCGCCTGATGCTGCGTGGAGGGATTTCCGCCGTTACCACGGGTGAGAATCGCTCGATCCCCCATCTGGGCATCGGTGTCAAAATCCGAAGAGTGTTTGTCGATTACAACGCCAATTTCGACACAGAAGAAGCGTTTGACAAAACCCACCGATTCTCCCTTGCGATCGAGTTGTAAACAATCGTGAACGATTTCGCCGAGAAACTCTCACACCAAATGTTTGCCGTCTCTTTTTGTGGACTGGCGTTGTTTGTTCCCTTCTCCATTTCCGGTGCAAATATTTTTATCATGCTTGGATTTGTTGCCGCCCTGATCGGCATTGTCGCCGTACCGGAGATCCGCGCGCGCATCTTCGAGATAAGAAAAGACCCGATGTTGTTTGGTTGTGTGATCCTCGTCGTCTCGGCAATCCCGTCGGTTCTCATGTCGGAAGACATATCGAGGGCACGTGAGGACTGGGAATCCTACTGGCTGCTGCTCATCTACTTTCTCGTAGCGTACAATCTGACTTCCCCAAAGCTGCGACGTACCGTATTTTGGATTCTCTTTGGCTCCACGAGTCTGGCTTGTCTGATGGCGATCACCCAATACCGAGGCGGCATCGATTTCTTTTTTATAAAAATAGCACCGCAAACACATCGCCCCAGCGGCACGCTTTTTACCATGACCTTTGCCGGAATTCTCTGTCAGCTGATCACCGTGAATTTTTCGATTCTCCTTGGTCACCGCGGCGTGTCAAAAACTGCGCTTGCCACGGCTGCCGGTGTAGCCGTTCAAATCACGGGTATCATCCTCACGCTCACGCGCGGTGCTTGGGTCGCGCTTCTCGGTGGAATAACCTCCGTGGTCATTTTGTTCCGGCGCAAGAAGGTCTATTTTATCGCCGTACTTCTCATCTTGATTACAGCCATCCTCGCCTTGAGGGACAGCCGTGTACAGCGCAAGATTGCGTCGGCCACGGGGATGGGCGGAGAGCCCACCGAGGTGAACGTCACAACCCGGTACGTGCTCTGGGATATCTCCTGGGAGTTGATCAAGAGTCATCCGATTCTTGGCGTCGGTATGGGCGACTTCACCATTGAGGCGGAAAAGCGGGTCGCCGAAAGGCATGTCGAAACCACCGTCGACTCGCACAACGTATATCTTCAGATTCTCGCCACCCGGGGTTTGGTCGGATTTATCCCGTTCTTGTATTTTTGGTTTGTCCTTTTGCGATCGCTCTGGCGCGTTCGCCAAGGTATCGCTTCACGGTCCGGGTTTGGCTGGCACTATGTCACCGGTGTGATGGGTGCGACGATTGCGGTACTGATTGGTGCGCTGACCGAAAACAACATCGACGACAGCGAGGTTTTTATCGCGTTTATGCTGATCGTAGGAATCGCTAAAAGCTTTGAGCGCTGCCCGGAATTGCACACAACTAGGTCAACGGAGTGATCTCAACCAGGCCATTCGGTCTATCGGCGCGGAATCAGATCCGGAGATGGAATTGGAGGAATAAGTCCGCATCACTTTCGCAAGACCGCAGAAACAACCCCCGAAGTCGGCCGTCAAAGCCTACACAAGGCAGCGGCGCGATCTGCATACCGCCTGATCTCAATTTGGCTCAGCTGGCACGTCCGACGGATCGACCTCGTCGTGCGAACGACTCAGAACCGAAAATCGGCATTTCTGTCAAAATATCGTTTGAATTCGCCGGAGCTTGCCGGTTTTTTGGCGGGTTCGAAGACCGCGGCGGCCGTGTGCCGAAACCGGTCACCGAATTCAAGACCTTTCTTACCCGTGACAACGAGAACGGTGCTTAGAACCTCTGCAGCGGTGCCCGACACCGATACCACGACCGCCGTACGGGTATCCACGATCAACGAACCGGTGCGAGGGTCCAAGATGTGGCCAGCCGGCATTTTGCTTCCGCCCTCTTCCACCGGGTCCAGATTCCGATGCGACGACGCCGACACGCTCAGCGCTCGATCCTTGAGCACCACCGTCCCCAAAATCTCGCCGTCTTCACCGCTGACGGCGATCGTCCAACCCTTCTCGGCCCGAGGGGTTCCCAGGCCGTAATACGTGCTACCGCCAAAGTCTATCAGCGCACGTGTCACGCCGGCTTCCCGGAGTTTGTTCACCATGGCATCGACGGCTACGCCCTTGCCATCGCCTCCCGGATCCAAAGCCATCCCGGGCCGAGCCAATCTCGCGTAGTAGCCGTGTTCGTCGGCCCGGACTTCTAGCTTGTCGATACCTACGTCCTCAAGAATGTCGGCTAGTTCATCTGCTCCGGCGATTCCCTCGCGGTGTGCGCCTACCAGAGGCCCGATCGTGATATCAAAGATACCATCGGTTTGCTCTGCATCGTTTTTGGCTCGTTCCAGGTATTGGTAAAGATCCTTCGGGATGGGAACGAACTCGCCAGCGTTCGCGTTTATTTGACTCAAAGAACTCGTCGGATCATAATTGCTGAGTAGTGCGTCCCAACGTTTGGCCTCGTCGAAGACGGCATCCATCACTTCGCGAATCTCTGCGCAGCCCGACACGATCACCACACGAAGCTGGGTACCCATGACCCAGCGCCGCTCCTCACACCAACCCGCCGCGCTCACCGGCGAATCGAGCGGGTCCTCGTCTTCCGACCCGCGGGACGAGTCCATTTGGTCTCGCATACGGACCGAGTCCGAGCCGGTCGCCCAGCTGGATTCCAACCGCCCGGGCCCATCCCCTGACAAAACCCACATCGACAACAGAATCGCGCAGCCTTCAACAAACCTCATGACGGGTTCCATCCGTTGACGGTGCTGTGCGGACGCCTGTCGTGATCCGCGTAAGTGTTGCGCCTGGGTCTAAGGACACCCGCGATCAACGCGATCAACAAACCAAACAGAGCGATCTGGAGCGTCAAAAAACTCAAGACCTTGAGCCACGCGAAGTCGGGATGAACGAAACGAACCAGCCAATTGCTCCCCTGGTTGAGCAGAGCGGCGAGAAACGTGATCAGAGTCAAGCTGCCCTTGACCCGGAAGGACACGGGAAGAAAAAGAAGCAGGTGCGTAAGCGTCATCACAAGCATTCCCATGGCAAAAAGATGAAAGTGGCTGACTTCCGCGATCGCCCCCAATGGCCGCGGGGGCTGTCCGAATTCCGCGGCGGGGTCTCCACGGAAATAGGTGACGACCGAGTTGGGATCCAGACTCATCTTTTGGAAATAGAGAATCCAGTTGGTGATCCAAAACAGAAGCATGTAAACCAGAAAAAAGAAAAGAATCAGCCTCAACAACTGATTGCGGTTCCATTCACCACTAATGACATAACGCAAGAGTCAATCCCCTTTTACTTGGCCCCCGATTTGCGCGGTTCGTCTTCCGAACCGGAATCACTTATATCTCCCGGATCACCGGACTCTTCTTTTGCCCGTAGCAACGCGACTTGAAGGGTCGCGAGTGTTTTACGCAAGGCCGCCGTAATGGCGGTCGCGGTGAGCGTCGCTCCCGCAATCCCTGCCACCTCGCCCCGAAGACTCAAGTCATCGTCCAGAAGACGCCCCTGGAACTGCCCCAGCCATCGGTCCGGCGGCCCGTATTCCGGCGGCTCGTGAAAGGCCAACATGTATATGTCGCGAACCCGCCCATCCGGTTCGAGAACGATGAGAATCGTTTCCGGCAGCGTTCGCACCTGGTGCGTCTCGATAAATGCATACCCGAGCGGGCTCCCGCTTTTCCGACCGATATACACGGTCACCAAGCGCGAAGGAACTTGCACACGGGCAAGACGCTCCACCTCTTCGACCTGCTCGCTGCTCAGGAAAATCTCCCGTTTGTCCACCGTGTCCGCATCCGGAAACGCTAGCCGCAACGCAGACTCCTTGCTGTGGAACACCTCGGCCAGAACGGGCGTGTGCGAACTCGTCATAACAAAAACCAGCGCAAGGAAGAACACAACCGATCCCGCAACGGTGACCCGCGTGCCTACGCCGCACGGCGACATCAGCGGCGTGGCTGCGGCCGGAGGGTTCGTGCAAGAATGCAATTGCCGTTTCGAATCCGTCATGCTCGTTCCTTACGCGCTCGGTTTTTGCCGGTACAGTCTAGAAAATGAATCCTGCACCCAAACGAATCTCGTCACTTACCGGGTCGCTCGATTCATTCGTCGGGAAAACCAGATCGAATTTGATGACAACGTTGGGATGCGGTTTGCTCTCCAGCCCAACGGTCAAAAATGTACCTTCCAGCGAAGGATCAGCGGGAAGCGCCGTATCGGCGGACACCTGGTCCTGGAGATTGTATTGTTCGTAACGCAGCCACGGGGTCAGCGTAAAATTTGCCTGCCTCCAGATGAGCGGTGCGACGTCGTAACCAGCTTCTGCGTACCAGCCGAACTGCCTCTCCGGAACCTGTTTGGAGAGTTCCCCGTTGCCGTCATCGGCAAAGAGAATTTCACTGAGAGCCCCCGCATTGCTGATATGACTGGCGGCGGCAAGAACGCGTGTCTTAAATCTACCCTTTCGGAATTCGGCGTGAAGTTCATAGATCTCGTTGTTGACCGAGAGCTTATCTCCGTTTTCGTCCTCGATCATGTTCTGATCGGCGCCGCCGGCAAACACCGAGCCGCCGACCTGAACGACCCCGTTCGTTATGCCGCTGTAGGAATAATCCAACGCCAGCACCCCACCGACATCCTCCCAGACAGCACGATTGGCTTTTTGCCGGCCGCTTCGCACTCCTTTGTTGTCAAACTTGCTGCCGTTAAATCCATTCAAGAGGTACACCGAGTAACGAATATCATGCATGTTTCCGTGCAACCCAATCCCCATCTCGCGCCAGGTCGACGGAATGATCGTGGTTTCAACAAACGGACGGAAATTTCCCCAGTACGTCGTCGGTTCGTGAATGAGGTTCAAGAACCCCATCGGGATCAGTAGATTGCCCGCACGGACATTGATGCCCTGGTTTATGAGAAAGTCCAAGTACGCGAATTCCACGGACACCGAACCCGATTTGCCCTGAAAGTTGCTCGAGGTCGTAGCATGTTCGTACTCGATCTCCGTGTTCATCACGATCCAGCTGTTGAATTTGTATCCAAAATACGCGATAAACCGATAAAAATCGGTGATGTTGACCTGGCCGGTTACCTCGGTATCCCCGTAAGGCGAGGCAAAGTAGAATTCGCCATATCCGCCAAACGAAATCCCCTGCGACACACCGTAAACCTTGCTCGCCGCCGGTCCCATCCCGTACGCTCCGGTGAGCTCCTTGTCTGTCTCGGGAATGTTCATCTGCTCGCGCAACCGCGAGACTTCCTCGGTCAGGATTTCGACTTTCTCCTCCAAACTTGGATCCTCCGTTCCTTCGGACCCGCCTTCTTTTTCGACCGCCAGGGCTGGGGCGCATATGAGCCCGGCTACAAAACACAACACAATCGCCGCTGTCAACTGCCAGCTAGTAATTCGCCTTGTTGTCATCTCGGTTCCTCTTTTCCCCTCGTTTTACAGCCGCTAAGGTATTCCAAAAATCCTCCGAACAATAATCGCTCGTTCGCCCCGCCGATCTCCCAACGCTTCCCCAACGAGCGACGCATACTGCCAACCAATCTCGTTCAGTAATTCTATTGTGGTTTCTTACCTCCTTTATCAGATTCCGCAGCATCAGGAAGTTTGACTTCTTCACGTCTCGAGTAGAACTTTTGAAACCCGGCAATCAACCGCGATACATCCACATCGCTTTGATCCAGGTACTCCAACATCGCCGTCAGGCGCTCCATCGTCTCGGCGCTTGCGACGTGTTCGATTTCGCAAGCATCTCCGGTCGCCAGCGGTTCGCCGACTCCCAGTATGTCTGTCAGGAAATGCCGCAACACATCATGATACCCCTCGATCTGGCGGGCCTTACGGCGTCCCTTGGCCGACAGCCGGACGCCGCCGTATGCGCGGTGCAATATGAGCCCCCGATCCTGAAGTGTGTGAATCGCCTCAGTGACGCTCGCGGCGCTTACACCGCGCATTTTGGCGATGTGACTCACGCGGACCGGTTTGTACTCCCTCTCCAACAAGAGAATGGTTTTGAGATACATTTCCAATTTATCCGAGAGCTTCGGCATCGTTCTGCTCCAATGCATTATTTAGGGTGCCCTAAATGTTATTAGGGCGCCCCAAACATGTCAACATAATTTGCGATTTTTTTCACATACCCTACCAAGCTATTTTACAATAAAGGCTTAGCAGCCAGGACGTCACAGCCTGCTGGAGGGTCAGCTTTCCGAATCGCTTCAATCGGGTGGTGCGCACAACAAAACTGGCAAACGAGATATGTTCCTGCAATTCGCCAGTGTTCTGTACGCCGGGTCGATTAGCCCGCAGGGAACTTTTGGTCGTCCGGAATTTTTTGATGGTTGAGCCGCTACCGAGGCGGGGTTATGGCGTGGGTTCGCGGCGGTATCGAACACGTTGAACAACGCAATGAAGGGCATAAGCGGCAAACATCGCCATCACCGGTTCGATCGGAACCCGCATGCGGATCGAACCGTGAAACACCAACGTTACCGCCGTGTGGATGAGCACGAGACCGTAGAGCAACACAAAACGGCTCCAATTGCGGAGCGACAACACCAAACCGACTACAAAAAGCGGAATCGCAAGAACCGCATAGATAAAACCCACATCCAGCGAGCTGGCAAGACGTCCCAACACGCTGTCTTTACTAAACCACCAGCCGCTTTTCACACCGCTCATCCCGGCATCGCTTTGAAACCGCCAAAACCGGGCGAACTTTCTCCACACCAGGATTGGAAGGTGCCGCTTGTTTTCACGGAGGAATTGTTTGCCAAGCGCCCGCGCTTCCTCGTCTTTTTCGATCTCGGGTTTTTTTTCCAGGACCTCGTACCCCGGAAGCATGTACAGCGGTGCCACACCACCGTAGTACTGTGGATACTCGAGGACCGCGGCGTTGTTGCCTTGGTAAAATGTGACACCACCGTGTGTCGTCGTAAACAACCACTTGCCAAAAACCGCGTGATTGCGCACACCCCAGGGAAACACGACCAACCCCACGAGAACAAGAACCGCAAGAGCACCGATCAACCGCGTTGACACCCGGTCGCGGGTTAGCACAAGCGCGGACAGCACGATCCAAATCGCGACGCCTGCGGCCGTCGGCCGCGCCAGCGTGCAAAGACCGAGAAGCACCGCAGCAGGAATGATCCGCCTCCATTCCCACGTGGGTTTTGGCACCGCCAGAAGGATCATCAACAGCAGGACAATGTACAGGTTTTCCGTAAGAAGATACCCGCTGACAAAAATCAGAAACGGGTTAACCGCGGTGAGAACCGCGGCGATCCACGCCACCCGCTCGGCAAAGAGCCGTCGTGACACGAGAAACACCAGCCAGATTATGACGGCACCAAGAACCGCCTGAAACAACCGCGCGACGGCAGGGTCAGCGCCAAAAACGCGGTAAAGCACCGATAGCGCCACTGGATACAACGGAGGCCGCCGGGCGCTGAGATGACCGTCGGCCACCCGGTACCCGTTGCCGTCTGCCAGGTTTGACGCCAACGCGTGGTAGTCGATTTCATCGCCGGTCGTTTCGCGATCGAGTCCGACCACGTACCCGACCAAAACCAGCCGCGCGACCAAACCCAGGAGCACGACGAGAAAAAGCCATGTGCCGTTTGAGAATCTCAGTGTCGATTCCTCGATTAACCTCTGCCGGAACACCCGCGGTGATGGCGGGGCAACAATGCTAATTGTATCAGTTATCTCCAATAATGATAAACGGTTAATTTCAACCTCATTTTGTTGCCTCCCGCGGTCAAAATCAGTTTGGACATCGTCGAACCCGGTGGGATATCATGCCTCGAGATTCGACGCCGGCGGTACCGCCGCTACTACCGCCGCTAGAGCGTCGAGGGAGGTCGATCCCGATCATGGCAATCGAAACACGCTCAGTTATTTGGCTTTTCGTTCTCGCGTTGATGTGCGCCGGATTGACCGGCTGCGGCTCGGGCGGCAAAAAGAACGTGGAGACCGATCCGGCAGCCACGGCTGCCGGCGCAGAGACCCCAGCCGAACAACCGCCGGGCCAACCGGTTCCCGAACCGCCACCCATACCCGTTGACAGCGCCAGCGCCGGTGTTAGCCTCGAGGATTACATGAGCCTGCAAGCCGACGAGCTTGCCATGCTCGAAGATGCGAAAACAGAGTGGGTCGGCGAAGCCATTCGAATCACATGGGACAGCGACGTCCTCTTTGGCTTTGACTCCGCCATGCTCAACTCCGATGCACAACCGCACATCGAGCGGATGGCCGACATTTTTCAACGATATCCCGATACCGAGATCGTGGTCGCCGGTCACACGGACAGCCAGGGCGACGAGGATTACAATTTCACGTTGTCCGAACGCCGGGCGTTGTCCGTTCGCAACTACCTGATCGACGCCGGTGTTCCACCATCGCGGATCGAGACGGTCGGCTTTGGGGAGTTCCGGCCCACGGCACCAAACGATACGGAAGAAGGCCGCGCGCAAAACCGGCGAGTCGAAATCGAAATCCGTCCCAACGACACCCTAAAAGCCCGCGCCGCGCGAGCGGACTCAACGCGTTAACCCGCATGGCCAAAAAAACGGGGCCTCGGATGAGACCCCGTTCTGCATACAACACCCGTGTGCCATCTAGATTTGTTCGGAGATGGACTTCGGCTGGGTGAAAAGAAACAGATAATCCCTTCCCCCTGCCTTGCTGTCGGTCCCCGACATGTTAAATCCACCAAACGGGTGAACACCGACCAGGGCGCCCGTGCACTTGCGGTTATAATACAGGTTGCCAACATGGAACTCTTTTCCCGCTCGCTCGAGGTTGTCCCGATTCGTCGAGTAGATCGAACCGGTCAATCCATACTCGGTGTTGTTTGCAATTCGGAACGCGTCGTCGATGTCTTTGGCCCGTATACAGGCCAACACGGGGCCAAAGATTTCTTCGAGCGATATCTTTGCGTCCGGTTGAACCTCGGTGAATATCGTCGGCTGGATAAAATAACCGTCGCCGGCTGCGCGCATACCACCGTGAACGAGCTCGCCTTCGGTCTTGCCGGTCTCGATGTAATCAAGAATCTTCTCACAGGCTGACTCGTTGATTACAGCGCCCATGTAAACATCTGGTGCTGTGTGGGTCGCGCCCTGTGCGATCCTCGCCGTTTCGTCGACGAGCCTTTTGACAAACTTGTCATAGATGTCGTTGTGAATGATCACGCGAGAGCAGGCAGAGCATTTTTGCCCTTGGAAGCCAAATGCGGATGTCCAAACACCCGTTATTGCCGCGTCAAAATCGCAATCCTTATCGACGATGATCGAGTCTTTGCCACCCATCTCCAGGATCGTACGCTTGATCCAAATCTGACCTTCCCTCGGCCTGGCGGCTTCCTGGTTGATATGGAGGCCAACTTCCTTGGACCCGGTAAACGCGATGAACCTCGTTTGTGGGTGCTGAACGATGTAGTCGCCCACCTGGGCGCCGCTGCCGGGCACGTAGTTGACAACGCCGGGCGGCAGCCCGACTTCTTCCAAGATCTCCATAAACTTCGCGGCGACAACCGGCGCATCGCTGGATGGCTTTAACAATACCGTGTTGCCCGACACAAATGCCGCACTGGTCATACCGACCATAATCGCGACAGGGAAGTTCCAGGGCGGAATCACCGCACCGACACCCAACGGGATGTATCTGAGCTCGTTCTTTTCCGTAGGGATCTTTGTTAGAGGCTGCTCGTCGGCATAACGAATCATCTCGCGGCCGTAGAATTCCAGAAAATCGATTGCTTCAGCCGTGTCCCCGTCGGCCTCGGCCCAGCTCTTACCGACCTCGTAGACCATCCAGGCAGAAAACTCGTGCTTCCGCTTACGCATCAGCGCCGCTGCCTTGAACAGATATTCGGCCCGCTCCCTGGGGTCCACACGGCTCCAGGTTTTGAATGTTTCGGTCGCCACCTCAATTGCCTCCTCCGCATCCTCACTCGTGGCCTTGCCGGAGAGCCCAACTACCTGGTCCGGTTGCGCTGGGTTGATCGAGCGAATACGGTCTTGCGTTTTCTTGTGCTTCCCCCCGATAATCAAGTCATACTCTTTGCCGAGCTCAGACGACACTTTGGCAAGCGCATCCGTCATTGCCTTTGCGTTTTTTGGGTCGCTGAAATCGGTAAAGGGCTCGTTTTTGAATTCAGATGGCATATCGCTTCTCCCTTTGGTCTTTTGATTGAAACTAAACCGACCGATTATTGATTGAAGGCGCAGGTCCGAAATGGGATCGATGATTGATCCTTAAAAGTGGTAAGGGGGAATATACGCCAAACCCCGGCAACTGTAAACCCCAATCTGGACGGCGGAGACGAGAGGACTACAGATGAAGATCGAGACCGTTGAACAGCAAGTGCGCTACGCAGAAACCGACCGCATGCAGGTCGTCCATCACGCGAACTACCTCCTTTGGTTCGAGATCGGGAGGACTCAGCTTCTCGCGTCCGCCGGATACGCCTACCATGAGCTCGAGGCATCGGGTACGCGCTTTCCCGTGATCGAATACGGTTGCCGCCTTATCGGATCAGCTGACTACGGCGACAGGGTGCGCATCGATACGTACATTTCGCAACTAAGAAGCCGGACAGTGGAGTTTGCCTACGAAGTGTTCAACGGGGACAAGCGGATAGCCACGGGGATGACCAAACACATCGCGGCAGACCTGAATCAAAAGCCACGCCGTATGGATGCCGCTCTGCTCGACGCCCTGCGCGTTTACGTGGCCGTCAGTACCGAACCTCAAAACCGGTAAGCTCTTCCTCGTCGTCTTCCCATTGGGCATCCACGTGATCCACACGGGCCGACGGTGGGCCGGTCTTAACGTACGCGAGCCCTTTTTCACACACTTCCCTGTTCCCCTGGAACACAGCCTCGACACGGCCGTCGGGTAGATTCCTCACCCAGCCGGTAAGATCGAGACCCTCGATAGCCCGGCGCGTTGAATCCCGAAAAAATACACCTTGTACCCGCCCCGTCACCCATACATGTAGTCTTGCCATCACTTCCTCTTTCGTGCGGACCACTACCGACTCACTTGCGGGCGCAAAATCTGTTGATGTGGCCGTCCCAAAATCAGGGTACGACTACAGATCAAAAATGATCCGTCCCCGGAGACCATCCGCGGTTTGGCCAACCATCAGGCCGTGGTAAGTGGCCGCTTTGACATCAAACCGCAGGTCGTGCCGTGCTGTGTCCACCTTTTCGCCGCGCAAAATACCGTAAGCAAAATGTTCGCCCACACGCGTTATTTCGACGCCGCTGTAGATCTCGCCGTTTGCGCCGACCGCCGTGATCACCTCGGCAAGCCAATCCACAAGCAGATCTTCCCGCGTGGAAGACTCGACGCCCAACTGCCTCTCCGTCCGCGGCTCGACACCTCCACGGCAAAACAACCCCAGAAGACCCAGCGTGGCGTTTTCGATCAGTTCGGACATGTCCTGCCCCCACGCTTCGATCCCGATATCACCGGCATGGTCGAATTCCTCAAATCCCGGTCGCAATCAAACGCTCCTTCTAAAGGTAATCAATCGTTTCTCGTAGTCTCTGAGCTCACCGATCAGGAATAAGACCCCCGCATAAACTGTCATCCCGGCGACCAAGCCGATGGCCAGGATCAACACGACGTGTAGTTTGCCGGTCAAATACCACTGTACTCCCCACCAACCCGCCGACGCCAACAAACCCGCGATGCCGATGTTCAATGCCGATCGCCAAGGAATCATCCACCGAAGATATCTTTTTGTAACGAAGTATACCATGACCGGGTAAATCGAGTGGCTCACCATCGTAGTGACCGCTGCGCCAAAATAACCATACGTCGGAACAACAATGACATTTAAAACGATATTGACCACGCAGCATGTCAACACGAGGACAAGCATCACACGGGTCTTTTCCAGCAGCTTGATACCCTTGTGGCCGTACATTCCAAAATTCCACAGCAGAGATCCCACCAAGACAAGGGGCATGATCCGGTAGCCCTCGCGAAACTCCGAACCGAGCAACACCGTCGCGATTTCGCGGCAGTAGACGATCGTAAAACCCATCACGGGAATCGCGGCCAAGAGGTAATACCGCGAAAAATTGGAAATCACACTCTGGATCTGCGCCTGGTGACCCTGTTCCCACGTGCTCACAATCAGCGGGAGCGCCGCCGACAAGAGTGGCGTCGCCACAAACAACAGTCCCATGGTCACCACGTTGGAGTTGGCGGCGTAGATCCCGACTTCTTCCGAATCTCTGAACAGCTCGATGATAAACCGGTCGGATAGATCCAGCACCTTGACGCCAAGCACAAACCCCACCAGCGGAAATCCATATCTCGCAAAATTCTTGAGCAACTTAAAATCTATGGAGAATCCGGATAATCTCATTTCCCGAAAGACACCCAGTTCCAGCATCATCGGTACCAGAAGCACCAGATACGCGACCACCGCCCCCACGATCATACCGATGACATCCCGCGACACGAGATACACAAACAACAACGCAAACACCAAACGGCCCACCGAGTACAGCACCTGATACCGCGAAAACGTCGCCGATTGCAGATTCGCACGAAATGCGTGGTTTTGAACAAAAAAGATTACACCGGCCATCACCCACACAACAGCCGCAGCATAGTACCGTGCGTAACCTCCGGCCAGGGGACGAATCAAAGGGGTCAACAACAACCCGGCAATGAGTATCAGCGCTGCGACCGCCCAGAGTATAGATCCGAATTTGGCGAGAAACTCACCCGCTTGACCCTGCTGACGATAACGCGGAAGATACCGAAGAACGGACTGCTGGAGCCACCCAGAGATGGCAGAGGTGAGGATAGCGACAATAACGTATACGAGCGCGTACTCTCCGTAAGGCCCCGGGGCAAAAATGCGGGTAAAGATCGATATATAAAGGATACTAACAACGGCCGGGACGATTATCGCCGGAATGTACCTAAGTGTGTCCGACCCCAACCGGCCGATCAAACCCGAGAGAACCTCGTCACCGAGAACATCACCGGATTGAGCTTCCCGTTTTGGTGTGTTGTCTTCGTGGGATCGGGTCATCACATCGGCCCCCGGAATCAAATACCGTCCGAGATACGTTTCATCGCGCTCAGCCTCTCGTAGTAGCTCCGCGTCACCTCGCGCCGGCGCAGCATACCGAGCAACTCTCTCGAGTCTTCCGTTTCGACAACGGGAAGCGTGTCCACCTCATTCTCCGTAAAACGTCTGAGCACGTGGGCCAGATTGTCGTCGAGGGTGACAATCGGCACATCCTCACTTGCTATCTCTTTCATAATCAACAGATTATCCAGGTCGCGTTCCACGAGGATTTCACGCACGTCGTTGATCGAGACAATACCGGTCATCTCGTTGGAGGAATTGACCACGGGAAAGTTTTGTTGGTTGGCCTCCGTCATGATCGGGACGAATTCTCGGAGTGTCAGGTTCTCGGGGACGTATGAAAACGACGAGTCCGGATGAAAGATGTCCCGAACATAAATTTCTTCGAGCAGGTCTTTGGCAAAATCGCCGTAGTGCGCCGGTGAGTCCGCACGGGTGTCCACCTGGTTCTGATAAATGCTCCAGCGGCGGCCAACGATAAACGCAATCGCGCACACCCACATCGCGGGGACGAGAAGATTGTAGTTACCCGTCATTTCGCTCACCATAATAATTGTCGAAATGGGCGCGTTGGAGGCCGCGGCGAAGAAACCGGCCATGCCGACAATGACAAACGGTCCCGGGTGCGTGATGATTCCGGGGGTGAGCTGGTGGAATATTTTGCCCACGGCACCGCCGAGCGCGCCTCCTATCACCATCGACGGACCAAACACACCACCGCTGCCACCGGAACCGATCGAAAACGACGTCGTGAGGATTTTGCCGATCGCCACGATAAACAAAAAACTCACTGCGAGATTACCGTTCAACGCGTCCTGGATCACGCCGTATCCAAACGCAAGGGTATCCGGATAGAAAAAACCGATGCAGCCGGTGAGCAGACCACCGATCGCCGGCTTGAAGTGATTTGGAACACGCAGTTTTTTGAAGAGGTGATTGACACCGTAAAAACATTTTATGAAAAGGGGTGACGCCAACGCCAACACGAGTGCCAGTACCGTATAGGGACCAAGCTCGAACGGGTGCGAGAATGTGAACGACGTTTGGGCAAACAGCGGGTTGAAGCCCAGAATCAAGCCAAACGTCGAATACGCCACGATCGTAGTCACAAATGCGGGAATAATCACTTCATGCTCGAACTCCGGTTCCTTGTAAAGAATCTCCGCCGCAAAAAGCGAACCGGCGAGCGGCGCGCGAAAGATACTGCCGATCCCGGCTCCGAGTCCCGCAGCCAATAGAATCCGCCGTTCGCGCGCGGACAGCCTGAGCTTATCTCCAAAGAAAGCGCCAAAACCGGCTCCAATTTGTGCAATCGGTCCCTCCCGACCACCCGATCCACCCGACCCGAGTGTCACCGCCGATGCAATCGCTTTTACTATAGGAACCCTTCCACGGATTCGCCCGTGACGATGGTGAAACGCGTCGATCGCCGCGTCCGTCCCATGACCCTCCGCCTCGGGTGCAAACACGTAGACGAGCACACCAGCGATCAAACCGCCAAGCGCAGGAATCAGAATCAACAGGTAACGGCGGAATGGGGTGTCGGTGTGGCCAAAAAGCGAAGGCTCCCCGGCGGGTTCATCGGGCCGGTAACCGGCGAGACCATCGAGCAGATAGTGCTGCCCCAATTGACAAAGCACGTAAAACAACACCGCGCCCAACCCGGCCACCACTCCGACAACCACCCCAAACATCATATAGCGGCCGATCGACCGCATATTGAATGCGGAAAGGATCCCAAGCACCAATCGTTGAAACCTTGTCATTAGGCATTGACTTTCGTGAGCGGCCGCTATCCAGTGCGGCTGAGGCAACTAAACAAACAGTTGCGGTTCGCCGGCATACTGTAAGTTGTGCATGTGCCATTTGCAAGCGGTTTTCACTGGGGCGAGTTTCCGCGCTACGCGGCATCGGATTTGGCGCCGCATGATCATTTGATGGCCACGTAGGAGCAACCTTCAACAAAAATGTCGGCCAAGATCTTTGTGGCTGGAGACGAGCGAATGAGCCGCAAGACCATCCCATAAGCCGGGCCGCCCTCGTTTATCCCACGCAAATCCCAGCGATCGCAAACTCGTGTGAACCCGTGGCGCCGCGCCAACCTGCGAACTTTCCATGGTGTGAACCAGTTAATGGCGGGCGTTTTGGTGTGGCCGACGAGATGAGGTTTGGCCCTGGCAGCCCAACGCA
>CP070631.1:3784414-3806135 GCA_020356045.1 Candidatus Latescibacterota bacterium
CCACCCCGAGGATAAAGGTCAAAACAATCGGGGAGAGCTCGAGATAGGTGTCAATCATCGGCCGGGCTCACTCGTTTGATTTGAAAATAAACTAGCGGAGGAAAATTCCAACTACCGCGCCGGTCATACACGTGGCCAGCGTACCGGCCAGTATCGATCGCAGCCCCAACGCGATAATCTCCTCGCGGCGCTCGGGCGCCATCGCGCCCAGACCGCCGATCATAATTCCGAGGCTGCCGGGGTTGGCAAAACCGCACATGGCATACATCAAGATGGTACGGCTTCTCGGCATCAGCTCACCCTCCACCAGCTTTGACATATCGAGGTAGGCAATGAGCTCGTTGAGCACGGTTTTCGTACCCATCAGCGCTCCCGCCGTCATACTCTCCGCCCACGGGATCCCCATCAACCACACCACCGGCGCCATCACGTACCCGAGGAGTCTCTGAAGAGAAATGGGTTTGCCTCCAACGTCGGGAAAAACCAGGAAAATCAAATTGATCAAATGAACAAGGGCCACCAGCACAATGAGCATAGCGGCGATATTCATCAAGAGGTGCACACCCTGAACGGTACCTTTGGTAATGGCATCCATCGCCGATCGTGCCTCGACAGGTGGAACCAGCTTGCCGGTGGTGAGCGTTTGCGTTTCAGGAACCATTGTTTTGGCAATTGTAATGGCGGCCGGAGCGCTGATGATCGACGCGGTCAGAATATGACCGAGCGCGTTATCAATGATGCCGCTCAAGAAGCTCGCATAGAGCACCATCACCGTCCCCGCAATCGTCGCCATCCCGCAGGTCATCAGCGAAAAGATCTCGCTCCGTGTCATGTCTTTGAGATACGGCCGCACGAGAAGCGGTGCTTCGACCATACCGACAAATATGTTTGCCGACACGCCGACACCTTCCGCTCCTCCGATTCGCATGGTTTTTTGCAGCGCCCACGAAAACCCCCTGACGACGACGGGGAGCACCTTCCAAAAAAAGAGCAGCGAGGACAGCGCGCTGATCAGCAGTACGAGGGGGAGCCCCCGAAACGCGAACACGTAACTCGCCGCCGGCGTAATTTCTTCAAAAGGAGGCGTATCGCCGCCAAGATATCCAAAGACGACTTTGGTGCCGGCTTGTGTGGATTCTTCGAGCGCCAGAATGACTTTGTTGAGGCCAAGAAAGATGTCACCAAACACCGGGGCACGGAGACACACGAGACCGAGGACGAGCTGGAGCCCGACGCCGATCAAGATGAGACGAAATGACACGGCACGCCGGTTCTCACTCACCAGCCACGCGATGAGCACAAAAACAATCAACCCGAGCACGCTCTGTATCACCAATATCGAACCGCCAATCCAAAACAACCAAGATCGTGACCGTTGGGTCGAGGGACACCGATGCCCCCCACCGCCGGACCCGTCCGGCGCCGTTGGCCGTTGCTAAGATCGTGACCAACGGATCTCGACACCGTCGCGGTTGCCCAGGGCACCGGTCAACAACTTGATCAACTGCATATCGCCGCCCTTTTTGGCAAGCATTTCGATGGTATCCCGGTTCAAATAGTAATCTTGATCTTCGAGCGATTCTTCCTCCAGTTCATCGATCAAAAACTGCAGCTCTTCCTCATCGATCTGCCCAAGAAACTTGCCGTTCTCGTTGTCATAAATCTTGATCATGCGTCCTCCTCGATTGATTTCCACCCACATCATACGCCGCAAGCGAAAACCGCCCAACAAAAACTTGCCGGGCGGTTAACGCGAGTCATTGGCTTGTTGTCAGTCCGGTGGGTTTACGAGTTTGATAAAGGCAAAATGACCACCCTGGGGGTCCTCCGCCACCGCAAACCTGCCTACTTCGGGGATATCGGTCAGCGGGGTCACGATGTGACCGCCCAGCGACTCGACCTTTGCCGCCGTCGCATCGGCGTCATCAACGGCGAAATATACAAGCCAGTTTGGCGGGATTCCCTGGCTCAACATCTCCGCTGTTAGCACGTACATCCCCGCCGCGGGTCGTCCTTGGTTGACAAAGGATGTGTAATTCATCTCCCCCATTTGTTGCGTCTCGGCGGTCCATCCAAACAACTTGGAATAGAACTCGGAGGATTTGTTTGCCGCGGTCGTACCCATTTCGTTCCAGCACAGCGTGCCGTGCTCGTTGACCAGCTGGGCACCGTGATGCCCGCCCGGCTGAAACACGGCAAAAACAGCCCCGACGTTGTCCTGGAGAACCGCCACCCGACCCACACTGTGGACGTCGAACGTCGGTTGAATGATGTTGCCAAGCAACTCCTCGGCGTTCTTGGAGGTAGCGTCCGCATCGGCGGTGGACACATATGACAGCCAATGCGTTGGAATCCCCGTTTCCATCATCTCGCTGTTCATCTGGTATGCAGCTGCGACGTCTTTTCCTTTGAGCTTTACGATGGCGTACTCCATGTCCGGGCCGGCTGGTTGATCTTCGAACGTCCACCCAAACAATTCGCCATAAAACTCCTTGGCGCCCGCGAGATCGGTCGTTCCCAAATCGATCCAGCAAAACGTTCCTGGTGGGTATTCGGTTCGTTCGGGCATCATTCTCCTCCTCGTTAACGTCGTGTCAATTTTTCAATGATCGCTTGGTGTTGCGGATACCGCTTTGCCAACGTGTCGCGATCGGGCATTTCAAAATCGTCAAATTCAAAACCAGGTGCCACTGTGCACCCAACCAGCGCATAAGTTCCCTCGCCGGAAACGGTCGTGCCAAACAGGCACCCGGCGCGGACCACTACCTGTGGGCGTTCTCCTTTTTCGATGTCGCACCCCAACTCGATCGGGGTATATCCGCCATTGGGGTCTATTACATGGATGGTTAATGCGGCACCGTCGTAGTGGTGCCAGACCTCGTCCTGCTTGATTCGATGAAGCGCCGAGAACTCGCCGGCGCGTAACAAAAACACGATCGCCGTCGAGAACACACGATCGCCGCCAAATCGTTCTGGCAGGTGATCGTGGGCGATGGTTTCGTTGGATCGGTAGATCTCCCTGTAGTACCCGCCCTCCGGGTGTTTGACCATGTCCAGCCGGGCGATCCATTCCGCCGCGTCTCGCATCGATGTCTCCTGTGGAATTTGCGGTCCGAACCCGGTGGGCCCGAGCCCATCATGTTAGGGTAATCTAACATTTTTGACCGGGTTGCGCTACCTGTGCCTTCCCACACACCCTGCCGGTGTCACCCACTCGGCAAGCGGGTGTGGCCAAGAAAATTATTGTTTAGCGATAAATATTTATTGATTTTCGATGCACACTGATGTATCATAATACGGATGTATCATAATAATGAGCAATCGGTCCGGCGTTGAACGTTCCGCGGAGGTGCCTTGTGGCGACGTCCAATCTCAACACCGCGCGACCCGTAAAAAAATGGCACGACGTGGGGGCTGGTCGTAGGCGCTGCAGGGGGAAAAGGTCGCCGAGTTCTGTATGGGCCGCAAACGCGCGCGACATGTGAATCGCGCTGGTGAAATCAAATGCCGATCTATGTAAACCTCGATTTGGTGCTGGTCAAACGCAAAATGGCGCTCAAAGACCTTGCCGCGCGTGTGGGCATTACGCTGGCCAACCTGTCGATCCTCAAAACCAACAAGGCCAGGGCGATCCGCTTCACCACGCTTGACGCCTTATGCCGCGAACTGAATTGTCAACCGGGAGATCTTCTCGAATACGGAAACGACGACGGAACGCCGGACCATACGCGATCGAGCGACAACGACTAGCGGCTACACGACCTGCCCCTCACCCGCCCGCTTCAATGCAAACAGCGCGATGATCACAACGGCGTAGCACACCGCTGCCACGTAAAAATTGAGCGAGATCCCAACAAAGATCGAGAACAGAACTGCGAGTGCGGAGCACAACACCCCGAGGATCCCGTTCAATGCCCAGTACCACGGCGTCTCTCCCGAGCAGACCCTGCTGGCCAGCCGCATCCCCGTCGGGAAAAAGAAACCCATCAGCATCCCCATTGGGAAGATCACCAGAATTGAGACGATGATCCTGACCAGGATCGGTTCGGCTATCAGTCCGGAGATGAGAAAACCTAGCAGGTATCTCAGTAGGAGTATCGTCAGCGACGTCGCCAGGGGAAATACAAACAGCCACGGCGGACGCGTCAGCGGGAGCCGTTCGCTCAAGAGACTACCGACACCGGTGCTCGCAATCAGCGTGAAAAGAAGAATACCCAACGCATAAACCGGATGGCCCAGAAAGATCGTCAGCCGCTGGATCAGGGCGATCTCCAAAAACATAAACGCGGCACCGATGAGCGAAAAATACAACGCACCCGACCATAGGGTGCGCACGTTGGTCTCGCTGGCCACACCAAACCGTTCCCTCAACATCAACGGCACGACGATGGTAAGCAGCGTCACGATCAGGAGCGCGGCAAGCAGCGCTAGAAGCGAGAGCGTCGCGATCATGTTGCCGCGGACAACGCCCGGCCTCGCTGAAAACATCACCCCCAATCTGTTCAACTTGACCATGTTGAAAAAGTAGGGATTCTCATCGGTTGGCGGTTCGAAATTGAGATCTTTCCCCACCGATACCACCAACAGATCCTCGAGTGTCTTTGCCGCCGCGATCTCTCTGAGCTGGTCGTCTTCGGGAAGTGTTCCCGGTATCTGCTCGATCCGATATTGAAGCTCCGCACATACCGACGACAACGCGTCGAGATCCGCTGGGTCAAACGGCGACCGACGGATGAGCAGTGTCGATATGCGGTCCGTCGTTACCAACGCGATATGCTTCGATGGATCGTCCACACCGATTTGGAGAAGCGAGGCAACAGCAAGACTGAGGAGCCGCCCCGTTTCTCCAATATTTGCCGGGTCGTGCCAACGCGACACGGTGAAAATGCCGTCGTCGGTCAAACGGTCAAAGATTATCTCCCAGGCTTCCGTCGTATACAATGCGTTCTCGGACAACGAGAACGCACCAGCCCCAGTCGCCGCCCATGTATCGATCAGCGACATCTGGATGATCGAAAACCTCTCATCGGTTCGTGACAGATAGCTTCGTGCTTCGTCCACCACGAGGTTGACTTCCTCGCGATCCGCAATGCCGACAAACTCGCGGAAATCGTCATTGATCAATTTGATGAACACCGGGTTTACTTCGATACCCGTGACACGTTCGTGGCCAAAGAGAAGCGCGCTCTGCACGTCACGTCCCGCTCCCACACCAATCACACACGCCCCTCCATTTGAGCGGAGATAGTAGGCGACGTTGGTTACATCGTACTTGAGATGATCGATTTCTCCCGGGTTGTTGAACCGCTTCATCGTCGTGCCGGCGGCGCCGTCGATATTCATCGGGTACTGGAACACCGCATCGGCCGGTGCTACGGGACTGGGACCCCAGTATTGCGGCAAGGTTTTGGTCTGGTGGTAAACGACGACATGCGAGAACGAGTTCCAATCCTCTTTGTGGATCATGTGTGGTGGCTCGAAACGGCCTTTGACGTAGAGGGGGCGGATACCCGCGGTTCCGAGCGAATTGACAACCGCGGCCGCCACAAAAAACAGCACGAGACTCATGCTAATTGCGATCCAGCGGTTTTGTCCACCGTGCCGTGCAAAGCAACTCGCGCCCAGCATCCCGCCGGCGCTGCACAACAGAATCAGGCTTGGGGCATCGAGCAGTTCGAGCCCGGCAAGGACAAACAGACACCCCAACGACCCGCCCAGGAGATCGCTGGCGTAGAGCTTGCCGATCGGCAAGGGGTATTTCGTCAGCACCGCGGTTATCACCGTGCCAGAGAAGTAGTAGGGAAGCGAACAAGCAATCGTGGCCACAAACAACGCAACAATACTCATCACGGAGCCATACAGCTCTAGCGGGAGCATACAGAGTGTTATCAGCGAGACGGGGATCACCAGGGCAAAGTACAAACAGGACCTTGCCACTTCACCGCTGAGCCGCTCGCCGCTAAATCTTTGTGGTTGGAGGTATACGCGTGTCGCGCCCGCGGTCATGCCGAGGATCGCCGTGGATATCGCAAAAAACGCCAAATGATACCAGGTGACGACACTGAGGAGCCGTACGAGCGTCACTTCGAGCGCAAGCGCCGAAAAGGCGATCACAAATGTACCCAGGTAAACGAGCGTACGCCCCACCTCCGATGACGTGCAAGTTCGTGCGTTACTCGCCGCGGTGCCCCACAGCTGGCATGTGCCATTCTAGATTGCGCAGAGTCTGGCCTAGATCAGTATATCATCCTGCCAACCGATTTTGACCAGTTCGATCTTGCCGGGGTCCGCCGTTCCCATATGGTGGCGCGTGTCCGCGAGAAAGACATGTTTGGCCGGCGGATCGAGTGGACGCTCTTCCTCGAAATACACTTCACGCCTTGCCATCAAGAGCCGAACGCCTGTCGCATCAACCGCGACGGGGTCGAATCCAACCAGCAGACCCTTGTATGCCCAGGTGAACTCGGGGTTGTAGTGGTGAGGCCCAACACCGTGAAATAGCGGGGTGAGTACGACCAGCACGTTGAGCCGTG
The DNA here is from genome assembly GCA_020356045.1 of Candidatus Latescibacterota bacterium. Lineage (GTDB taxonomy): Bacteria > Krumholzibacteriota > Krumholzibacteriia > WVZY01 > WVZY01. The sequence continues at coordinate 3,790,948 of CP070631.1, forward strand.
TCTTACCCTTGCATACCGAAAGTTCCCATAGTTTGGCGAGATCTGCGCACGAGTCATCGTGGTACTTCCACGGCTCGCGGACAAAGGTGATGTAGTTTTTCAATAAGCTTCCCACTCCCGACCAGTGGTGGGTGCGCGCGGGACGTATGTTGATGAGCGCGGTCGCGTTGACAAATACATCGTCATCGAGCAGACCGCGGTCTCTCGCGCTGATGTTCTCCTTCTTTACGCCGACGGTCTGGCAGCGCTCGCCAATCGTTTTGTTCAACGCTTCGGGCGTAGGCAGGTACCCCCAGACGTTTGTCTTGATCCCCACGACATCGTCGGGCTGTATGATCTGGCTCCAAGCGTCGTCCGGGGATTTTGCATCGACGAGCTTGGTCACCGCCTTGTCCAGCATATCTGCGAGAACTTTGCCGTTTGGTTTGTTTTCCGTGTCGAGCGCGGTTTTGTCTCTGACGAGAATCACACGCGTTTTCTTTGCCTGCTCGGCATGTACCGTCTCGGAGGTGTTCATGAACACGGCACCGGCCAAGGCGGCTGATGATGTCGCTTTCAAAAACTCTCTTCTCGTTAACGCGTTCTTTGCCATCTTTGCCTTTCTTGCTTTGACCGGCGCAAAACCGGCTATTCGACCGATTTGCGCTCAGCCACCTTGGTCTGAACCGCGTCGAGCAGCCCCACAACCGTTTCTTGGGACTGAGCGTTCAACACAATTGAGAGAACCGAATCCGACCGGCGGCAACCCGCCCAGGTATCGTCCTCCAGCCGAACCGCCGGTTGTTCGTCCAGATCGGGCAGATAAACCTTTAGAAAACCGGCCTGCGCCGTTTTGGCCGCAGCGATATCCGGATAGTCGATGACAAGCAGGATGCCCCTGGCCCTCCCCTCCGTGTACTTGGCCAGCACTGCATCCGTGCTGTCATCGATACGGAGAATGTTTTCGTCGGCGATGAAATAGTGCGAGTTGAGCCAGACATAGTGGTGGAAATACCGGATGCTCTCTTCGATCAACGCGTCGCCAGGAAGCAGGCCGAGAATATCCGGAAGCGGTCCATCTTCGGGAATCGCCTTCGCGACGGCCCGACCGATGTTATAGACAGCCTTCTTGGATTCAACGGTTTCCGGGCTGGCAAGCACGGAAACAAAGTATCTGTTCTTCCAGAAAAGAAGAAGCCCCGTCGTATACTGGGAGCCCTGACCGACAGTGTCGTCGATGATCTCCCGCGAGTGCGCGAAGACGCCAAAGGCATCCTGCGACGATCCCATATCAAAGACATCGACGATGATGTCGGGCTCATCGGGCCGTGTGTACGTACGGCTAACAACCGATTTGAAACCGTAGGAAATATAGAGCTCGGCCCCACCGTTGATATAGGTGTAGAGCTCGTTCCCTTTGTAGACGGTGTCTTCCCCGGATGCCGTCCACCCGTTGGTTTCGGCTGGAAGCAGTGAGTAAGGAGATGCCATAGCGGTCGCTCCTGCGATCGTCGCGATGACGACAATGAGACTAATTGGGCCAATAGGAATTCTCATGGTGTTACGAAACCGTATTATCGCATAACAACAACCGGCCGGGGTACAACAAATCGCCCGCATCCGGAGCCGCCATCCATCCGTTCCTGGCGCACCGACTCGATCGGGCACAGCCCAGACGGCCCGCGGTTATCACCGAACAAAGACTTTATCAGCCATCCGTAACCGATATTTCGTTGTGAGGTTCCGACCGTCGTGTGTTGGCGGGAACCCCAAAGAGAACGGTTTCCGAAGTCGTGAGCGAATAATGACCCAGATAAAAACGGTAAGGCGTATCCAGACTGGAGAGATAGTCCGGTATGTTCACGAAATCATCCATGCTGTGGTACAAACAAACCGCTAGTTTCGGTCTGCGTTCGCGAATCGTTTTCTCTGCCCCTTTTAGCGCCCTGAGTTCGGCACCTTCAACATCCAGTTTGATAAAATCGACCTGCGGTATTTCTTGTCGTTGGACCAGTGCGTCGATGGAAACAGATGTTGATTCGTAGGGCGAGTTCGTTGATTGAATTCCGCTGACATGGGTTAACGGTCCGGCGGGCGAAAACGCGAGCCTCACTCCGGCCTCATTCCACAGCGGCTTGTCAATGACTTTGACCCGCGAAGCAAGTTCCGGATTGAACGCCAGATTTTTCCGGCTCGCTTCAAGGTTGCCGGGAGAAAACTCGAAGGTATAAACCCGGCCGCCCTCACCCGTCTCGTGTGCAAAACGGAGAGCTGCGTCACCCCACCCACCACCCCCATCGATGACGTAATCACCCGCTTCGACGCGAACGGCAGGTGTGGATAACTCGTATACATACTGTTTGAGCACGAATAAGGACAGAACACCGACCGGAGTGCTGAACAAGCGGATGGGATATCCGAATCGGGACAGTTCGAAAAGATTCAGTGGTCTTACATGATCGGTTTGTAATGTGTCCCGACCCACGATCGCCGACACAACCGCTTCTTTTTTCTTCCAGTAGCCCTGCGTCGCGATGGGCAACTTAACCTTACGGCGGCCGAGTAGGTGGAACGCCATAATCCTGGCCAGGAGATCCTTGGAATGTTGGTCATCCAGAAGATCATACAGCCGCGACAACCCATGCCCGTACGCTTTCAAGAATCCTTCCAGGTCGGAAGTTCGCCAACTGACCAGGCGAAGACCAAACCGGTCGAGGATCCGGTTCGCACGGATCGCAACCGCGGTTGCAAGACTTCTCCTGGGTTTGCGGCTCAACTCGGTGTCGCAGTTGTCCGTGCCGTGCAGATTATAGGCATTTTCCGCGAATTGGTTGAGAAGCGCAGCGGTAAAATCCTGGGTCATATCGAGTTCCTGCGGTGTCAGGGCCGTATTCGCACCTGAGCCCAACGGCCCGCGTTCGACCCACAGATTATCGCATTGATCCCGACGGAAAAAGACCGAACTTTCTCAAAATCTGGGGAGCCTTACCGGCAACGGGCCGACGGGCGATACGATCCTCGACGACGCCGGTTCACCATTGATGGCTAACCCTTCAACTCGTATGCCAGAAGCCGGTTATCAAAAAACGTTGGAACGATGAGCAGGTTTTTTTCTTTGACGTAGTCAAAATCCGCCGTGTAGATATCCTTTCCCGACAGGTCGAGAAGCAGCCTGACCGACCCGTCCGACGGCGCGACCCGGTACACTTGTCCTGACCAATGCGACACGATATAGTCACCGGTCCCGGTTACTTTGATGCCATCGATATTTCCCGGCTGCAACCGCACGACCGCCGTTATCTCCTTGCTCGCCAGATCGACTGCTTTGACACAGTTGTCGCCGCTGTTTCCAACCAGAAGTTTGCCGCCGTCGATACAAAGCCCGTTGGGTTCCATCAGATCATCGCCTGCAATCCATTCCTCAAATTCGCCGCCGGAAAACTTGTAGATCATGTTTTTGCGTGTGTCGGAGATATACATGACACCAGCGGCGTCGACGGCGACATCGTTGGGGAATCCCGGCTGCGGAAACTCGAACTGGTTTACGATCTCGCCGGTATCGGGATCGATTTCGGTGAGCGATCGGCGCTCCACCACAAAGAGTTTGTCATCGTGGATCACCATTCCCGTAGGCTGACCCAGTCCGGTAATCCATTTGGGCTCGTCGATCGCGCCGTCGATCGACACCTTCGAAATATACTGCCGTTCCGCACCCATGCTGCGGCGGTACCAATCATAGTTGCTCACATAGACGACACCGCGTTTGGCATCGTAAACCGCCGATTCGGGGACGAGAAGTTCATCTGGCGTCTCCCACGATCTGTTCAATGACGCATCGGCAAATTCCAATCCGGCTTCCCTGCACATCAACCCCCATCCCCCAAACGACTCGGCCACCATAACGAGCAGTTCGTTGTCACCGGCCTCGAGCGGCAGATACACCGCATCAAATAGCCCCACCACACCCAGAAACGACGGGTCGCGTTCGGTGTACGCGCTCGATCCAGAGAACAAGATGCTGCCGTTCAAAAAGACCGACAAGTAATCGCTGTAGCCAAAAAGATATTTGACCGATTGCTGCGTGTCCGAGCGGATCGTGGTCCTTGCAAGCACCACGTCGGGCTCGGGTGTAAACCTCGGACGATACCGGGCGATGTCGAGAAGACCGCTTTTGTCACAACTGACCGTTTCCCAGTTGACGCCTTTGAGCTGTTGCTCGGCCGGGTACGTATCGGGATCCATCCCGCTCACCTTGAACGATTGCGAAAGTTCCCAATCGGTGATCATCCCCGCAGGCGTCATTGTCATCGGCGGGGGAACAAACGCAAGATCACCCACGGCTTGATAACTGAAGTTGGAGAAGTATGCGGTGCCATCGGGAGGACCAAACACGCCCACGCTTCCCTTGCCCAGCCCGTGCTTGAGATCGGTGATCTCAAGCACGGGCTTTGCCGCATCACCCAGAAATACACGCGCCTGGGTCCCCATGACTTCGATTCTGATATGGAGCCACTCGCCCTCGGGCACCTCAGCGGCAGCGGTGCACCCATCGCCGTTGTAGAGCTGCCACCCGGCAATCCCATTGATCACCGGTGTGTACTGTACGGCATCGGGGTAGAGCCCCGCCCGATGCGGACGGATGTACATGCGCTCGTAGTTGCGCTGGTTTTGAACGCGAAACACCACACCCGGGTACGACCGTCGTCCGTCGGTAAAGATATCGACCTCGATGATCCCATTATCGAACTCGACATCCTTTAGATAAGCAAAACCCATCAAGCTTTGCCGGCCCTCGTGATCGACCACCTGAGCTCTGGGTTTCACCCATTGATCCGAATCAAACGGAACCGACTCGCTTTTGGCCACGCCAAATGCACTGACCACTATCGCCAACGCAACCGCGGTTACACTCGCTATGGGGCTCCTCATAGCTCCCCCCTTATCTGTCGTTTATTGTGGATGTCCGACCCAGCGCCGCGCCGGTCATGAATGGAGATACGAAAAATCAGTCGAGAAGTTTACCAAAAGAGGTGTGGTCTTCCACGGCGTAGCCAAGTGTCTTGTAGAACTCGATCACGCCCGCGTTGGCCGCCCGGACCTGGAGGTTGATCTTGGGGCATCCGAGCGCCCGCAGCCGCCGCTCCGCTTCCGCCATCATCGCGCGCCCAAGCCCGCGCCGTCGCTCGGTGGGGGATACGGCGAGATGATAGATCCAGCCGCGAAAACCATCATAACCACATATGACAGTTGCGATTACGCGACCGGCCAACTCGCCGACCAGAAAAAGCTCGCGTTGGACGGCGAGCTTGCGGCGTATTATCCCGGGCGGGTCGTTCCAGGGCGGATCGTTGGGAAAAACCGTTGTCCACAACCCGATCACATCGGTCTCGTCGTCCTCGGAATAGGAACGGATGACCAAACTGCCCGCGTTCACGGCAGCCCGCCTCTGATATCCGACCTCGAGGATCGTTTTTTGATGCACTCGTTGATGGCGCGGCGTGTGTACGTGTCGAGGGGAAGCTCGAGGGCATCATCCAGCGATACCCATCGGTAGTCTTCCGCCTCGTGGTTGAGCGTTGCGTCGATCGAGTCGGTTTTGCATGTGTAGTCGAAAAAGATAAAATGCCGGTGTTTCCAGAACGTTTCATCGTAGATGTACTCCTGAAAACACAAAAACTCGATGTCATAGATATCGAGATCCGTTTCTTCCTTGATCTCTCTGACAAGCGCTTCTTCGATGGACTCGCCAAGGTCGATATGCCCGCCGGGGACCACCCATTTTCCCCGCCACTTGTGCGACCGCATCAAAAACAGCTCACCGGCGGGGTTGAAAATCAACCCGCCGACTGTGGGTTCTGGAAAGCGCTGATCTGTCATATTGTTAGAATCGATCGATAACGATGACACCGGTGTTTCTGAAATCCGTCATGCTTTCGAGTACCGCCGGAGCCTCTTCGAGCGCGATCCGGCGGCGGACGAGCTGTTGAGGTTTGAGCATACCACCGAGAATCATTTCGAGCATCGGTTTGTAGGCGTGTGCCTGCATACCGTGACTGCCCCGGATTTCGAGCTCCTTGGCGATCACTTCATTCATGGGAACACATGCATCCTTGTAGTCGTCGACCATCAGACCGACCTGGACATGGCGGCCGCGCTTGCGAAGACATTGAACCGAGTTGCGGCTGGTCTCCGCGCTACCCAGCGCATCGATCGACACATGTGCACCACCGCCCGAGATGTCCATGACACGCTCGATCAGATTCTTTTCATGTTGGACGTTGATAATCTTTGACGCACCGGCCGCGCTCGCCATCGCCAACGCATCGACGGCGATATCAACGCCGATGACGTTTGCACCAAGCGCGCGTGCGATCATCACCGCGGATAAACCCAGGCCACCGCATCCGTGGACCACGACCCATTCGCCGGGTTGAACGCGGCCCTGCACAATCACCGCCCTGAACGCCGTGATAAACCGACACCCCAGACTCGCGGCGTCGACAAAGTTCATCGTATCAGGAACCCTCACCAGATTGCCGTCCGCATAACGGATAGCCACGTATTCGGCAAACGATCCCCATGCGGTAAACCCGGGCTGAAAATAGTTGTCGCAAATCTGCTGGTTGCCCGACAAGCACTCGGGACAGCTCCCGCACCCCACCGAGAACGGCACCGTCACACGGTCGCCCTGCCGCCATTTATTGACTCCCGGACCGGTTTGCTCGATCACCCCAGCCAACTCGTGACCGGGCACGTGCGGCGTTTGGACATCGGGATCGTGCCCCATCCACCCGTGCCAGTCGCTACGGCAAATCCCTGTAGCCTTGACCCGGATCACCACACCGTCGGCGGGCACTTCGGGATCAGGTACGTCCTGGATGGTGAGCGGTTCGCCAAACGTCTCGAATAGGGCCGCTTTCATGGTAAAACTCTCCTCGATCTAAAATCACTATCGTTTCCACTTGGGCACGCCGCGCCCTGGTGTCCATGGCGCGCCGGCGTTTTCGAGCTTGTCCTCGAGCGCGACAAGATCGATCTCGATGACCTGCCGCAAATCATCGAGAATGTCTTCGAACTCCTCGGCGGCGATGTCATAGTTTTTCTTGTGTGTCTCCGTCGGCCCGTACGTGGTGGACCAGTGTCCATATACCACCTGGTTGATCCGGCTCATCAGGCCGCGCATTCCGGGTTCGCTCCGCCGCGGTTTGGTCGGATCACCGGTTAGCCGCTCCTGCAGATCCATCAGTCTTAGCTCGAGACCACGCGCCTGCTCGCGAACTTCCGGGTCGAGCGAAGGCGTTACCTCGATCGTGCGCTTGATATATTTGATACGATTGGCCGTCTCTTTGGCCGCTTCGTTCGCGCCAAATACCGCGCGCTGGAGATCGCCGGTCTTTTTCTGAAACGCCAGCGCTTCCGCTTTGTCGGCCGTCGAGAGCGATCCGTAACCCACGGGTTCCACCACAAACTCGGTTGGCCCGGCGAGCTGCGTCGTAACTCCATCTACCCGTTTGTCGACACTTACCGTATAGGTGCCCGGAAGGGCCAACGGGCCCCAACCGTCGTCGTCAAGATCGGTAGGCCGGTACCCCGGGTATCTGAAATCCCAGGTCACGCGGTGAATCCCCTTTGATGTTTTTCCGTCGAGCCGTCTGACGACATTACCACCGTCATCACGTACGGTCAGAAAGACACCGGGTTTTTCTTCCCGATCTTCGGTCTTTAACGCGTCCCATGACGGGTAATGCACGTCCTTTCCGTCCTTGGCCAAATCGTCCTCTTTTTTGTGCCGGATATCTTTGCGTGTTTTGAACGGCTCCTTGAGATAGTAGGTGAAAGTCGCGCCAAAAGGCGGGTTGGGCGCGGTGAAAAACCCCGCACCCTGATACGCCTTGTCCTTACCCGAAAACGGCCGGTCCTGGATGTACATCCATGATTTCTTGACCGGAAACACCACCGCCTCGCTGTCCAGCGTCGCGTCATCAAGGTACCGGAGCGGTGTGTAATCATCGAGCACATAGAATCCTCGGCCAAAGGTGCCGGCGACGAGATCGTTCTCACGGCGTTGGATCTCGAGGTCGCGAACGGAGATCGTCGGTATGCCTTTTTTTAGCTGCACCCAGTTGGCACCTTCGTCAACCGTGAAAAACACGCCAAACTCGGTTCCGGCAAACAAGAGCGTTTCGTTTTGGTGATCCTGCGCGATTGCGTAAACGGATCCCCGCTCGGGGAGATTTCCAGCGATGTTTTTCCATTTCTTCCCACGATCGGTACTCTTCATGACATACGGTTTGAAATCGCCGCGTTTGTGGTTATTGAGCGCCGCATAGACCGTGTTGGCATCATAGAGGGACGCTTCGATATCGTTGACATATGTCATCTCGGGTACGTCCCCGATTTTGTCGATCTTCTGCCAGGCGGCCCCTCCGTCATCGGTCACCTGGATCAGCCCGTCATCGGTGCCGACGTAGATCAGATCCTCCTGCAAAGGGGATTCGCTGACGGCGACAATCGTTCCGTAAAACGACGTCGAGTTGTTTTTGGCCACCGCATCGACGCTCCACACGCGGCCCATCACTTCGAGCGTGTTGCGGTCCATGTTGCGTGTGAGATCGGGGCTCACGGCACGCCAGGAATCACCGCGGTCATCACTCCGGAACAGTTTCTGCGATCCGTAGTAAAGCCGTGTATTGGAATGCGGGCTGATCATCAACGCCGAGTCCCAGTTCCAACGCAGCGGCGGACCGCCCTTGTCTTCCTGGGGTTTGATGTCGATTCGCTCACCGGTCTTGCGATCAAAACGGACAAGTCCGCCGTACTGCCACTGCGAATAGACGATATTTGGATCTTCCGGATCAACTGCGGGATCGAAACCATCGCCGAACACGGTCACAAACCAGTCGCTGTTACGAATCCCGTGGATATTGGTGGTCCGGGAGGGACCACCCTGAGTGGCGTTGTCCTGCGTGCCGCCGTATATATAATAGAACGGCAAGCTGTTATCAACGGCGATCTTGTAAAACTGTGTCACCGGAAGGTTTGCAAAGAAACGGTGATTTTTGCCCTGATCCCACGTCTCGTAAAGACCGCCATCGGATCCGATGAGCAAGTGGTTCGGATTTTCGGGGTCGATATACAGGGCGTGATCGTCGACGTGCTTGAATTCTTTTGGGAGTATCGACCAGGTTTTGCCTCCATCGCTGGATACCTTGGTTCTGGTGTCGAGCGAGTACACGCGGTCGAAGGTGTGTGGGTCGGTGAAAATCTCCTGATAGTACTGCGGGCTGTTGCTCACGTAATCGCATTGTTTCTTCCAGTTCTCTCCCCCGTCCGAGGATCGGAAAAACCCGCCCTCATCACGGGCCGCCTCGACGATCGCGTAGAGCACGTCTGGATCCTGCGGCGAAACGGCCATACCGATTCGCCCCATATCGGTGCTTGGCAGCCCTTTTTTGATCTTTTTCCAGTTGGCACCGGCGTCGGTCGATTTGTAGATCCCCGATCCAGGGCCGCCGTCGATCAACACCCACACATGGCGGCGGCGCTGGTACGCGGCGGCGTAAAGGACATCGGGGTTGCGCGGGTCAAAATGCACATCGGTTACACCGGTGTTCTCATCGATCTCGAGTACCAGCGCCCAAGTCGCACCGCCATCGGTGGTCTTGTAGAGCCCTCTGTCACCGCCAGGCGCCCACAGCGGCCCTTGTGCTGCAACATAGACGACGTCGGAGTCTCTGGGGTCGACGAGTATTCTGCCGATGTGCTCTGAGTTCTCCAGCCCCACTTTTTCGAAATGTTTGCCGCCATCGAGCGACTTGTACACGCCATCGCCGTAGCCAACGCTCCGCTGGCTGTTGTTTTCACCTGTTCCCACCCAGATCACATGACGGTTGTTGGGGTCAACCGTCACACAGCCAATCGAGTACGAACCGTATTTGTCAAAAATCGGCTCCCAGGTCGTACCCGCGTTGACCGTTTTCCACACGTTGCCCGACGCCACTGCGACATACCAGGTGCTCGTCTTGACCGGGTCGACCGCGATATCGCCGATGCGCCCCGACATAAACGCCGGGCCGATGCCGCGAAACGGCAAGCCTGACACGAGGTCCGAGTTGACCTTGTCGTTGTTCTTCTCCTTTGCCGGCAGCGGACCTGCCGTCAGCACTGCGACGATGAGAACGATCCAGGCTGCGATGGTGTGCTTCATGTTTCCTCCTGAGATTGTGGCCGGTAAATGCAAGAAATCAGCGGGATCAGACGTGGGAACTAACAGCTCTTGCGTCCCTTTCTCCCTCGCGCTTTGGCTTTTTTGATATACGCGACTGCCTCCGGTGTTTTGCACCCCGTCTCACCGTGGTCGACGTCAACCTTGCCGATCCGTTTGGCGGCGGCAACCGCTTTCCGCTCGAGCTTTTGATTTTTTAGCGCGATGGCAATGAGCGCGTTGTTCATCGCATCGCGCACACGGTTTTTGGCGTTGTGAATACCAGCTTCGATGATGGCCAACCTCTCTTCGAGCTCATCATCCCCGAGCGACTCATCGCTCATCGCGATCCTGGCGACCAGCAGGTAACCCGCGCGGCCGACCCATTCTTCTTTTGATTTTGTCCATTTCCGCATCTTTGCCTTTGCGTGAGCCGTTTTTTCGGCCAGCCCGGAAAAGGCGTCGGTTAGAACATAGTTGTCGAGGTCTTTGATCCAGGCCTCGAGCTCCGGACCTGTGATCTGCGCGGGATCGGCGATCATAGTAGCGAGAACACGCGCATCGTGATTACCGGAAGCCCACAGCCTTTCCGCCAGCGCGTGATCCGTTTTGATTTTTTTCTTTAGCTTGCCCAGGTTGGCGTAGCTCACGCCGTACATCTTGCCGCTGACGCCGTGCCGGCCATAGACCTTGCGATTTTGCTCGGTTCCCATCGCCTCGAGTTCCGCCATGACTTCTTTGTAGTTCATTAACCGCCGTCCTTCTTCCGATCCGCCGCCTCTCAAACCTCTTCCACAAACACAACCCGCACCACATCGGTCAAGGCTTTGCCCATATGCCGGTGCTCTTTGCCCGGCGGGATAAAAACCCCTTCGCCCGCTTTGTAGATGATTGTCTCATTGTCGTATTTGATCTCAAATGCGCCGTCGAGAACGAAGCCTATATGCCCCTTCTCACACCAATGAAGCTCCATCTCGGGAGTGTACTCTACCATTCGCAGCCGCCGCCCACCGCTCGATACCGCCTTGAAACGGAGCCCCTTCATGGGGCTCTCCCATTCCAACGTGTCAAAGTCCACCCGGTAACCGCTCATCGCATCCCCTTGTTGATTACCGTTTCAGGCGATTCTTGAGATTCACCAGGCCGTTTAGCATGCCGAGGAGTTTCACCTTGAACAGCACCTCGTTGTTGACATGGCTCATCCCGACCCGCGGAATGGCGTATGCCTGTGTGTCCGTGTCCACCAGACCCGGAATCATCGTAAACGCCGCCTGGATGCTGTGCTTTTTGAACACCGCTGCCGCGTCATCCCTCAAATCTTGCTTTCGTCCTCGCGGGTAAGCAAACACCTTGGGCCGAAGGCCAAGGTGTTGTTGGATGGCCGCCTGCGAACGGGCAAGCTCGTCGTCACATTCCTTTATCGACAGCCCGGAGAAGAATCTGTGCGTCGCTGTGTGGTTGCCAACGCTAACCACGGACGACTGTTTCGCTTTCTCGAGGTCATCCGCCGTGGGAAACACCTCATCGTCCGCCTCGTCCGTATCCTCGATCAAACGCTGGTTGAAAACAAGCTCGGTGGCGGCAAACAACACAACGGGGATGTTGCGTCGTTCGAGCACGGGAAGCGCGCGGGTAAAGAAATCTCGATACCCATCATCGAATGTCACCAGCACCTGGATTCCCTCGCCATCCGCGTTTACCAGCCCATCCCATTCCACCGGCCGGCAGTGTTCGGCCACATATGCCATTTGCGCTTCAAAGTTGTGTTCACCGACCATACGGCCAACACCACCGCGCCCTTCTCGGACCCGGTGATAAACAAGCACGGCGCTTGCGCCTTCCTGTTCGAGACGCCGCCGCCGCAACCAGTAGGCCCCGGACCAGTAAATCAGGTGGGCAATTATGAGCTCAAACCAGTATATGATACGCATCATTCAAGTGCGGGCATATCGCAGCCGATAAAAAAACCGTTTGACCCGCCGTGCCAAATCCAGAACCGCGGCATTACCCAACAAGAACCTGCGAAGATTGTAGTAGACGCCGTACAATCTGCCTTTTAATGAGCGCGGTTCGAAGTACTCGTAAAGGGGCATCTCTTCATCACACCAGTCCTTTTTGTACTCTTCGTCACCAATGGTAAAATCGAATACTTCGATGCCGTTTTCGAGGCACCACTCGAACAGGTGGAAAAGGAGAAGCCGGCCCGGCGAATAGCGCCGCCATTCGCCGGCGGCGTAGCTCGGCATATAATAGTAGAAACGGCCCGCATAAACCATCCCCCAATGGGTGGTAATCGGCTGGTTATCCACAAGTAATCCCGCCAGCTGCAGCTGCCCGCTCGCCATGAGGTCCTCTGTGGGGGTCGCAAAGAAATCCCGGTATCGGGCGTCATCGAGGATGTTCCGTGTATTGATCTCGATGTACCGCCGCCCCTTTTGGTCGATCATCGCGCGTGTGAGCACGTCAAACGCGGCCCTATCGCTGCCATCGGTGACGGTGTGTGAGAGAGTCCCTTTTTCCGAAAGGCGACGGTGTTTGCGCCGGTCGGTCGATCGCGTCTTTGCGCCGGTCCGCTTTTCGTAAAACGTCCCCCAATCCCCCTCGAGCCTTACGAAATGGGCGGAGCTATGATATCGGCGGCAGCCGAGCTCACACAGCGGATTGGGGACGCCACCCACCCGGTCCGGAATCTTTGGCAGTCGTACGATGTCAACGGGGGGCAGATGAGCCGCGACACCGTTCCAGACATCGCCGAACCCGGTGATATCCCGCATGACAATGGGTGCGCCGTAGTCGTTTAGCGGATCCCCAAGCCAGGTGAGCGTTTTCATACCGCCGGTCATCACCACCGCAAGCGCGAGAAAACAAATCGGCTCCCCGGTCTCATCGTAAACAGCGACGAGAAACGGTTTGTCGCCGCGGACGCGACCGATGTGGTGGTACCAGCTGCTCAGCCATTCGTAGGATTGAAAGACATACGACTCGCCCTCGTCCTGAAATGTTTTCCAGGTCTCGCGGGCGTCATCGAATGTGTGAAACGTCTTGATCGTCGGTGTCATCGTTTTGGCTTACAGGTCTCTGATAAAATATTTCACCTTTGTCGACCATTTGTGGATCACACCGTTTTTGTCCGTGAACACCGTTTCGTAGTCATAGATGTTATCGTCGAGAAGCCGGTATCCACGCCGTATGTGTGTGCCTTCCATTTCGGGGTTGGTGAGCATCACCGTACCCAACACCGCGGTGTAACCTTTTTCCCGCAGCCGTTGATCACCCGCGTCCCAGAGCCGCTTGGCCACGCCCTTGCCGCGTGCCGCGGGATGGACATACAGATCTTCCAAATAAGAGGTGCCTTCTTTCAAATTTCTGAGCTGTTTTAAAGGTTCGGCGTCGGTGGGGTTCCACACGGCCAGGATGTATCCGATGGGCACACCGTACCACGCGATCAGGTACTCCATCTTGCCGTTCGTTTGGGCTTGCAGACGGTCGCTGTGTTTGCTAAAATGCTTTGAGGGCAAGAAGTTATCGAGAAGTTTGATATCTTGTTCACAAACCTTTTTGACAACAACATCGTCGGGTGTGATGTGTTTGAAGACGAGCGGGCCGATGGGGCGGAAGTACCCGCGCCGGGCGCGAAGCGAATACAGTATCCTACGAGCCGCAGTATAGAGATACTTCTTCATTCCGTAATTCCGTATCTTTGTAAACGATTGTTTGATTGATATTTAGCATATATACCCCTGATTACAAAGCGAAAAATCAGATTGTGGCCCGGGGCTCGATTCCCTAGCTTTTCCACGAGCGCCGGTTAAAACGGCACGCAGCGTGCTTGGCCGCTTCTGTCATCAAGAGGCCGTGTTTGAGCGGCGGCGTGACGCGACCACAGAAACCGTTGAGATGTTGTCATGAACTACCCCATTGATGCCGTCGTCGCAGTGACATACAAATGTCAGGCGCGGTGCCGCATGTGCTCGATCTGGCAGATCAAGGAGCACAACGACATCTCGCCCGAGACGTACCGCAAGCTGCCAACGACGCTTCGCGATGTCAACGTGTCGGGTGGCGAGCCGTATCTTCGCAAGGATCTCTCCGAGATCGTGCGAGTGATCCACGATCATCTGCCCAAAGCACGGATCGTCGTGTCGTCAAATGGATTTCTCGGCGAGAAGCTGATCCCGCGTGCGCTCGAGCTCCGCGAGATCGATCCAAAGATCGGGTATGGGTTTTCGATCGACGGCATCGGCGAAAAACACGACTACATCCGTGGCATTCCCGGCGGGTATGAGAAAACGATTCATGTGGTCAAGGCGTTGAAAAGCGAGGGCGTCGAGAATATCCGCATCGCCTACACGCTGACCACCGAGAATCCCGATCATATGATCAAGGTGTACGAGCTGGCCAAAGAGCTTGGCGTCCAGTACACCATGTCGGTTTCTCACGACAGCGAGTTTTATTTTGGGCAACACGGATCGACATTGATTACCGAAGCCACACCACAGTACAGCTCAGAAGAACTCCGCGAGCATTTTGTCCAGATCATCAGGAACGAGCTGAGCAAGTTTCACTGGAAGCGCTGGGGCCGCGCGTTTGGCATCTACGGAATGTACCGGCTGATCGCCGACGGTGAGCCGTTGTTTTATTCAAAACCCGGGATCGACTATTTTTATCTCGATCCAAAGGGCGATGTGTATCCGTCGGTAATCCACAATCACGTGATGGGCAACATCGCGCGTGATGACTTCGCGGCCGTGTGGAACTCAAAAATGGCGGACGACGCCAGACGCAAGTGTGACGAAGAGAACCGTCCTTACTGGATGGGTTGCATGCTCCGCAAGGCGCTTCTCGACCACCGTTTTGATATCGGGATGTGGGTGCTGCAGAACAAGTTTTTAGGTTTGCGGATCTGACCGCGAAGACCATTCCCTCGTTCATCCGACATCCGGCGTTTAACTGGCGTCTGCGTCGTTACCACAGCCAGAACGGCTGTAAACGCGGCTATTCATCG
>CP070631.1:3806235-3811976 GCA_020356045.1 Candidatus Latescibacterota bacterium
ATACGACTCTAATCCAACAACTCAAATCTTGATTCAACCAGGGCGATTGTGAACGTCTACTAGTCGGGCGCGATCGCCTGCTCTTTAGGTTGAAATCGAGGAGGTCATGGGAGCTCATTATCTTCACAGACTTTTTGCCCCGGAATCCGTCGCGGTCGTTGGCGCGACGACCCGGGAAGACGCTGTTGGGCATATTATATTCGACAACATGATTAAAGCGGGGTTCAAAGGCGAACTTTACGGCATCAATCCAAAGTACGACGAGCTCATGGGCAAACCATGTTTTCCGTCGATAGAAGCGATCGGCAGGCCTGTTGACGTGGTGGTAATCGTAACGCCGTCAAAATCCGTCCCCGGTCTGATTAGAGAATGCGGAGAGAACGGAATTCCCGGTGCCGTCGTTATTTCCGCCGGCTTCCGTGAGGTTGGTGCTCCGGGTATTCGGCTCGAAGAAGAGATGATGGATGCAGCCCGCCGCTACGGCATTCGCATCATCGGCCCCAATTGCCTCGGTACCATGCGGCCCTCGGTGGGGCTCAACGCGACGTTCAGTCAGAATGCGGCGTTGCCGGGCAATCTCGCACTCATTGCTCAGTCCGGTGCCCTGTGCACGTCCGTGCTCGATTGGGCACTCTCCGAGAAAGTTGGTTTTTCTTCAATGGTGTCCATGGGTGGATCCGCCGATGTGGACTTTGGCGAAGTTCTCGACTACTTGGCGGTCGATCCCGAGACCAAAAGCATTTTGTTGTACATAGAGGGTATCCGGAACGCCCGCCGATTCATGTCAGGGCTTCGAGTTGCTGCGCGAATGAAACCCGTCATAGTCGTCAAGGCAGGCCGGTACGCAGAAGGATCGAGAGCCGCCGTGTCGCATACCGGTTCGTTGGTAGGATCAGACGACGTATTCGACGCCGCGCTCAAGCGGGCTGGTGTCGTGAGGGTGCTGACCATCGGTGAGCTGTTCGAAGCCGCGCACATCCTGTCGGCCGAGTCGGGTGTTAAGGGCAATCGGCTCGCAGTTGTGACCAACGCGGGCGGCCCCGGTGTAATGGCCGCTGATGCCGCCGTCGAAGCCGGTGTGAACATCCCCGATCTCGATGACAAGACGATGAAAAAGCTCGACAAAGTACTACCGGCAGCGTGGTCGCACGGAAACCCGGTTGATATCCTCGGTGACGCTCCGCCGGAACGATATCGCGACGCGGTTCTCGCCATCCAGAAAAGTGACGAAATCGACGCTGTGCTGACCATGCTGACGCCTCAGGCTATGACGCGCCCCACCGAGGCGGCCAAGCAGGTCGTGGACGCGGCGAAAAAGGCCAACAAACCCACGATTACTTGTTGGATGGGGGAGGGTCAAGTTCACGAGGCTCGGCAGATTTTTTCCGACAACCGCGTGCCTTACTTTTCTACGCCTGAAGCGTCGGTGAGGGCCTTTTCGTATTTGGCCAACTACCACCGGAACCAGAAGCTTCTGATGCAGGCTCCGCGCCCGCTTTCAAAATGGAGCAAGGCGGATGTCGATGGCGCACGGCTCGTGATCGAGGGCGCGCTGGCGGATGGCCGGCGGATTCTTTCGACCGCCGAGTCAAAGGCGTTGCTCGCTGCGTTTCACATCCCGACGATGCCCAGTATCGAGGTCGGTTCGGCAAACGAAGCGCTGGTCGCGGCGCAGTCCCTGGGGTTCCCCGTGGCGATGAAGATCAACTCGCCGGACATCACTCACAAGTCCGATGTCGGTGGTGTCAAGCTGAGCATCAATAACGGGCGTGCGGTGAGAACGATGTTCAACGAAATGGTCGGTTCGGTCCAGGAATCACATCCCGATGCCAATATCAAGGGTGTTACCATCGAGAAGATGCTGAGAAAACCCAATGGGCGCGAGTTGATGGTAGGCGTTCTTCGCGATGAGGTGTTTGGCCCGACGATCTCGTTTGGCGCGGGCGGCACCGCGGTTGAGATTCTCAAAGATCGTGCGGTCGGACTGCCACCTCTCAACGAGTTCATCGCCCGCAATATGATCAAACGAACCAAAGTGGCAAAACTGCTCGAAACGTTTCGCAACATGCCTGCAGTTGATGTCGCATCGATCGAAAATATTCTGCTGAGAGTGTCCGCCATGGTATGCGAACTGCCGCACATCCAGGAGCTCGATATAAATCCGCTCATCGCGGATGAAACCGGCGCGGTCGCCGTAGACGCCCGCGTGGTCGTTGAACATTACGTACCCACGTCGAATCGCTACGACCACATGGCGATCCATCCGTATCCAAGCCATCTAGTCAGTGAGTTTCAGCTTTCGGACGGGCGCAATATCGTTATCCGCCCCATCCGGCCGGAGGATGCGGAGCTTGTGATCGAGTTTGACAAAACTCTATCGCCGCAAACCAAATACTTCAGATTCATGCAGGCGACCCACGAGCTGACGCCCGAACTGCTCACCCGGTTCACGCAAATCGATTATTTCCGAGAGATGGCGTTTATCGCGACCACGGAGCTCAATGGAAACGAAGCTGAGATCGCCGTCGGACGGTACGTCACCAATCCAGACGGCAAAAGTTGCGAGTTTGCCCTCGTTGTGGGCGATGAGTGGCGCCGACTGGGAATAGGCTCGCGCATCATGATGGCTTTGATGGAAGTTGCCAAGTCGCGCGGGCTTCAGGTGATGGAGGGCGAGATTCTTAGCGAGAACAAGCAAATGATTTCATTGGCCCGCAAGCTTGGGTTTATCGTGCGGCCCCAGGATGACGATGCGAGCTGTCAGCTTGCGGCCAGAATTTTGTAGCGCCGGCACGCGATTAGCATGTATGGAATGGTAATGCGCTTGCCGCGACCGTACACTTCGGGAATCTGCGGATCGCATCGCCGAACAGTGATAATTGATAATCTTTCGGTCAGGTGCCGCGAGTAACACTGCCATGCCGACTACGCGCGAAAATTACTGGATGAACGCGGTCCGAGCGTTTATCGCCACGCTGTTGTCTCTGTGGATCCTGGACGTACTGGTCCATTTTTCCACCCTCCAAGAGTTGTATCTTCGTCATCCGCTACAGGCCATCCCGACCGATTTCCTCGCCCTGTTTTTGGCCGAGATCCAAATTGCATTGACGGTTGTGATCGCATGCTGGCTAATTGGCGCGGCTGCCGCGCGCGTGTTCAAAGCGCGTGAAAAAACCAACGTGGCCGTGGTTCTCTTGTCGAGCGCCGTCGTGGCGATGACGGCCTTTATGAGCGTGCGGGTCGCCTGGAAATTCGCAACGACCGACCCCATCGTTGCGGTTATTGCTGCCGTCGTAGTCGGCTGCGGGACCTGCGCGGTGCTGTTTCTCAAGGCCTTTCACATCACTGACCGCGGATCGCTTGGTGAGATTTTGCAGGCGGTTCTCTATCCAGCGATGATTGTTGGACTGCTGAACCAGCTTGTCGCACGTTTGGTCGAAGGCCGGATCGAAGCGGCGGTCGTGAATTTCGTCATAGCGGCGGTACTCATCGCCGCGCTTGTCGTGTTGCTCGCATTCCGATCCGGATTGCTCAGGTTCGTTTTGCGCTGGTTGCCGTTTGGTGTGACGGTGCTTCTCGCCTCCTATGTGGTCATTTCGGCGCGCGAGTATGGCCACAACGATGATACGATTTACAGAGACCCCACGAAGAAAAGACCACCGATCATACTCATCGTTTTGGATACGGTACGTGCGGATCATCTTAAAAAGTATGGCCACTTACTCGACACGATGCCGGCGCTCGAGCGCTGGGCAGAGAACACTGTTGTCGTAAAGCGCGCAGTGTCGCCGTCAGGTTGGACGGGACCCGCGCACGCGTCTATTTTTTCCGGGCTGCCGGTATCGCTCCACGGCCATCACTATGGGATCTCCAAAGACGTGTTTGCGACCGCGCCCGTCGAAGGCGTCGAGTGGCTTCCACAGCGGCTCGAAAAGCATGGGTACCAGTGTGTGGCGGTCACCGCGAATCCGCTTTCACTCCCCGTGGATGATATGGGTTTCAAATACGTGTTCCAACCGTCGCGGCGGCCGTGGGACCGGATGAGTCTCGCAGCCGAGGTGGATCATCGATTCTCGTTGCTGCGTCGATTGAGCGAAAGAATGAGATGGAGGATGTCGTACGTCGACGCACGCGAGATGGTTGAAATCGTCAAAAGAGCCGTACCCGAGGGCGATGGACCGGTATTCTTGTTTGTTAATCTGCTCGATGCCCACTCGCCCTACAATCCGCCGGAGGAGGCACTCAAATCGCTCGGGGTGAACCCAGAACCACCGTTTCACAGATATTACTCGCACCGCAAGCTCACTGTCGAATGGCCAAACTTGCCCAAGTCGAAACAGCGCGCGTTATCCCAGCTGTATGACGGCGAGCTGCGGTGGATCGACATGAATCTCGACGGCCTTTTCCAGTGGATCGACGATCGGTATGAGGGACAGGCGATCGTAATTGTGACTTCCGATCATGGCGAAGAACTTGGTGAATACGGCCGTGTCGGGCACGAGTATGGTCTGCCGCAATCGCTGCTGCACGTACCTTTGTTCGTCAAAGCCCCATACATGGAGCCGGGCGAGTTCGAATCGATCATGACCATTCGATCGCTCTATGGTTTCATATCGCAGATCGCCTCGGGTGAGGAGCCTACGTTCGCGTCGATCGCCCGGCCGGACGTAATGGGTTTGGTGGCGGAGCGGTACCCGTCGAGCCATTCAATCGGCGTCATGCCGGGCAGCGGATACGATCGGCCGTGGGTGGCGCTTTTTGATGGTAAACTCAAGGGGGTCGGACCGTCGGAATTCGAGTTTGAAATTTACGATATCGAGACCAACGGTTTTTCTCTCGATTGGATCTATGTGGATTCTACCGGCACCCAAAACCTGAGCGACCGCATCGACGAATATTGGGCGACTTATCGGGACCGGCGGGAAGAATCAGCCGTGGATGATTCAGCCGAGAAAGTCGACAAGTTGCGGTCTCTCGGATATATCAAGTGATGCAGGATCCGCGCTCGAAAGCCAGCTCCGATGCCAATCTCGTTTGAGCTTCAATCCACCGATGACAGGTCGCGCACCGGTCTTTTGAAAACGGACCATGGCGATGTCAAGACACCGGTATTCATGCCGGTGGGAACGCAGGCGGCTGTCAAGGCCGTCACCCCGGAAATACTCGAGAATGTAGGCGCACAGATCATCCTGGCCAACACATATCACCTGGTTCTCAGACCGGGATCGGATCAGATCGAACAGTTGGGCGGGCTTCACGAGTTCATGGCGTGGGACCGGCCGATTTTAACCGACAGCGGCGGATTTCAGGTGTTGAGCCTCGCCGATTTGCGCAAGATCACCGACGACGGAATCACGTTTCGTTCGCATATCGATGGGGCGCTCTGCCTTTTCACCCCGGAAAGCGCGATCGAGGACCAAGCCAAACTAGGTGCCGATATCGTCATGAGCTTTGATTACTGTACGGGACACCCGTGCAGCAGAGAGGAAGCCGAGCGATCTGTCGAGCTGACCACCGCGTGGGCAAAAAGGGGGCGAGATGTGTTCGGCGCGCGATTCGAACGGAATGGATACGAGCGGGTGATCTTTGGAATCGTCCAGGGGGCGACGTACCCCGATCTCAGAGACCGTTCGCGTGAAGAGCTCCTCGCGCTGGACTTTCCCGGATACGCGATCGGCGGGCTCTCGGTGGGCGAGAAAAGCTCTAGCACCTGGGAAATCGTCGAACGGGTAGAAGAGGGG
>CP070631.1:3812076-3820269 GCA_020356045.1 Candidatus Latescibacterota bacterium
CCCCTCCCGCTCCATCGCTTACGTTCCCTACCGGAGAACGCCAGTTGCGCGATAAGATGAGCATCATGCGCAAAAAGATCGCCGAGCACATGATGATGAGCCGTCAGACGTCGGCGCACGTTCAAACTTGGCAAGAGTGCGACATGTCCAACGTCGTCCGCCGACGCAACGAATCAAAAGGCCAGTTCGAACGTGAAGGGGTGAACCTTACGTTTACCTCTTTTATCGCCGAAGCGGTGGTCCGGTCGCTGCAGGCATTCCCGCTTGTCAACGCGTCGATCGAGGGCGATGACACCATCGTTTATCACAAGGATGTCAACCTCGGTATCGCCGTTGCTCTCGATTGGGGATTGATCGTTCCCGTGGTAAAACAAGCCCAGCAAATGAATCTTCTGGGTCTGTCCACAGCTATCGGTGATCTCGCCGAGCGCGCGCGGACAAAGCGTCTCGACGTCGAGGAAGTCCAGGGTGGCACATTTACGATCACGAACCCGGGTGTATTCGGAAGCCTCATGGGCGCGCCGATCATCAATCAACCGCAGGTCGCGATCTTGGGTGTCGGGGTTATCAAAAAACGACCTGTCGTAATCGACGATGCCATCGCAATCCGGCCGATCATGTATCTTAGCCTGTCTTTTGACCACCGTTTGATCGACGGTGCAGAGGCAGCAAAATTCCTGTCGCATGTCGTGGGTGAGCTCGAGAAATCCTGAGGTTCCACATCGTGATTCCGCTCATTACCAAAGATCTTGGGTTGATACCCTTTCGCGACGCGTACCGACACCAACGCCGTGCTGTCGATATGCGCCAAAACGATGCCGGTAAAGACACACTGTATCTCCTCGAACACCACCACGTCGTCACCAAGGGCAGGAACGCAACCGAATCGGCATTGATATCGGGACCGGATCTCCTAACCGCGAAAGGCGTCGATCTGATCGAAACCGACAGGGGTGGAGACGTCACCTATCATGGACCCGGTCAGTTGGTCGGTTATCCAATTATAAGGCTCGAAGCGGCTCGGCGGGACATCCGGCGCTATGTTCACGACGTCGAAGAGGTGTTGTTGAGAACTCTCGACGAGTTCTCGATCGCGGCGAGAAGGGATTCCGCTCACCGTGGTGTCTGGGTGAATGAGCGCAAGATCGCATCCGTCGGGATTCGGATATCGAAATGGGTCACGTCACACGGGTTTGCGCTCAACGTCGACACCGATCTGTCGTATTTTACACTCATCGTTCCCTGCGGGATCGACAACTGCAAAATGACAACCATGTCGAAAGAGCTGGGACGGACTGTCTGCATGGATGACGTGAAGAGGGATGTTACCCGGCATTTCTGCAATGTATTCAACCGGGTTGCGGCTGTTCCGATTGACGCGGGGGTGGTTTGCCGTGAGTAGAAGAGAACGCCTGCGCCGGCCGGATTGGTTAAAGGTTTCGCTCAAAACCTCCCAGAATTTTCACGAGGTAAACAGTCTGGTGTCAAACCATTCGCTCCACACTGTGTGCCAGGAGGCCCGGTGCCCAAACATCTACGAGTGTTGGAACCAGAAAACGGCTACGTTTATGATCCTCGGCGACGTTTGTACGCGTCACTGTGGGTTCTGCTCGGTTCGAAAGGGAAAGCCCGACCCGCCGGATCCGGACGAACCTGCGAACACTGCCAGGGCGGCTGAGAAGATGGGGCTCGATTACGCGGTGATAACATCTGTGGACCGGGATGATCTTCCCGATGAGGGTGCCGGCCATTTCGCAAGGACCATAGACGCGATACGCTCCCGCCTGCCCGACTGCAAGATCGAAGTGCTGATCCCCGATTTCAACGGGAACCAAGAACTGCTTGGCATCGTGCTAGACGCCAGGCCGGAGGTGCTGGGGCACAATGTCGAAACGGTCGAGGCCCTGTACAGGCGCGTACGCCCCGTGGCAAGTTATAGCCAGTCGCTTGCAGTCCTCGAGACATCCTCACGCTACCGTAACGAACACGCCCCCGAGTTGCGCACCAAAACCGGTATCATGGTGGGACTCGGTGAAACTACCGATCAGCTTGTTGCAACGATCAAGGATATAGCGGCCACGGGTTGTGACATCTTAACGATCGGCCAATACTTGAGCCCAAAACGCAATGCGCTCCCCGTAGAGAAATTTTACACACCGGAAGAGTTTGATTATCTTCGTGACCAGGCACTCGATAACGGCATCAAACACGCCGAGTCGGGCCCGTTGGTGCGGAGCTCCTATCACGCACACAACCAGTTCGAAAACTCTGGGTCTTGACATACAAGCCAACCGTCACAATCCTGCCGCCTGCAGAAGAAAGGGATTGGTGCGTCTTTCCAGCCCGATTGTCGTTTCCAGGCCGTGCCCCGAATAGATCACCATATCATCCGGCATCGCGAGAAATACATTCTTGAGCACGTTGAACATCTGGTGAGTGCTCGCGCCCATGAGGTCGGTGCGGCCGATGCTCCCCCGGAAGAGCACGTCACCGACAAACGCTTTGGGAGGATTGTCTTCGTCAAACACAATCGTGATGCCACCGGGCGAGTGTCCCGGTGTGTGGATTACCCTGCCGGTGAGTTTTCCAAAGCGGATTTTGTCTCCGTCCGAAAGATGATTTTTTATGTCGAGGATATCGGGCGGCTGCATCCCGAAGAGCGTCGCCTGCTGGGCAATGCTCCGATAGACCGGCTGTTCGTCTTCATGCATAAAGACGGGAACGGACAATGCGTCTGCGATCTCGCCCAAAGCCCCAACATGGTCGATGTGTCCGTGGGTCGCGACAATCATTTTGAGCTGAAGTCCCTCATCGCTCAAGTGCTGGATGATGCGATCACCTTCATCTCCCGCATCCACCAGGAGGGCTTCTTTGGTGTCTTCGCAGGACACGACGTAGGCGTTGCTTTGAAACATTCCAACGGTGAGAGTATCCACACGCATGATCTTCTCCTTGCCTGGCTGTTTTGGATATAGCAGAATAACAATGGTCGCGGTTCACCGCAAGCGAAACAACCAGATGCGGAGCCCGGATGGCACCTACGTTCAAAAACACCTTTTCGTGGTCAGTGTCACGAGACAGCGTTTTTCGTACCTGTCCGCGCAAATACTATTTCAGTTATTACGGCCATTGGGGCGGCTGGAACAACGACACGCCGCGCCGGACACGCGAGATATACGTTCTCAAGCAGCTCAAGACCCGCCCGACTTGGATCGGGCAGGTCGTCCACGACTGCATCGCAAGGTCGCTACAGAACATTTCGCGCGGCGTTCCCATACTCGGCCTCGACGAGATCCTCAACATTACACGCAGTCTCATGAGGCAGGATTTTCGTCACTCGAAGCGAAAGCTTTACTGGCACAACCCAAAAGCCTACGCCGGTTTTTTCGAACACGAATACGACATCGACGTCACCGACGCCGAATGGCGGCGCGCCGCAGAGGATGTCGATCACTGCTTGAATACCTTTTACAGTTCCGATCACTTTGCAGCCCTTCGAGCGATTCCCCCTGACCGCTTCCTCGAGGTCGAGGAGTTCTCTTCGTATTATCTCGATGGTTTCGAGCTCAGAATCAAACTCGACTGCGCGGTTCGAGAGAACGAGCGGGTCGTTGTTTGGGATTGGAAAACTGGCAAGAAAGAGTCGGACCGTGGGCTGTCGCTTCAAATGGGGTGTTATGCGCTTTACGCCAAGAAGAAGTATCGGGTGGACCTCGATGAAGTGCTGACCAGACGATTCGATCTGCACCGCGGCCAGGTCCATGAGCACAACATCACGCAGCGTTCGCTAGACGAGATGACAGCATACATCCGAGGAAGCATCAGCGATATGATGTCGCTGGTCGATGATCCGGCGGAAAACACTGCCAGCGAGGAAAGGTTTTCGAAAGTGGAAAGACCGGACGTATGTCTCAGGTGTAACTTTCTGCGAGTGTGCCAGCCTAGCCTCTGAGCTCTTCTCCACACCAGGCGCAGAAATCCCAAAAATCCGATGCAACGCTCCAGCGGCATTTGTGACATCGGCCGTCCAATTGTTTGACAATCCAAGGTGCGAGCTTTGCGTGGCACCACGGACAGTAGTGCATCCACCGCATGGTTTTCTGTTCGCTGCAGCGGCGGTTTGGACATTTCCTCGTGTAACGCTTGTCTTCGGTAAGCCAAACATCTGCCCAGCTAAACTTTTTCCCATAGCACCATGGGCAGTAGTCCCACTCGTCTTTAACACCGTGGTGGCATCGTTTACAAACCGCTGGAAAACTACTAACTCCCTTGAACGAGTTTTTATCCGTCCCGCACCAAGGGCAATACACCATGTATTCAGATATCGGACCGGCGCAACGGCCGCACTTGAACTTCAATTCGAGAAGAGTTGAATACTTGTTTGAGAATTCGAGCTCTCTGTACTTTCTCCACGGCATCATGCGCTTTTTCGACACGGTGCTCTGCGAGTCGTTGTGTTTATTTAGCGCGCTCAATAGATCGTTGTACATCGTCAGCGCGTCGGGATACCTGCCGTGCTCATCTACGTCCAACGCTTTTCTGATAACAGGACGCAAAGCTGCCGGAACCCGCCTGTTGAATTTTTCCTTCCCCACAAACGGCCAACGAAACGGCCACCTGGGAAGCTCGCCCGTGATCATCTCGTAAACCACCAATCCCAGTGAGAAAATGTCCGAGGCAAACGATGGCTGCCCGAATATTTGCTCAGGGGCAAAATATCCGTGCGTGCCTGCATCGGTCGCAATCGTTTGCCCCGCTTTTTCGAGAACCTTTGCAATGCCGAAGTCACCGAGTTTGGTAACATTTCCGGGAAATAGAATAATGTTGCCCGGTTTGATGTCTCTGTGAACGATATTGTGTTTCTGGACCTCGATTAGGGCTTCCAAGATCTGACCGAGCACGGCGAGCGCAAAAGACACACGGATCGAACGCCGGTCCTTGTCCTCGAGACTGCCCAACCCTAGCTCGGAGACAAAATACAACCGCCCATCATAAATATCAGCGTTTTTGAGCTTGAGGATGTTGGCGTGATCAACCTTTGAGAGCAGGCGCACTTCTTGTTTGAAATACCGGAGAATGTCGGTGTTGCTGGTGGGCTCATTGTTGATTTTGAGAGCGACGTGTCCGCCCTCGACTTGGTCGAGGGCTTTGTAAACCACGCCAAAGGCACCGTCGCCCATTTTTTTTATGAGCTTGTACTTGCCGATCTTTCTACCGACGTGAAGTCGAACTGATGACTTTCCGTTCATAAATCGATACCACGGCTCGCCCGTCTGGCTTGCCCAGCCACGGGCACATGTCGTTAGACGTGTGTTTTTGTTGATGAGTTTTCGGCGATAAGTAACTCTAACACATACTAGCACAATAGGTTAAAGCAGGCAACCATGATCGTGTTTTCCTCCCACTCCGTGCCCCCCGCCGAGATGATTCCGGGTTTGTGGGCGGGGGTTTCCCATAACGCATGGGCCGGTCAAAAGTCGTCCCGTTCGTCCTCCTCGAGAAAGAGCAGCGCCTCTTCGTTGAACGCATCCAGGCACTCCTCGCAGCAGAACACGTTTTCCTTTTTTCGGATGGCACCACCCAAAACCCGATCACCGCAATACGCGCAGAACTCATCCATCATCAACCCCTCCTTGACCAACGCCGCTTTGCGGCGGCAAAACCTCAGAGCGAGCTGGACCCGCCGTCACGCCACGAGCGGGGACTGTCACTGGCCTTAAGTACGCAAGCAATTCACCAACTGTCAATAGAAATACCAGCGGTTGGCATCCTCACAAGACCGCCTAATCAGCGCCCTTATCGTGTTGTCATGATTATACTTACAGGATCGCCTCTTCTGATGCGTCGAGGGAGTCCGCCGACAAACAACGGGGATTGGTTCAATTTGAGATCAATAGTTTCCAGAGCAAGAACGCAGCGATGGTCAGCGCAGCCGCAGCGCATACGATAACCCACCGTTTGCCCAAAATCGATTTGGCCGGAGACACCGTCTCGGGCAACTCGGAAGCAGCAACAATATCCTGACCCATCTCCGCTGCTGTCTGGTACCGCCGATCCGGGTCCTTGGCCAAGGCTTTGGCGAGAATCCGGTCGACTCCAGGCGACAGACCCGGCACGTGGGTGGAAACAGGGCCGGGTTTCACATTGATAACTTTGAAAAAGAGCGCAGCCTCCTCCTTGTCGTCCAAAGGAACCATACCCGACAACATCTCGTAAAGCACGACGCCGAGAGAATACACATCGCTTCTCGCATCGACAGGGCTACCCTTGACGGACTCGGGTGACATATAGGGGAGGGTACCAACGATTTTCCCTTTTCGAGTTAGCGTCGAACGATCTATGAGACGCGCAACGCCAAAGTCGAGCACTTTTGGTCTGCCCGACGGCTCGATAATGATGTTTTCCGGTTTGACGTCCCGGTGAACGACACCGATTTGGTGGGCCGCTTCCAGCCCTGCGGCAATTTCGGAGGCAATTCGTAATGCTGTCCCTGGGTCCATCTGTCTTTTCGAGAGACAGGCGCGAAGCGATTGGCCCTCGACGTACTGCATGATCAAAAAGCTGGCGTCTCCCTTTTGAATGATCTCGTAAACGGTAACCACGTTGGGATGATCAATGCGGGAGATTGCCTGTGCCTCTCGCAGGAATCGTTTGGTGGCAATCACGGGATCCTGATGCGAGGGCTTGATCATTTTGATGGCGACGGTCCGTTCGAGGGCAAAATCCTCTGCCTTGTAGACCGTCCCCATCCCACCCTCGCTAATTCGGTCGGTGAAACGATAATGCGATAGCTTCTGTCCGATCATGACGCCCCCCATAGCGGTGGCGGGATTGGCCATCCGTCACCCGCGACCTATCTACATCAGGATATGGGGGTTAAACGGGATGTGTCAACCAAGAGACAACCGCAGCGGTGCCTTTCACGTGGGGACGATGGGCGGCCAAAGCTCCGATCGCCACGCCATCTCGAAGAACAACAACTCATACCGCGCGCTGGCCAAATAGAGACCGAACCAACGGTCGATGTCGCGGGAGGGCGCGCCGGCTGCCAGCTCGTCAAAGGTTTCTCCAACCCGCTGTGCGAATTCGATGAACTCTCTCGACGAATACGTATTTATCCAGTCCACGTAATGGGGATCCGGCGGCAAACCCTGGCTCGCGAGATATGACGCTATCTCGGCATAACCCAACTCGCAAGGCAACACGACCGCCAGCAAATCCGTGAAGTTTCCCTCGTACCCCGTTCGCACCAACAGGTTTGTGTAAGCCGTCGTAACCGCCGCCGGTTCCACGGCGGCAAGCTCCGCCTTGGAGATCCCAAAATCCGCGCAGGTGCGGCGATGAAGTTCCATCTCGGTGTTTAGCGTAGCTTGTAGCAGACCGCCAAAATATGCCATATCCGCGAGTCTGGCCGCTTTCGCCGAGGCGAGCGCCAATACCCGGCTGAACTCGATCAGATAGATATAATCTTGCTTTAGATAGAACTCGTACTTGTCGCGGGGCAGATCACCGGCACCGATTCCGCGGACAAACGGATGGTCCAGAATAGCCGACCACAATGCGGCCGTGTCCTCCCGAAATCGATGGCTGAGCAGTTTTGCATCCATGGGTGCGTGAGATCACTCTTCGACGGTTACACCACGCCAAAACGCGATGAATCCTTTGATATGAGCCGCTTCCTCTTTTGGATCCGGATAGTACCAGGCGGCGTCCTCATTGACATCGCCATCAACAACCACGTCGTAATAGCTCGCCGTCCCCTTCCAAGGGCAGACGGTATGAGTGTCACTCCCTCTCATGAACTCCATCTTGACGGTCTTGGGGGGAAAATACAGATTTCCCTCCACCTCGACACACTCGTTGCTCTCGGCGATCACAGTTCCTTTCCATAATGCTTTTGGCACGGACAAGTCCTCCCGAATCACCCCCGCTTACGCTCCTCATATTGGGTGGAACGATCAAGACTATACACCAAGCTGGGCCGAAATCAACGATTGCTTGTATCCGAGGGCTATGATGGCCGTTCCCGCCGGTGCTCGTCAATAATTATTAATCTTAACATTAACACTGAAACAATCGCCGCAAGCCGCTATGTGCCATGATTTTTCGAGTTGCACCCCCACCCGGATTGTGCTAGAATCGTACCTCTATGGTCATAGCCGGCGGAGGCTTATAGATCTACGGGCTGCCCGC
>CP070631.1:3820369-3826189 GCA_020356045.1 Candidatus Latescibacterota bacterium
AGCAACACCTGCTTCATCTGCTCTTCATCGATCCTCACCGTGACGTCGCCGTCGAGATGGCGAATCTCCGTCTGGAGTCCGTTCTGCATCGCCGGCGTGTTGCTGAGCAGGACGAAAATGTCATCGAGACACCGGCTCACCGACACCGCATCACAAGACGGCGGCCGCAATCGTGCGAATTCGAGAAAATCATTGATGATGCGGTCCAATCTGTCGGACTCTTTCATGATCAATGCCATCAGCCGCTTATTCTCACCGTCGAGCTCGAGCTCGTTGTAAAGCATCTCGATAGAGCCGCTGATCGACGCGAGCGGGTTTCGAATCTCGTGCGCGATTCCGGCAGACAGCTCTCCGATCGCTGCCAACCGATCGGCCTTCCTCATTCGTTCCTGCATCCGGCGCGCCTCGGTGAGATCCTGGAACACGGCAATCACACCGCGTTTTCTCCCCTTCTCGTCCTTGAGCATCGATAGGCTCAATCCCAATGGCACATGCCCGCCGTCGGGCTGTCCAATCAATATCTCGTGTCGCTTTTTGCTCGTTTCCGCATCCAGCGATTGAAGCATCTCGTGCGCAAACTCGGGCATCAACGGTTCCAAAGCCGATTCCACATTGAGACCGATCACATCTTCTTTATCCACCCCGAGAATCTGCTCTGCAGTTGGATTGACCGTTAGGATTTTGCCTTTGGAATCGATGACGAGTATTCCGCTGCTCATATTGTCTAGGATCTGGTTCGTATCGACCCTCAAGCGTTCGATCTCGGTTTTCGCATTTTGGAGCTGACGCCCGCGCTGACCCATACGTTGGGCCAGATAGCCACCCACGGCACCTACCACAAAGAACAGCGACACATGCATGTAGGCATGGAGAAATCCTGCCGACGCATTCTGGAAATCGATCTCCGGATGCACCGGCGGTGTGATCATCCACTTGGCCTGGAGAACGCCATAGCAGGCGTAAACAAAAGAGGCCATCAGCGCGATGCCGAGGCCCCCATGCACCTGTAACAGGTAAGCGGCGGCAATGATCGTCAGACAAAAGATCAACGAGAACTGACTGGAAAGCCCACCGCTGTAATGTACCAGCGCGGCCTCGAGGATCACGTCCGCCACCATGATCGACCACACGCACGCCACCGGCGGAACACCCAACCGCAGCCCCACATAGAAAAGACCGCCGGCACAACATCCCAAGATGAGGAGTACGTACAACGGCTCCACCGAAATCCCATCCTGGGTCATTTGCAGGATCATGATCCCGGCGCCGACAACCAGCGCCACGATGATGGTTCGCAACCCAAGAAAGATTCGGACTGCTCTGGAATTGATCAAGGTGTTCCCCGAAGCGAGGACGCTCATGCATTATCCTCCCGACACCACATTGATCAGCTTGAACATCGGCAGATACATCGAAATCAGCATCCCACCTACGATCACACCCATGATCACGATCATCACGGGCTCGATAATCGACGTGAGCTGTTCCACCGCCGTATCCACCTCGTCGTCATAGAAATTCGCTATCTTATCGAGCATCTCATCGAGCGCTCCGGTCTGTTCGCCGACACCGATCATCTGAGTCACCATGGGTGGAAACACGCCGCTCTTTCTCAACGGTTCGGCGATAGTGTCGCCCTGACTGATACTCTCGCGCGTGGCGAAGATCGCCTTCTCCACAACCTTGTTCCCTGCCGTCCGCGCGGTAATATCCAGACCGTTGAGAATTGGCACACCACTCGAGATCAACGTGCCTAGCGTCCGGGTGAATCTGGCAATCGAGGCCTTACGGATGACCGACCCCAACACGGGCACTTTGAGCATTAAACCGTCGATTTTGAGTTTGCCCGCCTCGGTTGCATAAAACCGCTTGAAAACAAAAACCGCCGCACCAGCACCGAGAAGCAACATGTACCAAGCGTTTCTGAGGAAAGCGCTAAGCATGAGCACGATCTTGGTCGGGAGGGGCAGATCGCCGCCAAAATCCGTAAACATCTTGGCAAAGGTGGGAATGATGAACATCAACATGAAGATCGTCGCGCCAAGCGCCACTACCGCGACCACCGTCGGGTAGGTCATGGCGCTTTTGACCTTTCTCGACAACGCCTCGGCTTTTTCGAGATAAACGGCAAGTCTGTTCAAAATCTGGTCGAGGATACCGCCGGCCTCTCCCGCTTCGACCATGTTGACATAGAGGTTGCTAAACACTTTGTGCTTGGCCAGCGCCTCGGCCAATGTCGATCCTCCCTCGACATCGTTGGTCACCGTCGATACTGTCTTTTTGAACACGGGTTTTTCCATCTGTGCCGACAGAATCTCGAGACACTGAACCATTGGAAGCCCTGCGTTGATCATGGTGGCAAACTGGCGTGTGAACACACCGAGGTCTTTCACCGACACCTTGTTACCAAACGGGAGTGGGATGTTGATGTCTTTGGACTTCTGTTTGAGCGAAGTGACAATTACCTTGCGTTTTCGAAGGTGGCTGATGAGCTCTTGTTTGTTTTCGGCAATGTATTCGCCGGACAAGATCTCACCCGTAGGGCTTCGTCCCTTCCATACAAAAGTGGTTGCCATGGCTAATCCCCCTTAGGGCAGAACCGAGCCGATCCGCTCGTCAGCGGGCCGGTATCTTCTCGCCGAGCATGTTTCCAAGCTCTTCCGGATCCGTACTTCTTCTGATTGCTTCGTTCTGTGTAATCTCGCCTTTGATAGACGCATTGAACAATCCCTGGTTCATCGTCTGCATCCCGAACTTCTGTCCGGCCTGCATGAGCCCGTAAATCTGATGAACTTTGTCATCTCTGATCGTCGCTCGAATTGCCGGCGTACACACCATCACCTCGCAAACCAAAACGCGCCCGCGGCCGTTCGCCCGTGGGATGAGTTGTTGAGTGATCACACCCTCGAGAACAAATGCCAACTGCGCGCGGATCTGGCCCTGCTGTGACGCAGGAAAGGAATCCACGATGCGGTTGATCGATTCGTAGGTCGAGTTTGTGTGGAGCGTCGCGAGGGTGAGATGACCGGTCTCCGCGATGGTAAGTGCCGCTTTCATCGTTTCGAGATCACGCATCTCGCCGATCAGAATCACATCGGGATCCTGACGTAAAACGTGTTTGAGAGCTGCACCAAAACTCTCTGTGTCGGCCTTGACTTCACGTTGGTTGACGATACAGTTCTTGTGCTGATGAATAAACTCGATGGGATCTTCGATGGTGACGATATGACTGGTACGTTCGCGGTTGACCTTGTCGATAACGCTGGCCAACGTCGTCGATTTTCCACATCCCGTCGGACCGGTAACGAGTATCAACCCTTGTTGTTTTTCGGCCAACTTTTCGACCACCGGGGGCAACCCCAAATCTTTCATATCCATTATCTCAAACGGAATCTGCCGGATAGCGAGGCTGACCACACCGCGTTGGAGAAAGACGTTCGCACGAAAACGGCTGAGCCCTTTGACCCCAAATGAAAAGTCCAGTTCCTTTTCCTTTTCAAAACGCTTCTGCTGTTCTTCGTTGAGCACACTGTAGGTAATTTGGAGCGTATCCTCGGGACCTAGCCGAGGGTGCGTGGTTGGCAATATCTGCCCATCGACTCTCAACTGCGGCGATAATCCGGCTGTAATGTGGAGATCCGAGGCTTTTTTCTCGATCATCTCGTGCAACAGGTCCCTGAGGTTTATCATCGCTATCCGCCTTTTTAAAACTGACTGGTCTCCCGGAGAATTTCCTCGAGCGATGTCGTTCCTCGCTTGAATTTCTCCAGCCCATCCGCTCTCAGCGTGAGCATCCCTTCTTCAATTGCTTTCTGTTTAATGTCCGCCGATGCGCGTCTCTCGACGATCATCTCCCGAACCGTGCTCGAAATTGGCATGACTTCATAGAGACCCAACCGCCCCGAGTATCCGGTGTCGTTGCATTCGACACACCCTCTCGACTCGAACAATGTGAGTTCTTCGGGAGATTCTTCGATGCCGAGCTCGCGGAGTGTTTCTGCGTGAAGGTCAACCGGTTGTTTGCACTTGTCGCAGAGCTTTCTGACCAAACGCTGGGCGATGATCATGATCACCGAGCTGGCCACGAGGAACGGCTCGATGCCCATATCCACAAGGCGGTTGATCGAGCTGGCCGCGTCGTTGGTGTGCAGCGTGCTCAAAACGAGGTGGCCAGTCAGCGCGGCCTTGGTCGCGATCGACGCCGTCTCCAAATCGCGAATCTCACCGACCATAACGATGTTGGGGTCCTGACGCAAAAACGCCCGCAACGACGACGCGAATGTAAGACCGATCTCGTCGCGGACGTTGACCTGGTTGATGCCGTCGATGTTGTACTCTACCGGGTCCTCGGCGGTCATGATGTTGCAGTGCGGCTTATTGATCCGGTTGAGCGCGCTATAGAGCGTCGTGCTCTTACCGGAACCGGTCGGCCCGGTGACGAGAACCATTCCGTACGGGCTGTCGATCGCCCGCAGGAACCGGGCCAGGGCGGCTTCCTCAAAACCGAGCTTTGACAGATCGATCTGGAGGTTGCTCCGGTCCAGAATACGCATAACGAGCTTTTCGCCAAAGATCGTTGGCAGGGTGCTGACGCGAAGGTCGATCGACCTTCCGCCGATTCGAATCTTGATACGCCCGTCCTGCGGGACTCGTTTCTCAGCGATATCGAGCTCGGCCATGATTTTTAGTCTCGATATGGTCGCGCCCTTCATCTTGAACGGCGGTGACATCATCTCGTGAAGCATGCCGTCAATACGGAATCGGACTCGAAGGTGTTTTTCATACGGTTCGATGTGGATATCACTGGCTTTCTTGGCCACCGCGTCAGAAATGAGGCTGTTGACGAGTTTTACTACCGGTGCATCGGTCGACTGGACTTCCTCGAGCGAGATGTCGTCCTCGACTTCGTCGACGATCTCGAAGTCCTCCTCCATGTCCTTCATGATGCTGGCAAGCGAATCGGCCGAATCGTACAGCCGGTCGATGGCACTCTTGATCGAGGATTCTGCGGCCACGCAGGGAACGACTTCTAGGCCGGTGATGAATTTGATGTCATCGATGGCAAAAATATTATCCGGGTTGGACATCGCCACGGTGAGGACTCGGCCTTCCCTTCTGATTGGAACGACCTGAAATTTTGTGGCAACTTCCGAGGGAATCAATGAAACGGCATCTTCATCGGGTTCGTTATCGTCGAGGCTGACCGCGGGTACATTGAAGACCTGACCCATGAACTCGGCAAAGGCCATCTCCGAGATTGCACCGGTTTTGACAAGATTGTAGCCGAGCGAACCCCCCTCCGACCGTTGGACGTCGAGGGCCCGACTCATTTGCTCCTGACTGATGAGGCTGGATTCCAGGAGCTTTCTGGCAATTCTGTCGCTCAAATGTCGTTCCTCCGAATCCGTGTCCAATAGCAGACTCGGATGGGTGTTTCAGCGGTGATATGTGGCGAAACGCATTTTGGCTCGCCGTTTTTCCGCAAGAGTTATGCCACCAACGCACTCGCGGCGGCCTCCCAAACCACACACCCGGCACCGATCACCCCGTCGCAAATCCGCGGTCTGGTCACCGGCGACCTGCGTCGATTAACTCGACGGTATGTGCCAACTTAGGCACCACAGGACTCCGCGCGACTGCACCTCAGACCGTCTGGTGTCCTCTCGAGTTGGAATGACCACACAAACCGGGACCAACACTCCGCTCAAAACGGCGCTCGAGACCTCCAACCGGCGAGCTTGCAATATCTTCTGAAAAAAAAGAGCCTCGAATGCAAAATGCGAAATCGCCCAGATCGATCGGCATTACCCCGAGTCTGCT